>NZ_JBWKPF010000002.1:0-1047929 GCF_059418105.1 Pseudomonas sp. GW821-FHT09C09
GGCATCAAGGACGGCGATTACGAAGTCATCGATGCCTTGGGCAAAAGCATCAAGGGCAAGCTCGATGCCAAGGGCTTCGCCAGTGTTGCCGGCGCCGCACCGGGCCCGGCGCGGGTGCTGTTCGGCAAGGATCCGGCGGACACCTGGAGTGAAGGCAGCTACATCGGCAAGCCGGAATGGCCGTTGAGTCCACCGGGCGCGGAAGACGTGCCGAGTCAGGTGCAGGCGATGGTGGCGCAGGCGTTGCCGAGCAAGAACTGGGACATGTTGGAGAAGGGCAAGGAATTGGCACAGACAGGGATGGGTGCGATGCAAACCGCGCAGCAAGTGAAAGGTGTGATGCAGGGTGGGGTGGCCGGGTTGCCGAAGCTGGCGAGTGCGGCGATGCCGAGTGCGTCGGGGATTCTCGGGGCGGCGAGCAAGGCGGGCAAGTTGCCAACGCTTCCGGCTCCAACCCTGCCAAAAACTTCTATTAAAACCCCGGGCCTGCCGGCGGGTGAGATGCTGTCATGACCACTGAAACTGCTGTTGTGAAACGTGAGCCTCAGGTTGCGATCGTTCCACTCAATACCGTTGACATCAAGGATGTAGGACGTGGCGCTGCGGTTTTTGACGCATGGCTGCAATCGATCAGTGGTGGTGTGGTTACTTTGGATCGCATCAAGAATGTCGCGGGGGCCTTGCCTGTCATCGGTAACATCATGGCACTGGTCGATGCCTTGGGTGACATTGTAACTCTGGCCAAAAGCAAGCAACGTGAAGTGCTCGACTGGGTCAGTCTGGGCATCAACTTGATCGGTGTGCTGCCGGCACCGCCGACAATGGCTGCAGCTCGTATGAGTTTGCGCCCGACGCTGTTCCTTGTACGTCAGGAGTTACGCAATAGCGCCAAAATGCTGTTGGGTGATTCGATGATCGAGGTGTTGGTCGGGCATTTGAACGCCACAATTGTTGGTACCATCGATGACTTTGTAAAGCAGGCCCAACCCAAGCTTGCGGGTATTCTCAACGATGCGGGCGAACTGGGTCAGAGTGCAATTACCGAAATCGCCAAAGGTCTGGAGACAACGGTCAATGGCAATCTCAACGCTAAGGGTGATGTTCAGGCAGCCAGACAAAAGTTGAGCGCCGCAGGCGATCAGTTGCTCAATGATCCGAAAGCTGCGATCAGTAATATTTTTGGTGCAGCATTCAGTGCCTATAAAGCAGCTGGAAAAGGCGTAGCCAATAGTGCGGCGAAGAACCTTCTTCCGGAGCAAGCCAGGCAGTTAGTGATCAAACACACCACTTCGTTAAAAGCGCTGGGTCCAGAGTTGCGAAGCCAGCTGAGTAAATTGGCCGACCCTGGCACACGGCATTCAATCGGTTGGTTGATTCAGGTATTGAGCGGCGCTGTCACCAGTTTTCGCAAACGTCGTGGACACGGGCAAAGTGCAGTCCTCAAGCCAAATGCAACCACCCAAGCCAAGCATAAGGCCGGCGAAGGTCGTCTTGAAGCCAGCAGTCGTCAGGCACCGGCATCAGCGAATTGCAACAGCTGCAAAAACGGCGTCAAGGCAGGTACCGGAAACAGTATCAGCTTCGCTTTGGGGTCAGAAAGCCTCAGCCATGTTGACTTTCGTTTGCCTGGACCGTTTTCGATCGAGTGGGTGCGTACCTATAGTTCACGACTCGACGCTTACGATCAAGGTGAAATGGGCGCTCGGTGGATCACTGAATTTACGACGCGTCTGGACTGTGTCGACGAGGGGTTGCAGTTCCACGATATAGATGGCCGTAGTCATTTCTTCCCTTTACCGAAAGTCGGACAGTTTCATTACGACGCGATAGAAAACATCACGCTGGTTCGAGTAGATGAAACTGAGCTGCTGATATGCCGTGGCTTCGAGCGACGAGAGTCCTATGTTCGAAGTGGACAGCGTTATCTGTTGAGTGGCGTTGTCTTGCGTAGCGGTGCGGGTATCAAACTGCATTATGAGCACCGCCATGGGGACACGCCTGTGCTGTCCGACCTGATGACATATCAGGGCGATGTTACGAATGTCCTCACGCATATCGGCACAATGATGGATGAGCACGGGCGCCTTGCGGGGTTCTGGGAAATTTGCGAGGGTCAACCAGAGCGTCAACTGTGTGCGTATCAATACGACACCAACGGTGACCTCATTTTGGCTCAAGATGAGAATGGCGCAGTCTGGAATTATCAGTATCAACACCATCTGATCACACGCTATACGGATCGAACCGAACGAGGCATGAACATCGAGTGGCTTGGCCAGGGACCCGATGCCAAGGCCATTCGGGAATGGGCGGATGATGGCAGCTTCGACACCCGACTGGAATGGGACGAAAACATTCGTCTGACTTACGTGACCGATGCCCACGGAAACGAGACCTGGCACTACTACGACATCCTTGGCTACACCTATCGTATTCGTCACCCCGATGAGCGTTCCGAGTGGCTGTTCCGGGATGACGCAAAAAACCTGATCAGGCACGTGCATGCCAATGGCAGCACAGATCGTTATAGCTACGATGAGCGAGGTAATCTCCTCGAACATATTCGAGCCGACAACAGCGAAGTGCATTTCGCTTACGACGATCAAGACCTGTTGACCAAGATCAGTGATGCCGAGGGCGGACAATGGCAACACGGCTTTGATGATCAAGGCAATCTCGTCGAGACCACCGACCCGCTAGGGAACAAGACCGAGTACGCCTACAACGCGGCGGGCGTACCAGTCGCTATCAAAGATGCCAACGGAAACGAAAAAACCCTTGAATATAATGACCTTGGACAATTGGTCAAATACACCGACTGCTCTGGCAAGAAGAGTGCCTGGGAATACAACTCGCGTGGGCAGATGGTTTGTTTCACGGACGCCTGCGGTGAAAGCACTGAATACGAATACCATGCAGGCCAGTTGGTACTGATCAGACATCCCGACGGTACCGAAGAGCGATTCGATCGTGACGCAGAAGGCCGGTTACTTGCGCATACCGATGGCCTCGCCCATTGCACTACCTGGCGTTACAGCACCGCAGGTCTGGTGATTGAACGAGTTGACGCAACTGAACAGATCCTGCGTTACAGCTGGGACACGTTGGGTCGGTTGACCGGGCTGGAAAACGAGAATGGTCGCTCCACGGTATTTCGATATGATTCGCTTGGACGTCTGTTGGCCGAAACAGGCGTCGATGGTCGTACCTCTCACTATCAGTACGATCTCGAAACCGGGCGTCTGGCACGCATCATCGACGGCGAGCGAATAGTTTCATTCAGCTATGACCCGATGGGGCGAGTGACAGGGCGTCAAGCCAGCCAGGGGGACCAGGTACAAAGTGAGGCATTCGCCTACGATGGTAACGGCAAGATGGTGTTGGCCGAAAACGCCGATAGCCGCCTGCAGTTCTTTCATGACCCAGCCGGCAATCTTCAGCGCGAGCACCATCACTATCTTACATTGGAAAAACCAGCCGTCGCCGTCTGGCGGCACGACTACGATGCGTTGAATCAACGTGTTGCGACCCTTCGTCCCGACGGGCATCGTGTCAGCTGGCTGACTTATGGCAGTGGTCACCTGTTGGGTATGCGGCTTGATGATCACGAGCTGGTCAACTATGAGCGCGACGACATGCATCGAGAGGTGGCTCGCCATCAGGGCAACCGCCTGGTGCAATCGCAAAAGTGGGATCCGTTGGGGCGCCTGCAGGAGCAGTTGATCGGTCGGAGCGATGACAAAGCGACCCTGCTCAAACGTGATTATCATTATGACGCTGCGGCACAACTTTCCGGCATCAATGATTCGCGTCGCGGTGCTCACACCTATCTCTACGATCCTGTCGGGCGGTTGCTCAGCGCGATGACTCGCCATGGTGAGGAAACTTTCGCGTTCGATCCGGCGGGCAATCTGTTGGAGAACAAAGCCACAGAAATGCGCGGGCCGCTGGATCTGACCCCACAGCACAACAAACTGGCCGACAATGTGTTGCAGGAGTACGCCGGCACTCATTTCGAGTATGACAATCGTGGCAACATGATTCAGCGCTGGAAAAGCGACAATCGCAGCCAGATGAAATGGGACCTGTTTGATCGCCTCGTGCATTTCGAAGACAACCGCCTTGCGGTGGACTTTGCTTATGACGCGCTGGGCAGGCGCCTTTACAAAAAATCCGTTGCACACTTCAAACGCCGGCCGGAGGCGGGTTCTCAGTGGAATCGCAATGAATATTGTCGCGTACAGCGTGAACAGGGTTGCGGTTTTACGCTCTATGGCTGGGACGGTGATAATTTGGCCTGGGAGAGCAGCCCGGATGAAATGGATGGAACACCCGGTCGGACGATTCACTACGTTTTTGAACCCCAATCCTATGTTCCTCTGGCGCAGGCAGTACGTCATGTATCGATAAACCTGTCTGAAGTGCCTGAGTTCAATGGTGAATACAGTCTGGAAAATGACCCGGTCTGGAACAACGAATCCATCGCGACACCGTTTGATACGTTGGCCTGGTACCAATGCGATCATTTAGGAACACCACAGGAGCTGACGGATGCTCAGGGACAGATTGCCTGGAGTGCGCAGTACAAGGTTTGGGGCGTTGCCACGGAACAGCGTTCAGAATGGGCCCGACAACACGGGATCAAGAACCCGATAAGATTCCAGGGTCAGTATCATGATCATGAGACCGGTCTGCATTTAAATCGCTATCGATATTATGAACCCGAAACAGGACGCTTCATCAGTAAGGATCCTATTGGCCTCGCCGGTGGCTTGAACCTGTATCAATACGTGCTCAATCCATTGACTTGGGTTGATCCGCTGGGTCTCTCGGCCTCTTCGGATCTACCTCGCATGAAGGGAACGAGCACCCGTCGCGCAGGAAGTACATTGACCAATGCCGGTTTCACAAAAACCAACGATAATGGCATCAATCAGAAGTGGAAGCATCCCGATGGGTCAGAGGTCAGGGTTCATAAATACGGGAACCAGAATCCTTGCCCTTACAAGTCAGGCAATAACGCGCATATACATAAAGAAGACCCCTCCGGCAATCAGCTGGACGATCGTGGGTCGGTATCCACCGACCCAAACAAAACACACATCGGCATGCGCAACCCTGCCGACCTACCGACTGTTCGACACAGGCCCCACGGATCATGAGTTATGAATACAAGGTGGTGTTCGACGACACCACCTCTGCCAGCAAGGTAATGAAGGAAATAGAGGACAGCGATGCATGCGTTCGCGCGCAACAGCCTGGCGACCTCTACCTGAAAGATCAGTCGCTCAACAGCAGTGCTGATTATGACGCTCGAGTGATCTATGAAAGTGAGAGCGTTCTGTGGCTTCAGGTCAATTTCAAATCATTGAGCCTGTACCAAACCATGCTCTCGGCGTTGGGCGACAGCGACTATAGATGTCTTGAGGATGGTGATGACGATGAAGAGGTGCCGCTCAAGGAAGCATTTCGCATCAAGGGCAATGCTTGAAGAACGCTTGAGTTTCTGAATTGTGCGTCAGTGCAAATAGACAGGCCATGGTCAAAGGAATGACAACATGAAAGACGCAATCCGCCTCGGTGACTCCACCACCCACGGTGGCAAGGTGCTCGAAGCCTTTTCCCGGACCGATCTCAACGGCAAGCCGATTGCCGGGGTCGGCCACATGGTCAGTTGCCCATTGTGCAAAGGGGTTTTCCCGATTGCCGAGGGCAGCAGCACCTACACCGTCGATGGCGTGCCCATCGCGCTCGACGGCATGAAAACCGCCTGCGGTGCAGCGTTGATAGCCAGTGGACCCAAAGGGGCCGTGGTCAGTTGAATCCATATCTGTGCATTGATTGCCATCTCCCATGAAGCGGCCTTTTCGGCGCGTCGTTTGAACAAAACACGCTTCAACCAAAACAAGTTTCACCTCAAAAAGAGCTCAAAACGCTCGAACATTTAAAGGAATAAATATGAAGACCGCTTCTTTGATTCTTGCCATGGCAGCCGCGTTTGGCACCCACTCGCTCGCCCACGCCGAAGGGCAAGACGCCGCCACCCTGAAAGGGATTTACGACAACGGTCGCAACGTGTCAGGCCTGATCAAAAGCTGTGTCGACAAGGGATTCCTGAAAGCGGACAGCACCGAGAACGCCAACAAGATGGCCGCATTCGTCGGCAACATGCCAGGTGATTTCGACAAGCGCGACGGCGACAAGAACGAACAGTCTGGCCGTAAAGGCGAAGTGTTCACGGATGGGGAATACAAGAGCCTGGAAAGCAACCTGCCGCCGAACCTCACGCTCAAACAATGGTGCGAGCAAGCGGATCAGGGCATGCGCGAAGGGCTGAAGCGCGTCGGTCTGTAGCCGTCAGCCCATTCAGGACCGGCTGCAACGGCAAGTCGATTGCCGCAGTCGGTCTTCAGGTCAGTTGAGCCCCCGATATACAGGCCTAAGCTAATGCAAAAAAGATATTTGTTCGGAGTTTTATATATCGTTTAGTTTTTATTCACAGACGAATCAAAAGCATCAAACCGACAGACCCCCGATTGCCATGACGGCACACGCTGAATCGATCACAGGCTCTTCAGGTTTGATTCACACGGGAGTGAATCATGCCGCATACCTCAAACATCACCGCGTTACCCATCCTCGACTTGTCGCAGCTCGACGGTACGCCGCAGCAGCGCCAGGCCTTTCTAGATGACCTGCGTCACGCCGCCCGCGATGTGGGTTTTTTCTACCTGACCGGCCATGGCATCGACGCCAATCTTCTCAAGCAAGTACAGGACCACGCCCGCCAGTTTTTCGCCTTGCCCGACAGTGAAAAAGCCGCTGTCGGCATGATCAATTCGCCGCATTTTCGCGGTTACAACCGCGCCGCTTCGGAGATCACTCGCGGCCAGCCGGATCAGCGTGAACAGTTCGATCTGGGTGCCGAACGTGAGGTCTTGCCGCTGACGGCCGACAGTCCGCTGTGGGCGCGTCTGCAAGGGCCTAACCAATGGCCGCAGGCGTTGCCGCAACTCAAGCCGTTGCTGCTCGATTGGCAGCAAGCAATGACCCATATGTCGCTGCGCCTGCTGCGCGCTTTCGCTCAGGCGCTCGCGCTGCCGGAGAACGCCTTCGACCGGTTGTACGGCGACAAACCCAACGAACACATCAAGCTGATGCGCTATCCGGGGCAGTCCTCGACGGCGAGCAATCAGGGCGTCGGCGCGCACAAGGATTCGGGTTTCCTCAGCTTCCTGCTGCAAGACCGGCACGCCGGTCTGCAAGTGGAAATCGAAGAGGGACGCTGGATCGACGCGTTGCCACGGGACAACACCCTGGTGGTGAATATCGGCGAGCTGCTGGAGCTGGCCACCAACGGCTATCTGCGCGCCACGGTGCATCGCGTGGTCTCGCCGCCGGCGGGTAGCGAGCGCTTGTCCATCGCGTTTTTCCTTGGCGCGCAACTCGACGCGGTGGTGCCGCTGTACCCGCTGCCGGCGGTGTTGCTGCGCGAAGCGCGAGGCCCGGCGAGCGATCCGCTCAATCCGCTGTTCCGCGATGTCGGCTGGAACTACCTCAAGGGCCGGCTGCGTTCGCACCCCGATGTGGCGCGTCGGTTCTATGCCGACGCCTTGTTGCCCGAACCAGCGGCTCGCAAGACCGCAAACGCCTGATCCATCACTCGCTAAAGGATGCTCCCCATGTTGAAAACAGCAGGTTTGACCCTGGCCGTCCTCGGCGCGCTGGTGACTTCGTTCAGTGCTCAAGCGCTCGAGCCGTTGCGGGTTGCCGCCGACCCGGTGCCCCACGCGCAGATTCTGGCCTACATCCAGAAAATCGATCCGCAACTGAACCTCAAGGTGATCGAAATTCCTCAGGGCGTGAACTCCAACGAGCTGCTGGTACACGGCGATGTGGACGCCAATTACTTCCAGCATCTGCCGTACCTGCAATCCCAGGAAAAGGCCCTCGGCGAAAAGCTTGCGGTGGCGGCCACGGTGCACATCGAACCGCTGGGCATCTATTCCCACCGCCACAAAACCTTTGCCCAGGTGCCGGACAAGGGCACCGTCGCGGTGCCGAACAACGTCACCAACCTGAGCCGCGCGCTGTACCTGTTGCAGGACAACGGCCTGATCAAGCTCAAGCCCGGTTTCAATGACCCGGCGGCCGATCAGGCAACGCCCAAGGACATCGCCGAAAACCCGAAACACTTGAAGATCCTCGAAATCGAATCGCCGCAACTGCCCCGCGCACTGGACGACGTGGACCTGGCGGTGATCAATGGCAACTACGCGCTGGAAGCCGGGCTGGTGCCGGCCAAGGATGCGCTGGGGCTGGAGAAAGCCGAGCACAATCCTTACGCCAATATTCTGGTGACCACGCCGAAACTGGAAAACGATCCGCGCATCCAGCAACTGGCCAGGGACCTGACCTCGCCGCAAGTGGCCAAGTACATCGCTGAGAGCTTCAAGGGCTCGGTGATCCCGGTGGCGGATGCCAGGCCATGATTGTCGTCGAGCAGTTGAGCAAGACCTATCCGTCAGCATCGACCCCGGCGCTGGACCAGGTATCGCTGAGCATTCCCGATGGCGCGATCTACGGGATTCTCGGGCGCAGCGGCGCGGGCAAATCGACGCTGCTGCGTTGCCTCAATCTGCTCGAACGTCCGGACGCCGGGCGGATTTTGCTGGATGGCGAAGACCTCACCGCGCTGTCCGATCAGGAACTGCGTCGTCAGCGTCAGCGCATCGGCATGATCTTCCAGGGTTTCAACCTGCTGCATTCGCGCAATGTGTTCGACAACGTCGCGGTGCCGCTGGAAATCGCCAAGGTCGCCAAATCACAGCGCCACGAACGGGTTCGGGAACTGCTGGAGCTGGTGGGCCTGAGCGACAAGGCCGAAGCCTTTCCGTCGCAACTGTCCGGTGGGCAGAAGCAGCGAGTGGGCATCGCCCGGGCCTTGGCGGCACGGCCGGCGTATCTGCTTTCGGACGAAGCCACCAGCGCCCTCGACCCGGAAACCACCGCATCGATTCTGGAACTGTTGCGTGACATCAACCGGCAACTCGGTTTGACCATCGTCCTGATCACCCACGAGCTGGACGTGGTCAAGTCGATCTGCGATCACGCCGCGTCCATGGCCAACGGAAGGCTGGTTGAGGCGGGACCGGTCGCCAGACTGCTCGCCGACCCACAGTCCTCACTCGGCGCATCACTGCGGCCCAGTTGCGGTTTGCCGCTGGGGCACGACGCGCCCGGTTTGAGTTTTCTAAGGCAATACGGCGTACGGGCGGCCCACTCATGAACCGCGTGATCGACTGGAATGAAATCCTGCAACTGGTGCTCAACGCCACCGGCGAAACCCTGTACATGGTGCTGCTCGCCGGGCTGTTCACCCTGTTGATCGGCCTGCCGCTGGGGGTGCTGCTGTTCATCAGCCGCCGTCAGGGTTTGTACCCGTTGCCCCGGATCAATCAGGCACTGGGCGCGATCATCAACCTCGGTCGTTCGCTGCCGTTTGTGGTGATGCTGATTGCCCTGATCCCGCTGACCCGTCTGGTGGTTGGCACCACGTTGGGCAGCACCGCCGCCGTGGTGCCGATCACCATCGGCGCCTTTCCGTTTTTTGCGCGGATCGTCGAGAACGCCCTGGACGAAGTCGAAAAGGGCCGCATCGAAGCGATCCTCGCCATGGGCGGCGACATCCGTCATGTGATTTTCAAAGTGCTGCTGCCCGAAGCGCTGCCGGCCTTGCTGGCGGGCATCACCCTGACGCTGGTGATGCTGATCGGTTTTTCCTCCATGGCTGGAGTGATCGGTGGCGGGGGACTGGGCGATCTGGCGATCCGCTACGGCTATCAACGGTTCAACAATGAAGTGATGGTCGCCACGGTCGTGGTGCTGGTCATCCTCGTTCAGGGCGTGCAGAGCCTGGGTGATCGGCTGGTTCGTTCGCTGGCTCATCGACGTTAAGGAATCTTATGAGTGCACCTGTCGCCGTGGCCTCCGAGCCGCTGATTCGTGTCCGTGAGCTGAGCAAGACCTTCGGCTCGAACCGTGCGCTGGATCGGGTCAGCCTGGAGATTTTTCCCGCCGAAGTGGTGGCGTTGCTCGGCGCCAACGGTGCGGGTAAATCGACGCTGGTGAAGATCCTTGCCGGTAGCCAGTCGGCCGACAGCGGCGAGATTCAGGTCGACGGTCAGCCTCGGCAATTCAACTCGCCGCTATCCGCTCGGCGGGTCGGCATCGTCGCGGTTCATCAGCAGATCAACGAGGGCATCGCACCCGGTTTGAGCGTGGCGGAAAACCTGCTGCTCGACGAGTTGTGCCGCCCGGACGGCGACTTCTGGCTCAACCGCAAACGCCTGCTGGAACGTGCCGCGAGCATTGCCGCCGGCCTCGGGCTGGAGTTGCCGCTGGAGCAACCAATCGAACATTTGGGCCAGGCCGAACGGCAACTGGTGGTGCTGGCCCGCGCCTTCGCTCTGCAGCCACGGTTGCTGATTCTCGATGAGCCCACGGCGGCGCTGTCGGACGCCGAAGCACAACGCTTGTTCGGTCTGATCGACACGCTGCGCAGCCGGGGCGTGGCGATCATTTATATCTCCCATCGTCTGTCGGATCTGCAACGGGTGGCGGATCGAGCCATCGTCCTGCGTGACGGGCAACTGGCCGGCGAATTCAGTGCCCGGCAACTGCCTCAAGCGCTGGAAGCCATGCTTGGTCAGGCGCTGGAGGCGCACGTCTACACGCCGCGAGCCACAGGGCGCGAAGTGCTGAAGCTGCGCGAAGTGAAACTGCTGCCACGCACGCAAGCGTTTGACCTGACCTTGCACGAAGGCGAAGTCGTAGTACTGACCGGGCTGCTCGGCGCCGGCAAAAGCGAGATCGCCGAAGTGCTGTTCGGCCTGCGCCAACCCTTGTCCGGATCATTGCAACTGGACGGCGCCGACTGGCAACCGGGCTCGCCGCGGCAGTCGATCCAGAGCGGCGTGTTCTTCGCTGCCGAAGACCGGGCCAGTCAATCGCTGGTGCCGGATTTTTCATTGCGCCGAACCCTGACCTTGCCGTTTCTCGAACGCTTCACCCGTGGCGGTTTCATCCGCAACCGCGCCGAAGCGGCAGCGGTGGAGGCGCAGGTCGCGGCGCTGGGGATCAAGACTGCCGGTATCGATGTGCCGATGAGTGCGCTGTCCGGCGGCAATCAGCAGAAAGTCGTGCTCGGTCGCTGGCTGCTCGGCGAGGGCCGGGTGCTGATCCTCGACGAGCCTTTTCAGGGCGTCGATGTACGTGCCCGACGCGAGATCGGCCAACTGCTGCGCGACAGCGCCGATGGCCGCGCCACGCTGGTGATCTGTGCGGATGTCGATGAAGCCCTGGAAATCGCCGACCGGATTCTGCTGGTACGTGATCACGCGGTGGTCGCCGACTACCCGCGTGCCGGTCTGGATCGCGCCGTTCTGGTAGCTGCGCTGGCCGGCGACGATCCGCAGAATTCTTTTGTTCAAGCCGCGCCAAGGAGTAGAGCGAGTGCCTGATTCGAGTTCCCTGTTGACATCCGCCCCGGCCACTGCCGAGCGCTTCGTGCAAGCGCTGATCCGCTACGGCCTGTTGTGGGTGCTGGCGTTGATCGTGGTGTTTTTCAGTGTGGCGGAGCCGGCGTTTCTGCGGGTCGGCAATCTGTTCAGCATCCTGCAGTCGGTGTCGATCGTCGCGCTGCTGGCATTGGGCGTGACGCTGACCATGGCCGTCGGCGGGCTGGATTTGTCCATTGGTGCGGTAGCGGCCATGAGCCTGATGATCGCCAGTTACGTGATGGTGGTGCTCGGCTGGGGAGCGCTGCCGGCGGTGCTGATCAGTCTGGCCGGCGGCGCGCTGGTCGGGCTGCTCAACGGCTGGCTGATCGTGAAGATGCGCGTGCCGGACATTCTCGCGACGCTGGGCAGCATGTTTCTGGTGATCGGCGTGCAACTGATTCCCACGGGCGGGCGCTCGATTGCGGTGGGCATGACCCTGCCCAATGGCGACGAAACCGAAGGCGCGTTCAGTGCGCTGTTTCTCGCCCTTGGACGTGGACGGTTGTGGGACGTCGTGCCGATTCCGGTGTTGATCACGGCGGTTGTCGCGCTGGCGGTGTGGCTGTTTCTCGAACGCACACGCATCGGCCGGTTGTTCTATGCGATTGGCGGTAACGAGCAGGCGGCGCGCCTGGCCGGTGCGCCGGTGCAGCGCTTCAAACTGCTTGCTTACGTGCTGTCGGCGTTGCTGGCCTCGCTCGGCGGAGTGCTGTTGGCGGCGCGGTTGGGGCGCGGCGATGTCAGCTCCGGCAACGGTCTGGTGCTCGATGCGCTGGGCGCTGCACTGATCGGTTTCGCCGTGCTCGGGGCGAAGAAGCCCAACGCCTTCGGCACGCTGGTCGGTGCGCTGCTGGTGGCCTCGTTGCTCAACGGCCTGACCATGCTCAACGCGCCTTACTACGCGCAGGATTTCGTCAAGGGACTGGTGCTGGTGCTGGCCCTGATGTTCACCTTCGGCCTCGCGCATCGGGCGCGTTGAGCCGGTTCATTGATGCTTCAAGGAACGATCCATGCACGGTTCAATCAAGCAGTTCGCACGTCATTGCCTCACCGGCGCCTTGCTTTCGGTTCTGGCGCTGAATGCCCAAGCCAAGGCCTTGCCCGGTGCCCCGGCACCGTTCGATAAAGGTCAGGTACAAATTGCGCTGGTGGGGTATCTGTTCTCCGGGGATTTCCCCGAAGCCTACCTGCGCGGCGTCGAGAAACAGACCGAAGCACTGGGCGCCAATCTGCGGGTATTCGATGCCCGGCAACAGGCGGCCAGTCAGGGCGAAATGATCGATCAGGCGGCCGACCTCGGAGTGGACGGGATCATCGTGCAACTGGGTCTGGCCGAAACCCTCAAGGGGCCGATTGACCGTGCGCTCGCCAAAGGCATCAAGGTCGTTGCCTTCGACGTCGATCTGAACACACCGCAGGTGACTCAGGTCGAGCAGGACCACCACGCACTGGCGCGTCTGGCACTCGATCAAGCGGTGAAGGACAACGGCAACCGCTTCGACGCCGGCTACGTCTACATCAGCGGTTTCACACCGATGGAGCGTCGCGACGAGATCTGGAGCCAGGTCAAAAAGAGCAATCCGGGGATTATCGAGAAGGCGCGGTTCGGCACGCTCAATCCGCCGATTGCCAACTCCGTGGCCGATCAGGCCAGCGCCGTGTTGCGCGCCAATCCGGGGATCAGCGTGATCTTCGCGCCGTTCGATGAGTTCGCCAAAGGCGCGAAAATTGCCGTCGACGAGGCGGGCCTGAGCAGCAAGGTGAAGATCTACAGCGCCGACATATCCACCGCCGACATCCAGATCATGAAAGAACCCGACAGCGCCTGGGCGGCGACGGCGGCGGTCAATCCGCAAGTGGCCGGCGCGATCAGTATGCGCAGTCTGGCGTTGCTGATCGCCGGCGAGAATCCGGGGCACAAGGTGCTGGTGCCGCCGACCTTGATTACCCGCCAGCAGTTGCTGGATCTGGATGTGAAAAACGTCCGCGATCTGGGGCAGAAACTGCCGTCCTTCGGTGATACCGCCAATGTCGCGCGGGCGCCGTGGATTCCTGTGGCGAACTGAAAATCCCAACACCCAAAAAACTACAGCAGACATTTGCCGTGCACTGACTGACGACTCCTTTTTTGTCGGCAGCGGACGGGTATTAGCTGCGATAAAAGGAGCTGTCACATGATTCACCGTTCCCGTTCATTACTGGCTGTCGCTGTTGTCAGTGCGATCTGGCAACTTCCCGCACAAGCCGAGGACACTTCCACCCACATCGACGATGACACACGGTTGGGCACCGTGCTGGTCACCGGCACCCGGGGCACGGCGCGCACGGTACTGGATTCGCCGGTGCCAGTGGATGTGCTGACCGCCGAAGACCTCAAGTCCGCCGGTGCCGCCGACGGCGAACTGGGCGCGGCGCTGCAGACGCTGCTGCCGTCGTTCAGCCTGCCGCGCCAGTCCAACTCCGGCGGTGCCGACCATGTGCGCGCCGCACAACTGCGGGGCATGAGCCCGGATCAGGTGCTGGTACTGGTCAACGGCAAGCGCCGGCACACCTCGGCGGTGGTCAACGACTCGTCGAAAATCGGCCGTGGCACGGCGCCGGTGGACTTCAACTCGATCCCGATCAGCGCCATCAAACGCATCGAAGTGCTGCGTGACGGCGCCGGTGCGCAGTACGGTTCCGATGCGATTGCCGGGGTGATCAACATCATCCTCGACGACGCCCCAGAGGGCGGCGAAGTGTCCACCAGCTATGGCGCGTATCACACCCATCAGGACGCCATCGGCAAAACCACCACCGACGGCCAGAACAGCGTGACCACCGCCAAGATCGGCACCCGACTTGGCGAGGAGGGCGGATTCATTCGTGGCGGCACCGAGTACAAGAATCGCAACCCGACCAACCGCGCCGGTTTCGATGGTTTTGCCGACACGCCGGGCCAGCGCAACTATGTGATGGGCGATGGCCTGGCGCGGGACGTGAACCTGTGGTTCAACAGTGAGCTGCCGCTGGCCGGCGGCAAGGCCTACAGCTTTGGCACCTACAACCAGCGCCATACCACCGGCGCCGAGTTCTACCGTTATCCGTCGGAGCAGCCGCAGTTCTATCCCGACGGCTACCTGCCGCAATCCCTGGGCGACAACACCGACATTTCCGCCACCGCCGGTTTCAAGGGCCTGATCGGCGACGATTGGGACTTCGACAGCAGCCTGACCCATGGCCGCAACCGCTTCGAATCGGCTACCCGTCGCACCCTCAACGTCAGCCTCGGTGCGGACTCGCCGACCCGTTTTGACACTGGCGATTACGAGCTGCGCCAGACCACAGCCAACCTCGATTTCAGTCGCGAACTTCGCCTCGGCGGCCGCTCGTTCGTACTGGCGCTGGGTGGCGAATATCGCTACGAGAATTACCTGACGTTCGCCGGTGACGAGGCCTCTTACATCGGTTCCGGGGCTGACGGCGCCAACGGTTTGCGTCCGAGCGAAGAGTCGGATCTGGACCGCAATGTGTTCGGCACTTACGCCGAATTGTCCGGTGATCTCACCGACCGGTTCTTCGTCGATGCCGCCACCCGCTGGGAGCATTACGACGATGCCGGCAGCAAACTCACCGGCAAACTCAGTGGCCGCTACAAATTGACCGAGCAGTGGGCAGTGCGTGGCGCGGTGTCGAACAACTTCCGTGCACCTTCGCTGGCGCAGAGCGGCTTCCAGAACACCACCAGCAACTTCGGCGAGGGCGGCACGCTCACCGACATTCGTGTGCTGTCGGTCAACGACCCGATTGCCCGGGCACTGGGTGCGCAGAAGCTCGATCCGGAAACCTCGAACAACTACAGCCTCGGCCTGACCTTCCAGTTGAACGATCGCTTTGACGCCTCCCTTGATGTGTTCCGCATCGACGTCAAGGATCGCATCACGCTGTCCCAGCGCATCGGCAGCGACGCACTGGAAAGCTACATCAATGACAATTTCGGCGTGCCGGGCGTGCACGACGTGAACTTCTTCACCAACGCCGCCGACACCAGCACCCACGGTGCGGAACTGGTGCTCAACTACCATCAGCCGTTCTACGAAGGGCAACTGGGGCTGACCACCGCGTACACTTACAACCACACCAAGGTCACCAGCACCAAGGGCACGCCGTCGCAGCTGACTGCGCTGGGGATCGGCAACGATGCGCTGGTGGGCGTCGAGGAAACCAACACCCTGACCGATGCGGCACCCAAGGATCGCTTCGTGTTTTCCGCCAACTGGGTCAGCGAACACTGGGGCTTGCTCGGGCGCCTGACCCGACAGGGCGAGACCACCCGGGTGTTCGATTTCGGCGACTCGCAGCCCGAACAAACCTATGGCGCGGTGTGGCAACTGGACGCCGAGGTGACCTACAAATTCACCCCGAAATTCAACATCGCCCTGGGCGGCAACAACCTGACCGACAACTACCCGGAGCGCTCCGGCTCGGCCATCAACTACGGCGGCAACCTGCCGTATGACGTGCTGTCGCCGATCGGCACCAACGGCGCTTACTACTACGCCCGCGCCACTTACGGCTTCTGAGATTTGCCGCCATGGATGGCGGACCTTCTGCAGGATCACGCATGAGTAAAACCAACGGCCCTCAACGCCATTTGCCGGTATTCCAGGCGTTGCTGATCACCCTAGGCATGGTCATCACTACCGATATTCTCAGAACCGCGCCGACCGTTGCGTTGAACGTCGGGCCGGAACATTTCTATTGGGTCTGGGTTCTCGGCGGACTGGCGTCGATGGCCGGGGCCCTGTGCTTTGCCGAAATGGCCACCGCGTTTCCGCACTCGGGCGGTGACTATCATTTTCTGCGCACCGCCTACGGCGAGCGCATGGGTTTTCTGTTCGCCTGGTCGCGCTTCTCGGTGATGCACACCGGGTGGATCGCGTTGTCGGCGTTCATGTTTGCCGATTATTTCAACGCGGTTTTTCCGCTGGGACAGTACGGATCGGGGCTGTTTGCCGGCGCGATCATTGCGGGATTGGTGTTGCTGAATCTGACGGGCAAGCACATCGGTTTCATCACACAGACCGTGCTGGTCGGGCTGCTTGCTCTCGGGTTCCTGAGCATTGCCAGCGCCGGGGTCTGGCTGGCGTGGCAAGGGATCGAACCGACGCTGCCCAGCGATCCCGTCGTGCCCGAACACACCGGCGCGGCAGGGTTTTCCGCCGCGATGATTTTCGTGTTTCTGGCCTTCGGCGGCTGGAGCGATGCGGCGACGTTGTCCGCCGAAGTGCGCGATGGGCGGCGCGGAATATTCGTCGCCATGCTCGGTGCGCTGACGGTGTTGATGGCGATCTATCTGGCGCTGAATTGGGCGTTCGTCCAAGGGCTGGGGTTCGCAGGCCTGGCGGCGAGCAATGCGCCCGCCGTGGAGTTATTGAATCGCGCTTTCGGTGCGCCGGGGGTGATGCTGATCCTGCTGATGGTCGGCATCGCCGCCATCGCCACCATCAATTCGACCCTGCTGGTGGGCGCCCGTACCACTTACGCCGCCGCCCGGGACGTGCCGCAACTGCGTCGCTTCGGCGAGTGGGACGAGCGCGATGGCGTCCCGCGCAAGGCCTTGCTGGCCGAAGGCGCGGTGGCGTTGTTGCTGGTGTTGTTCGGCAGTTTTACCCAGAGCGGTTTCAACACCATGGTTGAGTACCTGACGCCGGTGTACTGGTTGTTCCTGAGTTTGAGCAGTCTGGCGTTGATTGTGCTGCGCAGGCGATTTCCCGAAGTGCCGCGGCCGGTCAGGGTACCGCTTTATCCGATTTTGCCGCTGCTGTTTTTTGGGTTGTGCGCTTACATGCTGTATTCGAGCGTGACGGTGGTGGGGTTGGGGGCTTTTTTGGGGATTGGGGTGTTGCTGGTGGGGGCGCTGGTGCTGGCGGGGTTGAGCCGCCTGGTGTCGACACCTCGGCAAGCTCTGCAGCAGACAGCGGATTAGAACGATACCTGGGCCGGCTGAGACAAACGCAACACCGACAAATCCCCCGTGATGCGCTTGTACGCCAAACGAATCGCCTCAATATCGCTCTCACGCTTCGGCCCGCTTTCGTGCAGGATCACAATCACCTTGGTCGCCAGCCGCTCAGGCACTTTCGCGTCATGGTCCTTCCACTGCCCGTAGGCGTCCAGCACGGTGAAACCGTCCGGGAACCGCGACGTCACTTCCTGATCGAGAAACTCGCGCCAGCGCGCGGGGCTCACCACACCTTCCTTGCCATCGATCGACCCCACCGAGAAATACAACTCGGTGCGCACCCACTGCGCCTGGGCCGGGCGCGTGGCATCGCCTTGCAGGGTTGAACTGGCGGGATCTTTGGTATGCACGGAAACGGGAGGAGGGCTGGCACAACCGGCGACTGCCAAAAACATTGCGGCCATCAACAGGCTTTTTTGCATGGAACGTCCTTTTTTATGAGTTGAGTGCAGGCGAGAGCCATCATAAGGGGCATCAGTAATAGCGATAAAAGATTAAAAAATGGCCGTCTGCTTGATTTACGGAATAAGGAGATAAGCGAGAAAACCATGAAACAGCGTTTTCTCCGGGCACAAAAAAGGCGCATGAGCGGTTAACTCATGCGCCTTTCATTCATTTGCTGGCGTTCAACACAATCCGATACCGCGCCTTGCCACTGCGCAGATGGTCGACCGCTTCGTTGACCTTGCTCATCGGAAATTCTTCGACCTGCGGCAGGATCTGATGCCGTGCGCAGAATTCCAGCATGGTCGCCGCCGTGGCAGGCGAGCCGACCGGGGAGGCTGACAGGGATTTCTGCTGCGGGATGAGGTTGAACACGTGCACCGGAATCGCATCGGGCACGATGCCGACGAAGTGCAGCCGCCCCTTGCCGCGCAGGGTGGCGAGCATGGCTGTCCAGTCGAGGTTGGCATTGGCGGTGATCAGCAGGAAATCCAGCGTGCCGGCAATCGCCTTCAGCGCATCGCTGTCGGTGGAGGCGACGACCTTGTGCGCACCAAGGCGTTTGGCTTCGTCCTGTTTGCTCAGCGACGAGGTGAACGCCGTGACGTCGCAGCCCCACGCATTGAGAAAGCGCAGCGCCAGGTGACCGAGGCCGCCGATGCCGACGACTCCGACCCGATCCGTGGGTTTGATGCCGAACTCCACCAGCGGGTTGAACACCGTGGAACCGGCGCAGAACAATGGGCCGGCCAGCGCGGGATCGAGATTGTCCGGGAGTTTCAGCGCCCAGGCCCAGTGAGTGCGCAGTCGATCAGCGAATCCGCCGTGGCTGCCGATGATCGTGGGTTTGGCGGTGGCGCAAAGGTGATGGGAGCCGCCGATGCAGGAAGAGCAGTGCATGCAGCTGCCCTTGTACCAGCCGATGCCTACCCGCTGGCCGACTTCCAGTCCGCGAACCTGCGGGCCTGCACGCACGATGCGGCCAACCACTTCGTGGCCGGGAATGAACGGGTATTGGCTGATGCCCCAATCGTTGTCGATCAGCGACTGGTCGGAGTGACAGACGCCGCAGTATTCCACGGCGACTTCGACTTCTTCATCCCCGAGCGGGCCGGGATCGTAACTGTAACGCTCCAGCGGAGCGCCGGCCGAGGTGGCGGCCCAACCGGTAAATGTAGTGGGTTCGGTGTTATTGCTCATCGGACACCTCCAGGTCTGGCGCTGCGGGCGCAGCCTGAAGAGTCTAGCGGGTCATCGCGTATGCGCGAGCCAGGTGTCCAGCACGCGCCGGTCGAGTTCTTCCCAGTCCGCCATGCCCAGCACTCGCGTGGTGTTGAGGCCGCGCAGGTAACCGCGCAACTGATTGGCCACGGCCCGTACCGACTCCGAATCGTCCGCCGGCTGGCCCAGCACGGTTTCGTATTCGACGAGGTATTCGGCCACCCGGTCGCGGAATTCGGGCAGGACGGCATCGCGGATCAAATCAAAGGTTCGCACGGATAATCCTCATTTGTTTTCGTTGTGATCGAGTGTGCAGCAGTCTGCACGCTGCGCAACTATTGGTTCAAGTAATAGTGACCATCAAGAAACGCAAGTTCTGCTTTGCGGCCGACAGGCGGAAAATCGCCTCCATCGAAACGCAGCTCAAGGAATTTGCGCGATGAAGACTCTGACCCGACTGGCTTTGGTCGCCCTGCTGATGGGCGGGGTAGCCACCACTGCACCGACTTACGCAGCCGACGCCGGTACGTGCCATTTTCTTCCCATCGGCGGCGCCGGCAGCGGACTGCAGCACTCGCAAACCGTGGGTGTGCTGTACAGCGAAAACACCCTGGACAACCTGCAATACCTCGAGCGTTATCACGATGTGGCGGTGAACGGTGCCAAGGATGCGCTCGATGCGCGGATTCGCGAGGCCTTCGTCAACAGCTCCGACCCGGAACTGGCCATCGACTGGTTGATGAGCTCGCTGCAACAGCAGTTTCTCTCGGTGACTGTCTACGACAGCCTGGATCAACTGGTACAGGCCCATCCCGACGTGGTGGTGATGCTCGACACCCACAACCGTCTGCTGACCCAGCGCAACAGCCAGGTCGAAGCGCGGTTCGCCGCACGCTTCTACGACGCCAACCTGCAATACATCGGCAAGGCCGAAGGTGCGGTGGAGAAACAGCTGCCGTCGGTGTGGGTTCACAACAAGGCAGCGCCCGAGATCGCAGCCCAGATCGAAAAACAACGGGACCTGCAATTCAGCGCCTTGAAGCAGTTCGATGATTCGCTCAAGGCCCTGGTGAGTGCAGGCTGAACACCCGAATCAGAAATCGCAACGGCGGCGCCCGTGACGCTGAACGTTGCTTGAGAACCGAATCTTTTATTTTCAGGATTTTATCCATGCGTGCCTTTTTTATCCCTGCCATGGCTTCTGCCAGTTTGCTGCTGACCGCTTGCGCCTCCGCGCCGAATGACCCGACGCTGACCTTGCAGACTCACAAGACCCCGGCCCAGTACGCCGAATGCGTCGTGCCGAAACTGCAGAACAGTGCGATGAACCCGACTGTCTCCCAGACCCAGCGCAGCTACCGGATCGTGGTGCCGAGCAAAGTGTCGGCGGACAACGTGCTGGAAGCCTACAAGGCGCAGGACGGCGGCAAGGTGTTCTTGTACGAGCGCCACTTGCTGGCGTCGAGTTTCATGCCGTCGAGTTTTGAACGAGCCGCCCAGGAGTGCCTGTAACACCCGACGGTTAACGCTTTTGACGATGCTCCTTTGGTTGGCCGCAACCAACCAATTCCTTTGCCCCGCACCTTGCGGGGCTTTTTTTTGCCCGGCGTCTGGCGCAGTCGGCGCTACGCTGGATAGCGGACAAGGTTTTCGGGAGAACAAGGAGATGAAGAAGGACAGCGGTGGCGCGGCGACCGAGAATCCCTCGGCGCTGATCGACGCAAGAATCAACGAACTGAACGACTGGCGCGGCCAGAAACTGGCCGAAATCCGCGCGATCATTCACGAGGCCGATCCGGAGGTGGTCGAGGAGTGGAAGTGGCGCGGCGTTCCGGTCTGGTCACACAACGGCATCATCTGCACCGGAGAGACCTACAAGGCCGTGGTGAAAATGACGTTTGCCAAGGGCGCGGCGCTGGAGGATCCGTCGGGACTGTTCAATGCCAGTCTCGAAGGCAATACCCGGCGGGCGATTGATGTTCACGAAAACGACAAAATAGATGCAAAGGCACTGAAAGCGCTGGTGCGTTCGGCGATTACGTTGAATTCGAAAAAATGATTTGCCGTTGAGGCAGAGATGAAGCGGAGGAGGGTGAAACGAGGAAGAAAATGGCAGGGGCGGCTGGATTCGAACCAACGCATGGCAGGATCAAAACCTGCTGCCTTACCGCTTGGCGACGCCCCTGTAGCTATTGTGTTCAGTCCCGGGAGGACCTCTGCAACAGTGGGCGGCACTTTACCAGCGCTCTTGCGTTCTGGGAACCCCTGAAGCAAATAAATTTCATGGAAAACAGCTACTTATTTTCAAACCCGTGTTTTGTGAGCGTGTTTATGGGCTTTTTCACGGGTCGCAGGGTATTCAGTCCGGGTCAGGCGAAATCAGTCGCTGCTGCAACCGAGCAGAATCCAGCGTTGGCCTTGGGCGTGAACATCGAGCGCGAACTCCCAGAACACGGGATAGCCAGGGTGACCCTTTTTTAGCCAGAAAGTGCTCACCTGATCAGCCTGTTCAACGTGTGCGGCTTCCAGCAGTTTCCCGGCAAGGTGCAAGACCTCGGCTCGTTTCAGTTCCAGATCGATAGGGCCGGCGCCCTCATCGCCAGGGTAGGTCAATGATTCAATGACCAGCTCCTTTGCATCCTCGACGGACAACGGTGTCGTGCGATCCACCTCACAGTTGCCTGACACCGAAGCCCTGAGCGCATCGACCAATGACTGATTCGCGTCCAGAGGACCGTAAACGTTAACCCACACCTGATAATTCCACCCGTAAAGCAGGTGCTCCAATCGAAGGAAATCCTCGGGTCTGTTATCACTTGCTACCTGCATGAATGCTTCCTTTAACCAAGGTGTTTGCCACGAAACCGATTGCGCATTGATCGCAGTAAAGTCCGTTGATGAATTGCTCAAGCGGCGGGGCATTGAGCGAGCGCGGCTCGCACTCGTCTATGGCCAGTTGATCCAGCCGGCGATAGCCTGTTTTTTCTTCCTCGGGAAACAGCTTGCTCGGGCTGGCAGCGCCTATGAGGATACTTTTGGGGCGAACGGCGTGAGCCGAGCCGCAGCGAGGGCAGGCCTCTTCGCAGTCACGTTGCATGGCATGACCTGACACATAGAGAGAGGCCGCCAAGGATACAGATGTTCTTGACGGTGGTCTCTCCCGTGCAGCGTCCGGCTCAGCTCAACGTACTCGGCGCCACCCCCAGCAACCCCGTCAACGTGTTCATGATCGCCTGCTGACGAGCCCGGTCCGTCTGGTGCCTGGCCTCGGCCGCCGCGACGTCGGCGTGGCAGTGCGGGCAGATCGATTCATGGGGGTGGATGTATTGCAGGCAACTGCGGCACAGCGCCAGTTGCACGGGGATGCGTCCTTCCTCCGGCGACTTCTGGCCCTGATTGATCCAGGCGAGTTTGATCACCTGGCCGCTGTCGCTGACGCTGCTGACGTGTTCGCCGGTGTCGATGCGTTCGGTGATCAGGTCGAAACGGCCGACGGCGAAGGAGCGTTGCGCCGCGTCTTCGAGCTTGACGATGCGCTCGCGCAGTCCGCGCTTTTGCAGTTCCAGGGTGCGGTAATGGCAGTACGGGTTGTTGCCGGGTTTGCCCAGCAACGAGTGGGATGTCCATGTGCAACCGCCCCGGCAGACATCGTTGTAATAGCAACTGCGGCAGTAACCCCACAGGTCGTCGACCGAGCGCAGGCGGCCAAAGTGGATGCCTTCGCTGTAGTGCCAGATATCGTGCAGGCTCATGTTGCGCACGTTGCCGCCGGAGAAACCGACGGTCGCCAGTGACGGGCAGCCTTTCACCGTGCCGTCCGCTTCGAGCGCCAGTACGGTTTGACCCGCCGCGCAGCCGCTCCAGTGCACGCGCTCGTCACCGAAGCCGCGCCACAAATGTTCGTAAGGGCCGTAATAGCCGATGTTGTTGCCGACGTTCATCAGCAGGCCGCGATCCACGCCTTCGCGGTACAGCCGTGCGAGCAGCGGCATCACCTCCAGCAATTGATAGGGTTGCAGCAAGAGTTCCGGGTGATCCACGGCATTGCCCATGGCCACGGTGATCTGGATCTGCCAATGGGTGGCGCCGAGTTCGATGATGGTGTCCATCAACTCCGGCAAGTCAGGCAGAGTCGCTGCGCCGATCTGGGTGTTGACGCTCACCGCCAGCCCGGACGCCTTGGCCCGGCGCAGGGTATCGACTGCCTTGTCAAACGAACCGGGGACGTTGCGCACTTTGTCGTGCAACGGCGCGAGCCCATCCAGAGAAATTCCGACCCCGTTGAGGCCCGCATCGACTGCTGCCTGCATCTTCGCCGGCGTCAGGTTGCGTCCGCCGGTCTGGATCGCGCAGTACATGCCGTGGTCGTGGATGGCCTGGATCAGTTGCGTCCAGTCCTTGCGCAAATAGGCTTCGCCGCCGATCAGGGTGATCTCGCGGGTGCCGAGGGCCGCGAGGGAATCGATCACGTCGAGGCATTCACGGGTGTTCAGTTCATCGGGGCGTCGATGACCCGCGCGTGAGCCGCAATGCAGGCATTTGAGGTCGCAGGCCAGGGTGATTTCCCAGACCACGTGCACCGGCACGTAGCGTTTGAGATCGGTGTCACTGAGGTAGCGGGCAGGGCGGATGTCTGTCATGGGAGATCCTTGCGCACGGTCCTGTGCGCGGCACGATTGGACTGACCTTGAAATCCGGCAAGACGCCGGGCGCGAAGGATCGCGCCCGGCGTATGCGGTTTAGCGTGCTTCCAGTCGGGCAATCTCCGCGTTCAGTTGCTCAAGGGCACTGCGCAATGCGCCTTCGTGGGCCAGTTGCTGCTCACCCTGTTGCACGACGGTCTTGAGCTGTGCCAGATCCCCGCTGGTCTGGGCCTGTTGCACGGCAACGGCGTACAGCGGCACGTGTGGATGCGGCACCGGTTGCGGCTCCACGGTTTGAGCCTGATGCACCGCGACGTGTTTTACGACGTGCCATTGGCCTTGCTCTTCGTAGCGGTAGTCGGCAAAACCGCTGGCCCAATCACCGCCGAGAATGCCTTTGAGATGGAAGGTCTGGGCGATCTGGCTGAGCGGGCCGCTCGGGCTGCCGGCCAGGTTGAGGATAATGTGGTTCTCGACCGCCGAGGTCAGCTTGACCTGGCTGTAGTCGCCCCAGACCTGAGCCCGAAAATTGACGGTAGGCCAGGTAGCCTGAAATACACTGGCCACACCGCTGACTTTCTTGCTGACGGTGTTGACCAGCAGATCCAGGGTCAAGACAGGTGCGCCGAGTAAATCGTTTCTGACAATGAGGCGGGTATGGAAAAGTCCGATCGACATGATGCTGCTTCCTTGAATGATGATGGAGTCCAGTGGCCGATCAGCGACTTTGCAGGCGGCTGAGTTCGTTTTTTGCGGTATCCAGCGCGATCCGCAATTGCGGTAGCTGCTCCAGTTGTTGCTTGGCCAGTGCGGCCAGGCTTTTCATCTGGGCCAGGTCGCCGGCGGCGATGGCGCTCTGGATGGGGGCGGCGTACAGCGGCATGATCGGACGGTGTGGCTGGATCACGGGGCCGGGATGGAAAGGCTGAAAGGCTTTAGATGGCACCGACTCGACCAGATGCGCCGGGGCATTGGTGACTTCGATCCATTGAGAACCGTTGTAGTACTCGTAATTGGCGACACCTTCTCTCCAGTCAGTACCGACTACCAGCCGGATCTTGAAGTTGACGATGGAGTTGGAGCCTGGACCGCCATGATTGCCCTGGGCGGTGATCAGGATCTTGCTGACACCGGGGGACATGACGGTGAGATAGGTGTATTCACCCCATACATCGGAATGCAGGTCGAGCGGCGGATTGACGGCCTGGGTGATGGTGGCATTGCCGTTGACTTGCTCCTGAGGCGTTGAAACCAGGAGGTTGAGTACCAGGCTTGGTGCGCCAGGCAGTCCCGTGCTGATCCGGTAGCTCACCGGAAACAGACCGACGTTTTGTTGCGAAACAGAACCAGACATGTGAATTGCCTCCATTGCAATGTGGGAAAAGGCCTTAGTGTTTTTCCAGACGGGAAACTTCTTTGGCCAGTTTTTCGTACGCGGTTTGCAGCTCCTTCGCTTCCGGCTTCGTTGAATCGCGCTGCTTCAACAAAGTCTTCATCTGTTGCAGATCGCCGCCCGTGATGGCGCTCTGGATGGCGACGCCGTAAGGCGGCATGTTGTGTTTTGAGCCAGTCATATCGAGGGTTTCCTCGTGGTGGTTGCCGAACATCCCCTTCAGGCGAGGGGCGTCTTTCCTGACAGGCAGGCGACAGCCAGCGGCAGGAAACACTGGCGACAGTGGTGCCTGGCGATGTGAAGGCCTGATCCGTCCGGATCCGTCAAATCGTGGTGATTGAATGGGCGCCGATGCGACGCCGCGGGCGTCAGCCGAAACCGTCCGGTCTGCTGTCCGGAATCGGGGAGCGCGTCTGCCGTGGCAGAGGGCAAGAGAAGTTCGCCTGTACGTTGGTCATCTTTCTGTCCTTGATAGAAAGCAACGAAACACAGGGATAGGTTGTTCACTCATCAAGAGTGCATTAACCCGCAAGCACAAAAACCATCCCTGATTTTTCTTCCAGTGCTGCTGATGGCGTTCGTCGAGAGACGTTTGCCAAGTGGCCAGCATATCGCCAGCCACGCAACCCTAGCCCTGTTTGTGGGGGGCTGCCAGAAAAAGCGCCGAACGGTCATGGCCGCTGCTATCCTGCGCGAATCATGAAGCAGGCAGTGGGTGATCGAGCTGTATGAACACGAATCGTGACCAGTTTCCCTTGCCCGAAGACCTCAAGGTATTCCTGACGGTCATCCGCAAGAACAGCTTCGCCAGCGCCGCCGACGAGTTGGGCTATTCCCCGGCCTACGTCAGCAAACGCATCGCGGTGCTCGAAAGCACGCTCTCGACAAAGCTGTTGCACCGCACCACCCGGCGCATCGCCCTGACCGACGATGGCGAGCGGGTACGGATCTGGGCGGAAAAGCTGCTGGGGGATTTCGATGATTTCCTCGGCGAGATTGCCCAGGCCCGGCACCAGCCAGCCGGGTCGCTGCACATTTGCAGCAGCTTCGGTTTTGGCCGCAATCACGTCGCACCGGCGATCAGCCAACTGGCCCGAGCCTGCCCGAAGCTCGACATTCGCCTGGACGTGTTCGACCGCGTGATCGATCTGGTGGGCGAGGGTTTTGATCTGGAAATCCTCGTCGGCGATGACCTGCCGGGCCAGCATCTGGCGCGCAAACTGGTGAGCAACCGGCGGGTGTTGTGCGCCACGCCGGATTACCTCGAGCGCCGGGGCACGCCGCAATCCCTCGAAGATCTGCAAGACCACGACTGCCTGGTGCTGAAGGAACGCAACAATGCGTTCGGCATCTGGGAACTCACCAAGGACGGGCAGCAGGAATCGGTGCGGGTCAGCGGCCCGTTGTCCTCCAACAGTGGCGAAATCGTGATGGAGTGGGCCTTGAGCGGCGGCGGGATTCTGTTGCGCTCGATGTGGGACGTCAAACCGATGCTCGAACAGGGGCGGCTGGTGCAGGTGCTGGCTGATTACACCCAGAGCGCCAACGTCTGGGCGGTGTACCCGACGCGGCTCAGCGAGTCGGCCAAGTTGCGGGTCTGCGTGGAGTTTCTCGAAGAGTATTTCCGCGACTTGTCCGTCGAATGAAAAACCGGGTGGTTCAGTGAGCCACCCGGTTTTTTTGTGTTCAGCCCAGCCAAGGGTTTTCCGCGAGATGTCGTGCCTCGAACGCACGAATCTGTTCGGCCCGTTGCAGCGTCGTGCCGATGGCGTCCAGCCCCAGCAACAGTGACTGTTTGCGCAGTTCATCGATCTCGAAAGCGATCCGTGTTCCGTCAGCCAGTTCGATGGTCTGCTCGGGCAGGTTCACGCGGATATGCGCGGTTGCCGGAACGCTGATGAGGTCGGCGATCAGCTTGTGCTGCGCGGCATCGAGCTGAATTGCCAACACACCGTTGCGCTGACAGTTGTCGTAGAAGATCCCGGCAAACGTGGTGCCGATCAGCGCCCGGATCCCGACTTGCTTCAAACCCCACACCGCGTGTTCACGGCTTGAGCCGCAACCGAAGTTGGGGCCGGTCACCAGAAACGCCGCGTCCTGCCAGGCGGGCTGATTGAGCACGAACTCGGGATTGGGCGCCCCCGAGGCCAGAAAACGCAGATCGAAAAACAGCCCCCGGTCCAGCCCCTGACGATCGATGCCCTTGAGGAACTGCTTGGGCATGGTCACGTCGGTGTCGATGTTGGCTGCCAGAAACGGCGCGGCGCTGCCGCTGATAGTGGTGAACGGTTGCATGGCTCAAACTCCCGGCGCGAAGGCGCGAACGTCAGTCAAATGTCCGGTGATGGCGGCTGCGGCGACCATCGCCGGACTCATCAGATGGGTGCGCGCACCGGCGCCCTGACGGCCTTCGAAGTTGCGATTGGTGCTGGACGCGCAGCGATCACCGGGCGCCAGCACGTCGTCGTTCATCGCCAGGCACATCGAGCAGCCCGATTGCCGCCACTCGAAACCGGCGTCGCGAAAGATCTGCGCCAGCCCTTCGTCTTCCGCCTGATCGCGCACCAGCGTCGAGCCGGGCACGATCATCGCCCGCACGTGAGCCGCGACTCGCTTGCCGCGCACCACGCGGGCAACGTCACGCAAATCTTCGATCCGCGCATTGGTGCAGGAGCCGATGAAGGCGTGGCTGATCACCACTTCGCTCAACGGCATGCCGGGTTTCAGGCCCATGTAATCGAGGGCGCGTTGCAGGCCCTGACGCAAAATCGGGTCGGGCTCGCCGGCCGGGTCCGGCACTCGTCCGCCGACCGGGGCGGCCTGATCCGGGCTGGTGCCCCAGGTGACCATCGGTTCCAGAGCCGAGACATCAAGGCTGACTTCTCGATCGAACACCGCGCCGTGGTCGCTGTGCAACGCTTTCCAGCGCTCGACGGCCTGTTCCCAGATTTCGCCTTTGGGCGCGCGCGGCTTGAGTTGCAGGTAGGCAAAGACCTTGTCGTCCGGCGCCATGAACGCACCACGAGCACCAGCCTCCACGGCCATGTTGCAGATGGTCATGCGCGCTTCGACACTGAGATCGCTGATCGTCGGGCCGGCGAATTCGATGGCATAACCGGTGGCCCCCGAAGCACCGATCTTTTCGATCAGGGCCATGATGATGTCTTTCGACGTGACGCCCGCACCGAGCTCGCCATTGACCGTTACGCGCAGGGTTTTCAAGCGTTTGTAGACCAGGGTCTGCGTCGCCAGCAGGTGCTCGATTTCCGAGGTGCCGATGCCGAAACCGAACGCACCCAGTGCGCCGTAAGTGGTGGTGTGGCTGTCACCGGCCGCCACCACCATGCCCGGCAGAATGAAACCCTGCTCCGGCGCCACGACGTGTTCGATGCCCTGACGCTTGTCCAGCACATCGAACAGCTCGATGCCGAAGTCGCGGCAGTTCTCTTCGAAATACGACACCTGCCGCGCACCGCCCGCGTCGGGCATGGTTGCAGTGCGTGTGGGCGCCGTAGGGTTCACATGATCGACCACCGCCAGCGTCGCTGCGGGGCGCCAGACCTTGCGCCCGGCGTCGCGCAACCCGCTGAAAGCCTGCGGGCTGGTGTATTCGTTGGCGACCTGGCGGTCGATGTAGAGCAGCACATGGCCCTGATCGTCGAGGGTGCAGACCGTGTGACTGTCGATGTGTTTCTGGTACAGGGTTCTCGGGCTGGGCATGGCGCAGGCTCTTTTCTGTCAGTGCAAAACTACGTACGGACAGAATTGTTGATTGCAGAACCTGCATCAAGCGCGCATTGGTGAAGCCGTTGAACACGAAATGTGAGCAATGAAAAACGATGAGGCGCTAATCGGTAGCCTCGAACGCCTCGTGATACTTCACCACGCCCACCGGCAACTCCCCACCAAACGCCAACGCCTGAAAATACTCCGCCGGAATCCCCGGCAACTCCAGACCCGCATGGGCCTTGAAGCCGAAACGCCCGTAATAGCCCGGATCGCCAAGCACCACGCAGCCAGCCCCGCCGATGCGCTGCAACTCCGCCAGCGAGGCTTTCATCAGCGCGGAACCGATGCCTTGCTGCTGGCGGGTCGGGCACACGGAGATCGGGCCCAGGCCATACCAGCCTTGAGCGCCGGAGGAAATCGTTACGGGGGAAATGGCGACATGGCCGACCACCGTGTCGTTTTCCACTGCCACCAGCGAAACGCTGAGCTGACCGGCGTGGCGCAAGGCGTTGACGATGAATTGTTCGGTGTGGCTGGAGTGTTCTTCGTGCTGGAACGCGGCCTCGGTGATTCGGGCGATGGCGTCGATGTCTTCGGGGCGTTCGTTGCGGACGGTGATGTTTGTATTCATGCGTTCTCGGGTATCCCGGTCGATCAGGGTTCGAAGGGTTTCGAACAGCGGATCGGCGTTGGTGTATTGCTTGCCGTAGGCCAGGTTGAAGCCATAGTCGAAGTCTGGCGGATTCTGTCCTTGAGTGTGTTGTAAAAGTGTTTCCAGCTTGTCCAGCGCCTTTACGGCTTTGGCTTCGGGGGAGCCGGCGTTTTCGTAGTCGTCCCAGAGCGCGAGGATTTCGTTTCTCAGGGCGTCGTCCAGAGAACGGGTGAGCAGCAGCAAGTCGTTGCGTTCCTGTTCGCCCTTGTCGGGAAAGCCGACTTGATCGACTGCCGGAATGTCTCCGTTGATGGCCTCGCCGAGGTCGTGGATGACGCACATCTTCAGGACTTTCAGCACATCGAGCCCGGCCAGATCGTCGGCGAACACGATTGCCATCAGGCACAGGCGCCAGCTGTGCTCGGCGGTGCTTTCGCTGCGACCGGAGGAAGTGTGCGCGCTTCTGAGGACGTCCTTGAGCCGTTCTGCTTCGCGCAGGAATTCGAGGCGTCCCTTGATCTTTTCGAGGTTCATACAGTGGCCGGGATAAAAAGAGCAGGGCTCAAAGCCTAGGCCCGGGCTCGATCATCGTCCACGCATAAAATATGCGGCGGGTGGCCTACAGCGTTTCCACCAGCCGTGCGGCGGTGCCGTCGGAGAGGGCGATCCGCGTCCAGCGGCACAGGCTTTCGCGGATGGGGACAAGGGTTGAATCATTGTGGCCGGTGACGAATTCCAGAGCCGGCGGCGCCTGGACTTCTCGCCAGCCGGTGTCATCCAGCAAGGATTCCTTGTGCTGGATTTCCGCCGTCGCAAAACGCCACAGCGATTGCCCCAGGAGATCGCTCAGCGGGCTGGCGAACTGCGCGGCCCGGGCCGGGGAGCAGGCCAGCAGGCGATGGGTCAGGTCGCAGACGAGGTGAACCGGGCGTGCACTTCCCGTCACCAGCCGTGCGAGGGCCTGATCGGCGGCGCTGTCGAGTCGCGCCGCGAGCAACGTTTCGAGTTGCCGATGCGCGTCCGGGTCCATCGCCTGCACACCGCTTTCCCAACGGGAAATCGTCGATTGAGTGACCTTGAACAACTCGGCGGCATGGCTCTGCTTGACGCGGTGCAGCACACGCCAGCGGCGCAGGGCGATGCCGGGAAGACTGGGCTTGAGCAAGGTGTCGGGCATGGCGATGGATCGCAAAAGGAATGCGGGCCGACAGTCTGAAGACTGTCGGCCCGTGCTGCAAATCGACGCGATGTCAGGTCATTCCGGCACTTTGGCAATCACCTTGATCTCGAACTGAAATCCGTAGAGCCACGTCACGCCGACAGCCGTAATGGTCGGATGCGGCGCCTCGCCCCAGAACTCAGGCACCACTTCCCAGATGGTTTCGAAGGTCGATTGCGGGTCGACCATGAACACGGTCACGTCCACCACGTCATCAAAGCTGCCACCGGCCGCGCCGAGAATCGCGTTGAGGTTGGTGAAGGCCCGGCGCACCTGTTGTTTCAGATCCGGCTCGGGCGAGCCGTCCTCAAGGCTGCCGACTTGCCCGGAGACAAACAGAAAACCGTTGGAACGAACGGCCGGCGAGTAGCGATTGCGCTCGTACAAGGCATGACGTCCGGGCGGGAAAACCACATCGCGTTTCGGCTGATTGTTGGTCATGGGGTGTCTCCTTCAATGGGTTGAAAACCTGCGATGGAGAAACTCTAGGGGCTTGCATCGGCCCGATAAACGCGCAACCTTGGCGTTCACTGTTTGGGATAGCCAAACAATCGAGCCGCCATTAGAGGTTGGATATGGACCGTTTTGACGCGATGCAGGCCTTTGCCCGGGTGGTGGAGGCGGGCAGTTTCACCAAGGCCGCCGAGACCCTGCACATGAGCAAGACCACCGTGACCCATCTGGTGCAGCAACTGGAGGCGCGCCTGCGGGTCAAGTTGCTCAACCGCACCACGCGCAAGGTCAACGCTACGGCGGACGGCGCGGCCTATTACGAGCGGGTGATCAGGTTACTGGCGGACATGGACGATGCCGAGACCAGCCTTCCCGGCGCGGCGGCCCAGCCAAAGGGGCGCTTGCGGGTCGATGTGCCGAGCCCCTTGGCCAACCTGATTCTGGTGCCGGCGCTGCCCGAGTTTTGCGCGCGTTACCCGGAGATCCAGATCGACATGGGCGTCAGCGACCGGATCGTCGATATCATCGATGAAAACGTCGATTGCGTGGTGCGCGGCGGGGAGCTGCGGGATCAGTCGCTGATGGCCCGGAAGGTGGCGGATCTTCAACTGGGCGTGTATGCCGCGCCGGGTTACCTGACCCGTGCCGGCACCCCGGCGCATCCCCGGGAGCTGGAGGACAGCCATCACCGGGTGGTCGGTTTCCTCTGGGCGCGCACCGGCAAACCCGTGCCTTACGCCTTGCACAACGAACACGAAGACTTGCAGATCAAGGGCCGCCACGTACTGGCGGTGGATGACGGCAATGCCTACCTCTCGGCGGGCCTCGCAGGGCTGGGCGTGTTGTGGCTTCCCAAGTACATGTCCAAGGCACACGAGGCGAGCGGTGATCTGGTGCCGCTGTTCGAAGAATGGCGCCTCGATCCGATGCCGCTCTACGTCGCGTACCCGCCAAACCGCCACATCAGCCGCAAACTGCGGGTGTTCATCGACTGGGTCGCCGAGGTGATGGCCCGTCACGCACCGGTCATGGATCGCCCAGGTTCGCCAGCAACCACTCGGTGAAACTGCGGGCCATCGGGTCGCTTTCGCTGTCGCGGTGGGTCAGCAGCGCCCAGTTCGGGCCGCGAATGGTGTCGTCCACCAAGGGCTGCAACAGCCCGTCGGCCCGGGCCTTGCGGCTGAGCAACTGGCTGACCAGCGCGATGCCGAGTCCGCCGCACGCTGCGTCCAGCAACAGGCCCGGATCGGAGAAGTTCAGGCCCTGATCCTGCTGGCCGACGTCGATCCCGGATTCCACCGCCCAATGGCTCCAGTCCATTTCCCGCTCGCCGTGCAGCGTTGTCCGCTGAGCGCTCGGCACGCTTAGCAGGCTCGGGTGACACGCCGGATAGAGCCGGTCGGCATGCAGCACCTTGAAGCTGCATTCAGCCTGAGAACTGATGTCGTCGCGCACCGCCAGATCGATGGTCTGGGTCGCCATGTCCGGCACTTCATCGGTGCTGAAAATCCACAGGTCCACATTCGGATGCTGACGGCGGAAATCCCCCAGACGCGGCAGCAACCAGTGCCGGGCAAACGCCGGCGTGGTGTTGAGCACCAGTTGATTGGGTTTCTGGTACTGCCCCAGCCGCCGGATGCCCACCGACAGTTGCTGCAGCATCGCCTGAGTCGTGCTGAGCAGATCGTGGCCGGCGTCGGTCAGGGCGACGCTGCGTCCGCTGCGGAAAAACAGCGGCTGCTCCAGGTACGCCTCAAGGCTGCGGATCTGCTGGCTGATGGCCGACTGTGTGAGGCTCAGCTCTTCGGCGGCCTTGTGAAAACTGCCCAATCTTGCTGCGGCTTCGAAGCCGCGCAACGAGCTGAGGGGTGGCCAGTGTTTCAGCATGATCGATAAGTTCCTCTAATCAGTTTTCCGCTAAATCCATCGTTTGTTTGCCCGTCAGGCCGCCATTAGCATGCACGTCAACGCCGCCAAGGCTGGTTTCATTGAACACAATGGCTTAACTCAAAGGGCTTTTTACCATGCAGCAGAACAAAAACAACAACAGCGGTTGGATGATGCCGGCAGAGTGGGTAACGCACGCCGCGACCTGGATGGTCTGGCCCCACAACAAAGCCCTGTGGGAGTCGGGCTGGCGCGTGACCTTGCCGCTGGTGCAGGAAGATTTCGCCCGTGTCGCCAACGCCATCGCCCGGTTCGAACCGGTGAAAATGGTCGTCGATCCGTCGGCCATCGCCAGCGCCAAAGCCCTGTGCGGGCCGAACATCGAACTGATTCCGCTGGCGGTCAACGACAGCTGGTGCCGCGACTCCGGCCCGAGCTTCGTCGTTCATCCGGAGCAAGGTCTGGCCGGTGTGAGCTGGCGCTTCAACGCCTGGGGCGGCAAGTCGGCCCATGACCTGGACGAAAGCCTGGCCCGCCGCGTACTCAATCATTTGGGCGGCGAGTGCTTCGGCACGGCGCTGAGTAACGAGGGCGGCGCAATCCATGTGGACGGCGAGGGCACCTTGATCACCACCGAATCGGTGCTGCTCAACCCCAACCGCAACCCCGGCGTGAGCAAGGCCGAGATGGAAGAAATCTTCAGTCGTCTGCTCGGCGTGAAGAAAACCATCTGGCTGCCGGGGGATCCGGACTACGTCACCGGTGACATGACCGACGGCCACGTTGATGGCGTCTGCGCCTTCGCCCGTCCCGGCGTGTTGCTGGTGGATGCCACTCACGATCGCAGCTCGGTGTACGCCGAAGTGGTGCGGGAAAACCGCCGTGCACTGGAACTGGCCACCGACGCTCAGGGCCGCAAATTCGAGCTGATCGAGCTGTATGAAGCCACCGATGCCGTGGACACCGAAGCCGAAGTGTTCTGCGCCTCGTACACCAATTTCTACATCGCCAACGGCGCGATCATCATGCCGGCCTACGGCATCGAGGCCGACCATGTGGCGGCAGAAACCCTGGCCAAGGCATTCCCGGGCCGTGAAGTGGTGCCGGTGCAGATCAATCACCTGGCCCATGGCGGCGGCGGTGTGCATTGCATCACCCAGCAACAGCCAGCCTGGCCGGTGGAGGGTTGATCGATGACGATGCTCAAAGTCGCCACCACCCAGATGCCGTGCACCTGGGACCTGAACAGCAACCTCGACCGCGCCGAGCAACTGGTGCGTGAAGCGGCGGCGCAGGGCGCGCAAGTGATCCTGTTGCAGGAGCTGTTCGCCACGCCATATTTCTGTATCGAGCAGAGCCACCATCACATGGGGCTGGCCGAGGAATACCGGGACAGTCAGGTGCTGTCGCGCTTCGCCGCACTGGCCCGGGAACTTGGCGTGGTGCTCCCGCTGAGCTGGTACGAGAAGGCCGGCAATGCCTACTTCAATTCCCTGAGCGTGGCGGATGCCGACGGGCGTTTGCTGGGTGTTTACCGCAAGACCCACATCCCCAACGCCATCGGCTATCAGGAGAAGGAATATTTCAGCCCCGGCGACACCGGTTTCAAAGTCTGGGACACCGCATTCGGCCGCCTCGGCGTGGGCATCTGCTGGGATCAGTGGTTCCCGGAAACCGCCCGCTGCCTGGCGTTGATGGGCGCTGAAGTGCTGTTGTTCCCGACGGCTATCGGATCGGAACCGGGCTGCGCAGATCTGGATTCACGGGATCACTGGCAGATGACCATGCGCGGCCACGCGGCTGCCAACCTGCTGCCGGTGATCGCCTCCAACCGTGTTGGCCGCGAAGTGGCGGGTACCGATGCGACACTGCAAATGAATTTCTACGGCTCGTCGTTCATCTGCAACCACAAAGGAAAAATGCTCGCCGAAGCCGACCGCGCCAGCACCGGCGTGCTGGTGCAGAGCCTCGATCTTTCGGCCATGCGCGAAGATCGCCTGAGCTGGGGCATCTACCGCGACCGTCGCCCGGAAATGTACGGAGCGCTGCTCAGTCAGGACGGCCGTCACCTTCACGCCCGCTGGAATCCTCAAGGAGTCTGATATGCACACCTCACACAAGTGGTTGCTGGGTGCTCTGGGTCTGGCGCTGGCCGGTTTGATGCCGGTCGTGCACGCCGAAGACAAGACGCTGCGGCTGTACAACTGGGCGGATTATTTCGCCGAAGACACCCTGAGCAAATTCACCGCCGAAACCGGGATCAAGGTGATCTACGACGTGATGGACGGCAGCGAAACCCTGGAGGCCAAGATGCTTTCCGGTGGCAGCGGCTACGACCTGATCTTCCCAGGCGACACCGTAGCCGAACGGCTGATGCGCGCCGGCAGCCTGTTGCCGCTGGATCCTTCGAAAGTTTCGGCGATGAACGACATCGAACCGGGCCTGCAGAAACTGCGCAGCCATTACGAGCATTCGAACAAGGCCACCGTGCCTTATACCTGGGGCACCATCGGCCTGACCTACAACGCCGAGCAGATCAAGCAGCGCATGGCCGATGCGCCGGTCAACAGCCTCGACATGCTGTTCAAGCCGGAACTGGCGGCGAAGTTCGCCGATTGCGGGATTTCGATGATCGACTCGCCGGACGAAGTGCTGGCGGTGGTGCTCAATTATCTGGGCCGTGATCCGCGCAGCGCCAAATCCGAGGATCTGGCAGCGGCCAGTGATTTGCTGATGAAACTGCGGCCGTATATCCGCAAGTTCCAGTCGCAACCGGTGACCGATCTGGTCAACGGCAACCTGTGCCTGTCCCTCGGCTACAGCGGCGACATGACCCAGGCCCAGCGCACCTCGGACAGCGCCGGCAAGAAGACCCGCTTCCAGTACCGCGTGCCCCGTGAAGGCACCACGGTGTGGATGGACACCATGGCCATTCCGGTCGATGCCAAGCATCCGGAATATGCCTACGCGTTCATCAACTTCGTGATGCGCCCGGAGAACATGGCAGCGATCAGCAATTTCACCGGTTACCCGACCTCCAACGCCAAGGCCCGGCCAATGGTGGATGAGGCGATGCGCAACAACCCGGACATCTACCTCGACGAAGCGACCTATGCTCGTCTGATACCGGGCAAGGATATTCCCCAGGCTGACATGCGTGCCCGCATGCGCACCTGGACCAAGTTCAAGACCGCCACTGCAAAGTGATTTTTCCGGGCCGCTTCGGCGGCCCCTTACACATCAGGAAGTTACACATGCCAACTCGTCGCGAGTTCATCAAACAGGTTTCAGTCGCCGCCGGCGTAGGCGCTGCCGTCATGGGCCTCGGCCTGTCGCCGGCGCGGGTTCTGGCGGCCAGCGAAGGTCGCTGGTTCATGCCCGACGAGGGCGACAAGCACGAACGCGCCTACATGGCCTTCGGCGCACAGGACGCGATCTGGGAAGACTTCACCGAAGACGTCCAGGAAGCCCTGGGCCGGATCGCCCGCGCCATCTCCCGTTACGAGCCACTGACCATCTACTGCCGCAGCGGCGAGCGCAGCCTGGCCGAAGAGATTTGCGGCACCTCCAACATCACCTACCAGATCGCCAACCTCGACGACATCTGGATGCGTGACATCAGCGCCAACTTCGTCATCGATGACAAAAGCGGCCTCGGCGCGGTGGACTTCAATTTCAGCGGCTGGGGTAACAAGCAACAGCACTCCAAAGACGCGAAAATCGCCCAACGTGTGGCGCAAGACGCGCAAGCGACCTACATCCGCAGCGAACTGGTGGGCGAGGGCGGCGGCATCGAAGTCGATGGCCACGGCACCGGGATCATGACCGAAAGCTGCTGGATCAACGAAAACCGCAATCCCGGCTGGAGCAAGGCCGACGTCGAGGCGGAACTGAAGGCACGCCTGGGCCTGCGCAAGATCATCTGGCTGCCGGGCATCAAGGGCAAGGACATCACCGATGCCCACGTCGATTTTTACGCACGCTTCGTCAAGCCCGGCATAGTGATCGCCAACCTCGACACCGACCCGCAATCCTACGATCACAAGGTCACGCTGGCGCATCTGGAAGTCCTGAACCAGGCCACCGATGCCGACGGTCGTCCATTGCAGATCCACACCGTGTCGCCACCGCTGAAACCGCGCAAGACCAAGTTCAACAAGAACAACGACGACTTCGCGGCCGGTTACATCAACTACTTCGTCATCAACGGCGCGGTGATCGCCCCGGAGTTCGGCGACAAGGACGCCGACAAGAAGGCCTTCGACCTGCTCAAACAGCTCTACCCGAACCGCGACGTGGTGCAGATCAACATCGACGCCATTGCCGCCGGTGGTGGCGGGATTCACTGCGTGACCAGTCACCAGCCAGCGTGAGGCCGTTCCTCAGCGAAACCGTTGGGGAAGCGCTTCGGCAAAGGGATAGAAGTCAAACCAGGGTTTGGCTTCGTCGATCACCTGGCTGAAAGACGGGCGCAGCACCAGCCGCTCGAAATAAGCGCTGAGGCGAGGGCGGTCGGCGCCAAACGGCACCAGCGTACTGGCGTAAAACAGCGCCGGGCTGGCCGAGCAATCGGCCATGCTGTAGTCCGGGCTGGCGATCCACGGGTGGGTCGCCAACTGGTTTTCCAGCATGTCGTAGGCGGTGTTCAGCAAGGTGCGCTGGCTGCTCAGGTCGGCGTTTCTGCTGTGGATGCGGTCGGCGACGATCTGCGACATCGGCGTCATCACGTAGTTGTCGAAGAAACGGTCCCAGAGGCGAACCTGCAGGGCTGTGTCCCAATCGTCGGGGATCAGGCGGCCAGCCCCGGCGTGATAGCGATCCAGATACTCGATGATCACGCTCGACTCCGGCACATTGCGCTGGCGGGCACGGTCCTGCAGCACCGGGAATTTGACCAGTGGCCACAGCGCCCGCAACTCGGCCCGCTCGGCTTCGCTGGACAGGTCGATCAGGCGTTTTTCGAAGGCGACGCCGTGTTCGTACAGGGCAATCAGGGCTTTGTGGCAGTAGGACGACAACGGATGGTAGTAGAGGGTCAAGTCCATGGTTCAACGCCTCGCGGTGATAGTGAAAAACACTACACAGGTATAGCCCGCCTGCGCACGGCCACACATTTGATTTCCACCAGCAACCCCGGATGGGCCAGTTCGCTGACGCCGATGCAGGTCCAGGCGCAGAAGCCTTTGGGGAACACACGATTCTTCACTTCGCGAAACACCGGCATGTGCTGGCTCATGTCCACGTGATAGGTGGTCATCTCTACCACGTCTTCGAAAGTGCAGCCGCCGGCCTTCAGCACTTCGTCGAGGTTTTCCCAGGCACGGATGAATTGCTGCTCGGGGTCCTCGATGACTGTCAGATCTGCCGTCCGGCCGACCTGACCGGCGCAATAAAGCGTGTCGCCGACCAGCACCGCCGGGGCGTAACCGGCGCGTTCGACGATGGGTTTCATGGATTCGGGGATGATGATTTTGCGATCGGACATGGCCGGGGCTCCTGGCAATCGTTGGATCGGATCACTTCGCGCGAAAGTACCGGATCAGGTTGACCGATTTTGTGAATACCGCATAAGCCACTGCTGCGATCATGAGTCCGGCGATGGCCAGGCCGACCGCGTTGATGCCGGTGATAAGCAGCATGTAGAGCGACAACATCAGTATCAGCACGACATAACTGGCGAGTGTCTTTCTAAAGAGCGCCAACAGCAGCGGGACGAATGCCACTGCCAGCGTGTGGATGGCCACTGCCTGCAAAATCTCGATTATCAGATACGAGAACGCATCTTCGCCGCTTGCTTGCGTGGCGATCAGCCAGGATTCGTTCATCAGCCAATTCAGGCCGCCCACCACCATCAGGCTGATGGCGACAATCAGCGCCATGTTTATTGCTCTGGTACTCATTGGTCTGCATTCCGCCCATGAGCGGCCGCCGCCAACTGCCCCGCATCCACCCGCACAAACACCGAATCACCCACCGCCGTCAGCACATCCCCGGCATACACCTCGCAGATCACCCGGCTCTTGCGTCCGACTTCTCCTTCGACTTTCGCCTTCAGCGTCAGCGGCACGCCCATCGGCGTCGGTTTGATGAACTTGATGCCGAGGTTGCCGGTGACGCAGTTGATGCGTGGCAGGCTTTCGGCTTCACGGCCTTCGGCGCGGTAGTGGTAAGCCATCGCCGTCCAGTTGGAATGGCAGTCCACCAGCATCGCGATCAAACCGCCGTAGACCAGCTCCGGCCAGCCGCAGTATTTGGCTTCGGGCACATGCTCGGCCATGACATGCACGCCGTCCTCGTGCCAGAAGCTCTTGATGTGCAAACCGTGCGGGTTGCTGCTGCCGCAGCCGAAGCAGACGCCGTCGGGGGCGGCGGTGTCTTGCAGGGAGGTGTCGAGGGTGGACATGCCGGGGTCATCCTTAAACTGTTAGCCGAACCGGGCGGATTCTAACCCCGAATAAAGGATGAAGCGTGATTTAGTCCGGCGCCAGATCCCCATACCAGTAAGCCGCCGTGACACCGCCGTCCATGAGGAAGTCGCTGCCGGTAATGAAGGTGCCCTCAGGTCCCATGAGCAAAGCACCCACGGCAGCCACTTCATCCGGTGTGCCGCCACGCCCGGCGGCGCTGCGTTCGATCATGCGCCGATAGCCTTCACCGCGTGGGCCGTTCAACTCATCCCGGGCCAGTGGGGTGAAGATGATGCCCGGGCTGATCGTATTGACCCGCGCACCCCGTTTACCCCATTGCACGGCCTCGGCCATGACCCGCAGCGAGTTGCCGCGTTTGGAGACTTGATAGGCATGCAGCGGGTCGCTGATGCGTTCGGCCGAAAGCATTGGCAGCGCCAGCAGTTCCTCAGTCGGAGTCGTGGCCAGCGCGTTGTTTTGTTCAGCGCTCAGCGCCGGCAAGCGGTGACCGGATTGCGAGGCAATCACGATGGCCGAACCGCCGGCTGCGATGACCTGGCCGAATTCCTCCAGTACAACGGCCGTGCCGTACAGGTCGACGCGCAAAATGGTTGCGGCAGACGCTTGCGAGGGCGAAACCCCGGCCGCGTGAATCACCCCGTGGATGTCACCGAGAACGGTAGCGATCCGGACCAGCGCTTGCACCGAGGCGCGAGAGGCGACGTCCACCACTGCAGTAGTCACGTCGAAACCGGCATTGAGCAAGACCTTTGCGGCGGCATCGGCGTTTTCCTGTTTGAGATCGGCCAGCACCACGTGCTTGCCGGCACTGACACGCCGGGCAATCGCCTGGCCGATGGCGCCCGCACCAATCACCACGATCACATTTGCAGAGTTGTTCATGGGTTCACCTCACATGAGAGCCGGATTCCCGACGAGGTGAACGACTCTATATTGCTGCTGATTGCTCAACAATATAGGGTTGGCTGCATGCCTTAGTGAGGAATTTTCATCAATGTTACGCGCAGATTTGCCGGGCCTTACTGCTTTCATCGCGATTGCCGAACAACGCAGTTTCAGTGGTGCAGCGCGAGTATTGGGAGTGTCTTCGTCGGCGCTCAGCCATTCGATGCGCAACCTGGAGGCGCGCCTGGAAATGCGCCTGTTCAACCGCACGACGCGCTCGGTGTCGCTGACCGAGGCGGGGGAGCAGTTGCTCAACGGGGTTCGACCGTTGATGAATGACCTGGCGAACGTGGTCAACGAGGTCACCTCCGCCCGGATCAGCCCTTCAGGGTCGATCCGCATCAGCGCGTCGGAGTCGTCGATCCGGCCGCTGATACGGCACGTGGTTCCCGAGTTCATTGCCCGCTATCCGAACATCCATATCGAGTTCGTGGCCGACGCTGCGCTGCAAGACATTGTCGGCGACGGTTTTGACGCCGGCATCCGGCTGATCGATGACGTGCCTCGGGACATGATCTCCATCCGCTTCGGGCCCGACGTGTGTTTCGCTGCCGTGGCCTCGCCGGACTACCTTCAGCAGCATCCGGCGCCACAGGTGCCGCAGGATCTCAAGGCCCATCGCTGCATTCGCTTTCGCTTCACCGGTGGCGGTCTGTTTCGCTGGGAATTCAGACAGGGCGAACAAAGCGTCAGCCTGGATGTGGAAGGCCCGTTGACGATGGACAACCTTAATCTGATGGTCGAGGCCGCGCTGGCCGGTGCGGGAATCGCCTGGGTGCCGCAGTCCCTGGTGGCGGAGGCTTTGCAGGCCGGACGGTTGGTCCGGTTGCTGGAGCCATGGAGTCCGAACTATTCGGGGCTGTGCCTGTATTACCCGGCCAACCGACATCCGCCCACTGCACTGCGTTTGTTCGCTCAGGCCGTGCGGGACTGGGCGAACCGGGGCGTCTCGTAGCGTTGCCTCATATCAACAACCCCAGCGTATCGAACAATTCGACATCCTCCGGCCTCGCCGAGCGTGCGCGGCGGCGGATCACTTGCAACAGGCAATCGACAAAACACTGCGCCGCCGCGCCCAGCGGGGCGTTGCGCGGGGTGACGATGCCGATGACATCGTTGGCGAAGGTCTCGGCCAGATCGAGCCGGGCCACGCGTTCGCGGTAGCCGGGCACTGTCAGCATCGGCTCGGGAAAGTAGCTGAGCATGTCGGTCTGCTCGATCAGCGACAGGGTCAGTTGCGGCGAGTGCGCGCGATGGATGTGTTGCAGGTCGATCTGCGCGCCGTGTTGCCAGAACAGCTCGGTCATCAAGCCTTCGTGGCTGGCGTCGGGGTAGTTGACCACCCAGTCCTGATCGAGCAGTTGGTGAATGGAGTTGGCTCCGCGCAGCGGATGATCGTGGCGGGCGACGACTGCCATGCGGTAGGAAAAGATCGGTTCGCTGACGAACTCCGGACGCGGCAGCAGCGACGAGACCAGGCCCACCGCGAACTCCATGGTGCCGTCGCGCAGTTTTGGCAGGGCCACGGCCATCAGGCCTTCGAAGATTTCCAGGCGCACTTGCGGCATGCGCTGGCGGAACAGTGTGACGACTTCCGGCAGCAGGGTCATGCCCATCCACGGCGAGATGCCCAGGCGCAACTGGCCCTGGGCCTGATCGCTCAGGTGCGTCAGCTCCAGTTGTGCGCGTTCGAGCTGGCTGAGCATCTGCCGCGCATGCTGCAGCAGCGACTGGCCGTAAGCGGTCAGCACCACGCCGCTGGCATTGCGCACCAGCAGCGGCAATTGCAGGTGTTCTTCCAGTTCGCGCAGGGCCTTGGCCACGGCGGTCTGCGAAACTCCCAGTTGCCGGGCCGCCGCACGAATGCTGCCGCAGTCGGCAATCATCACCAGCGCCCGCAGTTGATGCAGCTTCATCCTTTTCTCCCGTTGTGACGGTGTAAACCCACGGTTTTCAGCCCCCGTTTTTTGCGACTGCCGCAGCATTCGGCAAGTCATTAGGATCGCAGGGTATCAGTCGAACACCCGAAAACGCCCCCATAAAAACAAGGAACCTGCTGATGACCGACCTGCCCGCACTGCCCGGTATCCGTGCGCTCGAAGAAGAAATGATCGTGCTGCGCCAACACATTCACGCCTACCCGGAACTGAGCTTCGAAGAGTTCGCCACCGCCGATCTGGTGGCGGGCAAGCTGAGCGAATGGGGCTATGAGGTGCATCGCGGGCTGGGCGGCACCGGTGTGGTCGGCCTGCTGCGCCAGGGCAGTGGCGGCAAGATGATCGGCCTGCGCGCCGACATGGACGCGCTGCCGATCATCGAGCAGACCGGGCTGCCGTATTCCAGTCGCCACGAAGGCGTAATGCACGCCTGCGGGCACGACGGGCACACGGCGATGCTGCTGGCGGCAGCACGTTATCTGGCCGAAAGCCGCGACTTCGACGGTTCGCTGGTGGTGATCTTCCAGCCCGCCGAAGAGGGCGACGGCGGTGCGCAACGCATGCTCGATGACGGCTTGTTCGAGCTGTTCCCGTGCGACGCGGTGTTCGCCATGCACAACATGCCGGGGTTGCCGGCAGGCAAGCTGGGCTTTCTCGAAGGGCCGTTCATGGCCTCCACCGACACCGTGACGATCCGTGTCGATGGCGTTGGCGGCCACGGCGCGATGCCGCACAAGGCGGTGGATCCGGTGCTGGCCGGGTCGGCAATTGTCATGGCGTTGCAGAGCATCGTTTCGCGCACTGTCGATCCGCTCGACACGGCAGTGGTGACGGTCGGTGCCTTTCACGCCGGGATCGCCGCCAACGTGATTCCCGATCACGCCGAATTGCAGTTGAGCGTGCGAGCGCTCAAGGCCTCGGTGCGTGATGAATTGATCGAGCGCATCACCCGCATCGCCCAGGCCCAGGCCAGCGGTTTCGGGGCGCGGGCGACGGTGGATGTGGACGAGGCGCAACGCTTCCCGGCGCTGTTCAACGATGAGGCCAAGACCGCTTTTGCGCGGCAGGTGGCGATCGATTGGGTGGGCGAGGAAGGGCTGATCCCGAACATGAAACCGCTGACCGGCAGCGAAGATTTCGCCGTCATGCTGCAACGCTGCCCCGGCTGTTATCTGCTGATCGGCAATGGCGACGGGGAGGGCGGCTGCATGGTGCATAACCCCGGTTACGACTTCAACGACGACTGCCTGGCGACCGGCGCCAGTTACTGGGTGCGACTGGTGGAAGCCTTTTTGGCCTGATCCGCTTCGACAACTTCAGGAGTTCGCCCCATGTCCACCGTCATTACCAGCGCTGCGGCCACTGCTACCGCGACGCGCAAACCCATCGGTGCGCGAGCCATTGCCGCGATCACCATCGGCTCCGGCCTCGAGTTCTATGATTTTTCCGTCTACAGCTTTTTCGCCACGCTCATTGGCCGGCAGTTTTTCCCGGTGGAGAGCACGCTGGGGCAATTGCTGCTGTCCCTGGCCACGTTCGGCGTCGGCTTCGGCATGCGCCCGATTGGCGGGATCGTGTTGGGTGCCTACGCCGACCGGGTCGGTCGCAAACCGGCGATGATGCTCACGCTATGGCTGATGGCGCTCGGTTCGCTGCTGTTTGCCATCGCCCCCACCTACGCGCAGATCGGCCTCGCGGCACCGGTGCTGATTGTGCTGGCGCGGCTGGTTCAAGGGTTTGCGATGGGCGGTGAAGTGGGGGCCTCTACGGCGATGCTGATGGAGTACGCCGACGACAAAAACCGAGGTTTCTACGGGAGCTGGCAGCTGTTCAGCCAAGGCTTGAGCTTCATGTTCGGCGCGCTGGTGGCGCTGGGGTTGAGTTCGACCTTGTCGGCCGAATCCCTCGAGAGCTGGGGCTGGCGACTGCCGTTCGTACTGGGGATGCTGGTGATTCCGGTGGGGCTGTATATCCGTCGTCACCTCGATGAAACCGCCGAGCAGGAACCACCAGGCGATGGCGCCACCTCCGGCCTGCGCCTGATTTTCCGGGACTATCGCAAAGTCCTGCTGACCGGCGTGCTGCTGGTGATCGGCAGCACGGCATCCAGCTACATCGTGCTCGATTACATGACCAACTACACCGTCAGCGTGCTGCACCTGCCGATGACCATGGGCACCACGGCTGCGTGTCTGGGCGCGCTGGTGCAGATCAGTCTGTCGATCTGGGCCGGTCGTTTGAGCGACCGCATCGGCCGCCGGCGCACCATCGCCTTGGGCTGCATTCCGATGCTGTTGCTGATCTATCCGGCGTTCATGTTGATGAACCGCTTTCCGACCCTGGGCACGCTGCTGGGCGTTTCGATGGTCACCACGTTGTTTCTGGTGCTGATCACTGTGCCGACACTGGTGCTGGTGACGGAGATGTTCCCCCGCAAGATTCGCGCGTCGGGACTGTCGATCATCTATTGCCTGGGTGTGTCGGTGTTTGGCGGGTTTGCCCAGTTCTTTGCCACCGGGCTGATCGGATTGACGGGCAACAACAACGCGCCTGCGCTGTATGTGATGACGTGTCTGTGCCTGACCCTGGCGGGGCTGGCGATGGTGCGGGAGACCGCAGGCAGGCCGCTGGAGTGAGCGGCCCGGGCGCGGCGCACTAGTTGCGCTGCGCCAGGTTGCGTTGAAACTCTTCGAAGCTGCAGGGCAGCGTCGTGGCTTTGCGTTTTTTTGACTTGTCTTGCTCGTCGGGCAATTGATCACTCAGCTCCCAGACCTCAAGCATCTTCGCGTACTCGAAGGCGTGGCGTGGGCTGCTCTGAATCCATTGCTGGAAGGCCTGGCGTTCGTCAGGCGTGCAGGTTTCGTCTTGCAGGCGCAGGCACCAGTGCGCCGCCTGATTGAGGATTTCATCGTCGGCGTCTTGAGGGCTTTGGAGGTTCATTGACTGCTTCCAGGATGGCCGGAGAGGGCACTTTACCCTGCCTCTTGCAAAAAAAACGTCAAAGTTCTACAGGGATTTAGCCTGCCTGACGGACAGAATGCGCGTGCGCCGGACAGATCGCGCCGCCATTTACGCTTTTCGCAGATTTGCCATATTCAGTCACATTTCGTTGTAGATAGTGGGCAGCCCAACCGGTTTCCAATGAGGCTGCATCGTGTTTCCACGTCTTCTGTGTTCGCTGTCCGTTTTGAGTCTGTCCATTGCCGCCGCCCACGCGGCCGACCTTGATACCCCGCGCCTGCAGGGCATCGACAACTTCCGCGATGTCGCCGGTATCACCACGGCCTACTCGACGACCCATGACGGCACGATGCGCGCCGGTGTGTTCTACCGCTCCAACGCGCTGACGCCGACGGCATCGGATCTGGCGACCCTCAACGGTCTGGGGATCAAAGCTGTTTTCGACCTGCGCACCCCCAGCGAAATCGCAGCCACGCCGGACACCATGATCAGCGGCGCGACCTACCAGAACATCGACATCATCGGCGCCACCACCTCGGGCGCGAACATCACCACGGTCTCGTTCAAGAGCGCGGCCGATGCGATTGCGATGATGCAGGAGACCAACCGTGCGTTTGTCAGCGACGCCGGCATGCGCGGTCAACTGGGTGTGTTGTTCAACGAACTGGCGGGCGTCGACGGTGCCGCACTGTTCCACTGCACCGCCGGCAAGGACCGCACCGGCTGGACCGCCGCCGTGCTGCAAAGCATCGCCGGGGTCGACAACGCCACGATCATGAGCAACTACCTGGCGACCAACGACTACACCGCCGCCCGCGTGGCCAAGACGCTGGTGATGATGCCGCCGAGCATGGCCGCGGTTTACGCGCCGCTGCTGGGTGTGGAAGCGAGTTACCTGCAAGCGGGTCTGGATCAGGTGGCCGCGCAATACGGCAGCATGGACAACTACCTCAAACAGGGGCTGGGTCTGTCTCAGGAAACCATTTACGTGCTGCGCGGAAAAATGGTCGAGTACAACAGCCTGCCGGGTCAGGCCGGGCTGATCGGCAACGCCGCCGCCGGCGCACAATTGTTGCAGGAACTGCAGAACAGCAAACTGTCGGGCACCTACAGCGCCTACAACTACTACCTGCAATCGGCCATCGACGCCGGCACTCTGGGCGGTGTTGAATCCACCGTCGGCGGTCAGGTGCACGCCGATGCGGCCAGTTACCTGCTGCGTCAGAACGCAATGATCGAACAAGCCGCCGCGCCATTTGCCAGCGGCACCGACCTCAAGGTCGGCCAGTACCGTTTGTGGAGCACCGCGCTCGCCGGTTACCTGGGCACCGACGGTTCGGCCCATGCGCAAAGCAGCAACGAACACAGCCAGGGCCTGATGGTCGGCGTCACCCAGCGCTTCTCCGAGCAACTCAGTGCTCGCGGCGGGATCGGTTACAGCAAAGGCACCGTCGGCGGGGCAGGGGGCGAGGCTGATACCGAATTCACCTTCCTCAATCTGGGTGCCCGTTATGGCTTCACCAGTCTGGAACGTGGTTTGTTTGCCGATGCGAACATAAGCGCCGGTTACGTCGATTACGACAGCAAGCGCGACCTCGGCGGCGGCCTCGGCTCGGCGAAGGGCGACACCCACGGCAATCTCAGCGGCGCCACGCTGGCGCTGGGTTATCGCCTGCCGATGAACGATATGGTTCTGGAGCCGAGCCTCGGTGTGCGCGTCAGTCGTCTCGATTTGTCGGGTTTCCAGGAGAAGGGCAGTGAACTGGCCCTCGACGTCGACGGCCTACAGCAAACCCGCCGCAGCGCCGTGGCCAATCTCGACGTTTCGTTCGCCCCGATGCCGATGGGCGCGTGGCAACTGGTGCCGGGTGTGCGGGTCGGCTACGAGCGTGTGCTCGGTGATCATCAGGTCGACAGCGAAGGCCATCTGCTGGGGCTGGATATCGAACAACGCGCGGCGTTCGACAACCGCGATCAGTTCAGCGGCGGCGTCAACCTGATGGCCAACCTCGGCGCCATGAGCCTGGGCGCCGAAGTCGGTGCCAGCGGCGGGGGCGACAGCCACGGTTTCAGCGGCGGGCTCAAGGCCAGTTATCAGTTCTGATCAACCGAAGGTGAAGAAAAAGGACTGCCTCAGCGCAGTCCTTTTCGCATTTCTGCGGGGCTCACGCCGTAGGCGTCCTGAAAATACTGGCAGAACCGGCCGACGTTGCTGAATCCGTATTGCAGGGCCACGTCGGTCACCGAAGACGATTGGCCGTGCTTCAGCGCAGCGCAAGCACGCTCCAGACGCACCTGCCGCTGGTACGCGACAATCGAGGTGCCGACGAACCGCCGGAAGCCTTCCTGCAACGCCCGCAGGCTGACGTTCACCAGCCCCGCCAGATCCGTCCCGCTGACCAATTGTTCGGGATGCGCCTGAATGTACTCGATAGCCTGTTTCACATGCCGAGGTGCGATCTGCACCTCAGGTCGACGCAAGGCCTCGCTGAAATTGTGCGGCCAGGCTTCCAGCACGGCGTCCACCAGCATCTCCCGCAGGCGCGAAGGCATCAGCGAACCGGCGTTCAACAACAGGTCGAATTCGGTACCGGTGGCCAGGTCGATCAATGCGCGAATGCCCTGAAACGCCGGGCTGTTCAGATCCACCCTCGGCTCGAAATGCAGCTTGTGCACGATCGGTCGGCCCAGCAGCGACGACAGGCGCTCGGTGAGCGCTGCGCGGCTGATCGACATGCCGTGCTGGGCATGATTGTCGACGAAACGCATCGAGCGCAGATCCGCCTTGTCGATGGCCAGCCCGATGTGCGGCATGCCGAGCGATTCGGTCGAGTCGTTGAAGATGATCCGGCCGGCGGTGGGAATCACGAAGGTGATTTCATCGTAGGACTCGGGGAACGCCACGGTGAAATCACCCCGGTAATGCATGCGGCGGAAACTGACCCCGTCGTGCCGTCCGTAGACGCCGCCGATGATGATGTCCTTGGGCGGCGGCGGTGTATCGCCATAACGATTGCCGAACATGCGGGAGAACAGCGCGCCGAAGTCATCGCAGGACATGTCGGCGGATCTGAGGATGATGGTCTGGCGCGTCGGGCTTGAGTACACCGGGAAGGTCACCTTGGCAGTCGGGGCAAAGAGGCGCGAGGACGTTAGCAACCGAGAATGACAGCGACATGACACAAACGGATTACGCCGCTTGCCAGTGCGCCTTCAGGAAATCGATGAACACCTTCACCTTGCGTGTATTGCGCCGATGGGCCTGATACAGCACGTAGATCCAAGGCCCGAAGGCGCTGGGTTCACGCCAGTATTCGGGCATCAACTCCACCAGTTCGCCCCGGGCGAGATACGGCGCGGCGCTCCACTGCGGGAGAAATTGCAGGCCCTGGCCGTCGAGCAGGCAGGCCAGCAGGAAATCGTAATTGTCACTGGCGATGCGCGGGGTCGGCTGGGTCATGCGCAAGCGTCGTTCGCCCTGTTTGACCCACCAGAAATGCCGGTTGAGCAGCGGGTGACGGAAGATCAGCCAGTCGTGCTGGTGATAGTTGTCCAGCGACACATCGCTGCCCTTGCGCGCCAGATAGGCCGGGCTGGCGCAGAGCTGCACGCGGTTTTCCACCAGCGGTTGGGCGATGACTCCCGGCAGATCGATCGGCCCGTCTCGCAGCGCCAGGTCATAGCTGCCATCCACCGGATCGTCGTAGTTGTCGCTCAGATCCACTTCCAGATTCACCTGCGGGTGCTCGTTCAGAAAGCGGCAGCACACCTGATTGAGAAAGGCCGGGGCGAAGGAGGGCGGGGCGATGATGCGCAACTCACCGCGCAATTCGTGTTTGAGCTGTTCGACGCCTTCGCTGGCCAGTTGCAGTTGCAACAGCGCCTGACGCGCGCCTTCCAGATAGATCCGCCCGGCCTCGGTCAGCGCCATGCGTCGTGTCGTGCGGTCGAACAAACGGCTGCCGAGTTCCTCTTCCAGTTGCGCCACGGCCTTGGTCAGGGCCGACGGCGTGTTGCCGAGCACCTCGGCGGCTCGGCTGAAATTACCGTGTTCGGCGGTGGCGACGAACATGGTCAGGGCGCTCATTTTGTCCATTGATCTATTCCTGATGGGCACAGAAGTTGTGCGTGAGACGGCATTCAGTTATCCGGCGGGCTTGGCTAATCTGGCCTCAGCCTAACAAAAATAACGAGAACGCTCATGAAGCAGCTTCTGACCCTGATGGTGTCGTCCGCACTGGCCTGTGCCTCGCTGGAAAGTCTGGCGGCCACCGACCTGATCCTGCACAACGCGAAAATCTACACCGCCGAACCCGGCCAGCCGTTGCAGCAGGCCGTCGCCATCGAGGGCGACAAGGTGGTGGCGGTCGGCTCGGACGTGCAGGTGCTGCGCCTCAAGACCGCCGACACCCGGCTGATCGATCTGGGCGGCAAAGTGGTGATGCCCGGTTTTATCGACTCCCATTCCCACACCCTCAAGGGCGGCCTGCAAATGCTGCAGGCCAATCTCGACGGGCAGATGCTGCCGCTCGATGAACTGGAATCGCGCTTGCGCCAATGGCGTGAGGACGGCAAGGCCCGGCGCGGCGAATTCCTCAGCGTCGGCGGATTGCCCTCGACTTACTGGAACCAGATCGACGCGCTGGAACAGCGCTTTAATCAGGGTGAGTGGGCCGATCAGCCGTTGTTGCTGCTGGGCTGGGACCTGCACACCGGCTGGGCCAATCAGGCGATGCTTAAACGCGCCGGCATCGATGCGGCGCGCATCCAGGCGCTCAAGCCCGAAGAGAAAGACACCCTCGGCCATCACCCAAACGGACAACCGAACGGCTTTATGGTGGACGCCGGGCTCTATCCCGTTCAGGCCCTGTTGCCGCCGCCGACCGATGAAGCGCTGCTGGCGGGCGGTCGCGCCGCGCTGGATTACTACAAAAGCCTCGGGATCACCGGGTGGATGGACCCGCTGGCCAACGAACTGCCCGGGGCCGACGTGAAAAACGACTCGCTGGGCGTGCTGCCGACGTACAAGAAGCTTTCGGAAAACGGCGAGCTTACTGCCCATGTCGCCGCATTGCTGATGGCGGATTCGAAGGCTACACCTGCGGATCTCGATGAACTGGACAAGGTCCGCCAGCAGTTCCTCGGCGTACATAACCTGACCCTGCCGGGCATCAAGGTGTTCGCCGACGGCGTGGCCGAATCGCCCGCGCAGAGTGCCGCGATGCTGGAGCCTTACAAGAATTCGAAAAAATCCGGCGAGTTGCTGATCGATCCGGCGCACTTTGGCGAACTGGTCAGCGCCGCCGACGCCCGTGGCTGGCTGGTGCACATCCACGCCATCGGCGACCGCGCGGTGCGTGAATCACTCAATGGCATCGAACAGGCGCGCAAGGATCGCCAGAGCGGCATCGCCCATTCCATCACCCATCTGCAAATGGTCAACCCGAAAGAATTCGCCCGCTTCAAGGCACTGAATGTCATTGCCTCGATGCAGATGTACTGGGCCAGTGCCGATGAATCGAGCATGGATCTGGTCAAACCCTACGTCAGCGCCATGGCCTTCATGTACACCTACCCGGCGCGTTCGCTGCTCAAACAGGGCGCGACCATCGCCGGTGCCAGCGACTGGCCGATCACCACGCCGGAACCCTGGAAAGCCATTTACCAGGCCGTCAGCCGCAAAGGCCCGAAAGGCGTGCTCAACGCCGCCGAAGACATCGATCGCCAGGTCATGTTCCAGGCCTACACCCTGAACGCGGCCAAGGTCCTGCGCCTGGAGGACAGCATCGGCTCGCTCAAGCCCGGCAAGCAGGCCGACCTGATCGTGCTCGACCGCGATGTGTTCACGGTCGCCCCCGAAGCCCTGCGCGACACCCAGGTGCTCAACACCTTTTTCGCCGGTCGTGAAATCTATCGCCGCCAGCCGTAAGCCGCACTCCGATTACAACGCCAAAAAGGAAAACCTTTCGTGAACCTTCATTGCTTCGTCACCGACACCCGCAACCCGCAAACCCGTGGGCACCAGATCGGTGATGCCTTCAGCGCGCAGATTCGCCAGACCGTTGCGCTGTACCTCGACTTTTTCAATCAACTCGACATCCCGCCACAGCAAGTGCGCGCCATCGGCGAAGCCAGCCTGAAAGCCCTGGAAGACTGGAGCCCGGCACTGGCCGAGGAAATCGTCGCCATGGCCGAAGGCGCGGATCTGCCGCTGTGGCAACTCGCGGCCCTGAACGCCCGCACTGAAATCCTGGCGGTCATGCCCTCGAATGAAGGCGAATGCTCGACCGCCGTGTTCGCGCCCCATGGCCCACAGGCGCCGAAAACCATCCAGACCTGGGACTGGCACGACACGCTGGTGCCCAACGGCCTGATCCTGCAACTGACCACCGACGCCGGGATGACCGTCAAGCTGTTCACCGAATTCGGCATGCTCGGCAAGATCGGCGTCAACAGCGCCGGGCTCGGGCTGCACTTCAACATCCTTCACCATGCCAGCGACAACGGCAGCGGCGGGGTGCCGGTGCACGCGATAGCGCGGCGGATTCTGGAGCAGGCCCGCAGTGTCGATGAGGCCATCGAACTGGCGTGTTCGGCCCGGGTCAGTGCGTCCACGGTGCTGACGGTGTTCTCTCGCGAAGACTCGAAAATCCGCGCCTGCAGCATCGAAATGTCGCCTGCCGCCACCGCCGTGGTGCTGCCGAACGCCGAAGGCTGGATCACCCACACCAACCATTTCCTCGACCCGGAGCTGGGCGCTGGCGAACGCACGCCGGACGCCTCGACCACCTACGCGCGCATCGATCACGTCAACGCCTTGCTGAACGACATGACCGAGGGCGACATCGTGCGCCGGGCCGATGCCATGTGCGGCGCGGCCGGCGAGGAAGCACCGATCTGCTTCCATCCCGACCTGAGCATGCCGGCCACCGAGCGCTGGGAAACCTTGCTGACCATCGGCATCGACACTGAACACTGCGTGCTCGAATTCGCCGCCGGCAACCCGAAACAGCTGTCCCGCAACGGTTACCAGCGCTTCTGAAACCCTTGCAGCAACGCCCCAAAAAACAACAACAAGAGGAGCACCCCACATGGCCAGTCACCCTGGACGCACGGCGGGTTCACCGTCGGCACTGAGAACATTCTTCGTCTCCGGCATGGGCACCGCCCTGGAGTTCTATGACTTCGTGATCTACGGGACCGCCGCCGCACTGGTGTTCCCCAAGGTTTTTTTTCCGCAGATGGACCCGCTCACCGCGACCCTCGTAGCCTTTGGCGCGTTCGGCGCGGGGTTCTTCGCCCGGCCGTTGGGTGGCATGGTGTTCGGGCATTACGGCGACAAACTCGGTCGGCAGAAAATGCTGGTGATCACGCTGCTGTTGATGGGGCTCAGCACCTTCCTGATCGGCTGCTTGCCGGGTTACGCCACAATCGGCGCAGGAGCACCTGCGTTGCTGGTGCTGTTGCGGTTGGTGCAGGGTTTTGCCGCCGGGGGCGAGTGGGGCGGTGCTGCGTTGTTCGGCATCGAATCGGCACCCGTGGGGCGTCGAGGGTTGTGGGGCAGTTTCACCAGCATGGGCATCGGCATTGGCGGGATTCTCGGCTCAGCCGTGTTCGCCGTGGTCAGCGTGGCAGCGAACGATGACCTTGCCGGTTTTGCCTGGCGCATTCCGTTCTGGCTGGGCGGCGTGCTGGTGCTGATCGGGCTCTATGCGCGGTTGCAGAAACCGGCGCAGTCGCTGGGCGAGTCAAAGGGACACGGGCGCATGCCGTTGATTGAAGCGTTGCGTGCGCGACCTCGGGCCATGTTGCTGTGTACCGGCATCGCGTTTGGTTACGTGACCATCGCCTACATCGGCAGTACGTTCTTCCTGTCCTACGCCACACAACTGGGCTACGGCAGCACCGATGCGCTGATTTTCGACATCGCGTTGTCCGTCGCCATCGTCATCACCGCGCCGCTGTTTGCCTTGCTTTCCGACAGGATCGGCCGACGCAAAGTGATGATCCTCGGCGCGTTCATCATGGCTTGCGGATTCTTCGTGTTCTTTCCGTTGGTAGGGTTGAAAAGCCTGTTGGTATCGACGTTCGCCTACATCGTGATCGGTGCGTTCATGGGCGCGACGCAGGGGCCGATCCCGGCGTTTCTGGCCGAGCAGTTTCCACGGGACATGCGTTATTCAGGGATGTCGGCGGCGTACCAGATCGGTGCCGCGCTGGGAGGCGGGACGGCGTCGAGTGCGGCCACGGCCATTCTGATTGCCAACAACCACAATGCGTTTGGCGTTGCGGTTTACGGAGCGGTGGCGCTGGGGATCGTGGCCGTCTGTTCGTTCTTCCTCAAGGAAACCGCGCACTTGAGCCTGGAACAAATCGACGCGCCATCGGGCGGCGCGCCGATCTCTGCACCGGCGCCGGGGCGTTTGCAAACCCCCTGACACCGGCGTTCGGGATCAAGCCGAAAGGTGTTCGTAGAGAATCGTCGCGCCGACGATCATCAGCACCACGCCACCGACGATTTCCGCACGCTTGCCGACCACGGTGCCCAGCACCCGACCGAGCATCACGCCAATGGTGACCATGGTCATGGTCGCCAGGCCAATCGCGGCAGCGGCTACCCAGATGTTCACATCGATAAACGCCAGGCCGACGCCGACGGCCAGGGCGTCGATGCTGGTGGCCACGGCGGTGACGGCGAGAATGAAGAACGAGTGCTGCCCCGGTTTTTCTTCTTCGGCTTCCTCGTGCTTGAGGCCGTTGTGGATCATGTGCAGACCCAACGCGACCAGCAGGGTGAAGGCGATCCAGTGGTCCCAGCTTTCCACCCAACGGGTGGCGGCCTGGCCGATGAACCAGCCGATGACCGGGGTGATTGCTTCGATGACACCAAAGATCAAACCGGTGCGCAGGGCTTCGGTCAGACGCGGTTTGTGCAGGCTGGAGCCTTTGCCGATGGCGGCCGCGAAGGCATCCGTGGACATGGCGAGTGCGAGGAAGATCAGGGAAACAGGATTCACGGGCAATACTTCCAGTCGGGCCATGAGTCAACGACACAACCACACGCCCGACTTTCGGCATGGATGTGTCGTCGGTCTCACCAACCCGAAGGTGTTCGCACCACGGCATGTTGCCGAATATGTTGATACGAACGCTTCCGAGGGGCTCGGAAGCAGGTTACTCCCCAACGAAGGCCCGGATCATAGGCAGGCAAACATGAAAATTTCGTTAAATGCCCGGCGCAGGTTCGGTTGACCCCGCAGGGATTAGCAGCTCGGCGCACAACCCGCCTTCAGGCCGGTTGTACAGCTGCAGGGTGCTGCCGATCTTGCTCACGATCATCTGCACGATGGCCAGCCCGAGACCGGCGCCGTTGGCGTGGCCCTCGCTATAGAAGCGTTCGAACAACCGCGCGTATTGCTGCTCATCGATGCCGGGGCCGGCATCTTCGACGCTGATCGACACCGAACCGCAAGCCTGTGGTTGCACCTGAACCCGCACCTCGCTGCCGGGCGGGGCGAAGTTCAGCGCATTGGTTACCAGATTTTGCAGAGCGATGGCCAGCGCCACCGGATCGGTATCGACCGGGCAGTGATGATCGCTGTCGAGGATCAACTCGACGTCTTTTTCCAGGGCCAGCGGCGTCAGCTCGGCCAGCTCCTCGCGCACCAGCGCGGTCAGTTCGACGCGGGCGTTTTGCGGGGATGCCAGACGCGGTTCGATGCGTGCCATGGTCAGCAACTGGCTGGCGATGCGCGTGGCGCGGTCCACGGCGCTGACCAGAAACTCCAGCGCTTCCTCGCGTTGTTGCGGGGTGTTAGCCAATTGCGCGTTCTGCGCATGAATCCGCAGGATCGCCAGCGGCGTGCGCAGCTCGTGGGCAGCGTCGGCAATGAAACGCCGTTCCCGGGCCAGCAGGTTGTCGATCTGTTGCAGCAAGCGGTTGAGCGCGGTCTGCATCGGCTCCAGGTCCTGAGGCAGGGGGCTCAGGTGCAGGGGTTTCAAGGTGTCGGTGTCGCGGCCGCGAATCGACTGGGCCATGGCGCGCAACGGCTGCAAGCCCCAGCCGATCGCCAGCCAGATCAGGATGGTCAGCAGCGGCACGCCGATCAGGCTCGGCCACAGGGTATGGCCGACGATGCGGGTGATCAGGTCCTGGCGGATGTCGTCGCGCTCGCCGACCCAGATCAACAGGCCTTGTCGCGGATCCTGAAGCAGGAAGGCGCACCAGTCGCGGCCGTTTTCCATCAGGTCATGGGCGCCGAGGGTGGCGGGTGGTGCATCCAGAATCGGCGCTTCGGCCGAGCGCATCAGCAACTGGCCGTCATTGCGCCAGACCTGAAAGGTCAGGCGTGTTTCGTAAGGGTGAGCAGCTTCGCCATCGCCGTCACCGTCCCGGCTCATCGCTTCGTCGAAGGCCTGATGCAGGCGCTCCCAATCGTTGTCGCCGGGTGCGCGCTGGGCCAGCACGCCTTGCAGCAGGCGGGCGCTTTGCGCCAGTTGGGCATCGTAGATTTCTTCGATTTCGTGGTGGCTGTAGCGCAACACTGCCCAGCTGATCAGCACATCGCCGAGTAGAACCAGAAACAGCACCGGCAGCAGAATTCGTGCGCGAATCGAGTTCATGGTTTGAGCTCCACGACGTAACCCACGCCGCGCACGGTGCGGATCAGTTCGGCGGAGAGTTTCTTGCGCAGGTTGTGGATCAGCACTTCCAGGGTGTTGCTTTCGACCCGTTCCTGCCAGCCATACAGCGTGCGCGACAGGCGCTCGCGGGTGACGACTTTGCCGGGGCGGGCCATCAGTTGATGCAACAGTTGATACTCCATCGGCGTGACCACCACTGTGCTGCCGCGCCAGGTGACTTGCTGGCTGATCGGGTCGAGGCAGACGCCAGCGTGTTCCAGCACCGGTTGCGCACGGCCCTGACTGCGCCGCAGCAAGGCACGGATGCGCGCCTTGAGTTCATCGACATCGAATGGCTTGACCAGATAATCGTCAGCGCCGGCATCCAGCCCGGCGATGCGTTCGGCGGTGCCGTCGCGGGCGGTGAGGATCAGCACCGGCAAATCATGCTGGCTGGCGCGCAATTGTTGCAGCAGCGCCAACCCGTCGAGCCTTGGCAGGCCGAGGTCAAGCAGCAACAGATCGAAGCTTTCGCTGCGCAACGCATGCAGCGCACTGACGCCATCCTGCAACCAGTCGAGGGTGTAACCCTCGTTGCTCAGGGCGACGCGGATGCCCTGGCCGAGGGCGCGGTCATCTTCGACCAGAAGTAGGCGCATGGCATTTTCTCTGTGGGAAATCGGGCGCGTGTCCGGCGGCATCATGCCGCTCGCCTCGCTGCCGTGGCAGCCCCTGAACCGGCGAAGATGTTACGACTCGTTGCCAACTAAGCTTTCGTTAAGCTTGGTTTTGCACAGTGAGGCCTTTCCCATCCAGCGAGAGTGCTTCCATGCGCAAACTTGTGCTGTTGTCCCTGATTGTCGCCAGCCCCCTGGCCGTCGCCGGCCCGCAATGCACCACGGCCGAACGTTCGCAGTGGCAGGACCAGAAGGCGTTTCAGGAACAGCTGAAATCCCAGGGTTATGAAATCAGCAAGTTCAAGGTCACCGACGGCAACTGCTACGAGATCTACGGCTTCGACAAGGACAAGCGCAAGGTCGAGATCTACCACGATCCGGTCAGCGGCAAAGCGGTGAAAACCGAGATCAAGGGCTGATGCCACGCGAGTCCCTGCGCCTCTGGGACCCGGTGGTGCGGGTGTTTCACCTGTCCATCGCCGGGGTCTTCGCCGCCAACTACTTCTTCAATGAAGCCGGTGACGACTGGCATGTCTGGCTCGGTTATTACGCCATGGGCTGGCTGCTGGTGCGTCTGGTGTGGGGATTCGTCGGGCCGCGCAGTGCGCGCTGGTCGGACTTCTGGCCGACGCCGTCACGGCTGGCGGCCCATGCCCGGTCGCTGATTGCCGGGCGGCCCGAGCATCGTCTCGGGCATTCGCCGATCGGTGCGCTGGTGATGATAGCGATGCTGCTGGCGATGCTGACTGTCGGTGTCAGCGGCTGGGCCATGGAAGAAATCGATGCCCTGTGGGGCGCCGACTGGCCGCTGCAAGTCCACGAAACCGCCGCCGATGCGTTGCTGGCGCTGGTGATCGTGCACATCGTGGCGGCGCTGTTTGAAAGTGTTCAAGTGCGCGACAACCTGCCGTTGTCGATGCTCACCGGTCGCCGGCGTCGTTTGCCGGACGATCCGGGCCCGTGACAGGGATGTCCTTTCGATGGTTTGCCATCTCGTAACTGCCATGAGCTGCCTATGCGTGCCTTGTCCTTTCGTTTGAAATTCGTTGTCGCCGCGCTCGCCGTGAGCCTGATTTTTATCGCGGCGTGGCGCAGTCACCCGGAGCATGTGCTGGCGCCGTTCGCAGTTGAAACGCCTGCGGTCCAGGCTTCGGCGAATGCGGCCGAGCCGATGTACAGCAGCCGTTTCGTGTCCTCGGAACTGGATGATTTCGTGCATTCGTCTTCGCTCACCGCGCTGCCCGGCGGCGACCTGATGGCCGTGTGGTTCGCCGGCTCCCGCGAAGGTGCCGCCGACGTGCAGATCCGCACCGCGCGCTTCAACGCCAAAACCGCAGAGTGGGGCGCCGAACAGGTGCTGGCCACCCGCGAATCCACCGTCGCCGGCACCCAGCGCTACATCCGCAAACTCGGTAACCCGGTGATCGCCCTCGCGCCGGATCAGCGCTTGTGGATGTTCTACGTGTCGGTGTCCGTCGGTGGCTGGGCCACCAGTGCGATCAATGTGATGGTTTCCGATGACCTGGGGCGCAACTGGACCGCGCCGCGACAGTTGATCACCTCGCCGTTCTTCAACATCAGCACTTTGGTGCGCGCCGCGCCGGTGTTCCATGCCGACGGCTCCATTGGCCTGCCGGTGTATCACGAGTTCATGGGCAAATTCGCCGAGTATCTGTATCTGAGCGCGGACGGCGCGGTGATCGACAAATTCCGCATCAGCCGGGGCAAGCATTCGCTGCAACCGACCATCGTGCCGCAGGACGAGCGCCGCGCCGTGGCGATGCTGCGTTATGCCGGTGAAACCCATCACAAGGTGCTGGCCAGCCGCACCGAAGACGCCGGGCAGACCTGGAGCGAACCCTATCCGCTGGAACCGGCCAACCCCAATTCGTCGCTGGCGGCAGTGGGCACGGCTGATGACGGCCTGCTGGTGGCGCTCAATGATCTGCGTGACGGTCGCTTCAAGCTCAGCCTGTATGGCACCGATGCCAATCTCAACGACTGGCGCAACGTGATCGAACTCGACCAGTCCCCCGATCCCCTCGGCCAGCCGTTTTCGCCCGAGGCCTACAAGGCAATCATCGGCGAAGGCTTTCGCGCCTCCAGCGGCGCCCAGCGTTTGCCACTGGAACAACGTTTCCTGAGCAACCTCGACTACCGCGTGTGCAAGCCCGAAGGCTGTGAATTCGAGTACGAATACCCGTACTTCAGCCGTGGCAGCGATGGCCTGTATCACCTGGTGTATTCCTGGAACAACACTTTCATCAAACATGTCAGCTTCAACGATGCCTGGCTGGCGGAGCGCCTGTGATGCTGTTTCTCTGGCAAGCCCATTTGAGTTTCATCCTGCTCGGTTTTGTTCTGCTGGGTTCCTTTCAATTCACCCAACGCTGGCGTCCGTGGCTGTTACCGGCGCTGGCACTGGTCAGCTTCATTCCGCTGGGCGGCTTGCCGCTGGCGGCGTATGTGCGCAGCTTTACCGATGATCTGGCGATCACCACGCTGGTGTTTCTGGGCTGGGCCGCGTTGTTGCGCCTTGGTGTGGTTCCCCAACTGAAACCGCTGACACGGGGCCAGATTCTGGGACTGTTCGTGGTGCTGACGGCGCTGTTGTACCCGGCGACGATGGGTCTGACCTATGTCGATCCTTACCGATGGGGCTTCAATCCACGGCCGATGATCGTGCTTATCGGGTTGGCGACTTTGGCGCTGCTGTGGCTGCGCAACATGCTCGGCGTCGCGATGCTGGCACTGGCCACGTTGGCATTCGCGCTGCGCCTCAAGCCTTCGGAAAACTACTGGGATTACCTGGTCGACCCTTTGCTGGCGGGTTATTGCCTGATCGCCGGATTTGGACTTTGCATTAAGACCGCGTGGCAATTCCTGCCATCTCAACGAACAACACAGAGGTAAACGATGGGGTGGTTGCAATCGCGTCGCCTGCGCTATGGCGTGGGCGTGACAGGTTTGGCGTTTCTGCTGTTTGCCTTGCTGCGGCTGGTGTTCCTGATCGGGTTTTCCGGGGTGGATGCCGCGCAGTTCTTTGCCGATCCGCAATGGCTGCAAACCCTGGGCATCGGCTTTCGTTTCGACCTGAGGCTGGCGCTGTTGCTGGTGCTGCCATTGGCGGTGGTCGCGTGGCTGCCGCACTGGAATCTGACCACGGTGCCGCTGTTGCGCGGTGTGGCCCGGGTTTATCTGCTGCTGGCGTTGGGGCTGATCGGTCTGGTGTACATCATCGACTTCGGCCATTACGCCTACCTTGGCGTGCGGATCAACGCCACGGTATTGCGTTATCTGGACGATGCGCAGATTTCGCAGCAGATGGTTTGGGAAACCTATCCGGTATTCTGGATTGCGCTGGGTTGGCTCGCCGTTCTGGCGCTGTGGTCCTACGGTTTTGTGCGGCTGGAACGGCTGACGCTGGCTCGTGAACCTCGGGTGATTCGCCGCAGCTCAATCGCCGTGGGCACGGGGCTCGGCGTGGTGGCCGTCCTGCTGGCGCTGTTGGGTCGGGTCGACAAGCTCAACCTGGAAAACCCGGTGCCGCTGCGCTGGAGCGATGCGTTCTTTTCCGGCAACGGACAGATTGCCGCCGTGGGCCTGAATCCGGTGCTGTTCCTCTATGACACTCTGAAGGCGGGGCAGGCGCAGTTCGACGAGGCGCAGGTGCGGGCGCATTACCCGGTGATTTCCAGTTATCTGGGTGTGGACCGTCCGGATGTGCAAAACCTCACATTTGAGCGTCGGCAATCCGTGCAGCCCTACAACGTCGCGGCCGAGCGTGCACCGAACGTGATGTTTGTCATGCTCGAATCCCTCGGTACCAGCGCGGTGGGTGCATACGGAAACCCGTTAAATCCGACGCCTAACCTGGATCGGCTGGCAAACGAGAGTTGGTTCTTCAAACATTTCTACGTCCCGGTCACCGGCACTGCGAAAACCGTGTGGGCGAGCATCACCGGCGTCCCCGACGTCACCCGGCAGGAGACCGCCACCCGCCATCCGCTGATCACCAACCAGCGCACGCTGATCAATGCCTTCACTGATTACCAGAAGCTCTACATGATTGGCGGCAACGCCGGTTGGGCCAACATCAATGCGCTGATCCAGCAAAGCATCGACGGCGTGCGCCTGTACGAGGAACGCGACTGGCGTTCGCCACGGGTGGATGTGTGGGGGATTTCCGATCTGGATCTGTTCAAGGAGGGCGATGAGATTCTGCGCGCACTGCCCAAGGACAAACCGTTCTTTGCCTACGTGCAAACCTCGGGCAATCACCGGCCGTTCACCATTCCAAAGGAAAACGACGGCTTCGAAGTCAGCAATCTGTCGCTGGAGCAGGTGCAAAACGCCGGCTCACGCAGCGTCGAGCAATACAACGCGGTGCGCCTGCTGGACTTCAACATCGGTCGCCTGATGGAACTGGCCAAGGCTGGCGGCTACTACGACAACACGATTTTTGTGTTCTTCGGCGATCACAACACGCGCATCAGCCGCATCCCGCACATGCCGCCGGCCTTCGAACAACTGGGGCTGGAAAGTAATCATGTGCCGATGCTGATTCATGCGCCGGGGCTGCTCAAGCCGAAGGTGATCGAAGAGGCGGTGGGGCTTGCCGATTTGCTGCCAACCGTGGCGGGCATGGCCGGCGTGGCTTTCGAGAACGGCACGATGGGCCGCGACCTGCAGCAACCGTCGCCCGAAGGCGAGCGGGTGGTGCCGTTGGTTTTGCGCGAAGGGACATTCCCGCTGATCGGCGGGGTGACCAAGGACCATCTCCTGCAGATGCAACACGACGGCAGCGCGCCGACGTTGCATAACCTGAAATCGGCGACACCGCTGGAGAACGTCGCCGAGGCGCATCCTGAGGAATTTCAGAGACTGGTCGAGTTGACCCGGGGACTGCATGAAAGCGCACGGCTGATGCTGTATCGCAACGTGCGTTGAAACGAGCGGCGGCCCTCTCTCTATGAAAGAGGGCCGCCACGGTTTCAGGTGTGATGGATGTCGCGATCCTTGGTTTCCGGCATGAAGAAGATACCGAGAATCGCCGTCATCACCGCGATGACAATCGGGTACCACAAGCCGTAGTAGATATCCCCGGTGGCCGCGACCATCGCGAACGCCACCGTCGGCAGGAAGCCGCCGAACCAGCCGTTGCCGATGTGATAGGGCAGCGACATCGAGGTGTAGCGGATGCGCGCCGGGAACAGCTCGACCAGCCATGCCGCAATCGGGCCGTAAACCATGGTCACGTAGATCACCAGCACGGTCAGCAGGAGCAAGACCATCGGGTAATTGGTCTTGGCCGGGTCAGCCTTTTCCGGGTAACCGGCCTCTTTCAATGCGGTGCCTAGGCTGGCGGTGAAGGCGTCGTTGCGGGTCTTGAAGTCGGCGGCCGGCAGGGCGGTACCTTCGAAGCTTTCGATGACCTTGTCGCCGATACGTACTTGGGCCACGGTGCCCGGTTCCGCCACCACGTTTTCGTACGGGATCGCCCGTTTGGCCAGGATGGTTTTCGCCAGATCGCAGGAGCTGGTGAATTTGGCCTTGCCCACCGGATCGAACTGGAACGAACACTGGTCAGGGCTGGCGACCACTTTGACCGGGTTCTTTTCCTGAGCGATGAACACGTCGGGGTTACCGTACTGGGTCAGCGCATGGAAAATCGGGAAGTAGGTCACCGCCGCCAGAATGCACCCGGCCATGATGATGCCCTTGCGCCCGATGCGGTCGGACAGACTGCCAAAGATCACGAAGAACGGCGTGCCGATCAGCAGCGAGCCGGCGATCAGCAGGTTGGCGGTCTGCGGGTCGATCTTCAGGGTTTGCAGCAGGAAGAACAGCGCGTAGAACTGCCCGGTGTACCAGACCACCGCTTGCCCGGCGGTGCCGCCGAGCAGGGCCATGATCACGATTTTCAGGTTGTCCCAACGGGCGAAGGATTCGGTCAGCGGCGCTTTCGAGGCCTTGCCTTCGGCCTTCATCTTCATGAACACCGGCGACTCGTTCAGTTGCAGACGGATGTACACCGACACCGCCAGCAGCAGGATCGACAGCAGAAACGGAATCCGCCAGCCCCAGGCCTCGAACGCCTCGGTGCCCAACGCGGTGCGGCAGGCCAGAATCACCAGAAGCGACAGAAACAGCCCCAGCGTCGCCGTGGTCTGAATCCACGAGGTGAAATACCCGCGTTTGCCCTTCGGTGCATGCTCGGCCACATAGGTCGCCGCGCCGCCGTATTCACCGCCCAGCGCCAGACCTTGCAGCAACCGCAGGGTAATCAGAATGATCGGCGCCGCGACCCCGATGGTCGCGTAACCCGGCAGGAAACCCACAATCGCCGTCGACACACCCATGATCACAATCGTGATCAGAAACGTGTGCTTGCGCCCGATCATGTCCCCCAGCCGCCCGAACACCACCGCACCGAACGGCCGCACCGCAAAACCGGCGGCGAAGGCGAGCAGGGCGAAGATGAACGAAGTGGTCTCGTTGACCCCGGCGAAAAAGTGCTTGGCGATGATCGCGGCGAGGGAGCCGTAGAGGTAGAAGTCGTACCACTCGAACACCGTGCCGAGGGACGAGGCGAAAATGACCTTGCGCTCCTCCTTGCTGACACTGTGGTGCGGATGCGGCGCACTGCCGGTGGACATGCTGTCGAGTACGGCCATGGGGGTTCTCCGTCGTGCTTGTTGTTGTAGGCCGGAGCACTTCATCAACGTCGCGTACCCGTGGCCTTTGGTTGCTGCTGGAGCAGGTGGTTCGTGGAGCGTGCACAGACTCTCGACCTCGCGGGAGGGCGGGGTTTCTTTGAGCATAATTGGGATTGGGGGGATATCCAGTTGGGAACGGTGTGGGTGGGGCGAAATGGAGATGGATTGGCTGGTTCGGGGAGGGGATGAGTTAAATGAGCCTGCGCCCGTAGTCTCTTATGGTTATTTAGAGTTTTGGTTGTTCTGAATAAGTATAAAAACTGTCATTTCTATCAGGTGTGATTGCGGCTATTTGTGTTGATACTTTGCTTGTGGGTGAGGCGCAGAAAATAAATCTGTCCCCGTTGAATTGCTAACTGCCTAGATTGCAAGGGGTGTGTGTTATGGCGAAGTTAAATATGAGTGATACGTCGGAAGATAGTACTGGTCAAGCCGAGGCCTCGGAGGCAGATAGTGTGTCGCCAACCTCCACTTCTGGGCGAATGATCAAGCTTGGATTGTCTATTGATGATACAGATGAACCGAGCGAGGCTCCTGAGGATATGCCGGAACTTGATAATGATTCAGGCATGGAGGAAGTAGATTAAAAGTTAAACAAAGGTGAACAAAATCAAAAGGGGATAGAGTTATTTAATAAATCAAAAGAAAACCAAAAGGGGACAGATTTATTTAATCAACCAAAAGGGGACAGATTTATTTAATCGTCCCCTTTTGATTTTGAGTGGTAGCGGCGACTAACCTCGCCAGGAAAATCAAAAGGGGACAGATTTATTTGATCGCCACTTTTGACGATAAGCAGTTTTATCTGGGCGTCCTCGCCGTTAAGGAGGAGAACTTATGAGTTACCTTGGCGCAAGTATGGCTTTTGTGTTTTTTATCGCTTCAGGTGTGCCGGTAGTTCTACAGGCAGCACCGACCACCTGCGATGGAGTGTCAGCACTTCTGACAACACCCGACGTGGCGGCAGGGAGCCCCATTGGGGTTGAATTGACTGTGGACGATGATCTACAGGGGAAAGTTAGCTGTGCGGTGCAGTTCATTGGTGAGCAAGGACGGAATTCAATACTCACCTCAACTTATCAGGCATTCTCGGCGGCGAAGACAGTCATAACGGTCAAAACGAAACCAACGACTACTATTAGCAATTACAAGGGTACTCTTTTGTGCTTTGTAAGTGACGTTCAATGTGATGAAAGGGTGGAGGGGATGTTGGACTTGTACGCTCCCTGATTCAAAAATATTAACATCAAAAGGGGACAGATTTATTTAATCGCCCCCTTTTGACGTTAAGCATCTTTTTCGGGCCGTCCTCGCGCTCTGAAGTCAATTCGTTTTCCGGTGATTTTCTCGATCTCGTCGACGAATCTCGTGTTTCCAGTCAGTTGGCTCCGCTGAAGTGCACCCCTTATGAGTTGCAATTCATTGGTGGGTGTCGCCATCTCAATAAACGATTTATAGCGTTCTCGCCGTATGGCATCCGTAGGCCCCAGCTCCAGAAAACAGGGATCTTTGTCCAGCCATGTGGATGCAGAGAAATCGCTCAGGCGCAGAGCAAAACTTGACCAGCGATAATCTTCTGCACGCGCCACCATCCGGGCCCGCACCGGGTTTAGCTCGATGTAGCGACTGCAAGCCAGTAGATAAGTGTCGGATTGAACGACACTGGATTTGTAGCGACTTTCCCACAGCGTCCCGGTCCTCCCCTCTACCTTGTTGCGATACCGCGTCATCCGTCCGGCGAGGGCTTTCATGAGCTGTCCAAGGCTGGACGTTGATTCCCCAGGGGCGAGCAGCAAGTGGACATGGTTGGTCATCAAGCAGTAGGCATAAACTTTTATACCTAATGCTTCTTTGAGTTCGCGCAGGTCAGAGAGATAGCGTTCGAAGTCAGCTGGCGCGGCGAATACGACCTGCCTGTTGTGGCCGCGCTGCACGATGTGGTGCGGGTAGTGGGGTAGCACGATGCGTCCCGTTCTGGGCATGAGTCTTCCTACGTCCTTGTTTTGACGGATGAAGTTTAGAAGGTGGTGAGGCTGAAGCTGGTGGGATGTGTCAGAGAATGTATCCGCTTGGGCTGAGAGGGTGAGTTAAATAAGTCTGTGCCTGCTACCTCTTATGATTGTTCAGAATTTTGGTTGTTCTGAATCAGTATTAAAAACTGTCATTTCTATCAGGTGTGGTTTTAGGCCTTTATGTCGATACTTTTTCGGGTGGAGGGTCGGAAAATAAATCTGTCCCCTTTGTTCGAACACCGTGCCGAGGGAGGAGGCGAAGATGACCTTGCGCTCCTCCTTGCTGACACTGTGGTGCGGATGCGGCGCACTGCCGGTGGACATGCTGTCGAGTACGGCCATGGGGGTTCTCCGTCGTGCTTGTTGTTAGAGGCCGGAGCACTTCATCAACGTCGCGTACCCGAGGCCTTTGGTTGGTGCTGGAGCAGGTGCTTCGTGGAGCGTGCACAGACTCTCGACCTCGCGGGAGGGCGGGGTTTCTTTGAGCATAATTGGGATTGGGGGGATATCCAGTTGGGAACGGTGTGGATGGGGCGAAATGGAGATGGGTTGGTTGGTTCGGGGAGGGAATGAATTAAATGAGTTTGCGTTCGTGGTTTTTATAGTTATTCAGAATTTTTGTTGTTCTAAATAAGTATTAAAACCTGTCATTTCTATCAGGTGTGTTTGTGGGTATTTATGTTGATACTTTGCTTATGGGGGCGCAGTAATTAAATCTGTCCCCTTTGATTGTCTTTGTTGGTTGTATTGTCTGTTGGAGGGTGTGGTTGTGAAAAAATTACTGTTGATGAATCTTCCCTCGGAAGAATTACTAACGGATTCAGATCTTCAAGCAAAGCTAAGGGTTATGGGAATTGGTTTTGATGCTATTCAGATCGACAGGTCAAAATCAAAGGCATTGGTATATGTGAATGATTCCGAGAAGCTGCGGGGAATCTTGGGGTATACCGAGGATGTCATCGTTTCAGACTTTTTGGATTCGACTTCGGCTTTGTTTGATGAAAGATATAGTAGGGCGCACCACGGTATTATGGTTGGCATGGGGCAAAAAGATGCTTATGTAGGGGATGAGGCTCAGTCGAAATAAATTAGGTCAAAAGGAATTAAAAGGGGACGGAATTAAAAGGGGACAGATTTGTTTAATCGTCCCCTTTTGATGTTGAGTGGTAGCGTAAATGAGACTTTACCGGTGCGACTTATTCCGTCGGCACAACTTTATCCAACACCCGATTCACCGCCAGCTCCGCCAGCATCACAACCTGCGCAATACCCTGCGCGGTCTTGCGGTGAGGCCCTTGGAGCAGGTCGGCGAAGTTGTGGAGCATGACGTTGGCCGAGCCGAGGGTTTCGACGGCGTCGACCAACAGGGATTCGTTGTTGCTGGCCGGGTTGGTCTGGTAGAGGCGGTTGGGGGAGTAGGGCGCGGCCATCATGTGGGCTGTCATCGGGCCGAGGTGGTAGTCGAGGGCGCGGTTGGCGGCTTCGTTGAATCTCTTGGAGTCAGGGCATTCGTAGGGGGACGTTGGGTCGGTGATGCTGGCCGGTTCGGTGACCGGGGGATTCGGTGTAATTTTGAACATATTCATTCTTTTCCTGTTTTGAAGCCGCCAGACCCGAGCTACTAAACAGGGGTGGAGGCAGCTGTGCGCAGGTTAGTAGACCGGGGAAAAGAAGAAAGCCGGCGTGCCCGAGGGCACCCTACGCACAGCCACCATCAAATCCAGGCATGGGAATACCTGACTGACAGACACCTGTGCACTCTTCAATTACCAACGGGCTACTAAACCCGATCACTGGAAATCAGTGACCCGATCCAAGTTACCGGCCGACCCCAAGGCGCACAAGCCGGCGGATTCTGGCGTAGCCGTAGGCTCTGGCGCAAGGATTTGTGGGCAATTGCGCGTAACTCCTGGTGTCTTTAAACACACGCATCGAAACGTGTTTGGCGGCCGACAAAACACACCGAAACATCCGTCAGAACCCACCCCGAAAACCGCCATGGCTTCAAACCCGCCGCCGTGTCTGTAAACTGGCCGCCCGATACGGCGCGCGATGGCGCCGTCCTCACTGCCAGCGAAGGACTTTCCCATGGCCAACCAAGACATCACCTACACCCCGGACCCGGATGCAGACTCGATCTCTTCGGACGTGACCGAATTCAACGGCATCCTGATGTCGACCCAGATTCCGACCCGCGCCGACGGCAGCCTGGAACTGGGCGACGTCACTGCGCAAAGCGAATGCACGTTGCAGGCATTGAAAGTTGCACTGGAAAAGGCCGGCAGCTCGATGGACCGGGTGCTGCACCTGACCATCTATTTGACCGATATGGCTGATCGCGCTGCGTTCAACGAAGTGTACAAGCGCTACTTCGCCAAGCCATGGCCGGTGCGTGCAGCGGTGGGCTTGGCGGCGCTGGCGGTTGAAGGGATGAAGGTGGAAGTCACCGCGATGGCCGCCAAGGCCTGATTTAGCCCCGTGACACTTCCCTGTGGGAGCGAGCTTGCTCCGGGCGGCGATCCGACGATGGCGTCGTGTCAGGCAATACGCCTCTAGCTGATATACCGCTATCGCTGGCAAGCCAGCTCCCACAGGTTTTTGGGTGTCTGCGGGATCTGGGGCAAGCCAGCTCCCACAGGGATTGCGATGCTCCCGGAATTGTCGGCAGTTGCCACCCGGCAGCACAGGCGTGCCGGCCACGCGTTTCGCGGCTACAATGCGCGCCTCGACCGTGACAGCCTGACTAAAAAAACATATGTCCTTGCCCAAACATCACCTGGAACTGCTCAGCCCCGCCCGTGACGTGGCCATCGCCCGCGAGGCCATCCTGCATGGCGCCGACGCGGTGTACATCGGCGGCCCGAGCTTCGGTGCGCGCCACAACGCGTGCAACGAGGTGAGCGAAATTGCCGAACTGGTGGAATTTGCCCGTCGCTACCACGCGCGCATCTTCACCACCATCAACACCATCCTGCACGACAACGAACTGGAGCCGGCGCGCAAGCTGATCCATCAGTTGTACGACGCCGGCGTCGATGCGCTGATCGTCCAGGACCTGGGCGTGATGGAGCTGGACATTCCACCCATCGAGCTGCACGCCAGCACCCAGACCGATATCCGCACACTTGAGCGGGCGAAGTTCCTCGATCAGGCCGGTTTCTCGCAACTGGTGCTGGCCCGTGAACTGAACCTCAAGGAAATCCGCGCGATCGCCGATGAAACCGATGCCGCCATCGAGTTCTTCATCCACGGCGCCTTGTGCGTGGCGTTTTCCGGTCAGTGCAACATTTCCCACGCGCAGACCGGGCGCAGTGCCAACCGGGGCGACTGCTCCCAGGCCTGCCGTCTGCCGTACACCCTGAAAGACGAAAAGGGTGGCGTGATCGCCTACGAAAAACACCTGCTGTCGATGAAGGACAACAACCAGAGCGCCAACATCCGCGCGCTGGTCGAGGCCGGTGTGCGTTCGTTCAAGATCGAAGGTCGCTACAAGGACATGGGCTACGTGAAGAACATCACCGCCTATTACCGCCAACGCCTCGACGACGTGCTCAACGACCGCCCGGACCTGGCCCGCGCCTCCAGCGGCCGTACCGCGCATTTCTTCATGCCGGACCCGGAAAAGACCTTCCACCGTGGCAGCACCGACTACTTCGTCAGCGAGCGCAAGATCGACATCGGCGCGTTCGATTCGCCAACCTTCACCGGTCTGGCGGTGGGCACGGTCGAGAAAGTCGGCAAGCGTGACATGCAGGTCATCACCCACGAGCCGCTGTCCAACGGCGATGGCCTCAACGTGCTGGTCAAACGCGAAGTGGTGGGTTTCCGCGCCAACATCGCCGAAGCCAAGGGCGAGTTCGAGGAAGAAGGCGAGAAGCGCTACCGCTACCGCGTCGAGCCGAACGAAATGCCGGAAGGCCTGTACAAGTTGCGCCCGAACCACCCGCTGAACCGCAACCTCGACCACAACTGGCAGCAGGCCTTGCTCAAGACCTCCGCCGAGCGTCGTATCGGCGTGAGCTGGCTGGCGAAGCTGCGTGAAGAGCGTCTGGAATTGACCGTGACCAGCGAAGAGGGCATCAGCGCCAGCGTTGCGCTGGACGGCCCGTTCGGCGTCGCCAACAAACCGGAACAGGCGCTGGACACCTTGCATGATCTGCTCGGCCAGCTCGGCACCACCGAGTACCACGCGACCTCGATCAAACTGGATGCGCCGCAAGCGTTCTTCATCCCGAACTCGCAGCTCAAGTCGTTGCGCCGCGAAGTGATCGAAGCGCTGACCGCCGCCCGCGTTGCCGCCCACCCGCGCGGTTCGCGCAAGGCCGAGACCACGCCACCGCCGGTGTATCCGGAAGCGCACCTGTCGTTCCTGGCCAACGTCTACAACCAGAAGGCCCGCGACTTCTATCACCGTCACGGCGTGAAGCTGATCGACGCGGCGTACGAGGCCCATGAAGAGGCGGGCGAAGTGCCGGTGATGATCACCAAGCACTGCCTGCGGTTCTCCTTCAACCTGTGCCCGAAACAGGCCAAAGGCGTGACCGGCGTGAAGACCAAAGTCGCACCGATGCAGCTGATTCACGGCGACGAAGTTCTGACCCTGAAGTTCGACTGCAAACCCTGCGAAATGCACGTGATCGGCAAGATGAAGGGCCACATCCTGAATCTGCCGCAGCCGGGCAGTGTGGTGGGGCATATCAGCCCTGAAGACCTGATGAAGACCATTCCTCGGGCGCCGCACTGATTAGCAGGCAATAAAAAACCGGTGACGAAAGTCACCGGTTTTTTTATGCCCGCCAGAAACTCAACTGGCTTCGTAGCGCGATCCCGTTGGCGGCGCCGCTTCGCCACTCAACGCATCGACCATCGGCGGGTGCTCCTGCGCGGCCTGACGCAGATCCTCGGTCACCCGCAGCTCTGCACCGGTCGGCGAAAAGGTCGCTGCCGCCGCAAACGGCGCCGGGTTGGCCGGCACCGGACGCTTGCCGCGACGCCAGAAGAAGAACGTCACCATGGCCAGGTTGACCAGGGCGAAAGCCCAGAACAGGCCGGTTTCGCCGTGGGCGTTCATCGCCGGCGAAATCAGCAGCGGGCTCATCGCCGAGCCCAGCGAGTTGATCAGCAACATGCCCTGAATCATCGGCACCAGGGTTTCGACCGGCGCACGGTCGGCAGCATGGCTGACCGCCACCGGGTACAGCGCGAACACGCCGCCGCCCAGCAGGAACAGCATCGCCGCGAGCATGGCCGAGGACAGCGGCACCAGCACGATCACCAGCGACAGCACGGTGCACGCGGCGCACAGCACGGTCAGCACTTGCAGACGATCCTTGCGGTCGGACCAGCGCCCGACCGGGTATTGCAGGAGCATCGCGCCGAGGACCGTCCAGGCCATCATGCTGCCGACTTCGCCGACGTTCAGGCCGATGCGTTGCAGGTACAACGGCAGCAGGGTGTAGATCGCGGCGATAGTCACGCCGGAACCGAAGCAGCCGACCAGTCCGGTAGGCGATACGCCGAGCAAGGCCCGTGGTTTGAGAGGTTCGACCTGTTCCAGCAACGGCGAAACGCGCGGCAGGATCACGATCGGCAGCACCGACAATGTCGCCAGCATGCCGGCGACCATGAACGGAGCGGTGTCGCCCAGCCCGGTGATTCTCCCCAAAAACGCCTGACCCAGCACCCCGGCGCCGTAGAGGACGATCATGTACAGCGCCAGCAGGCGGCCGCGAATCTTCGCGTCACCGGCCAGCAGCAGCCAGCTCTCGATCACCAGAAACACGCCGACCGTGGCCCAGCCGTTGATCAGGCGCAGGACGACCCAGCCCCAGGTGTCATAAAACAGCCCTTGCAGCAGGATGGTCGCGGCGATCAGCGAGGCGAAGCTGCTATAGGCACGGATGTGGCCGATGCGCAGGATCAGCCGGTCGTTGAAAATCGCGCCCAAGGTCAGGCCGATGAAATAAGCCGAGGACACGATGCCGATCATCGTCGCCGATTCGCCGGCCGCGCCCAGGCGCAGGGTGGTCAAAGAAGACAGAAAGCCGTTGCCCAGGGCAACAATGAATAGCCCGAGCAGGGGCGCCAGCGCCATGGCCAGCAAACGCGGTGTCATAAAAACCTCAAGTGATCGAACAGCGGAACGTGCGCCTCTGCGCATGCGAGTGCCAAGCCGAAGTGTGTTGAAGACAAACGACCGCCGAACGGGCAGGACGATTGGGCCTGGCGCACTTTATGAAAGTGGCCGGCTGTTCAAACCTGAGGGTTGTCATGGCTGCGGGCAGGCGCCGGTCGGGCGGCTGCAAGAGGAGGCGCGATTTTAAGCCTTGTGCGGCGTTTGCCAAGGTGCCGGGCCTGCGACGTTGGGACGCAGGCCGAATCGATAACCCCAGCGCATTCATTGCCCGGATGAAAAGTTGCTGTATCGATCCGGTTTCCCTCGTTAGCCTGTGCGGTCGAATCGCGATATTGATCCAGAGGCAATGATGCAGATAAGAGGCGAGCGTGCCGCCACGGCGTGCGGGTTGTTGGCGATTGTGTTGTGGAGCACCGCCGCCGGGTTGATCAGGGGCGTCAGTGAACATTTCGGCCCTCTGGGCGGGGCGGCGATGATTTACACCCTGGGGGCGATCCTGCTGGTGATGTTTCTCGGGCGGCCGCGTCTTCGTTCCACGTCAACACTGTATCTCCTGCTCGGCAGTGGGTTGTTCGTTGCCTATGAGGTGTGCCTGTCTTTGGCGCTGGGTTTTGCCAGTGACCGGCAACAGTCCATCGAACTGGGCGTGGTCAATTACCTGTGGCCGTGCCTGACCGTGGTGCTGGCGATCTTCATGAACGGGCAGAAGACCCGCTGGTTCATCGTTCCCGGCAGTGCGCTCGCGCTGTTTGGCATTCTCTGGGTGGTCAGCGGCCAGGGCCTGTCGTTGCCGGGGATCATCGCCAACGTCAATTCCAACCCGCTGAGTTACAGCCTGGCGCTGGCTTGTGCGATCACGTTTGCGCTGTATTGCAACGTCACGCGCCGCTACGCCAACGGGCAGAGTCTGGTGGTGCTGTTTTTCGTGCTGACGGCCATTGTGCTGTGGGTGAAGTGGGGCTTCAGCAATGAACATATTTCCACCTTCACCCTGGGCAACTCCCTGGAACTGATCGCTACCGGCATCGCCATGGCCGGCGGTTATGCGCTGTGGAACATCGGCATCCTGCGCGGCAATCTGACCTTGCTGGCCACCGCGTCCTACGGCGCACCGGTCCTGTCGTCGGCGTTCGCCGCGCTGTGGCTGGGGGTCAGTTTGCAGATGCAGTTCTGGCAGGGCGCGGTGCTGGTGACCGTGGGGTCGCTGATCTGTTGGCAGGCGACGCGGCAACGCCAGATCTCCTGAAAAAAACCGGCGCTGCCGCGAATGCCAATCAGCCTACGGACTTCAACGGAACCGGCCCCTTGAGCCGGTCCATCATCGTGGCGCAGTACCAGTCATCGAACTGACAGACGCCGGTTTCCGCCGTTTCCGAGTAGGGCCCCGGTTCATAGGACGGGGACGTCACGCCGCGCTGGGTGCCTTCGACCAGCGTGCGGTCCTGATCGTTGGTGGCGACCCAGACTTTGGTCAGGCGTTCGAGGTCGTAGTCCATGCCTTCCACCGCCGAGTCCGGCACCAGCCATTTGGTGGTGACCATGGTTTGCGTGGCGCTGATCGGCAGCACCCGGAAGCTCAGCGCGTGGTCGCCTAGGAAGTGATTCCAGGTGGACGGGTAATGAAAGTAGAGCAGGGCGCCGATGTCCGGCTCGGCGGTTTTGTCCAGACGCCCGTTCACCGCAGGCTTGCCGTCCATGGTGTAGCTGACGGCCCCGGACGACAGCGGAATGCGGGTCATGCGGTACTGGCCGTTGATGTCCATCACCAGACGGCTCGGCAATCCGGCCTTCTCGCAGGTGTTCCAGTAGGCCGTCAGGTGCGGATCATCCTCGCCGCCGGCGCCGCCCACGGACGGGTTGTCGACGTAGGATTTCAGCAGTTCGGGGTGGGAGCCGTCGCAGTGGTAGCACTCGCGGTTGTTCTCGAACACCAGTTTCCAGTTGCCTTGCTCAATGATGGTCGACTCGAACGCCACTTTGCAGTGGTCCAGATAATGCGGGGCAATGAACGGGCTGACGGCCTTGCGAAAGCCTTCGAAGTCCGGTGCCCTGGTGGCGACGCAGACATAGATGTAGCTGTGCACGATCTCACAATGCACGGACTTGAGGTTGTATTGGGCCTTGTCGAAATCCTGGCCCATATTGCCGGCGAACAGCAGGTTGCCGTCCAGCTCGTAGGTCCACTTGTGATAGGGGCAGACCATCTTCGCGACCTTGCCGTGCTCGTGTTCGCAGATCTTGGCGCCGCGATGGCGGCAGGCGTTGTGAAACGCCCGGACTTCGCCATCCTTGCCACGCACCACGGCGACCGGGTAATCGCCGATCTGCAGGGTGAAGTACTGGCCGGGTTTGGAAATTTCGAAGGTGTGCCCGGCGAAGATCCAGTCCTTGTACCAGATCTGTTCAAGGTCCTGGCGATAGACGTTTTCATCCTGGTAGAGGGCGCCCGGTAGGGAGTGCCAGGGTTTGCGCTGGGCGATCAGGTCAGCCACGGTGTCTTTATTGTTCATTGTTATCCTCGTCATGCGCGTAGGGCCGGAACGGGTTCCAGCCTATCTGTGCCGGGAAAGCCGTCACAAACGACATTTCCTGCGGGCAATCGATGCGTTGAGGTTATGGGTGAACCCGTTCGAAGATCGGCTCAAGCGTGGCGATGGCCGACGCAGATTGGCCCAGATTGCGAATCGCCTGTTTCACCGCGAGGCTGCTTTCGTGGCCGAGGCTTGAGGCGAACAGGTCGAATTTCTGCTCCAGTTCTTCCCGGCTCAGGGCCGTTTCGGGATCGCCGCGCGCGGCGGTGATCGGGCTGACGAGCACGTTGCCGTTTTTCAGGGTGACGGAAACCCGCGAGAGGATTTCATTGGGGAACCGCGCGGAAATATCGGCGGCTTCGACGATCTCGATGCGTGCGCTTAAGGCGCGAATGTCGGCGGCGTGGATGGATTCGCCGGTGACTTCGTCCGGCCCGAGTTTGCCCCTGACGATCAGCGCCGCCAGCGGAAAGGCCAGGGCGTATTGCGCCTGATCGGCATCCGCCGGGGTGTGGCCTTGAAGGCACATCGACTCGTAGAAGGTCTCGACGCGGATGGTCTCGATGCCGTCAGCGTTGAGCGCAGGATGATCCTGTTGCAGTTGCAGCATCGCGGTCAGCGCCGGTTGCGCCCAGCGGCACACGGGCCAGGGTTTGAAATACTGACTGTCGATCTCCCAGCGCTGACCGAGGTCGAGCCAGTGTTCGGCCACCGAAGCATCCTCGACGGTTTCCGCCGGCGCACCGGTCACGCCTTCCCTGGCCATCAGCAGCGCATTCAATCCGACAAAGGCGCCGCTGCCATGGGCGTCACGCAACATGGTGGGAAACGCGATCAGGCGCATCATCGGGCAACGGGCGCTGAAGTACTCGGCAATGCCCAAGGCATGGCGGAACGTCGGCTCGTCAAAACCGAGCAGCCGGGCACCGGCGCAGACCACGCCAATCGCCGAAAAGCCGCCGGACGCGTGATAAGTCGGGGAGGTCGCCATCAGCGCCGTTCCGGCGCGGAGCCCGGTTTCATAACCGAGGCACAGCGCGCTCAACAGCTCATGCCCGCTGACGTTTTTGCCCTGATGATGCAAGGCATCGGCGAGGGCGATCAGGGCCGGCACCACGGTTGCGCCGGCGTGCCCCTTGGATCGGAAGTGACCTTCGTGGGCATCGAGGCTGTCGGCGGAAAAGCCGCCGGCCCAACCCGCGCCCAGCAGGTTCACGCGTTGACCGTCGAACAGCAGACGGCTGCCGAACTCGCCGGCGGGGTAGTGGACAACGGCAAAACGGCGCAGCGCCACACTGGTGTCATTGGACGCGGCACCGGCCATGACGCCGACGATATCCAGCAGGCTGTTCTGCAGGATCTCCCGGGTTTTGGCCGGGGCCTGGAGGAAATCAAAGTCGCGGCAGAATTCGTAGAGTGACATTCAACAATTCCTTCCTGTGAGAGTAACCGGCCAGATCCCGGCCGGCGCTGCTCCACAATGAGTCAGGAAGGTTGTGCGGCTCCAACGACATTTTCGTCGGGCAATTGATAACCAAATCGATGGCTAGCGCCGGGGAAACTTCGACAGGATCCACTCGCGAAACCGCCGTAGCGCGTCTTCGTTGTCGGCGTTCTCGCGGCAGCTCAGGTAGTGCCAGCTGTTGCGCAGCTGGACTTCCTGCTCGATCGGGCGCACCAGCAAACCGCGCTGCAACAGCGGCGCAACCAGATGATTCCAGCCCAGCGCGATGCCCTGATGGGTCAGCACCATGCTGATCAGCAGGTTGTAGTCGTTGGCATTGAAGATCTGCGGGCTGGTCGCCGGGCGGTCGTCGATGTCGATGGACTGAAACGCCAGCCACACGCCCCAGTCGACATGCTCGGCGACTTGCGAGCGACCATAGGGGCTGAGGTTGAGCAGGGCCGAATCACGCACGCCCTCGATGGTCGAGATTTCCGGGTGCTGCTCCAGATACTGCGGGGTACACACCGGGTAGATCAGGTCGTGACACAACGGGTAGCTGCGATAGCCCTCGCGGATGCGCGAAATCTTGGTGATGAACACGTCGGGCTGCACGCCCGGTTCCATGGTCAGGAAGTTCTGGGTGGTGATCAGGTTCAGCTCGATGCCTTCGCTCTGGGCGAAGAACTCCGGCAGATGATTCGACAGCCACAGCGCCGAGAACGCCGGGGAGCAACAGATGGTCAGCACCTTCTTGACCGACTGACTGCTGCGGATGCGCTCGGCGGCCTGGGCGATGTTCACGAACGACAGCTGAGCGGCGTCGAAAAACAGCGCACCTGCCGAAGTAAGCTCTACGGCCCGCCCGACGCGGGTGAACAACTGCGCCCCCAGGTAGCTTTCCAGTTCGCGGATCTGCCGGCTGATCGCGGCTTGGGAAACGCACAATGCTTCGGCAGCACGGGTAAAACTCTGGTACTTGGCGGCTGCGACAAATGCCTTTACGGCCCGCAAGGACGGCATCTTCAGCAAGATGGTGTCTGGGTCGACATGCTTGGTCATTTGTACGGCCTCCTCACGATACGGCTCCCGGGCGAAGCGCGACGAGGGTAGCCCAAGCCTGCGCGCAGGGATACGCCGGCGTCGCAGCAAGGATAGTCGCGGTCGCTGGCAGGCGATGCCGGCTGCCAGCGGCGGATGCCGGCCTGATCGATAACCCGACGTTATCAACATGCCCCTGTAAATGTCGTTGGATTAAGCAGGGGGATGCTAATAAATTTGAAACGTCCCTCGTTCCTGGGGTCCCAAAAATAATAAAAGGAAACCCGTCGTGACGACTTATAACTATTACCGCTGCCGCTCTAAAACCGTTTCGCTCGATTGCATATTGTTTGAATTTGAATATGCACAACGCGATGGAGGCAAGGTATGACTCGCTCCGACGAAATAATTTGCGTGAAGAATGTTTATAAAGTCTTCGGCACTCAGCCAGCACTGGCCATGAAGTTGATCGAAGAGGGCGCCTCGAAAGCCGAAGTCTTCAAAAAGACCGGCCAGGCCATCGGTGTATTCGATGCCAACTTCTCGGTCAAGCGAGGCGAGATCTTTGTCATCATGGGGTTGTCCGGCTCGGGCAAATCGACCATGGTCCGACTGTTCAATCGCCTGATCGAACCGACCTCCGGCAGCATCTTTCTGAATGGCCGGGAAATCACCGGACTGGGCGACAAGGACCTGTTGCAAGTGCGCCGCAAAGACATGGGCATGGTCTTCCAGTCGTTTGCCTTGATGCCGCACATGAGCGTCATCGACAACGTCAGCTTCGGCCTGGAAATCAGCGGAGTCGGCGAAAAGGAACGCTACTGCCGGGCCATGGGCGCCCTTGAGCAGGTCGGGCTTTCCGGGCAGGAAATGTGCTTCCCTCATCAGCTCTCCGGCGGCATGCAACAGCGGGTTGGCCTGGCCCGGGCGCTGGCCAATGACCCGGCCATCCTGCTGATGGACGAAGCGTTCTCCGCCCTCGATCCGATGATCCGCAGCGAGATGCAGGGCGAGCTGATCAAGCTTCAGGCCGAGCAGGATCGCACCATCATTTTCATCTCCCACGACATTGAAGAAGCCGTGCGCATCGGCCATCGCATCGCGATCATGGAAGGTGGGCGGGTGGTGCAGATCGGTACGCCCCGTGAGCTGCTGTGCAACCCGGTGAACCAATATGTCCGGGACTTCTTCAACGGTTTCGATACCAGCCGGATATTGCGCGCCGGCGATATCGCACAAGCCGATTCCGGCATTGTTTATGAACCGGGTCGTCAAACTCCGATAAAGGCTGATGCTTCCTTGCGCGAGATCTTTCATCTTGTTGCAGCATCTTCAACACCAATGCCGGTAGTTGATGAAGTTGGACTTTATAAAGGGTCGATCTCGCAAGGGCATCTATTAAGTTGCCTGGGCAATAGCTGAGATCCTGTTTTAAAAAAAGAATGGTCACGCAGTCCGCAAGTGCGAGGTAGTGTCATGTCTGACTTTAACTTTCTGGATCCCTTCCAGAGTTTGAATATCCCCCTGGGGTCGTGGGTTGAAACCGCCCTCAAATATCTGGTGCATAACTTCCGGGATGTCTTCCGCTCGATTCGCTGGCCGGTCGATCAAGTGCTCGACGGCGTCCAGTGGGGGCTGCTTTCGCTGCCGCCGACGGTTTTCATCATCATCGCCGGGCTGATCAGCTGGCAGATCGGCGGCAAACGCATTGCGATCTTCAGCGTGGCGACCTTGACCGGGCTCGGGCTGATCGGCGTGTGGAACGACGCGATGGTCACCCTGGCGCTGGTGCTGACCTCGCTGTTGTTCTGCGCGGTGATCGGCATTCCGCTGGGCATCCTGTGTGCCCGCAGCGACCGCACGGAAATGATCATCCGCCCGGTGCTCGACGCCATGCAGACCCTGCCGGCATTCGTGTACCTGGTGCCGGTGGTGATGTTGTTCGGCATCGGCAACGTGCCCGGTGTGATCGTCACGATCATCTTCTCCGTCGCGCCGCTGGTGCGCCTGACCAACCTCGGCATCCGTCAGGTGCCGGCGGACAAGGTCGAGGCGGCGCGGGCCTTTGGCTGCACACCGATGCAGATGCTGATGAAGGTTCAACTGCCGCTGGCCGCGCCGACCATGATGGCCGGCTTGAACCAGACCTTGATGCTGTCGCTGTCGATGGTGGTGGTCGCCTCGATGATCTCGGTCGGCGGGCTGGGGCTGATGGTGCTCAGCGGCATCGGTCGCCTCGACATGGGCCTGGCCAGCGTCGGCGGAGCAGGGCTGGTGTTGCTGGCGGTGTTCCTCGATCGCCTGACCCAGGCCATGGGTGAACGCAGCAGCGATCTGGCCACCGGACAGCGCTGGTATGAGAGCGGGCCGGTCGGCCTGGTCATGAAGTTGAAGAAAAAGAAGAACGTTGCTCGTGCGGTCATTAACTGAACCTTTCTGCTCACCGATTAAAACTCCAAAGCGTGGTGAAACATGAAACTGGCAAATCTCAAGAAAAGCGTCGTGGCAGGTGTGGTTGCTTCCTTGCTGGGCACGGTGCTGTGTTCGGCAGCCTATGCGGCCGATGCCAACAAACCCGGCGCCGGTGTGTCGATCACGCCGATTTTCCCGACCATCGCCGAAGAGCGCTTTCGCGGTGAAGTGGTGATCGCCGGGCTCAAGGAACTGGGCTACGACGTCAAACAGCCGAAGGAAACCGATTACCCGGCGATGTTCCTCGCGCTGTCCTACGGCGACGCGGACTTCACCGTGCATGAGTGGGAGCACCTGCACGAAGCCTTTTACGAGAAGGCCGGTGGCGATGACGTGATGGTCAAGGTCGGGCAGATCATGAAAGGCGTGCTGCAGGGTTACCTGATCGACAAGAAAACCGCAGACGCCTATCACATCAAGGATCTGTCGGATCTAAAGAAACCGGAGATCGCCAAGCTGTTCGACAGCAACGGTGACGGCAAGGCCGACCTGACCGGTTGCAACCCGGGCTGGGGCTGCGAAGTGATGGTCGAACACCACATGAAGGCTTACGGCCTGGAACCGACCGTTGTCGACAACCGCGGCTCGTACTTCGCCTTGATGGCCGACACCATTGCCCGCTACCAGCAAGGCAAACCGGTGCTGTTCTTTACCTGGGTGCCGCAGTGGATTTCCAGCGTGCTGGTCGAAGGGCGCGACGTGGTCTGGCTACCGGTGCCTTACACCGATCTGCCTGACGGCAAGGAAAGCAAGGACACCTTCTACGAAGGCAAGAACCTCGGCTTCCCGGTGGACACGATCAATGCCGTCATGAACAAGGAATTCGCCGAGAAGAACCCGGTAGCCCGCAAGTTCCTCTCCGAAGTCAGCATCAGCACCGCCGACGAAAGTGCGCAGAACCTGAAGATGCAGAACGGCGAAAAGTCCCTGGCCGACATCAAGCGCCACGCTGCCGAATGGATCAAGGCCCACCAGCAAAGTTATGACGGCTGGCTGAGTGATGCGCGGGCGGCGGCCAAGTAAGCGGGTTTTTCGTTAGTTCGAGTGGCGGTTATCCCGTGGTGTAAAGCCGTCATTCAAACGCATTCATTTACGCAACTTTGATGGCTGTTTTCATTCAACGCGATTCCGCGCGTTCGCTTCGTGTCGGCTTCGATTTGTCATTTCAACAATAAACGGTTCAATACTATGAAAGTCAGTTCGCTGCCCGCCGATGATGACAGCTGTGGCTGGTTCCACCTGAGCCGGCCACGCAGCCCCGAGCCTGGCCATCGCGGCCACCGTTCGGCGCGTTGGGTGGTCGTCGGCGCCGGCTTCACCGGGCTGGCAGCGGCCCGCCAGCTCGCGCTGAACTTCCCCGACGATGAAGTGGTGCTGATCGAAGCGCAGGAAGTGGGGTTGGGGCCGTCCGGTCGCAATGCCGGTTTCGCAATCGATCTGCCCCACGACATCGGGGCCGAGGACTATATCGGTGATATCGACCTGGCCAGGATCAGTCTGAAGCTGAACCTGGAAGGCCAGTCGATCCTGCGCAATCTGGTCGATCAGTTCGGCATCGATTGCCAGATGAAAGCCTGCGGCAAGTATCAGGCCGCCGTGGAGGAACGTGGCATCGCGGTGCTGGAAGCTTATCGCCGGGGTCTCGACAAGCTCGGTCAGCCGTATCAGATGATCGAGACGGAAGAGCTGCCCGAACATCTGGGCACTCGTTTCTATCGCAAGGCGTTGTTCACCCCCGGCGCGGTGCTGGTTCAGCCGTCGGCGCTGGTCAAGGGACTGGCGGACAGTCTGCCGGCCAACGTCACCCTGTACGAACGCACGCCGATTCTGGAAGTGGAGTACGGCGCCAAAACCTTGCTCAAGCACGCTCACGGCAGCATCACCGCCGACAAACTGATCCTCGCCAACAACTCGTTCGGCATGCGCTTCGGTTTTCTGCAGGGCCGCATGTTGCCGATCTACACCTACGCCAGCATCACCCGCCCGCTGACCGACGAGGAGCAGGCGCGTCTGGGCGGCAAACCGTTCTGGGGCGCGATCCCCGCCGATCCGTTCGGCACCACGGTGCGGCGCACCCCCGACAACCGTTTGTTGATCCGCAACAGCTTCAGCTTCAACCCCGATGGCCGCAGCAACAGCAAATACAACGAGCGCTTCGTGCACCGTCACCGCGCCTCGTTCGATCAGCGCTTCCCGATGCTGCCGGGGGTGCAATTCGAATACACCTGGGGCGGGGCGCTGGCCATGTCGAGGAACCACAACGGCTTCTTCGGCGAACTGGCGCCGAACGTTTACGGCGCGCTGGGCTGCAATGGCCTGGGCGTCACCCGTGGCACGGTCACCGGCAAGTTGCTGGCCGACTGGTTGGCCGGGCAGCGCGACGGCTTGATCGATTTCCTGTTGCAGGCTCCGGGGCCGACGGGCAACCCGCCCGAACCGTTTCTGTCGCTGGGCGTGAACATGAACCTGAAGTGGGGGCAATACCGCGCCGGCCGCGAAAGTTGAATGCTCATGGCCCGCGATTCGCGATGAGCTGAAGTAACGATGCACTGAATACAAGGACAAGAAATGAACAACGTTGCTGTATCAATCGAGGACGTACCGCTCAATGGTTTTCATCGTCTGCTGACGATCCGTTCGGCCGGTGGTTCCTTTGTCGACGGGTATGTTCTGAGCATCATCGGTGTGGCGCTGGTGCATATGTCCAGGTCTCTGGCGCTGGACGATTTCTGGGAAGGCATGATTGCCGCCTCGGCGCTGATCGGCATTTTCTTCGGCGGTTTTCTCGGCGGCTGGCTGACCGATGTGTTGGGGCGCAAGCGTCTGCTGTTCGTCGGGCCGACCCTGTTCATCGTGGCGTCGCTGGCGCAGCTGTGGGTCGATTCGGCGTTGGCGCTGTTTGTGCTGCGGTTGCTGCTGGGAGTGGCGGTCGGCATCGAGTACCCGGTGGCGACCTCGCTGCTGGTCGAGTTCATGCCGCGCAAGTATCGCGGCCCGCGTCTGGCGACGCTGACGATCATGTGGTTCGCCGGGGCGGCGATGGCGTATGTGGTGGGCGAGCTGATGTTCAAGCTGTGGGGCTCCGATGCCTGGCGGCTGGTGCTGGCCAGCGCGGCGATCATCGGCGCGATGCTGTTTCTGGTGCGCATCGGCACACCTGAATCGCCGCGCTGGCTGTTGAGCAAGGGCCGCGCCGCCGAAGCCGAGGCGATCATCAAACAGGTCTATGGCAACGATTTCTCCCTGGCCAATCTTCCCGAGCACCGGGTGGGCGAAAAACTGACGATCTTCAATCTGCTGCACTCCGGCTACGGCAAGCGGATGCTGTTTGTCGTGGTGTTCTGGACCTGCTCGGTGGTGCCGCTATTTGCCGTGTATGCCTTTGCGCCGAAGGTGCTGGCCGCGCTGAATCTGCAGGGCGACTGGTCATCCCTGGGGTCGGTGGCGATTACCTTGTTCTTTGTCATCGGCTGCGTGATTTCGACCCGAATCATCAATCGCGTCGGCCGACGCAATCTGCTGATCTACAGCTTTCTCTGCTCCGGCCTTGCGCTGCTGGGGCTGGCCATCGGTCACGCCGGGCCCAACGCGCTGGTGCTCGCGTTCTTTGCCGTTTACGCCTTGTTCATCGGCGGCGCCCAGGTGCTGACGCTGGTGTACCCCAATGAACTGTTCCCCACGGAAATCCGCGCCTTCGCGGTCGGTGTCGGCACCTCACTGTCGCGCATCGGCGCGGCGGCGGGGACTTATCTGGTGCCGGTTTCCCTGAGCACGCTGGGCATCGCCCAGACCATGTACATCGCGGCGGCCGTCACCTTGGTCGGCCTGGTGCTGTCGTGGGTGCTCGCGCCGGAAACCCGCTCGCTCAACCTGCAACAGGCTGCCTCGCTGAATTGAACCTTGCCCGGGCCGTAGCGGCGTCGGGCCAACGAATTGAACACTGTAATCACTGGAGAAAACCCTATGAACTTTGACGGCATCTTTACCCCTGCCATTACGCCTTTGTCCGCCGATGGCCAGATCGATTACTCGGTCTTCGCCGAAGTGCTCGAGTATCTGATCGAGTCGCGGGTTCACGGCATCGTCATCGGTGGTTCGACCGGTGAGTACTACGCCCACACCACCGCTGAGCGGCTGAAAGTGGCCGAGCGCGCCAGGGAAGTGATCAATGGCCGCATTCCGCTGGTGATCGGCACTGGCGGGATCCGCACCGAAGATGCGGTGGCCTTCGCCGAGCATGCCAAGTCGATCGAGGCCGACGCGATTCTGGTGGGCTCACCGCCGTATGCCTTGCCGACGCAAAAGGAAATCGCCGCCCACGTGCTGGCCGTGGACAAGGCGGCCGGCCTGCCGATCATGCTCTACAACTATCCGACGCGGATGGGCGTAGCGATGGGCCCTGAGTTCTTCGAAGCGATTGCCGGTTGCAAGAACATCGTCGCGATCAAGGAAAGCTCCGGCGACACCGCCCAGTTGCACCGTCTGGCGCATTCGCACCCCTCGATCCAGCTGTCTTGCGGCTGGGACGACATGGCCCTGGAGTTCTTCGCCTGGGGCGCGCGCAGCTGGGTCTGTGCCGGTTCGAACTTCATTCCGGCCGAGCACATCGCGCTGTACGAAGCCTGCGTTCTGGAGAAGAACTTCGACAAGGGCCGGCGGATCATGTCGGCGCTGTTACCGCTGATGGACGTGCTGGAAAGCGGCAAGTTCGTTCAGTCGATCAAGCACGGCAGCGAGCTGGTCGGCCTGCGTGCCGGCGGCGTGCGCAAACCGATGCAAGCGCTGGATGCGTCCGAGAAGGAAGTGCTGGAAAGCGTGATCAAAACCCTGAAGCAGAATGTGGCGCGCATCGTCGCGGAGGTTTGAAATGGCCGATCTTCTGAGTCAAGCGCAATACCGCGAACTGGCGGCGAAGCTTGAATTTCGCAATCAGGCGTTCATCAACGGCGAGTTTCGCAGCGCGCTGTCCGGCAAGACGTTCACCACGACCAACCCGGCCACTGAAGCGGTGTTGACCGAGATTACCGCCTGCGGTGCCCAGGACGTGGACGTTGCTGTCGCCGCCGCCAAGGCTGCGTTCGAGGACGGGCGCTGGCAAGGGCTGGCGCCGTCGGCGCGCAAATCGGTGTTGCTGCGGTTCGCCCAATTGCTGGAAGACAACGCCCATGAACTGGCGGTTATCGAAAGTCTCGACAGCGGCAAACCGATCCGCGAATGCCAGAACATCGACGTGCCCGAAACGATTCACACCTTGCGCTGGCACGCCGAGCTGATCGACAAGATCTACGACTCGACCGCACCGACCGGTAACGGCGCGGTGACCATGGTCGTGCGCGAACCGATTGGCGTGGTCGGCCTGGTGTTGCCGTGGAATTTCCCGCTGCTGATGCTCGCGTGGAAGATCGGCCCGTCGCTGGCCGCCGGTTGCTCCATCGTGGTCAAACCGGCCAAGGAAACCACCCTGAGCACCTTGCGCGTGGCCGAGCTGGCGCATCAGGCCGGGATTCCCGCCGGTGTGTTCAACGTGGTGCCCGGCGGCGGCAAGGAAGCGGGCGAACCGCTGGGCCGTCATCCGGACGTCGCCATGGTCAGCTTCACCGGGTCCACCGACACCGGGCGGTTGTTCCTCAAGTATTCCAGCGAATCCAACCTGAAACGCATCGTGCTGGAGTGCGGCGGCAAGAACCCGGCGGTGGTGATGAACGATGTCGAAGACGTCGATCTGGTCGCTCAGCACGTGGTCAACGGCGCGTTCTGGAACATGGGCGAAAACTGCTCGGCTTCGTCGCGGCTGATCGTGCATTCGGACATCAAGGACGAATTGCTCAAACGCGTGCAGGTGCATCTGGCCGACTGGAAAATGGGCGATCCACTGGACCCGGAAAACCGTCTGGGCTCGATGATCAGCAAGGCGCATTTCGAGAAGGTCCGTTCGTACCTCGACCATGCCCGGGAGGAAAACCTTTCGGTGCTGGCGGGGGGCAACACGGCCGACAACATTTTCGTCGAGCCGACCATCGTCGATGGCGTCAACCGTGACAGTCGTCTGTTCCAGGAAGAAATCTTCGGCCCGGTGCTGAGCGTGACCACGTTCACTTCGGTCGACGAAGCGATCAGCCTGGCCAACGACACGGCTTATGGTCTGGCGGCCTCGGCCTACACCGGCAGCCTGCGCCATGCGCTGAAACTCTCGCGGGGCATTCGCGCCGGTATCGTCACCGTGAATTGCTTCGGCGAGGGCGATGCGTCGACGCCTTTCGGCGGCTACAAGGAGTCGGGTTTCGGTGGGCGTGACAAGTCGATCTGGGCCCATGACCAGTACACCGAGCTGAAAACCATCTGGATCGACGCTTCCTGATTCATCGCGGTTTTTCGCAGGTCTTTTTCGCCCCGATCGGCACGTTTGTACCGGTTGGGGCGAATTGCATTCATTCCCGAGTATTTTGCCGCCCCGGCGGTTAGCATGGCGGCATAACAAGTAACTGATGGACCGCATCTTGATCGAACGACGTCAATTCAGCGGTGGCATGAAGGGCAAGAACCTTCGCTACCTGAACGAGCCTTCCTCCGGGGCGGGGCGCATGACCCGCACGGGGTTCGTGCTGCTGGAGCATTTTTCCCTGCCGGCCTTCACCCAGGCGCTGGACACCCTTGTCACCGCCAATCTGCTGCGCCCCGGTCTGTTTTCCACACGCACCTTCGGCCTGAGCGACGGCGAAGTCATCAGCGATCTGGGACTGGTAATCCGTCCTGATTCACGACTGGATGCTGATGCGATACAGGAACTGGACCTGCTGGTGATCTGCGGCGGCTATCGCACGGAATTGAAGGCCAGCGACGAGTTCATCGGCCTGCTGAAGATGGCTGCCGAGGCCGGCGTGCTGTTGGCCGGGTTGTGGAACGGTTCGTGGTTTCTGGGCCGGGCAGGGGTGCTGGAAGGGTATCGCTGTGCGATTCACCCGGAGCATCGACCGGCGCTGGCGGAAATCTCCAAGGCCACCCAGGTCAGCAGCGAGCCCTATGTGATCGACCGTGATCGGCTGACCGCTTCGAGTCCGTCCGGCGCCTTCCACATGGCGCTGGACTGGATCAAGAGCCTGCACGACAAGGCGCTGGTCGAGGGCATCGAAGACATTCTGGCGTTCGAGGAATCGCGCTACCGGCGGATCAAACCGACCGAGAACATCAGCGTCAGCGCGCCGTTGCGCGAAGTGGTGAAGCTGATGGACGCCAACCTCGAAGAGCCGCTGGAGCTGGAACAACTGGCAGTGTACGCCGGGCGTTCCCGGCGTCAGTTGGAGCGACTGTTCAAGGAACAACTGGGCACTACACCACAGCGTTATTACATGGAACTGCGCATCACCGAGGCCCGGCGTCTGCTGCAGCACACCGAGCTGTCCCAGGTGGATGTGCTGGTGGCTTGCGGGTTCGTCTCGCCGAGCCATTTCAGCAAGTGCTATAGCGCCTATTTCGGTTATCGGCCGTCCAAGGAAAAACGGCTCGTCAAATGACGAGCCGTTTTCAGGTACATCTTCAGAGGTGATCGGCGTCGATGATTGCCTTGGCGAAGGTCTGCGGACTTTCCTGCGGCAGGTTGTGACCGATGCCGCCGTTGATCAGACGGAACTCGTACTTGCCGGTGAAGCGTTTGGCGTAATCCTCGGGCGCCGGGTGTGGCGCGCCGTTGGCATCGCCTTCCAGGGTGATGGTCGGCACGCTGATCGATGGCGCGGTGGCGAGTTTCTGCTCCAGCGCTTCGTACTGGCTTTCACCCTGCACCAGGCCCAGACGCCAGCGGTAGTTGAACACGGTGATGGCGACGTGATCCGGGTTTTCCAGGGCCTTGGCGCTGCGGTCGAACGTGGCGTCGTCCAGCGCCCATTTTGGTGAGGCGGTCTGCCAGATCAGCTTGGCAAAATCGTGGGTGTTCTTGGCGTAGCCGGCCGCACCACGGTCGGTGGCGAAGTAGAACTGATACCACCATTGCAGTTCGGCCTTGGGCGGCAGCGGATTCTTGCCGGCGGCCTGATTGCCGATCAGGTAACCGCTGACCGACACCAGCGCTTTCACTCGCTCCGGCCACAGCGCCGAGACGATATCCGCCGAACGTGCGCCCCAGTCGTAGCCGCCGAGTACGGCAGTTTTGATCTTCAGCGCATCCATGAAATCGATGACGTCACTGGCGAGTGCCGCAGGCTGGCCGTTGCGCACGGTCTTGTCGGACAGGAAATGCGTGTCGCCATAACCCCGGGCGTACGGCATCAGCACGCGATAACCCTTGGCCGCCAGAATCGGTGCGACTTCGTCGTAGCTGTGAATGTCGTAGGGCCAGCCGTGCAGCAGAATCACCACCGGACCATCGGCCGGGCCGGTTTCGGCGTAGGCCACATCCAGCACGCCAGCTTTCACATGTTTCAACGCGCCGAAGGGCAGGTCGGCGCTTACCGTGGCTGCTACGGTCTTGACCGGCTCCGGCGCCGCCGACTGAGCGTTGGCGTACGCGCCGAATTGCATCAGGGCGGTGGCGAGAATCGACAGGCCCAGCAGGCGACGACGGGTGTTGCCGGTGGCGGTGGTGTGCAGTGCAGGTTTCATGGTCAGGCTCCTTTGCAATCGACGGGGATGGGGTTCTGGGTGAACCCTTCTGAACTGGAGCCCAGTAAAACCTGCCGGTGTATCCGTGCTGTTTCGGTTTTGCTCCCGAGTTGATGGTGTGTGTATCCGCAGGCATCCCGTACACAGTGCGATACAAATCCGCCGCCCATGAAAAAGCCCCGAATGATCGGGGCCTGGTTGTGTCGCGCTTTTGGCAGATTCATGCCTGGGTAATGTGTTTCGGTCCGGCCAGGGCCCAGGCGATCAGTCCCAGTAACGGTACAAACACGATCAGTACGATCCAGACGCCCTTGTTGCTCGATTTCCCTTCGCTCTTGCGCACCCGGTTGATTGCCCACAGTTCCACGAGCAAAAGAATGATGGCCAGTACGATCCACGTGGTTTCGATTTGCATGAGCTACCTCCTGATGGTCATTCGGTTAGGCGGGCGGTGAAACCGAGGGTTCATTTAATTTGCGTCGCGCCTGCGTCGCGCCTGCGTCGGTCAACCTGCACAAATCTTCTAAACGCTTCGACGTGAAGCGCGGTAAGTTAGGTATCGAACCCATTTCTCCGGAGCCTTTGCGTGGACAAACGCAACTGGATCGACCTGTCTCAGGATGCCGACACCGGCATCGAGTCGATCCGTGCCCATTTCCAGGGCCATGCCTACGATCCGCACTGGCATGACAGTTTTCTGGTGGGTGTCACCGAGCAAGGGGTTCAGCAGTTCGATTGCCGGCGGGTGCGGCACTTCAGCACTCCGGGCAAGATCTTCATGCTGGAGCCGGGGGAGATCCACGACGGGCATGCGCCCACCGAGGAAGGCTTTACCTATTCCATGCTCTATCTCGATCCGCATTGGCTGGAGCGCGAGTTGCTGGCGCTTTTCGAGCAGGCGCCGGACAACCGCCAGCTCGGATTCGCCGACACCCTGAGCCAGGACCCGCGACTGGCCACTTCCATCAATCAGGCCTTTCAGGCCCTGCATCACGGCGACTTGCGTATCGTCCGGCAGAGCGCGGTCGACCACTTGCTGGGTGCTTTGACGTCCCATCTCGACTGGCGCAAACGTCAGGCGTTCGATCCACGCTTGCCGCGCGTGGCGCAGGTCGCGCGGGACTACCTGCATGCCCATGCCTTCGAAGATATCGGGCTGGATGATCTGGCCCGGGCCTGCGGGGTTGACCGCTTTCGGCTGACCCGGGCCTTCAAGTCGGCCTTCGGGCTGGCGCCCCATGGCTACCTGATCCAGTTGCGGCTGGCCCGAGCCCGGCAGATGCTGGCGCGAGGCGAAACGCCCGTCGACGTCGCCAGTGCGCTGGGGTTTGCCGATCAAAGCCATCTCGGCCGCTGGTTTCGCCGCGCCTATCACCTGACGCCGGCGGACTATCGCAAGCGTTGCTCAAACCTTCCAGACTGAACGTCTCGCAACCGCGACCATGGACTCCTGTTCTGATCCGGAGTCCATCCCATGGAATCGTTGTTGCCCTTTCTGCTGTTTTCCTTCGTCGCCTCGATCACCCCAGGGCCGACCAATATTCTGGTGATGAGCCACAGTTCGCGGCGCGGGATGGTGGCCACGCTGCCGATCATCTTCGGTGCCTGTCTGTCGGCGGCGCTGGTGGTGCTGGTGGTCGGGCTCGGCGTGGGTGAAACGCTGCTGCGTTATCCCCGCGTGCAGCAGGCAATGGCCTGGGCCGGGGTGCTGTGGCTGAGCTGGCTGGCGTGGCAGATCTTCCGCAGTACGCCGCCGTCCCTTGACCCGGCAACGGCGGGTGAAGAAGGGGTCGGCGTTTATGGCGCCGCCGGCCTGCAACTGATCAATCCCAAGGTGTGGATGATGGCGGTGGCGGTGGTGAGCGTGTTTGGCGGAAATGGCGATGAACAGATGCGAATGCTGTTGCTGGCCTTTGTGTTTCTGCTGGTCTGCCTGCCGTGCATGACGGCGTGGGCGGTGCTGGGTGTGGGCAGTGCGCGGTTCTTTGGCTCGCCACGGGCATTCAGGCGCATGAATGCCGGGTTGGCGTTTTTGCTGTTGCTGTCGGCCTGGTTGACGGTGTTGGTCTAGGTTGTTCAGGCATCAGCCAGTAAAGACAGCAACCCTGGCACTTTGGATGAGGCCACTTGCGGCAAGCTCCCTGAGCTTTTGCACCAGCGCGCTACGCTCGGCTTTTGGGGTGACCGGGTCGATAAACTGATACTGATGCTCGCACCAGAACTCCACCTGACGAAGCCAGAATGTCTCGGCCACGGGCTCTGTATCCAAGCGTTTCAGCAGGTAGGCGATCTGTTGCCAACACGACATCAACTGCAGGACCGCCCGGCGGCGTTGCGCGGGGAGCTCATGCCAATCGTCATCCAGTTTGGTAGCGACGCCGGCGTTCAGTGCGGTCCAGGGCTGTTTGCTCAGTGACGCGTAGGCGGTAAGAAACACTTTTTCCGATGTATCACTCAATGCACCAAGCATTTGCGGCAGATGTTCATCGCCCAGCACGCGAACCGCCGCTTGCCGCACGGAGGGATAGCTGGAGCTCAGCGCCTCTGTGAGCCAACGCTTCTGGAGACCGGTTTCAAGCTCGGCAGCCAGCCCCAGTACGCCAAGCCAGTCGCGTTTTCGGGTGGGAAGGTCTTGACCGAGTCGCTGTTCCAGGACCTCCGGTGCATTGATCCCGTAACGCGATGCTGCCCAACGCGCCAGACTTCGAATCGACGGAGAGGCGTCGAGCAACGCCAACCGCAGCAGTGGGTGTGGATCTTCAGTCAAGGGAAGCAGTGCGCGCAGTATGCAGACACGTACTTTGGCCCCCGGTCGCGACAGAGCCTCCAGCAATAATGGCGCGGCCTGCACTGACGGCAGATCCTGACAGGCTGCAACGGCTGCCAGCCTTACGGTCAATTCACGGTGGGCGAGGGCGCTGCGCAAAAGCCTTTCCGGGCTGATATCGGTTTCCAGCAGCAACGAGAACAGATAACGCGCCGCTTTTCCTTGTCGTGTGAGAAAGTTCGCGTAGACCTCTTCGCGAACCTCCGATAACTGAAGAACAGTACGGGCTGCGGTGTACGTGGGAGCATGGTCGACTCGCTGTCGAGCCGCCAACGCCATGAGCGACTCCAGCGCAAACAGCAATGCGCAGGCCTGAGAAGGTTTCAGATAGTCGTTCAGGCCAGACAGTGCCAAATCGCGAATCTGTGGTACCCAATCGTTGAGCCGTTCTATCAGGGCCACAAGTGTCTGCGGCGAACATTCGCGACTGAGTTCTCTCACGGCAACTTCCCGGACGAAGCCGTTGTAGTGGGTGCTGAGATCTATCCATGTGCCGCTGCCGCTGGCAGTCGCGAGCAGTTCCAGCGCTTCGTCGCGCCGGTATTGCGCCCAGGTGGACTCGGGCACGGGTTGCTTCTTCAGCCGGTCCAGCCATTCCCTTGTAGATGTCACGCATAGATCCTTGTGTATTCTTGCAGGGCTGCCACTTTACTCATTTTCAAGGCTATGAGCGCGAGGCCGGTAATCTTGCATGAAACTGAATATTGATTTTCCTGAAAACATGATCACGGATGCGTTGCTCGAACATTCGCGAATTCCGTGTTTATGCAAGGTTTCGAGTGCATTCGAGATCTCATTTTCGGATACGGTTCCTGAATCATCAGGGGTTGTATCCGACTGGGATCGTAGCGAACTGGATCTGCGGGCCCCTGCCGGGGCGGGTGGGCAATACACGCACTACTCGAATGGATTGATCACGTTGGAGAAGGTTGCCAAGGGCACTTACAGGATCGTGGATCTTGAAATGTTTAATAGATGCGTTGGCTGGTGTGCTGTTTTAAAGGATGGAGAATATGCATCTCCCGGAAAGTTTTGGGATGAAGTATGAACCCGGGGGCGGTGGAAGCCGGTTATGCCCATAACGAGATGCAAGACAGCTTTCGCTCGCCGCGGCTTCAGGTCATGGAAATTTGAATTCCACGACGTTGCCCCTCAAAATCGCGCCCCGATCCGGCCACTGGTGCCGGACGCTCAATGTAAAAGGGGTTGCGGTTGAACGAACAGACATTGTCCATGCGCCTGGAGCGTGTCGCTGCGCACGTACCCGCCGGTGCGCGCCTGGCCGATATCGGCTCGGATCACGGCTACCTGCCGGTGGCGTTGATGCGTCGCGGCGCGATTACGGCGGCGGTGGCGGGGGAAATGGCGTTGACGCCGTTTCGTTCGGCCGAGCGCACTGTGCGTGAGAACGACCTGGGTGAGCAGATTACCGTGCGCCTTGCCAATGGCCTGATGGCCATCGAGCCAAAAGACGGGATGAATGCGATTACGATGTGTGGCATGGGCGGCGAGACCATTCGCGATATTCTCGAAGCCGGCAAGGCACGTTTGAGCGGCCGCGAACGCCTGATCCTGCAACCCAACGGCGGCGAGCAACCGCTGCGCCAATGGTTGATGGACAACGGCTACCGGATCCTCTGCGAAGAAGTCTTGCGGGAAAACCGCTTCGACTACGAAATCATCGTCGCCGAGCGTGGCGAGCCGGTGATTTACTCCGCCGAAGAACTGTACTTCGGTCCGCTGCAATTGCAGGCGCGCAGCCCGGCTTTCGTCAGCAAGTGGCGGCACCGGTTGCGGCACAAGCAGCAGACTCTGACGCACTTCGGTCGCGCGCGACATGCGGTGCCCGAAGAGAAGGTGCAGGACCTGACCCGGCAGGTGCGGTGGATCACCGAAGTGCTCGCTTGAACCCGACTCAGGGCTGATATCATTCAACAACTTTCAAGCAGGGCAAGACACCATGAACCGCCAAAAGAAACTGCAACAACTCTTCAAGGAAAAATCCAGAAAGGCCAACGCCAAACTGGCGCCGAAAAGCAACAAGCCCAAGTACATCAGCAAGGCTGACCGCTTGAAGATGGCAGCTGAAGCCAGCCAGGAGCCGAGCCTTTCCACTGAAGAGTGATGTGCTTTCTTTAAAGGGGACAGATTTATTTTCTGCTTTAAATAGAAAATAAATCTGTCCCCTTTAAAGCTGTCTGCAAGCCTTCACTATGGCGGAGGGCTGCCGGCCTTTTTACCGACAAAGCCCATTTCAATCGGCGTCTTTATGTAAAACACCGAGATGTCTTCCGCCTCAAGCCGTTTGAACAATCGCTCGGTCTCCTCCTCGGTAATCGCCATGCGAATCTCGGTCGGCTGATCCGCCAATTCGAAAAAATGCGACGAATGCAGCCGGCCGGTGTGGCCGAATCCCTCGATGCCGGTGGAAAGGGTCGCGCCGCGCAGGCCCAGTTCCTTTGCCAGATCGACAATCCAGTCACCGAGCATCTTTCCTTGATGGCGGCGGTTTTGTTGAGTGAAGAAAATCACCAGAAAACCTTTCATTTCGGTCTCCTTAACGCGTGCCAATCAATTGATAGGACAACAGCCCCGCCGCTGTCATTGCGAGCGAGCCGACGACGTGTACCGAAATCGAGCCGAGTGCCCAGAGCAACCTGCCTTCCTGAATCAGGGCAACGGTTTCGGCCGAGAATGTAGAAAAAGTCGTCAGGCCACCGCAGAAGCCGGTGATGACCAGCAGCCGCCACTCGGGGCTCAGCGAAGGGGAGGCGGCAAGGAATGCGATAGCCAGGCCGATGATGTAGCCACCGACCATGTTGGCGACCACGGTGCCCGGAGGAATCGCGGGGAACAGCGCGTTGAGTTTCATGCCCAGAAGCCAGCGCAACCAGGCGCCCAGTGAAGCACCTACGGCAATGACCAGCAGTGATTTCAGCATGTCGGGGCCACCTCTTCAGGCCATTGCGGCCAAACAGGGAGCAGAGAGGAAAAGCGAAAAACGGCGGGTTGGATAAGTCGAATCATGATCCTGTCCTGGAGTGGGAGGACAGGGGGAGCAGACACACCTACGCACCCTGTCCAGGGTTCACGTAGGCATCATCAGCACGAGGCGGTTTGAGGAGGAATGCCATCTCCTGGAAAAGATCCTATAGCCTCAGCACAAAAGGGGACAGATCTATTTTCAGAAAATAAATCTGTCCCCTTTTGTGGTCGTGTTTTGTGTGTGGTCTATTCCAACTCGAGGGTCTTGATGACGGCTTCGCCTTCGGTGCCGCCCGGCCAGCAGAGATCGACGGTGATCGAATCACTGTTTTTTACATGGAAAATGGCGAAGTTCTTGTCTTCCGAATGGCTGAACAGGTGCTCGAACTGGACATTGTCATTACCACTGAGCGTACCGGATTTGGCTATTCCGGCAGAGACAGCCTGCCCGGCGGGCATTCGCGAAATCGCACTTGAGGTGATCTGGTAAACGTTGGCCTGGCGATAGATTTTGTGTTGCAACCTGAAGGCGGCAGCACAATGAACATCGCCGCTCAAGAACACCAACGTTCGGCCTTCGGCATCGAAGGCGGCGAATATCTTTTCCAGCAGAAGGTTTCTTTCAACATGGTTGGAGGGATGATCCCATTCATCCATGAAGTCGTCCTTGAGGCTGTTAATCCAGGACCCCGCCGTCAATACGATAGATCGCCAGTGAACGACTGGAACGGAACTGACCACAAACACGATTTTTGATTTTTTGACGGGCGGCGTATCCAGCCACCCCAGAAAACGGTCAACCTGATCATCTCCCAGCAGCCTGTTCTGGGCTCTTTCAACGTCATGATGCCCGCGCAGGTCGAGTACATAGAATGGGGTTGTTCCCTTTGTGAAGTTGTAGTCCCAGATGCATTCTTCGGGCGTTTTCAATAACGACCTGACAATGTTGGTGGGAGGATTGTGACTGTGGCCATATTCAAAATAGGCTGTTCTTGCTGCATTCCACATCGAGTCTATAAGTTGCTGGTCAATGTCGGGGTCGTCTTTCTTGAAGTACCTTGAAAGAATTTCCAGACGCTCCTTGTTGGTCCGCGATCCCCAGCCATCCATGATTTCATGGTCATCCCAAATCATGTATTGAGGCGTTTTCGAAAAGATCTCCTGCATTTGAGGGAAATTCCAGTACACACGGTAATACCAGCGGTAGAGGCTCAGAAGGTAAGCATCAAGGCCCGCGGTGAGCAGTTTTCCGTCTTTTGTAAAAGCCGCGATCAGATCGTCCTTGTTGTTCTGCAGCCATTCCCAGATGTCCGGAAAGTATTTGTTTTCCTGGCAGTCCACATAGACCTGATCGCCACCGCCAATGACGAATCTGACTTTTGCGTTGTTGGCTCTGCTGAGAAACAAGGGCCACGCACCATTGCTGTTATTGGCGTTGAATGGATCATGGCAGCTATAGAATCCGAAGCTGAAATCAGGCATGGATTGCGCCATGGTGGTAAAGGAGTAGACCTTTTGATAGCCGATCTCTGTTCTGCGCCACATACTCTTGGACGCTGGCTTCTGACTCATCAGGTAATAGTAGTAGGTGGTGTTCGGCTTTAGATTGGCTATGTCGAAGGTGTTGGTCAGGTCTGAGTCTTCACTGAACTTGTACGACAGTATGTTTTTCGGGTCGCATCCCTGACCTTTTAGAAACAGCTCAATGGTTTTGCCATCAAGCGTGAACAGGTCCCCGACCAACGCCTTTTCGGACCAGACCAGCGTCCATTCTCCCGCCATATAGACGCGAATCCAGATTCGGGCACTGTCAGTGCTCACATGACCGACGATGCTGGCAGTGCCAAGTTTGTTCACGTCGTATTCGTTGTTCCGCGGATCGACCAAGGCCATGACTTTCTCCATTTTCACTTGGGTTGTCAGGGGAATTGGAGTTCTGATCGAACACGGCCAACAGCAAACTTCTGACGAATCCCCATGAGGTGAACGATGTGACTATAGATGGTATCGGGCCATTGGGCTGACGGGCCTCAACTACCCGGCTGCGGCGGCTTCGCCAACTCAATCCCCGCCGCCGACAGCCGCTTGAGTATCTCGAACAACAGATCACTCTTGGTCTTGCCGACAATCCTCGGGCTGTCGACGTAACCCGTCACGGTCAACGTGATGCCATCGGGTGAAAGTTTGCTGAAACGCACGAACGGCGCCGGTTTGCCGAGGATGGTTTCGTGCTCTTTGTAGGTGTCGAGCAGCAGGTTTTTGACCTGTTCGGGATCGATGTCCAGCGGGAACATCAGCTCCAGCGTCGCCACGCCCTGGGCGCTGCCGCCGAGGGTGACGTTGCGCAGGTTCTGCGAGATCAGTTGCGAGTTGGGCACGATCACGATGGAGCGATCGCTGAGCTGGATCTCGGTGGCACGCACGTTGATCCGGCGGATGTCGCCCTCGACGCCGCTGATGCTGATCAGGTCGCCGACCTTGACCGGGCGTTCGGTGAGCAGGATCAGCCCGGAGACGAAGTTCTTCACGATCTCCTGCAGACCGAAACCGATCCCCACCGACAGGGCGCTGACGATCCACGCCAGGTTGGTCCATTTCACGCCCAGCGAAGACAGCGTCAGCAACACCACCAGCGCATAGCCGATATTGGAAAACAGCGTGCTGAGCGAGGCGCACATGCCCGGGTCCATGTCGGTCTTGGGCAGGAATTCGTTGTCCAGCCAGCGGCGCAGGGCGCGGATCAGGTAGATACCGATCAAAAGCGCAAGCACCGCGTTGAGCAAATGACCAGGGACAATGTTCAGCTTGCGCAGGCCGGCGCCGCCGAGAATGGTGCCGATGTTGTTGGCCAATTGACCCAGCGTGGTGCCGATGCCGCCCACAAACAGCGTGATCACTGCCAGCAACAGCAACGCCGCCCGGCCCACGCCGGCCAGCAGGGTCGAGGCCTGTTCGAGGCGCCGGTCGCCGACGCCCAGCAGTTGTTTCAAGGCCTTGCCGCTGGAATGGCGGGGCGAGAAGACGTATTCGCAACTGTCCTTTAGTAACTGCATCAGCAGGTAGAAACCGGACAGCACGATAAACGCCCACACCAGTTCATAGGTGATGAACCGCGCCAGCGATACGTAGCCTGTCAGCAACGCGCCGAGGGAAATGACCATCGCCAGCGTGGTCACGGTGTAAATCACCCCGGCCAGGGTGTTGCCCGTCACCTGCGCATCCCCGGCGGCCGCCAGCGCCTTGCGCACCTTGCCGACGCGCATCAGCAGCACGGTGACGATGGCCAATACCACCAGCGCGATCACGCCACGGCCGGTGATCACGATCTGGCTGCTCATGCCGGACGAATTACCGACCTGCACCGCCGTTACCAGTACCAGCAGCGTCGCAGCGAGGACCCTGGCGAAAGGCTTGAGCGTCAAGGCCACCGGTTCGGCAATCGCCGGCAGCCGCCACGATGGGTGCTCGGTGGACAGCAACGCGCGGCTCAGGCTGGTGATCATCACGCAGGCGTACACGACTTTCTGGAATTCGTCGGAGAACGTCGCCAGCATCGGCGGCAGCGGTACATGCCGGGTGCAGGCGTAATACAGCAGCTCCAGGGCAATCGCGGTGGTCGCCAGTGTCGCCAGCGCCGAGGCGAAAGCCAGCGAACTGCGGCGCAAACGGCCTTCGGGCATGCGATGGATGCACACCCACGCCAGCCAGCGGTCGGCGAGCCTTCGGCCGAGGGTCCAGACCATGAACGACAACACTACCAGCACGGCGGTGTAGAACCGCTGCCCCGGCTGCCAGGCCTCGGTGCCGGTTTCCTTGATCTGGTCGACGAACATCTGCAGGCGTTGGCGATCGGCAGGATCGGGATCGACTATCGGCGACCAGAAATCAGGGCTGAGCACGCTGTCGGTGCGCAGGGTGAGTTCGCTTTCCAGCAACGTGCGGCGAATGCCGGCGATCTGGGTGATCAGGTCGGTGGCGTTCTGCTTGAGCGTGGCCAGATTCTTCAGCGCGGTATCGACCTTGTTCTTCTGCTCGATCAACGCCGCTCGTTGTGCGGCGATATCGGCCTGTTCGGCGGCCACCGTTTCCGTCGGTGCCGCCCCCAGCACGCCCAGTTGTACGGTCAGTTGTGCCTGTTGTGGCAGCAGCGAAGCCGACAGTCGATCAATGTCGAGAATGAACGCCTGCACCCGATCCTGCGGGCCTTCGAGCTGGTTGTAATTGTTGGCGGACGAGATCTGCTGCTTCAGGCCATCGAGGCGTTGCTGCAGGGCTTGCAGATCATTCTGGGTAACACCGGGGAGCGGGGCACCGCTGTCGGGCGAGGGCGACAAATCTGCGGCCGACACCACGGCCAGCCCCGGACCGAGCAGGATCAGGGCGACGAACATCAATGACTTCAATGCGTTGCGCATGGGACTGGCGATTCCGGTTGAACACACAATCAATGAGGTTAGGTGATCGTTCGAGCGCTGCATGATTTTCCGCTGCTAATCCTGGCTTAATGCTCATCCGCTGATATCGCCGCCATCCGATTGTGAATCCCGTTTCTCGCAACTAGACTTCCGGCCATGAAACGCTACCTGCGGTTTTGTCTCGTCTTCCTGATCAGCCTGGCGCTTCCCCTCAGCGGGATGGCGGGCGTGCAGGCGCCGACAGAACCCTGCCCGATGCAAGCCATGGGCATGGCGATGATGGATGGCATGGGCATGGATTGCTGCAAGGACATGAAAAGTCCTGCCGACCACGGCACACCCTGCAAGCCAGGCCAGGAGTGCAAGACCGGCGGTGTGCTGCAAGTCGCGATCCTCAAGCCGCCCGTCACCGTGTTCAGCCCCGTGACGCATTCTTTCTTCAGTGATTCCCTGCCCGTAGCGACCCCGTCCGGGGTCTGGCGACCGCCCCGCGTCTGATTCCTGTCTCCCCTAAAAGCTCATTCCGCCCCGGCGGAGTGGATTGGCTGTGTGCGTGTTTTACGCCGCGCACAGCGGACGATCACAGGAATCGTAAACATGAAATTCAAGTGCACAGGTTGGCCCTTCGCGGCCGGCCTTGCGGCAAGCGTGCTTGCGTGGCCGGGTTTCGCCGCCGCGCTGACACTCGATGAAGCGCTGCGGCTGGCGGAAACCAATGCGCCGTCGCTGAACGCTCAAGATGCAAAAATCCAGGCTGCCAGCAGCGCCGCCATCCCGGCGGGGGAGTTGCCCGATCCGAAACTGGTGCTGGGCGTGCAGAACTATCCCGTGGGCGGCCCGGACCGCTACAGCCTCGACAAAGACTTCATGACCATGCAAATGGTCGGCTGGCGCCAGGACATGCCCAACGGCGACAAGCGCAAGGCGCGTATCGAAGTCGCCGAGGCGGGCGTCGAGCGCGCGGCGGCGGAACGTCGCGTCGAACGCCTGAAAGTCCGTCAGGCCACCGCGCTGGCGTGGATCGGCAGCTATTCGGTGGAGCGCAAACAGGCGCTGCTTCAAGACTTCTACAAGGAAAACCGCCTGCTGAGCGATACCGTGCGGGCGCAGATTGCCGGTGGCCGGGCGCAACCTGCGGACGCGGTGACGCCGAAGCAGGAAGCCGCCCGACTGGCGGAGCAAGAAGACAACCTGACGCTGGAACGCACCCAGGCCCGGGCGGCGCTCAAGCGCTGGATCGGCACCGCCGCCAACGACAAGCCCGAAGGCAGTCTGCCGCAATGGTCGGTCGAGCCCGCCACCTTCAACCATCAACTGCAACACCATCCCGAATTGGCCGCGTTTGCGCCCATGGCCCGCGAAGCGCAGGCGAAGGTGCAGGAAGCGGTGTCCGAGAAAAAGTCCGACTGGAGCTGGGAAGTGGATTACCAGCACCGTGGCCGCGAATTCGGCGACATGGTCAGCGTGCAGTTTTCCTGGGATCTGCCGCTGTTTCCCGAATCGCGACAGAACCCGAAGATCGCTGCCCGCCAGGCTGAACTCAGCCAGATCGAGGCTCAGCGCGAAGCCCTGTCCCGGGAGCACACCGAACAACTGGAAAACGAGCTGGCCGACTATGCGCGCCTCGACCGGGCTGTGCTGCGCAACCAGCAAAGCCTGGTGCCGCTGGCCAAAGAGAAGGTCGAGCTGAGCCTTGCCAGCTACCGCGCCGGCAAGGGCGATCTGAACGCCGTGGTCAGCGCCCGCCGTGAACTCATCGAGGCGCGCCTCAAACAGATCGACGTGGAAGAACAGCGCGCACTGACCGCTGCGCGTCTGCATTTCGCTTATGGGGAGACAGGCTTGTGAACCTACCAAAACGCAACAGTTTCTGGCTGGCCGGCCTCGCCCTTGCGGTGGGTGTCGCTGCGGGTTACGGCGTGGCTTATCAGCGCATGCCTGGCGCAACCGGTGCAGCAGCGGAGCAGGGTGCCGAACCCAAGGCCCTGTACTGGTACGACCCGATGTACCCGCAACAGAAATTCGACAAGCCGGGCAAGTCGCCCTTCATGGACATGCAACTGGTGCCGCGATACGCCAGCGAAGGCGCAGGCAATGCGACGGTCAGCATCGATCCGGGCCTGACCCAGAATCTGGGGCTGCGCACGGCAACGGTTGTGCGCGGGCGCTTTTCCTCCAGCCTCGACGTGACCGGTGTGCTGGCCTTCAACGAACGCGATGTGGCGGTGATCCAGACCCGCACCAGCGGTTTTGTCGAACGGGTCTACGCCCGGGCAACGGGGGATGTGCTGGCGGCGGGGGCGCCATTGGCGGACATTCTCGTACCGGACTGGGCGGCAGCGCAGACCGAGTTTCTGGCCCTCAAGCGCAGCGGCGACCGGGAGCTGATTTCGGCGGCGCGCCAGCGCTTGCAGCTGACCGGTATGCCGTCGAGCCTGATTGCCCAGGTGGAACGCAGCGGCAAGGTTCAGCCGAACCTCACCGTTACCAGCCCGGTGGGCGGCGTGATACAGGAGCTCAACGTGCGCACCGGCATGACCGTGGCGAGCGGCGAGACGCTGGCGCGGATCAACGGGCTTAGCAGTGTCTGGCTGGCTGTTGCGGTGCCGGAAGCACAGGCCGGTTCCATCAGCGAAGGGCAAGCCATCGAAGCAAGATTGCCGGCGTTTCCCGGCACCGTGTTCAACGGCAAGGTCAGCGCGATTCTGCCGGACACCAACACGGACAGCCGCACCCTGCGCGTGCGGGTCGAACTGGCCAACGCCGAGGGTCGCTTGCGTCCGGGGATGACCGCTCAAGTACGGCTGAACCGCTCGACCGGGCAGGACAGCCTGTGGGTGCCGAGCGAAGCGGTGATCCGCACCGGCAAGCGTGCCTTGGTCATGCTGGCCGAGGACGCGGGTCACTATCGCCCGGTGGAGGTGCGGCCCGGCGACGAGAGCGACGGCAAAACGGTGATCCTCAAAGGCCTGGAAGAAGGGCAAAGGGTCGTGACCTCCGGCCAGTTCCTGCTCGACTCCGAAGCCAGCCTGAAGGGCATCGCCGCCGCGCCGCTTGAGACCGACGGCCAAGCATCGGGGAGCCAACCATGATCGCCGCGCTGATTCGCTGGTCCGTGGCCAACCGCTTTCTGGTGCTGCTGGCGACGCTGTTCATCACGGGATGGGGTGTGTGGTCGGTGCAAAGCACGCCGATCGATGCATTGCCGGATTTGTCCGATGTGCAGGTGATCATCCGCACGCCGTACCCCGGACAGGCGCCGCAGATTGTCGAGAACCAGGTGACCTACCCGCTGACCACTACCATGCTCTCGGTGCCGGGTGCGAAAACCGTGCGCGGCTATTCGTTCTTCGGTGACAGCTTCGTGTACGTGTTGTTCGAGGACGGCACTGATCAGTACTGGGCGCGCTCGCGGGTGCTGGAATACCTGAGCCAGATCCAGAGCCGTCTGCCGGCCAGTGCCAAACCGGCGTTGGGGCCGGATGCCACCGGGGTCGGCTGGATCTATCAGTACGCGCTGGTGGATCGCAGCGGCCAGCACGATCTGGCGCAGTTGCGCGCGTTGCAGGACTGGTTTCTCAAATTCGAGCTCAAGACCCTGCCGAATGTCGCCGAGGTCGCCACCCTCGGCGGCATGGTCAAGCAGTATCAGGTGCAGCCCGATCCGGTAAAACTGGCCAGCCTCGGCATCACCCTGGCGCAGGTGCGCGAAGCCATCGGCAAGGCCAATCAGGAAACCGGCGGTGCGGTGCTGGAAATGGCCGAAACCGAGTTCATCGTGCGCGCGTCGGGCTACCTGAAAACCCTCGATGATTTCCGTGCGATCCCGCTCAAACTTGGCACCGGCGGGGTGCCGGTGACCCTGGGCGATGTCGCGACGATCCAGACCGGACCGGACATGCGCCGGGGCATCACCGAACTGGACGGACAGGGCGAGACCGTCGGTGGCGTGGTGGTCCTGCGTAGCGGCAAGAACGCCCGGGAGACCATCGCGGCGGTCAAGGCCAAACTCGAGGACATGAAAAGCAGCCTGCCGCCCGGCGTGGAGATCGTCACCACCTACGATCGCAGCAAGCTGATCGATCGCGCCGTGGACAACCTCAGCCACAAATTGCTCGAGGAGTTCATCGTTGTGGCACTGGTCTGCGGGATCTTCCTCTGGCATCTGCGCTCGTCGCTGGTGGCGATCATCTCGTTGCCGGTGGGTGTGCTGATTGCGTTCATCGTCATGCGTCATCAGGGGCTGAACGCCAACATCATGTCGCTGGGCGGGATTGCCATCGCCATCGGCGCGATGGTCGATGCCGCCGTGGTGATGATCGAAAACGCACACAAAAAAATCGAGGCGTGGCACGCCGCCAATCCGGGGCAGGAGCTCAAGGGCGAGCGTCACTGGCAGGTGATGACCGACGCGGCGGCGGAGGTCGGGCCGGCGCTGTTCTTCTGCCTGTTGATCATCACGCTTTCGTTCATCCCGGTGTTTACCTTGCAGGCTCAGGAAGGGCGGTTGTTCGGCCCGCTGGCGTTCACCAAGACCTACGCCATGGCGGCGGCAGCGGGGTTGTCGGTGACATTGGTGCCGGTGCTGATGGGCTACTGGATTCGCGGGCGGATTCCGGATGAACGCCACAACCCGCTCAACCGTTGGCTGATCCGGATCTACCAGCCAGCCTTGGATGTGGTGTTGCGCCGACCGAAGTTCACCCTGTTGGTGGCGCTGCTGGTGTTCATCAGTGCGGCGTGGCCGGTGTCGCGCCTGGGCGGCGAATTTCTCCCGCCGCTGGATGAGGGCGATCTGCTGTACATGCCGTCGGCCTTGCCGGGTTTGTCAGCGCAAAAAGCCGCGCAATTGCTGCAACAAACGGATCGCTTGATCAAGACCGTGCCCGAGGTCGAGCATGTGTTCGGCAAGGCCGGGCGCGCCGAAACGGCTACCGATCCGGCACCGCTGGAGATGTTCGAAACCACGATCCAGTTCAAGCCCCACGAGCAATGGCGCCCGGGCATGACCCCGGAAAAACTCGTGGAAGAACTGGACCGTGTGGTGAAAGTGCCGGGCCTGACCAACATCTGGATTCCGCCGATCCGCAACCGCATCGATATGCTCGCCACAGGGATCAAAAGTCCCATCGGCGTGAAGGTCGCCGGCAACGATCTGGCCCAGATCGATGCGGTGACCCAGACCGTCGAGCGTGTGGCCAAAGACGTGCCCGGCGTCAGTTCGGCGCTGGCCGAGCGACTTACCGGTGGTCGCTACATTGACGTCGATATCGACCGCAACGCCGCCGGTCGCTACGGGCTGAACATCAGTGATGTGCAGTCCATCGTCGCGGGGGCCATCGGCGGCGAAACCGTCGGGGAAACCATCGAGGGACTGGCACGGTTCCCGATCAACATCCGTTACCCGCGAGAGTGGCGCGATTCACCTGGCGCCCTGGAGCAACTGCCGATCTACACGCCTTCGGGCAGTCAGGTCACCCTCGGCATGCTGGCGAAAATCCGGGTCACGGACGGCCCGCCGATGCTCAAGAGTGAAAACGCCCGACCGTCCGGCTGGGTGTACATCGACGTGCGCGGTCGCGACATCGCTTCGGTGGTGGGTGACTTGCGTCGAGCGGTCAGCGAGCAGGTGAAACTGCAGCCAGGCATGAGCCTGAGTTACTCGGGGCAATTCGAGTTTCTCGAACGGGCCAACGCTCGCCTGAAACTCGTGGTTCCGGCCACGCTGTTGATCATCTTTGTGCTGCTCTACCTGACCTTCGCCCGCTTCGATGAAGCGCTGCTGATCATGGCCACGTTGCCGTTCGCCCTGAGTGGCGGTGCGTGGTTTCTCTACCTGCTGGGCTACAACCTGTCGGTGGCCACCGGCGTCGGGTTCATTGCACTGGCCGGGGTTTCCGCCGAGTTCGGCGTGATCATGCTGCTCTACCTGAAAAACGCCTGGGCCGAGCGCGAAGACGGCGGCGACCGCACCGAGCGCGGATTGGTCGCGGCGATTCGCGAAGGCGCCGTGCAGCGCGTGCGCCCCAAAGCCATGACCGTGGCCGTGATCATCGCCGGCCTGCTGCCGATTCTGCTCGGCAGCGGCACCGGCAGCGAAGTCATGAGCCGTATCGCCGCGCCCATGGTCGGCGGCATGGTCACGGCGCCCTTGTTATCCCTGTTCGTCATCCCGGCGGCGTATCGACTGATGCGCCGTCGTCACTTGTCCGTTCAAACCCTCCCACCTGAAGGAAAAACCTCATGAAACTGATCCCGATCACCTTTGCCGGCACGCTGGTTGCGTTCGCTTTTTCTGTGCAGGCAGGAGACATGCCCGGCATGAAGATGGACGACATGCAGGGCATGCAGATGCAGTCCGCCACGCAACAGGCACCGGCCGCGAAAGCCGAAGGTACGATCAAGGCCATTGATGCCACGAAGCACACTGTGACCATTGCACATGGCGCCGTAGCGTCAATGCAGTGGCCTCCGATGACCATGGGCTTTGCCGCGACTGAGGAACAACTGGCCGGGTTGGCGGTGGGCGACCGGGTGAAGTTTTCGTTCCGGATGGAGGGTAGCAAGGCGACGCTGGTTTCGATCAGCAAGTAAGGTCGAGATATAAAAAAACGGCGCGAATCATCGCGCCGTTTTTTATTCAGGGCTTCAGATCGAGCGCTGATTGACTCGCCGCATCAACTCTTCCGCCGATTCCTTGCGCTCCGAGTAACGATCCACCAGATCCGGGCGATCACGCAGCAACAGCGTGAACTTCACCAACTCCTCCATTACATCCACTACGCGGTCGTAAAGCGCCGACGGTTTCATGCGGTTGTCTTCATCGAATTCGAGATAGGCCTTGGGCACCGACGATTGATTGGGGATGGTGAACATGCGCATCCAGCGTCCCAGAACGCGTAGTTGATTGACCACGTTGAACGATTGCGAACCGCCGCAGACCTGCATCACCGCCAGAGTCTTGCCCTGGGTCGGGCGCACGGCGCCGAGCGCCAGCGGCACCCAGTCGATCTGCGCCTTGAACACCGCCGACATCGCGCCGTGACGTTCGGGCGAGCACCAGACCTGGCCTTCGGACCATTGCATCAGCGCAAGCAGCTCCTGGACTTTCGGGTGATCGCCGGGCGCGTCGTCCGGCAGCGGCAGGCCCGACGGATTGAAGATCCGTGTCTCGGCACCGAAGTGCTCCAGCAGCCGGGCGGCTTCTTCCACCAGCAAACGGCTGAAGGAGCGTGGGCGGGTCGAGCCGTAGAGCAGCAGGATACGTGGTTTGTGGAGGCCGTCGTCGCGGGCGGTTTTCTGAATCAGTGATGGGTCGAGATTGGGCAGGTCGGTCATGACGGCTCCGGTCAAAGCAGGCTGATGCGGTCGAGTTCGCGCTTGAGGGCGGCGCGGTCGAGTTCGGCGAAGGGCAGAGCGAGGAAGGCGCGGCAGCGGGTTTCGATTCGGGTGAGGGTGGCGTGGAAGGCTGCGTTGATAGCGGTCTCATCGCCATGCACTTCCGACGGATCCTCCAGTCCCCAATGGGCTTTCAGGGCCGGGCCGAAGTAGGCAGGGCAGGCTTCGCCGGCGGCCTTGTCGCACACGGTGATGACAATGTCCGGCGGATTGTCTTCGAAGGCGTCGTTGCCCTTGCTGCTCAACCCGGCGATGGAAATGCCGGCCTCCTGTAACGTGGACAGGCTGCGCGGCAGCACCTGGCCTTTGGGGAAACTGCCGGCGCTGACTGCCTCGAAACCTTGCGGTGCCAGGTGATTGAACATCGCTTCGGACAGGATGCTGCGGCAGCTGTTGGCGGTGCACATGAATAGAACGCGCATGATCGGTCCTCAGCAACAGGCGGATGAATTGAGCGGGCGGTCACCCATGGCGGCGAGTCGCGCGCTGTTTTCCTCCAGCCACGCGGTGTTGGCGGCGAGGGTGGTCTGTAGCATCTCGCGAACCCATTCCGGTAACTGCGGATTGAGCCGGTAATACACCCACTGGCCCTGACGGCGATCCAGCAGCAGGCCGCAGGTGCGCAATTGCGCCAGATGACGGGAGATCTTTGGCTGGCTGTCGTCGAGTGCGCAGACCAGCTCGCAGACGCACAACTCGCCTTCACGGGTGATCAGCAGCGTGGCCCGGGCGCGGGTTTCGTCGGCGAGGCATTTGAAAACGGTGGCGGGGGTGAGCATGAACGTGCCCTTGATACATATGGGGTTTCGAATATACGGATATCCATATGTATAGGGCAAGCGCTTGAGTCGAGGAAACTGCACGCGTCGATAGAAGGCGTTGGGCGGCTTACCGCTTGCTGAAGGCCAGCCGCGCGGCAAACAGCACGAAGATCATCCCGGTTGTGCGATCCATCCAGCGAATCACTTTCTCCCGGCGCAGAAACCCTGACAGCGGCTGCGTCGCGCCAATCAGCACCAGTGACCAGATCAGTCCCAGCACCACATGAATGCTCACCAGCCCGAACGTCCACGGCACGAGTGGCTGCCCTTGCGGAATGAACTGGGGCAGGAACGACACGTAGAAAATCCCCACCTTGGGATTGAGCACGTTGCCCAGCATGCCCTTCAAGAACCAGTTGCCTCCCGGCTTGCCATTGGCTTCGGCGGGCGCCAGCGAGCGGCGGGGGCGCAGCAGCATGTTCAACCCGAGCCACGCCAGATACGCCGCGCCGCAATACTTCAACAGGTTGTAGGCCAGCTCCGACACAGCAATCAACGCCCCGAGCCCAAACGCCACCGCCGCGCCCCACAACAGGCAACCGGCGTTGATGCCCAACGCTGCGCGCAAGGCCTGTCGCTTGCCTTCGACGGTCGCGGTGCGCAGGACCAGCGCGGTGTCGAGGCCGGGTGTCAGGGTCAGCAGCGTGGCGGCGAGGGTGAAGGCGAGAAGATTGTCGGCGATGGACATGGCGCGTGGGTTCCCTGTTCTGGATGGGGGAACGGTAGCGGTTTCAGGCAGGGGGATCCAGTAGGGAGATGAGGGGGACGTTAGTTTATGTAGTTAGTTGCCGACATTTACAAAACCACGCAGGAGAGGTGCACCTGTAACGCGGCCTTTCCTGAAACGTGATAAACCAAAGACGGTCATGTAGCATAGAGCCATCATCGCTATCCCGCGGCTACTCACTTCAGCCCAACTAAAAAAGGTTTGTAAATGATAAAAACTATCCCGATGTGGAAAATGGTGATGGACATCAAAGGCAAAATAGCAGGACTTTTGGTGCTTGCAACCTTGCCTGCTTTCATCGCCGCCGGAGTGTGGATATTTGTCGAAGGGTTGCAAGAAGGGAAAATTCGCCAGGCCATAATGGGGTTCATTGCAGTGGCCTTTTTTGGTGCGTGTACCATTCTGTTTGCACCGTCAAAAAAATATGTTCCTGGAAAAACGTTCAAGTTTTATAGAGATAAAAGATTCAGTACGAAAAAATACATTAATTACGGTTACGCAATCATTGTTTTGATTTTGGCTGTTTTTGCCATTTTATCTCCGAAAGATACGTTGAATTCAATAGGCTATGGAATAGCAGGTCTCTATGGTCTTTATATTTATTCCAAAAGCTTGAAGTTTCACGCGGATGTCGATTTTTCGACCAATGAGTATCTGGCCACCGCTCTGGGGTTTTCTGCAGGGGAGAAAATTCTGCTCAGCTACCAGAATTTTGATGCTGACGAGGTTAAAGCTGGTAGCAATGCTTTTGCCGCAACAGCGACAAAATTGATTGTTGCATCATTTGATGGGAGTGCCTGGACGAAACTGTCAAAGGACCTGAATCAACTCTCAGGCATTGGTATCATTGGTAACGACAGTCAAAGTTACGCCATTAAATTGGAGTTCAATGATGGTGTCGATGCTTTGTTGTACGTTGGCCTCTATGACAAGCTCACATCAAACCCGTTTATGGTCATTCGAGGGCTGCTGGAAACCATTGATGCAAGTCTGCTGAGTGATAGTGGTGCACCACAGACAACCAAAAGACGTCGGGTGGTAGTCAACTCCGATAATTCAGCCTCGATTCCAGAAAATGTATCAGCTGATGCAGCGCTTGCCGCCGGGGCACCTGTTCGCAATATTGAGGTTGCTCCTGACGTGTTGAATGCTATCCAGAATGCCGAAGTAGCTGTTTCCGGCCGCAGGCTGGAGCTTTAATCATGTCTCATTGCACGAAATTTGAATTTTCATATGTTGATGAAGAGGCCATTGCCAAAGCTTTCGGCAAGATGGGCCTCCGTCCGACAACTGGCCTGGTTTCAATGTTTGCCAGCGACTTCAGCAAGAAAGTGCTGAGCAAAATGGGCTATATGGGCCAGCAGCAATTTAGAGCTATTTGTGGCAAGACAGCTAATGAGTTCAGCCTGTTTGTTTGTCAGATTGAGCAGGGCTCGTACAAACTCCTCATCGAACGGGAAACTGTTTCGGCCGACGATGAAGCGATCATGTCTGATTTGGCTTCAAGCTTTCAGAAAGCCTATATAAGCGTGGCCATCGATGAAGCCGTAAAACGCATAGATGCATCAGGTTTTCCATCAAGAGTGAAAGAAACCGTTCAAGGCTTTGAGATTGAATTCGGGCCCAGTTACGAATACAGCATTCATGTCACTTTTACAGGCGATCAAGTGACGGAAGAAGTGCATGGCGTTAAAGGCGATATTTGCACAAAACTTACTGAAGAGCTTGAGGCGCTTCTTTCCAGCCCTGCTGCGGAGCTTGTCACTGAGTGGAAGCCGGCCTATACCGTAGTCCATGAAGAACAAACCCTTCAAATTCTCAGGGCCAATTTCTAGATGGAAATCAATGTACATCACATGGACTTGAGCAGCGTTAACGGCCCCGGGTTGCGCTTGACATTATGGGTGCAGGGTTGTGCGTTGAATTGCAAGGGATGCTTCAATCAGAGTACCCACGCTCGCGAGGCGAGTAAGCTGATGTCCGTACATGAACTGGCAAAGAAGATCAATGCAATGGACATCGCCGGGGTTACTCTCTCCGGAGGGGAACCGCTCGACCAGGCGCCAGCCCTGGAACAACTGATACATGCTGTCGATGGCGAGAAGAACTGGATTCTTTATACAGGCTATACGCCAAAAGAGATATTCCAGAATGAGGCCATGATTCGAGTTGTCAAGTCCGTAGACTTGACGCTGGCAGGCCGCTATCTGCAAAACGCAAAACATCCCTATCAGCACAAACAAATGATCAAAACAAGCGATAGGGTTGATATTGACTTTTTTCGTGCTGGGAGACCTGTCGAGTTTGTTGTTTCAAACTCCGGGGTTACCAAGACCGGCCTTCCGATGCATGTCTAACATAGTTCAGGCGCAGGGATAACAGGCATGAACCGTACCAAGCAGATAACCGATTACCTCAAGGCGCGTTACGCGATTCTGGTCATTGAAACGTTCGAGGAAGAACGTGCCCTCAAAGAGATTTCTGAAATCGCCAAGGCGCTCAGTCATCGTTTGTTCGTTTGGAACTCGACAATGGGTGTTCAGATCAATGGCGCCGTGGCCGGGGATAAAACCTTTGATTTGAAAATGGCCCTGGACTTTTGCGAAGAAAGAGCCAAGGAGGAGAGTAGCAAAAACATTTTTGTTTTTTGTGATGCTCATAATTATCTTACCCCAAGCTCGAATCCTGTCTATCGTCGTCGGCTTCGGGATCTGGCCATCAATATTCGCTCGCGTGGGTATCGAAGTAATTGCATTATCGTGGCGCCAAGTTTTGAAATTGCCAATGATCTTCAGAAAGAAATCACGCTGATTGATTTTCCTTTGCCGTCGAGAGAAGAAGTTAAAAGTCAGGTCAATGACTTTGTTAATTCCTGGCAAGGCAACAGTAGTGTCAAGATCGACCTGGCTGGTGAAACCAAAGATAAACTCATTGACGCCGCGTTGGGGCTCACGGGGTTAGAGATTGACAACAGTCTGTCTCGCTCGCTGGTATCCAGTCTGAGTGTCAATGAAAGTACCGTAAAGGATCTGCTTTTCGAAAAGAAACAAATCATACGGAAGACAGGCATCCTGGAGTACATCGACTCCACGGTAAATCTCGAAGATGTTGGAGGGCTGGCGACTCTCAAGAAGTGGCTCCATTTGCGCAGTCAGTGTTTTGGGCAGATGGCTCAGGAATTTGGTGTCAAGACTCCAAAAGGCTTGCTCTTGACCGGAGTTCCAGGCTGCGGCAAGTCGCTGACGGCAAAGTGCATATCGTCGTCCTGGAATATGCCCTTGTTGCGTTTGGATATGGGGAAAATCTTCCAGGGCGTGGTGGGTTCTTCAGAATCAAATATTCGTTCCGCACTCCACACTGCCGAAGCCATTTCGCCTTGCATCCTGTGGATCGATGAAATTGAAAAAGGACTTTCCGGTTCTTCCGGAGGAGCCTCCGATGGTGGCACGGCCACACGCGTATTCGGCACACTGTTGACGTGGATGCAAGAAAAGACGGCGCCTGTTTTTGTATTTGCTACCGCTAACAACATCAATAGCTTGCCTCCGGAACTGTTGCGGAAGGGGCGGTTCGACGAAATATTTTTCGTTGACTTTCCGTCGACACAAGAAAGAAAGAAGATTCTTGAAATACACCTGAAGAAGTTGAAACGTGACCCGGAAAAATTCGATCTGGATCGATTGTCTGCTCTGGGAGGCGAGTCGAATTTTGGAAAAGACATTGTGCTTTCAGGTGCTGAAATCGAAGCGTGGGTCGGGGACTCGCTGATCGAAGCGTTCTCACGGCGAATGAGTGGCTCCGGTGATGCAAGTGACCTGACCATGGCTGATTTTGAGACGACTATTTCGCGTTTGGTACCCATGAGCAAAATGCGCAAAGACGAGTTTACAAAGCTGCGTGATTGGGCCAATCAAAACGCAATCAGCGCTTCGGCCATGGTTGCCGGTCAGAATGATACGGAAACTCAAATCGGTGGCAGGCAAATTGATTTTTGATTTGCGGTGATTTTCAAGTAAGGCAGGCTTTGTTGCATAAATTACGGCTGAAGGCCTGCTCGCTTTCACAGACACAACCTTCCACTCATCCTGAATGTTGTGAGCGGGTCACAAGCCTGAGAGGCTAGCGCGAGGTTTACCACAAGGACATACGGACATGAGCACGCCAAAAATTTTGATCACGGGGGCTTCTGGCCAGATCGGCAGAGCGTTCTGGACTGCGCGAAACGATAAATCCGATTTGCGTCTGGCCGATATAGACGTAGTAACACTTCCGGACTCGGCACAACGTTTCACTCTCGACATCAGGGACCAGGCCAGTTGTCTAGAGGCCTGCGAAGGCATACACACCGTGATCCATCTCGCTGCTGATCCGAACCCGGACGCCGACTTCACATCTTCCCTGCTGCCTGTGAATATTATCGGCACTTACAACATGCTGTTCGCCGCCAAAGCGCAAGGCTGCAAGCGCTTCATATTTGCGAGCAGTGCCCAAGCGATTGAGGGATATCCGAAAGACGTCCAGATCCATGAATGGATGGCACCTAAACCGGGCAATCTTTACGGGGTCAGCAAAGCCTTTGGCGAAGCGCTGGCCTCGATGTATGCAAACGATGGTCAAATGACGACAATCGCGGTCCGTATTGCAAACGTCGCCAGATTTCACGCTGGAGAAACCCACAGCTCCCGGGACGTGGCCGCATTTATCAGCTACAGGGATGTTGTAGCGTTACTGGAACGATGCGTCGAGGCCGATCTGAGCGGATTCCATGTTGTTCATGGTGTCTCGGGTAACCGCTATAAACGGCTTTCAATTGATCAGACCAGAAAAACCATTGGGTACACGCCACTTGATGATTCATTCGAGATTCTGGAAGGGCGCGCTTGATCTGAACGGGTGCGGTGTTTTTCAGGTCACCTGAGTGAGTCAGGAACGAATTAGCCGATGTGACAGAAACGGAGCGGAAAGGGGACTGATCAATTATTAAAAAATAGATCAGTCCCCTTCAACAAACCTTGGGCGCTTCACCCCGGAATCAGACGAAACAGAGCATCAAAGCTCAATCGCCCACGTCTGACTCACCAACTCCTTCCCGAAGCTGAATATCGACTCTTCCTCAACCAACTCAAACCCCGCCCGCTGATACAACTTGCGCGCATCCACCAGATTGCTGGTCGTCCACAGAATCATCTTTTTGTACCCGACATCCCGGGCAAACCTCAGGCATTCCTCGACGAGTCGATTGCCGATCCCCAGCCCCCGAGCGCTGGCGTCCACAAACAGCATGCGCAGTTTTGCCGTGGTTGCGTCGTGCCGGATGACAAATACTGACCCGACAACCTTGCCATCCTTTTCCGCAATCCAGCAGCGTTCGCTGGCAGGGTCGAACTCGCGCAGGTATTTGGCGACGATTTCGGCGACCAGCGCTTCGAACTCCCAGTTCCAGCCGTATTCGCGGGTGTAGATCACGGTTTGTTGCTGCACCACCAGACCCATGTCGCCGGGCTGCGGGTCGCGCAACAGGTAGGCCGGTTGCTTGTCGCTCCCGAGCAAGGTCTGGATCTGCTTCATGGACTCGATCAATTGCAGTTGCTGCGGCTCGGCCAGGCGTTCGAGCAGGGTGATGACTTCCTGCCGAGAGGCCTGTTCCAGCGGGGCGAGGATTTCGCGGCCGAGGTCGGTGATGTGCAACAGGCTGGCGCGGGCGTCGGTGGCGGAGGGGACCTTCTGGATCAGGCCCTTTTTGTCGAAGCTGCTGATGAGCCGGCTCATGTAACCCGCGTCCAGGCTCAGCATCTGGCGCAGGTCGGCGCTGGTCAGATCGCCGCCGGAGGCCAGTTCGTAGAGGATGCGCAGCTCGGTCAGCGAGTAGTCGCTTTGCAGCAGGTGTTCCTGCAGAACACCGATCTGGTGGGTGTAGAAGCGGTTGAATTGCCGGACGATGTCGGCTCGTTCGATCAATGGAGTCGCGGACATGGCAGATGCTCAGATAGTTGCCTTGAGCAACTATATAGTTGCCTGAGGCAATCAAGTCAAATGAATTGTCCAACGTTTCTCAGGGCAAACTCTGCCGGATCGAACCGTTCTCTGGTGTCCATTCGAATGTTTCTGAGAACCACCGTTTCGAGGTGTGATGCGTAGAGCATTTCCGAAAAATAAGTGATCAACAGTGTGCGACGACGGGCGCCGGTGGCGTTCAGGCTGCCGGCGTGAATGAGATCGGCATCGAAAATCAGGATGTCGCCGGCGTTGCCCGTCAGTTGCACGGATCGGGATTCGTCAGTGAAATCGAATGGGGGCTCGCCGAGTGCAGGGCGATGGCTGCCGGGGATGATACGGGTTGCGCCGTTCTCCGGGCCGTAATCGTCGAGATAGACCAGCGCGACAGCGGTGTCGCCGGGGCGCTGCGCCGACAAGTCGCGGTGCAATTGTTGATGACCGCCACCTGCAAGCGGCTCACGGCCCTCGACCTGGGAAAGGAAGAAGCGTTCGCCGATCAATTCGCCCGCCACGGCCAGAACTTGTGGCAATCGACAAACAGCCTGAACGGTCGGGTCAGTGTCCAGCAGCGAATGGCGCCAATCCATGCCACGGGGCACGGGCCATTCGCTTGAGGGTTTTACGCCGGTGTCGAACGTATTCCGTAGTCCGGTCAGCCATGCAGCCGGGATTGCCCGGCGCAGCAGGGCGTAGCCGTTTTGGTGAAGTTGTCTAGCGCAGGGCGTAGACCCAGGCATCCGTTGCGGTCCCGTCATCCAGAGTCACCTTGGTCAAAACCCGCTGATACTCGGCCCCTTCAAACTCATCGAGCGCCGCCCAGTGCTGCTGGAAGTTTTCTGACGAGAAAATATAGCCTTCGATGACATCGCCATCTTCAGCAATCACCAGCCCGGGAAACCCCATCGCCGCACCCCAGCCGGCGTGCGACAGACGCCCCTTCAACGAAGCGGCCTGCCAGGTGCCGCCGATGTTCAGCATCACATGCTCATTCGGCCGGCCGGGGCCCAGGGTTCCATAAACGAAGAGACGTTCCACGATTGCTCCTTCCGATCAAAAGGAACGAATCCTGACGTAACGTCGATGTGCAGGCAACAGCGCCATCAGTTTTGAGCCGACCGGGTCAGAAACCCGTCGATCAAGGCCACAACCTGTTGCTGGATCACCTCACGCGAACGGCCGCCGCCATCCCCGCAAATGATGCCGTCGCCTGGCGAGTCTTCTTCAAGCAACTCCACGGCGCCGGGCTTGCAGGATGCCACGAAGCTGAAATGGCTGGCGTCGCTGATCTCGACATACTGCGACGATGCCGAAGGCAGGCGCTTGGCAAGATTGGCCGACTCCAGATGGGCGGGCAGGTCTTCGGACGGCGCGCCAGCGCCAATTACCAGTGTCGGAATCGGCAGTGCGGTGAGGCTTGCGTCGGTCATGCCACGTGACAGGCCCAGGTCCAGTGACACGATGGCGCTGACGCGTTTATCACTCAAGTCCGCGCCCATCCGGCTTTTGGATTCTGCTGTGGCGGCGACGTTGATCGTCTTGTAGACGGAACAACTGGCCAGTTTTTGATGGACCGCGCAGTCCTTGGCAAAACGCTCGGGGTCGAACCGTGAGCCGGCGAGTTCGAGGGCGGTCCAGCCGCCAAGTGAATGGCCAGCTACCGCAATTCGACGCATCGAAACGGCACCCAGTTGCTCGGGTCGAGCGGTGACTGCATCGATGACGCGGCTGATGTCGGCAGGTCGTTGCCACAGCTGTGCAGCGGCTTTCGGGCTGCGGTCATGCGTCGTGGTGCCGGGATGGTTGACCGCCGCCACGATGTATCCCTGACGGGCCAAGGCTGTGGCCAGCCATGCCTGGTTGCTCCAATTACCACGGTAACCATGGGAGAGCACCAGCAACGGATGCTCACCGGCAGTCGGTGGCGCATCGCGCACGGCGGACGTCCCGACAAACACGATATCGTCGGCAATCAATTGCGGGGTAGCAGTGGTCCTGGCGGGATACCAGACGACCATTTCCAGCGGACGGTCGTTTTGCGCGTCCGGTAGTGTAGAAGTCCGGAACCCGATGGGTGTTTCGTCAGCGTTTGTGTTGGCTGAAAGGCAGATCAGAAGCAGGAGGCCGAAAGCTTTTTTCATTGTTTTTTTCTTCCTTGATCAAATCGGGCAAACGGGACGTTTGCCCAGACGTTCTACCAGTCTGACGAGATCGCTGTCCGGATTCTGGACAAGAAATTGCGGTCGTACAGGTCGTTTTCGTATCGTCGCGACTAGATTCAACTTGATCCGGTATCTGAACGCATTGAGCTCTCAACGTGGCACAGGTGCCCATTCAATTCCATCACGTCTACTCTTGGGTGGCAGTCCGTTTTCGAAGTTTGAAATCTTGATCACACGGTAATGGCCACCCCATTTTATTTGGCTGGCCGGAGAGCGGCAAAGCACGATATCCCGGTCAAAGCCTTTCTCGATATCGTCACTGTTAGGTTTTCGGGTAATGCTGATCCATTGGTTGGCCCCTTTTTTAAGCCGGCGACCTGATACATACAAATGCAGACCCAGCGGGAAGAAAATAAAGAATATTAAGACAGGTAATGCATAGGCGAATTTCGCAGTAGTACTTACAAACCCACCCTCAGCTGTGATCCCGGTATTGCCGAGAATCATGGCAGCGATCATTCCGATGGCCATCAAGGTAGTAGCGAGGCATACCGTTTGCATATCTGCATTTTTTCTTATCAAGGCCTGGCGTACTCGTTTAAGCAGTACGGGGTCCGAAATCAATTCCCAATCCTTTTCCTTCCACTGGGGGATCAGTCGGTATCCGTCCTCAGTCAGGAGTTTTCTTACTTTATAGCTGTTCCAGAGCCAAAGCGCGAAAGCCAGTAGCTCATAAAAAATAAAGGCGATAAGTGCGTAATTGGCCAAACCTTGAATAGAAAAGAAACCTTGGGACGAGGGGCTGGTGTCCAGCGCAATCACTGCTGCAGCACATCCCGTAAACGCATTGCTTGCGATTAAGGCCGCCGCGTCAGAAAGGCGCGCCAATGTAGTTTTGTGGTCCATGATTTCAGTAATACCATCGATCAGTAATTCCCATGACCTGTTGTTAGAGCATGAGAGCGGATAGGGCGGTTATGCGTGGCTGGGCCCAATGATGGGGCCGCCCACATGATTAAGTTTGATTCGAGATACCTCTGTGTTAACAGAGGTATCACCGACTGACCTGTAGAGGCGTCAATGAAAAACCGTGCAGATCAAGCAGGAGATTATGTCTCACGGTGTTTGGCGACCCCCTCCCATGCAAAGGGTACGAGGTCAAAAACAGTCGTGACTTCTGCAAAATTCATAAGTCGGCCTTGAGGGCGATCCAGCGCATCGGTCACCATATACAGGCGCCACTTTGGATTACTCAGGTACTTCTGCTCATTTCGCGTCATGTAAAAATGCATGACCTGAGTGCTGGTCCCTTTGACCTCCAAGTGAAGTTCTTCGCCCGTCTTTCGGTCGACTAACAATAGATCGTAGCCACAGTTATCTTTCTGACGATCAGTCACCCGATATTCATTATCGAACTCCCGGATCGCTTTATCGATCGCTGCCTTTTCAACGCGTTTTCTGTGTTCGGCATCAGGAAACTTGAAAGTGGGTGCCTTGGTTTCGGCAATGACTGGCGCAAGCCCGACAATCGTTTCTGCAAGCTCTGCAAAGTCTTGTCGCCAAGCATCATTCAAGCCGTTGCCTTGCACATAAATGATTGGCGAGCGCTTGAAATGGTCACCGGAAACCACATTCTGACGTAATTGTAGAGGAATGAGTGTGGCTTGGTCTGCACTGAAGCAGTAACTGTAGGGATGACCCTGGATGTCCATTTCAAAGTCGCCGACCTCATACTCTGGTCGGTCGCGATAAGCGTATTCGAACACCGCATTTTCATACCACCCAACTACGGTAAGAGGGCCGGTTCCATTTCGTGCGGCGACAAATATCAGAAGCCAGCCGCTTGCCTGTCTTGGACTGGGAGCACTCTGCTTTTTCCCCATTGGGGGGATGTATCCGTAGTACCTGCCGTCCTCGGATTTTCTGAAATTGAATCTCTCATGCGCTTCGTTGTACTCGCCGATGTGAGCATGCCGGCCCACCACTTCGTCACCCTCATAAAAGGTAGCCCAACCGGTTTTAACGAATGCGATTCTGTCCATGAGTGACGATGTCCGTTTGGATGAAACGACGAGGCTACGATTCTTGAATTATCAGGTCAATGTTGAATTGCCATCATGTGATTGGAAGAGGAGGTCAAAGTGGACATGGCCCTGAACCGTTTCGCCAACTCCAGCGCCACCCGACCACTTCCCACCGTCGGCAACAGATGCGTAAACGGAAAATCGATCATCCGGTTCTCACGCACGGCTCGCAGGGTCGACAGCACTGGATCCTGCATCAGCAACTGGCGCTTGCGACTGGCTGGCGACCAGTGTGCGTCGGCCAGCAGGATCACGTCCGGGTCCGTGGCGAGCAGGGTTTCACGGCTGACGGTCACCCGGTATTGGTTGATGCCGGCGAACAGGTTTTGCGCCCCGGCGGCGGCCAGCAGAGTGGTGACAAAACCACGCCGGCCTTCGCTGTCGAGACCGTTGACCTCGCTGTCGAGGTAGAACACTGACAGTGGCCTGCCCGGACGGGTTAAAGCCTTGGCCTTTTCCAGATCGGCATCCATCGCATCGCTCAGTTCCCGAGCGCGCTGCTGTCGGTGCAGCAGGGCACCAAGGGTCAAGAGGTCGTTGCGAATGTGTTCAAAGTAATCCCGCGAGTGCCCGTTGCAGGCCGACTCCAGCAGATACGAAGCCACGCCGTTGTGCCCCAGTCCGCTGCGTGACGTCACGCCGTTGCCAAAGGCCGAGGCGAACCCGCCGACCACCAGATCCGGTTTCTGCGCGTACAGCACCTCGCTCGACGGATAACGGTGCGAGATCACTGGCACGCCGAAGTACTCGGTCTGAGGCGCGCCGGTATCATCCAGATAGGCCACACCCGCCAGCGCCGAGCCTGCGCCCAACGCCAGCACCAGATCGGCCGCATGCTGATTGAGCGCAACAATCCGCGATGGTGGCGAGGCCGGAAGGTGCCAGGTCTCGCCACAATTGCGGTAATCATCTGCCAGAACCGGAGAAGCGCAAAACAGGGCAGCGGCCAGAAAACGCAGCCTTCTCACGAGCGCTCCTTGATCAGCAGATCCTCGACCACTTCACCGCCCACCAGATGCACTTCGACCAGTCGCTGTGCATCGGCGTGACTACGCACGCCGTACCAGCAGGTTTCCGGGTACACCGTCAGCACCGGGCCGAGATTGCACGGGAACTGACAATGCGTGCGGGTCAGCAAAACGCCGCCCGGGGTTTCGATGCGATCATGGGCCAGCAAGTGCCGGCGCAAGGTTTTCCATAGCTGCAAGGCGCCGCGCTGGGTGCAGCGCGGGCCGGTGCAGAGGAACACGTGGCGCGCATGCTCGGGAACGTGCGACCAGTCCGGGTGCGAATCGACGCCGTCGATGGTTTTGATGTCAGCCATCAGAAACGGTACGTGTAGCGCACTTCGGAGGTGAACGGCCGTCCGAGGTTGTCGATGTTGTTCGAGCGGCTGGTGACGTAGTCGCGGTCGAACAGGTTCTCCACCAGCAGGCTCAACCGGTGTTGGTGGGCACCGTCGAGATAGCGATAAGCGTCGGCATCCACCACCGAATAATGGCCGTACTCGACCTGTTTCGAGCTGATCACATCGCGGATATAGCGGATCGCACCGCCGGCGCCCCACATCCGGTCAACCGACTCGTAACCGATGCGCGAACGGGCGAAGAAGCTCGGCACATCATTGATCGTCACTCCCGCGCGGGACTCGGTCAGATTGCGGGTCATGTCCGCTTGCAGGCTCCATTGATGATTGAGCGCCAGTTTCGCGTCCGCCTCGAAACCGCGCATCTGGATCCGCCCCTGGCCGTTGACCCACTGGATGTCATCGAGGGTAATCAGGTCATCGATCTTGCGTTTGAACAGGGTGACGCTGGCACTGAACTCGCGGTCGATCAACAAGCCTTTGTAATCGAGACCGAGTTCGGCGTTGCGGCTTTTCTCCGGTTTCAGGTTACGGTTGCCCAGTTCATCACCCGGTTCGTTGACGAACAGTTGCTCGGCGTTCGGCAGTTTGTAGGCCGTGCCGTACTGGCCACGAACAGACCAGTTTTCATTGAGGTCGTACAGCGAAGTGAGCATGCCGACCGTGGCGCTGTCGCCGCCGCTCATGGCTTCGTGGCGGATACCGATGCTCGGATGCCAGTCGGGCAGGGCATCGATCTTCGGACGCAACTGGGTGTAGAACGCGTGGGCTTCGGCCTTGTCGTTGTCGATGATCAATACATCGTCCTGACCCTTGAACCATTGATTATCCGTGCCGAACACCAGCACATGGCCGCCGGGCAACTCGGCCTTGCCTTCGGCCTGCACGCCCCAGTCGGTGAAGCCCCAGTAGTCGTTGTGGTTGATGGTCCGGGTGCCGCCATCGGCGGTGTTGTTGATGCGCGTGTAACGGGTGTCCCAGTCGTTGATGTGGCCTTTGACGAAGTAGCTCAAGCGTTCATTGACGTTCTGTTCGAAGGTCGCCGTGGCGATCTGCTGGATGCGGTCGTTGGTAGTCTTGTGGTTGTCCACCGGGCGAGCGAAGTCGAGGTTGGCGTCGGCGTATTGGTAGAACAGTTCCAGGCGCGTGTCATCGCCGAAGGACTGAATCGCCTTGGCGCCGAAGGTCGTGACTTCGTAGGCGCGGTTCTTTTCGCTGCTGTTTCTGATGTCGCGATTGCGAAACGGCTGATAGCCGTCCGAAACGTTATGGCTGACGTAGGCCAGCAGGCCCAGGTCGCCGAAACCGTTGGTGAAGATGTTCTCGACCCGCGCATCCTCGGTGGTGCCGCCGAAGGTATCCACGCCCATGTTCACTTCGCCGGAGGCTTGGCGGCTCTGCGGGCTGCGGGTGACGATGTTGATCACGCCGGACACGGCCTGGGTGCCGAACAGCAGACTTTGCCCGCCCTTGAGCACTTCGATACGTTCGATGGCGTTGGCCGGCAGGGTGTCCAGGTACAGACCGCCGTACAGGCGATTGTTCAGGCGCACGCCGTCGAGCAGGATCAGCGTGTCATCGTTGCGTCCGCCCAGCAGGGAATAGGTGCCGTAGTCGAACGGGCCGTTTTTCGGCGCGACGTACAGGCCGGGAATGAACATCTGCATCACGCGGCTGACATCGGCGCTGGGGCCAGCACGTTCAATTTGCTCGCGGGTGACGATCTCGACCTTGCTGCCGAACTGCGCCATGTCGGCCACGGTGGTGGACTCCACGGACGGCGCGGAAACGATTTGCTGAGTGAGTTCGAGCGGCACGTCATCGGCCAGCAACAGCGGGCTGAACAGGCAGCCGAACAACAGGGATGGAGCCTTGGTGTTGAAAGGTTTGATCATCGTCTTCTCGAAAGGATCTTCGCAGAAGAGCATGCAGGAGAAGGCGTCGCGCACAAGCCGACACCGGCCCATGCCCGCCCACCGCAGGAGTTTGCCAAACAGCATTTCAGGCCGGTCTCCGGGCTCGCGCATCTGGACGCTTTCACCTTCCCATGGCCGTCTGGCCACAGTGGTATGTCGAAAGCATCACGCGCCTACCGTTGCGGGGGCAGCACCGGACTGGTTCGAAACGAACGCACCGGTTTCCCGTTTCACCCCATGCACGGCGGCATGGGACACCTGAAACAGGGCGGCATCTGAACATTCGGACGGGCGCTCGTCAACTTGCCGGATCAAGCCACTTGCGTGTTCTGTTGAACGAAGCGCTCGATCAACCACCGCGCTGCCGGGCCCGGTGGCACATCGGTGCGGTAGATGGCGTCGAAGGTGTATTGCCCGCTGGCGTACTCCGACAAATCCAGTTGTACCAGTCGGCCGCTGTCCAGATCCTCCTGAATCATTGGCCTCGGCATGTTGCCCCAGCCGATGCCCTCACGCAGCAACATGTGTTTGGCGCCCAGGTCCGCCAGGCGCCAGGTGCGGTTGCTCAGCACAGCAAACTCCTTGTCTTTGGTCAGTTGCGAGCGGTCGGACAGCACCAGTTGCGTGTGCTCGCGCCCGGCACCGGGAACATTGCCTTCGGCGGTCGCCAAAGGATGATTCGGCGCGGCCACCGGAATCAGCTCGACGCTGCCGATGCCGATTCTTTCGATGCCGTTGATGCCGTCGTTCATCGGCCCGCTGACGCCCACCACCGCGCCGCGATTGATCACCCGTTCAGTCACGGCGCCGAGCGCTTCCATGTGCAGATGCAGGGCAACGGTGGGGAATTTCTCGCGAAAGGATTTCAGTGCATCGACCACACGCTCGGCCGGCAACATCACGTCGAGCACCACATGCACTTCGGCCTCAAGCCCCTGCAGCAGGCCTTTGACCTTGGCGCGCAAGCCATGCACGCCGTTGGCGATGGTCCGGGCTTCGGCCAGTACGGTACGGCCGGCATCGGTGAGTTGCGGCTTGCGGGTGGTTTCACGATCGAACAGGGTGACGCCCAGTTGCATCTCAAGGTTGGCAATCGAGTAGCTGATCACCGAGGTCGCCCGATGAAGTTTGCGCGCGGCGGCGGCGAAGCTGCCGACTTCGACGACGGTGAGAAAGACCCGCAGTTGATCGAGTGTCGGTGTGCCTGGGTCGGAGATCATTTCGGTGTCCTTGAGTCGCCATGAGGCGTTTACTGGATGTTCAGCTTACCTATTTTATCGAACGTAACGATCTAAATTAGACGGCTATTCAGATGAGCTGCCGAGGCGCAACATTTCTTCATCCGGACGGTTCAAGTCGAACCGGACCCCATTGAAGGAAATTCTCCCATGGCTACTTCTGCAAACATCGCCCAAGCAACTTCTGTACAGAACGCTTCCGACACCAAACAAGCCTCGGCTGCCTTGATCGGCCGCGTCTTGCTCAGCGTTATTTTCATCCTCTCCGGTTTCTCCAAACTGGCCGCGCCGGCCATGATGATCGGCTACATCGGCTCGGTGGGGCTGCCGCTGCCGCAAGTGGCGCTGGCACTGGCGATCATCGTCGAAATCGGTGGTGGCCTGGCGTTGATCGCCGGCTACCGTACTCGCACCGTCGCCGCTGTGCTGGCCACATTCAGCGTGTTTACCGCACTGGCCTTCCACAATGCGCTGGCTGACCAGAACCAGTTCATCCACTTCTTCAAAAACATCGCCATGGCCGGCGGCCTGCTGCAAGTCGTGGCCTTCGGTGCCGGTCGCTTCAGCCTCGACGCCCGTCGCCGCTGAAAGCCGGGCGCCGCGAGGGACTGGTTCCCTCGCGGCGCTTTGCCGTTTGTTGGCCGTTCCCCGCATCAGAATCGAGTAATCATCATGACCGTTCAGCAACACCTCTCCGGCTACACCCGCGAACCTGTCACTCACCGCACTCTGCGCTACCGCACCAGCGGCAGCGGACACGGCTCGATCGTGCGACTGATGAGCCCTTCGGATCTGGGCCAGTTGATCAAGCCCTTCGTATTCCTCGACCTGTTCGAAGGCGAGGCGTCGTTCATTCACAACATGCCGATGCACCCGCATTCGGGGATCGCTACCGTGACGGTGATTACCGAAGGCAACCTGCGCTTCGAGGACGCCGAATCGGGAAAGGGCATGATCGATTACGGCGGCGTCGAGTGGATGCGCGCGGGCGGCGGGGTGTGGCACGGCAAGGAAATGTCGGTGGGCACTTCGCAGCGGATACAGGGTTTTCAATTGTGGGTGGCTTTGCCGCCGGAGCTGGAGAACGCCCGTGTCGACAGCCAGTATCTGGAGTCCGCCGCGATGCCTGAAGTGGGCCCGGCGCGGGTGATTCTCGGCGCTCATCAAGGCGTGCAAAGCCCGGTTCGGGCGCCTGCCGGTATCAACTATCTGTTGGTCACGCTGAATGCCGGCGAAACCTGGACTTACACGCCACCCGAAGGCCACGAGTCATTGTGGCTGAGCGTCAGCCGTGGATTGCTGGCGACACCGGATCTGGTCAGCGCGGGTGAAATGGCGGTCTTCGAACCGGGTAACGGTGCCGTTACTCTGAAGGCCCTGCGCGATGGCACGGTGTTCGTGATCGGCTCGGCGCAGCCTCATCCCTACGATCTGGCATTGGGCAACTACTCCGTGCACACCAACCCGCAGGCCTTGCGAGAGGGCGAAGCGAAGATCGCGGAAATCGGCGCGCGGTTGCGCGAGTATCTCAAGCAGGCGGATGGAGTGGGGGCGGTGCCGGTGTTCAAGTAGTCCAGTAAAAAGTCATTTGATGATGCGGGCGCTACGGCTATAACTGTCGACAACATGGGTGGCAGAGGCTTTTATGGCGGGCGAAAAACTTGAAGACATCCTGACCAAAGGCCTGTCCGTAGTGTTCTGCGGGATCAATCCCGGTCTGTTGGCGGCGGAGCAGGGACATCACTTCGCCGGGCGGAGCAATCGGTTCTGGCGCACGTTGCATCTGGCCGGATTCACAACCCATGAGGTCAGTCCGGAAAACGATCGCTCGATCCTGCATTACCACTGCGGGCTGACTGCCGTGGTGGAAAGGCCGACGGCGCGGGCGAATCAACTGACGGCGCAGGAATTCACCGCAGCGGCGGCGAACTTCGAGCGCAAGATCAAACGTTATGCCCCGCGTTATGTGGCGTTTCTCGGCAAGGCTGCCTATGCCGGATTGTCAGGGAAAAAAACGTTTGAATGGGGCGCACAGGACACGACATTCGGCAGGGCAAATGTGTGGATTCTGCCCAACCCCAGCGGCCGCAATCTGGCGTTCAATCAGGACCAACTGGTGACGGCGTATCGAGCGCTTTATCTGGCGTCGAGCGCATCGCGATAAAGCGCCGCGTGACTTTCATCAACGGTGCTGTGCGCTCAGGCATAATTCCGCGCCGAGCAGCAATCGCCCCAATGGCACCCGGCCTGTCGTCCAGGAAACCCGCAATCCATGCATTCGCTCCAATCCGCAATCGAGTTCATCGTCCCGTTCGAAAGCCACAAGCTTTACGCCGATACGCTGCCGGGCAGCGGTCGCCCGCATTTGTTCTGCATCCACGGTGGCGGTGCCCGCAGCCGAGAGGTGTTTGCAGACCTGCGGCAGATATTGCACGGGCAGGGCATAGGCTCCACCGCGCTGGACTGCATCGGGCATGGGCAAACCGGGGGCGTATTCGCCGAGTCTTCCCTGCAGCGGCGCGATCAGCAGTCGCTATCGGTCATCGAGCACAGTGAAACCAGGCCGACCGCTCTGATCGGCATCAGCATGGGCGCCTACAACGCCGTGCGCCTGAGCGAAATCCTGGATGTCCGGATGCTGATCCTGGTCGTGCCCGGGATCTACACCCCGCAGGCGTACAAGGTGCCGTTCGGCCCTGAGTTCTCGGCGATCATTCGCCAGCACCGCAGCTGGCTGGCGAGTGATGCCTGGGACATTCTCGGTCGGTTCAAGGGCCGGTTGCTGGTGATTGCGGGGGAGTGGGACGAAGTCATTCCGTTGGAAATCCCCGAGCGTCTCCTGGCCGCTGCAACTCAGGCACAGGACCGGCAGTTGTGGGTTGTTCCGCAGGCGGGTCATAACGGTTTGTTGCCGCTGGTGTTGCAGAATCCCGAGTGGGTGGCTGCGATCACCACCGGACTTGTTTCGAGCGCTTGAGAGCAAGCCTGTGAGGGCCGTCTGATCTTCCATCCGTGCGACAGAATTCGTCTATCGTCATGAAGATCAACACATGGCCACGATCAGGGAGCTGATCATGAATCGTCAGGAAGACCTCAACGTTATCTGGAAGCGCATATTCTGGATTTTCATCGCCTTGTTGGTGTTGGCGATAGCCGTAACCTACAGCTTGCCCGACTACAAAGTGCCGTTTATCGTTTGTATCGCCGGCAATGTCGGGGGCTATGTGGGGTTTCACCGACGACTGTCAATGCTTACCGACCCGGAAATCGAAAACCTCTCCCGATCATGGTTCGCTCTGATCCTGCCCTCATTCATAGGCGGGATACTGGCGGGGCTGTTGTATCTCTTGTTCCTTTCCGGCGTTATCAGGGGCGATCTGTTTCCGGTGATCGTTCCGGACGACAATCCGCAGTGTCTGAAGCAAATCTTCAATGACATCTTTTGCCAGCATGCGGAAGGGTATTCGGCTTACGCCAAGTTACTGTTCTGGTCATTCGTGGCGGGCTTCAATCAAGACTATGTCGTTGATCTGATTGAAAACATAAAGGGCAGCGACAAAAAGACTGAATGAAGCAGGCGCTTAGTTCTGCTTTTTTGAAATGACTTCGTTCATGTACTGATTCAAATCGCGAAAGTCGTTAACGCTCCAGGCGTGCGGCGGGATCTTTACACCATTTTCGCGCAAGGTTTTCGGGATCAGGTCACCGTTCGGGCGAAGGATGATCGAGGAGACGATCACGCCCGGATAATCACTCATTCGTTTCTTGAAGGCGGGTGTTGTGAGGTCTGGTGTCGGAGGCGTGCTTTTATTGGCCAGTGGACCGGTTCCCTTGATATCCGGCCCGTGGCACACGGCGCATCTCTGTGAGTAGAGATTCTTTCCGTTGATATTGTCTGCGAAGGAGAGTGCTGTTTGAGAAAGCAACAAAACTGTCAGTAACGCGATGGTTGATGTCTTCATTCTTATAGTTTGCCAGCACAATGCCACGGAACTTCCTGGAACGCTCCGCTAGCGGTCAGTATTGAGCCGAGCTCTTCAATTATTTGCCTATTGAGAGTGGGATTATCGGAACACTGGTCGGCTTCTCCGAAAACGGTCCAAGCGTCGCTGTCAATTCGGACAGTTCCAAACTGGCTTTCTGGATGGGGGTGGGATGCCCATATGCCATGCTCAGTCGTGCTGACCGAGAATCCCAATGGCGCCAGTACCAGGCGGAGCGCCTCCTGGAACCCGATATCCAATGGCTGTGGATAGAACTCAATCAGCAGTTCTTTGCTGCCATAGGCTTCTCTGATCGCGAAAGCGTACATGACCGTTCTCCTGAGGTATTTCGAGTACGTTGCACCGTCTCAAAAAGGGGACTGATTTATTATCTGAAAAAGTCAGCCCCTTTTATGCGCTTATTCCAACTCAGTCGGCACGCTGCGCCCCGAACAGAACGGGAACCGCGTCCAGAAAATGAAACAACTCGGGCACCTTGGTGTTCAAGCTTCGCGAACCATCATCTTCCTCACTGATTGCGAAGTTGCCATTTTCGAGTTGATCAACCAGCCACTCCATAAACGCAGCAACTGAGCTGCCCACAACGTATTTATCGTCTTCGTCACCGCCAAAGTTGATGACCTGACCCACGGTTCCACGCGCTCCCGGGTCCAGATCCACTCCGAGATGGTTGCCACCGTAGTCGTAGGCGAAAGGAATCCAGTATCGGTTGGCGTACAGCGCCTGGACAGCGTCGGGAGTTCCTGAAGTGCAGAACGCGCTCGTCTCGGTCATTTCTTCGGTCGACCACCCATCGATAATGTCTTTCCAGGACTCCCAATTCTCTCTGGCTTTTGCCAGCGACAGAAACTCAAGACCATAGAAAAGGCCTGAATTCGTAGCACCGCGTTGCCCGTCATGCCACCTGTAGAGATCCTTCAGGCTTTCTGGAAAAGGCCTGCCAACCAGGTTCTCGAACTCGGTGATTGCGGCATCCGAACATCCCGGAGCCAAATCTTCACGTATTTCAGGAATATTGGCTTCCAACCATCTTTCAAGTCGTTCCATCACTGCTTTCATTGAAGCTTTCCCAGCCTGAAAACGTGCACGCTAACGTAGCTTGCGGTTTTGTGAAAGACCGGAACATCCATCGGGTGCCTGGGCATACTTTCCTTGAAACTTGTGAACCCTTTTGCTGAAGAGCAAATAGTGAGCGCCGCACGCCAGAAATACCGCAGCAGCAATCAAGAATGCGCTCAAGTAGATATTGCTCTCCACGATCTCTATGGCAGTGCCGAGAGAGCTCTGAGCGGCAATGACGCATACGATCGCCAGAATATTGCAAGCAATCACACTTCCGTAAAAAGCAAAAAGCGAAACAGTCAATGAAAATGCGACATGACCCAGGCTGTCAGGTGCAGGCCCAAACAGGAATGGCCATACAGAATATGCGACATACAACGTGATAATGAGCGCAAGAAAGGCGGGTGGTTTTTTCATGTCTGGATTAGCTTTCGTCCGAGTTGAATGCTGGTGAAAAAAAGCCGAAATACTACCGATGTTTTAAGCCGCTGTCGTTACCTGTCGAGGCTGCTTATTCAGCATTTACCGATGTTGAGTGTGCGCTTTTGTCAACTCAAACAGTCAGCAAACATCCAAAAAACAATGACGAGATTGGCCAGCAGAGAAACAAATCAAAGCCTTGTTCGCGCCGCATCACACCGAGTTTATCCCGCGTCAACTGATCGCACGTTGACACCATAAAGCCATCTCCTATCGTTCTTCGCAGACCGCATCCAGGGACCGGATGAGCCGGACAGCCTTTGCGGGCGCGGTCGTTTATGCGATCTCAACTACAAGGAGCATCAATATGTCCAGTGCGACCCAAACCATTGATGTGCTAGTCAACATCGATGTGGATTATCTGCTCGCTCATCCCAAGAACGTAGGCGGCGCCATTTCCATGCTGGTGACGCGCGATGCCGTCGACAGCCACGCCAGCGGCGACACCGGTGAAGGCGGCAGCGAATTGTGGATCGACGTCAGGCCCGGCGACAACATCCGCTGGCGCGCCACCACACTGTCGCGCAACTTCGATCGCATTGCTGTGATCAAGGACATCGAGAGCGGCGACCCCCACCAAGGCGGCGATTACAAGGGCACCATGACGAAACCGATACACTTCAACGTCCCCGGTGTGGTGCTCTATTTGAACAACGCCGGTGTCGGCGGTATTTCGAAAACCGACGTGATCTACACTCTGTGGCAAGCCACCGCTCAGAATCCAGGGAAACTCTGGTACAAAATCACCTTCGCGCTGTACGACCGCGACATGAACCAGATTGGCTCGGACAACACCTGGGACCCTTACATCACCGTCAATAACCAATAACTGAACAGCCAAAAGCCCGGCCAGATACTCTTCGTCAGTGACGAAGGTGTCTGGCCGGGCTTTTTTATCGAATTTCATCAGTCTTGTTCAGGGAATGTTGGGGCGCGTAATGCTTGAATAGTCCCCGCTGTGGGCTAGGCTCAAATTCAACTTCCCGGGATGCAGGAACCCAACTCCAGCGTTACCGGAGATTCAAGATTCTGGCCAAAAAGAACAACTTCACTAAAGGGTTACCGATGGATCGATATGATGCCCCGCTTGTTGTAGAGCGCACTTGGCGGGCAGGCATGTTGAAGGGATTGATTACAAGAAATCCATGCCTGAGCATTTTCTTCATGACACTGGCCGTGTTCATGGTGTTGCAGTACAAACCTGCTGTCCTCAACTACACAACACGCTTTGTCGACTTTGCCGAGTACATGTTGCTGCACGGCGTCACACTGTTTCCCATTGCCGACGACCTCAAGCCTTATCCCGACTACACTGTCCTGAATACCTTGTTGGTCTATCTGGTTTCCTTGCCGTTCGGCCGTGTCTCCATTCTTTCAATGGGTCTGCCTTCCTGCATTGCCGCGTCCCTGATGCTGGTGTTCATTTATAGGCTCGGGGCTTTGCACAGCAAGAAGTGGGGCGCATACGGCGTGCTTTTCAGTCTGTTGACCTGGGCCTTTCTGGACGGTGTGAACTCACTGGCACTGGATATCTATCCGGCCCTGTTTACGTTGATCTGCTTCTACGTGGCCTATTCGGCCGAGTTGAAAAAGGATCCGCGTCGCCTGGTGTTCCTGTTCGTCGCGTTGGCGCTGGGCTTTGCGTTTCGTGGGCCTATCGGATTGATCGGGCCTGCCTGTGTCATCGGGGCTTACTACTTCCTGAGCCGTCAATGGCGCATGTTGCTGCTGTTTTCATTTCTCTCGGGCTTGATTTTGGCCGCCGGGGTTGTGCTGCTGGCCTGGGCGGCCTACCTGCAAGGAGGACAACCGTTTCTGGAAGAAGTGTTGAACATGCAAGGCATTGGACGCTTCGGCTCCGATCACGCGCCGCGCTATTACTTCTACTTCTCCGCAGGCCTGTTTACCTACGGCTTCACGGTGTTTTACGCCATCAACGTGATTCTTAAGAAGTACAAACTGTTCTTCCGCTCGACCCGCGATAAAGACATCGACCTGCTGCTCTATCTGACCGGGTGGCTGTTAGTGCTGCTGGTGCTGTTCACAATCCCGAGCTCCAAGAAAGCACGTTACATCCTGGCAATCACCCCGGCCATTTCACTGCTGGCCGCCTACCTCTTTGTCAGCAAGGAAGCCGCCTTCGTACGCGCCAAAAACGGCCTGTTGAACTTTTGCCTGAAGTTGCCCGTACTGGGGCTGGGGATGCTGGTGTCGGTGCTGGTCTACAACAACTTTGCCGAAGTTGCGTTGCAACCTAACTACCTGGGCGCAGGACTGGGGTTGATTGCGCTGTTGAGCTTCTACAACGCCAGACGCGAGTACTTCTCCGAACATCCTTATCGCGAGTTCATGACGCTGTCGTTCGGGGTAGGGGCGTTCTTGATTCTGGATATGTTTTTCTTCAATCCCATCACTTATCACCTGGAACTGATGATCGAGCCCACGCCGAAGTTCTTGCCGTATTGGTTTTGGTAAATGGCAGTAGAAGCAGCAATCGACTGCTTCTACAGCAACCGACCGCTTACGCCACTTCGACGCGATCCAGCGCCTGATTCAGTGCCAAATGGGCTCAGAGCCGGACTGTGGACGAAACCGGTGTAGCGGGGGAGTTTTTCGGTTGGCAGGGCGTCGGTGAAGAGGGAAAGCTGCCAGTTATGGAACGCGTCCAGAATAGTGATGGAACAGATCCTGAGGTCAGCAGGATTTCTGGTACGCCAGAAACGACAAAGCCCTGAATAATCAGGGCTTTGTCGTATCAAATATGGCGGAGGCGATGGGATTCGAACTCATGGACCTGTTACAGTCGACGGTTTTCAAGACCGTTGCCTTAAACCACTCGGCCACACCTCCGTTGCGTTGCGGGCGCCATAATACCTGAATGAAACACACTGTCAAACTCTGTGCATGGCTTGTTACAGAGCGTCTGTTATCATCTTTGCGACTGAACGTTTCAAACCAACAGGAGTGTCGCCATGCGCGAACAGGATTACGCAGTTCACAACAGCGTGCAGGCTGAGCAGCTAGAGGTTAGCCGCGTCCTGCGCAACACATACGGCTTGCTGGCGCTCACCCTCGCTTTCAGCGGTGTGATGGCTTTCGTGGCCCAGCAGATGCGCGTCGGCTACCCGAACATTTTCGTGGTGCTGATCGGTTTCTACGGCTTGTTCTTCCTCACCAACAAACTCCGTGATTCGGCCTGGGGCCTGGTGTCCGCGTTTGCCCTGACCGGTTTCATGGGTTTCCTGCTCGGCCCGATCCTCAACCGCTACCTGGGCATGCAGGGCGGCGCTGAAGTGGTCAGCTCCGCGTTCGCGATGACTGCACTGGTGTTCGGTGGTCTGTCGGCCTACGTGCTGATCACCCGCAAGGACATGAGCTTCCTCGGTGGCTTCATCACCGCCGGTTTCTTCGTGTTGCTGGGTGCGACGCTGGCGAGCATGTTCTTCCAGATCAGCGGCCTGCAACTGGCGATCAGCGCAGGTTTCGTACTGTTCTCGTCGGTCTGCATCCTGTTCCAGACCAGCGCCATCATCCACGGCGGCGAGCGCAACTACATCATGGCGACCATCAGCCTGTATGTATCGATCTACAACCTGTTCATCAGCCTGTTGCAGATCTTCGGCATCATGAGCCGCGACGACTGATTGCTACACCGCTATAAACAAGAAACCCGCGAGAGCGGGTTTTTTGTTGTCTGCAAAAACGTGATCAGTTGATGACCATGCTGCCATCGGCGTGCTGCTTGTAAATCGTGTAGGGCAGCAGAAGTGTATCCAGCACCCCGGAAACGGCTCCGTCAACCACCAGCCCGAGGGACGGGTTCTTGTAGTTGAACGCATCGACGTCATCCGGTTTTTCGGCGTGCAGCATGCAGAAGTCGTACGTCACGCCGCTGTAGATGCGCGGTACGGCGCCGCAGTAGGTTTTGTTTGCCTTCAACTGATGGACGTTCGTTTTATCGCTGAGCGCCACGGTCTGTATGGTCCCGCAACCCGCCAGCATCGATGCCGCCAGTATCACTGCCTGAATTTTCATGCCGCGAATCCTTCGCTGGAAAACACTCAATCTACGCCGCTCACGCCATCGGCGGCAATCGTCGTTTGACCGGGGTCTTCTTGACGATCGCGGTATTGGTCTCGGCCAGCGTATTGAGGCGATCGAGCAAGGTATCCAGCTGCTCCATCGACCGCACATGCAGGCGGGCGATGAAACAGTCCTCGCCGGTGACCTTGTCGCACTCGGTGAACTCGGGAATCGACAGGATCTGCCGCTCCACTTCCTGCAACTGCCCCGGTAGCGGTCTTACGCGGACAATCGCCTGCAACTGGTAACCGAAGCACTTCGGGTCGATCTCCACGGTATAGCCCTTGAGCACGCCGCGCTCTTCCAGTCGGCGCAAGCGCTCGGCCACACTCGGTGACGACAGCCCGCTGATCTGCGCCAGGGCTTTGAGCGAACGTCGGGAGTCTTCCATCAAGGCCCCGATCAGGATCTGGTCGATATCGTCGGTCATACAAAAAACTCCCGCATTAGGCAAATGACGCAAACCACCCTTGATAAAAAAGGCGGAATTCGAGTTTAGCCTGCTTTTTGCGCTGGAGAAGCTCCGGTCTCGCTTGGCATACTTTTGCCACACATTAAGGAGATTGATGATGGACAAAACAATCCGTCGCGGCTCATTCGAAATGACCGCTGCCATGCTGATATCCGGGACGATCGGCTGGTTTGTGCTGGTGTCCGGGCAACCGGTGCTGGACGTGGTGTTCTGGCGCTGCGTATTCGGCGCCGGAACGTTATTGCTGATTTGCGCCGCTTTCGGCTTCTTGCGCCCAGGCATTCTGACCCGCACCACGTTCCTGTTGGCGGTACTCAGCGGCATGGCGATTGTCGGCAACTGGGTGCTGTTGTTCGCCTCGTATTCGCGGGCCTCGATTGCCATCGGCACGGCGGTGTACAACGTGCAGCCGTTCATGCTGGTGGGATTGGCCGCGCTGTTTCTTGGCGAGAAGATCACCCTGCAAAAGCTGTTCTGGCTGGCGATTTCGTTTATGGGAATGCTGGCCATCGTCAGTGCCCACGGCGGGCAGGGCGAGGGCGGCAATGATTACCTGATGGGCATCGCGCTGGCGCTGGGGGCGGCGTTTCTGTACGCCATTGCCGCGTTGATCATCAAGCGACTGACTGGCACGCCGCCACACCTGATCGCGCTGATACAGGTCTGCACGGGTGTGTTGCTGCTGGCACCGTTCGCCCACTTGAACGCGCTGCCACAGGCGCCGAGTGCCTGGGCCAGCCTGGTGACGCTGGGCATCGTCCACACCGGTCTGATGTACGTGTTGCTCTACGGCGCGATCCAGAAACTGCCGACGGCACTGACCGGCGCACTGTCGTTCATCTACCCGATTGCTGCGATTTTCGTCGACTGGTTTGCCTTCGGACATCAACTGCAGACCCTGCAATGGATCGGCGTAGCGGCAATCCTGCTGGCCGCCGCCGGCATGCAACAGGGCTGGGGCTTCAAGTCGCGGCGTCTGGCGGCGCAGTGATCCTCAGATGTTCCAGCGCGGTGCGGTCTTCGCCAGGCGCTGGCGCATTTCGCCGATGTTGGACGCCAGTTGCCGGGTCAGCAGACGGTAACCGTCGAGAGGGCTGTAGACCGGCGCATCAAGGCTGGCGTCCGGCAATTCCACCGGGCGCCCGAGACGCTGGGTTGCACCGGTTTTCAAGGCTCGGGCCATGCCGATCAGTTGCACGCGAATCTGCCGGTGCTCGGCCTTCAAGGCCGATTGCAGATGCGCCATCGCTTCAGGATCGTTGGTGTCCGGCCGGGTATTGCCGAGTATTTCCAGGGTGCTGATGCACATGCGCAGGTTGCGCTGGATCGCATCCAGTTCGGTCATCGACACCTTCACTTCCTTGGACACCGACGGCATCAGTGAGCGCAGTTGCACCATCACCGTGTTCAGCCGGCCCATCAGTTTCAAGTGTTCATCGGCCGAAACCGGTTCACCGCTGATGATCCGCCCGTACACCGTGGCGCAATCGCGCAATGCATCGGCCAGGTTGTAGCGCCACGAGTACACCGCGTATAGCGGCAGGGCGAAGGAAAAGGCCAGGGCCAGGGCGATACCGATCAGGATATCGACCCCACGCCACAGCCCGTCGGTGATCGGGTTGTCGCCATGCCCGGCAACAATGAAAACGGTGATGGCGGAGAGCAGGGCGGTATAGCCACCCTTGCCGATGGCGTGATACGAGAAGAATCCGCACACCACCGCCATCGCGAAATAGGTCAGCCATGGCATTCCCAGCCAGGCCTGTTGCGCCACCAGCAACAAACCGACGCCGGCGCCGATCAAGGTGCCAGTGGCGCGTTCGGCGGCTTTCTTGCCGATGTTGCCGTGGTGCTGCAAACCGCCGATCACCACCAGCATGGTCACCGATGCCCACTCGCCGTGGGGCAGGTTGATGCCGGTGGTCAGCAGGATCGTCGCCAGCAACCCCAGTGCCACCCGCACCGAATGAATCAACCGCGCGTGCCGGTAGCGACGGTACGGGTCCAGCAACGGCCGCAGAATCCGCCGCAACAGCGGCGGCCAGCGGTGAGGGCTGAAAGTGCTCAGCGGTGATTCCTCCTCAGAAGATGTAATCGGTAGCGATGAAATTCGAATCGCGCCCGCGAATGATTTCGCTGATCAGGTCCTTGTTGGGCTCCTGGAACTTGGTTGCCACCAGCGTACGGATCGAAAACACCCGCAGCGCATCGTGTACCGACAGCGTGCCTTCGGCGGAGTTCTTGCGACCGTTGAACGGATAGGTGTCCGGGCCGCGCTGGCACTGGGCGTTGAGGTTGATCCGCCCGACCTGGTTGGCGAAGGTGTCGACCAAACGGCCGACCGCTACCGGGTTGGTGCCGAAGATGCTCAGTTGCTGGCCGAAGTCCGATTCCAGCACGTAGTCGATCACGGTATCGAGGTGACGGTACGGCACGATCGGCACTACCGGGCCGAACTGCTCTTCCTGATACACGCGCATCTGCGGTGTCACCGGGTACAGCACCGCCGGATAGAAGAACGATTCGCGCGATTCGCCGCCATTCGGGTTGACCACCTGGGCGCCCTTGCTTTGCGCATCGGCGACCAGGCCGTGCAAGTAATCGACCTTGCCCGACTCCGGCAGCGGCGTCAGCGACACGCCGTTGTCCCACGGCATGCCCGGTTTAAGGCTGGCCAGTTTCGCGTTGAATTTCTCGATGAAGCTATCCACTACATCTTCATGAACGAACAGGATTTTCAACGCAGTGCAGCGCTGGCCGTTGAACGACAGGGAGCCGGTGACGGCTTCGCTGACCGCGTTGTCCAGATCCACTTCCGGCAGAACGATGCCGGGGTTTTTCGCGTCCAGCCCCAGTGCGGCGCGCAAACGGTGCGGTTTCGGGTGCAGTTTCTTCAGGTCGCTGGCGGCCTTGTTGGTGCCAATGAACGCGAAGATGTCGATCTTGCCGCTGGCCATCAGCGCGCTGACGGTCTCGCGGCCACTGCCGTAAATCACGTTGATCACGCCGGTCGGGAAGCTGTCGCGGAAGGCTTCGAGCAGCGGACGGATCAGCAGCACGCCGAGCTTGGCCGGTTTGAACACCACGGTGTTGCCCATGATCAGCGCCGGTATCAGCGTGGTGAAGGTTTCGTTCAACGGATAGTTGTAAGGCCCCATGCACAGCGCCACGCCGAGCGGTACGCGGCGGATCTGGCCGAGGGTGTCCTGTTCCAGTTCAAAACGGCTGGAGCGGCGGTCGAGTTCTTTCAGCGCATTGATGGTGTCGACGATGTAGTCGCAGGTGCGGTCGAACTCTTTTTCCGAGTCCTTGAGGTTCTTGCCGATTTCCCACATCAGCAGCTTGACCACGGCGTCGCGCTGCTGGCGCATGCGCCCGAGGAAGGCTTCGACGTGCTGGATACGTTCGGCCACGCGCATGGTCGGCCACAGACCCTGGCCCCGGTCATAGGCGCGCACGGCGGCGTCGAGGGCGGTGAGGGCGGTGTCGGCGTCCAGCAGCGGCGTACTGCCGAGGATCACTTGTTCATCGCCGTTTTCGCCGTGCAGATAGACCGGGCTGCGCACGGTGGCGAGGGGGCCATCCCAGCGGCGCAACTGGCCATCGACCAGGTATTCGCGTTGTTCGACCTGACCGTCGAGGCGGTATTTTTCCGGGATGTCGCTGACAGAAGGGAACAGATTGCCAAGGATGTTTGCTGTGGTCATGTCGCTACCCTGCTTGCCAATTGAAAAGTCTGTACAGGTTATACGCCTGAACGCGCTGCAATTTAAACCCGCAAATGTCACGCGAATGTCACGCAAAGGCGCAGGGCAGAGGGCTCAGCAAAAATGCCACCGTTTAGCCGATGCCGAGAGGCATCCCGACTGTCCCCGTTTGCCCCCTTCACTGGCCCGCATTGCCCTCAACCCGACGCCGTCGCTGCCTTAAGGTGTGATCACAACAATAAGTGGCACCCCACGCGAGGATCGTTATGCGGGCATCCCGAATCATGTTGCCGCTGATGCTGGCCGCTGCACTGGCCGGCTGTGGCGAAGACCCTAAACCCCCGGCCAGTACCAACAACGCCATGCCCAAAGACCCGGCGCTGGCGCAGATCTACGCCAACAGCTGCCAGCTCTGCCATGCCAACCCCGCCGCCAATGCGCCGCTGACCGGTGACCGCAAGGCCTGGGAGCCGCGCATCCAGCAGGGCGCCGACACGCTGCTCGACCACGCCATCAATGGCTACAACGGCATGCCGCCGATGGGCCAGTGCGTCGAGTGCTCGGAAGAACAATTTTTTCAGTTGATCGGCTTCATGGCCGATCAGCCGCTGCCACAATAAGGGTGCGCGCATGACGATGGATCTGACTCGACGTCAGCTGTTGCAACGGGCAAGCATCGTCGGCGCTTTCAGTGCGCTGGCGACGAATCCGGCCTTGGGCCAATTGATGCGCGCGCCCCGGTTGATCCCGTGGCGCAACTGGTCGGGCGGGCAGAGTTGCCTGCCGGCGGCGCGAGTGGCGCCAAAGAATCTGGATGAACTGACGGCGGTGATCCGGCAGGCATCGGGCAAGATTCGTCCGGTCGGCTCGGCACATTCCTTCAGCGCATTGGTGCCCACCGACGGCACATTGCTGTCGCTCAGCTACTTCAACGGCATGCTCGATCACGACCCGAAAACCCTGCAAGCCGAATTCGCCGCCGGCACGCCGATGTCGCGCATGGGCACGCCGCTCAAGGACGTCGGCCAGGCCCTGCAAAACATGGCCGACATCGACTACCAGACCCTCGCCGGCGCGATTTCCACCTCGACCCACGGCACCGGCAAAACCTTCCAGTCCTATTCAGCCCACGTCTGCGGCATGCAACTGGTGACCGCCAGCGGCGAGGTGCTGGATTGTGACAGCCAGCGTCATCCCGAAGTGTTCAACGCCGCCCGGGTATCCCTCGGCGCATTGGGCGTGGCCACCAAAATCCGTCTGCAAAACCGCCCGGCCTACCGCCTGCGCGAGCGCCAGTGGATCGCCAAGACCGAAGAATTGCTGGAAGACATCGACAAGAACACGAGCGAAAACCAGCACTGGGAAATGCTCGTCGTCACCCATTCCGACTACGCCCTGTCGATTGCCCTCAACGAAACCACCGACCCGGCCACGCCGCCGATCCCGCCTGAAGAGGAGGGCGGCAACGAGTTCGTGACCCTGATCGAGAAGATCGACAAGTACGGCAGCGACTTCCCGGGCCTGCGCAGTTCGCTGCTCAACAGCCTGCGGCATCTGGCGAGTTTCGAGGATCGGGTGGGCGACTCGTTCGACATCTACGCCAACGTGCGCACCGTGCGCTTCAACGAAATGGAATACTCGGTGCCCGCCGAACATGGCCCGGCGTGCCTGCGCGAGATTCTCAAGCTGATCCGCGACAAGGACCTGCGCACCTGGTTTCCCATCGAGTACCGCTACGTCAAGGCCGACGACATTCCTTTGAGCATGTTCGAAGGTCGCGACAGCTGCTCGATCTCGGTCCACCAGCATTACCAGATGGACCATCACAACTTCTTCGCAGCCGTCGAGCCGATCTTCTGGAAGTACAACGGCCGCCCGCACTGGGGCAAGTTGCACACGCTCAACGCCCGCACGTTGCAGACGTTGTACCCGCGCTGGCAGGAATTCATTCAGGTACGCCAGGCGCTGGACCCGAGCGGCAAGTTTCTCAACGGACATCTGTCGTCGATTCTGGGGGTGAGCTGATGGCGGTCAATCGACGTAATTTCGTACTCGGTACTTTGGGTGTCGGCGCGCTGCTCGTGGGCGTCGGTGCGTGGCTGCGGCCGGGGGATCGCGGCGGGCCTTACAGTGAGTATTTCCGGGCGCTGAACAACGAGCTCAAGACCAAAGGTCCGATGCGCCCGGTGTTGTTGATCGATCTGGATCGCCTCGACCACAACATCGACGTGGTGATGGGGTCGGTGAAACGCAGCGGCAAGCACCTGCGCCTGGTGGAGAAATCGCTGCCGTCGCCGGGGCTGCTCAGCTACATCGGCCAACGGGCCGGGACGCAACGGTTGATGTCGTTTCATCAGCCGTTTCTCAATCACGATGCACAGGTCTATCCGCAGTCCGACATCCTGCTCGGCAAGCCGTTGCCGGTCCGTTCTGCCGAGCTGTTCTACCAGACCCACAAAGGCCCGTTCGACCCGGCGAAACAACTGCAATGGCTGATCGACAACCCCGAACGCCTGCAGCAATACCTCGCGCTGGCCCAAGGACTGGGCACCCGAATGCGGATCAACATCGAACTGGACGTCGGCCTGCACCGGGGCGGGGTCAGTGACGTGAACGTGCTCGGGCAGATGCTCGCGCTGATCGCCGCCAACCCGCAGCACCTGGAATTCGCCGGGTTCATGGGCTACGACCCGTTCGTGGGCATGGGCGTGCCGGGGATTCTCGGTTCGCCCGAGGAATTGTTCGCCAAAGTGATGGTGATTTATCAGCGCTGCGTCGATTTCACCCGGCAGCAATACCCGGCCCTGTGGCATGACGGCTTGTGCCTGAACACCGCCGGCAGCCCGAGTTATCGCATGCATGAAAACGAAACCCTGAGCAGTGAAGTGTCGGTGGGCACGGCGATGCTCAAGCCGACTCACTACGATCTGCCGTCACTGGTCGAACATGTGCCTGCCACGTACATCGCCACGCCGGTATTGAAAAGCACCGGCGCGGTGAACATCCCGGCACTGGATGACAAGTCGAAACTGTTTTCGTGGTGGGACGCCAACCAGCGCCAGACTTTCTTTATCTATGGCGGCAACTGGATGGCCGAGTTCGAGTCGCCGCCGGGACTTCAGAGCAATGGTGTTTACGGGCGCAGCTCGAATCAGGAGATGGTCAATGGTTCGAATGCCGTGGGGCTGACGGTGGAGGATCAGGTGTTCCTGAGACCAACCCAGACTGAAGCCGTCCTGTTGCAATTCGGCGACTTGCTGGCGGTACGTGGCGGCAAGATCGTCGATACCTGGCCGGTTTATTCCTGACGTTAAATCACGACGAAAACCTGTGGGAACCAGCCCGTTCCCACAGGTTTTTTTATGCCCGCCGTTTCCCGATCAAATTCTGTAATGAAGCTTTTATGACAAAAGTTCGGTAGCACATCGCCAGTCCGGTCATGCCTATGTAACGCGCTTGAGGGGCCCTTTGGGCGCTTTTCACAAGCCGAGGCGGGACGCCGGGAGTGAGGCAATGGGGACTATGGAACGCTACTCGAAAGTGGGCATGCAGGAACTCGATCAACGCCTGTCGAAGATCGTCGAAGCTGCGCGCAAGAAGCCGGTTTCGGTGTATCGCTACGGTGCGCCGTGGGTCTGGATCGTGTCGCAGGATGACTGGCAGGGTGCCTTGAAAGAGGTCTCCAGCTACATTCCGCCGGGTCATTCGCTGGTGCTGCTGCGCCCGCAGATCGACGACCTGTTCGACGCCCACGCCGATCTCCTGCACGAGCTCAACGCCCGGCCCGGCATGCTGATCCCGGCGCAAACGGTCATGCACATCCTGCTCCTGCAACTGTTGTATTCGGTGCCGAGCGAGCAGCAGTTGTTCGAACAACTCAATTACAACCTGCTGTTTCGCTGGTTCGTCGGCCTGGGCCTGAACCAGAAAGTCTGGAGCTACAACGTCCTCAGTCGCGACATCGCCACGCTGCTCAATGAGCCCCGTGCGGTGCTGCTCATTCAGAAAATCATCGGCGAAGTGTTCTGCGGTGCCTTGCTGCAAATGCCCGAGTTCTCCTTGAACTTCGCGCTGCTGCACACCTGGCTCGGCAAGCACGCCTGCGCCCCGCACGTCAGCAACTGACGGCGGCCAGCAACCGACGCAATACACAGGGCGCCGAGACGCCAACAGGTCATCGCGAATTTCAGGGGGTAGTGTGGAGCAGATTTTCACGTCACGGCTGGCGCTGTGGGGCTGGCTGCTGGTGACGGCCGGCGTGCAGCCGGCGTTCGCCGAGGAGGCCGCAAACGCAGGTGCGCAGCGTCTGGTGGACGTCAACGAATACTTCGTGCGCGGCAACACCGTGCTCGATGCCCGGGCCATCGAAGAGGCGGTGTACCCGTTCCTCGGCCCGCAAAAAGCCCTGAGCGACATCGAAGGTGCGCGGGACGCCTTGCAGAAGGTCTATCAGGAACGCGGCTATCAATCGGTGTTCGTCGAACTGCCGGAGCAGGCAGTGGCCGACGGCATCGTCTACCTGCAAGTCAGCGAAACCAAAGTCGGCCGGGTGCGGGTGGTCGGCGCCAAACACTATTCGCCGCTGGATATTCGCGACAACGTCCCGGCGCTGAAGGAAGGCGAGGTGCCGGACTTCGCCAAGGTCCAGGGCGAACTGGCGCAACTCAACAAGACCCCGGGCCGGCAGGTGATGCCGCTGGTGCGCGAGGGGCAGCGCCCCGGCACCATGGACGTCGATCTGCAGGTCGAAGACCAGAACCCGTGGACCGCCAGCGTGGGTCTGAACAACGACTACAGCGCCGACACCGAAAAACTCCGTGCCGTCACCAGCCTCGGTTACAACAACCTCTGGCAACTCGGCCACAGCATCAACCTGACCTACTTCACCGCGCCGCAGGACACCGACAACGCCAAGGTCTGGTCCGGCTCGTACACCGCGCCGCTGACCGACCGCTGGAGCGTGCAGTTCTCCGGTTACCAGTCCGACAGCAACGTCGCCACCATCGGCGGCAGCAATGTGCTCGGCAAGGGCCATTCCTACGGTGTGTCGGCGATCTACACCATCCCTTCCAGTGGCAGTTGGTCGAACTCGCTGTCGGCCGGCATCGACTTCAAGGACTTCGACGAACGCCTGACCCTGTCCGGCGAGAGCGACAAGGTGCCGCTGAAATACGCGCCGTTCACCTTCGCCTACAACGGCTATCGCTACACCGAAAAAAGCCAGCTCGGCCTCGGCCTGAGCCTCGTTGCGGCCACCCGCAGCATTTTCGGCTACGGCAGCTCCGACGAAGAATTCGACTACAAACGCTACCGCGCCAAGCCGAGTTTCGCCGTGCTCAAGGGCGATACCAGTTTCACCTGGACCTTCGACAACGACTGGCAGAGCGCGAGTAAAGCCGCGTTCCAGCTGGCGTCGGGGCCACTGGTTTCCAACGAACAATTCTCTGCCGGCGGCGCGACCTCGGTACGCGGTTATCTGGCCGCCGAACGCACCGGTGATGACGGCGTGCTGCTCAGTCAGGAAGTCCGCACACCGTCGCTGGCCCGGTACGCCGGCACCTGGATGCAGGACTGGCGCTTCTACGCCTTCGCCGAAGGCGCGCAACTCTACCTGCGCGACGAACTGCCGGACCAGGATGCCAGTTACGCCCTGGCCAGTGTCGGCCTCGGCACCCGCGCCAGCCTGAGCAAATGGCTGTCCGGCAGCGTCGACTGGGGCTACCCGCTACTCGAAGGGCCGAACACCTCGAAACAGGAATCGCGCCTGCACTTCAACCTACAGGCCACTTTCTAACAAGGAGCACTTTCCATGCAGCGCCTATTCCTTTCGTTGTTGATCTGCCTGGGCTTCGTGCTCCCGGCCACGGCTCAGGCCTGGTGGCAGGACGACTGGCATTACCGCAAACAGATCGCCGTCGACACCACGCCGCAAGGCGCCGGGATCAATCAGGCACTCGGCCGTACCGCGCTGCTGGTGCGCCTGCACACCGGTAATTTCACCTTTGACGGCGTGAAAGAGGACGGCTCGGACCTGCGCTTCGTCGCCGCCGATGACAAGACCGTGCTCAACCACCAGATCGAAAGCTTCGACGCGCTGATGGGCATGGCGCTGATCTGGGTCGATGTGCCGAATGTCGAGGGCGGTCAGCGCCAGGACATCTGGATGTACTACGGCAACCAGAAAGCGCCGGCCACCGGCAACGGTCAGCTCACATTCGATCCGAATTACACCGCGCTCTATCACTTCGAAGGCGCCACCGGCACCCCGGCCAAAGACACCACCGCCTACGGCAACACCGCGCAGAGCGCGACCGGCGCCGCGATCGACGGCGTAGTAGGGCGGGCCTTGCAGTTCAGCGGTCAGCCATTGCTGCTGCCGGCCAGTCCGTCGTTGCAGCACAACGCCGGTAGCGCCTTCACCTTTAGTGCGTGGCTGCGACTGGATCAGGCCAACGGCGAGCAACTGATCCTGGCCCGCCGCGAAGGCACCAACAGCCTGCTGGTCGGTGTGAACCAGGGCGTGCCGTTCGTGGAGATCGACGGCCAGCGTGCGGTGGCCACTCAACCGCTGAATCCGGGTCAATGGCAACACGTTGCCCTGACCGCTGAAGGTTCGAAGGTGACGCTGTACATCAACGGTCGCGAAGGTGCGACGCTGGCTCAAGCGATGCCGGCGTTCAACTCGGTCATGGCCATCGGCGCCGACCTGCACGAAGGTCCTTTCCAGCCGTTCGTGGGCGCCATCGACGAACTGCGCCTGTCGAAAGTCGCCCGTCCGGCACCGCTGTTGCTGGCCGACGCCACTTCCCAGGGCGCCGAGTCGAAACTGGTCGCCTATGGCGTCGATGAAGAACAGTCCGGTTTCGGTTTCGGCAGCCTCGGCTTCCTGCTCAATGCCGTGCCGGTAGACGCCTGGGTGATCATCGCGGTGCTGGTGCTGATGATGTTCCAGTCGTGGATCATCATGCTGCGCAAGAACCGCACCCTGAGTCGCGTGACTTCGGCCAACGAAGACTTCCGCGTGCAGTTCGCCAAGGTCGGCACGCGCCTGGAGATGTTCGCCGACGACACGCAACTTGCCCAGCGTCTGCAGCACTCGCCGCTGTGGCGCCTGTACCAGGTGGCGGTGAAGGAGATCCGCACCCGCCGCGAGCAGGGCGCCGATACCTCGTCCGTCTCCGCCGCGACCATCGAAGCCATCCGCTGCTCCATGGACGGCGTGCGCACCCGGGAAAACCAGCAACTGAGCTCGAAACTCTCGACCCTGTCCAACGCCATCGCCGGCGGCCCGTACATCGGCCTGCTCGGCACCGTGCTGGGGATCATGGTGGTGTTCCTCGGCACGGCCATGGCCGGTGACGTGAACATCAACGCCATTGCGCCGGGTATGGCGGCCGCGTTGCTCGCCACGGCCATGGGCCTGTTCGTCGCGATCCCGGCGCTGTTTGGCTACAACCGCCTGATCACCCGCAACAAGGAAGTCAGCGCCGACATGCGCGTGTTCGTCGACGAGTTCATCACCCGTCTGGCGGAGATGCACGGCGAAGGCCAGTCCAGTGAAGCGGCGCATCAGCGCGGTCATCACGCCAACCACTCCGTACCGGCCTGAGGAGCACTGACATGGCGTCCGTAAATGCCTCCCACGACGATGATGAAGATGCAGCGGTAGACAGCATCAACATCACGCCACTGGTGGACGTGCTGATGGTGGTGCTGGTGATGTTCATCCTCACCGCCACCGCGCAGGTCTCCGGGATCCAGATCAACCTGCCCAAGGCCAGCGCCGCGGTGTCGCTGTCCGAGGCCAAGACCAAGGCGATTTCGGTCAACGACGGCGGTCAGGTGTTCCTCGACGCCTACCCGGTGACCCTGCCGGAGCTGGAAGAACGCCTGCGCATCGAGAAGGCGCAGAACCCGGACTTTCCGGTGATCGTGCGCGGCGACGCCACGGTGCAGTACCAGAAGGTCATCGAAGTGCTGGATCTGTTGCGCCGGCTCGAACTGTCCCAGGTCGGTCTCGTCACCGGCAAACCGACGCAGGGCTGAGTCATGACTGCACAGATGCCAATCGAACCGCTGCCGGTGAAGAAGTCGCCAGTGCGCTACGCGAAGTGGGGCGCCGGGCTGATCCTAGGCGCACTTGCCGCGTGGTTCCTGTGGCAGTGGGCCAACGACATGAGCGGCATCCGCCGGGAAGCGCCGAAGGTGCCGACGATCATTCCGTTGCCGCCACCGCCACCTCCGCCGCCGGAAAAACCGCCGGAGCCGGAAACCCCGGTGGAAGAAAAAGTCGTCGAGCCGGAGCCGACCCCCGAACCACAGGAAGTGAAACCCGAGGAAGAAGCGCCGCCATCGCCGGCGGACGACCTGGCCAACCCGATGCAAATGGACGGCGACGCCCAGAGCGGCAACGACGCCTTCAACATCGGCGCGGGCAAGGGCGGCGGCATGGCCGGCGCCGGTGGTGGGCGCGTGGGCAACGGCACCTACAGCCAGTTCCTCGCGTTCACTTTCCAGAAGCTGCTGCGCGAGAACCCCGACCTGCGCAACCTCGCATTTTCGTTGCAGGCCGATGTCTGGCTGAGCGGCGTCGGCGAGATCACCCGGGTCGAACTGGTCAAGTCCAGCGGCAACCCCGAGATCGACAGTCAGGTGCTGGCCGCGTTGCGTAACGCGCCGCATCTGAGCGAACGGCCACCGGCCTCCATCACCTTGCCTGTGCGCATGTCCCTGCAAGGGCGGCGTCCGGGTTAACCGAATTCATAAAGCTGTATGAAAAGGAGTTGTGTGCAGATGATTTCCAACGTGAATCGATTGTCCCTGGCGGTCGGCATGGTCATCGCGACCCTGGTCGGTCAGGCCGCGGCAGCGCCTGCGCCCTCGGAGAACGCCACGATCAATCTGATCCGCTTGCTGGTCGAGCAGGGCATTCTGAAACAGGACAAGGCCGACGCGCTGATCGCCCAGGCCCAGAACGAAGCCGCCCAGGCCAAGCAGGCCGCGGCGTCTACCGCTGTGGCGGCCGGGCCGGTCGCCGCACCGGGCGATGTGCGGGTGCAATACGTGCCGGCCGCAGTGCGCGATCAGATCCGCGATCAGGTCAAGGCTGAAGTCATGGCCACCGCCAAGCAGGAAAACTGGGCCGCGCCCAACACCTTCCCGGACTGGGCGTCGCGCATCAGCTTCGACGGCGACATTCGCCTGCGCGACGAATCGCGCTACTACTCGGGCAGCAACAGCAACGAAATCGTCGACTTCGCCCGGCTCAACAACAACGGCCCCTACGACGTGAACCCCAACAGCAGCACCGCGTTGCCGCCGTTGCTCAACACCCGTGAAGACCGCACCAACCTGTTCCGCCTGCGCGCCCGGCTGGGCATGAAAGCGGTGATTTCGCCGGAATGGACTGCCGGTATCCGCATCGGCACCGGCTCGGACAACAACCCGGTGTCGACCACCCAGAGCCTTGGCGGCGGTTTTGCCAAAAAGGACATCTGGCTCGATCAGGGTTACCTGACCTGGAAGCCGTCGGATGAACTGACCCTGACCGGTGGCCGCTTCGCCAACCCGTTCATGTCCACCGACATGCTGTATTCCAACGACCTGAACTTCGACGGTGTGGCGGCGATCTTCGACCACAAGCTCAGCCGCGACTGGGGCGTGTTCGGCACCGTCGGCGCGTTCCCGGTGGATTACACCAGCGACACCACCACCAGCAACGGCTTCGACAAGGAAGAAAGCGACAACAAATGGCTGTACGGCGCGCAGGTCGGCGCCAAGTGGGCGATCAACAGCAACAACCGCTTGAAAGGTGCGCTGGCTTACTACCGCTTCGAAGACATACAGGGCCAGCGCTCCAGCCCTTGCGAACCGTGGGCCGGCGCGCCGGGCTGCGACAGCGACGGCACCCGCGCGGCGTTCATGCAGAAGGGCAACAGCGTGTTCCTGCTGCGCGACATCACGCCGAACCCGCTCAACCCGAGCACCACGCCACAACCTCAATTCGTCGGCCTGGCGTCGGAGTTCAACCTGCTGGACCTGAACCTGGTCTGGGACGCCGACCTGCCTGCCGACTTCAAACTGCGCAGCCAGGGCAACTACATCCACAACCTCGGCTACGACGAAGGCGACATGCGCAAGCGTTCGGCCGGGCAACTGGTCAACAACCTCGACAGCAGCGGCAACATCGAAAGCGGCGCCAATGCGTGGATGGTGCAGTTCACCCTCGGCAACGCGCTGGACCTGAAGAAGCAGGGCGACTGGAACCTGTTCGCCGGCTACAAGTACATCCAGCCGGATGCCTTGCCGGACGGCTTCAACGACTCGTCGTTCCACCTCGGCGGCACCAACGCCAAGGGCTACATCCTCGGGGGCAACTACGGTCTGGCGAAGAACGTCTACGCCACCGGCCGCTGGATGAGCACCGAAGCGGTGTATGGCGCGCCGTTCGACATCGACGTCTTGCAGCTCGAGATCAACACGCGCTTCTAAGGCGCCGGGAGAGGGTTATGAACGCGCGATTTTTAGTGTTGGGTCTGGGCTTGATAGTCGCCAGCGGGGCCAGCGCCGAAGGCATGGAGGAACGCCTGCGCACGCAATTGCGCAGCACCACCCAGCAGTTGCAAACCCTGCAAAGCCAGCAGGCCCAGGCCAGCGCCGCGCAACTGGCGGCGCAGAACGAAGCCAAGGCAGCGCAGGCGCAAATCAAGCAATTGACCGCCGAACTGGCCAAGGCCAAAGGCCTCGCCGAGCAACTGGCCGGGCAGCAACAGAGCCTGCACAGCCAGGCCCAGGCGCAGGTGGCGGCCAGCAACGAGCAGACCGGCAAGTTCAAGAAGGCCTATGACGAGCTGTTGGTCATGGCCCGTGCCAAAGAGGCAGAACGGTCTAAGCTTCAAGCGCAATTGGCCGAACGTGAAACACAAGTGCAGCAATGTTCGGTCAAGAATCAGCAAATGTACGGCGTGGCCAAGCAGATCCTTACCGCCTACGAAAACATCGATGTGGCCGAGGTGATGAAGATCCGCCAGCCCTTCGCCGGCAGCGCCCGGGTCAAGTTCGATGAACTGGCTCAAGGCTTCGGCGATGACCTGTACAAGACACAATTCGATGCGCCGCAAGCCGCGATCGCGCACTGATTAAAAGACTCATAGACAAGGAAGAAGTAATGACTCAATTGATCTCCCACGTATCCCCGCAATCCCTGACCGAAGTGCTGCAAGCCGCCGGTTATCGCGTCAACCAGACCGAACAGAACGGCATCGTTCAACTGCTCAGTGCCAGTCAGGGCATCGGTTATGCCGTGCGTTTCGGCAACCCGGCGGTGGTAGAGCAGGGCAGCTACGTCGACTTCACCTTCAGCTGCGCACTGCGCGTACAGGGTGAGCTGCCGGCGGGTGTGGCCGAGCAGTGGAACGCGACCCGTCGGTTTGCCCGGTTGTCGTTGCAGGGCGAGTTTCTGGTGATGGAAATGGATGTGGTGGTGGCCGCTGGCGTCAGCGGCGATTACCTGCGCGGCAATCTGGAGCTGTGGGATCGCCTGCTTCAGGAATTCATCGTGTACCTGCGTGATTTCACCCAGAACGCCGCTGCCGCTCAGGCTCCAAAGGTTGAGCAAGAGGAAGTCGCGCTGTGACGAAACCTGCCATGGTGATCAGCGCCGCTGCGGTGGCGCTGTTGGTGGTGGCCGTGGCGCTGGTGGTGCGGCCGGGCAATGACCCGGTCGCCGCCCAGCAACCGGCGCCGGTCGTGGGCGCCAGTGCCGGGCCGGCGGTGGCGCGGTTGGGCAATCAGCAGGTTACGCCGGAGGAATTGCAGGCGTTGCTGGCGGCTGTTCCACCGCAGACCCGCGAGCAATTGCGCGGCAATCGTGAGGCTCTGGAGCGCTGGATACGTTCACGCCTGGCCGAAAAAGCCGTGCTGGAACAGGCCGACGCCCAGGGCTGGGCGCAGCGTCCGGACGTGGTGCGGCAGACCCGCGCCGCCACCGAGCAGATCGTGTTCCGCGACTATTTGCAGTCGGTGAGCCAGGTTCCAGCGGATTACCCGAGCGCTGCCGAGTTGCAGCAGGCGTATGACGCGGGCAAGGCCAATTGGCAGACGCCGGCGTTGTATCGGGTGAGCCAGATTTTCCTCGGGGTGAACGAGCCGCAGAATCTTGATGCGGTGCGCAAACAGGCTGCGGATTTGAGCAAGAAGGCGCAGGCAACCCCGGCGGAGTTTGCAGCACTGGCCAAAGAGTTTTCTCAGGATCGGCTCACTGCTGAGCGCGGTGGTGATACGGGCCTGCAACCGTTACAGCAACTGGTGCCGGAAGTCCGTGGCGCCGTGGCGCGACTCAAGGTCGGCGCGGTTTCCGATCCCGTTCAAAGCAGCGCCGGTTTCCACGTGATCAAACTCACCGAGCAACAACCGGCCCGTACCGCGACCCTCGACGAATTGCGTGACCAACTGACCCAGGCTTTGCGTGCCCAGCGTCAGGAACAGATCGCCCAGGCCTATCTGGACGGCATGCTCAACACCGCGACGCTGAGCATCGACGGGGCCGAGCTCAACAAGGTGCTGGAGGAAAAACTGTAATTCAGACTCACCGCAGCTCCCACAGGAGATGTGTGCAAAGGCAAACAACAAAGATCGACAGGGAGTCATCGATGTCATTCACCGAACCCGCAGGACGACAGGGCAGCCCCGATTTTCGCTGGCCGCAGGAAAAGGCCGAACCCTGGCTGGCGCAGGTTGCGAAGATCGAGGGCGAAATCGCGCAATATTTTCTGGTCAGCGCCCGTTGCGGTTGCTTCATGCAGGCCGCCCGCAGCCTAAACGTGCGCTCGACCCTGCTGCGCAAACAGCTGGCGCAACTCGAACAGCAACTGCAATGCGCGCTGTTCAGCTTTCAGGGCAGTGCTTTGACGCTGACCCGCGAAGGTCAGCAATTGCAGGCGCAACTGGTGGCCCTGGCCCACGAACGCAAACTCCCGGTGATCGAGCAACCCCTGATCAGGCTGGCCGTCGCCGAATCGATCCTGCATGACATCCTCGGTCGCGACCTCATCGCACTGCTGCGCCGCAACGCCAGCGTGCGCCTCGAGATCATCGCCCTCGACAGCGAACTGGCCCTGCGCGCCGTCAGTGCCGACATCGTGCTGTGGCTCGCCCACGGCGAAACCCCGCATCCCGGCCCGACCTTCGCCACCAGCGAACCGCAGCGCCTCGCACAACTGGAATACCAGCCGCACATTGCCAAACGCTATTCGCGCGTGACCGCACGGCCAGAGAGCCCGGATGATCTTGCCGATTTCATGCTGGTGCAATGGCAGCATGATCGGCAGATCGACAGCTTCCGGCCCTGGAACAATCTCGTCGAACAGCGCTTGGCCGGTGTGGTGCAGATGCAGTCTTATGAACTGATGCTGGAGATGATCCGGTGCAGCGCGTGCATCGGGTTGTTGCCTATGTATATGAGCCGGTTTGATCGCGGGCTGGTGGCGTTGCCGGGGTTGTTTGATGAGGCGATGCGGTTGCAGGCGTGGTTGGCGGTGAACAGGGAGTCGCAGAGTGTCGGGGAGGTGCAGGTGTTGGTGGAGTTGATCAGGCGCACTTTCAGCGAGCGGGGGGAGTGGTTTGAATGACTGTATAGAGGAGAACGGATTTATTTTTTATAAATAAATCCGTCCCCTTTGGTGGTCCCCTTTGTTGCTTTGTTCAAGATCGAGTTAACGGTTTCAGGGAAACATCGGATCAGCAGGAATCGGTAGCGTTGATTGTGAATAAGTGTTCGTCATACTGGAAACATCAGCGCTGCTTACGCCCTGACTGGCTGTTTCTGGCGTCAATGGAATAGCCCATAAGAAGTCGTTTCCAGTACAGGCAACCAGAGCTCGCGAATCATCCGGGCTGATCGCGATTCCATAAGGGCGATCTCGGAGCGGGATTGTTGAAATAACTTGCCCTAGCGCAGTGTCAATTGTTGTAAATGCATAGATGAAGGGGCTACCGCTTTGAAAGAAGCTTGAGCTGCAATAAGCCCGGGTTCCGGCGTGATTCAAAACAATGCATCGAGAATAATTCGGGACCGGTATCGCCTTGACCTGCGCCCAAGTCTGAGTATTCAAGTGCAAGATCAGACTTTGGAGAAACTGATTGCCATTATGTGTATGAACGGACACATAAACACTATTGCCGTCCGGGCTCACTGCCACCTCGTAGGCGAATTGGGAAAGGGGCACCGTTCGGATAACGCCAAAAGTCTGTGCGTCAATCACAGAAATCGAAGAAGGCGATCCATTGCCGTAATTGGCAACGTAAACCCGCCTGCCGTCCGGGGATATATCAATGCCTCTGGGATAGGGCCCAACAGGAATTGTTCCGACGACCCTGAAATTCACAAGATTGATCACCACGACCGAGTTCCCCTGCCAGGTGCTGACAAAGGCGTGGGTACCATCCTTGCTTAAAACTATCCCGATGGGCCACCCTGCCACAGGGATATCAGCAATCAGCGAGTTGGTGCTCATGTCGATCGCTAACACTCTGCCAAAATCGACGACAAAGGCACGTGAGGCATCTTGATTCAGGGCAATTTCGCAAGAGTTTGTCGCTGGGACGGGTATTCGACTAATCACAGTTGAACGAGCTGTATCAATAACCTGTATGGAGTTTGCACCTGAGGTGTAAGCGAATTTGCCATCCTGGCTATAAGTAACGCCAAAGGCAAAAGAAGATAAAGGAATCGGTCCAAACGGTGCCTCCTCCAAAATAGTCAAGCTCGCACTGGCCGTGCTACCGCCACTGACAGCCGTAATTGAAAATGTTTCCGTTACTTGGCTCGCCGTCACTCCGGCGAGTCTCACCCTACCCTCTGTCCCTGTCACGAAATTGCCGATGCTTGTTCCATCTGCAAACGTCGTACCTTGCGGCAAGGTGACACTGACAGTTTTTCCCGCACTCGGTTGCCCCGCCTGGGTGACAAGCAACTCAATACCCGTCACCTGCCTTCCAGCCGTTGCGGTGTAAGGCCCATTGAGAAACGCTAATACAACGGCCGCTAACGCCTTGACGGTATACACCTGATCCGCAAACTTCGTCGCCGTCGCAAAGTTATTGCTCTTGTCCTCCGACACCCAGAATTCCATCCGCAAACTGGAGGCATCTGCCAGCAAGGCCAGAAAGCTGGCCGGCAGCGGTTTGGGCCAGAAGCCCTGGCTGACCCAGGTCGCATTGACCTGACTGCCGCCGCCATTCCAGATCTGCAAGGTGACGGTCGAGCCGTCGGGTTTATGTCCGGCCAGTTTGAGCCACACCTGCTGCCCCGACGCGATTCTCGTCCACGTCAGGCCGTGAATCGTGGCGTCTTTGCCGTTCAGTGCTGCAACGTCGAGAATCTTGCCCGGTTCCCCCTCCACGATGATCGGCGGGTTATACACTTTCTGGTTGGCTGTAATGGTGATTGAAGTCGTCGGCGACGCATTGCTGTTGGTCAATTGATCGATCACCCGGGCACTTACCGAATGAGTGCCATCGCCGATCTGTTGGAGTTCGGCTGCGGTCAGGGTGTGAGTGATCGGTTTGGTGGGGTCGGGGTTGGTGAACGTGATGCTCCAGGTGCCAATGGTCAAGGTGACCGTGTCGTAAGGCCGTGCGTAACCGACGGTGAGGGTGATGACCGCTGGCTGTCCCGGGCCAATGCTGGCCGGATGGCTGACGGTGATATTGGGGGCCGGGTTGTTGAACAGCACGTTGAGTATCGGTGTGGAGTCCTCGAAGTTACCGCTGGGTCGGGTCACCCGATAAAACATTGTGTTGATACCGTTCACCAGCAGTCCCGGCGGCAGATACATGAGAATGCGGTCGTTTTCTTCGCCCGGCTGGATGATTTTGATCGCCGAAGTGGGTTGACCATTGAGCCAAATCACCACGGTATCGAAAGCGGTCAGCGTGGTGGACAGCGTTGTCACCGGATCAATCACCATCGCCAGCCCGGTGGTCGCCGGGTAGATGACCAGAGGCGCACCGAGGTGGGCAAACCCCGTCGGTTGCACTGAAGTAAGCGCACCGGGAACGAACATGGGCAGGAGCGCAAGCGCGCTATCAGCCTGCGCTGAATTGACGTTGATATTCATCTTTTTCTCCTCGGGCGCCGCGCCTGGACCATTTCAGGGCAGGTCTCATCTCAGCGCGAAAGGAGCAAATCGTCACCTGTCAGATCTGACAGGTGAGCCTGATTTCAAGACGAATGGTCGTCGGTGAACGGTTTTCCTGCCGACACAAAAACGGCCCCGCAAAGGGGCCGTTTCAGTTTCAGCACTCAGGTCCGAGGTTCAGTCGCCACATCCAGATTATCCAGCACCCGGTTCACCGCCAGTTCTGCCAGCATGATCAGTTGCCCGATGCCCAGCAGCACATGCCGCTGCGGCGCCTCGATCATTCCGGCGAAATCGCTGGCCATGGTTTTGGCGGAGGTCAGGGTTTCGCAAGCGTCGGCCAGCAGTTCTTCATTCGGGATGCCGGGGGCGATGAGGTAGCGGGTGTTGGGTTTGAGCAGCGGCTTTCTGGGGTGGAACGGGTTGAGGTAGTGGTCGAGGGCGCGTTCGGCGGCTTCGTGGAATTTCTTGGAGTCGAGGGTTTCGTAGGGCGAGGTCGGATCGGTTTCGGGTGGGTTTGGCGTTGGTTTGATCATGATTGAATCTCCAGAGTCATGGAGCCGCCACGATTCGCTGCGATACGAAGGGGTGGCAGCTATACGCGGGTCGCAGACCGGGACTCTAGAACCGGCAGACCCGAGGGTCTCCCACGTACAGCCGCCATAAAACTGGAGAATGTTGTGCGTCTAGAGATCGCGGGCTGCGAGACCCGATCACTGATTCATCAGCGACCCGAAAACGATAGAGCCGGCCCTCAAGGCACACAAGCCGGCGAATTCTGGCGGATGCGTAGACAATGGCGCAAGGCGTTGTGGCTTGCCGGACATTTCGGTCAACGGCTTTAAACAGTCATGGCGAATCCGTGAAGCAGATTAAAGTGATCGGCTACGCACTGCTCCACGGCCGGTAAATAAATGCGTCCCCTTTTTCCTCGTCCCCTTTTTCCTTTTTCTATGAGCTGATGCTGGAGATGATCCGGTGCAGCGCTTGCATTGGTTTGTTGCCGATGTACATGAGTCGGTTTGATCGCGGGTTGGTGGCGTTGCCGGGGTTGTTTGAGGAGGCGATGCGGTTGCAGGCGTGGTTGGCGGTGAACAGTGACTCGAAGAGTGTCGGGGGAGGTGCAGGTGTTGGTCGAGTTGATTCAGCGCACGTTCAATGAGCGACAGGAGTGGTTTGAATAACCGCCTCAAAAGGACGGACTTAATTTAATAAATCCGTCCCCTTTTTCAGTCCTTTTTCAGTCCCCTTTTCAGTCTTTTGTTGTAATTAAGTGCGTCAGGTTAGTTGGTCTTTAGTTTTATAATTTTTATAGAGGTTATGTCGCCCAAGGTATTGTTTTTTAAACTGTTGGTAAGGCCTACCCAAACGTGTGCAAGGCTGTCTGCGTTTAAAGTTAGTTCTCTGGTGACTTCACTCCAGAACATGCCGAGCGGCGCCGATGTAAAATTGCCTCCAGTAGCAAATATGTAGATTAAATTTGCATCGTGATAAATCTTTCTCGCTGTTATTATTAGTTTGTATTTTCCTTTGGTTAATCTTAATTGCTTATCGATAAATGAATAGGTTCCGATAGTGGAATTGAACCGTAAGAATCGATCTTGGTCTTCCTCCATTAATGTCTGAACTCCGTCACCAGCCAACCAATCATTTGTACCGTTAGTGAAGTCCGTATCTTCGATGACTTCTCCTTCATTCGCACGAATGCTCAAGCCCGCACTGGCCGCTACACCACCACTGACAGCAGTAATGGAATAATTCCCTTCCACACTCCCCGCCGTCACCCCATTAACCGTTATCTTCCCATCAACGCCGGTCACGAAGTCCTTGGTTCCCGCCCCTCCGGCAAACGTCGTCCCCGGCGGCAAGGTGATGGTGACGGTCTGTCCTGCACTGGGCAGCCCTGCCTGAGTGACAAGCAGTTCAATCCCCGCCACTTGTTCACCCGCCGTCGCGGTGTAAGGCGCGTTGAGAAACGCCACCACGAGAGCTGGCTGTGCCTGAACGGTATAACTGCGAATCGGAAACTTCACCGCCAATCCTGCATTGGCCACCCCGTCATAGTTCAAACTGAACAGGATGGTCAACACACTGCCATCCTTGAGCCCCTGCAACCAGGTCAACGGTACAGGCCGGACCAGTTCCGGTCCGGCGCCCAGGGCGTCACCATTCAGGTCGTCGTGGAAGACCGGATTACCCTTGCTGTCCACCCCCTCATAGCGCAACCATCCGTTCTGTCCCGACACTTGATGTGCCCACGCCGCCAACTGAAGTACGGAGGTCGGAAGCAGTGTTGTAGCGTCCAGGTCAGATGTGTCGTTCCTATCAATCGTCGGCACAGGCAGTCTCGGATCGTGATCCGCAATTCTCTTTACTGAGGCGTCGAGTACTTGCGAGTCGTACAGCTTGCCACTACGTTGCAGTACATAACGTAAATTGAACTGTTTACCCATGTTCGCCGCGAGAAATGCGCTGTCCAAAGGAAAGTTTGCCCGGCTTGCGGAATTCAATGGTTTGAAATCGAATGTCGGTGAGCCAGCCCAAGAGCCAATCAGTTTTACGACATCGCCTGAACGGAAACCGAGCACTTCCACCTGGCCGTTTGCACCTTTCAGGTTAGTGGGATCCAACGGGTCCAGAACACCACCCACCGATTTCTGAAACCGTGGTGGCAGCAGATCCGGTAACCCTTCACCCACCACTCGGGCCATGGCCGCTACCGATTGGCCGATAGATGTGCCATTGCGCAGCACCGCATACATGCTCTTCACTGTGCTGCCGGCGATCACCTTGTCATTGTCTACCCACAGGATCACGACCTTTTTCTGTCCGAACTCGTCTGCTTCCACGACTCCCTTCAACGGCACCACGACGTCGAGTTTACCTTCAGCGCTTGCCGTATAGGTTCCATCGATGACATCCCCCGCAAGCAGGCGCGGGTCGTTGGTCAGCACAATCACTTGCAGTCGATTGGTGCCCAGTAACTCCAGGTCGATGATCTCGGACACATCGCCAGGATCGTTCGGGCGCTCACGATAGATCACCCCCTGGAAGCGTTTGCCGTCCAGGTTCTCGTCGACGGTTTGCGAGGCTGACCACACGGCGTCGGGGTCGGGTGTATTGAGGAGTTGGTCAGTCGCGGTGAATGAAAAGTCCAGCTTGCCGCTCGGCCTGATGGCCTTGTCGAGGAATGCGCGATCCACGATAAAACACACGGTGGTCGGTGCCGCCGAGCCGGGGTCAGGTGGTTGCGGTGCGTCGTTGGCGCCCACTTTGAAAGTGACGATCTCCCCATTGCACTTGAGTGTGATCGTGTCGTAGGCCCGGCAATAGGGATAGGTGAAGCACACCTGTGCGCTGACAAACCCTGGCCCGACGCCGTTCTTGATCTCGTCAGGCAGCGTCATGCCGAGTTCGGAATGGCCCACGATATCGGGGCGGACGTCTTTCAAGCCAGGCCGGATCATGTTGAAGAGCGCTTCCAGCATCGGCGTGGAAGAGCCGACGTTCTGGCTGTTGCGAAAAATTTCGTAGTACAGCTCGTTGACCCGGTCGGAGTGCAGTCGCCCCACTGGAATACGCATTTCAATCGGGGCGTTCGGGTTGCCGACAGGCTTGCTGTCCAGTGGCGCCACCTCACCCTTGAGCTTCAGCACGATGGTATCAGTCGGATCGACCGTGCCTGCCTGTGGCGGATCGATTCGAACTCTCGCGCCCAGGCCGTCAGGCACTAGATTGTAAATGGCAAGCGGGACACCGATGTGCGCGCCGATAACTGGATCAGTGGCGCCCTGCACGAAAGGAGGAGTCAGCACCAGGATGGTGTTTTGCAGTGAGGTAGGCGTAGCCATGTCGATGCTCCGGCGAGGTAGGGATGCAGGAGCTATCAAACGCTGGATACGTGAAAGCGTCACCTGTCAGATCTGACAGGTGAGCGCTTTTTCAAGACGAATGGTCGTCGGAGAACGATTTTCCTACAGACGCGAAAACGGCCCATGCAGGGCCGTTTTGGTTTCATCACTCAGGGCCGAGGTTCAGTCGCCACATCCAGATTATCCAGCACCCGATTCACCGCCAGCTCCGCCAGCATGATGAGTTGCGCAATGCCCAGCAGCACATGCCGCTGCGGCGCATCGATCATCCCGGCGAAATCGCTGGCCATGGTTTTGGCGGAGGTCAGGGTTTCGCAAGCGTCGGCCAATAGTTCTTCGCTTGGGATGCCGGGGGCGATGAGGTAGCGGGTGTTGGGTTTGAGCAGCGGCTTTCTGGGGTGGAACGGGTTGAGGTAGTGGTCGAGGGCGCGTTCGGCGGCTTCGTGGAATTTCTTCGAATCGAGGGTTTCGTAAGGCGAGGTCGGGTCGGTTTCGGGCGGGTTTGGCGTTGGTTTGATCATGATTGAATCTCCAGAGTCATGGAGCCGCCACGATTCGCTGCGATACGAAGGGGTGGCAGCTATACGCGGGTCGCAGACCGGGACTCTAGAACCGGCAGACCCGAGGGTCTCCCACGTACAGCCGCCATAAAACTGGAGGATGTTGTGCGTCTAGAGATCGCGGGCTGCGAGACCCGATCGCTGATTCATCAGCGACCCGGAAACGATAGGGCCCGTCCTCAAGGCGCACAAGCCGGCGGATTCTGGCGGATGCGTAGGCAATGGCGCAAGGCGTTGTGGCTTGCCGGACATTTCGGTCAACGGCTTTAAACAGTCATGGCGAATCCGTGAAGCAGATTAAAGTGATCGGCCACGCACTGATCCACGACCGGTAAATAAATGCGTCCCCTTTTTTTTCCGTCCCCTTTTTTTCACCGCTATTTAACGGTGATGTTTACTGGTGTTGAAACGACAAAACCCGCCCTCCCGGATAAAGGGGAGGGCGGGTTCGCATGGTTGGGTCGGTAAATAAGTTCGTCTCCATCTTGCCTTCGAAATTAAGATGACGGCTATATCGAAAATACTACAGTTTGGTACGGTGATTCGCAACTTGCATATAATCGATCACCCTTGCGATTTATGGCAAGCAAACCTGGGTAGCTGCTCAGATTCCAAGCCGTCACCTCGTGAAAACTTTGTGAGTCAAGAACTGTGATCTTCCTGCCAAGTCTACTTGCGATATAAATTCGCGTCCCATCCCGACTCAGCTTGACTCCGTGGGTGTAATGCCCAGAATAAACAACCCTGACCACCAAATGGCTTTTCAGATCAATGACCGTTAAATTACCGGAAGTTGCATCGGTTACGTACGCGAATCGACCATCCGGACTAACATCGACACCATAAGGAAAGCCCCCAAATAGAATTTTTCTCGTAACTTTCCCAGTCTGCACATCAATTATGTCAGCCCCTTTTTCCAAAACGCAGGTTGTCACAGCCTGCCTTCCGTCGGGGCTAAAGCAAATACCTGTCGGCGCTCTACTAACAGGTATTGTTTTTATGACTTTTAGTGTGGCAATGTCAATCTCGGAAACGTTATTTTTATGTTGATCAGTTACATATACTGACGGTCCCGCAGGATTCAAGGCAATACCGATAAGAGAACTTCCAATCGGGATGGTGTTAATAATTTCTTGTGTGGCTGAACTTAAAACTGATACCGTGCCGGCAGCATGGCCCGCAACAAATATCAAGCTCCCGTCTCCAGTCACAACAAGCTGAGCGGCAACATCACTCAATGGGATTTTGCCGATTACACTATTACTTGCAGTGTCAATCACCGATACGCCATTAAGTGTCGCCACATATATTCGACTATCATCCGGACTGAGCGCCAAACCTTGGTACGTGCCACCCCCTTCCGGGATTGTAGCGAGAAGCCCCAGAGCCTTGATTGTCAAAACAGCTGTTTGCACCACCGTGCTACTTGTGGCTTTTAAGAGGTAATCTCCCGGGAGTCCCGACGCTCTCATATCCCTGAGAGTGATGATGCCGTTCAGATCCGTAGTAAAACTTCTCTCATCATTGCTACCATCGGCATATACCACTCCTTGCGGCGGAGTAAACAAAATAGGTGCACTCGTCAAGGGCTGCCCATTACGAGTCAACCTCACCTCGAAATCCTTAATTCGTCCTTTATCGGCGACACTGTAAGGAGCGTCTATAAACTCCAATACGTCGGTTGTCGCGGAACCAATCACTTGCGCTTTTGCCTCCTTGGAAACTCCAATAACCTTTCCTTCCCTGATCTGCGTGTATGTCACCCGCACCGTGCTGTCGGGAATGACCTTGGCGTAGGGAATATCCACTGACAATTGTCCCGGTACCTGACTGACTGGCACCTTCACTTGATGTGTAGCCGTCACGACCCCGTTTACCAAAGCCTCGAAAGTCAGATCGCACTCATCCCCTACCTGCCAAATCGTATTGATCAAGTGAATCAGCGCCCACAACGGCCCGCCATTCATCTTGCCCAGATCAACAATGGCCGGATCGTCACCGTTGTCTCCGAGGATTTCCTGAAGGATCGCCTCGTGCAGTTCTACCCAATCCAGATGCACATTAACCACACAGTCCTTGGACCAGAATTCCTGCGGGTTGAATACTCCGTTCGATGACGTGCCGGAAAAGTCGTCTATCTGACTGATGACGTTGTACTTGAATATGAACTGTGGGTTGTTGGGGGCATGGGCGAAATCGGCAGTGTTGAAGGTCAAGACCACTGGTTTGGTTTCGGGGTTGGGATCCTGCGCAGTCGGTACGAGCTGATGGGTGAGGGTTTTACCGCCATAGTTGATGGTCAACAGGTCATACAGTTGCTTGCCCGGATAATCCATTGTCACGATCACGCCCGCTGCTGCCTCGGCCGGGCCGATACTCTTCGGGGTGACATCAATGCTCAGCAACGAATTGCCAGGGTTCGGGTCCGTGTCATTGCCGGCAGGGTCAACTAGGGAATGCAACACGGACAGCTCTGACGAATCCTCATTGCCCGACTGGCGCTGGAGGCTGACCTTCAGAATGTTTATTCCGTCTGACAGCAACCCCAATGGCACGAGAAACTCAAGCGGTGAGGTCGTATCCACGGTGGTCTGGGCCGGAGTCGGCACAGGCAAGCCATTGAGGTAAATCCGTCCGGTCTCGTTGCGTACCTGACCCTGATAAGGCCCAAACAACACCAGCAGTCCCTTCGAGTCCGCGTAGTAATTGAGCCGGGAGAGCCCAACCTGGGCGACCGGGTGAATGATCGGGTAGGTCTGGCTTGGAATATAGGGCGGTGTCAGTGCCAGGGCGACGATGGGGCCGCCGCTGGATGCGGGTTTGTTCATGGCACGCAACTCCTTGGTGATTGATGTGCCATGAGAGCCCTATGCGATCCATTTCTGCTACTGTCAAATCTGACAGGTGAGGCTGGTTTTAAGACGGGCGGTCATCAATTGGTACATACACTTCCCGCAGATAGAAAAACGGCCCAGTAAAGGGGCCGTTTCAGTTTCAGCACTCAGGGCCGAGGTTCAGCCGCCACATCCAGATTATCCAGCACCCGATTCACCGCCAGTTCCGCCAGCATGATCAGTTGCCCGATGCCCAGCAGCACATGCCGCTGCGGCGCATCGATCATCCCGGCGAAATCGTTGGCCATGGTTTTGGCGGAGGTCAGGGTTTCGCAAGCGTCGGCCAATAGTTCTTCGCTTGGGATGCCGGGGGCGATGAGGTAGCGGATGTTGGGTGTGAGCAGCGGCTTTCTGGGGTGGAACGGATTGAGGTAGTGGTCGAGGGCGCGTTCGGCGGCTTCGTGGAATTTCTTGGAGTCGAGGGTTTCGTAGGGCGAGGTCGGGTCGGTTTCGGGCGGGTTTGGTGTTGGTTTGATCATTGTGAAGCTCCTTGAGAAATGGAGCCGTCATCCACCGCTGCTAAACGAATGGGGTGGCGGCTGTACGCGGGTTAGCAGACCAGGCTCAAGGATCCCGGCGCACCGAAGTGCCCCACGCAAGCCGCCATAAAACAGAAATGGCGAAGCCAACGTGCCTTGAAAATTAACCGAGCTGCTAAACCCGATCGCTGATTCGTCAGCGACCGACACACGATAGAACCCGGCCCCCAAGGCACACAAGCCGGCGGATTCTGGCGGATGCGTAGGCAATGGCGCAAGGCGTTGTGGCTTGCCGGAAGTTTCGGTCAACGGCTTTAAACAGTCATGGCGAATCCGTGAAGAAGCGGTTTACAGTGGCCGGCCACGCACTGATCCAGGAGGGATCTTTCATGCCTGAGCACAACCCCGCCATTCACCTCGAACGCTTCAGTGAATCCCACGTCGAAGGCGTCACCGCGCTTTACAACGACCCGGCCGTGACCCGGCAGGTGTTGCAGATGCCGTTTCAGTCTGCCGAGATCTGGCGTCAACGACTGATGCCGGAAAACGAGCGGATGGTGAAACTGGTGGCGCTGCATCAGGGTGTGGTGATCGGGCATCTCGGGCTGGAGGCTTTTTCTCGCATTCGTCGCAGCCACGCCGGCAGTGTCGGCATGGCCGTTGCGGTGGCGTGGCAGGGCAAGGGTGTCGGTTCGAAGCTGTTGTCGGCTGCGCTGGACATCGCCGACAACTGGATGAACCTGCACCGGGTGGAGCTTTCGGTGTACGCCGACAACGAGGCGGCCATCGGGCTCTACCGCAAGTTCGGCTTCGAAACCGAGGGCCTGTTTCGCGATTACGCCGTGCGTGACGGGCAATGGGTCGACACCTTGAGCATGGCGCGTCTGCGCAAGCGCTGACCTTTTGTCAGTCCATGGCCGAAGTGGCGACCGTGCAGGCAAATGACTTGCACGGTCGTCTTCGGCATCTGCCATGCTCGAAGTCCGCAGCACCGCTCCTTGAAGGAACACCGCAATGGACGACGTACAGCAACTGGGCGAAATGCTTCGCCACTATGCCGACAGCGAAGCGCACAAGAAGCAATTGTTCGAGACGCAGTCAGCGACCTGGGCCACACGGATCACTGAGTTGTTCGGGCAGATCCAGCAATGGCTGGAGCCGGTGCAGGCGCCGGGTTTGCTGGAGGTGGGTCGGGAGGCTTATGTGGCGTTCGGGCCGAGCATTCCGGTTGAGACGTCAACCTTCAAGACTGAAAAACTGAGCATCGTGATTGCCGGCAAACCGGTGGAGTTTGTGCCGGATGTGATGGGCAGTGGCGGGCAGATTTCGCTGGCGGTGATGGGGCTGACGGCGGCGCGTTATGGGAGTGTTTCGCTGGTGGGGCTGCCCAATGGTGATTGGCAGTGGCGCAAGACCAATGGTTTGAAGGATCCGGATACGTTTGTGTTTGATGCGAATTTTCTGGCTCTGCAACTGCAAAGCCTGATTCCGCGCGATCGCACCTAGGGCCAAATCGATCCCACACCCAGTGTGGGATCGATCATCGGGTGCAGTTACATTTCGAGATTGACCCACCCCGGCTTCGCCACCTCCGGCGCCACCGCTTTCACAGTCTTGCCCGTAGCCAGCTCAACCCGCCGCGCCACCTCCGGATCATCCGCAAACGGCGTCAGACTCGCATCATCCAGGCTTTCAGCCGTTTCGTGGCGCAAGCAATACTCCACCGATAGCCACAAAAACAGCACGCCCAACACATTCAAAAAAATATCGAACATGACCGGCTCCCTGCCTCAGGCGATCTGCGCTTCACGGTGGGCAATTGCAACATCCGCCACCCGCACCGTGCGCCATACGTTGTAGGCCATCAGCAACATGCCCGTGAGGAAGAACACCCCGCCGGCAAAGCGCACGACGAACCCCGGATGGCTGGCCTGCAGCGCTTCGACGAACGAGTAGGTCAGCGTGCCGTCCTCGTTGATCGCCCGCCACATCAGGCCCTGGGTGATGCCGTTGACCCACATCGAAGCGATGTACAAAACGGTGCCAATGGTCGCCAGCCAGAAGTGCAGGTTGATCAGCGGCGTGCTGTGCATCCGTTCACGGCCGAAGACCTTCGGCACCATGTGGTAGGTCGCGCCGAAGGTGATCATCGCCACCCAGCCGAGGGCGCCGGCGTGTACGTGGCCGATGGTCCAGTCGGTGTAGTGGGAGAGGGCGTTGACGGTCTTGATCGCCATCATCGGGCCTTCGAAGGTCGACATGCCGTAGAACGCCAGCGACAGAACTAGGAAGCGCAGGATCGGGTCAGTGCGCAACTGATGCCAGGCGCCGGACAGGGTCATCATCCCGTTGATCATCCCGCCCCAGCTTGGCGCCAGCAGGATCAGCGACATCGCCATGCCCAATGACTGCGCCCAGTCCGGTAGCGCGGTGTAGTGCAAGTGGTGCGGGCCGGCCCAGATGTACAGAGTGATCAGCGCCCAGAAGTGCACGATCGACAACCGGTACGAATACACCGGCCGATTGACCTGTTTCGGCACGAAGTAATACATCATCCCGAGGAACCCGGTGGTCAGGAAGAAACCCACTGCGTTGTGCCCGTACCACCACTGCACCATGGCGTCGGTGGCGCCGGAATACACCGGATAGGACTTGAACCAGTCCACCGGGATCGACAAGTGATTGACCACGTGCAGCATGGCGATCACCAGGATGAACGCGCCGAAGAACCAGTTGCCGACGTAGATATGTTTGGTCTTGCGTTGCACCACCGTGGTGAAGAACACGATGGCGTACGCGACCCAGACCACCGCCATCCACACCGCGCCGGAGAATTCGATCTCGGCATATTCCTTGGTGGTGGTGTAGCCCATCGGCAGGGTGACCAGCATGATCGCGATCACCGATTGCCAGCCCCAGAAGGTGAAGGCAGCGAGTTTGTCCGAGTACAGCCGCACCTGGCAGGTCCGCTGCACCGCGTAGTAGCTGGCGGCGAATTGCGCGCTACCGGCGAAACCGAAAATCACAAGGCTCGTGTGCAACGGTCGCAAGCGGCCGAAGGTGGTCCACGGCAAGTCCAGATTCATGTCCGGCCATACCAGTTGCGAGGCGATCCATACCCCCATCGCCATGCCCACGACACCCCAGAAAACAGTCGCGATGACGAATTGGCGGACGACCTTGTAGTTATAAGCCTGTCCGATTGTTGCTGTGCTCATGGTCAATTCTTCCACGGTCAAAGTCTTGCCAGGCCACCCGGTCTGGCACGAGCTGCACTGTAGAAACACCGCCAGAAACAAATACAGGCTCAGGAATTATTCATTTATGCGGATCAGATCGAAGCGCTGCCTGCGGCCATCTGCCGCGCCCTGATACGGTTTTTATGCGTTCAGGTGAATCTGTAACGGGCTGCGCTGCAACGTCATAGTGCCTTCAGGAATCTGTGGGAACGAGGCATCTAGAGATTGCGCCAGATCGCGCAATCTCTAGATGCCTCGTTCCCACAGGAGTTGTGCTGAGTGCTGATGAGGTAGCCGATGTATCAATACGACGATTACGACCGGGCGCTGGTGTTCGAGCGCGTTGCGCAGTTTCGCGATCAGGTCGAGCGCTTCATGGCCGGGGAGTTGAGCGAAGAAGAGTTTCTGCCGCTGCGCCTGCAGAACGGTCTGTATATGCAAAAGCACGCCTACATGCTGCGGGTGGCGATTCCCTACGGCACCTTGAGCGCCGAACAGATGCGCACACTGGCGAGCATTGCCAGTGACTACGATCGTGGCTACGGCCACTTCACCACGCGGCAGAACATGCAGTTCAACTGGATCGAGCTGCACGAAGTGCCGGACATTCTCGAACGCCTGGCGCAGGTCAACATGCATGCGATCCAGACCTCGGGCAACTGCGTGCGCAACATCACCACCGAAGCCTTCGCCGGGGTGGCGGCGGACGAGTTGATCGACCCGCGTCCGCTGGCGGAGATCCTGCGGCAATGGTCGACGATCAACCCGGAATTCCTGTTCCTGCCGCGCAAGTTCAAGATCGCCATCTGCTCGGCGAAACAGGACCGCGCGGCGATCATGATGCATGACATCGGCCTCTACCTTTACCCCGGTCGCGACGGACAGATGCAGCTGCGGGTGATCGTTGGCGGTGGTCTGGGGCGCACGCCGATCCTTGGTTTGCAGATTCGCGACGGCTTGCCGTGGCAGCATTTGCTGTCCTACGTCGAGGCGGTGCTGCGGGTCTACAACCGCCACGGCCGGCGCGACAACAAGTACAAGGCGCGGATCAAGATTCTGGTCAAGGCGCTGGGTATCGAGGCGTTCGCCAAGGAAGTCGAAGATGAATGGCAACACCTCAAGGATGGCCCGGCGCAACTGACCGAGGATGAATACCTGCGGGTCGCCAACGCCTTTGTGCCGCCGAGCTACCGCGCACTGGCCGGCACCGATCTGGATTTCGGCACGCACCTGGCCGACAACCCGGCGTTCGCCCGTTGGGTTGCGCGCAACGTGCAGCCGCACAAGGTTCCGGGCTACACCAGCGCGGTGCTGTCGACCAAACCGGGCGTTGCGGCCGCACCGGGGGATGTCACCGGTTTGCAGATGCTGGCGGTGGCCGACTGGTCCGAGCGCTTCGGCTTCGGCGAAATCCGTATCGCCCACGAGCAGAACATCGTCCTGCCGGACGTGCCCAAGTCCGAGCTTTACGCATTGTGGCAACTGGCGAAAGAGCAGGGGCTGGGTGCCGCCAACGTCGGCCTGCTGACCGACATCATTGCCTGCCCCGGCGGTGATTTCTGTGCGCTGGCCAACGCCAAGTCGATTCCGATTGCCCAGGCGATTCAGGCGCGTTTCGACAACCTCGATTACCTGCATGATCTGGGCGACATCAGCCTGAACATCTCCGGCTGCATGAACGCCTGCGGCCATCACCACATCGGCAACATCGGGATCCTCGGCGTCGATAAAAACGGCAGCGAGTGGTACCAGATCACCCTCGGCGGGGCACAGGGCAAGAACAGTGCGCTGGGCAAAGTCATCGGCCCGTCGTTCAGCGCCGCCGAGGTGCCGCAGGTGATCGAGCGGATCATCGGCACCTTCGTCCGTTACCGCGAGGCGGAAGAGCTGTTCGTCGATACCGTGGCACGCATCGGCCTGGAGCCGTTCAAGGAACGGGTCTACCCGAAAGCGCTGGAGGTGTCGGCATGAACAATCTGCTGCGGATGGAAGAGAGCGGGGCACGGATCGTGCTCGATGATCCGTGGACGCTGATCCGTTCACCTGAAACAGCGTCCGGTTCCGGGATGCTGATTCTGCCGCTGGCCCACTGGCTCGAATCGCCCTCGACTCACGCAGTCTGGCTGGGCCCGGACGATAGCGTCGAAAGCCTGCTGCCATGGCTGACCTCGCTGCCGCTGATCGCCCTCGACTTCCCGAGCTTTCGCGACGGCCGCGCCTACAGCCAGGCCTATCTGCTGCGCAGCCGCTTCGGCTGGAAAGGCGAGTTACGTGCGATTGGCGATGTGCTGCGCGACCAGCTCAGCCACATGCGCCAGTGCGGCTTCGACAGCTTCGCCGTGCGCGAGGACAAATCCGCCGAGGATGCGCTCAAGGGGCTGGCGGGGATGAGTGTGTTGTACGGGCGCTCGGTGATCGAGCCGCGACCGTTGTTTCGGCGCAGGTGATGCAGGGGAAACCCTTAGAACCCTGATGAATCGGGGATTTTTCCTTGGGTCGATGCTGGCCTTTTGGTAGAGTCCCCGTCGCCAGCGGGTTTTCGGCTGGACGACGGAACGAAGAAGGGAGTCTGATCAGTGGGTCCGGGCAAAAAGATTCTGGGCCTCACCGCGTTGCTTTTGATGCTGACGCTGTGGGCCGGTTACATCTACGTATTCAACGAGAACCGTGGCGGTCAGCTCGGCGGTGTCGGCGAAAGCACCGCGTGGTGCGGCACACCGCCGTCCTCGGATGCGGCGCTGCTGGGCAAGGATCAACTGACCTTGCGCATCACCAACAACCTGCGCGGCGAGTTCATGCTCAGCGGTGCAGTGGTGGTCTCCGAGCGCACCTTCAACCGCTATGACCTGGGCCGCAACGAACTGCGTCTGCGCCTGGAACCGTTGCAGTGGTCCTACGGCGTTACGCCGATCTTCCTTGAGCAAGTGAAGATTCTGCCTCTGAGCCGCAACCTCGCCTCGACCGACAAAAGCGCCTTCGCCCAGCTCGAGTCGCGCCCGATCGGCGTTCAGGGCCGGGTCACCGAGTTTCCTTTCGACACCTATCGCTACGGCTACAAACCGGTGCTGTACTACGTCAAGGGCAACGAGCGCGTCGACCTGCGCTTCAAGAACATCACCACGCTGATGGAGATGTCCAACACCTTCACGCCGATACAGAAGTACAACCGCGCCGACTACATCAACGAGAAAAACGTGATGGTCCGCGATGAGGACTACAAAGCCTACGGCCACCACGAGTGCGCGTTCAGCGTCGAGCGCAAAGGCGCGTTCAAGGTTGTGGTGCTGTTGATGTTGCTGGTGCTGTGCCTGCCGTTGCTGCTGGTGTTCTACCGTGACGAGCCGGGCATCGATTTCCTCGCCACACTAGTGGGCATCGGCGTGGTGCGCACGGTGCTGGTGGGGCCGGTGCAGGATTTCCAGCTGTACAACATCGACTTCCTGTTTGGCGCTGCGTTGTTGCTGGTGGGCACGGTGTCGCTGATCAAGGCGATGCGGCTTCACAGTCGGCGGGAGATGGCGTTGCGCAGCGGAGAGACGTCGACCTGGTGAATCTGATCTGAATCGGGTTCTATCGTGCTTCAGTCCGGGGGCGGGATTCATTTCCCGTCCGGCAAGCGCAAAGCCTGTGGTTTTAGCTATACCTGTAACTCCCCGATGCAATAAATCAGGCCTTCTGACAGGAGTTACAGCATGAAGCTAGCCCTAATGATGAGCACCCTGTGCATTGCCACGCTTGGCGTGGTGGGTTGCTCCAGCAAGACCGTCGCTCCGGATGAGTATTCAGGCTTCCTCAAGGACTACAGCCAACTCAAGGAGGCCAAGTCACCGTCCGGTGCCGAGGTGATGCGCTGGGTCGATCCCAAACTCGATATCAACAAGTTCACCAGCGTCTACATCGAACCGACTCAGCTGTATCCCAAGCCCCAGCCAACGGTAAAAATCCCGCAACAGACCCTCAACGGCATCACGGCTTACTATGATCAGGCGCTCAAGCGTGAAGTGGGCAAATCCCTGCCGTTGGCCAGCGGGCCAGGCCCGGGCGTGATCGTCGTGCGCGCGGCCATCACCGCCGTCAGCAGCAAGACCGAAGGTCTGCATGCCTATGAAGTGATCCCGATTGCCCTGGTGGCGGCAGCGGTCACGACCGCCAGCGGCAGTCGCGATCAGGAAACCACCCTGGCCACCGAAGCGGTGTTCCTCGATGGCGGCAACAACAAGGTTGTGGCGCAGGTCGTGCGCAAGGGCACCGGTAAACCTCTGGAAAACGATTCTCAGGTCATGAAGGCCGATGACGTGAAAGCCGTGATCGATGGCTGGGCGTCGGACATGCACCAGTCTTATCTGAAAATGAAGTCAAAATAAGGTGGACCTGATGGCCTCCACGGCGTGAGTCGTGGAGGCCGGTTTGCGAGAGCGGGGCTGTCAGTGCTTTTTCGCCTGCTCGCGAATCCGTTCTTCCTGCTCGCGCAGTTCCGGGGTGAACTCGGCGCCAAAATCTTCGGGGCAGAATATCTGGCGAATCTCGATCTCGGCTTCGGTGCCCGGCATTGGATTAGGGCAGCGCTTGACCCACTCGATGGCTTCTTCCTTCGACTTCACGTCCCAGATCCAGTAACCGGCGATCAGCTCCTTGGTTTCGGCAAACGGGCCGTCGATCACGCTGCGTTTTTCGCCGCTGAAACGTACCCGGGCGCCTTTGCTGCTCGGGTGCAGGCCATCGGCGGACACCAGGATGCCGGCCTTGGACAGTTCTTCGTTGTAGTTGCCCATGTCGGTCAGCAACTGTTCGCTGGGCATCACGCCGGCTTCGGAATCCTGGCTGGCTTTGACAATGATCATGAAGCGCATGGTGTTTCTCCGTGAGAAATGGGGGGATTCACTGCTTTGTCGAACGGCCAGGGCTTGAATCGACAGCTCGTTAAAGAAAAGATGCAGAACCGCGTTTTAACAAGCATCGCCTTCATACGGAATGTGTCCGCCATGCCTACCCTGGAACTCACCACCCTGATCCCCGATCGCACCCCGGAAGAAGTGCTCGATTTCTGTCTGGAGGGCATCAACTTCCCGAAGATCTTCCCGGAGCGCGTTACGCCGCTGGGAGATATCGACCTGAACAACCTGCGCATCGAGGAGGGCCGGCAATTTCGTTTCCGGCACTGGATGTTCAACCTGATTCCGTCGAACTGGACGGTGACGATCCGCGAAGTCGGCGACACGCATTTTGTCGATGAAATGCTCAAGGGGCCTTTGCGTGCCTTTCGTCATGAACATCGGGTGGCAGCGGGCGAGGGCGGTACGCTGTACACCGACCGCGTGACGTATTCGGCGATTGGCGGGGCGTTCAGCGAAGGACTGCTGGTGAACGGTTACATGCGCCGCATCTTCGAGGCCCGGCATCGCAACATGCTGCAATTGCTCGGTTAGCGCTCAGGGTTGTATCCAATCTTGAGCGATGGCACATGACAATTTCGGTTCAGGCATAGGTCGTCGGACAATTTCGTGGTTAACTTCCGCCTCTTGCATGCTTTCCCAACAACGTTAAGAAGGACTCCGTTCATGGCTCAAGTCACTCTCAAAGGCAACCCGGTTCAAGTCAACGGCCAACTGCCACAAGCCGGTTCCAAGGCGCCAGCCTTTTCCCTGGTAGCCGGCAATCTGTCCGACGTCACCCTGAAAGACTTCGCCGGCAAGCGCAAAGTGCTGAACATCTTCCCAAGCGTCGACACTCCGACCTGCGCCACTTCCGTGCGCAAGTTCAACGCTCAGGCCAACGAACTGGCCAACACCGTGGTGCTGTGCATCTCGGCTGACCTGCCATTCGCCCAGGCCCGCTTCTGCGGCGCCGAAGGTCTGGAAAACGTACAGAACCTGTCGACCCTGCGTGGCGCCGAATTCATCCAGAACTACGGCGTGGCCATCGCTGACGGCCCGCTGAAAGGCCTGACTGCCCGTGCGGTGGTTGTTCTGGACGAAAACGACAACGTGCTGCACAGCGAACTGGTCAAGGAAATCGCTGAAGAGCCGAACTACGACGCGGCGCTCGCCGTATTGAAATAAGCGCTTTTACAATTGTTAACGGCCTGGCCCTGTCCAGGCCGTTTTCATTTGTGTATCAGTGTTTTGGCTCACACCTTGAAACGTAAGTTGAAGGTAAATTGCCGGTAAAGCTGCTTTGCTTTACCCCCACCAGTGCTTATCGTTCAGCCTCCCGTAAAAGAAGCCCACGCGCCCAATGGTTAATCACTCCATGCAATCGTCTTCCCGAAACTCCCGTCGCTGGCTGCTGAGCCTGCTTGTCCTGCTGGTCATCGCCGGCCTGTGCTGGAAATTCTGGCCCGCCGGATCGACCCACAAAGAGGGTGGCGAGAAAGCCGCGACGGGTCACGCCGGTCGCTCGGGGATGATGCGTCCGGGCTTCGGTGGCGCGGCAGGGCCGATTCCGGTACGCGTGGCGCCGGCGGTGACCGGTGACTTCCCGCTGTACTACAAGGCGCTCGGCACCGTGACGGCGCTGAACACCATCAATGTGCGCAGCCGGGTCGGCGGCGAGCTGGTGAAGATCTATTTCGAAGAAGGGCAGATGGTCAAGGCCGGCGACCTGCTGGCGGAGATCGACCCGCGCCCGTACCAGAACGCCTTGCTTCAGGCTGAAGGCACCTTGCTGCAGAACCAGGCACAGCTGAAAAACGCCCAGGTCGATGTCGAGCGCTATCGTGGCCTGTATAAAGAGGACAGCATCGCCAAGCAGACCCTGGACACCGCCGAAGCACAGGTCGGCCAGTTCCTCGGCACCGTGAAGACCAATCAGGCGGCGGTCAACGACGCCAAGCTCAATCTCGAATTCACCAAGATCCGCGCACCGATTGCCGGTCGCGTCGGTCTGCGTCAGCTCGACGTCGGCAACCTGGTGGCCGCGAACGACACCACGTTCCTCGCGGTCATCACCCAGACCCAGCCGATCAGCGTGGTCTTCACGCTGCCGGAAAACACCCTGGAAACCGTACTGGCCCGCTACCACAGCGGCGCCAAACTGCCCGCCGAAGCCTGGGACCGTGGTGACACGAAAATTCAAGCCACTGGCGTGCTGCAAAGCCTCGACAACCAGATCGACGTGACCACCGGCACCCTGAAATTCAAGGCGCGCTACGAAAACCGCGATCAGTCGCTGTTCCCCAATCAGTTCGTAAACGTCCACTTGCTGGCCGACACCCTCAAGGGCGTGGTACTGGCTCCGTCGGCCGCCATCCAGTTCGGCACCAACGGCACCTTCGTCTACGCGCTGGACGGCGACAAGAAAGTCACCATCCGCCAGTTGAAGATCGGCGCCAGCGACGGGCAGAACACCGTGATCACCGAAGGCCTGACCGCCGGCGACCGCGTGGTGCTGGAAGGCACCGACCGCTTGAAGGAAGGCAGTGAAGTGGAAGTGGTCAACGACAGTCAGGATGTACCGACCACGCCGACCGGGCACCTGCAAGGCAAGTCCGCCGCCAGCGCACCTGACGCTGCCGTCACCGACAAGGCCAAGAAGGGCGCATGAACATTTCGCGTCTGTTCATCCTCCGCCCGGTCGCCACCACGCTGAGCATGCTGGCCATCGTGCTGGCCGGCCTGATTGCCTATCGCCTGCTGCCGGTTTCGGCCTTGCCGCAGGTGGATTACCCGACCATCCGCGTCATGACCTTGTACCCGGGCGCCAGTCCGGACGTAATGACCAGCGCCGTCACCGCGCCGCTCGAACGCCAGTTCGGGCAGATGCCGGGCCTGACGCAAATGGCTTCGACCAGTTCCGGCGGGGCCTCGGTGCTGACCCTGCGTTTCAGTCTCGACATCAACATGGACGTCGCCGAGCAGCAAGTGCAGGCCGCGATCAACGCCGCGACCAACCTGCTGCCGACCGATTTGCCGGCGCCGCCGGTGTATAACAAGGTCAACCCGGCGGACACCCCGGTGCTGACCCTGGCGATCACCTCCAAAACCATGCTGCTGCCCAAGCTCAACGATCTGGTCGATACGCGCATGGCGCAGAAGATCGCCCAGATCAGCGGTGTCGGCATGGTCAGCATCGCCGGCGGTCAGCGTCAGGCGGTGCGGATCAAGGTCAACCCGGAGGCACTGGCGGCCAACGGCCTGAACCTGTCGGATGTACGCACGCTGATCGGTGCGTCCAACGTCAACCAACCCAAGGGCAACTTCGACGGCCCGACGCGGGTGTCGATGCTCGACGCCAACGACCAGCTGACTTCGCCCAAGGACTACGCCAACCTCATCCTGGCCTACAAGAACGGCGCGCCGCTGCGGCTCAAGGATGTCGCGCAGATCGTCGATGGCGCGGAGAACGAGCGTCTGGCGGCGTGGGCCAACCAGAACCAGGCGGTATTGCTGAACATCCAGCGTCAGCCGGGCGCCAACGTGATCGAGGTGGTTGACCGGATCAAGGCACTGCTGCCGAGCATCACCGATAACCTGCCGGCCGGCCTCGAAGTGACCGTGCTGACCGACCGCACCCAGACCATCCGCGCCTCAGTCACTGACGTGCAGCATGAGCTGCTGATCGCCATTGCCCTGGTAGTGATGGTGACGTTCCTGTTCCTGCGTCGGGCCAGTGCGACCATCATTCCGTCGGTGGCGGTTCCGCTGTCGCTGATCGGTACGTTCGGTGTGATGTACCTCGCCGGGTTTTCGGTGAACAACCTGACATTGATGGCCCTGACCATCGCCACCGGTTTCGTGGTCGACGATGCGATCGTGATGCTGGAGAACATCGCCCGCTTCATCGAAGAAGGCGACAGCCCTATGCAGGCTGCGCTCAAGGGCGCGAAGCAGATCGGCTTCACCCTGATTTCCCTGACCCTCTCGCTGATTGCGGTACTGATTCCGCTGCTATTCATGGCCGACGTAGTAGGGCGGCTGTTCCGCGAATTCGCCATCACCCTGGCGGTGGCGATCCTGATTTCCCTGGTGGTCTCGCTGACCCTGACGCCGATGATGTGCGCGCGTCTGCTCAAACGTGAGCCAGAAGAACATGAACAGGGCCGTTTCTACCGGGCCAGTGGCGCGTTCATCGACTGGATGATCGCCGCCTACGGGCGCAAGTTGCAGTGGGTGCTCAAGCACCAGCCGCTGACCCTGCTGGTGGCCATCGGTACCCTGGCGCTGACCGTGTTCCTTTATATGGTGGTGCCCAAGGGCTTCTTCCCGGTACAGGACACCGGGGTGATCCAGGGCATTTCCGAAGCGCCGCAGTCGATTTCCTTTGCCGCCATGGGCGAGCGTCAACAGGCGTTGGCCAAGGTGATTCTCGAAGACCCGGCGGTGGAAAGCCTGTCGTCCTACATCGGCGTCGACGGCGACAACGCCACGCTTAACAGCGGTCGCCTGCTGATCAACCTCAAGCCTCACGGTCAGCGTGATCTGACGGCCGCCGAGGTGATCACCCGCCTGCAACCGCAACTGGACAAACTGGTGGGCATCCGTCTGTTCATGCAGCCGGTGCAGGACCTGACCATCGAAGACCGTGTCAGCCGCACTCAGTACCAGTTCAGCATGTCATCGCCGGACGCCGAACTGCTCAGCCTGTGGAGTGGACGTCTGGTCGAGGCGCTGGCCCAGCGTCCTGAACTGACCGACGTCGCCAGCGATTTGCAGGACAAGGGCCTGCAGGTGTTCCTGGTGATCGACCGCGATGCGGCTTCACGCCTCGGCGTGTCGGTGGCGAACATCACCGATGCGCTGTACGACGCTTTCGGCCAGCGGCAGATCTCGACCATTTACACCCAGGCCAGCCAGTACCGCGTGGTGTTGCAGGCTCAGGCCGGGGAGAAGATTGGCCCGCAGGCGCTGGATCAGATTCACGTCAAGACCACCGATGGCGGTCAGGTGCGGTTGTCGAGCCTGGCCCATGTCGAAGAGCGTCAGGCGCAACTGGCGATCACTCACATCGGCCAGTTCCCGGCGGTGATGATGTCCTTCAACCTGGCCCACGGCGTGGCGCTGGGACATGCGGTGGACATCATCGAGCAGGTGCAGAAGGACATCGGCATGCCGATCGGCGTGCAGACCCAGTTCCAGGGTGCGGCCGAAGCGTTTCAGGCCTCGCTGTCGAGCACCTTGCTGCTGATCCTGGCGGCGGTGGTGACCATGTACATCGTGCTCGGCGTGCTCTACGAGAGCTACATCCATCCGATCACCATTCTCTCGACCCTGCCGTCGGCGGCGGTCGGCGCCTTGCTGGCGCTGCTGCTCAGCGGCAATGACCTGGGCATGATCGCGATCATCGGCATCATTCTGCTGATCGGTATCGTCAAGAAGAACGCGATCATGATGATCGACTTCGCCCTCGACGCCGAGCGCAACCAAGGCATGGCGCCGGAGCAGGCGATCTATCAGGCGGCGCTGCTGCGCTTCCGCCCGATCCTGATGACCACGCTGGCGGCGCTGTTCGGCGCGGTGCCGCTGATGCTGGCCACCGGTTCCGGTGCTGAATTGCGTCAGCCGCTGGGTCTGGTGATGGTCGGCGGATTGCTGCTGAGCCAGATCCTGACGCTGTTCACCACGCCGGTGATCTACCTGTACTTCGACCGCCTCGGTCGGCGCTGGGGCCGTGCGCCTTCGGCCGTGGAGCCGGTAGAACAGCCATGAACCTGTCCGGTCCTTTCATCAAGCGCCCGGTGGCGACCATGCTCCTGAGCCTGGCGATCATGCTGCTGGGCGGTGTGAGCTTCGGTCTGCTGCCGGTGTCGCCACTGCCGCAAATGGACTTCCCGGTGATCGTGGTGCAGGCGAGCCTGCCCGGCGCGAGCCCGGAGGTCATGGCGTCCACCGTGGCCACTCCGCTGGAGCGCTCGTTCGGCGCCATCGCCGGCGTCAACACCATGAGCAGCCGCTCCAGCCAGGGCTCGACCCGGGTCATTCTGCAATTCGACCTCGACCGCGACATCAACGGCGCGGCGCGGGAAGTGCAGGCGGCGATCAATGCTTCGCGCAATCTGTTGCCGAGCGGGATGCGCAGCATGCCGACCTACAAGAAGGTCAACCCGTCGCAGGCGCCGATCATGGTGCTGTCGCTGACCTCGGATGTGCTGGAAAAAGGCCAGCTCTACGATTTGGCCTCGACCATCCTGTCCCAGAGCCTGTCCCAGGTGCAGGGCGTGGGTGAAGTGCAGATCGGCGGCAGCTCCCTGCCGGCGGTGCGCATCGAACTCGAACCCCAGGCGCTGAACCAGTACGGCGTGGCGCTGGACGATGTGCGCAAGACCATTGCCGGCGCCAACGTGCGCCGGCCGAAAGGCTCGGTCGAGGATGACCAGCGCCTGTGGCAGATCCAGGCCAACGACCAGCTGGAGAAAGCCAAGGACTACGAATCGCTGATCATCCATTACAACGGCGGTGCAGCCCTGCGTCTGAAGGACGTGGCCAAGGTCACCGACGGCGTGGAAGACCGCTACAACAGTGGTTTCTTCAACGATGACGCAGCGGTGCTGCTGGTGATCAACCGCCAGGCCGGCGCCAACATCATCGAGACGGTCAACGAGATCAAGGCGCAGTTGCCGGCATTGCAGGCTGTGTTGCCGGCCAGTGTGAAGCTGAATCTGGCGATGGACCGTTCGCCGGTGATCAAGGCCACGCTGCACGAAGCGGAGATGACCCTGCTGATCGCCGTGGCGCTGGTGATCCTGGTGGTGTTCCTGTTCCTCGGTAATTTCCGTGCTTCGCTGATCCCGACCCTGGCTGTGCCGGTGTCGCTGGTCGGCACCTTTGCGGTGATGTACCTCTACGGCTTCTCGCTGAACAACCTGTCGCTGATGGCGCTGATTCTCGCCACCGGGCTGGTGGTGGACGACGCCATCGTGGTGCTGGAGAACATTTCCCGGCACATCGACGAAGGCGTCAAACCGATGAAGGCCGCGTATCTGGGGGCCAAGGAAGTCGGGTTCACCTTGCTGTCGATGAACGTGTCGCTGGTGGCGGTGTTCCTGTCGATCCTGTTCATGGGCGGGATCATCGAGAGCCTGTTCCGCGAATTTTCCATCACCCTGGCCGCTGCCATCGTGGTGTCGCTGGTGGTTTCCCTGACCCTGACGCCAATGCTCTGCGCCCGTTGGCTCAAGCCGCACACGCCGGGCCAGGAAAACCGTCTGCAACGCTGGAGCCGCCGCACCAACGACTGGATGGTCGGCAAGTACGCCACCAGCCTCGACTGGGTGTTGCGTCACCGGCGCCTGACGCTGTTGAGCCTGATCATCACGGTCGGCGTGAACGTCGCGCTGTACGTGGTGGTGCCGAAGACGTTCCTGCCGCAACAGGACACCGGCCAGTTGATCGGTTTCGTGCGCGGCGACGACGGTCTGTCGTTCAGCGTGATGCAGCCGAAAATGGAGACCTTCCGCCGCGCGGTGCTCAAGGACGAAGCGGTCGAGAGTGTCGCCGGGTTTATCGGTGGCAACAACGGCACCAACAACGCCTTCATGCTGGTGCGCCTGAAACCGATCAAGGAGCGCAATATCTCGGCGCAGAAAGTCATCGAGCGTCTGCGCAAGGAAATGCCCAAGGTACCTGGCGCGCAATTGATGCTGATGGCCGACCAGGACCTGCAATTCGGCGGTGGTCGTGAGCAGACCACCTCGCAGTACACCTACATTCTGCAGAGCGGTGATCTTGGGGCCTTGCGCGAGTGGTACCCGAAAGTGGTCACCGCGTTGCGCGCCTTGCCGGAACTGACCGCCATCGACGCCCGTGAAGGACGCGGTGCGCAGCAGGTGACGCTGATCGTCGACCGCGATCAGGCCAAGCGCCTGGGCGTGGACATGAACATGGTCACCGCCGTCCTGAACAACGCCTACAGCCAGCGGCAGATTTCCACGATCTACGACAGCCTCAACCAGTACCAGGTGGTGATGGAGGTCAATCCGAAATACGCCCAGGACCCGGTCACCCTCAATCAGGTGCAGGTGATCACGGCCGATGGTGCGCGGATTCCGCTGTCGACCATCGCTCACTACGAAAGCAGCCTGGAAGACGACCGGGTCAGTCACGAAGGCCAGTTCGCCTCCGAAAGCATCTCCTTCGACATGGCCGAGGGCGTGACGGTAGAGAAGGGCAGTGCGGCCATCGAGCGGGCGATTGCCAAGGTCGGCCTGCCGGAAGACGTGATTGCGAAAATGGCCGGCACCGCCGATGCCTTCGCGGCCACCCAGAAGAGCCAGCCGTTCATGATCCTCGGCGCGCTGCTGGCGGTGTATCTGGTGCTGGGCGTGCTGTATGAAAGTTACATTCACCCGCTGACGATTCTGTCGACACTGCCGTCGGCCGGGGTCGGCGCGTTGCTGTCGATCTATGTGCTGGGCGGCGAATTCAGCCTGATTTCGCTGCTCGGGCTGTTCCTGCTGATCGGTGTGGTGAAGAAGAACGCAATCCTGATGATCGACCTGGCGCTGCAACTGGAGCGTCATCAGGGCATGGCGCCGCTGGAGTCGATCCGCAGTGCCTGCCTGCAGCGTCTGCGGCCGATCCTGATGACCACGCTGGCAGCGATCCTCGGCGCCTTGCCGTTGTTGCTGAGCCGGGCCGAAGGCGCCGAAATGCGTCAGCCGCTGGGCCTGACCATCATCGGCGGGCTGATCTTCAGCCAGATCCTGACCCTTTACACCACACCTGTGGTTTACCTCTATCTCGACAAGGCCCGCCATCGCTTCAACAAATGGCGTGGCGTACGTACCGATGCCGCACTGGAAACTCCGCTATGAATGACCGTTCGCTTATCCAACTGGCCAGTATTCGCGGCTCGCGTCTGCTGAGCCTGTCGCTGTGTGTGGCGATGCTCAGTGCGTGCGCCGTCGGCCCGGACTACCAGCGCCCGCAGACCGCCGAAGTCGCTCAGTACAAAGAGGCCGAAGGCTGGCGTCAGGCCAGTCCGGCCGACTCTCTGGCCCGTGGCGCCTGGTGGGAACTGTACGGCGACCGTCAGCTCAACGAGTTGATCGAGAAACTCAACAGTTCCAACCAGACCGTCGCCCAGTCCGAGGCGCAGTACCGTCAGGCTCAGGCTTTGGTGCGCGATGCCCGTGGAGCGTTTTACCCGACGCTCGACCTGAGCCTGGGCAAGACCCGCTCCAGCCAGGGTACCGGCAGCAGCAGTTCGAGCCTGAGCAGTTCTTCCAGCGGTATTCGTGACACCTACAACGCCCAGTTGGGCGTGAGCTGGGAAGCCGATGTCTGGGGCAAGCTGCGTCGTGGACTGGAGGCCAATGAAGCCAGTGCCCAGGCCAGCTTCGCCGATCTGGCGGCGATGCGCCTGAGCCAGCAGTCGGAACTGGTGCAGAACTACCTGCAATTGCGCGTGATCGATCAGCAGAAGCGTTTGCTCGAGTCGACGGTGGAGGCCTACGAGCGTTCGCTGAAAATGACCCAGAACCAGTACAACGCCGGGATTTCCGGACGCGATGCGGTGGCGCAGGCACAGACGCAGCTCAAATCCACCCAGGGCGATCTGGTGGACCTGATCTGGCAACGGGCGCAGTTCGAAAACGCCATCGCGGTGCTCACCGGCGAGCCGCCGGCACAGTTCAAGATTGCTGAAACCCAGGACATCCCGAAGCTGCCGCAGATTCCGTTGAGCCTGCCGTCGCAACTGCTGGAACGTCGCCCGGACATCGCCTCGGCGGAACGCTCGGTCATCGCAGCGAACGCCAATATCGGTGTTGCCAAAGCGGCGTATTACCCGGATTTCAGCCTGAGCATGAGCGGCGGCTACAGCAGCAGTACTTCGCGGGATCTGATCAGTCTGCCGAACCGTTTCTGGTCGGTCGGGCCGAAAATGAGCCTGCCGCTGTTCGACGGTGGCCGTCGCTCGGCGGAAGTCGATCGCACCGAGGCGAAGTACGACGAGACCGTGGCCAAATACCGGCAGACCGTGCTCGACGGCTTCCGTGAAGTTGAAAACTACCTGGTGCAGTTGAAGGTGTACGAGGACGAGGCGGCGGTGCGCCAGGAAGCGCTGGATGCGGCGCGGGATTCTCTGCGTCTGACCCAGAATCAGTACAAGGCCGGGCTGATTGCCTATATCGACGTAGTGGTGGTGCAGGCCACGGCGCTGAGCAACGAGCGCACCGTGCTCAACATCCTGCAAAGTCGACTGATTGCCAGCGTGCAATTGATCGCGGCGTTGGGTGGTGGCTGGGACGGGCAACTGGAAACCAGCCAGAATCCCTGACGCTGAATTCCCACGTAAAGCGTGGGAATGATCAGTGCCGTGACTGCCGGTCTAGAGCCTTGTCGAACGATCAAACAAGCGTTTCATCGGCTTGATGGCCATTTGATTACTTTGTCAGTGCGTTCTTCTGTGCAATCAGTACAATCGGCGCATTTGGCCCCACCGAGAACGGAAGCAGTACGGCGGGGTGGTCACGAGAATTCCCATGCTCATCGGTAGTTATTCCTTCACGCTGGTTTTCATTTCGCTGTGTGTGGCGATCCTCGCGTCTTACACCGCGCTCGACCTCACCGGGCGCATCGCCACCGCCAAGGGTCGCGCCGTGCATTTATGGACGGCCGGCGGCGCCTTTGCCATGGGGGTTGGCGTCTGGTCGATGCACTTCATCGGCATGCTGGCCTTCAAACTGCCGATCAACCTGGGCTATGACATTCCGATCACCGCGCTGTCGCTGTTGATCGCGGTGCTGTCCTGCGGTTTTGCCTTGTGGCTGGTCAGCCAGCCGAAACTGCCGGCCTGGCAACTGGCCTTCGGTGCCTTGATCATGGGCGCCGGCATCAGCGCCATGCATTACACCGGCATGGCCGCCATGCGCATGCAGCCAGGCATCGATTACGACCCGACCCTGTTTGGCGCGTCGCTGTTGATCGCGGTTGGCGCTTCGGCGGCGGCATTGTGGATTGCCTTCCGCCTGCGTCAGCAATCGCCTTACGTGCGCCTGTTCCGTGCCGGCGCAGCCATTGTCATGGGCATCGCGATTGTCGGCATGCACTACACCGGCATGGCGGCGGCGCGGTTTCCCGACGGCAGTTTCTGCGGTGCGGCGCTCAGCGGTCTGAACGGCAATGGCCTGGACAACCTGGTGCTGATCACCACGCTGGCGGTGCTGACCATTGCGCTGCTGACCTCGATTCTCGATGCCCGCCTTGAGGCCCGTACTGCCGATCTGGCCCATTCGTTGACCGTGGCCAACCGCGAACTCACCCAATTGGCCCTGCACGACACGTTGACCGGCCTGCCGAACCGCATGTTGCTGGACGACCGGATCAATCAGGCGATGAAAAAGGTCAACGAGCAGGGTGGCTGTTTTGCGCTGATGTTCATCGATCTGGACGGCTTCAAACCGGTCAACGACGCGTTCGGCCACCACATGGGCGATCAGTTGCTGCGCGAAGTGGCGGTGCGTCTGCGTGAAGATCTGCGCAGCCTCGACACCCTGGCGCGGATTGGCGGTGATGAATTCGTGCTCTTGGTGCGTTTGAGCGAGCCCGACGATGCGCTGGGCCTGGCGGCGCGTCAGGTCGGTTTGATCGCGCAGTCGTTCCGGGTCGCCGAACATGAGCTGCAGATTTCTGCCAGCGTCGGCATCGCGGTGTATCCGGGCAACGGCCAGAACGCCCAGGAATTGCTGATGAATGCCGATGCGGCGATGTACCACGCCAAGGGCGGTGGCAAGAACGGCTACAGCTTCTTCGACGCTTCGATGAACAGCAACGCCCGCAAGCAACTGCAACTGTTGCAGGACCTGCGCGCGGCGCTCGAACACAATCAGTTCAGTCTGCATTACCAACCCAAATTCCATGCCGCCGATGGTCACCCGGTCGGTGCCGAGGCGCTGCTGCGCTGGGAGCACCCGCTCCACGGCATGCTGATGCCGGACAAGTTCATCGACCTGGCGGAGAAAACCGGGCTGATCATTCCGATCGGCGAATGGGTGCTCAACGAAGCCTGCCGGCAGATGCGCGAATGGTACGTGCTGGGGTACACCGACTGGCGCATCGCGGTGAACCTCTCGGCTTTGCAGTTCTGTCACACCGGACTGGTGCGCAGCGTGGCCAAGGCGTTGGCCACGCACCACTTGCCGGCCAACAGCCTGACTCTGGAAATCACCGAAACCACCGCCATGAGCGACGCCGACGCGAGCATGACGGTGCTGCAGGAACTGTCCGACATGGGCGTCGACCTGTCCATCGACGACTTCGGCACCGGTTATTCGAGCCTGATGTACCTCAAGCGCCTGCCGGCCAACGAGCTGAAGATCGATCGCGGTTTCGTCCGTGATCTGGAACACGACAGCGATGACGCGGCGATTGTCTCGGCGATTGTCGCGCTGGGGCAGGCACTGGGCCTGCGTATTGTGGCCGAAGGTGTGGAGACCGGCGTGCAGCAGGACTTCCTGACGCAACTGGGCTGTGATTCGCTGCAAGGCTATCTGCTTGGCCATCCGATGCCGGCCGATCGCTTCCTGCAGGATATCGAGCGCGGCAAACAATTGGCGGCGAGCTGAACGGCTGACGCAGGCCATGCAAAACCCCGCAATGACGGTTATTCTTGCCCCGACTGTTACGTGTGCATTGGGGGGAAGGCCAGCATGGATAAAGTCATTGTGATCACCGGCGGCGGGCGCGGAATCGGGGCCGCTACCGCGCTGTTGGCTGCCGAGCAAGGCTATCGGATCTGCATCAATTATCAGTCTGACGAACAGGCGGCCCACCACGTACTCGATCAGGTACGCGAACGCGGCGCCACCGCCATTGCCGTTCGCGCCGACGTCAGCATCGAAGACGAAGTGATCGGCCTGTTTCACCGGGTCGACACCGAGCTGGGCCGGGTCACCGCACTGGTGAACAACGCCGGCACCGTCGGGCACAAATCGCGGGTCGACGAAATGTCCGAATTCCGCATCCTCAAAATCATGAAAACCAACGTCCTGGCGCCGATCCTCTGCGCCAAGCACGCGATCCTGCGCATGTCGCCCAAACACGGCGGGCAGGGCGGCAGCATCGTCAACGTGTCTTCGGTTGCCGCGCGTCTGGGCTCGCCGAACGAGTATGTCGACTATGCGGCGTCCAAAGGTGCCCTCGACACGTTCACCATCGGTCTGTCCAAGGAAGTGGCGGGCGAGGGGATTCGGGTCAATGCGGTGCGTCCGGGCTACATCTACACCGATTTTCACGCCCTGAGCGGCGATCCGGACCGGGTCAGCAAGCTGGAGTCGGCGATTCCAATGGCCCGGGGCGGGCGGCCGGATGAAGTGGCGGAGGCGATTGTCTGGTTGTTGTCGGACAAGGCTTCGTATGCGACCGGGACTTTTGTCGATCTGGGCGGCGGGCGTTAGTGAGGGTTCGTTCCCACGCGTTGCGTGGGAACGATCGCATCAGAACGACCGCACAATCCGCCCCAACGTCTCCATCGCCTTCTCCGAGGCCTCGGTCCACGGGCTGCCGTAGTTCAACCGGATGCAATTCCTGAATCGTTGAGTCGGCGAAAAAATCGGCCCGGGTGCGATGCTGATGCCCTGCGCCAGCGCCATCTGAAACAACTTCAACGAATCCATCTGCGGTGGCAGTTCCAGCCACAGGAAATAACCGCCCGCCGGTTGGCTCACGCGGGTCTGCGCCGGAAAGTAGCGGGCGATGGCCGCGAGCATCGCGCTTTGCTGTTCTTCGAGGGCGTAGCGCAATTTGCGCAGGTGACGGTCGTAGCCACCGTGTTGCAGATAGTCGGCAATGGCCGCCTGGGCCGGCATCGAGGCACACAGCGAGGTCATCAGCTTCAGGCGTTCGATCTTCTGCGCGTAGCGTCCGGCGGCGACCCAGCCGATGCGGTAGCCGGGGGCCAGGCTCTTGGCGAACGAGCCGCAATGCATCACCAGGCCTTCGGTGTCGAAAGCCTTGGCCGGTTTCGGCGCCTGCTGGCCGTAATAGAGTTCGGCGTAGACGTCGTCTTCGATAAGCGGCACCTGATGCCGTTTCAGCAGTTCCACCAGTTCCTGTTTCTTGGTTTCGGGCATGGTCGCGCCCATCGGATTCTGGAAACTGGTCATGCACCAGCAGGCCTTGATCGGGTGCCGCTCCAGGGTCTGGGCGAGCACGCCGAGGTCGATGCCGTCGCGCGGGTGTACGGGGATTTCCACGGCTTTTAGCTTCAATCGCTCCAGCACTTGCAGGCTGGCGTAGAACGCCGGGGCCTCGATGGCCACCAGGTCGCCGGGTTCGGTCACCGCTTGCAGGCACAGGTTCAGCGCTTCGAGGGCGCCGTTGGTGATCAGCAGTTCTTCCATCGGCAGCATCAGCCCGCCGACCATGTAGCGCAGGGCGATCTGTCGGCGCAGTTGCGGGTTGCCCGGCGACATGTCGGTGACCACCATGCGCGGGTCCATCTCCCGGGCAGCGCTGGCCAGCGAACGTGACAGACGTTGCAGCGGGAACAGTTCAGGGCTGGGGAATGCGGAGCCGAACGGTACGGTGCTCGGGTCCTTGATCGATTCCAGCACCGAGAACACCAGTTCACTGACGTCGACCTTGGTGGATTCGTTGACCTGACTGCTGATCACCGGCTCCGAGAACGGGCTCGGGGCGTGGGTGTTGACGAAGTAGCCGGAGCGCGGCCGGGCGCGGATCAGGCCGCGACGTTCCAGCAGGTAATAGGCCTGGAACACCGTGGACGGGCTGACGCCATAGGTCTGGCTCGCGTAGCGCACCGACGGCACCCGCTGGCCGGGACCGAGGACGCCGGAGCGGATCAGTTCAGCGATGTCGTCGGCGAATTTTTCGTAGCGTTTCATCTTGGGTCCGGATTGATTTCTTTCTGGAAGACCGTGTCGCCTTCATTCGCGAGCAAGCTCGCTCCCACAGTTGACCGTATTCCTCTGTGGGAGCGAGCTTGCTCGCGAATGGCAGCGCCGCAGTCTAAGGGATCATCGATTCATCGGCGCAACAAACCGGCTCTTCGCCACGCTATAAACCTCGGGCTCGTCACTGTCGGCAATCTTGAAGCTCAAGGTCTGCGAGCTGCTGGCCGGGCGTTCTGTGGTCATGGCCACCGACACCGGCACATCGACGATCTCGCCCGGAGCCAGGCTCAGTTCGGTCTTGCCTTGCAGCTGGAAGCCGTCGCCATCTACCAGGCTCAGGTTGTAGTCCTGGCGCTGCTGGGTTTTGTTGATGACTTTGAGGGTGTAAATGTTTTCGATCTGGCCCTGGCCGTTCTCGCGGAACAGGCCGCGATCCTTGGTCACGTCCAGCGACACCATCGGCCGTTCAACCAGCGCGAGGGCGAGAGCGCCGATCATCACCACCAGTACCGCGACGTAGCCAATCAATCTCGGGCGCAGCAAGTGCGTCTTGCCACCCTGCAACTCGCGCTCGGAGGTGTAGCGAATCAGGCCACGGGCGTAATTCATCTTGTCCATGATCGAGTCGCAGGCGTCGATACACGCCGCGCAGCCGATGCATTCCATTTGCAGGCCGTCGCGGATGTCGATGCCGGTCGGGCAGACTTGCACGCACAACTGGCAGTCGATGCAATCGCCGAGGCCGGCTTCGGCGGGTTTCACCTCGCGTTTGCGCGGGCCGCGGTTTTCGCCACGGGCTGCGTCGTAGGAAATGGCCAGGGTGTCCTTGTCGAACATCACGCTCTGGAACCGCGCATACGGGCACATGTGCATGCACACCGCTTCGCGCAGCCAGCCGGCGTTGATGTAGGTGGCGGCGGTGAAGAACAGCACCCAGAACAGGCTGACACCGCCGATCTGCAAGGTCAGCAACTCTTCGGCCAGCGGACGGATCGGGGTGAAGTAGCCAACGAAAGTCAGGCCGGTCAGCACGCTGATTGCCAGCCACAACGTGTGCTTGGCCGCACGCCGCGCCAGTTTGTTCAGGCTCCACGGCGCCGCTTGTAGCTTGATCCGCTGGTTGCGTTCGCCTTCGGTGATCTTCTCGCACCACATGAAGATCCACGTCCACGAACTCTGCGGGCAGGTGTAGCCACACCACACCCGGCCGGCGAACACGGTAATCGCGAACAGGCCGAACGCGGCGATGATCAGCAGCGCCGACAGCAGAATGAAATCCTGCGGCCAGAAGGTCGCGCCAAAGATGTGGAACTTGCTTTCGGAAAGGTCCCAGAGCACCGCCTGACGCCCGCCCCAGTTCAGCCACACGGTGCCGAAAAACAGCAGGAACAGAAACCCCGCGCCGCTCATGCGCAAGGTGCGGAACAGGCCGGTGAAGCTGCGGGTGAAAATCTGGTTGTCGCTGGTGGCGTGTTTCGCCTTCATTGGGCGCGCCGGTACTTTTTTTATCTGGGGAGATGCTTCTACGGTTCGGACGGGGATTCGTTCGCTCATGGTCGTTCGCTCATCAGCCTCCATCAGGCCAGTGAACTATGAGCGTCGATCTGTTTGCATAACAGACTCAGGTATTTCAATAAAAAGCGTATCAGATGGGTTTTGCGCCCGGCCCTGCGACAACTTGAAGCAGTTGGCGGGGCGGGGCGCAGACGCCTATCCCGGACGGCTGCGGGGGATATTGACCGGGGTCAGTCAAATCACCGAATCACTGTCGGTGGCTTTCAGGTGTTTGCGCCCGTCCTTTGCGCCTGCGACGGTCAGCGCATCGGCTTCGGCCTCGGTGATGTAAATGCGCCGGCCTTCGATTTCCACGGCAGACATCGATTTGTCGCTGTCGGTGATGACCGTCAGGTCGCCGCACAGGCGAATCTGTTCACCGTTTTCGGTGGCAAAAAAACAGGTCTGGTTTTCGATGCGCACGGTCATGGGGCTGTCCTTTTTTCCAAGGGGTGTTGAAAGGTTAGGGCGCAGCCCCGGGGGATCGTTCTGTGCAACCGATTAATGGTCACCGGGCGATCAGACAATCACCGGCGGCATGGTCGACGGTGGCTCTTCCTTGGGCGGCGGCGTGGTGCCCGGTGGCTCCTGTTCCGGGATCGGTTGCGGCTCGGTTTCGGGCAGCACCGGTTTGTCGATGTTCGGATCGGGCGTTTCAGCGGGGATCGGAATAGTCATCAGTTGAACCTCCGTGTGGCACATGGCGTGAGAAGTGCTTAAGTGGGTTGACCACTTCTGCGCGAAATCGATCCGATTTTGTGGCGGGGCAAATCCCTGTGAACTTTTGCCGGTAAGGGTCGCTCGGAACCTGAGAGAGTTCATCGTCGGGTGCAGGCCCGGCCGTGATCGCCAAACAGGCAAACGAGCGTCCTTGGGGCGTTAAGGAGAGATGCTCAATGACTGCTGAAAAACCCTCCGAACAGAGCTACAACCCGCACATTCCGCTGTCCCAGGCGTTGCTGCTGCCACGCATCGCCATTGAAAACACCCAACCATCGCTGGATGGCGGGCAGTTTGCCGTCAAGGCTGTAGTCGGGCGCGAGATCGTGGTCACCAGCAAGATCTTCGCCGACGGTCACGACAAACTGGCGGTGCGCATCCGCTGGCGCGAAGAGGGCGAGGAAGTCTGGCAAAGCGAAGTCATGAGCGATCAGGGCAACAACGGCTGGGAAGGCCGGTTCCGGCCCCAACGCATGGGCCGCTATCTGTACCTGATCGAAGCCTGGATCGACCAGTTCGCCAGTTTTCAGTACGAACTGGAGAAGAAACACCTGGCCGCCGTCCCGGTCAGCCTGGAGATGCAAGAAGGTCGCACCATGGTGCAGCAGGCCGCCGAACGCAGCGAAGGCCAACTCAGCGAACGGCTGGCGGCGCTGCACCATGAATTGTCCGGCCTGCTCGAAACCGAGCAGGTCGCGTTGTTTCTGCACTCGCAAAGTGCGCAACTGATGGCCGAGGCCGATCATCGCCCGTATCTGAGCATCAGCCCGGAATTTTCGCTGGACGTTGAACGGGAACTGGCGGAGTTCGCCAGTTGGTACGAGCTGTTTCCCCGCTCGATCACCGATGATCCCGCCCGTCACGGCACCTTCAACGATGTGCACTCGCGGTTGCCGATGATTCAGGACATGGGCTTCGACGTGTTGTATTTCACGCCGATTCATCCGATCGGCCGCAGCCATCGCAAGGGCCGCAACAATTCCCTGACCGCCGGGCCCGACGATCCCGGCAGCCCTTACGCAATTGGCAGCGAAGAGGGCGGGCACGAAGCGATTCATTCGCAGCTCGGCACCCGCGAGGATTTTCGCCGACTGGTGGCGGCGGCCGCTGAGCATGGTCTGGAGATCGCCCTCGATTTTGCGATCCAGTGTTCCCAGGATCACCCGTGGCTCAAGCAGCATCCGGGATGGTTCAACTGGCGGCCGGACGGCACGATCAAATACGCGGAGAACCCGCCGAAGAAATACCAGGACATCGTCAACGTTGACTTCTATGCGCCGGAAGCGATTCCGAGCCTGTGGGTCGAGCTGCGCGACATCGTCTTCGGCTGGGTCGAGGAGGGCGTGAAGATCTTTCGTGTCGACAACCCGCACACCAAACCGCTGCCGTTCTGGCAATGGCTGATTGCCGACGTACGCACCTTGCACCCCGAAGTGATCTTCCTCGCCGAGGCGTTCACCACCCCGGCGATGATGGCGCGGCTGGGCAAGGTCGGTTACACCCAGAGCTACACCTATTTCACCTGGCGCAACACCAAGCCTGAACTGGCGAGTTACTTCAGCGAACTCAACGAATCGCCGTGGCGCGAGTGCTACCGGCCGAATTTCTTCGTCAACACCCCGGACATCAACCCGGCGTTCCTGCATGAGTCGGGACGTCCCGGGTTTCTCATCCGTGCGGCGCTGGCGACCATGGGCTCGGGCCTGTGGGGCATGTATTCGGGGTTCGAACTGTGCGAATCGGCGCCGGTGCCGGGCAAGGAGGAATACCTTGATTCCGAGAAGTACGAGATCCGCGTCCGCGACTTCAACCAGCCCGGCAACATCATTGCCGAGATCGCCCAGCTCAACCGCATCCGCCGGCAGAACCCGGCGCTGCACAGTCATCTGGGCCTGAAAATCTACAACGCCTGGAACGACAACATTCTGTATTTCGGCAAGCGCAGCGCCGATGGCAGCAATTTCATTCTGGTGGCCGTCAGCCTTGATCCACATCACCCGCAGGAGGCGAATTTTGAACTGCCGCTGTGGGAAATGGACTTGCCGGACGACGCCACCACCCACGGCGAAGACCTTATGAATGGCCATCGCTGGGACTGGCACGGCAAGTACCAGTTCATGCGGATCGACCCGGCTTTTCAGCCGTTCGGGATCTGGCGCATCACCGCAGCCTGATCCGGGCCGACGCATTCATGCATTGAACAGGAGTTTCACATGGCGAAGAAACCCAAGTCAGCCACCTTCATCAAGGACCCGCTCTGGTACAAGGACGCGGTGATCTATCAGGTTCACGTCAAATCCTTTTTCGACTCCAACAATGACGGAATCGGCGATTTTCCCGGCCTGATCGCCAAACTCGATTACATTGCCGAACTCGGCGTCAATACCATCTGGCTGTTGCCGTTCTATCCCTCGCCACGCCGTGACGACGGTTACGACATCGCCGAATACCGTGGCGTACACAGCGATTACGGGACCATGGCCGACGCCAAGCGCTTCATCGCCGAGGCGCACAAACGGGGTTTGCGGGTCATTACCGAGCTGGTCATCAACCACACTTCGGATCAGCACCCGTGGTTCCAGCGGGCGCGCAAGGCCAAGCCCGGTTCGGCGGCCCGCGACTTCTATGTGTGGTCGGATGACGACCAGAAATACGACGGCACGCGGATCATTTTCCTCGACACCGAAAAGTCCAACTGGACCTGGGACCCGGTGGCCGGTCAGTACTTCTGGCACCGTTTCTATTCGCACCAGCCGGACCTCAATTTCGACAACCCGCAAGTCATGAAAGCCGTGCTGTCGGTGATGCGTTATTGGCTGGACATGGGCATCGACGGTCTGCGGCTGGACGCGATTCCGTACCTGATCGAACGCGACGGCACCAACAACGAAAACCTGCCGGAGACCCACGACGTTCTCAAGCAGATCCGTGCAGAAATCGACGCCAATTACCCGGACCGCATGCTGCTGGCCGAGGCCAACCAATGGCCGGAAGACACCCAGTTGTACTTCGGCGACACTGACGCCGAAGGCGTGAATGGCGACGAATGCCACATGGCATTCCACTTCCCGCTGATGCCGCGCATGTACATGGCGCTGGCTCAGGAAGATCGCTTCCCGATCACCGACATCCTGCGCCAGACCCCGGAGATCCCGGCCAATTGCCAATGGGCGATCTTCCTGCGCAACCACGATGAACTGACGCTGGAGATGGTCACCGACAAGGAGCGCGACTACCTCTGGAACTACTACGCCGCCGACCGCCGTGCGCGGATCAACCTCGGCATCCGCCGACGTCTGGCACCGCTTATGGAGCGCGACCGTCGGCGCATCGAACTGCTCAACAGTCTGCTGCTGTCGATGCCCGGCACGCCGACCCTGTATTACGGCGATGAAATCGGCATGGGCGACAACATCTATCTGGGTGACCGCGATGGCGTGCGCACGCCGATGCAATGGTCTATCGACCGTAACGGCGGCTTCTCCCGGGCCGATCCAGCCAGTCTGGTGCTGCCGCCGATCATGGACCCGCAGTACGGCTTTCAGTCGGTCAACGTCGAAACCCAGGCCGGCGATCCGCATTCGTTGTTGAACTGGACTCGTCGCCTGCTGACGGTACGCAAGCAATCCAAGGCGTTCGGTCGCGGCACCTTGAAAATGCTTTCGCCGGCCAACCGCCGCGTGCTGGCCTACACCCGCGAATACACCGGGCCGGATGGCAAACACGAAATCATCCTGTGCGTGGCCAACGTTTCGCGCAGCGCCCAGGCCGTGGAGCTGGACCTTTCGGCCTATGTGGGCATGGTGCCGGTGGAGATGCTTGGCGGTAATGCATTTCCGCCCATCGGCCAGCTCAACTTTCTGCTGACCCTCGCGCCTTACGGCTTCTACTGGTTCGGCCTCGCGGCGGAAAACCAGATGCCGAGCTGGCACGTCGAGCCGGCGCAGAGCCTGCCGGACTTCACCACGCTGGTGCTGAAAAAACGCATGGAAGAGCTGCTGGAAGCGCCGTCCCGGGCCACCCTCGAGCAAGGCATCCTGCCGAACTGGTTGCAGAACCGCCGCTGGTTCGCCGGCAAGGATGCGGCCATCGAGCACGTTCGACTGGCTTATGGCGTGCGTTTCGGCGACGCGCAGCATCCGGTGCTGCTCAGCGAGATCGAAGTCAGCAGCGGCGGGCAGACCAGCCGTTACCAACTGCCGTTCGGCTTTATCTCGGAAGATCAGGTCGGGCCGGCCTTGCCGCAGCAATTGGCGTTGTCCCGTGTGCGTCGGGTCCGTCAGGTCGGTCTGATTACCGATGCCTTCAGCCTCGAAGCCTTTATTCGTGCGGTTTTACAAGGCATGCAAAGTGGCACGGTGCTGGACTCCAGCGATGGCGAAATCCGTTTCGCGGCCACGCCGCAACTGGAAAGCCTGGGACTCGGTAGCGAGTCGGAAGTGCGTTACCTGTCGGCCGAGCAATCCAACAGTTCGGTGGTGATCGGCAACAGTCTGGTGCTCAAGCTGATCCGTAAAGTCGCTTCTGGCGTACACCCGGAACTGGAAATGAGCGCTTACCTGACCGCCGCCGGATTTGCCAATATTTCCCCGCTGCTGGGTTCGGTGATTCGCCGCGACGGGCAGGGCGAAGACAACCTGCTGATGATTGCCCAGGGCTATTTGAGCAACCAGGGCGATGCTTGGGAATGGACGCAAAACAACCTCGAACGCGCCTTGCGCGATGAACTGGCGGACGCCGTGTCCGAACAGTCGCAGCACTACAACGCCCTCGGCGAACTGAAGGATTTTGCCGGCATGCTCGGGCAGCGTCTGGGGGAAATGCATCAGGTACTGGCGGCGCCCACCGACAATCCGGATTTTGCGCCGCAGGTCAGTTCGGCCAAGGATGCGCAGGCCGCCGGCAAGGACGTGGGCGCTCAGGTCGAGCACGCGCTCAAGCTGCTCAAGCAACATCAGGGCGAACTCGATGCGGCGGATCAGAAGCTTGTCGGTCGACTGCTCGACCACAAGAAAACCATCCTCGCTCATGTGCAGGAACTGGCGAAGAAATCCGCCGGCGGTTTGCGCATCCGCGTCCATGGCGATCTGCATCTGGGGCAAGTGCTGGTGATCAAGGGCGATGCGTATCTGATCGACTTCGAAGGCGAACCGGCGCGGCCACTGGCCGAGCGTCGCGGCAAGCACAGCCCGTACAAGGATGTCAGCGGTGTGCTGCGTTCCTTCGATTACGCGGCCGCGATGACCATCAACGTGCACAACGTCGATAACAGTCCCGAAGCCGAAGCGGCGCGGCGACGGGTGGCTGAACGCTATTTGCGTGAAGCCCGCGAGGCATTTGTCGAGGCATATCAGCGAGCGGCAGCTAGTCTTGATCATGCCTGGCAGGATCCTGAAGGTGCCGACGCCGCACTGGCGTTGTTCGGTCTGGAGAAAGCGGCCTACGAAGTGGCCTATGAAGCCGAAAATCGCCCCACCTGGCTGCCCGTGCCGTTGCACGGTCTGTATGGGTTATTGACGGGGCTGGAACCCTTTTCCGATCTTGGTGGAGAGTAGTCATGAGTTTCTCGAACAAGGAACAGGGTCACGTTAAAGAGCGTTTGCTGCCCGGGGCCAGGGACATCAATGCCCTGGTGCGCGCAGAACATCAGGACCCGTTTTCCATTCTCGGGCCCCACGGCGATGGTGCCGGCGGGCAGTTCATCCGGGCGTACCTGCCCGGCGCATTGAGTGTCAGCGTGCTGGACAAGGACAGCGGCGAGGAGCGCGGCCCGCTGGAGGCGACCGAGACGCCGGGGCTGTTTGTCGGGCATTTCGAATCGGCACGGCCTTATCTGTTGCGTACCCGTTGGGCCGGTGGCGAACAGGTTGCGGAAGATCCCTACAGCTTTGGCCAGTTGCTCGGTGAAATGGATTTGTATCTGTTCGCTGAAGGCAATCACCGCGACCTCAGCAGTTGCCTTGGTGCACAGTTGAAAACCGTGGATGGCGTCGACGGTGTGCGTTTTGCCGTGTGGGCGCCGAATGCCCGGCGGGTGTCGGTGGTCGGCGATTTCAACGTCTGGGACGGGCGTCGGCATCCGATGCGGCTGCGCCATCCGTCCGGGGTCTGGGAGCTGTTCATTCCGCGCCTGCAGGCGGGCGACTTGTACAAATATGAAATCCTTGGCGCCCACGGCATCCTGCCGCTCAAGGCCGACCCGATGGCGCTGGCCACCAGCTTGCCGCCGGACACCGCGTCCAAAGTCGCCTCGCCGTTGCAGGTCGACTGGCAGGATCAGGACTGGATGACCGGCCGCCGCGAGCGCCAGCAACACAATGCGCCGCTGTCGATCTATGAGTTGCATGCCGGTTCCTGGCAATGCGAATTGGACGATCTCGGTGAAGTGGCCCGTCAGTACACCTGGCCAGAGCTGGCCGAGCGCTTGATTCCCTACGTCAAGGAACTGGGCTTCACCCACATCGAACTGATGCCGATCATGGAGCACCCGTTCGGCGGCTCCTGGGGTTACCAGTTGCTGTCGCAATTCGCCCCGAGTGCGCGTTACGGCACGCCGGACGAGTTCGCGGCGTTCGTCAATGCCTGCCATCAGGCCGATATCGGGGTGATTCTCGACTGGGTGCCGGCGCATTTTCCGACCGATACCCACGGTCTGGCGCAGTTCGACGGCACCGCGCTGTACGAATACGGCAACCCGCTGGAAGGCTTTCATCAGGACTGGGACACGTTGATCTACAACCTCGGCCGCACCGAAGTGCACGGCTACATGCTGGCGTCGGCACTGCACTGGCTGAAGCATTTCCATGTCGACGGACTGCGAGTCGATGCGGTGGCGTCGATGCTGTATCGCGACTATTCACGCAAGGCCGGGGAGTGGGTGCCCAATCGCCATGGCGGACGGGAGAATCTGGAAGCCATCGACTTCCTCCGTCACCTGAACGATGTGGTGGCGCTGGAAGCACCGGGCGCGCTGGTGATCGCCGAGGAATCCACGGCCTGGCCCGGCGTCAGTCAAAGCACTCAGCAGGGCGGCCTCGGCTTTGCCTACAAATGGAACATGGGCTGGATGCACGATTCGTTGCATTACATCCAGCAGGATCCGGTGTACCGCGCCCATCATCACAACGAGTTGAGTTTCGGTCTGGTGTACGCCTGGTCCGAGCGTTTCATCCTGCCGATCTCCCACGACGAAGTGGTGCACGGCAAGCATTCGCTGATCGACAAGATGCCCGGCGACCGCTGGCAGAAGTTCGCCAACTTGCGGGCCTATCTGAGTTTCATGTGGACCCATCCGGGCAAGAAACTGCTGTTCATGGGCTGCGAGTTCGGGCAGTGGCGCGAGTGGAATCACGATCAGCAGTTGGATTGGTATCTGCTGCAGTATTCCGAGCACAAAGGTGTGCAGAAACTGGTTGGCGATCTGAATCGGTTGTACCGCGAAGAGCCGGCGCTGCACGAGCAGGACGACGCGCCGCAGGGTTTCCAGTGGCTGATCGGTGACGATGCGATCAACAGCGTCTATGCGTGGCTGCGCTGGAGCAAGGAGGGGACGCCGGTGCTGGTGGTGGCCAACTTCACGCCAGTGCCGCGTCAGTCGTACCGGGTGGGCGTGCCGTTTGCCGGGCGCTGGAAGGAGCTGCTCAACAGTGATGCCGACACCTATGCCGGTTCCAACTATGGCAATGGCGGCGGGGCGTTCACTGAAGACGTGGCCAGTCATGGTCAGGCCTTGTCGCTGGAGCTGAATCTGCCGCCGCTGGCGGTGTTGATCCTCAAGCCCGAGGGTTGACGATAAACCTGCGGGAGCAAACGACTTGCTCCCGCAGGAGCGTCGTTACCACCGCATCCGCACCCCCAGACTGCCGATCAACCCGTTCAGATCATTGTCATCCACATCACTGCTGTAGTCGGCACTGACGTACAGACTCACTGACGGCGTGACCTTCGCCACCAGACCCAGGCCGAGTTCCACCGTCGAAGACTTGCGGCTGCTGCTGATCTTGTCCACCTGATCGAGGGTCACCGCGTTGCCGGTGTACACCGTGTGCCACAGGTTGGTGCGCACGTAGGGTTCCACGGGTAGGCCGCTCAGGTCGTAACTGCCTTTGAGGCGGGCACCGACCCGGCCGCTCCACGACGAAATGTCAGTCGATGAGGCGTTGCCCGAGCCCGCGTAGGGCGTGTCGAGGGTGATGCGCTGATTGATCAACTGCGCCTGCGGTTCGACTACCCAGTTTTCGCTCAGGCCGATCGGGAAACCGCCTTCCACCGAAAGGGTCATCGCGCTGCCTTCCGTGGCCAGGCGCGCGCCCTGTTCATTGCGGCTGAAACCACTGACCCGGCCGCCGCTGGCCGACAGATCCACGTGCCAGCCTGCGGAGCCCGTGAGGCTGTAATAGGCGCCGAGGCTCTGGCCCTGCAGATTGAGGGTGTCGGTGGTCGGGTCGGCGAGGGCGCGGTTGACGATCAGGCCGGTGCCGTTACCCTGGATCTGATTCAGGCCGCCGATCAGGCCGATGCGCTGGGTCTGCCCGTCGCTGCCATGCAAGGTCAGCACGGCCGGCCCTTTGACTTCCCCCGAGCCGGGCACCGCAAACCCGGTGCCGAAGATATCGGTCTGTGCCAGGCGAGAGGGCTGCCCGTAAAGCTGATCCCATTCCGAGGGGGCGAGATCCTCGGTGAGCAAATGTGTGCCGTGCAGGTCAGGGCGCGGGCTCAGGCGTTGCGAATCGGGCGTGATGACGGTCGCGGGCAGCGTCATGATCGGCACGTCCTGGCGATACCAGGGAGTGGTCTCATCCGCCACAGGACCCGCCTGTGCCTCCATGGATGAGCACAGCAAGATAGAACTTGAAACGGTGCAAAAGGTGATTTTGATCTCGTGTGGGGTGAGTGAGGTTTTCATGAAGGTCTACCTTGCTAGCGCATGCGGTATCTCGCCTGGGCGTCTCTCCTACCCCGAACGAGGGGCGACCGAATGGAGCGAGGCGAACCTGGGGCAGCCCGTTTCACGAGTGTCCGAAGGCTCGCCCCGAGTAGTGATTCCGGGGGTAGTAAGGTAGAGCTAAGAAGACGGCTGACATTGCGTCAAGAAAATGGACGATGAGCGGTTGGTTTGAATCGGGAGTCACAACCTTCTGTTTTTATTTACCTATATAAGTTCTTGTTTGTATGGAGTATCACCGCGAAAGCGGCAGGATAGAGGGGGGGCAGCAACCGACGGTCGGTCTACCAGTCGATACGGATACCCAGGTTGGCGGCCACGCTGCGTTGCTCATTGCTGTCAATATTGCGGCTGTAATCGGTACTGGCGTAGACACTGATCGACGGGTCCAGGCGCAGCGCCACACCCAGGCCGATGTCTGCCGTGGAGGCCTTCTGTTGGCTGCGGATGACATCGGTGTCTGCGAAGGTGACGGAGTCGCTCCCGGAAAAGGTGTGCCAAAGGTTTGCGCGCAGGTAGGGTTCCAGCGTCTGACCCTGCAAGCGGTAATGTCCGACGATGCGGGCTCCCAGCCGAGCGGTCAGGCTGCTATCGGAATCGAAGGAAACACGTGAGATTCCGTCGTTCTGGCTGTCGAGGGAGACCGCCTGATGGATGATCTGAACCTGCGGTTCGATCAGCCACCGGTCGTTGATGAGAAGCGGGTATCCGCTTTCGACCGAAGCACTGAGGGCGTGGCCGCGATTATCCAGTCGAGCGCCACGAACCGAGCGGCTGTCGCCATCGAACCGGGTGCCCATCAGTACGGTGTCGAGGTAAGCGCCGCGCGGGTTGATCAATGTCCAGTACAACCCGTAACTGTCGCCCTGCAGTTTGATGTTGCCAGCCATGTTGTCTTCGACGGCGTCGCTGAAGCCGCTGACGTCACCCCGTAAACGGCTGTGACCGATGAACAGACCGACTCGCCAGGTCATGGCATCCGAGTGCTCGCCGTAAAGATCATGTCCAACCTGTACGCCACTGAGCGAACCGTCCAGGCGCGGGGTCACCGTTCCTGCCCAGGTCTGGTCGAGGTTCTTGCCATAGATCCTTGCCCATCCGGAGCTGAAGGTTCCGGTCCGGTCCAGCAGTTGCTGAGTGCCTTGACGATCATGGAAGGTCCCCAGTGCATTCAGCGCCAATTGTGCTGCAGCCGGGGGCAGCACTGACCACACGGGAACCTCCGGACGGTACAGGGCGATCGGCGCAGCGCCGGGGACAGCGGCAGGCAGCGCCGGTAACGGCGGGCTGCCGGCGGGAGCGACGGCTGCCACGGGAGTGGCCACCACCGGAACATATATCGGCGCAAGGCTCGGATCGGGATTGGGCACGCTTACCACTGCCGGTGCAACGATGGCCGAACGCAGATACCAGTTGTTTTCCGTGCCCGCCGTCACGCCACCCTTGAACAGCCGGTAATCGTATGCACCGGCCGACACCGGACTGGTCAGGGAAAACGCGTTGTCGCTACTGAGTGTGCTGCCCAGTGCCTGCACCAGTTGAATGCCGTTCTGTGCGGTCAGGGCGCCATTGCCGCCCAGGTTGGTCACGGCAATGGCTGTCGTGCCGCTCAGGCTACCGTTGCTGACCACCAGCCTGTCGCTGGGGGCGTCATCGCCGGCAATCACGCTCTGCAATCGCAATTGACCACCGGCGCCGACGTAGTTGCCTTGCACAGTCAGGGTATCGCTGGTGCGATTGTTGTTGGCGGTCATGTCGATGACGCCAGCGTTGTTGAGGGTCACTGATTGTCCGGCTACCGCAGGCGAGACGACGCCTTGAACAGACGTCAGCGTGCTGCTGGCGTCGATATTCAGTACGCCCCGGCCTGTGGTGGCATCGCCAAGGGGCAGACTGTCTGCGCCCAGATCCATCCGTGAGCCGTTGTTCAGGTTTACCGTTTCCCAGTTGGTATAACGCGGGACAAGCGCGGTGCGGCTGTTGTCGAACGTCAGCACATCGCTGCCATTGCCGCCATCGATCCGTGGCGTCAGCGCGAGCAGGCTGTCGTCGAGGTTGCGCAGAATCGCACTGTCATTGCCGTCACCCATGAGGATCGCCGAGCGCACGATACCGCCACCGTCCCACACTAACCGGTCATCGCCCGTGCCGGCCCTTATCTCCCCGACGATTTCGCCACCGGTGAGCGTGATGCTGTCGCTGCCACCACTGACGCTGAGGTTTCCCCCGATCCGCCCGCCGGAAACACGAATGGTGTCATTGTCGAAGCCGGTCACCAGATTGCCGATGATCTGTCCTCCGGACAGTTCGAAGACATTGTTATCGAGCTTCATGTCAACACGGCCGATGGTACCGCCGCTCATTTGCGCGAAATCGCCGTCTTCGAAGGCGCCGGTGATGGTTCCGCCTGTCATCGTGAAGCGGTCGAATCCATCACCCTGGGTCAACGAAGCGATGGTGCCGCCGTGCATGATGAACGTGTCCACGCCATTACCCTGGTGAACCGCGCCGCTGATGGTGCCGTTGTCGATCTGCAGCACATTGTTGCCATTGCCCATGTCGAGAACGCCCCTGATGGCGCCCGACTGCATGAGTACACGGTCGGCCCCGGCACCGAATGTGACGTTGCCGGGAATGTTGCCGTTGCCATTGACAGGGAATGTCAGGCTGTTGTTTCCCGACAGGTCAGTGAGCGGCGTGCTGCCAGGACTGTCGCAGGTGTACGCGTCATCTCCGGGCGTCGGGTTGAAGGTGCAAAGGGCGAACGCCGGATCGGGCGATTCGAGCAAGAACCAGATGGAAACAACCAGCAGACTGTAATGGCGGGTGCTGTAGGGGCCGGGAGCTTTCATGGAAGGTCTCCGCTCATTGGCGCCGACGCGCGGCGCAATGGCTTGAACCTAACAAGGCTTGTGACAATCGACTACTGTCAGAACTGACAGTGGATGAGGGCATAACTGCAGAAATGCGGCGTTTATGCCTTAAATGTGCACTTCGACTGCCAACGGCAGATGATCCGACAGATGCGTCCAGGGTTTGCTGCCAAGAATCTGCGGATCATGACTGCTGGCATTGCGCAGGTAGACCCGGTCCAGCCGCAGCAGCGGAAAGCGCGCTGGGTAGGTCTTGGCCGGCCGCCCGTGATGGCGCTCGAACGCTTCGTGAAGGTAGTCGCGGCGGGCGAGGGCGACGTTGCCTTGCATCTGCCAGTCATTGAAGTCGCCGGCGATGATCACCGGTGCATCGTCCGGCAGGGATTCGAGCAACTGGCAGAGCAGCTGCAGCTGCAATTGCCGGTGGCTTTCCAGCAGGCTCAGGTGCACGCAGATGGCGTGCACCTCGGCATGCCCCGGCACGTCCAGTATGCAATGCAGCAGGCCCCGTCGTTCGGGGCCGGTGATCGACACGTCGAGGTTGCGGTATTCGCGGATCGGGTACTTCGACAGCAGTGCATTGCCGTGGTGGCCGTCGGGGTAGACGGCGTTGCGCCCGTAAGCGAAATCGCTCCACATGCTGTCGGCGAGAAATTCGTATTGCGAGGTTTGCGGCCACTCGTTGTAGCGGTTCGAGTGGCGTTCGTGTTCGCCCACCACTTCCTGAAGAAACACCAGATCGGCGCTGGTGCTGCGTACCGCTTCACGCAGCTCCGGGAGGATGAAACGCCGATTGAGTGCGGTGAAACCCTTGTGTGTATTGACCGTCAACACCCGCAGGCGATGAATGGCGGACACGTCGATGGCATGACGCTTGGGATCGCTGGACACGTTCGCTCCTATGAATCATGACTGCCTCTTCTTGCGACTGATCCGGGCGCGGGCAGTTCACCTTGAGTGACTGCCTGCGCCCACTTGTCAGTCAACAAAGACAATTTCATAAGGCAGGCGCATGCGCTCCAGAATAGCCTTGGGCAACAGCGGCGCAATGCCGATGGCCGGCTCGCCGTTCAACTGGCTGGCGTAGGCGTGCGTGGCGTGGCTCTTGCGTGCGACGGTCCAGGTGTCGAGGCGCAGCTTGCGGGCGCGGTGCCACGGGATCTGTGCCTGATCACGTTCCGGCCAGTGCCAGGCCCAGACCGGCACATCGTGGTACGTGGCGCCGGCCTGTCGGGCGGCTTTGGCGCTGGCCCGGCCGACCACTTCATGATCGGCGCTGCCGTCCTCGCACCAGGTGCTGAACACCACGTCACCGGGGCGCAGGTAGCGGGAAATGAATTCCGTCAGCTGGGTTTCCTGATCGAGCAGGGCATTGTCGGTGAAACCGCCGCGCACCCATTTCAGGCTGTGCATCGGCAGGCCCAGACGGCGCAGGGCCTCGACGCTTTCCTGGGGGCGGAACACGCTCAGGCGTTTTTCTGACCACTGGCGCGAGCCGGGGTGACTGGCGCTGCCGTCGGTGATCGAGAGCAATTGCAGGGGATGGCCGAGGGCCGACAACAGTTGCAGCAGGCCGCCGCAGGTCACCACTTCATCGCCGGGATGTGGCGCAATGACCACCGCACGGGCGCCGGGCGGCACGAGGCTGTGGGTGTTGATGACCGGAATATTGTCGAGTTGCGCGGCGCTGTTCCATATTTGCGCCGGCAGGCCGCTTTCGTTGAGAGATAACGGTTTCATGGGGCAGGACGTCCTTGTTGTGTCTGGCCTTCAGTCGCACACGACCACGCATGTACGACCCCTGAAGACTGGTTGATTACCCGGCAGCGCTCCGAACCCTGGATTGCCGCGATGCAGAGTATTGCTCAAGAAGGACGGTTCGTCGCGTCGCAGATCAATCTGCTCCGCTTTTTTTTATTCAGTCTGTGCCAAGTGTCGCAGATAGTCGCCAAAACCACCGCGCGCGCGACTGTCCAGGCGTGCGCTGGTAATGACCTGCGGGCGATGGCTCCAGGCGATGCTGGCCCCGCAACGCTCCAGTTGCCGGACCAGTTGCACATCCTCATCACAGGGCAACGGCTCGAACCCGCCGGCGCGGACGTAGGCTTGCGCACTGACACCCAGATTGGCGCCATGGATGTGCCGGTGACCTTCGCAGGCCTGGTAATCACGGTGATAGCGAATCTGCGCCGCTTCATCGAACGATTCATGCCAGTGTTCGACCGTCACCGTGCCGCATACGGCATCCATGCCCAGCCCCAGTTGTGCCACCAGCCAGTCTTCGGCGACCCGGCTGTCGGCGTCCGAGCAGGAAATCCAGCGTGCACCGCGTTCAAGCAATTGCTGCGCACCGAGGGCGCGAGCCTGCCCGACATTGCGCGCGTCGATGTTCAGCGCCAGCACCGGGTACTGGCTGACGATGTGCGCCGAACGATCGGTGCAACTGTCGAGCACCACCAGGATTTCCACCGGTTCACCCGCCAGCAAAGGATGGTCACCCGCGCGCAGGGCGGCGCAGAGGCAGTCATCGAGCCACTCTTCTTCGTTGTGGGCAGGAATCAGGATGCCAATCATCGCAACCCCTCCAGCGCGGCCACCGAGCGGGGCTCGCGGCTCCAGACTTCAAGCAGGAAATCCGCTTCCTGATGCAGGACGAGTCGCGGCAGATGCAAGTGCTCATGGATCAGGTCGTGGACCTGACGGGCATTGAGCGGGCAACCTTCGATAGGCGGCCGCCAGTGACAGGCGAGCAATTGCCCGTCTGCCGTCAGTGAATCGCTGATGCGGCGGAGGACCTCTGTCAGATCCTGTCGATCGAGGTAGTAGCCGATTTCGCTGAAGACGATCAGGTCGAATTTTTCCTCAGGCCAGTCGCCAGGCAGACGACCGTGACGCACCTCGGCGTGGTCGAACAGGCTCAGTCGGGTACGCGCCAGATTGACCGCAGCGGTGGACGTGTCGCAGCACACCAATCGATCGCAGCGCTCGGCCAGTGCCGCACTCAGTTCACCGTTGGCGCATCCCGGTTCAAAGATTGCCCGGTAGTGCGGGCGGGGCAGGGCCGCCAGGGTCACGAGGCGCTTGCGCTGCTCGTACCAGCGCTGGCGGAATCCCCAGGGGTCGTTATTGCCCGCGAACAGGCCTTCGAAGTAGCGATTCTCGACACTCACAGGAAGACCACCTCGAACGGTTGCAGCAGTCGATCGATGACATAGGGCGCGAGCACTGGTGGCAGGCCCGCGTCGGGATCGCCCTCCAGTTGGCTGGCAAACGCATGCACCGCATGACGCTTGCGCGCGACCTGAGCGGGGCTGAGCAGAATCTTGCGCGCCCGTTCCCAGGGCACGATGGCGTCTTCGGGGGTTGCCCAGTGCCAGGTCCAGACCGGCAGTTCGTGGCAAATCGCACCGACGCGCCGGGCCGCTTCGATGCTGGCGCGGCCGACGGCTTCATGGTCGCTGTGGCCGTCCTCGCGCCAGGTGGTGAAGATCACGTCGTCGGGTTGCAGGTAGTGGGTCAGGTACTCGCACAACATCGACTCGCGCGCGGCGACTTGCGTGTCGGGGAAGCCGCCGCGCAACCATTGCAACTGATGCATGGGCAGGCCGAGGCGGCGCAGGGCTTCGGCGGACTCCTGCGGGCGCACGACGCTCAGGCGCTCCACCGGCCAGCGACCCGAGCCGGGATGACTGGCGCTGCCATCCGTGACCGAAATCAGTTGAAGTGTGCGCCCCGCCGCAGCGAGCAACTGCAGCAGTCCGCCGCATCCCAGGACCTCGTCGTCGGGGTGTGGAGCAATCACAACGGCCCTCGATCCCGGCGGCACCAGGTCGAGAATGTCGATACTGTCCAGCGCCGTCAGATGACGTGAGCCCTGCCATTCCTGCAGGGAGGTTCCCTCGCCGACGATCGGGTTGCGTTTCATAGGGCCCAGCTCGCGCGCGGTTGCTGCGCTATCAGTTGGCCCAGTGCCGCCAGATCCCGTTCGGCGTGGCTCTGGCGCAGGTAAACCGGCAGGTCGGCCGCCAGGCGGGCAAAGTGCGGATCCTTGCAGAACGGCCCGGCCCCCAGTGCACGACCGGTCTCGCGGATGACCTGTTCGGCGGCGTCTTCGACCACGGCGCGAACGCGGCGGGCCAGCAGCTCGGCATCGGCCGCGGGATCGCTGTCGATGTCCAGAGCGCTGACACGCAGCACTTGAGACGCGGCGTGCAAGGCGCTGTCGACGGCGCCGAGACTGGCCAGCGCGTGAGGCTCTTCATGTCGTGCACACTGCTGGCGCAAGCGCTCGGCGATCTCTTTCGCGGCGCCGTACCAGCACGCGGCGATCCCGATCCCGCCGTGCCAGAAACCCGGACGTTGCAGGTAGTCGCCAGGGTCGCCGATCGCCTGGGCCTCCACATCATCGAACAGCACCTCGACGCTGCCGGTGGTGGCCATGCCGACGGCTTGCCAGCCCTGATCGGTCACGCGTACACCCGGTTGATCGAGCGCCATGGCCACCAGTTGCTGTCGATCCTCTTCATCCCACGCCGTGAGCAGGGCATGACTGAGCACCGCCGCCCCGGAGCACCAGGCCTTGCGCCCGTTCAACCGCACCAGTTGCCCCGAACGGCTGACCCGAACCCGCGCCTGCGGTGGTTCGGCGGCCCACATGCCCCACGTACTGTCGGGTGTCGGTGTGCCGCCGAGCTGCTCGATGATCGCCAAGGCATCGGTATGACCTTCGTAGAGTTTGCACAAACCCAGATCATGGCCGCCGACTTCGGACAGTCGTTGCCAGCGCTCCAGCGTGCGACCGCTGCCGGGCAACGGCAGTCGGTCCAGTCCGGCCTCGACCATTTCCCGCAGGCACCGTCCCAGCGCTGCGCTATCCCGGTAGTCCGGCGTGTGACGCGAGAAATAGTCCGAAAGATCCATCTCAGTCTTCCTCGTCGCGTTGCAGTTCGAACAACAGCAGCGAGCGTCCGGTGACCGAGTATTGATGACCGAAATCGAAGCGTTCCTGACCCCGGATCGACGGTTGATTGGTGTCGACCATGCAGGTCCAGAAACTGCCTTCAGGTACTTCCGGCAGGGTGAAGTTGACGATGTCGTGGTGGGCGTTGACCACCAGCAGCAATGTGGCGTCAGCACCCTTGCGGCGGATGCCGGTTTCCTGTGCGCGGCCATCGAGCAACATGCCCAGGCAACGGTTGTGTGCATCGTGCCAGTGTTCGGTGGTCATCTCGGTGGCGTCCGGTGCCAGCCAGGTCACGTCCTTGACCCCGATGTCTTCGTTGTATTCACCCACCAGAAAACGCCCGCGGCGCAGGATCGGGTAGGTCAGCCGCAGCTTGATCAGGCGTTTGACGAACTTCAGCAGCGCCTTGCCGTCCTCGCTCAGGTCCCAGTTGACCCAGCCGATCTCGCTGTCCTGGCAGTAGGCGTTGTTGTTGCCGTCCTGGGTGCGGGCGAACTCGTCACCGGCCACCAGCATCGGCGTGCCTTGGGCCAGCAACAGGGTGGCGAAGAAATTGCGCATCTGCCGGTGGCGCAGCGCATTGATTTCCGGATCGTCGGTGGGGCCTTCGACGCCGTGGTTCCAGGACAGGTTGTTGTTGCTGCCGTCCTGATTATTCTCGTCGTTGGCTTCGTTGTGCTTGTCGTTGTAGGACACCAGATCGTTGAGGGTGAAACCATCGTGGGCGGTGACGAAGTTGACCGAAGAATAGGGACGCCGGCCACGCTGGTTGAACATCTCGCCGGAAGCGGTCATGCGGCTGGCGAAGTCGGCGAGCTGACCGTCATCGCCTTTCCAGAACGCACGCACGGTGTCGCGGAACTTGTCGTTCCATTCGACCCAGCCCGGCGGGAAGTTGCCGACCTGATAGCCGCCGGGCCCGCAGTCCCAGGGCTCGGCAATCAGTTTCACCTGTCGCAGCACCGGGTCCTGACGGCAGGCGACGAGGAAGCTGTGGCGTTCGTCGAAACCGTCGTGATTGCGCCCGAGGATGGTCGCCAGATCGAAGCGGAAACCGTCGACGTGCATTTCGCTGGCCCAGTAGCGCAACGAGTCGGTGACCATTTGCAGCACGCACGGGTGACTCAGGTCCAGGGTGTTGCCGGTGCCGGAATCGTTGATATAGAAGCGCTTGTCGTCCGGCATCAGCCGGTAGTACGAAGCGTTGTCGATCCCGCGCATCGATAGCGTCGGGCCTTGCTCGTTGCCCTCGGCGGTGTGGTTGTAGACCACGTCGAGGATCACTTCGAGATTGGCTTCGTGCAGGTGCGCGACCATCTCCTTGAACTCGGCGATCTTGCCGCTGGCCAGGTATCGCGGGTCCGGGGCGAAGAAGGCGATGCTGTTGTAGCCCCAGTAATTGGTCATGCCCTTGTGCAGCAGGTGCTGGTCGTTGACGAAGGCGTGGATCGGCAGCAGCTCCACGGTGGATACGCCGAGTTTGCGGATGTGTTCCAGCACATCGTCGACCATCAGCCCGGCAAACGTGCCGCGCACGTTATCCGACACGGCGGGGTGACGCATGCTGATGCCGCGCACATGAGTCTCGTAAATGATGGTTTTGTCCCACGGTACGCTGACACGGTGGTCGTTGCCCCAGGTATGCGCCGGGTCGATGACCTTGCATTTGGGCACGAACGGCGCGCTGTCACGCTCGTCGAAACTGAGGTCGGCATCCGGGTGGCCGATGGTGTAGCCGAACAGCGCTTCGGACCACTTCAACTGGCCGACCAGTTGCTTGGCGTAGGGGTCGATCAGCAACTTGTTGTGGTTGAAGCGGTGGCCGTTTGCCGGATCGTAGGGACCGTAGACCCGGTAGCCATAAATCAGCCCCGGATGGGCGTCGGGCAAATACCCGTGGAAAATCTCGTCGGTATATTCCGGCAGTTCGATGCGTTCGAGTTCGACTTCGCCGGCATCGTCGAAAATGCACAATTCGACGCGGGTGGCGTTGGCGGAAAACAGCGCAAAGTTCACCCCCAGCCCATCCCAGGTGGCGCCGAGCGGGAAGGGCAGACCCTCGCGGATTCGCGTGGGTTCGGCATGCGCGGCGGGCTCGGCTTTCTTTGGACGGGTCATAGGTGCTCCTGCAAATCGGGGGTGGGCATTTTCAAAGGGCGAGTGAGCCCGCTGTGGCGAGCGAACCCGCCACAAGGCCATTCAGTTCAACGGTTGGAAAAAGCCTTAGATGGCCGGGGGCTTGCGCGGGGCGCGGGGCTTTTTCTCGGCGGCTTTTTCGCCCGGGGGAATCACTTTGGCGGCGCTGGCTGGCTTGGCTTTTGCCGTTGTGGCTTTGGGCTTGGCCGCTGTTGCCTTGGGGGCAGAGGCCTTGGTGCTCGCCGTTTTGGCAGTGGCAGCCTTCGGCGATTTCTTTGGGGCCAGTGCTTCGGCTTCGGCCAGTTTGCGCGCCATCTCCCAGTGGCGGCTTTCCTGACCTTCAGGCTTACCTTCCGATTCCCAGATCTGATAGGCGAATTCGCGGATGCGTTTATCGTCGGTACTCATCGCAATGCTCCTGAACTGAACTCATGCTTCTAGAAGTGTTGGATAAACAGATTGACCGGGAAATCCCCCAGCGCAGCGCTGACCTCCAGCTCCCTGTTTTTTGTGACTGCGGTGCTTGAAAAAAGTCCCTTCAGATTTTCGTCGGAGGCGGCGAACGGTAATTCCACCCGCGTATCGCCCCAACGCAGCGCATCGACCTGTGGGACGGCACCGTTTTCCAGCAGGGTCGCGCAACGGATCGGCACGATGACGATGGCCCGTTTCCCCTCGTGCTCACGGGCAAACGCGAGCACGTTGTGCGCCTGGCTGCCCAGCACTTCCAGGGCCTGGTACGAGCCGCGGCGAAACAGCTCGACGTGCTCGGCGCGCAGGTTCAACACCTGCTCGATCAACGCCTGCTTGATCCGCCCGTTACGCCAGTCCGCCAGCAGATCCGGCACGGGCGCAGGCGCCATGTCCCGCTCGCGCAGGGCGTAGTCCACCGGCCGGCGGTTATCCGGATCCACCAGGCTGAAATCCCAGCGCTCGTTGCCCTGATACAGATCCGGCACACCCGGTACGGTCATGTGCAGCAAGGTTTGCGCCAGACTGTTGAGGGCGCCGGCAGCAGCGATGCTGTTGACGCTCTTGGCCAGCGCCCCTCGCAGCAGCTCGCCTTCAGGTGCCAGCAACAGTTGCTCGGTGAAAGATTGCGCGGCGTTTTCGTAGGCTTCGTTCGGCGCACTCCAGCTGCTTTGCAGCTTGGCTTCGCGCAGGGCTTTCTGTTGCCACTGCCAGATGCGTCTGGCGTAGTCGGCGAAACCCGCCTGATCGTCGTTGTGCAGCTCCAGCGGCCAACTGCCGAGCAACGCTTGATAGAGGATCAATTCGTCCGCTGACGACGGCATCTGATCGTCATTACGCAGTGGTCGGGCGAGGGCGCGCCACAGTTCGACCTGTTCGGCGTACCAGTGGCTGCGCTCGCTGAGCACGGCCAGCCGTGCACGGGTGTCTTCGCCGCGCTTGTGGTCGTGGGTGGCGGTGGCCAGCAGGTTGTCGGGGAATGTCGCCAGACGTTGCTGGTTTGCCGCATGAAAATCACTGACCGGGGCGCTGAACTGTTCGGTGTTGTAGCCCACGTCATTGCGCGACAGCAGCACCGCCGAGCGGTACAGCGCGGTGTCTTCCACGGCTTTGGCGGCAGCAGGCGAGGTGAGTTGCTGAAAGCGCACGCAGGCATGACGCAGGATCTTGCGCGAACGCCCACGGGGTTTGCGCCGCCATGGCTGGCCGCCGAGCCAGCCGGCGACGGACTCAAACACCGGCCAGTCGCTTTCGCTCAGTGTCTGCCGCGCACCTTCCATGGCCTGCTGGAAAAACACCTCGTCCTGGGCCGAGCGGCCCATCGCGCTGATGTAGGTGCGATACACCGGGAAGTGCACGATCAACGCCTGCAACACCCGGCGGATCGAGCCGAGCGTGAGGTCGCGGGTCATCAGGTCGTCCCGCGCCACTTGCAGCAGCGCCTGGGCAACGCTTTCGCAATCGCTGGCCAGCGAACCGTTGAGAATCTGCTGACGCGCCAGCCGTGCCTCTTCGATAAACGCGGCGGGACGCTCGGTGCGCCGCTGCCACAAGTCACCGAGCACATGCTCGCCGGCCGGGTCGTGTTGCAGCAGTGATAGCTGATTCATGAACTCGTAACCGGTGCTGCCATCCACCGCCCAGTCGGTGCGCAGGTTTTCTCCGTCGCCGAGAATCTTCTCGACGTAGATCGGCAAGTGTCGCCCCGGTGCCAGAAAATCGAGGCGTCGACGCAGTTTGCGACAGTAACCCCGAGGATCGGCGAGCCCGTCGATGTGGTCGATGCGCAAACCGTCGATCAGGCCTTCTTCGATCAACTGGAAGATCTTGCCGTGGGTCGCTTCGAACACGGCAGGCCGCTCGACCCGCAGACCGCCGAGTTCGTTGATGTCGAAGAAGCGTCGCCAGTTGATGTCGTCCGCCGCCGTGCGCCAACTGGCCAGGCGATAGCTTTGCCGCTCCAGCAGTTGATGCAGACGCTGGAAGCCCTCGTCGGTTTTCGAGTCGTAATGCGTCAAGTTGCGCTGGATGGCTTGCAGGATGTGCGGGTCGCTCGCCAGTTGTTGCAGTTCTTCCTTTAGCGGGATGGCCAGCGAGCGGGCGTCGGTCTGGTAGCTGAGGCTGCTGAAGCGATCGGCCAGCGACTTGAGCGCTTCGTTCGCCGGCTCGTCGGTTTTGAGCAGTTCGCCGTAATCCCCGGGGCAGATCGGGAAGTGATGCTCGTAATGCTCGACGTGGAAGGTGCCGGACTCGGCGTTGAACACCAGCGGCAGCGTGCCGTCCTGCAATGCAATGCCGTAATCGCTGCCGAGGAAGGGCAGTAACAACTGGCCTTCCATCAACGGGTCCGGCGAGTGCCATTGAATGTCGAAGAACTCGCCGTAGGGACTGAGTCGGCCCCATTCCAGCAGATCGAGCCACCACGGATTGTCACCGCCGCCCACTGCCATGTGATTGGAGACGATGTCGAGGATCAGCCCCATGCCGTGTTCGCGCAGAGCAGCGACCAACCGGCGCAGCGCCGGTTCGCCGCCAAGTTCCGGGTTGACCCGGGTCGGGTCGACCACGTCGTAGCCGTGCATGGAGCCGGCGCGGGCGGCGAGCAACGGGGAGGCATAAACATGGCTGATACCCAGCCGGGCAAAGTACGCCACCAACGGCACCGCTTCATCGAGGGTGAAACCCTTGTGAAACTGCAGACGCACCGTGGCGCGCAAGGTCAGGTTTTGCACTGCACTCATTGGTCACGCTCGGCGGCCTGAAGGCGGGCGCAGGCGAGCAGTTCGAGACGCCGCGCGGCATCGACGCCATCGAGCAATGTGTCACTGGTGCCCGGCAGGCGCCGCGACCAGTTCGGATGAGTGTCGATGGTGCCGGGCAGGTTGGCCTGTTCGTCCAGCCCCAGCGCGTCCTCCAGCGGCAGCAACACCAGCGGCGCGCGGGTGTGACCAAGGAAGCGGACACTGGCGTCGACCACCTGATCGGCTTCGTGGGACTCCTCGCGAAAGTTCTGCGGGTCCTGGCTCAGGGCATTGCGCAACCCGTCGCGTTCGCGCTCGCGATAGCGGCGCCAGTCAATTTCGCCGTTGGCGTCGATCAGCCCGAGTCGCGCATTCCAGTCGATGTCCCGGCCATGCCACCAGCCATTGAGTGTCGGCAGGTCGTGGGTGCTGGTGGTGGCCAAAGCATTGTCCGGCCAGTCGAGGATCGGCTTGAACCAGGTGTTGTCCTGTTCGAACAGCAGCACGCGCATGCCGAGCATGGCCCGTGCGACCAGTTTTTCCCGCAGGCCATCGGGTACGGTGCCGAGGTCTTCGCCCAGCACGATCGCTTGATGGCGGTGGGACTCCAGGGTCAGCAGACGCAGCAGGTCGTCCACCGGGTAATACAAGTACGCGCCGTCCGCCGGCGCCGCGCCGTTGGGAATCACCCACAGCCGTTGCAGGCCCATGACATGGTCGATGCGCAGACCGCCGGCGTGGGCAAAGTTGGCGCGCAGCATGTCGATGAACGCCCGAAAACCATTGCGCACCAGACCTTCCGGGGAGAACGCCGAGATGCCCCAGCCCTGGCCGGAGCGATTGAGTATGTCCGGTGGCGCACCGACCGTCAGTGATGCCAGCAACTCGTCCTGAAAACTCCAGGCCTGACTGCCGGCGCCGTCAGCACCCACCGCAAGGTCGGCAATCAGGCCGATGCCCATGCCGGCACTGCGGGCGGCGTTTTGCGCGCGTTCCAGGCAGCGGTGAATCAACCACTGGCAAAACGCGAAGTAGCCGATGCGTTCGGCGTACTCCTCGGCAAACGCACTGAGAGCAGCACCGCGCGGGTCGTGCCAGTGTTCGGGCCATTCGCGCCAGTCGAGGTTCTCGCCACGGGCGGCGCGCATTTCCTGGATGGCTTCGAAGCGACAGTGATTTTCCAGCGCTTCGCCACCCGCATCGCGGTAGCTGGAGAAATCCGCCTGCAATGGATGCTCGCCACGGATGAAACCTTCGTACAGCGCTTGCAGGAGTTTTTGCTTGGCGTCGGCGGCGCTGGGCCAGTCGATCAGTTTCAGGTTCTCCAGTTGCTGGAACTGATCGTTGAGGCCTGCGGCGTCGATGGCATCGCGCAGTGCGCGCTCGCCGAGAATGGTCCCCGGCGCGGCATACAAGGAATTGAGGAACAGGCGGCTGGACGGTGAATAAGGGCTGTAGCGCCCGGTATCGGCGCTGAACATCGCGTGCAGTGGACTGATCGCCAAAGCGTCGGCCCCGCGTTCGCCGGCGCTGCGGGCCAGTTCCTCAAGTGCCTGGGTGTCGCCGAAACCGCCGTCGCCGGGGCGGCGCAGGCTGTAAAGCTGCACGCTCAGGCCCCAGGCGCGGGGGATCGGGTTGTCCACGGCATCGCCCACGCTGTAGCAGCGCTCGGGGGCTACGGCCAGGGTGAAATGTTGATCGGCGATATGGATTTGCTGATACCCGACCGGAATTTCACCGGGCAGCACCGCATCGGCATCGAGTTTGAGCGACAGCCGCGTGCCGTCCTCCAGATGAATCTCACAGGGGCTTCCGGGTTCGAAGTAACGCGCCAGGTCCAGGCCCACGCCGACATCGGCGGTCAGCAGCGGCGGCAATTGGCGGTCCTGTTGCACCTGTTGCAGTTCCAGCAGGCTGGCGTCGATTTCCTGGGCCGAGCCGGCCGGGTGACCGAGCCCGGTGAGGACATTGCGCAGCACCGCCGGGGCGACTTTTTGCTGACGGCCATTGGCGTCGATCCAGTCGACCGCGAGGCCGGCTCGGCTGGCGAGAATTTCCAGTTGCGCATCGCTCATAGGCGCTCTCCATCCAGGGGTGGCAAAGGGGTTGCGGCCGTGAGGCTGACGAGCGCGCAATACGGGGGCAGTTGCCCTTCATCCGTCAGGTCGGCAGCGGGTGGCTGACGGAACAGCCACACCGATTCGGCCTGTGGTGGGTTGACCACCGGGCTGTCGCCGAGGTTCAGGTCGATTCGCAGCTCGCTGCCATTCCCCAGACGCCAGCGCGCGCTGACGGCGCCAGGCCCCAGCACTTGAGCGCCGAGCGCCTGGGTTCCGGGCAAGTGCGGAATGATGTGTTGGTGGCGCAGTTGCAACAGCTGTCGATACAGCGCCAGGGTGGCCTGCTGTTTCGGTGTGCCGCTGCCGATCAGCCGCGGTTGCGAGGTGTGGAACGTCTGTTCGGCGTTGGGATCGGGAATTTGCTCGCGGCGCTGTGGATCGGCAAACGCACTGAACGCGGCGAACTCGTTGCGCCGGCCTTCGCGTACCAACTTCGCGAGTTCGCCGTGGTGGCTGGTGAAAAACAGAAACGGTTGCTCGGCGGCAAACTCGTCGCCCATGAACATCAACGGAATCATCGGTGACAACAGCAACAACACGGTGGCGGCTTGCAGGGCACGGGGATCGGCCAGTTGATGCAGGCGTTCGCCGAAGGCGCGGTTGCCGATCTGGTCGTGGTTCTGCAGGAACAGCACGAACGCGGTGGATGGCAGATGTTCGCTCGGCTCGCCACGGGGCGTGCCGTGGCGGGTCAGGTGACCCTGAAACACAAAACCCTGGCTCAGGCAGCGGGCCAGTTGTTCGGTGGGATGCTCGGCGTAGTCGGCGTAATAGGCATCGGTTTCACCGGTCAGCAGTACGTGCAGCGCGTTGTGGCCGTCGTCGTTCCACTGGGCATCGTAGGCGTCCTCCAGCAGGCTGGCCTGATTGTGTTCGTTCTCCACGGTCAGCCAGACATGCCGCGCAGGGTCGATCTGCTGGCGGATGCGCTGCGCCAGTTCTTGCAGGAAATCCGGGTCTTCGATGGCATGCACCGCGTCCAGGCGCAGGCCGTCAAAACGGTATTCCAGCAGCCACATCAACGCATTTTCGACGAAGAAGTCCCGCACTTCGCGGCGACGGAAATCAATGGCGGCGCCCCAGGGGGTGTGTTTGTCTTCGCGGAAAAAGCCCTTGGCGTAGCGATGCAGATAGTTGCCGTCGGGGCCGAAGTGGTTGTAGACCACGTCGAGAATCACCGCCAGACCATAACCGTGGGCACTGTCGATCAGGTGTTTGAGCTGTTCCGGTGTGCCATAGGAAGCCTGCGGCGCGAAGTGCAGCACGCCGTCGTAGCCCCAGTTGCGCTCGCCGGGAAACTGCGCGATCGGCATCAGTTCGATGGCGGTGATGCCCAGCCCGGCCAGTCGCGCCAGATGCTGTTCGACTTCGGCAAAACCGCCGAGGGCGCCGGCGTGCAGTTCGTAGATCACCGCTTCGTTCCATGGCCGGCCTTGCCATGTGCTGTGCCGCCAGTGATAAGCGTGCGGATCGACTACCACGCTGTGCTGGTCGAGGTCGCCATCCTGCGCCCTGGAGGCCGGGTCGGGCACCTCCAGTTCGCCGTCGATGTTATAGCGGTAGCGTCGACCGGCGGGGCAGTGGCTTTTGATCACGAACCAGCCATCGCCCTGCGGCAGCATCGGCAGGGACTGTCCGTTGTCCAGCTCGACGCTGACGTAAAACGCATCCGGCGCCCACAACGCGAATTGCGTGTGGTCGGCATCCAGCATGATCGCGCCGTGGGGCCAGGTTTCAGGGGACCGTGACGGCATCGTTGACAACCTCCCTGGTTATTTGTGGTGCGTTTTACCCAGCGCCTTGGCCACCAGTTGTTCGTAGAGTTCGGCGTAGGGTTCGACGGCCTGGCACCAGTTGAACGGTGCCGCCATCGCCCGGCAACGCATGGCGTGCAGCAGGTCCGGAAAGGCAAACACCTTGAACGCGCGGCTCAGGGCTTCGCGGTAGCTGTCGGCCGTGGACTCGTTGAACAGGAACCCGGTGACGCCGTTTTCGATGGTGTCGGCCAGCCCGCCGGTGTTGCGTGCTACCGGCAGCGAGCCGAAACGCTGGGCGTACATCTGGCTCAAGCCGCAAGGTTCGTAACGCGAAGGCATCAGCAGGAAATCGCTGCCAGCGAACATCCGTCGGGCGTCGGTTTCATTGAAGCCGATGCGCACGCCGATCTGGCCGGGGAAGCGCAGGGCCAGTTCGCGCATGGCCTGTTCTTCTTCGGGTTCGCCGCGACCGATGATCGCGATCTGGCCGCCGTTCTGCACGATGTACTCGGAGACCGCTTCGGTCAGATCCAGGCCTTTTTGATAGACCAGTCGCGACACCACGGCAAACAGCGGACCTTCGGAGTCTTTCAGGCCGAACAGCTCGCGCACATGGGCGGCGTTGATCGCTTTGCCTTCCCAGTCACCGATGGCAAACGGCGCGAACAGGTGCGGGTCGGTGGCGGCGTCCCAGCTTTCATCGATGCCGTTGGGGATGCCGCTGAGCAAGCCTTGCTGGGTCTTGGCAGCGAGAAAACCGTCGAGACCGCAGCCGAAATCAGGCGTGGTGATTTCCTGCGCATAGGTCGCGCTGACCGTGGTGATGTGGCTCGAATAGGCCATGCCGGCCTTGAGGAACGACATCTTGCCGTAGAACTCCATGCCTTCCTGTTGCAGGGCATGGGCGGGAATCCCGAGTTCCGGGCACGAACCGAGGCTGGTCACGCCTTGATAGGCGAGGTTGTGAATGGTGAACAGGGTCGGCGTGCGCTGCCCGCGCCAGTGCATGTAGGCAGGCGCCAGCCCGGCCGGCCAGTCGTGGGCGTGCACCAGATCCGGGCACCAGTGGATTTGCGCGAGATTGGCGGCGATATCGGCGGCAGCCAGGCCCAGTCGGGCGAAGCGGATGTGGTTGTCCGGCCAGTCACGGCCATTGTTGGCACCGTAAGGGCCGCCGTCGCGGGCGTAGAGTTCAGGGCAGATCAACACATAAATGACCAGACCGTCAGGCATGTCCATGCGCCCGATCTTGCAGGGAGGCAGTGCGGCATGGCCGCCCAGTTCACCGATGATATGGATCGGATTTTCGCTGTTCATCACTTGCGGGTAACCGGGGATCAGCACCCGGACATCATGCAGATGCGCCATGGCGCGGGGCAGGGCGGCAGAAACGTCACCAAGACCGCCGGTCTTCACCAGATCGGCGATCTCCGAGGTCACGAACAACACTTTCTTCTTGTTGGGATTCTGACTGGCTACCGGTGCCAGCGTCCTGGTGCCCGGGACGTTGATCGACCGGCTGCCGGGAACGCTCGCGGTGCTCGACTCGCCGACCGGCTGGTGAGCACGCTCTCCCTGAATATCCAATGCCGCACTGATCATATGAATCTCCCGTTTTGTTGATCTGATTCTTGTCTTGAACAAGCGATGTCCATGGCCAAATCCTGTGGCCGGGCGCAAACGCGCCACGCATCGGTGAGCAAACGCTACCCAACACGCGCAAGCAGAATGGGTGAAGAGGCCGTTGCAAGGAATGAACCAGTCGCTTTGGCCCTGTCTTTCAGATGACCCGTCGCGATCAGCAAAAGTTTCGATAAAATTTCCGCGTTGTGACCGGTCGGTTTCGCCTCGCGAAAACCAGTCTAGGCCAGATCCTAGAGCGGGCCAGGGCAATCGGATGAATTGTTCGACAATCGGCTGGAGGGCCTTGAATTTCGCGGGCTGTGCGATGTGACGCACCGACGAAGTGCATGTTTTTCGCAAGTGTTGGGGCAAAAGAGTGACTTGTCAGTCACGATTTCGGGCGCCCTGGTCAGCGCATGCACTGTTGCAGTGCGGACAGTTAATTGCCGTGCTGTTTATTTTCAGAGACACATCCTACAAAAAACCTGGAAGCGTCTGACTGCTCCCGAGCGCGAATCCCAGCAAAGTCCTGTGTCTGGAAAACACTAGGAACTGTGAATGTTTACCGCCGCTCACTCAGTCGCCTTCAAGTTCGTCACTGGGGTGGCGTGCCCATGACCCATCCCGCCATCCTCGACGCTGCCGCCGCCTCGAAAGCCCCCATCGTTGCGCCCGCTGCCTGCCCGCTGGAACAAACCCATGTGCAACTGCTGCCGTTGAGCTACGGCCTGGTGGAAAGAGCGTTCGATCCGGGCGCCGAATTGAAATTGCCGTACACCTTGACCACGCGCCCGCTGGGCATTCGCCGGCTGCGCGATGGCTGGCTGTACATCATCGACAGCCTCAGCGGCGAGTTGTACGAATACCGAATGCTCGACGGTATCGTCACGGCGCTGCTGCATCAGGGCAAACAGGTCAGCGAGGATCAGCGCGCAGCGATTGAAGAGCGTCCGGCGCTGATTTTTCCCCGGCAAAGTACGTTGTACGTGACCTTTGCCGAGGTGCAGTGGACGGCGGGCAAATGCCATCAGGTGCTGGACAGTAGTGAAGAGCGCAACCACTTCATGCAGGCGGTCGCCCTTGCTCCGGTGGATTGCCTGACCGGTGGCGAGCATTTGCTCACCGTCGAGCAGACCCGGCAGTGGCTGGCGGAAGTGGCGGCGGGGGCCGAGCCGGTTGCCGATGCGGACGCGACGCGGATGCCGACCGTGCAGGTCAGCGACGCCCCCGAGCACGAGCGCGAACCTTTTCTGTGGGAGCAACCGCGGCGCTTTCGCGAGGCGCACATCGGCGAATTCCTCGGCCGGGTGCGCGGGCCTTACCAGGACGACACGCTGTTTCTGCTGGTCAACGACGATCTGGGCGTGATGCGCGATCTGGCCGAATATCAGGACACCGTGGTCGGCTGGGTCGATGAGTGGAGCAACACCGGCCACAACGCGCGCGATTATCTGCTCGCCAGTTACATCGAGTCGCTGAGCCAGCTGAGCGAGGCCGATGTCGACGGATTGGCCAAGGCCAGCGAACAGCCGCAAGCCAAAGCCCTGTTTGCCGATCTGGAGCAGTTGCCCGAGCCGGAGCGCGAGAATACGCGCCAGGCATTGCTCGATTACTTGAACAAGGGCGGGGATGTCCAGGCCGATGGGCCGGCGCCGCCCGAACTGCAAAAGCTGCGCGCCCAGAGCGTTGATGACGGCATGGGACAGAATCGCCTGGCCCCTGCGGCTGAGGTGGATCGGCGTTTTTATACGCGCCAGTACTTCGAAGCCGTCGCCCCCGGGGACTTTGTCGAACAGCATCTGGAGACGCTGATCCGCCTCGGCAAGGATCAGGATCGGCGCATCAAGGACGTGCTCGACGGCCCGCTGCTCAGCGGCAGGCGCGGGGTCAACGACCTGATCGACCGCCCGGCGATGGACGAGCGACTGAACCTGCTGCGTGACGACCTCGGTCGCTGGAACCGCTTGCTCGAACGCATCACCGCCGACCGCACGCAACTGCTGGTCGGCGGACGCTTCCATCGTTCGGCCTGGTACTACGACGCGCAAGTGGCGGCGCAACTCCATCAAGCCCTCAGCGCCGAATACGCCTGCCTCAAGAACCTGTGCCGCAGCGACGAAGCGAGCGAAAAACTGCTCGGTTATCTGGAGGAACACCCGGAACTGACCCGAACCGTCTTCTACACCTTGCCGCTACGCCTGCAATCGGAGCAGAGCGGGCAATACTCGACGCTGTTCAACGCGCTCATGGCCACGTTCAACAACCTGCCGGACTGGCTGGCCAAACTGAAAAAGATCGAACAACCGCAACTGCCGGCCCTCGACGAAATGCCCGAACACACCCGCGTCGTCGCGGCAGCCGTGCAGGACACCTACAGCCCGGCACTGAACCTGGGCCTGAACCGCGTGCTGGAAGGCTTCGACCTGTCGGGCGAGAAAATCCCCGACCTCGACGAACTGTTCCAGCGCCTGCCCAAAGCACTGCGCCTGCGCCTGTTCGACGCGGCAAAAACCAGCGGCGTGACCTTCACCGTCGCCAGCCCGGCTGAGCAGTCCGCGCTGCAAACGGCGATCAAGGAAGTTCTGCGCGAACGCGAATACCTCAAGACCCTCAACCGTGAGCGCAACCAGATCACCCACAACAAGAATCGCCAAGGGCACAAAACCCCAAGGGCGATGGAGTTGCAGGAAGAGATTGTGCGGGTGCGGGCGCAATTGACGCAGATCGAAGGGCGATTGGCGGCAGCGTTGAGCCCGATTGAAGAACTGCCGGATCGCTCGGCCCGGTTGTACGGCGCGACACCTGCAAGGGCAGGGGTGACGGTGGTGTTTCCGCCGGCGCAGCAGCAGGAACTGCGCGGGTTGTTGGGGAATATCCGGATGGGGTTGGGCGGAGTGTCCGCGGGGAGTCTGGTGAAGACGGAAGGGATGGGGTTGGTGGTGGTTTTGGTGCAGGTGGTGAATTTGGTGGGGGCAGCAAAGGAGTTGAAAAAGCAGTCCAGGAACGAACGGAGTTGGGGGCCGGTTTTGAATGCATTGATGGCCACTGGTGCTGCTGGGTTCACGGCGGCACAAAGTTTGGGTGATACGGCGTTGAAAGCTCGAAGTGCTGGGCTTGTTGCAAATCTCCAGCGGCATGCTCTGCAGAATGTGTTCGTGCAGATGGGGAAATTACATATTGGGCTAGGCGCACCCACTTACCTCTTAGGCCTCATTTCGTCAGCAACGAGCTTGAATGCCCAACAGAGGAAGCTGCAGGAGGCAACGAGAAGAGGGGATCGTCCTGCGCAAAACACTGCGGCACTTGCAACATTGGGGGCGGGTGGCCTAGTGACAATTAATGCATATGGGCTCTCCAATACGGTTCACGCAACATTCACTGTTTTGAGTGCTCCGAACAGTGCAGCACGTACCGCCGCCTGGGCCGCCGCTGGCACACGTCTTTCCACCGTGTTTTTCCGCTTCAATCTAGCGGGCGCCCTATTCACCGTGCTGGAACTGAGCGGTACCTGGTTGTTCAACCGTTACAACCTCAATGCCCATGACAAGTGGCTAAAAATCACGCCTTGGGGGAGGGATGCCGAAACACGGGGTGACTACTCTCTGCAGGATTACCAAAGTTATCTGGCTTTTCTGATCCACGCGCCTTACGCCCAACTGGGACCCAATCCTTATGATTCCTGGTTGAAGAACCTGCTGTTCAAAGCCAGACCCAGCGATATCCACCTCGTGTTACCCAGACTGACATTGGGTGATCTATTGCCGCCTCTAGGTGGGAAAGCTACTCACCTATTGGGCATCGGCGCTCACCGTATTTCGATGCCGCTTCACAGTCGCGGAACCCCACGAGAGCGCAAGGATGTGGTCAGCGAAGTAGTCCTCCGAAGTCTGCGCATCGTCAAATCATCAGCGGAGGGCTTGGTCCTTTGCCTCCAGTACCCGGTAGACCCCGATTTCGAATTTACGCCGGCCAAGGAAACGCTGGAGTTGGCCGTCTGTATTCAAAACCTGAACGACAAAGGTGAGTGGACATCGCGCACCCGTGTCATTCATATCGATCCACGGGGGGAGGGACATTTTGCGGTGGTTACTCCGCAACTGGTGAAAGAGAAACCACCGATTTTGCTAGTTGAAACCCAATTACTGGAGCAGGCCGCTCATGCTGAATAATCACGTCGAGCCGGGAGTTATTCCGCAAGTCGAGACACCTCGAAAAGCAGGAGAAGTTGAGCCGATTCCGGGCGGTAAGGTCACCTATCTCGCACCGCTACCTTTGCCAACACCAATGCCTCCCTATGGACCTCATATCGGGAGCCTGAATGACGCATACATGGACTTTGGCCTCGGATCTCCACAGGTATTTTCATGGCAAGTCATTTTGGGAGGCCCTTTCAGCGTTGCATGCATGATCGCCTTTCTATTTCCCTTAATAGGCGGGTTCCTGTTTTTTTTATTTGGCATGGGATGGGAGGACATAACTCATGCAATAAACGGGATTTTTCACGAGGCCTATGGAAAAGCATTTCTTGCCCTTTTCTGGGGACTACTTATCGGCCTCGGCGTCTGGCACCACAACCACAAAAAACGCGCCTCAATCATCCCGACCCGCTTCAACCGCCAACGCCGCGAAGTCTGCTTCATGCCCGAGGGCGCCACCGAACCGGTGTTCGTCCCCTGGGAATCCCTCTCCGCCTGGATCATCGAAGCCCAGGGCGCTACCCAATACGGCATCCACCGCCAGTACGGCATGGGCATCGGCTTCTACCACGGCGAAACCCTCACCAGCCTCGAATTCCAATGCGCCGGCCTGCCACTCGCCATCAGCCATTGGGAAGCCATTCGCGGCTACATGGAATACGAGGTCAACGACCTCAAATCGATCCAGGATCTGCAAGACCTGCAAGGCCCCGACGACCCACCCCACGAAGGCCTGCACACCTTCCGTAATGCCCGAGCGCGCATGCACCAGCAGATGCGCGACGGCTCTCGTTCGCGGCTGTCGGGTTTCTTCTGGTACCTCTATCACGTCATGACCTTGTGGACGATTCCCAATCGACTCGTCGAATGGGAAGTGCGCCGCCTCGAAAGAATCGGCAAGCAAGCGCTGCCCGAGGCCATGCGCCAATGGTCGGAACCGCTGCCGAAAGAGCAATGGGCCAAACCGAGTGAAGAGCTGCTGCGGCTGAGTGAGCAGGTACGTCAACTGCAAAAGCGCCAGCCGCATCGGCCGATCACCGAGATCTTTGCCGAGGTGCAGTGTATGGCTTCAACCAGCAGTCGCCGCGCATGAGTGGATGTTATCGATGGCGAGGTTGTCCGGTGGCTTGGCTGCCACCGGTCAAGGCGTCCGATCAGTTCAACAGCCGGATGGGGTTTCCCGCTACCCAGGCCCGAATGTCCTCGATCATCTGCGAAAAAAATTGTTCATAGTTCTGGCGACTGACATACCCGACATGAGGCGTGGCCAGCACATTGTCCAGCGTGCGGAACGGATGCAGCGCCGGCAGCGGTTCTTCATCAAACACATCCAGAGCTGCCCCGGCGATGCGTTGTTTCTGCAAGGCCTTGATCAATGCCGCTTCGTCGACAATCGGCCCGCGCGCGGTGTTGACCAGCAGAGCGGTGGGTTTCATCCAGTCCAGGGCCTGGGCATCGACCAATCCACGGCTGCGGTCGCTGAGCACCAGGTGCACCGACAGCACGTCGGCCTGTTCGAACAGTTGCTGCTTGCTGACATAGGTGACGCCAGCCTGTTCGGCGCGCTCGGCGGTGAGGTTTTCGCTCCACGCAATGACGCGCATGCCGAACACCTGTCCGAACTGCGCCACCCGCTGACCGATGCTGCCGAGCCCGAGAATGCCGAGGGTCTTGCCATGCAGGTCGCCACCCAGTCCCTGCTGCCACTGGCCGGCGCGCAGGGCGTTGGCTTCGTTCACCAGATTGCGGGTGGCGGCCATGATCAGCGCCCAGGTCAGTTCCGGTGCGGCATGTTTGTAGCTGTCGGTGCCGCAGACCTTGATTCCGAGGCGCGCGGCGGCGGGCATGTCCAGCGCTGCGTTGCGCATGCCACCGGTGACCAGCAATTTGAGGTTCGGCAAACGCTTGAGCAGGTCTTCATCGAAGCGCGTGCGTTCGCGCATCACGCAAATCACCTCGAACCGGCCCAAGCGCTCGGCCAGTGTGGCGTTGTCCGCCGGGTACTCATGGACGAAGGTCACTTCGCCGAGACTGTCCAGCACCGACCAGTCGACCACGTCTCGCGCCACGTCCTGCCAGTCATCGATCACTGCAATCTGCACCGCCATCAGCCTTGACTCCTCAACGAACGGGATTGGTTTTGTTCAGCCAGCCAAGCAGCGCCTGATGGAACTGCGCCGGTTCTTCCATCTGCGGGGCATGGCCCAGGCCGGGAAATTCCACCAGCGTGGACTGCGGAATCAGCTTCGCCACCTGCTTGCCCAGCACGTCGTAGTGGCCGATTTTCGCTTTCACCTCGGGTGGCGCAATGTCCTTGCCGATGGCTGTGGTGTCGGAGGTACCGATCAGTAACAGGGTCGGCATCTTCAGATCCTTGAACTCGTAGTAGACCGGCTGGGTGAAGATCATGTCGTAGATCAGCGCCGAGTTCCATGCGACCTGAGTCTTGCCCGGGCCGTTGCTCAGACCGGCGAGCATGTCTACCCAGCGGTCGAATTCAGGTTTCCAACGACCGTCGTAATAGGTGCTGCGCTCATAGTCACGGATGCCCTGGGCGGTGACTTTCAGTTCGCGCTGATACCACTGGTCAACGTTGCGATACGGCACGCCGAGGGCTTTCCAGTCTTCAAGGCCAATCGGGTTGACCAGTGCCAGTTGCTCGACTTGATCCGGGTATTGCAGGGCGTAGCGAGTGGCGAGCATGCCGCCGGTGGAGTGGCCGAGCAGGGTGGCTTTCTGGATGCCCAGCGCCTTGAGCAATTGCTGGGTGTTGGCCGCCAGTTGCTGGAACGTGTACTGGTAATGATCGGGTTTGCTGGAGGTACAGAAACCGATCTGATCCGGGGCGACCACCCGGTAACCGGCCTCGCTCAGGGCCTGGATCGAACTGTCCCAGGTCGCGCCGCAAAAATTCTTGCCGTGCATCAGCACTACGGTGCGTCCGTTGGCCTTGCCGTGGGCGGCGACGTCCATGTAACCCATCTGCAGAGACTGGCCCTGGGACTGAAAGGCAAAGTGCTTGAGGGTGTAGGGATAATCGAAACCCTGCAGTTCCGGGCCATATTGCGGGCCTTCGGCGTGAGCCAGCAGGGGCAGGGCAGCGGTCAACAGCAGGCCGGGCAGCCAGCGGGTCAGCGACACAGACATGGGACAACTCCACAGGAAATCGGCCGATGCTGGAACGGCCGGATTAGGGCGACGTTAAACACAGGCAATGCCGGCGCCCGATCGTTCAACCGAGCCAGCCCAGGGTGAGCATCGCCAGCACCCCATAGCGTGCGCCTTTGGCCAGGGTGACGATCAGCAGGAATCGCCCGAGCGGTTCGCGCATGACCCCGGCGATGAGCGTCAGGGGATCGCCGATGACCGGCAGCCAACTGAGCAATAGCGACCAGTGACCATAGCGCTGATAGTGAACGCGGGCGCGCTCCATGTGCTTCGCGCTGACGGGAAACCAGCGCCGATCCTGAAACCGCTCCAGTCCGCGCCCCAGCCACCAGTTCACCAGTGAGCCAAGGACGTTGCCCAGCGTCGCCACCGCCAGCAGGCCCCAAAGCCAGTAACGATCGCTGACCAGCAACCCGACCAACACGGCTTCCGATTGCAGCGGCAGCAGCGTTGCCGCGCCAAATGCAGCGAAGAACAGTCCGAGGTAACCCGCCGTCATCAATGGGCCGGGTAATCCGCCACCACCACATCGGTACCGTCCTTCTTCAGGCCGATCACTTGATAGGCATCGCTCATGCCATCCATTTCCATGCCCGGCGAGCCCATCGGCATGCCCGGCGCTGCGACTCCGAGCAAGTCGTCACGCTTGCTCAGCGCCAGCACCTGTTCTGCAGGCACATGGCCTTCGACGAATTTGCCGTTGATGATCGCGGTGTGGCAGGACGCCAGACGAGGTGGTACGCCGTGTTGTTGCTTGAAGCTGCTCATGTCGCTTTCGACGTGATCTTCGACCTTGAAGCCGTTGGCTTCCAGATGGCTGATCCATTTTTTGCAGCAGCCGCAGTTGGCGTCGCGGTGGACTTCGATCGGAATGAGGTCGGCGGCTTGCGCCAGGGAGGACAGGAGCAGGGCGCTCAGGGCGGCCAGACGCAGAGGGTTTTTCATGCAGGGTTCTCGACTCGGGTGACGGCCAAAAAGAACGCATTTTGACCGGTTTTTCCGACCGGGCATCAACGGAGTGTTTCCAGTTGATACAAGGCAGGCTGTCAGCATGATCGTAGATCAAAGCTGACAGCCTCCTGAGTGCAAGATGACAAATCCGTCAGCTGACCTTGAACCGCCCCATGATCGCACTCACCCGGCTGTTGGCTTCCAGCAACTGGCGGGTATTGGTTTCACTGGCCTGGCCGCTTTGCACCAGCTCATCCACCATATGGCGGATCTGCACCATGCTGCGGTTGATCTCTTCGGTGACAGCGCTCTGCTGTTCGGCGGCGGTGGCGATCTGGGCGCTGAGGCTGTTGATATGGCTGACGGAACCGGCCATGTCATCGAGTCCGGTGGTGACGCGTGCGGTGGCGTCGGCGGCAGACTGGCAACTGGCCTGGGTGTTTTCCATGGCGCTGACCGACGAGCTCACACCCTGCGTCAGGCGGGCCAGCATTTCGTTGATCTCCGAGGTGCTGGCCTGGGTCCGGGCGGCGAGGGCGCGTACCTCATCGGCAACCACTGCAAAACCGCGACCCTGCTCACCGGCCCGGGCGGCTTCGATGGCGGCGTTCAGCGCCAGCAGGTTGGTCTGGCCGGCGATGGCACCGATCACACCGAGGATCTCGGTAATGCGTTGGGCGTCCTGCTGCATGTTTTCGACTTTGTGGGTAGCACTGGCCACTTCGTCGATCAACGCCACGACGCTGCTGGTCGCTTCTCCGACTACCACCCGCGAACGGTCGGCGTTTTCGTTGGCACGCTGGGTAAACGCAGCGGTTTCGGCAGCATTCTGCGCAACGCTTTCGGCGGTCGAACTCATCTCGTTGATGGCGGTGACGGTCTGGTCGGTTTCCGAGGCATGGCGCAGCAGGATCTGGCTGGTGTGCGCCGAGGTGCGTTGCAGGTTGTCGAGGCTCGAAGCCATGGCTCCGGTGGCCTGGGTGACTTCGCCGATCATGTTCTGCAGATAGGCGATGAAAGTATTGACGGAGTGACCGATCGCGCCGAGCTCGTCTTCGGCACGGATGGTGATGCGGCGGGTCAGGTCGGCATCGCCGCTGGACAGCGAATCAATGTTGGCCTTGAGCGCTTTCATGCGCGCAACCAGTTGGCGAATCGCGTAGACCTGCAACAGCACCAGCAGGATCACCAGCGGAATCTGCAACAGGCTCAGGCTGCTCAGTACGTCGTCACGTTGCGCGGTGAGCATTTTGGTCGGCAGTGCAGTGGCGAGGAACCACGGCGTGCCTTCGATCGGGCGCATGAAGAAGGTGCTGGCTTCACCGTTGTTGTCGAATTCGACGCGCTGGGCCTGATCACGTTGTTGCAAGCCAGCTTTTACCTGACTGGCGAACGGTGAACTGCCGGCCAGTTCGCTGATGTTTTTCAGCACGATCGGGCCGTTGATGCGTGAGCTGTTGCTGATGATCTTGCCGTCGGCCTCGACGATCAGCATTTCGGCGTTGAGGTCTTTTTCCTTGCGCGCCACCAGGTCGTTGAAAAAACCCAGGGTCACGTCGATGGTCGATACGCCCCAGGCGCTGCCGTTTTTCTGGATGGCCATGGCGCAGTTGGTGCGCGGTTCGGCGCTCGCATCATCTTTATAGGCAGCGGCCCAGGCGCATTGGCTGCGCGGGGTCTGCATACCGCCCTTGTACCAGCTCTGGTCGTAGTAGTTGGGGGCTGCGTCGCTGTTCCAGAAAGTATTCACGGCGAGCTTGCCGGAGCTGTCGCGGTGCCAGAACGTGCTGAACTTGTTGCGACCTGCCTCGCGCTGGCCGGGCAGTGGCCAGATACCGCCGCCAAATACTTTCAACTCGCCGTACTGATCCACCAGCCCCGGCAGCACCGTATCGATGGCGGCGCTGTCGAGCAGCGGGATGGTCTGAGTGATGCTGCGCTGCTGCGACTGAACCTTGTTCAGTTCGCCCTGGATCTGTTCGGCGACTTCTGCGATGCGATTGAGCACCACCTGTTCTTCGGTATGACGCAATTTCGGCGCAACCAGTTGGCTGATGCCTACCACGGTCAGGACTGACAACAACAGGATGAAAAGAACCAGAAACAGCGTATAGCGAGCCTGAATGGTACGGAATGCGGGCATGGAGACCGGTCCTTCGTTTCTTGTTAGGGGCGAGGAGTAAAGCAGTAGGGGGATCCCTTACATATCGTCGTTGCGAGGGGAAGCTTTAGGTACTTACGTACTAAAAAGTGCTGAAGCGAAAATCGGCAAGTAACAGACCGGACACATTCAAACTAACCAGCTCGTTCGTTAGAGTAAAAATTCGATTTATACCTGGCTGGATAAATGCCTTAAAGCCAATGGCTGCGGGAGTCCTGTGGGTTTGTATCGAGAATGTACGAAATTTGTAAAAAAGTGAAAAACAGATTGGTGCCATCGGTTTGCCGGCCGATACTCCGGGCAATTCAAGACGTTCCACAAGGATATTTTCATGTTCTTTCCGCAAGGAGCACGCTCATGACCGTTGGTTATACCGGCGCCTGGCAGCCCAAGGCAGGTTTGTTGGTCCGCGATAATTCGCCATCGAGCAAACCGGTTTCGCAGAGTGTCAAGGTCAAGCAAATGCTGGCGAAAGTCGGCAACGATCCGACCGTACTCAACACCCGGGAGATGGACAAGCAGGGGATCCACAAGAGCGTCAAGGGTTTCGACCCGGAAAACGTGACGCCCAAGCAACTGGGTAAACTGACTGACTTCCTGCGCAGTCGGGGACTCATTACGGATATCACGGCGATGACACTGCTCAATGCCGGTGACAAGTTCGATCGTTTCGGCATTCAGAAAGACCCGGACACCAAGTTCAATGCGCTGGAGTATTTCGCCACGCAACTGGACACGATCCAGAACAACAATCTGAAGGGCAACAAGTACGCCAACGGGCTGATTCCCGAGTACAAGAAAGCCATTTACGTGCTGCAAAGCCTGAAGGTCTATGGACAGGGCGGCGACCGTCCGCCTCCGCCGACTGACAAAGGTGTCAGCGCCAAGGCATGACCCTGCAACGAAAAGCCCCCGATAAGGGGCCTTTTCGTTAGTGCGCGACGCTCGCCATTTTCAATTGCAGGTCATCGTGCAGCCGCTGCATCTGCGGGCAAATCAAAGTCAGTGAGGGAGGTTTTGCGCCGCGAGAAAACAACGCCAGCCATCCTGCACCTCGTTCATCCGGCGCCAGTCCGCTGAACATGAAACCCGCCGATGTCAGCGCATGCAACGCGCTATCAAAACCTTTCGCCAGCCTCAGCCTGATTGAAATGAGCCAATGCGCCGGCAGCTCCTGCAACTGCTTGAGCAAACAGCCGTCCATTTTCCTGAAAGTCCCGTCATAACGATCCCACCGCTGTTCGAGATACACCGGTTCACCCACCCATGGCGCGGCCTTTTCCTGCGTTCCGAACACACTGCACATCTGCAGCATGAAGTCTCGGCAGCTGTCGGGCCATGCCAGGGCTGGAAGCGGCCGCCGGTTTCCATCGACAGGTGTGTAGCCGATGACGAGCGACTCCCGTGCCGCGGCGTCATGCGGAGACGGGACACCGTCGGGCAGCCATCCCGTATTGTGAAAGCCGAGGCGGCCTGCCATGCGCTGTGTGTAGGGGTGGCAGGTCACCTGTTTGATCGTCACACCCCGCAATCCCAGCGCCTGGGCATGGATCAACAGTTGGCGGCCCAGACGGGTGGCAATACTCTGACCCCGGGTTTGCGGGTCAACCACGCTGAGTGCCAGTTCTGCGAGTCGTGAGTCTTTGGCGCGAATCAATGTTGCGTGTCCCACCACATCATTTCCGGTTACCGCGACCAGCGAGTGCCAGCGGCCTTGCGCATGGTTGCGGTCAATCATGCAGGGCAGATAAACGTGGGCCTGGGCGTAGAGGTCGCCATAGATCTTGCGAAACAGCCTGCTCACGGCTTTTGCGTCGCTGTTGCGGTAGTTTCGCAGCGTTACGCTTTCCATCAGCGAAACTCCGCACGGGGACTGTTGTAGACACGCAGGTCCAGGACGCGCTGGCGCTTTCCGGAGCGTGGGTGGCGTGACAGGTCTTGAACCGTGCAACAGTCGATCCGTAAATCCAGAAGATGATCGGCGTTCAATTGCGAGATCAACGGATAGCGCTCGATCAACGCGCTGCGCAGCATCCGCTCTGATTCCGCCGAAGCGGGGTGCACGGCATCCGGAGCCCATCTCAGGGTCAGGATGTCTTTTGTCCCGGTCTGCTCGATCACCAGTTGCCAGTCCTCACTGCGGGTGATGTGTTGAACGGCATTGCCAATTTCATCAGGCAGTAACGTCAGAATGCCCACCCGGACTCGCTGGCTGTCGGCGCAACGGCCCATCAATGCGAATTTGCGTGCGGGGGTATGCTCAACCTCTCGCCAGCAGGCGCGGTCGCCGACCGGGTAGCGAAACAACGGCATCAACCGCCGGGTGAGATTGGTCATCACCAGGCGTCCGGTGCGATTGCATTCCTCGATCACTTCGCCGGTCTGCTCGTCGAGGATTTCCAGCATGCTGTGGCCCTGGGGCATTCGATGTTCACCCAATGCGCAGTCGGGATGACTGGCGCCGATGAAGCCGGCGTCGACACTGGCGTAACCCATGGAGGCAACCCGTACATTGGGGAATACCCGGCCGAGCAGTTGCAACTGTGCCGGGAACAGGCTTTCACCTGCGTAGAGCAGGGATTCGACGCACTCCAGCCGCCGTCCCTGGCGCTCCAGCCATGCGGCAAAGGACAAACAATTCGCGGGAACACCCGCCAGGACATTGATTCGATGCCGTGTTATCGCATCGGCCAGAACGGCCGGATCTACGTGACCGGTGAAAGGGAACTCCACGACACCCGGTTGTACATGGGCCAGGGCATCGTGGGTGAAGATGAAACTGGCATACAGATCGCCGACGAAAAACAGGTTGGCGACCCGGTCACCCTTGTTCAACCGACCCTTGAGGCTGCCTGCGAAATCTTCCACCAGCGTTTGCCATTCACGGCGCTCGAAAACCGACAATTTGCCATCGCCGGTCGTCCCGCCGGTTTTGAACACCAGTGCGTTATCCAGGCCTGCGGTCAGCACCGGCCAGTGGTCGAGGTCGTGGCTGCCTTTCCAGTACTGCGCAGGGTCAATGACCGGCAGTTCGGACAGCGAGGTTACCTGCTCGGGCACCTTGCTGAAGTGGCTGGCGTAAAAGCTTGAATGCTGACGCGCAAAAGCCACCAGTTCCTGCCATTCAGTTCTTGGATTCATGGTGTGCTCCCTGCAGAACGGCGGCGCGGGCTCCCCGGTTATCGATCAGCAGAGGCGTCTTGCCGCTGTGGCTGTTTCGGGTGAGTCGGTCGATGGCGCACACTTGTGCCTCTACTGTCAGCAGCCCGGTCTGCACGAGGGTTGCCAGCGTCGGGTAGCCCAGCAATCGTTCATGTACCTCGTGGGGTTCGAGCGCACTTCGGACTTTCATGCATTCGAGCCCGTCGGGGGCATGTTCGAGGATCACCTGGAATTCGCTCTGCAGGTGCTGCGCCAGCTGCGACAGACAGATGAAATCGGTGCCGATGCGCACCAGCCTGCCATGGCGCTGAAGCAATTCGAAACGGGGCGTCGTCAGGCCGCAGCCACACTGTCCGGGCACCCATCGACCGCTGTCGCCGACGTCATAACGCTGCACGTCCTGACCTTGCCGTTCGATGGACGTGAACACCAGGCGGCCGGTTTCGGTGTCATGGACGGGACGATCGGCCTCGAACGCGAGAATTTCCAGGTGCTGGACATCGCTCAAAAGATGAAACACACCGTCGCCGGTGGCCGGGCACGCGTGACCGAGCGGGCCGGCATCGACACTGCCGTAGATCGCCGAGCGGATCAGGCTGACGCCGCAATCCTGCAGCAACTGGCGGCTCTGTTCGCCGAGGTGCTCGCCGCCCACAAATACTTTTTCGACCCCGCCATAGGCGCGCAGACGCACTTGTTCGTTGAGGAACAAGCGATGCAGGGTGCTCGGCATGCCGATCAGCGTGTTGACCTGCTGATCGACGATCAATTGCGCAATCTCCCGGTAATCGTCATCGGCCGGGGCACCCATTGGCAGGTGTGTGACGCCCAGTTGCTCCAGCACTTTGGAGAAGCTGAAAAAGCCGCCATACAGACCGCCGCTGAAAAACAGGTTCATCACCCGGTCCCGGCCCGGATCGAGTCCGGCGGCGAACAGACCGTCGGCCGTAGCGCGCATCTGACGGTGGAAGTCGCGATAACTGAACCCCGAGAGCGCCGGTACACCGCTGCTTCCGCCGGAGCGGAAATACAGCTGGGCCGCAGGGTTGATCGGGCGGGCGATGAAATCTTCCTTGCTCATGATCGGCAGGTTTTTCACGCAGGGCGAAATGGCTGCGCCGTCGAGTGAAGCACGGGAGGGCAGCTGTGTCGGTGACAGGCTTACCGAGACTCGCCGGCTCAGGCGCTGCAAGGCATAGACACCGTCATGCGGTTCGCCTTCGTAGCCATCGTGAATCGCCGACATCGGGGCAATCCGGGTGACTCCGGCGGCGATCAGGCTCCCTGAAAGCTCTGAAATCTGTTGTTCCGGGCAGATCAAGGCGCAGCTTTGCAGAACGTTTCGCCATGGCAGCAACGTCTCGATCAATCGCGCGTGCGGCATTGGCTTGAGCAGCAGGCTGCGAAACAGCGGTGATGGCTGCAATGACTGGTCGTGGGTCCAGATCACCCGCCAGCCCGGCGTTGCCCAGACATCGCCAGCCACCTCGGTAAAACTCTGTGCGAGCCGAGCCATGGCCGTATCGGTGGTGATTTGCGAGGCTTCCTGGAGGGTTGGCGGCAATGGCGGCCATTGCCCCGCACGGCGTTCGAATGCTTCTGACAGGCGTAAACCGATTTCGCGCAGTACGGCCGGGTCGTCGCTGTCCACCAGCAACCATTGCGGGCTGGAGCAGGCTTGCTGATCGAATCGGCAGACTTCATCCACCACGTCATCCAGTATCTGTGGCGTGACGGCGTCCGGGGTCAGATAAACGAAGCTGATGCGATGTCCCCAATCGATCCAGCGGCACCCGGCGGGAATCTGCTCACGGATCGCTTGCAGCGCCGGTTCACCACCCCAGGCCGAGACGCCGTTGGCCCATCGGCACAACTGGCCGATTTGTCCGGTGGTCGCCGGAACGACAGCGATATGCCCGGCCAGTTGGCCGCTGGGGTCGCATTGCGTCAGCCCATGGAGCAATTGCGCGGTCAGGCCGTCGTCGCTGCTGCTGGGGCGCAGCCAGTTGACGTTGCCGGTCAGCAGGCTCTCGATCACCGCGCAGAACGCCAGGAGTGTCGCGTTGCCGGGGGTGATGTGAACCACCAGGCCCAACGGGCTCCAGCACTCGAAGCGTGGTTGGCGATAATCGGGGCGCCGCAGCGCAGCGGGTTGATCCCCCAGCTCACGTTCGAGCTTGCGCAACAGCCCCTGAGGCTCGCAGAACTCGATCAGCGACTGGCGTTGTCCAGCGTCGAGTGGCAGGGCCAGCGTGCTGTCGCCCAGCCGGACCGCAAACGCGGCCGCCGCATCGATGACCGTCTCGCTGTGCAAGGGCCGGCTCAGGCGTAATGGCAGCGTCTGACGCAGTTGATTCAGCGCGGCATCCAGGCTGAATTCATCGTGAAGTTGTCCATTGATCAAGTACATATCAGTGCCTCCCCAGCAGTTCGGAAGCCGCCATGGCGCAGCTTCTGCCGGCGGTAGTGGCGGCACGGCCATGCAGTTCGAACCAGTCGCTGTCCAGACCGCAGCCGCAGCTCGCGCCGGGGTGCAGGGTGACGAGGTCGCTCATGACGACGGCATGGGCCGGGCTCGAGGAAATGTAGGGTGAGACCGCACTCAGCAGCCCCGGCCGGCCGTAAGGCAGAACGGAGAAATCGGATGGGTTGCGCACAAGCACCTTTGAATAGACGGGAACATGGAAATGATGGTGAGCGCACTCGAAGTAAGGCACCGGGTGCTCTACCGCGCCGTAGCCGTCGCGGCAACGGGACAGATCGATCCCGAGTTGGCGATGGATACGCGCGTACAATTGCTGGCGAGGGATTTCATGCGCCGCACGGGTTTTCCAGCCGCCGCCAAACAGCACCAGCGAATTCGCTGCCAATTGCAGGTTCGCCACTCCGGTGGCCTGCATGCGTTGCAGGGCTTGCCAGAGAAACGCCGGGAAACCGATGATCCGCACCGGCAGGCCTTCTTCGGCAAATGACTGCAAGGCCGAGATGACGCCGAAGCCGTCGAACTCGTGGCCGCCTCCGGTTCGTCGCAATGCGTAGGCCACGCGGTTGACCGGCGCGAACTGGCACAGGAACTGGTCGGTGAACGACGTTCCAAGGGTGATGCTGGCTTCGGGCTCGTAACTCAGCAGCAAGTAGTTGCACGGTGTTTGCGGACTGTCCCAGCCATAGTGGTGGAAGATCCGTTCGACCATGTATTGCGCGGCGGCCAGACTGCGTTCGTCATAACGCATGCGGCTTTTCTGGCCGCTGGTGCCGGACGATGTCAGTTCCAGTGCGTCTGCGCCGGTCGGGCTGAGCAGTTGTTGCTGTTTGAAAAAACTGGCGAAGATCGGCGGCAGTCGCGACCAGTCGTCGAGGCTGTCCAGGTCCGCCACGGTCAGTCCGTTGGCCTTCAGCCAGTGTTCATAACCGGGCGTGTGCTCGCTGTGAAACCGGCTGATTTCAGCCATGGCCCGATCAAAAAGCCCTGCCGGCACGGATTCCGGACAATAGGGTTGCGTCAACGCACAGAGTGCGTCGCTATGGGGGAAATGGAACATCAGGCGTCCTTGTTATAGATGTGGCGAGGAAGCGGTTTCTGCCGAGGCGTTTCGAAGAAACCGGTACAAGAGAGGCAGGCTCAGCAGCCCGCCCACTGCCGCCCAGAGGGCGAAGGATTCGAGGCGGGCACCGCCGCCGATGGCCGCGATGAGTGAACCGCCGGTGCCCATCATGGCAATGGAAATCATGCCCACGGCTGCCGAGACCAGCCCCTTGCTGTCATCGCTGGAAAACAGCGCCAGCCGATACAGCACGGCATTGCTCATGCCCAGGCCGACGGCGTACAGCGTGAGGCCGGCAATCAGCACACCGAGGGATACGCCGATCAGCGCGCCAGCCAGCAAGGTCAGCAACCCGAGGCAAAACGGCCAGAGCGCGAGGCGAATCAATTGCGGCAGCTTGCGTGAGGCCAGCAGCCGGTCAAGGATCAGATTGCCGGCGATGACCGCCGAAAAGATCGGGATCTGCCACAGCGCGTACTCTCGCGTCGACAGGCCAAGCCCCTGGATCAGCAACAGTGGCGCGAGCCCGATCCAGGCGATCAACGGCAGGCTCATCAGGCCGAGCGCAAGGCTCGCGCCAAGGAACTCGGAGTTGCGCAGCAGCGCCAGGTAGCGACGACGGGTCTTTCGCCAGGACAGCGGAACGGGGGCCTGTTGGCCGCCATCGCGGCGAACCACTCCGATGGTTTCCGGCAGGCAGGTGTAGAGCCCGATCCACGCGGTGGCGGCAGCCAGACCCAGGGCAAGAAACAGATCGCGCCAGTTCATCCACTCCAGCAACAGGCTGCCGAGCAGCGGCCCCAGCAACGGTGACAGCAGTGCGATATTGCCCAGCAGCGCCATCAGCCGCACGGCATCGGCTTCAGAGAAGACTTCCTGGAGCACGGGATAACTGACAGCAACCACGAACCCCAGTCCCATGCCTTGCAGCAGTCGTAACATGTTGAAGACTTCAATTCCCGGGGTGATGATCGCTGCGGCGCAGGTCACTCCGAAGAACGCACAGCCAACGAGCAACACGGGGCGCCGGCCAAACCGGTCGGACAGTGGCCCGATCAGCCATTGCAGGCAGACGCCTCCGATCAGATACAGATTGAACGCATTGGGAATATGCAGTGGATCGGCGCCGAGGTCTTCGGTGACGGTGAGCATGGCCGGCATGATCATGTCGCTGGCCATGTAGGTCAGCCACTCGAACAGCGTGATGGCCAGACAGAAACCGAGTGTTTTTAGCGGGGGGATATCGATGAGTGTTCTTTGCATGCGCTTCCTTGGCCTTCAAAGGGGAGAGCGCAAAGGGTAGGGGCGAGGGGGGACGTGTTCCTAGGTCATTGCTGCGACCTTATATGTCGCAGATTTGCATGATATTGCCGAAGTCGGATTACTTGCTGATGCTGGCGAAACATCTGACATTTTGAGTGGGGGCATATACGGAAAATGCCCACATCCTCGTGGGCATTTTTCACAGGTATTCAATCAAATGTTGCATTTGAAGAGACGATAGTCGGTGCTCTTGCGATGTCGGATTTACCGATGTTGGTAGTAACCAGGGCCTCCGCCGTAGTAGCGATGATCGCCATGCCAGCCGCCGTGGGGGAAAATGATGCAGCCGCTCAGTGTGAGCAGTGCCAGAACTGGAATCAGCCAGGTGATTCGACGCAGCATTTCAAAAGTCCTCATGGTTAACGCCGTATGGAGTCAAAACTCTTCATCGGCTGTAACATGTGACCTCGTTTGCAGCGGCGCATCCCCGTGACACGGTATGCCCATGGCATGAAAGCCGATACAAACCCGATACATTTAAAAGTTTCAGGAATTTGCAATGACTCAGTCGCAACGTTTGAAGTACTCGATTCTGATCGCCCTTACCGTACTGGCGATCATGTTCGGCCTGTCCTGGTTGCAGAATGCCGGGATGATCAGCCAAAAAGTGTTCCAGTACATCGCCATTGGCGTGGCGGTGGTCGTGGTGGTGATCAACGGTGTGATGCGCCGCAAGGTCAAACCCTGACGGCGCTCGAGAAGGGAATCAATCGCTGTTGAGGACGGCGGCAGCCTGTGGATGCAGGCTGTAGCTCTTGTCGGCATTGAAGGTGATCACACCTTCGGCGCACAGGCGCTTCAAGACTTCGCGCACGCTGAGAAAAGACAGCGGAATGCCCAGTTCCAGCAATTGGCTGTGGACACCGCGCACACCCAGGCTGCGCTCGCTCTCGGCGGCGACCAGCAGGGCATCGATGACTTTCAGGCGAATCAGGCTGGTGCGCAGGCCGAAGCTCTTGAGCAGCAGGCGAATACGTTCATTGCCGTGGCGTTCGACTCGTGGTCCGAATACGCCGGCGTGCGAACCCATGGAAGCTCCTTGTGGTGCCTGGCTACCGTCCGATGGTAGTTGCGGGATGTACATGCGATTTCTCCTTTTCAGAGCCTGATCAGGAAGGGTTATGGGTGCTCTCTCTAAACAAGACGTATCAGCCCGACAAATCATGAAGCGAAAAATGTAGAAAATTTGTCGTTGATTCGTCTTTTCTCCGTGATCCGGGCTTTAAACGGATGCCTGTTGGCGAATTTAATGTGGTTCGCTGGTGAGTCCGCTGCGATGAGGTCAGCCTTGGTCGTTCGAGGCTCGCTGAAAGAGCAAAAAAAACCGCTGCATTGGCAGCGGCAAAAAATATGGCACTTCAAGTTTGTGTCAAGTCGACCCACTGGCTATTCGGGTTTGAAGCCTGGTTTTCCGTTGGCTTCACGCCATTCTTTAATGGCTTTGAGCACTCCGGCGGGGCTGTCCTCGGCACCTTCCTCCGGGTAGTACAACACGCCCGTGCCGTTTGGGTGTTCCGAGGTGCTGACGATGTTGTCAACGAAAGAATCATGTTCCCGTTCTGATCGAAATTTACCTTGGAACAAGCGTTCTATAACTGCCAGATATTCTGTTTCTGTGTACTGTTCGAACCTGTCCTTGAGGATCATTCCTGCCGTTCTCCTTTTTTTGAATGAGCATTGATGTGCTGTCTTGGAGTCATCAATCGAAGGTTATCCACGTCGTAGACAGCACCTCCTTCATTGACCGGCGTGACATGATGGATTTCCATCTTTGCTCGCTTGCCTACCTGCTCTGCCGGATCGGCACTTGGAGACAGCCCATCTCTCATGTCGACTCTGTTCAGCCGTTTGAACTCGATACTCAGCCGTTCGTCGCTTGCCACAGCCTTCCAGAATGCCCTGCGAAACGCCCTGAAACTCGAAAACTCCCGTCCTCTCAGTTTATCCGCAATCTGTGCGGGAATCGGCGCGCCCTCAGGTGTCGATGCACCGCCCAGCCAGCGTCCGGCTATAGCTCGTCCGTTCCCGCTGACCACACCGGGATCCTGTCGCCGGTCCCTGAACATCGTGAATGTCGCAGGGATCCCGGAATCGATCGGGAACACGGTGATGAATCCACCGAGACCGTACAGATCAAGTTGTGGAAACGGATCCAGCCGACCGATTGCCGGGATAATCGTCGCGCCTTCGTAAACGGGCACATCCGTATCGGGGAACGGCAAGTCCGTTGACGAGCTGAGCGGCTCGACCAATGGCGTCCACGTCACGATAGGGCCCTTGGCGTCGGCAATGCTGGAAACGTAGACGTTTCTTGTCGCATCAAACTGCGCCAGTGTTACGGGCACATTCGCAGGAACGGTGACGCCGTCGGTGCTGACAACAACGATTTCTGTCTTTTTGCCCAGCGTTCTGGCGGCCAGCCTTACTGGCAGGTTGATTTCTCCACCATTGGCTGCCCGTTCATAAAGATCGGCCGTTACATCCGGGGCTAGTTCCGAAAGCGGAACGCTTGCGGAGTAAAGATCGCCATTGCCCATTGGGGAGGGAAGCAAAAGTGCAGCGAATCCGACCAGAACAGAGGGGGCGGATACGGTGACTGCTGCCGTAGCAACGGAGACAGCCGTGCGCAATGCACTCCTGAGCGCCAGCGCAGTCGCCCGGCTGGTTACAACAGTGCCCCCCGCGCCAGCAAACACCGGGCCGAACGCGGCCCTTGAACCGACATTCGCCAGTGTCGGGATTTGCCCCGGTGCGACGGCTTCGGCTTGCCATTGCGCCTGCACACGCGCCTGATCCGCGAGAAATCTGGCCTCGGCCCGAGCGGCTCGTCGATGCTCCCGTTTCTTCTTTCTCCGGGCTCTTTGCCGTGCCCTGCGTTCCTCAAGAAGGGCTCTTTCAGCCTTTTGTCGGTTCTGTTCCTGCTCGGCTTCCAGTGCTGCCTGTGCCAGTTGTTCAAGACGAATCCGCTCGGCAGCCAGGTGTCGGGCCGCCGCTTCGGCTGCCAGACGCGCCTGCTCGAGGGCCAGGCGTTGTGATTCAGCTTGTGCCGCCAACCGTTGCTGTTCTAGGGCTCGTTGCTCCTCTTGTTCTCGATGCTGCCGCGCGGCTTCCGCCAGTGCTTGCTGATGTTGCTGCTGCGCCAAAAGCCGGGCATGTTCGGCGGCCTGGCGTGCCGCTTCAGCTGCTGCAGCTTGCGCTTGATCACTGGCCTGAATGGAAATCAGCCAGTTGTGTACGTTGGCTTGTTGCTGATGCAAAACGGCAATCGTCTGAGCCAGCAGTTTCGCTTCGAACGCGGCCCGATACGATTGCCGCCACAAGGCAATTGCCGGGCCGTCAGGCGCCAAGCGTCTGTCTAGCGCCTGAGCGCGTTCAAGAAACTGGTAAACGGTTATGTGGGTGGGGTCACTGCCGTAAAAGCCGTGGGACAAAACCGTCTGGTGTTGAAGCTCCGCGGTTTTCCTCTGGATCACTCTGATACGTACGCCCAGTTCCCGCAGAATCGCTGCTGCCGGTGGCAATGGATGCATCGACTCTTCAAGCCGGGCCGCAGCCAGATCCACTTCTATGGCTTGCGGGATATTCCCGGCTTTTAACTGATATTCAGTGTCCAGTCGTGTAGTAAAGACTTGCAGCGCCTGCTGGTATGCATGGGTATTTCGTGGCGGTCCGAATGGGCCGCTATTTGGCAATGTGGTGCCGGTCGGGGGCGTGACGGGTAAGCCCGGTGGGGCAGGAGCCGTCGTATGGACGGCGACGTCCCACTCCCAGGGCGGAGGTTTTTGCAGCATATTCATATCCTTTTGAATGTGCGTCGTTCTTGATAAGTACCGAGTGTTTTTTCTGTTCCCTTGTTGCGAGTTAAAGGTACAGCGAAGCCACCGAAGCCGTTTCCGAGACACTCGTGGGTGTTTACGCTGGATGAATTGGGAGTTTTCAGCGACGGAGGGAATAACGTGGAAAACTCTTCTGGCTAACAGGAAAACTCCTATAAGACCGGACGATATTCTTTGCTGATGTGTTCTTTTCGGTGCCGTCCATTGCCCGTCAGTGATCGCTGGCGTGACTACCTAAATTTTTTTTTCCGGTTTCGTTTCTAGAAAAGGCTCATTGCGCGTGGACGCGTGGGTGATTTCAGGGCGGAGCTGCTGCGCATGGCTTTTCGATCACGGCGCGCTCCGCTCTCAGGCATTTCGATCAGGAGCGAGCGTGATTATTTCCAGGCAGTTAACCGGGCTGACCCTTGCCGGCATGTTTCTCGGGCTGAGTCTGTCGGCTCAGGCGTTCAGTCCTTCCACCCAGGCCGGGGCCGACATTCGTCGCACGGGATTTGGCGTGCCGCATATCCGCGCCGAAAACGAACGTGGCCTCGGGTTTGGTATCGGTTACGCCTATGCGCAGGACAATCTGTGCCTGCTGGCCAATGAGATCGTCACGGTCAATGGCGAGCGGTCGCGCTACTTCGGGCCGGACCAGTTGACGGTCGAAGAACGCGAGAACCGCGTCAGTGATGTGTTCTTTCAATGGCTCAATACCCCTCAAGCGGTCAGTGCCTTCTGGCAGGCGCAGCCGGTCGAAGTGCGTGATCTGGTGGAGGGTTATGCCGCCGGCTACAACCGGAATCTGGCCGAGCGTCGTCAGCAAGGGCTGCCGCAACAGTGCCAGGGCGAATGGGTGCGTGATATCGCGGCCGAGGACCTGGTGAAGCTGACGCGTCGGTTGCTGGTCGAGGGCGGTGTCGGTCAGTTCGCCGAGGCACTGGCCGGCGCCACGCCGCCGCAAGCCACTGCACAAAACCCAAGCCACGCCCGCGCCTATGACCTGGCTGCCACGCGCTTGCAACGTTTCGCCCTGGACCGCGGCAGCAACGCGGTGGCCGTGGGCAGCGAGCGCTCCTTCAATGGCCGTGGGATGTTGCTGGCGAACCCGCACTTTCCGTGGGTCGGTGGCATGCGTTTCTATCAGATGCACCTGACCATTCCCGGCAAGCTGGACGTGATGGGCGCGGCGTTGCCGGGCCTGCCGATGATCAACATCGGTTTCAACCAGCACCTGGCCTGGACCCACACCGTTGACTCGTCCAAGCACTTCACCCTGTATCGCCTGCAACTCGATCCGAAGGACCCGACCCGCTACCTGCTCGATGGCAAATCACTGCCGTTGAACAAGCAGACGGTGACGGTGCAGGTCAAACAGGCGGACGGGCAGGTGACGCCGGTATCGCGCGACATCTACAGTTCGCAGTTCGGCCCGATTGTGCAGTGGCCGGGCAAGCTCGACTGGGACAACCAGTACGCCTACAGCCTGCGCGATGCCAACCTCGATAATGATCGTGTGCTGACGCAGTGGTACGCGATGAATCGCGCCGCCAATCTCAAGGATCTGCAGGATTCGGTGCACAAGATTCAGGGCATTCCGTGGGTCAACACCCTGGCGGTGGATGACAAGGGGCAGACGCTGTACATGAACCTGTCGGTGGTGCCGAACGTCAGCGCCGACAAACTGGCCAGGTGCAGCGACCCGCGTATCGGCCTGCAAATGATCATCCTCGACGGCTCCAGCAGCGCCTGCGCCTGGGACATCAATCCGCAGGCGGCGCAGCAGGGCATTTACGCGTCCAGCCAGTTGCCGCAATTGCTGCGCAAGGATTTCGTCCAGCACTCCAATGATTCGGCCTGGCTCGCCAACCCTGCGCAACCGCTGACCGGTTTTTCGCCGCTGATCAGTCAGGAAGGCCAGCCACTGGGGCTGCGCTCGCGTTTTGCGCTGGATCGTCTGGCGAACCTGAGCAAAAAAGGTTCGGTGTCGGTGCAGGACCTGCAGCACATGGTGATGGATGATCAGGTGTTTCTCGCCGGTCAGGTGCTGCCGGACCTGCTGAAATTCTGCGCATCGCCAACCGGCGGTGACGCCGCATTGAAATCGGTGTGCAGCGTTCTCAAGGCCTGGGACGGTCGGGCGAACCTGGATTCGGGCATGGGCCTGGTGCATTTCCAGAACATCATGCAGGCCTTGCAGAAATCGCCGGCAATCTGGCGTGTGGCGTTCGATCCGAAGGACGCGCAGCACACCCCGCGCGAACTGGCGACTGAAAAGCCCGAAGTGGCAAAGGCTTTGCGCGAAGCGATGCTGGCGTCAGCCGAGTCGGTCGGCAAGATGGGCCTGACTGCACAAACCCGTTGGGGCGATGTTCAGGTGGTCAGCAGTGGTGGTCAGCAGACGCCGATCCATGGCGGCCCGGGTACGCTGGGTATCTACAACGCGATCCAGAGCGTGCCGCGTGAGGACGGCAAACTCGAAGTGGTCAGCGGAACGAGTTATCTGCAGGTGGTGACGTTCGACGACAACGGGCCGCACGCTCAGGGCCTGCTCGCGTTCTCGTTGTCCAGCGATCCGGCGTCGAAGTATTCGCGGGATCAGACCGAAGCCTTCTCGAAGAAACAGTGGAGTGCACTGCCTTTCACCGAACAGCAGATCAAGGCCGATCCGCAGTATCAGGTGCAAAGCGTGCGTGAAGAACTGAACAAGACAGGGAAGGTAGCGGCGCAGTAATCAGTCGTCACGATGTTGCAACACGCACTGAAGGCCGCTCCCGCAAAGGGGCGGCCTTCAGCTTTTTGGCGGTTGCTGCGGCATCGGATTGATCACCGGGTTGCCGTCCTGGTTGCGGGTGATGAACACCGGCAGGACTTTGGGCATCGAGCCGGCGAAGCTGTTCAGCTCTTTGATGTTGTAGATGCCGCCGACCCGGATCGACCCGGTGGCACTGTCGGCCAGCATCAGCGGTTTGTCCAGGTAACGGTTGATCAGTGGCAGGGCTTCGTTCAACGCCAGGTTGTCGAGGATCAGCTTGCCGCTGCGCCAGGCCAGCGAGGTATCGCTGGCGTAGGTCTGGCTGATTTGCGGCATGTAGTCGCCGTGCTTGTAGCGAGCCTGCATCGAAGGCCCCAGACGCAGGCCGTCACCGGACAACTGAGTGTTGCTGGTGACCAGCACGGAACCCTCGACCAGATTGACCTTCACCTGATCTTCATACATCCAGACGTTGAACCGGGTACCGGTGACGCGAATTCTGCCTTCGGCCGCCTTCACGATGAACGGGTGGCTCAGGTCGTGGCTGACTTCAAAGAACGCCTCGCCCTTTTTCAGGGTGACGCGGCGCTCATCCTTGTAATTGCTGAAGGTCAGATCGGTATTGAGGTTCAGCTCGACCTGACTGCCATCGCTCAAGGTGACGTGGCGGACGTTGTCGGTGGCCGCAAAATGCTGATAGCTGTTTGGCAGCCAGCCAAGGTTCCATCCGGTCCAGGCCGCCAGTGGCAACGCCAGAGCGCAAACGGATGCCGCTACCGCATATTGACGCCAGGTCCGGGCCGGTGGGCGAATCGGTACGATCACCGCAGGTTCCGGGCGCGGCAAGTGCTCGGCGACATCCCAGATTTCCAGCATGGCCTCGTATTCGAATGCATGCAGTGGATGCGCGTCGCGCCATTGCTCGAATGCCAGCCGTTCCTCGGCGGTGCAATCGACGGCGTGCAAGCGCATGCACCAATGCGCAGCGGCATCGGTGATCGCATCGTATTCGGCTTCGGAGAGGGTGTTCTGGGTCATTGACTCGTCCTGATTTGCTGCATTCTAACCTTGACGGGAAGGTGGCGAGAACCGGGGTCATGGCGATTTCCCATCAATGGGGCCATTTTCCCTGTCAATTCCCCGGAAACAGGGTGTACTGAGAACAGTATTCATAAACCGAGTGAAAAAATGATCAAAAGCACCCTGTTCGCATTTGCAGTTGCCAGAGGCTGTTCTCAAGGAATGCGCGGGCATCGTGCCCGCGCATTCCCATTTCAAGGGGACTGAACCGGATCCAGCTGTCGGCCAATTTCGCAGATCAGGCGGGCGATGGAGTCGGCGTTGCGCAGGATCACATCGATTCGCACGTCCGGTGTCTGCTGATCGAGAAAGGCGTTGCGAGCTTCCTGCATGGTTTTGCTTCCCGTCAGCTTCAGAACTTCCTCACTGATGAGCTGCATGTCCGGGACCTTGTCGATGTCGACCCAGGACTTGAGCGTTGTATTCCATTCGGCGAACAATTGTGCCCGGGGAGTGCTCAGTGACAATGCAGACGTCTGATCGAACTGCAACTCCTGAAACAGTAACGCTCCAGGAGCCGTGATGGTCGAGATCAGGTCGCTGAACGGCTCCCGGGCTCTTAACGAGGCAATATCCAGCGCCTTGCTGTACTGGTGGGAAAACTCGTGAATCAGCGTAGAGGCCTGCGCGTGGCCATCGACATCGAATGCCTCCAGCAAATGGTTTTTGAACTGCTCCAGTTGCTGGTCGAAAAAATGCTCGGTGAAATGCACCAGTTTCTTCTTGTCGCCGTCCAGTACAAACGCAATCACATCGTGCATGAACCGGTTAGAACCGACGACGAAGCGATCGGTGTTCAGCAATTCATCGGCAGGATCCACCAGTGCCCGGCAGATCGGCAGGATCGTGGCGCTGATCTTGGCAAGCGTCTCCTTGGTGACGAGGGACACATCAAAAAAACTCTCAAGGAAACCACTCACCCGGGGATTGTCAGTGCCGTGGCTGAGCGGTGTGAGATTGTGCAGGCAGTAGAAGGCGTAGCGCCGGGCAAGGTCGATGGCGTTTACCAGCATCCTGGCCTTGTCCGGGTACTTCAGACGGATTTCATCCATCCCGCGAGCCTCGATGTTCAGCATCGTGCGGCGCAGCCGGGAAATGGTGTTGCGCTCAGCCAGTTTTCTGAAGGCCTGGCCGTAGTGAACGGTCTCATGAGTCGGGCTCTGCACCATGGCCAGACCGCTTTTCTGAAACCGGAAACTGTGTTTCCCGGCACCCGTCAATTGCCAGGATGAGTCGCGCTTTGTGACCTGGTAGACCTTGCCATTGATGGCTGCATAGTCGCGATTGCTGCTGGGCTGGTGATAGGCACCCGTTGTCGAACCGTATACAAGATCCTTGAGCGCGAGGTCAGTGACTTCGAATGACTGCATCAGGGTGCGCGCTGGAGATGTCGGTTCGACTTCGCTGATGTCGGGCGTCGTGATCTCTCCCGTTTCCTGCTCGACAGCCTCCAGAGCGGCCGATACCTCTGGCAACAGCGCCATCTGCACCATTTGCACGCCTCCGGCAATAAAGGATTGCAAGGCCCGTTTCCAGTGATGGTCTTGCAAGGCTTCGGCCGAGTCTTTCATGTCTTCGTAGGCGCGCCAGAGAAACGGCACGAAAGCCAGTTTGCCCTGCAATGTTGCCGAAACTTGTTTGATGCCTCGGCTGAACAGGGTCTTGGCGGTTTCCCAGTCGGACTGTGCTTTGGGCTCGGGCTGAGATTCAAGCTGCTGCTGCAAAAGCTTGAGGTTATCGTTGTACAAGTGATCCAGCAGGTTGCCTTCGATCGGACGGCTGGCCAGCGTCATCTCGCTGGTCTGGCCAGCGGTGGCCGCCAGCAGGCTGCGAAAGATGGCTTGTCGTCCGGCTGGCAAGCGCCGAAGCAACAGATTCTGAAGAGCCCCGGGTGTGTTCAGGGCCGCGATCAGTGCCTCTTCGTCCTTGAACTCATGAAACACCTGTTCGGCATACGGTGCGTAAAGCACCAATGGTCCCACTTGTTTCTGACCCGGAGCGAAAACGTAGAGCCCCAACGCGGTTTCCGCTTTCGCGCCCGCCGTCTTGACCAGCGCCAACGGGCTGACGACCGTGTGGGCGCCGGGCACGGTGGCGCGGGCGTATCCATCGGGCATGTCCAGCCCCTGGCACACTTGCGCATAGGCGGCGGCAGACAAGTGCTGCTGCAGGTACAAAGCATGGGCGTGCTGCATCAATTGCCAAGGGGTCTGGCGAAAAAAACGCTGCTTGCGCTCGCGCCCCTCAACCGTGTCCGTCGAGAGCGCGACCGCGATCTTGCGACCATAGGTGGTCGGGATCTCCAGCGATAGCAACAATTGATCGACGGCTCTGCGATCCAGACCGGGAGGCAAGGTTTCGGCGGTTTTCGATACCACCCTGTACCCCGTGCCCTGGAGTACGTTGACGTGATTCAGGGCAAATTCGACCAGGTCGCGGGGCGGGCCGGCGAGTGCCAGATTGGGGATGACCTCGATCTGCCGGGGATCGAGATGTTCGTTTGGAAAACGAAGGCCGAGCGCAGTTTTCAATGCTTGTTCGACATGGTCGGCCAGCGGCGTAACACCCGTCAGGTAATCCTTGTCGTCGATGACACTCCGGTTCCACCGCTCAAGCAGTTCGACGTGCCGTTTCTGGTCTTTGACCGGCGCCATGCTCAGCCAGGCAGGAAACGTCTGCTGGTTCTCGATGGCCCGGGCATGCTCGCTCGCCAGGCTCAGGTTGGTCGGGGGCAGCATCTTGCGTAGTGCTGACAATGCCTTTTCCCGCCGTTCCACCCCTTGGTCCATGCGTCGACGCACTTGTTCGCAACGTGCCAGATAGTGCTCGATGCCCGATTGCATACGCTCATGCAGTACGTTGCGATGGATGATGCGCATTCGTCCCAAGGTGTAGCGCTGATGAGGCTGATATTGATCGGGAACGATATTTTCCAGCAGCGACAGACGTTGAACATTGTCGAGCAGCCGCCGGCTCAGTGTCTGCCGGGCAATGGCGACGCTCTCGAATGCCTCCAGCCCCAAGGCTGGTGTCCATAGCACGGTACGTCCGGAGTGTTGTGGGTCGAGGCCTCCGCGTTCGGTCATGAGTATGCAATGGGCCAGGACCCAGACCGTTCTGCCGTCGGGAGACTCAAGCGTCAGGGCATAGGCATCGGGCCGGAAGCCTTCAAGCCCAAGACGTTCCATACGGCTCGGCCGGTCAGCATTGATGACGGTTTCGACGACCGCTGGCGCCCAGGCAGGCAAGCTGCCGCTCGATGCCCTGAGCCGGGCTTCGCCGTTCACGCCGACGAACCAGGCGTGGGCCAGATCCGCTTTCATGGTCTCGAGCCAGGCGCGCTGGGTCGCACGGGTTGTCATGGGCTGATTGTCGAGACTCTCCAGAAGTGGAGACTCGACGGCCTCGAACGTCTTGATGGCGGCGCGGGCCTTGTCGGCCAGGAGCAGCGAAGGCTGCTGACTGCCGGACCAGACCGGTTGCGTGCTCCAGCGTCCCTGCGCGTCAAGTGGTTGCAAGCGCTCGTGAATCATCGAGCGGATATCCAGGCTCTTGTCGAACAGAGCGTGCAGGTTCACCACTCCGTCGCTGAGACGAAACACTTGCAAGGCATATTCGATGTTCTGTCTTTGCTTGGTGATGATCGCTTCGCACAGGAAGCGGAATACTTCGCCGGCTACACGGTCTCCCGAAACCTGTGGCTGATCGAAGCCCAGGAAGCGGCTGCGCTCGTCCAGGCTGAGCAGAGCATAGAGTTCGTCTTCGTGACTTTCTGTGATGAATTTTTCTTGCAGGGTCGCTTTCAGTTCCTGATAGTCCTTGAGCTGCTGCAAACCCTGAGAGGGCGTGTAGAGAAACGCATCGGGGCCACTGATCATCAGCGAGCCCGCCAGCTCCACATAATTGGCCGGGTTTTCCCATAGGCGTACTGTCTCGGCGATGGGGGCAGGACGACCATCGGCAACCGGTCGAATCAGTTGATGCAACGTACCGAACTGGTTTGCATCGAGGATTCCGGCTTCGCGCTTGAGCATCCAGTCGACACGGGCCTGGTCTTCCAGCACCCGGGCGAGAAATGTGCGGCGCGTCGAGCCCTGGGCCGCCGCGCTGTTCCAGTAATCTTCCAGCTGCCGGAACAGCAGAGCCGGCAACATGCCGGACGCCTGGGTGACGGCATTTCTCCACTGCTCCTGATCGTGCGTACCCTGAATTCTGTCGGGATGGGAAAACTCCGGCAGGCGAGCACTCGGCCAGCGCTGGTGACGGTAATGCAGCAGCACCGCTTCACTCAGGCTCAGGGTGTCGGCCCTGGGGACGCCTTCAGTGGCTGCCTGATTGCTTTCTCCGTCTCGGGCCTTGTAAACGCTGACCCGGGTGCTGCTTTGTTGCAATGCCCCGAAGTGAGGCTTGAGCAGCTCATCCAGCGCGCTGTCCAGCAGTTGCGTGAGGGTTGGCAGCTTCTTGAGTTCATCGAGCATGGCCTGGGCGTTGAGTATGGGACCTTGCCTGAGGGTGGAATCACGATCCTCGAACACATCCTCCTCAATGATCGAAAACGTCACCGAAATGCGCTCGGCGTCCTGTAATCGTCGCTGCTGGGCCAACGGTAGAAATGCGAGAAACGTGTCCTGATCGTCGATTGTTTTGAGGCGCGCTTCGAGCTGCGCCTTCAGATTGGCGCGACTGTGGTATTTACGGATGCCTTCATACGGGGTGTAGAGGATCTGGCCCTTGTCGTAGGGCGTGTCACTCAGAACGAATGCGCCCGGCAGGGGCACTGGAGTCTGGCTGTCGGCATTGAGCAGAATACGTTCGGCCAGCATTGGCGGCTTTTGCTGGCGCCGCAAGGCATCGGACGCCAGCCTGACATCGGCCAGCCATCTGAAATCCTTTTCTGCCAGGCCATGGGTTCTGCCCAGCCCGGGCCATAGGCTTGGGGAGTCGAGGGCTTCGGGGAAGAGCAATGGAGAGATGGGTACAGGCATCGTCAAGTCTCGAAAAAATGAAAGTGCGGTGAGGTTCGAGACAGGAAGTTAAAGGCGCACAGACGGGCGAAGGTGGTACCGGGGTATTGCGCGGGAACCATCGCCGCGTGCATTGCAGGGTTGACAGGCCACCGGCTGCCCGTGGTTAATCCGGAGGCGTCAGTTCGTACGCTGTTGTTCCCTCCAATAATTATTCTGGAGCTTCAGATGTCTGCGCCACACGATCATGCGGTCTCGTCCACGGTGTCCCTGGACGAGCTGACCCAACTGCTGGAAACGATCTTCATCCGTCACGGTACCTCGACCGAGGTGGCCGCAACGCTGGCCGCCAATTGCGCAAACGCCGAGCGGGACGGTGCTCACAGTCACGGTGTTTTCCGGATTCCGGGTTATGTTTCCACCCTCGATAGCGGCTGGGTCAACGGCAAGGCCGTGCCAAAGGTCGAGGACGTCGCATCAGGGTTTGTCAGTGTCGATGCCGGTAACGGTTTCGCCCAGCCTGCACTGGCGGCGGCGCGTCCGCTGCTGGTGGAAAAGGCCCGCAGTGCCGGGATCGCGATATTGGCGATCCGCAATTCCCATCACTTCGCCGCGTTGTGGCCGGACGTCGAGCCGTTCGCCGACGAAGGCCTGGTGGCACTGAGCGTGGTCAACAGCATGACTTGCGTGGTGCCGCACGGCGCCGACCGGCCACTGTTCGGTACCAATCCGATTGCTTTCGCTGCGCCACGGGCCGACGGGGCGCCGATCGTGTTCGACCTCGCCACCAGCGCCATCGCCCACGGTGACGTGCAAATCGCCGCACGCAAAGGTGAAAAACTGCCGGCGGGCATGGGCGTAGACAGCCTCGGCCAGCCGACCTGTGACCCGAAGGCGATTCTTGAAGGCGGTGCTTTGCTGCCGTTTGGCGGGCACAAGGGCTCGGCGCTGTCGATGATGGTTGAGCTGCTCGCCGCTGCGCTCACCGGTGGCAACTTCTCGTTCGAATTCGACTGGAAGAATCATCCCGGGGCCAAGACCCCGTGGACCGGTCAACTGTTGATCGTGATCGACCCGAGCAAGACCGCCGGGCAGAGTTTCGCCGAGCGTAGTCAGGAACTGGTCAGACAGATGCATGGGGTAGGGCTCAAGCGTTTGCCGGGTGATCGGCGGCATTTGCAGCGGGCCAGATCATTGGCCGAGGGCATCGTGCTGGACGAGCAGACCCTGGCGCAGTTGCGTGAACTGGCGGGCGAGTGACGTTTTGCTGGACATGAAAAAGGCGAGCCCGATGGCTCGCCTTTTTTTGTTCTCGCTCAGCGGCGGCCGAGCAACAGACCGACCACCAGACCGAAACCGGCCGAGATCGCCACGGTCTGCCATGGGTGACCGCCGATGTAGCTTTCGGTGGCATCCACCGCCGGTTTGGTGCGGTCACGCACGCTGGACACCGAATCCAGTGCCTGCTGCAGTTTCAGGGCGATTTGTCCGCGCAGGGTTTCCGCTTCCTCGCCGACCAGTGAAGCACTGCTTTTGAGCAGTTTGTCCGACTCTTCGATCAGAGCCTGAAGTTCGCTGAACGCTTGATCCTTGATTTGGTCTTCAGCGGCTTGAACGGCGCTTTTGCGGGCCATTGGGTGACTCCTTGCAGGTGAATGGACAGTGAACAATGGAGTGTGGCGCTGCTTGAAAAGTTGCAGTGAATTTCCGTCAGGAAGAAAAACCAGCGCCGGAGATTTCCGTCCAGCGTGTAAGATGTCGCCATTTCATGCAGCAGGTAATTCCCCATGAGTTTCAATCTGGCCGACAAATCCCTCGCAGAGCGCGCTGCGCTGGAAGACGAGAAATCCCGACTGTTCGAACTCTGGCAGAACAATCTGGGCAAAGCCAAGGGCGAAGCCGCACGATTGTTCGGCGAGCGCTCCAAGCGCAAGGGCAAATGGGCCGAGTTCGTTCGCGCTGAACTGGACGGCATGTCGCCGCCGGAGTTCGCCAATATGGTGCGCAGTGAAGTCAACCGGCTGATGGCGGCCAACAAGTAATCATTCGGTCTTGAAACTGGCGGCAATCGCTTCGCGCACTTTCAGCACCACCGGATCAATCTGGGTATTGGTGCGCCAGCCCAGTTCGACCGGATAACGCGGCAAGGCCAGCGGGCAGGGCAGCAGGGCCAGCCCGCTCAGTGACGCAATGGCCTGCGCCGCGTGGGTCGGGATGGTCGCCACAGCGGTACTGCCCTTGAGCAGGTGCGGCAACGCCGCGAAATGCGTGGTCGAGGCGCACACCTGGCGACTCAAGCCGAGTGCCGCCAGCCCCTCATCGGTGATCCCGATAAACCCACCCGAAGAGACGAGGATGTGCTCCCGGGCAACAAACTCCTCCAGACCGATCTGCTGCTGGCCGGGCGCAAGGCTCGCCGGGTCCACCAGGCACGCGTAACCCCCTTCACCCAAGACCTGACGGCTGAGCAGGCGTTCTGCGAACCCGCCAGCGGTGATCGCCAGGTCAATGCTGCGCTCCATCAGGGCCCGGGCGACGATCTGGCTGTGGGTCTGGCGGAAGATCAGACGCAACTTCGGCGCCCGTCGCCCGATTTCTTCGATCAGACGCCGCCCGTAGGCGATTTCGAAATCATCCGACAGCCCGACACTGACCGAGCGCCCGTCGTACTGATTGGCCGCCGGGTCGACCATCGCCAGGCTCTGCCGGCATTTGTTCAGGGCATCACTGACCACCGGTTTCAACTGATTGGCCTTGAGCGTGGGCGCCAACCCTCGACCAGTGCGCACGAACAATTGATCGCCGTACACCTCACGCAACCGGCGCAACGCGGCGCTGACTGCCGATTGCGTCACACCCAGACGCAACGCCGCACGGCTGGCACTGGACTCTTCATGCAGCGCTTCAAAGACTTTCAGCAGGTTGAGGTCAACGGTTGCGATATTCATTTGGCTCATATCATTCAGCAGTGAGTCGGGCTTTATTCATGATCCCGTGGCGCCGGAGAATGAGCAACACCTGAACTTCACGGAGTGACCGCCATGCCCAAATCAATCGTTGCCGCCCTGCAGATCGGTGCCTTGCCCGGTGGCAAGGGTGAAACCCTGGAACAGATCCTGAGCTGGGAAGGCGCCATCATCGAGTCCGGCGCCTCGCTGGTAGTGATGCCCGAAGCACTGCTCGGCGGTTATCCGAAAGGCGAGGGTTTCGGGACGCAACTGGGTTATCGCTTGCCCGAAGGGCGCGAGGCCTACGCCCGTTACTTCGCCAACGCCATCGATGTGCCAGGCGTGGAAACCGAAGCGCTGGCCGGGCTGTCGGCGCGTACCGGGGCCCATCTGGTGATCGGTGTGATCGAACGGGCCGGCAGCACCCTGCATTGCACCGCCCTGTATTTCGACCCGCAGGCGGGCCTGGTGGCCAGACACCGCAAACTCATGCCCACCGGCACCGAGCGGCTGATCTGGGGCAAGGGTGACGGTTCGACCTTGCCGGTGCTGGACACTCAGGTCGGCAAGCTTGGCGCGGTGATCTGCTGGGAAAACATGATGCCGCTGCTGCGCACGGCGATGTACGCTAAGGGCATCGAGGTCTGGTGTGCGCCGACCGTGGACGAGCGCGAGATGTGGCAAGTGAGCATGCGCCACATCGCCCATGAAGGGCGCTGCTTTGTGGTCAGCGCCTGTCAGGTGCAGGCCTCGCCGAATGAGTTGGGCGTGGAGATCGCCAACTGGCCGGGGGATCGACCACTGATCGCCGGTGGCAGCGTGATCGTCGGGCCGATGGGCGATGTGCTGGCCGGGCCGCTTCGGGGCGAGGCCGGATTGCTCACCGCCGAGATCGATACCGATGAACTGGTGCGGGCCCGCTATGACTACGACGTGGTCGGCCACTATGCACGGCCGGATGTGTTCGAATTGAGCGTGGACGAGCGCGCCAAACCCGGTGTGCGTTTCACCGCTTGAGGCGCTGCTGTTGCCACTCCTCACGGGTGATTTCCCAAATTTCCCGTGGGAAGCGGCCGCTGACGAAGTCATCCTCGTCGGTGCGGATCAAGCGCATGCCGGTGCGTTCCGAGAGCTTTCGCGAACCAAGATTCGGTGCGGCCTTCGGCACGCGCATCAGCGGTTGATCGAGGGTTTCGAACCAGTAGCGGGTCACGGCTTCGCTGGCTTCGGTCATCAGACCCTGGCCCTGCCAGGCCGGGGCGAGCCAGAACCCGCGATGGTTGTCCGGCTCGTCCATCAGGCTGATGTTGCCGATCAATTGCTCAGGTGCCGACTTGAGACGAATCGTCCAGTGCCACTCTTTGCCTGCCGCAATCGCCGGCAGCGCAATGTCCCGCAGGTAGGTGAGGGCGCCGTCGTCCGGGTAAGGCCAGGGCACCAAAGCGTTCAGGTAGCGCACCACTTCCCAATGAGGAAATTGCTGCTGGATGGCCTCGGCATCCGCCAGCTCCAGCGTGCGCAGAATCAGCCGTTCGGTGTACAACGTGGGCGTTTGTTCCATAAACCAGCGACTTCCCTGTTTTCTGACCGTGAGCGCTGCAGGCTACCGCATCTTTACCAGGTTGCGGCACTGGCTCGCGGCAGGCTGAGTTTGCCGCTGTCGACAAAACGCATGGTGCCAAATACGCCGCCCGCCAGTTTGCCGCGCAGCACATAAGGCAGGTTGTCGAGGGTTTGGGTCTGACTCAGGCCGAGAGTCTGGCGCAACACCGAAAACGCCGAAATGCTCACCGGGACGCTGACGATGGCTTCGGAGAACCGTGGAATGGAACCGCTTTGATCGCTGACACCGGACGCGAACGAATGCCCGTTCACGTCAAGATCCAGCGCAATGCCGTTGTAGTCGATGGCGGTTTCGTTGGGGTTCTGCACCCGCAGCTTGATGGCGAAGCGCACTTCCAGGTCCTGGCTCGGCAGCGGTTCGACGCCGACCACGTTGATGTTCACCGGATCGCGGTTGGGGAACAGCGCGCAGGCGCTGAGGGAGAGCAGAAGCAGGGACAGGATGACGGCTTGGATACGACGCATTGATGCTCTCTCATTGAAAAAGGGCTGAACCGTTGCCGGTATCAGCCCTTTTTTCATCGAGCGGACAGGATCAACGGTTCAACTGTGCGACAGCGGCCGGGGAGGCAGGTTCAGCTTTGGCCGGCATGTCGGGGTTTTCCATGACCTGAAGGATAGAGGCTTCCGGGTCGAAATCATCCTCTTCCAGTTCGATGAACTCTTCCGGCAGGAAGATGTTCAGCACGATCGCACACAGCGCGCCAACGGTGATCGGCGATTCGAAAATATTGCGCAGCGCCTGCGGCAGTTCGCGTAGCACTTCCGGCACGGCGGCAATGCCCAGACCCATGCCGACGGAAATCGCCACGATCAGCATGTTGCGCCGATGCAGGCCGGCCTCGGCGAGTATCTTGATCCCGGCCACGGCCACGGTACCGAACATCACCAGCTCCGCGCCGCCCAGTACCGGTTTCGGCATCAGTTGCAGCACCGCGCCGATCATCGGGAACAGACCCAGCAACACCAGCAGGCCGGCAATGAAGAACGCCACGTAACGGCTGGCCACGCCGGTGAGCTGAATCACCCCGTTGTTCTGGGCGAAGGTTACCATCGGCATGCTGTTGAACACCGCAGCCATCGCCGAGTTGAGGCCGTCGGCCAGCAGCCCGGACTTGATCCGGCGGATGTACAGCGGGCCTTTGACCGGTTGCCGGGAAATCATTGAGTTGGCCGTCAGGTCACCGGCAGCTTCCAGCGGCGACACCAGGAAGATCACCGCCACCGGCACGAATGCCACCCAGTCGAAATTGAAACCGTATTTGAACGGCACCGGCACGCTGACCACCGGCACTTCGGGCAGGTTGGCGAAATCCACGGTGCCCATCAGCCACGCCACCACGTAGCCGAGGGTCAGGCCGATGACAATCGCGCCCAGGCGCAGGAACGGCACGTCGACCCGGTTCAACACCACGATGGTGCCCAGCACCAGCGCCGCCAGGAACACATGGCTGCCCGCGCCCAGGTCCGCCGCGCCGAAACCGCCGGCAATGTCGGTCATTGCCACTTTGATCAGCGACAGGCCCATCAGCGTAATGATAGTGCCGGTCACCACCGGGGTGATCAGCATGCGCAGCTTGCCGATGAACTGGCTCAGCACCACTTCGATGAACGCGGCGAAGAAACACACGCCGAAGATCGTCGACAGGATCTCGTCGGTGCCGCCGCCCCGGGCCTTGACCATGAAACCGGCGCTGAGAATCACGCTGATGAATGAAAAACTGGTGCCTTGCAGGCACAGCAGCCCCGAGCCGACCGGGCCAAAGCGTTTGGCCTGAACGAAGGTGCCGAGGCCGGACACGAACAGCGCCATGCTGATCAGGTACGGGATTTCACTTTGCAGACCGAGGGCGCCGCCCATGATCAAGGTCGGGGTGATGATGCCGACAAAGCTGGCCAATACGTGTTGCAGCGCGGCAAACACCGTCGCGGTGAAGTGCGGACGGTCGTTGAGACCGTAGATGAGATCGTTGTTGCGCGGGGCTTTTTCAGAGACGGTCATGGTGGTTTGCGTGCCGCAATGCGGGGCCGGGTCGGAAAATGGGTGCGCAGGATGCCGCAAGCGAGGGGCGAGGGCAACGCATTAAAACTGCCCAAAAGGTCAGGTTCGACCAAAGGCTGACAGCAGATCTTCTTCAAACGCCTTCTGTGCATCCCCCGGCACCTGTGCCCGATGGCGAGCCAGATGGAACGCCACTTCGAAGCTCAACTCGCCTTCCAGCACCGGGCGCAGCAGCCCTTTGTCCTGCCATTGACGGGCGTAATGGCTGGGCAGATAACCGAGATGTTTACCCGACAGAATGAAGGCAAGGGTGCCTTCGACCTGTTCCGAACGCGCCGAACAGACCTTGCCCTGAAACGGTTCGTCGCTGCGCAGAAAACGGTACGGATGATCGACCCGGTCACACGCCTGCAACGCCGCTTCATCGGGGGCATCGTTGGTGAACAGCGGATGGCCGGGCGCGCAATACAGATGCTGGGTTTCGCTGAACAGTTCGCGGTAATCAAAGGCGCTCTGCACCTGGGAGAAGTAACCGATGGCCAAGTCCAGTCGCTGTTGCAGCAGCAGGCGCTCCATTTCGCCGGGCATGGCGCTGATCAGTTCGATACGCACCGATTCGTCCCGCTCGCGAAAGCGCCGGATCGCCTCGGCCACCCGTTGCAGCACCGATTGATCGACCGCCTCCGACAGGCCCAGACGCACTTCCCCGATCAAACGTCCGGCCACGCCGTTGGATTGATGGCGGAAGGTTTCAATGGAATCGAACAGGCTGCGTGCAGCAATCAGCAGTTGTTCGCCTTTGGGAGTGAGGCTGAAACCACCCTTGCCACGGTTGCACACCCGATAGCCGAGACGCGTCTCAAGCTTGGCCATTTGCTGGCTGATGCTCGACTGGCTCAGCCCCAGCTCACCTTGGGCGGCGCTGAAACCGTTGGACTCGACCACCCCGAGAAACAGGCGCAGCAGCTGCAAATCGACATTGTGGAGCTGACCGAGCATCACATTACTCCGGCATAAAGTCAGGTTAACAAACTTGATATTTTTGCAATGTATCCGACGGCGCATCCTGCAACCACTTCCTCTGGTCAGGTGTTCGTCATGGCTCCCTTGTTCAAGCTGTGTTTACCCGCGCTGTTGCTCTCCGTCTCCATCGCCGCCCAGGCCGAGGACAAGACGCTCAACCTCTACAGCTGGGCCGATTACGTGGCGCCCGACACCCTGCAGCGCTTCGAAAAGGAGACCGGCATTCACGTGCGCTACGACACCTTCGATACCTCCGAGGTGCTGGAAACCAAACTGCTGACCGGCGGCAGCGGTTACGACGTGGTGGTGCCGTCCTCCAGCGTGCTGGCCCGCGGGTTGGCCGCTGGTGCCTTGAAGGAAATCCCTCACGACGGGCTCAAGGGCTACGCCAATCTTGATCCGGACCTGCTGGAAAAACTCGCGGCTGTCGATCCCGGCAACCGCTACGGCGTGCCTTACACCTGGGGCACGCTCGGCCTGGGCATGAACGTTGAAGCGGTCAAACAGCGGTTGCCGGATGTGCCGCTCAACAGCCTCGATCTGCTGTTCAAGCCCGAATACGCCAGCAAGCTCAAGGATTGCGGGATTGCGATTCTCGATTCGCCGCAGGAAGTGATCGGTCTGGCGCTGCACTACCTCGGCAAGGATCCGTACAGCACCGACAGGAACGATCTGGCCGCCGCCGAAGCCTTGTTGCAGAAGCTGCAGCCCTCGGTGCTCTACGTCGCCACGGGCCGGCAGATCAGCGATCTGGCCAACGGCAGCGTGTGCCTGGCGCTGACCTACAACGGTGACGCAAGCATGGCCGCCGATCAGGCGCGCAAGGCCAACAAGCCGTTTGAAGTCGCTTACCGCATCCCGAAAGAAGGCACGCTGGTGTGGCAGGACAACCTGGCCATCCCCAAGGACGCGCCGCACCCGGAGGCTGCGCGGGCCTTCATCGAGTTCATGTTGCGCCCCGAATCCGTGGCGGCGCTGACCAATACGCTGTTCTTCGCCACCGCCAACCAGGCTGCGACGCCGCTGGTGGACGAAGCGGTGCGCAACGACCCGCACATCTACCCGAAACCCGAAGTGCGCGAGCGGCTGTACGCCGACCGCAGCATGAGCCTCAAGGACATGCGCCAGCGCACGCGCCTGTGGACCACTTTCCGTAGCCATCAATAACCCTGGAAAAAAACCAAAGGAGCACATCGATGGACGTGCCAATGCAGAACGATCAGGCGCTGACCCGTGACAGCCTCTACGGCACCGCCGCTGAAAGCACTTACGCCGGGATCACAAGCTTCATGCGCCGGCGCTACAGCCGTGACTTGCGCGGCGTGGACGTGGCCGTCAGCGGCGTGCCGTTCGACACCGCCACCAGCAACCGTCCGGGAGCCCGTTTCGGGCCGCGCGGGATCCGTGCGGCGTCCACCGGGATCGCCTGGGAGCGGCACTGGCCATGGGCATTCGATCCGTTCGATCATCTCGCGGTGATCGATTACGGCGATTGCGATTTCGATTACGGCTCGCCGCACACCATCCCGGAAAGCATCGAGGCCCACGCCGAGCACATCCTCAGCGCCGGCAGCGCGATGCTCACCTTCGGCGGCGATCACTTCATCAGCTATCCGCTGCTCAAGGCCCATGCGCGCAAGCACGGCACGCTGTCGCTGATCCACTTCGACGCCCACAGCGACACCTGGCCGGACGAGGGCGGCAAACGGGTCGACCACGGCACCATGTTCTGGCACGCGGCGCGGGAAGGGCTGGTGGATCCGGCGCGTTCGGTGCAGATCGGTTTGCGCACCACCAATGACGATCATCAGGGCTTTCAGGTGCTGGACGCGCGGCAGGTGCAACGCCGGGGCTGCGAAGCGATTGTCGAGGCCATTCGCGCGCGGGTCGGGGATAGCCCGGTGTACCTGACGTTCGACATCGACTGTCTGGATCCGGCCTTCGCACCGGGCACCGGTACACCGGTCTGCGGCGGGTTGAGCACGGTGCAGGCGCTGGAAATCCTCGGTGGCCTGCGCGGGATCAATCTGGTGGGCATGGACGTGGTGGAAGTCGCCCCGGCCTATGACCATGCGGACGTGACATCGCTGGCGGCGGCGACGCTGGCGATGGAGATGCTTTGTCTGTACGCGGCAAGGCACAAAGTCGACGCGTGACCGGCTCTGAGCCTGGTGAAAGCTCCTGACAATTTCTGACACCAGGCTCTGCTAAGCTCCGGCAAATTTCCGTCCAGAGCCCCGCATCGTGTCGCGAACCACTCGTTTACTGACTTTGCTGCAAGTGTTGCGCGGCAAGAAACGCCCGGTGACGGCGGCGACGCTGGCCTCCGAGCTGGAAATTTCCGAACGCACCCTCTATCGCGACATCGCCGAGCTGACGGCGCTCGGCGCGCCGATCCACGGCGAGGCGGGCATCGGTTATGTGCTGCGCAGCGGTCTGTTTCTGCCGCCGCTGATGCTCAATGCCGATGAGACCGAAGCCATCGTTCTGGGCTTGCGTTACGTCGATCAGCGTGGCGACGAGGTCCTGAGCAAAGCCGCCGCCGATGCGCTGGCGAAAATCGCAGCGGTGCTGGATCCCCAGGCTCAGGAGGCGATGCGCAATCCGACGGTGATGCCCGGGCCGCCCGGTTACGGGTTCCCGCAGAACGTGGTGCCATTGAATGTGTTCCGTCAGGCGATCCGCGATCAGGCCAAGCTGCACATCGATTACGCCGACGCACAGCAGGTGCCGAGCCAGCGCTTGATCTGGCCTCTGGCGCTGGGCTTTCTCAACGAGGTGCGGATCATCGTCGCGTGGTGCGAGTTGCGCAGCGCGTATCGCACGTTTCGCACCGACCGGATTGCCGCTGCCAGCTTGCAGGGCGAGCGTTATCCGGGACGCCGCAGCGACCTGCTGCGCACCTGGCAGCGACAGATGCAACTGGACGACAACGGGCGTTTCACTCCTGACAAAAACTGACGCAGGGCTGTTCTAGGATGGTGTCAGAACCGAAAACAAGGAGTTGCACTCATGTTCCATCCCACCTCGATACTCGCCCCGGCCATCGTTGAGTACATCAACGCCGCCAATGCTCGCGATACGTCCCGGGTCGGCAGTTTTTTCGCCGAGGATGCCCATGTGTTTGATGAAGGCCGCCATCAGGTCGGCCCGCAGGCCATCGCCGACTGGATGCAAGACACCGCCCAACGCTATCAGCCGCGGGTCGAGGTGTTGGGCGTCCAGCAGCGCACCGGTAAAGTGCTGGTGCAAGGGCTGATTTCCGGGACGTTCCCCGGCAGCCCGCTGGAGCTGCGCTACACCTTTCGCCTCAACGAGCAGGGCAAAATCGCACGGCTGGATATTTCCGTGTAGCCGTCGTGGCATACTGCCGCGCATGACTTTCGACTCCCCCTTAAGCGCCTGGCAACATGCCGTCGAGCACAAGGGTTTCATCCAGGATGAAGCCCAGGAGCACGCGGTCTGGGCGTTGCAAAAATGCCATGAAGCCTTGCACGCCGGTGCCCGTTCGGTCACCGGCGTCTACCTGTGGGGCCCGGTCGGGCGCGGCAAGACCTGGCTGATGGACCAGTTCCATCAAAGCCTGCGGGTGCCGGCGCGGCGGCAGCACTTTCATCACTTCATGGGCTGGGTGCACCAGCGTTCCTTTCAGTTGACCGGGATCGCCGATCCGCTGCGGGCATTGGCCCGGGAGCTGGCGGCCGAAGTGCGGGTGCTGTGCTTCGATGAACTGTTCGTCAACGACATCGGTGATGCAATCATCCTCGGCCGGTTGTTCCAGGTGATGTTCGACGAAGGCGTGGTGGTGGTCTGCACCTCCAACCTGCCGCCGGATCAGTTGTATGCCGACGGATTCAACCGTGACCGCTTCCTGCCGGCGATCACTGCGATCAAGCAACACATGCAGGTGGTCGCGGTGAACGGCGCTGAAGATCATCGATTGCATCCGGGGGCCATCGAACAACGCTATTGGGTTGTATCACCGGGGCAGGGTAGCGCGCTAAACCAGGTGTTCGACGCATTGGCCGCCGGGCAAACCGTCAGCAACGAACCAGTGCCGGTCGGCTACCGCGCCTTGAACGTGGTGCAGGCCAGCGAGTCGGTGCTGTGGTGCCGTTACGCCGACCTGTGCGAGCAACCGTTCGCCGCCATGGACTTCATCGCGCTGTGCGACACCTACCGGGCTATCCTGTTGAGCGAGGTGCCGAACCTGAGCGCGCAAAAGCGTGAAGGGCGGATCGCCCGTGGCACCGAGGACGGCGCGGAGCGGGTGGTGGCCGGCGACCGCGAATTGCCGCAACTGTCGCTGCACGATGACGGCGTACGGCGCTTCATTGCGCTGGTCGACGAGTGCTACGACCGCAAGGTGCCGCTGTACATCGAGGCGGATGTACCGATGGGCGCGCTGTACACCGAAGGTTACCTGGAATTTCCGTTCCGCCGGACCCTCAGCCGTTTGCAGGAGATGCAGCTGCAACGCTTTGCCGACACTTGATGCACGGAGGGCGCGACATGCCTCAGCCACTGTCCCATCACTTGCTGACCATGGCCTATCAGAACGCTTGGGCCAACCATCGACTGGCCAAGGCCTGGCTGCAGCTCGACGACACGGAGCTGGCGGCACCGAGGGTCAGTTTCTTCCCGAGTATCCGCCTGACCCTCAATCACATCCTCACGTGCGACTGGTTCTACGTCGATGCACTGGAACGCGAGTTGCGTGGTGACGAGCCGCATCCCGATTGCTACGGGTTCTTCAATGCAGACGAACCCTTCACCGAGGCGCAGGCCTTGCGCCGCGAACAGGCCCATGTCGATCGCCGCTTGATCGCCTATTGCGAACAACTGCGCGATGCCGATCTGGGGCGCATCGTCACCATCGCCCGCGACACGCCGCAGCACGACAGCCGTCTGCGGATGATTTCGCACCTGTTCGAACATCAGATCCACCATCGTGGCCAGGTCCACGCCATGCTCAGCGGCACGCCAGTGAAACCACCGCAACTGGATGAGTTTTTCTGCGCCGGCGAGTCCGGGTTACGGGCCGAGGATTTCGCCGAGCTGGGTTGGACGGAAGAATTGATCTGGGGCCACTGAGACGGCCGGGTTGTGGCCAGGGACTGCCTCGCGCTAAGGTCGGTAAGCCTTTCAGTGCGTATGAAACGCACCGGGGCCCCGTGCGATCGAGGATGGAAATGGATTCCGCAGAAATTCTTGTACTTCAAGCCAGTTACACCAATCCGCTGCATGCCGAGGCCATCGGTGTGGTGCTCAACCATTACGCCGAAGACCCGATGGGCGGCGGCGAGCCGATTGCCCCCGAACTGTTGCAGCAACTGCCCGCAGAGCTGGCCAAGCGGCCCCACGCTTTCAGCGTCCTGGCCTTTGTCGGCGGAGAGCCGGCAGGTCTCGTGAACTGCTTCGAGGGTTTTTCGACCTTTGCCTGCAAACCGCTGGTCAACGTGCACGACATGTCGGTGGTGTCGAAATTTCGCGGCCTGGGCCTGAGCCAGAAAATGCTGCGCAAGGTCGAGGAAATCGCCCGTCAGCGCGGCTGCTGCAAGATCACCCTGGAAGTGCTGGAAGGGAATGCCGTCGCTCAGGGCTCCTACACCAAATTCGGCTTTGCGCCGGGCATGTTCGACCCGAATCACGGGCGCATGCTGTTCTGGATCAAGGAACTGCAGGCATAAAAAAGGCGCCCCGAAGGACGCCCAACTGTCATCTGCGAAGCCAGAGCGGAGCCATCGCAGGTCCATCGGTAAACCTTGTTACATCACGGACGGTAATGCTCGGTGACCTGCGCGGTCTGGTCGTCCGGGACGCGAAGCTCGTTGGCCTTGGTGTCAGCCTGCTGGCTTTGGGCGGTGTGGACCGGGAAGTTTTCCCAGTGATTGCGCATCCGCTCGGCACCGCCCTCGGCGAAAGCGCTGGCGGATGCAAGTGAGATCAGACCGGCAAGGATTGCAGTCGTGATTTTCATGGTTGTCTCCTGCGAAAAAATGTCGGAGCCGTTCATCCATGACTCAAACCCTCGAGGCGCAGTGTCCGTCGAGGGTATTAACCAGGGGTTAACGCGTGCCCCGTGCAGGTTTTACCGATTGTTTCCGAAGGGGCGGAGAGGGCGATTCAGTAGAAATCAGGGTATTGCGAGAGCATGAAAAAAGGGCCGTTTCCGGCCCTTTCTGGTTATTGCTTGACGACTTCCTTCGGCGCCTCTTCGGGCTTTTTCGGCTTCATCAGGCTGAAGTCGATCAGTGCTCGCTGTTCGCGTTCGTAAGGGTTGCCGATCAACAGTGGACGCTGTTTGAAGCTGTCGCTGACCACGCTTTTGCTGCGGTCCAGTTCATCGAAACTCAAACCGGCCAGGTCCGCCCAGGTGTGGATCAGGTGGGCACTGCTGTAAGGCCGGCTCAGATCCGCAGCGAAACTCCAGTCGTGGTTTTCACGCCACTTCGGCGAGGCCCAGGCCATGAACGGAATGGTGTACATCGGCGCGGTCGGTTTGTTTTCGTTACGACCCAGGGTGTTATGGCCTGCCGAGTCGAACACGTCTTCACCGTGGTCGGAGAGGTACAGCAGGAAACCGTTCGGATCGGACTTGGCGTAGTCCTTGATCAGGCTCGAGACCACGAAGTCGTTGTACAGCACCGCGTTGTCGTAGCTGTTGTAGGTTGGCACCTGATCGTCACGCACGCCGGCAGGGACGCCAGTGCGGTCCTGGAACTTGTCGTAGCTCGGCGGATAACGGTACTGGTAGCTCATGTGCGTGCCGAGCAGATGCACGACGATCAGCTTGCGCGGTGCCGGGTCGGTCAGGGCCTTGTTGAACGGCTCGATCACGTCGCCGTCGTACTGCGCGGCGTTCTGATTGCGGTTGTTGTTCAGGTACACCTGCTCGTCGGCCTGTTCGGAAAAGGTCGTGAGCATGGTGTTGCGCTTGGTCATGGTCTGCTGGTTGGTGATCCAGAAGGTCTTGTAGCCCGCCTGTTTCATCATGCTGACCAGCGACGGCGTGGACAGGTACAGGTCCGGGTTCTCTTCGTCGGCGAAGGTCAACACCTGCTGCAGCGCTTCGATGGTGTAAGGGCGCGGGGTGACGACGTTATCGAAGACCGACAGCTGATCCTTGAGCTTGTCCAGTTCCGGCGTGGTCTTGCGCTGATAGCCATAGAGGCTCATGCGCTGGCGGTTGGTGGACTCGCCGATCACCAGCACCAGGGTCGCAGGCTGATTGGCGCCGGCATCCTTGAGGTTATGCAGCGGCGGGATCTTGCTCGCGCTGTGGAGCATGCCCTGCATCTCGCCCAGGGTTTCCAGGTAGCGGTGATAGGCCACGGCCATCTGCCATGGCACGGCCGGTTCGATGCGGGTTTCGAATTTCTCGAAACCGCCGGCGAAGCTGCCGGTGCGCTGGGTCTGCTTGATCAGCGGGTAACCGACCACCGCGATCAGAATCGCCATGGCGGCCACGAAGGCGCGGCCACGCGGCATGTAGACCGGACGCAGGCGGGTCCAGAGGAAGTAGGCGAACGCGGTGTGAGCGAGGAACGCAGGAATCATCCACCAGGCGAAGTACTGGGTGATGTACTCGCCGGCTTCCGACACGTTCGACTCGAACATGATGAAGATGACGCTCTGGGAGAATTCCTGCTGATAGATGAAGAAGTAGCCCAGGCTGGCCATCGAGCAGGCCCACAGCACCACGCCGATCACGGCGGCGAGCAGGCGGGTGCGTTTGGGGAACAACAGCATCGGCGCGAGCCAGACCGCGCTCATCACGAATGCCTGACGGAATCCGGTGAAGCCCGAGGTGCCGGTCAGCTGGATCAGCAGTTGAGTGATACCGGAGAAGTACCAGAAGAACACAAACAGCCAGATGAAACCGGCCCAGTCAAAACCTGCCGCAGCAGACTTGCTGCGTTTAAACCATGCCATTCAGCACTCCAACTCAGTCACCATTGCCACCGCCGGGACGTTTCATGAAATCGGGAGCATGAAACCGACGAACGGAAGCCGCGCGCAGACACGCACGGCAGAATGGGCCGGAGTATCAACAAGCGAATGTGAAAACTTCGTTAGTTGCCGCAAATGGCAGAGGGCGGATCATGTCGGGAACGGCTGGGCAGCGGTTCCCGGATCCGGCGGGCGGTCAGGCGTGGGGTGAGCGCTGGACGCGTGGCAGAGGCTTTGGCTCGACGCCTTGGGTCATCAGACGCAGTTGCGCCAGCTCTTGTTTAAGCTGGTCGCGTTCGTCTTTCAACTGACGAAGTTCATCGCGGCGGATCGTGACGTACAGGGTTTGTGGCGGCATTGCTGTGTGTACTGTGCCCATTGCTCACCTCGCAAATGGCGTGTCTCAACTGCAGATCACTCCCGATATCGGGCGCTGACCTGCTATCGGCGCCGATTCTGGTTTCTTTTGCTCGTGAATGGAACTTTTTTATTTTTCATGGTCGTTGTGTCTTCGCCACGTTTCCCGACGTTATCAGTCTGGATCGGGCACAATGCCCGGAAACTTCACACCGACGCTCTGGACTAACCTCCATGAGAGCGTTGGGCTATAACCTTTGACACACTTTTATTTGTAGTAAGGAGCATCAGCACATGCAACTCGGGATTATTGGACTGGGCCGCATGGGCGGCAATATTGCACGGCGTCTGATGCTCAACGGTCACACCACCGTTGTTTACGACCGCAATACCGCCTTTGTCGACACCCTGGCCGCCGAGGGCTCTACCGGCGTTGCCGATCTGCCTGCGCTGGTTGCAGGCCTGGCCAAGCCGCGTGCCGTGTGGGTCATGCTGCCGGCCGGCGCGCCGACCGAAGACACCATCGAAACCCTGAGCACGCTGCTCGAGGCGGGCGACACCATCATCGATGGCGGCAACACCAACTATAAGGACGACATCCGCCGGGCCAAGACCCTGGCCGAGAAGGGCCTGCACTACATCGACGTCGGCACCTCCGGCGGCGTATGGGGCCTTGAGCGCGGCTACTGCATGATGATCGGCGGCGATGCCGAGACCGTTAAGCGTCTGGACCCGCTGTTCGCCGCACTGGCCCCGGGCATGGGCGACATCCCGCGCACCAAGGACCGCAAGTCCGACGATCACCGTGCCGAGCACGGCTACATCCACGCCGGTCCCGCCGGTGCCGGTCACTTCGTGAAGATGATTCACAACGGTATCGAGTACGGCATGATGGCGGCCTTCGCCGAAGGCTTCGACATCCTCAAGACCAAGTCCAGCGAGCTTCTGCCGGAAGATCAGCGTTTCGACCTGAACGTGGCCGACATCGCCGAAGTCTGGCGTCGTGGCAGCGTGGTGTCGTCGTGGCTGCTCGACCTGACCGCGGATGCCCTGGCGGTCGACCCGAAACTCGACGGTTTCTCCGGTTCCGTGGCCGACAGCGGCGAAGGTCAATGGACCATCGAAGCGGCAATGGAACAAAAGGTGCCGGTACCGGTGCTGTCCAACTCGCTGTTCTCGCGCTACCGCTCCCGCGGTCAGGGCACGTTCGGTGACAAGATCCTCTCGGCCCAGCGCTTCGGCTTCGGCGGCCACGTAGAGACTGCGAAGAAATGACCCATACGATCCGCAGAAAATCCAAGGCAGAACCCGCGCCACCGACCACGCTGTTTTTGTTCGGTGCCCACGGCGACCTGGTCAAGCGCTTGCTGATGCCGGCGCTGTACAACCTCAGTCGTGACGGCTTGCTTGACGAAAATCTGCGGATCGTCGGCGTTGACCACAACGCCATCACGGATGAAGCCTTCGCCCAAAAGCTCGAAGACTTCATCCGCACCGAAGTGGCGGCGAAGGTCGGCAAGGGCGATCAGATGCTTGATCCGGCCTTGTGGGCCAAGCTCGCCAAAGGTATCAGCTACGTCCAGGGCGACTTCCTGGACGACAGCACTTATTCCGCGCTGGCGGCGAAAATCGCCGACAGCGGCACCGGCAATGCGGTGTTCTACCTGGCCACCGCGCCACGATTCTTCAGCGAAGTGGTGCGTCGCCTCGGCGCCGCGAAACTGCTGGAAGAAACCCCGGAAGCCTTCAGAAGGGTAGTGATCGAAAAACCGTTCGGCTCCGACCTGCAAACCGCCGAGGCGCTGAACGCCTGCCTGCTCAAGGTCATGTCGGAAAAGCAGATCTACCGGATCGATCACTATCTGGGCAAGGAAACCGTGCAGAACATTCTGGTCAGCCGGTTCTCCAACAGCCTGTTCGAAGCGTTCTGGAACAACCACTACATCGACCACGTGCAGATCACCGCCGCCGAAACCGTCGGCGTCGAGACCCGTGGCAGTTTCTACGAACACACCGGCGCCCTGCGGGACATGGTGCCCAATCACCTGTTCCAGTTGCTGGCGATGGTGGCGATGGAGCCACCGGCCGCGTTCGGCGCCGATGCGGTGCGGGGCGAGAAGGCCAAGGTGGTCGGTGCGATTCGTCCGTGGACCACCGAAGAAGCACGGGCCAATTCGGTGCGCGGCCAGTACAGTGCCGGCGAAATCGACGGCAAGCCACTGGCCGGTTATCGCGAAGAAGCCAACGTGTCGCCCGACAGCACCACCGAAACCTACGTGGCGCTCAAGGTGATGATCGACAATTGGCGCTGGGTCGGCGTGCCGTTCTACCTGCGCACCGGCAAACGCATGAGCGTGCGCGACACCGAGATCGTCATCTGCTTCAAACCGGCGCCGTATGCGCAGTTCCGCGACACCGAGGTCGACGAATTGCAGCCGACCTACCTGCGTATCCAGATCCAGCCCAACGAAGGCATGTGGTTCGACCTGCTGGCCAAGCGGCCGGGGCCGGCCCTGAACATGGCCAACATCGAGCTGGGGTTTGCCTACAAGGATTTCTTCGAAATGCAGCCGTCCACCGGCTACGAAACCCTGATCTACGACTGCCTGACCGGTGACCAGACGCTGTTCCAGCGCGCCGACAACATCGAGAACGGCTGGCGTGCGGTGCAACCGTTCCTCGATGCCTGGCAACAGGACGCGAGCGTGCAGAGTTACGCCGCCGGCGAAGACGGGCCTCAGGCTGCCGATGATCTGCTGACTCGCGATGGTCGCGTCTGGCATGGTCTCGGATGAGTGAGCCTATCCGTTTTCTGCTGAGCGACATGGACGGCACGTTGTTGCTGCCCGATCACAGTCTGAGCCAGCGCACCATTGATGCCGTCCGGGCGCTACGCGAGGCGGGCGTGTTGTTCAGCCTCGCTACCGGACGTCCGCCCAAGGCCATGCTGCAGCAGATCGAAGCCCTGGGCGTCGATCTGCCGACGGCGGCATTCAACGGCGGCACGATCGTCAATCCGGACGGCAGCATTCTGGTTGCTCACTATCTGCCGGCCACAGCGGCACTGACGGCGCTGGCACTGTTCGCCGATCAGCCGGAAGTCGAGATCTGGGTGTTCAGTGGTGGTGACTGGCTGCTCAAGGACCCGCACGGGCCGATGGTCCCGCGCGAGCAGCATGGGCTGGGTTATCCGCCGGTGGTGGTCGAGAGCTTCGAGCCTTATCTGGAACGCATCGACAAGATCGTCGCGACCAGCAACAACACCGACCTGTTGATCGAGTTGGAGGCGCGCTTGCTGCCGAAGGTCGAGGGCATGGCGCAGGTGTCGCGTTCGCAGCCGGTGTATCTGGACGTGACGGCGCTGGAGGCCAACAAGGGCGCGGCTCTGGCAACGATTGCTGCCCATCTCGGTGTGCCATTGGCGCAGACCGCAGCGATTGGCGATGGCGGCAACGACCCGGCGATGTTTCATGTCGCCGGCCTGTCCATCGCCATGGGTCAGGCAGAAGACGCCGTGAAGCGTCAGGCAGACGTGGTGACCGGGACGAACACCGAGGACGGTGTGGCTCAGGCCATCGAGCAGTACATATTGCCGCGTTGATCGATGCATAAAAAAAACGGGAGCCCCAGGGCTCCCGTTGTTGTATCTACAGCCAGTAACTCACGGCATACCAGCCCAGCAATCCCATCACCACGGTGTAAGGCAACGCCATCCACACCATCCGCCCGTAAGACAGCCGCACCAGCGGTGCAATCGCCGACGTCAGCAGAAACAGGAACGCGGCCTGACCATTGGGCGTCGCCACGCTCGGCAGGTTGGTGCCGGTGTTGATCGCGATGGCCAGGGTCTCGAAATGTTCGCGGCTCATGTGGCCGGACAGGAATGCCTGTTTCACTTCGGTGATGTAGATCGTCGCCACGAACACGTTGTCGCTGATCGCCGACAGCAGGCCGTTGGCGATGAACAGCATTCCCGGTTGCTGCTCGGCGGGCAATGCCAGCACCCACTGGATCAACGGCGCGAACAGTTGCTGATCATGGATCACCGCCACTACGGCAAAAAACACCACCAGCAGCGCAGTGAACGGCATGGCGTCCTTGAAGGCGCTGCCCAGACGATGCTCGTCGGTGATGCCGGTAAATGCGGTGATCAGGACAATGACCATCAGACCGATCAGACCCACTTCGGCGACATGGAACGCCAGGCCGGCAATCAGGATCAATGCGGCGACGCCTTGCACCAACAGCGCGGCGCGCTGGCGAGGCGTGCGTTCGGCATCGTCTTCGCTGGCGTAATCGGCGAGAACGGCGCGAACGTTGTCCGGCAGCAAGGTGCCGTAGCCGAACCAGCGCAGTTTCTCCAGCAGCATGCAGGTCAACAGACCGGCCACCAGCACCGGCAGGGACACCGGTGCGACCTTGAGGAAGAATTCGGCGAAGTGCCAACCCATTTCATGGCCGATCAGCAGGTTCTGCGGCTCGCCAACCAGTGTGCAGACACCGCCCAGCGCGGTCCCGACAGCGCCATGCATCAGCAGGCTGCGCAGGAAAGCACGGAACTGTTCCAGATCTTCGTGATGCAGCTTCGGCAAATGCTGATCGTCGCTGAATTCGCTGTCCTGACGCGGATCGTTGCCGGAGGCGACACGGTGATAGACCGAATAGAAGCCGACGGCAGCGCTGATGATCACGGCAGTCACGGTCAGCGCGTCGAGAAAGGCCGAAAGGAACGCCGACAGAAAGCAGAACATCAACGCGAGCAGCATCTTCGAACGCACGCCGAGCAGCAGCCGCGAGAACAGGAACAGCAGCAGATCCTTCATGAAGTAGATGCCGGCGACCATGAACATCAGCAGCAGGATTACCGGAAAGTTGTGCTGTAACTCTTCATAAAGCGCCTGGGGCGTAGTCATCTTCAACAGCAGTGCTTCGATCAGCAGCAAGCCGCCGGGCATCAGCGGGTAGCACTTCAGCGCCATGGCCAGGGTGAAAATGAACTCGATCACCAACAGCCAGCCCGCAGCGACAGGACCTGCCGACCACAGCACCACGGCGTTGAGAATCAGGAACCCGACGATGCACGCCTTGTACCAGCGGGGCGAATGCCCGAGAAAATTGTGCGCGAACGCCTGGGCCATCGAACCGGACATCGGTTGCTCCTTGCTTTAAGAAGCGCGCAAGGTGCCGTAAGCGTTGAGCAAGATCAAGTGCGGGAAGTTTCTGTTCATGGGTTCAGATAGCGCGCCACCACGGCGCGGTAGTTGCCATCCAGTGAATAGCCGCCGACCAGGATCCCGCCTTCCGGTTGCACCGCCAGCGATGTAGCGGTATCGAGACTGCGGCCCAGTCGCGTACGCAACCAGCCGTGGCCGGCGCCGAAGCTGTGATCGAGGCGACCGTCGGCCAGATAACGCGCAACGATGAAATCGGCCTCGACCCCGCCAATCGTCGCGCCTGCCGCGATAAGCCGGCCGTCCGGCATGCGCTGTGCGGCGCTCCACTGGCAGCCGCTGGGGCCGATGTCCAGCAGGGTGGGTTGACCGTTGTTGCAGTGCAGGTCGGGGCGACCATTGCTGTGGATGGACAGCGCCATGCAGCGGATCGGGTCGCGGCTGCTGCCAAAGCAATGCAGGTGATTCGCGGATTCGATGATCTGGTTGACCAGCGCGCTGTGTCCTTGAGCCTTGAAGGCAAGGAAACCGTCCAGCGCAAAGCGTTCGTCGAGCTGCCCGTCCGGCAGGTAGCGTGCGAGCAGGCCTTCCTGGGGGAAGTCGATGGCGCCGGCCACCACGATTCGTCCGTCCTCTTGCAGCAACAAGCTCCCCAGCCAGGTATTGAGCAGCAAGTGCCGGACCATCACAAACCCTCGGCCATTGAAGGTTGCGTCAAGATTACCGTCGGGCGTGACGCGGATCAGCATGCCGACATGGTCGGCCAAAGAGCAGTGGTGGTTGGCAATCAACAGAATATGCCCGTCATCCTGGACTGCAAAATCGCAGGCTTCTGCCCCCGGGACACCGGGTGGCAGCCAGGTGTCGCGAGTGCCGATGGACAGATCGCCGGGCAAACGCACTATTTTCCGGCCGTTGTCGCCGAATTCTACGGCCGGCCGACCCTCTGCATCGAACAGGGCGAGGGCGGGCAAGGTGCGATGTTCGGACTCGTAATGCAGGCCTGCCAGCAGGATTCGCCCGTCAGGCAAGACCTGGACCTTGCTGCCCGTGGCTTCGAAACCAGGGGCGAACTGGCCGATCACGCTGCCCTGAAAACCGAAGCCAAGATCCGCAGAACCATCATCCAGCAGACGGGCCAGGCCGAAACGGCTGCCTTGAGGCGTGCCGACCTTGGCGGCGATCAGGATACGACCTTGCGGATCAAGGGCGACATGCTGGGTCAGGCTGGACGTGCTGCCGGAGAAATAAACCTGAGCCACGCCGTTATTGGCAAATCTCTTGTCGAGTTGTCCGGCGTTATTCGCTAGCGCCGGGAGCGCAATAGCGGACTGGATTGACATACCTGCTCCTCCTTGCAAGTTGACCAATAGCCGGGAGCCGGGTCGGTAACTGCATGGCGAAACATTCAATCCCTGTAGTCGCACAAGTACAACTGACAGAACTAACAGGTGGAGCGTCGTTGTGTGCCAGAACAGTGACTTTTTGAACCAGTCGCAAGCCTGCCAAGTATTCAGGCGCGAAAGTGTGGAGGAAAGTTGTACAAAGTGGCTGAAGTTAAAAAGGATTCAGCAACTTGAAAGAAGAGGGCGGATGACTGGAAAGTCATCCGCATTGCCCTCGGATCAGTGTGGCATCGACCAGGACTGCAGTGCATAACCTTCGTCGCTCAGTTCAGCGCGAGCCTGTTGCAACAGGCATTCGAGCTGGGCCGGATCGGAATAGGCGCTGCTTGGAATGCGGGTGCGACCAATCTGCGAGTTGGTGCGGTCGATGACGGTCAGGCTCAGTTCGCCATTGCCGTCTTGTGGGGCCCAGGCCACGCATTGGAAAGGTTTAAATGCGTGGTTGGCAATCAAAAGAGCTTCGTTGATACGGAGCGGGGCGGTCATGGGGTCTTCTCTCTGTATTGCCCAATCAAGTGATGTGCCGTCGGTTGGGCTTACCGTGCGGCGAGTTACTTGTACTGATGCACGCAACCCGCCGGCAGGTCACACAGGATTTGAAGAAATTTCGACTTTCTTTCATACAATCTCTGTTACGGCGTTTTTTGAAAGCTGGGTGAAAGAATCGAGTCGATAGCCAACTAACAAAACAGGTTCTTATAACTGCTTCACTTGTACACCTATAAGCAATCGATACAAGGCGCCGTCAAATTCTTGCTAATGTTACAGCCAGGTCTGCCAAATGACTGTTTTTACAATCATTTCCTATAATTTGGCGCCAAGGAACAGTCATGAGCGAAGCGCCTGCGTTACGACGTTTATTGGTAGTCGACCCTTGTGACGACTGTCACCGATTGTTGCCCGGTTTACGCGCCGTAGGCTGGGATGTTGATAGTTGTAGCCTGGAAAATGCCGCCGACCGCAGTTGCGATGTCGGCCTGCTTCGTTTGCAGCCTTTTCACCTGGAACGCCCGGAAGCCGTCAAAGAGTTGATCAGCCGCAGCGGTACCGAGTGGATTGCCGTGCTGAATCAGGAAGTGCTGCGCCTGCAGAACGTCGGGGACTTCGTTTGTGAATGGTTTTTCGACTTCCATACCTTGCCGTTCGACGTCTCTCGGGTGCAGGTCACCCTGGGGCGGGCGTTCGGCATGGCGCGCCTGCGCGGCCAGGGCAATGTCCATGTGGACCAGCCGGAACACGAGCTGCTCGGCGACAGCAAACCGGTCCGCGAACTGCGAAAGCTGTTGAGCAAACTCGCCCCCACCGAGTCACCGGTACTGATTCGCGGCGAAAGCGGGACCGGTAAGGAACTGGTCGCCCGTACCCTGCACCGACAGTCGCAGCGCCATAGCAAACCGTTCGTGGCCATCAACTGCGGGGCGATTCCCGAACACTTGATCCAGTCCGAGCTGTTTGGCCATGAAAAAGGCGCATTCACCGGCGCCCATCAACGCAAGGTCGGACGTATCGAGGCGGCCAACGGCGGCACATTGTTTCTCGATGAAATCGGCGATCTGCCGCTGGAGCTGCAGGCCAATCTGCTGCGCTTTCTCCAGGAAAAGCACATAGAACGAGTAGGCGGCAGCCAGCCGATCCCGGTGGATGTCCGGGTGCTGGCAGCCACTCACGTCGATCTTGAAGCGGCGATCGAGAAAAAGCGCTTTCGTGAGGACTTGTACTACCGGCTCAATGTGCTGCAAGTCGTGACCGCGCCGTTGCGAGAGCGGCATGGCGATCTGTCGATGCTGGCCAACCACTTTTCCCATTTCTACAGCCACGAAACCGGCCGTCGGCCGCGCAGCTTCAGCGAAGACGCGCTGATCGCCATGGGCAAGCACGACTGGCCGGGCAATGTTCGTGAACTGGCCAACCGTGTACGCCGGGGGCTGGTGCTGGCTGAGGGTAGGCAGATCGAGGCCCGTGACCTGGGGCTGATCAGTCAGCAGTCGCTGACCACTCCGATGGGTACCCTCGAAGACTACAAGACCCGGGCCGAACGCCAGGCGTTGTGCGATGTACTGAATCGGCACAGTGACAACCTCAGTGTGGCCGCCAAAGTGCTGGGGGTTTCCCGGCCGACGTTCTACCGCTTGTTGCACAAACACCAGATCCGCTAGGGCGCGGTGCTTCTTCGGGGAAGAAGCTGAAAAGGCCCGCTGCGATACAAGTCGCAGCGGGCCTTTTTATGATGTTGCGTTCATGGTGGGGCGGGTTAGAAGTAGTACGGGAATTTCAGGCTGAAGGAAAAGTCCGGGGCATCGTCGGTCATGCCGATGGACAGGTTGGGTACGATGGTCAGGTTGTCGGTGGCCGCAATGGTCATGCCGACGTTGAAGTAACCGGCGTTGGCGTCACTGGACACCACCGATTCCCAGTCCCCGCCATCCTGCTTCAGCTTGCTCTTGCGTTGTACAAGGTCAGAAACCGAGAACGACATACTCATTTTTTCATTGAGTGCGAAGGCTATGCCTGCGCCGATCTGGAAGCTGTCGCCGATGCGGACCTTGCCCGGGGTTTTCTGGTTGACCGTGGAACTGATGTCGTCAAACGACTCCTCCAGGTTGTGGGTGTAGGACAAACTGCCGAACAGCACGGCCGGGTCAAACGTCTTGACCAGCGAGATACCGGGGGTGATCGACCAGACGCCGTTACCGGTCGGCAGGGTGTCAGGCACGAACAAGTTGGTGTTGGCGTCGGTCTGGCGCAGTTTGATGCCGAACGGGTCCTTGCCGGTTGGCGCCTTGACTCGCAGGGTGACCACCGCGTCCGGAGTGTTCACCGACTCGTCGAGAAACTTGTAGGCGATACCGAAGTTGACGTCGCCAAGGGTCGGATCCCGCGAGACATCCTGTTCCGTGGTGACGTTGGCTGCGCCCTGATTGCCCCCGCCTGACTGATAAGTCGAATCGCGATACACCACAGGCACGTTCACATCGAACTGCCAGCGGTTATCGAAGTTGTAGCGGCCCGTCAGGTCGAGGGTCCAGGTGTCGGCCTTGATCCGGTCGAGGTTGATGTTGCCCAGAAAGATCGAGTCCAGTGCCAGGAAGCCGTTGAGAATCAGCTGGCGAGTGTCATAACGCGAATAGGTTATGCCGGTTTCCAGGCTGAACTTGCCGCCACCGAAGAAGCCGCTGGCCTCGTCGTACAGGTTGGACACACTCTGTGCAGGTTGTGAATCGTCGGCCAGCGACTGGCCATAGGATGCGCCACTGCCCCCGGCGGCGCCCCCCGACGCTGCTGCAGCCCCGGTACCGGTGGCCACTTTGGGATTGCCTTTCATGTCGGCTGGCGACTTGGCCAGACGTTTTGGTGGTGGAGAAGCCGGTTGGTCTTCGACCTGGCGGACTCGTTGCTCGAGCACCGCCAGGGCTTTCTGTTGCACTTCGTATCGTTGCTTAAGCTCCAGAAGTTCCTGTTTCAAGGTCTCCACATCCGCATCGGGTGCTGCTTGCAGCATCGCCGCGGGTAGAAGAGTACTCAAACATACAGCGGCACGCAGTGATACTGATCGATACATGAATAAGCCGTCCCTTTAAGCCCAATGGATCGAGACTCAGCGTAGTTCAATATCCGATATTGCGTAGTGCTCTGAGTTGACTCAAATTGCAGTCCAGTGCGCCGGCGCTCATGCCGTTATTGTTAAGGACAACATTGAGTTGCGTCAGGTTGTTGACGACGTTTGCATTTCCGAGCAAGCGGGTATTCTGCAGCAGACCTCCTTGAGCCACTTGTTGCAGGGCCGTGCCCTGATTGCCTGCGGCCTGGATGGCCATTTGTACGCCACCGCCAGTGGCCGAAACCGCGACACTGCCAGCGGCATTACTGCCGGAAATCGTTTGTCCGGCCATCAGGGCCTGCCCTTGGGCCGGTACCAGTGCGGGGGCCTGGTTGGCTTCGGAAACATTGATGGCCACGTTGTTGTAGGCCGTGTTGCCGTCGCCGGCGGCGCGTACGCTTTGCGTCACGCCCTGGGAACTGTTGAGTCCTGCGCCACCAATGACCGAGCCGGTACCCGTTTGCGGGGTGCTGCCGTTGCCGGTTTCCTTGATGGTCGAGACATAGAATTCGGGTTTTACGGTTGCTGCCTGCAATTGCATCGAGGTCGCAGCCCCGATCAGATCACCGCTGGCGTTGCGCCAGGTACTGCTCATGACGATGCCGAAGCTGATGATCCGCCCCGGCATCACATAACGACCGCGAAGCTGTGACAGCTCCGAATCCTGGATTTCTATGGGTTTGAATCCTGCATTGGCATAGCCTGACGCACTCGCTGCCAGGCAGGCGGCGGCCAGCCAGTATGAGGTTTTCATCTGCTGCTCCCGGGACATCCAGCCCCACTCTTTATAATCGGCGATTAAAAGAAGTCGCTCTGTATGAACCCGAAGTCCATCAATTCAGCATCTTTGACGGGGTTGAAGTTATCCAGCTTGTTCTTGGCGGTCAGCGGTGCCGGAGGACTGCGTAATGCATTGGTCTTGTCGTATCCGGGGCCGACGATGGCAAAGACAATGCCGTTCCAACCTTTGACAAAGTCATCATGGGCGTAGCGTTTGTGTCCTAAAACCGGGTCTCCGATGTAGACCCAATCCTTGTCTGCCCGCTGCAGCACCACGAAATGCTTGTAGCCGCGAATTTCCATCAGTACCACCACCGGGATAGTGACCGCGTCGAGTTTTTCCGGCGGAATCTTGTAGCCCCTGGCGCGCATGCCGATGCTTTCTATGTAGCGCTTCATGTCCAGCATGGAAAAACCCTGAGTACGGACAAGGTCCTGGTCGGAGTTGACCAGCATGCCTTTGATGATGTGCTCCTCATCGACGTCGAGCCAATAAGCCTGGCGCAGTACCGTCGCCAGTGCGGCGGCGCCGCAGCTGAAATCGGTTTTTTGTTCGACGATGTCGGAAAACTTGCGCTCACGAATACTTTGCACGTTCTTGTAGACGAGTGTGCCGCCCGGCAGGGCAGCCACGGGCATCTGGGCAGCCTGGGCGAGGCCGGACAGGCAAAGCAGAGCGAGGAGGGTAGTCTTACGCATGATCGATACGCCTATGCGGACTGAGGAAAAGCCCCGTTTCCGGGGCTTTCGTTTCGATCGCGATTACATGCAGGCTTTGCAACCTGCAGCGATGGACAGCGAGTTGCTTTGTTGGTTGCCAACGCCGGCAGCGTTGTTGAAGCCACCGTTGCCGGACCAGTTGTTGCCCACGTTGGTCATGTTGGCGTTGTTGGTGACAGGGTTTTTCCAGCCGTCTGGGGTCATCACTTGTTGAGTGGTCACACCAGCCAGACCGAAGACACCCACGGCAACGAAATCAGATTTCTGATCTTTGCCGCCGTTACCACCGTGGCCACGGTCGTTGTCGCCGTAGCCGCCACCATAACCACCATGACCGTGATCATCGTCTTTGGTGGTTGCAGTGCCTGCGGCCACGAATGCGCCGCCTGCGGTGAATGTGCCAGTAAGGGTATCTTTTTTGTAGGTCTGAGTGCCGTTGTTGCCGACTTGCAGACCGGTGGTGCTTTGGTTGGCGGCGGCAGCGGCTTGCGCTACACGACCACCGGATACAGCGATTGCCAGGTTGTTTTTCTGTTGGTTGAAGTTGCCGGCGGCGTTGTTCACGCCGATGTTACCCGAGCCGCTGTTGCCGACGTTGTTCAGGCTGGCATTGGCAGTGCTGGAGTAGTTGGCAACGGTGTTGTTGGTGTTGACCTGGGTTGCGCTGGAGGCGGATACGGCGGAGCCGAAGATGAAGCTTTCGTCGGCGGTTGCCAGTGCAGCGGCGTTGTCTTGCTGGTTGCCGTCACCGGCAACGTTGTTTGCGCCGATGTTGCCGTTGGCGCCGTTTAGGGAGCCGCTGACGTTGGCGTTATTTTGAGTGCCCTGGTTCAACACGGTGTTGCCGTTGTTGTTTTGCACATCAAGCACTGCAGCACCGGCACCAGCGCCGATTTGCAGCAGTTCTTCAAGGGTTGGGCCTTTTGGGCCGTGATCGTGACCATGACCGTGATTGTCATCACGACCGCCTGCCTGTGCTGCGATTGCCATCACTGCTGCGAGTGCGAAAACCAGTGGTTTGAGAGCCATTGTAGGTTTCATGGTGTTTCTCCGTCGTGCTTATTAGTTGGTTAAGTGTTGGTACTTTCTAATTGCACTGCTTGTTTGGGTCAGTCAGCGACCCGGATGCTCAGGGTGTTAGCCATTCGGTTCCCCACCCCGGCACTCTGGTTCACCTGGATTACCCCGCGACTGCCGGTGAAGGCCTGATCACTTGTCGTGACCTGGCGACTGCCGGGGGTACCAGTTGCTCCTGAGCTCGGTAACAACGCCACGTTCTGTTGGGAAAGGGCGCTATCGTCAACGCTCTGCGGTGCAGCACTGATGCTGATGCGCATGGCGTTGGCCATCTGGTTGTTGGCCCCGGAACCCTGGTTCACGCCCAGTGCGCCGTTGCCGTTACTGAATGAGGTGCCGCCGATGGTCGAGCTCGCGTTGATCGAGCGGTCGGCGGGGGTGTCGAGTTTCTGGTGAATGGTGGTGGTGGCGCTGGCCGACGTGCCGATGGCAATCGACTTGACGTTGGTCTGTTGTTGCTGGTCGCCGGCGGCCTGGTTGACGTTGAAGTTGCCGTTGTACTGAACGCCGGAGTTCTGAATGTTGGCGCTGTCCACGGCGCTCGGATCGGCCATGACGCTGGTGCAGCCAAGCAGAGCAAGCAGGAGCAGGGAACGATTCATCTTATTGGCCTCCGGCCATGCGGGTCAGCGGAGCCAGACCGGTGCTGAGGGAGCGGTTGATGGTGTTGGAAATCGTGCCGCCACCGCCGCCGCCGTGACCGGCACTCATGCCGGGCAGGCCGTTTGGATTGGTCAGGACGTTCATGCCGGGCAGGCTGGAATCAACCCCGATGTTGCCGCGAATGGATGAGCCACTGGCTACACTGGCAAAGTCACCGTCATTGAGTTCGGTGCTGGTCATCGCCTGATTGATGCGACCGGAAGGGTTGGCATTGACGGTGGTGGGATAGGGGTCTTTGCCGAAAGCGCTGCGTCCGATCGGAATGGGCTGGACGTCGCGGTTGAGTACGATCACGCCATTGCCTTCGGCCTGAACGTTGAAACTGAGGAATGTGCTGGCTGCTGATCCGATCAGCAGAAGGCAAGTGAAGGCTTTGTTGATGTTTCCCACGGCGGCAATTCCTTCTTCAGTGGGCTGGCCCAAGTCAGCGTTGTGAAGGAGAGAGCGAAAGCTGTGCCGGTTTTTAAATGTTCTTGGATTTCAACGAGTTGGCTCGAAGGTGTGCAGGGCTGATACAAAAGCTGTTTCAACATTGAAACAACGCGTCATCGGCACAAGCGCCCATACCTGTTGCAAAGCTCTGGAACAAGGGTTTGCGAGCAAGTGTTTCACAGGCGTAACAAGTCGGGTGACAAAGCGATGAAGGCCGTTGAGACGGGCACTTTGCACCGGGGGGAGTGTTTCAGGAACGGACACTTCTGCCCCGGGACGGGGACATTGACCCGAAACCCGGGTCAGCCTTCCAGCAAGGTTCGTACGGCGTCGAAGGCTTGAGTCTGCCGTGCGGCCCAGTCGCCCTGAATGATCCTGACGGGCTGGTGATGTTGCTCCAGCCAGGCCTTGGTGGCGTCGTAGAACCCCACTCGTTCACTCAACTGCGGCTGGCAGCGCTGGCCGTCGTCCGTCCAGTCGATCTGTTCCGGAGACAGCAACAGGTGCAGGTCGTAATGACGCGCCAGCAGTTCCGGTTCCAGCCAGGCCGGGCAGTCGCCGAACAACGTCTGGCTCCAGAGAATATTGCTCAACAAATGAGTGTCGAGAATCAGCAACGACGGCTGCTGCGCTCGTGCTTCGTCTTCCCACTGCAACTGGCCGCGGGCAATCTCGGGAATGTCTGCGAGGCAGGTGTCCCGGGGATTCTGCTCGATGAACCAGCGCACGTACTCGTCCACCCGCAGACCGCCGAACTGTTGCTGCAACCTGGCCGCCAGCCAGCTCTTGCCGGTGGATTCCGGACCGGTCAGAACAACGACTTTCATGCGCGCAACGCCGGATCGGCGCGCCATTCCCGCCAGCCCAGCACCGCGATCAGGGTGAAGAGGGCGTACAGCGCAGCGGTGAGGTAAAGGCCCTTATAAAGAAACAGGCCGACGAAGATCACATCCAGCACGAACCACAGCGCCCAGCATTGCAGGCGCTTGTGCGCCATCCAGAACTGCGCGACCAGGCTGAAAGCGGTCAGCGCCGCGTCGAGCCAGGGCTGCGCGGCATCGGTCCAGTGCGCCATGGCCGCGCCCAGCAAAAGGCTGCCGGCGGCGCCAATAGCCAGCCCTTGCAGAATCGAACGGGAGTCGAGCCGGCTGACCTCACGCCCGTCATGCATCGTCCCGGCCCGGGTCCATTGCCACCAGCCGTAGACTTGCAGCGCGGCGTAAACCACTTGCAGCAACATGTCCGAATACAGCTTCACCTCGAAGAAGATCCAGCTGTAGAGCAGCACCATGACCAGCCCGATCGGCCAGCACCAGGGGTTCTGTTTGACCGTCAGCCAGACGGCGATCACACCGAGGGCGGCGGCAAACAGTTCGAGCCCGGACATGCAAGATCCTTGGAGGGAGTAAAAGAGGGAGCGGATTGTACCCAAAAACCGGTGGGAGTGAGCTCCCACCGGTGACCGGGATCAGACGCGGAACTGGCGCAGCAATCCGTTCAGTTGCTCGCTCAACTGTCCGAGCCGCACGCTGGCGGCACTCGACTGCTCGGCAGCCAGTGCGGTGCTGTGGGACAGGCCGGCAGCCTGGGTGACGTTCTGGTTGATGTCCTCGACCACGTGCGCCTGTTGCAGGGTCGCACTGGCGATGGAAGCGTTCAGGCCATTGAGGTTGCGCAGTGCCTGGCCGATGGCATTGAGGCTGGCGCCGGCCAGTCCGGCCTGCTCGATGGTCAGTTGCGACGCCTTGCTGCTGTCGCCGATCACCTTAACGGCGGCTTCGGAATGATTTTGCAGGCGCTCGATCATCGACTGGATTTCCGCCGTGGATTTCTGCGTGCGTTGCGCCAGCAGGCGGACTTCATCGGCCACCACGGCAAAACCCCGGCCCTGTTCGCCGGCCCTGGCGGCTTCGATGGCGGCGTTGAGTGCCAGCAGGTTGGTCTGCTCGGCGATCGAACGGATCACTTCCAGAACGCTGCCGATCTGCGTGCTTTCGGTTGCCAGCGTACGAATCACTTCGACGGCCTGATCGATGGTGCCGGACAACTTGTCGATCTGTTGCAGGCTGCCGTCGATGTTGATCTGGCCCTGTTGCGCCTGGGCTTCGGCATCGCGCATTTCGTTGGCGGCATGCTCGGCGTTCTTCGCCACATCCTGCACGCCGTAGGTGACTTCGTTGATGGCCGTCGCCACCAGCTCCATCTGCTGTGACTGTTGCTGGCTGCGTTGTTGGGCCTGGCTCGCGTCATTGCCCAGCTCAGTGGAGGACTGGCCCAGCGCGCTGGCCGACACCTGCAAATCGCCGATCACCCGGCGCAGCTTGGCGGTAAAGGCATTGAAGTGATGGGCCAGTTGCGTGACTTCATCCTGGCCGTGGGTGTCGAGGCTGCGGGTCAGGTCGCTTTCGCCGCTGGCGATGTTGGCCATGGCGTTCACGGTTTCCTGCAAGGGGCGGACGATGCTGCGGGCAATCAGAATCACCAGCACGCCCATGATCAGCGCGATCACCAGGCCTACGACAGAAGCCTTGATCACCTGGCCCTGAAACTCGGCCTGCACATCGTCGACATACACACCGGAACCCAGCACCCAGCCCCACGGCTCGAACAGTTTCACGTAGGAGGTCTTGGCCACCGGCTCGCTGGCACCGGGTTTCGGCCAACGGTAATCGACCATGCCGGCGCCCTTGGCTTTGGCAATGGCAACCATCTCGTTGAACACCGCAAAGCCGTCCGGGTCGCGGATCGCCGAGAGGTTCTGGCCTTCGAGCTTGGGATTGGTCGGATGCATGACCATCACGGGTGTGAGGTCGTTGATCCAGAAGTAATCGTTCTGGTCATAACGCAGGCCGCGAATCGCGGTCAGCGCCTGTTTCTGGGCGGCGTCACGGGTCAGGGTTCCGGCCGCTTCCAGGCCTTGGTAGTAGGTCAGCAAACCGCTGGCGGTCTGCACCACATGCTGGGTTTTCTGGGCCTTGGCGTGATACAGGTCATCGTGGATCTGCTTGAGCATCAACAGGCCCAGGGTCAGCAGCATGACCACCGCCACAATCAAGATGAGCCACAAGCGTCGGCTGATCGACACACTGCGCAAGCTGTTCATAACGCTGTCACTCCGATTTCTTTTTCTTGTAATAAATCACCGCCAGCATCCAACCACGTTTCAGTGGCCGGGCATACGCGACCCAAGTCGTAGAGCGCGGCAGCGCTATTGCGGCTTGTCTGTTAGGATTTCGGCCCCGTGGGGGAAAACCTGAACCCAAGTTGCCATTTCACGGAATTTTGACCGTTTCGTGTGGATCCTTGGCCCGCGGAATCGGTACAGCAACAAACCGCTACGCTGATCGCAGTGAACGTAAAAAAATACTATCGGGGCATGCCTGAGCGCATCGCTCTTTGGGGGATTGATGGACCTTTGGACCGCCTTGCAGGCACTGATTCTCGGAGTTGTAGAAGGGCTGACGGAGTTTTTGCCCATATCCAGTACCGGACACCAGATCATCGTCGCCGACCTGCTGAATTTCGGCGGCGAACGCGCCATGGCGTTCAACATCATCATCCAGCTCGGCGCGATTCTCGCGGTGGTCTGGGAGTTTCGCCGCAAGATTCTCGACGTGGTCATCGGCTTGCCGACCCAGCCGAGTGCACGACGCTTTACCGCCAACCTGCTGATCGCCTTCCTGCCCGCCGTGGTGCTGGGCGTGATCTTTGCCGATCTGATTCACAAATACCTGTTCAACCCGATCACTGTGGCGACGGCTTTGGTCGTGGGCGGCTTCATCATGTTGTGGGCCGAGCGCCGGCAGCATGAAGTGCACGCCGAAACCGTGGACGAAATCACCTGGAAAGATGCGTTGAAGGTCGGCTTCGCCCAATGTCTGGCGATGATCCCGGGCACCTCGCGCTCCGGCTCGACCATCATCGGCGGCCTGTTGTTCGGTCTGTCGCGCAAGACCGCCACCGAGTTCTCGTTCTTCCTGGCGATGCCGACCATGGTCGGTGCGGCGGTGTATTCGGGCTACAAGTACCGTGCGCTGTTCGTGCCGGCGGACTTCCCGGTGTTTGCCATCGGTTTTGTCACTGCATTCGTTTTCGCCATGATCGCCGTGCGCGGTTTGCTGAAGTTCATCGCCAGCCACAGCTACGCGGCATTCGCCTGGTACCGGATCGTGTTCGGCCTGTTGATTCTGGCGACCTGGCAGTTCGGCTGGGTGGACTGGGCGGCGGCCAAGGCATGAGTGATTCCCGCGCACGCCGCCCGGATCGCGGCCCGTCCGGTGGCAGCATCCAGCATCTGAAGTTGAAGTTGTTCGTGTTGCTGATTGTCTGCGCGTTGCCGCTGTTCGGTTCGCTGTCGATGTGGCTGCGCGGGATCTCATTGGTGCCGTTGATGGCCTACGGGATTGTCAGCGTGCTGGCGTTCTTCCTGTACTGGGCCGACAAGCGCAAGGCCCGCGCCGACGCCTGGCGCACTCCGGAAAACGTCCTGCACGCCGTGGAACTGGCGGGCGGCTGGCCGGGTGCATTGATCGCCCAGCAAGTCTTCCGGCACAAGACGCGCAAGGTGTCGTTTCAGATTCTGTTCTGGGTGATCGTCGCGCTGCACCAGGTGTTCTGGATCGATCAGCTGTTCCTCGGTTCGAACCTGTTGGCGCTGGGGTAGGGCTACAGCAGCAACCCCGCCTGGGTTTTCTTCGGCAGCTTGCTCACCACCAACTGGTGAGAACGTTGCAGCAACCCCCGCAGTTCCTCGGCGCCCAAGGGGTAGGGCGGGTGCATGATGATCCACTGCGCCCGCGCCAGGTACGGCGCCGGGTGAATGCCCGGCCGGTCGCAATGACCGAGAAACAGGTCCTTGTCGACCTTGAACGCCAGCGACTCACCGCGCAGCCCCTGCAAGGCGAACATCTTGTTGCCGGCAATCGAAAACACCCGCACACCGCCCCATTTATAGTCTTCCCGGGCGCCGGGCAATGCCAGGCAGAAATCCGCGACATCCTTCTCGCTCATCTTTCCTTGTTTCATAACAGCCGCTCTCCACAGGCATTGAACGATTCCACCAGATGATCGATCCACGCGCGCACCGCCGGCATCACCCCGCGCCGGTGCGGATACACCGCTTGCAGCCAACCGCCGGGCAACGACCAGTCCGGCAGCAGTTGCACCAGCGTGCCGTTGTTCAGCTCCGCCTCGCAATACATCATCGGCAGCAGGGTGAAACCCTGGCCGGCCAGCACGCAAGCCTTGCGCACGATGAAGTCGTCGATGCCCAGCCGGGCTTCCAGCGCCAGATCGCAACTCTTGCCGTGCTGATCGAGCAGGCGTACATGCACCATGCGATCGGCCTCCAGCGCGCCGAGCACCGGCAGGGTTTTCAAGTCCTGCGGATGATTGATTTCCACGCCCTGTATAAAGGAAGGGCTCGCAACCACCACCATTTGCGCCTGACGCAAGCGGCGGGTCACCAGCATCGGTTCTTCGTCGCCGTGTTCGCGCACCCGCAGGGCCACGTCGATGCCTTCGGTGATCAGATCGACCCGGCGATTGATCAAAGTGACTTCCAGTTGCACCTGCGGGTATTTGCCGAGGAAGTTGCTGATCACCACCGGCAGCATTTCATGGGCCAGTCCTGTGGGGCTCGAAACCCGCAGGCGGCCACGGGGTTCGCTGGACATGCTGGCCACCGTCTCGTCGGCCATTTCCGCTTCCAGCAGCATCGCCTGGCAGTGGCGCAGATAGCGTTCGCCGACTGCGGTCAGCTTCAATTGGCGGGTGGTGCGTTGCAGCAGGCGCGCGCCGAGGCGTTCTTCCAGTTCGGCAATCCGCCGCGACAGGCGCGACTTGGGAATGCCCAGCAAGCGGCCGGCAGCGGCGAATCCGCCGGCCTCGACCACTTTGGCGAAATAGTAGAGATCGTTGAGGTCTTGCATGGGGAATTCCGACTGTTCTATCAATGGGACAAACTATCGCATTGTTGCCGTCTAATCAGCTATTGGTTTCGTAGGTAGGATTGTCTCCATTCCGTCGCCACCGGCGATTCTTTCCAGGAGATTCCACTATGAAACTGCTGCACATCGATTCGAGCATTCTGGGCGACAACTCTGCTTCCCGTCAGCTGAGCACTGAAGTCGTCAAAGCCTGGCAAGCCGCCGAGCCAAGCGCTGTCGTGACCTACCGCGACCTGGCTGCCGACGCCATCAGCCACTTCTCGTCCACCACTCTGGTTGCCGCCGGCACCACCGCTGAACTGCGCAACGCCGCACAACAGCACGAAGCCGAGCTGAGCGCCAACACCCTGGCCGAATTCATCGCTGCTGACGCCATTGTCGTTGCCGCGCCGATGTACAACTTCACCGTGCCAACCCAGCTCAAGGCCTGGATCGACCGCATCGCCGTCGCCGGCCAGACTTTCCGCTACACCGAAGCCGGCCCTGAAGGCCTGTGCGGTGGCAAGAAAGTGATCATCGTCTCCACCTCGGGCGGCATCCACGCCGGTCAGGCTTCGGGCGTTGCTCACGAAGACTACCTGAAACTGGTCTTCGGCTTCCTCGGCATCACCGACATTGAAATCGTCCGCGCCGAAGGTCTGGCCTACGGTGAAGAAGTTCGCAACAACGCCATGAGCGCTGCCCACGCCCGCATCAGCGAGCAACTGTTCGCCGCTGCGTAAGGCTTTCGTAAAGAACAGCTCTCGTTCAGGCAACACCCAAAAAACTCTGTATTCTGGTTCTGCAAGGGCTAGATACGGAGTTTTTTGTGTCCGACTGTTACATAATCTGGCCCGGGTTATGCAGTCTTACGATCAACGTCTGAGTGCAACGCCGCGCCGGATCACCGAACCACGGAGTTTCGGGCGTCGAACACAACGGATCTTTCGATTGAGTAACAACAGGGTGGGGCATCCCATGATGCGTCTTTGTGCAACGTTACTGATTTGCCTGCTCGGCAGCCTGAATTCAGTGCACGCAGCCCCCGGCCAGCACCCACGCTGGAGCGTCGGTTATCACGAGATGACGTTCCTCGATCCGCTCGACCTGCAACCGATGCGTGCCATCGCGTTCTATCCCTCCAGCGACCGCGAGCACATGAGCCTGCTCGAGGGCTATTCGGTCGAAGCCGGCGAAGACACCAAAATCGCCCTCGGCCGCTTTCCGATGCTGATGCTGTCCCACGGCAACACCGGCACGCCGCTGGCCCTGCACGACCTCGCCACATCGCTGGCCCGCAAGGGCTTTGTGGTGGTTGCGGTGATTCATCCCGGCGACAACTCCAGGGACCACAGCCGCCTCGGCACCTTGAGCAATCTTTATGGGCGCCCGATCCAGATTTCCGAAGCCATTACCGCCACTCTTGGCGACCGCATGCTCGCGCCGTTCGTGAACGCCGATCAGGTCGGCGTGATCGGTTATTCGGCGGGCGGTGAGACCGCGCTGATTCTTTCAGGCGCGCAGCCTGACCTGGATCGCCTGCGCCGTTATTGCCAGGAGCGTCCGGACGACCGCGACGCCTGCAACACCCAGGGCGAACTGATCGTCGATCGCGATGACTTGCAGCCTGTGGCCGATCCGCGCGTGCATGCGTTGCTGCTGATGGCGCCGCTGAGCCTGAAATTCGGTCGGCACACCCTGGCCGACGTGCATGTGCCGGTGCTGCTGTACAGCGGCGATGGCGACAAACTGGTGGCCTTCGACAAGAACGCCGCGGCCCTGGCGCGCAAACTGCCGACTGCACCGGACTTCAAGTTGCTGGCCGGGGCCGGGCACTTCGTGTTCATGGCGCCGTGCAATGAAGAGCAGATTCGTGCGATGCCGGCGCTGTGTACCGACGCTGACGGGGTGGATCGCGAAGACATTCACCGCAACCTGATTTCCGAGGCCGGGCGGTTCTTCTCCCATGCGCTGGGCAAGCCTTCCCGGGCGGGGATGCAGACGGCGGATCAGTAAGCGTCAGGCCATCGCCCGACGCTTGAGCCACAAGGTCAGCGCCAGTCCGGTCACGGACAACAGCGCTGCACCTAGGAAAATCCACGAATACCCCAGATTCAACGCCACCGCGCCCATCAACGGCCCGGCAACCGCCAGCGCCAGATCGAAAAACACCGCGTAAGCACTCAACCCGGCACCACGGCTGGAGTTGGGCACCTGCTTGATGGCTTCAACCCCCAGCGCCGGGTACACCAGCGACAGTCCGAACCCTGCCAGCCCGGCGCCGATCAGTGCGTAACCGGTCGAGGGGGCGAGCCACAGCAACAACAGCCCGACGGTTTCGATGCTCATGCAGGCGATGGCCGAAGCGAAGCCGCCGAATCGGGCGATGGCGGAAATGAACAACAGCCGCGACAGAATGAAGCACACACCGAATACCGTCAGGCAGTAGGCCGCGCCGGTCCAGCCGCGATTGAGGTAATAAAGGGTGATGAACGTGGTCAGGGTGCCGTAACCGATCGAGGCCAGGCTCAGACTGGCACCGAACGGCGCGATCCGCCCGAACACCGCCCAGAACGGCAGACGCTCGCCGCGCACTACCGGCACCGAAGGTTTGTTGCGAATCAGCAGCAGAGCGCCGGCGGCCAGTACCGACAAGGCAATACCGAGGCTGGTAAAGCCATAATCGGCCACCATCAGCACGCCCAGTGGTGCGCCGATAGCGATGGCGCCATAGGAGGCGATGCCGTTCCAGCCGATGGACCGGGCGGTATGTTCCGCACCCACCTGGCCCATGCACCAGCTGATGGTTCCTACACCAATCAGCCCCTGAGCGATGCCGAGCAGCAAACGCCCGGCAATCAGAATGATCAGGCTTGTCAGCGGGAAGTCCTGCAGCAACGTGGAAACCAGTGTCAGCAGGCCGCTGAGGACGATACCCAACAGGCCATAAACAATCGCCCGTTTGGTCCCGACGGTATCCGACATGCGCCCAGCCATGGGGCGGCTGAGCAGGGTGGCCAGGTATTGCGAGCCGATCACCAGACCTGCAACGACGGCACTGAAGCCCAGTTGTTCGTGTACGTAACCGGGCAGCACCGCAATCGGCAGGCCGATGCAGAGGAAAGCGATAAAGGTGTAGAAAACGATGGAGACGATCTGCAGGGTGATCGCCATGGAGCTTTGCGGTGGCTGTTGCTGCGCAGACATGAGGGCTCGTTCGCGGGCGGCGGTGGGAGAGTCCGCATCATGGCTTGGCGCTGGAATAAAAGAAAGCAGGCTAACTATCTTTCCTGGGCGCAATAAAAAGCCCCGCCTTGGGGCGGGGCTTTCGACTCGAGGCCGCTATCAGAACACGACGCCCTGGCTGCGCAGGTAATCGTCATAAGTGCCGCTGAAGTCGGTCACGCCGTTCGGGCTCAGCTCGATGATGCGCGTGGCCAGGGACGATACGAACTCACGGTCGTGGCTGACGAAAATCAGCGTGCCCGGGTAGTTTTCCAGCGCCAGGTTCAGCGCCTCGATCGATTCCATGTCCAGGTGGTTGGTCGGTTCGTCCATCACCAGTACGTTCGGCTTTTGCAGGATCAGCTTGCCGAACAGCATGCGACCTTGCTCACCACCGGAGATGACCTTCACCGACTTGAGGATCTCGTCGTTGGAGAACAGCATGCGGCCCAGGGTGCCACGAATCACTTGCTCGCCCTGAGTCCACTGACCCATCCAGTCGAACAGGCTGACGTCGTCTTCGAAGTCGTGGGCGTGGTCCTGAGCGTAGTAGCCCAGCTCTGCGCTTTCGGTCCACTTCACGGTGCCGGCGTCCGGGGTCAGTTCGCCCATCAGGGTGCGCAGCAGGGTGGTCTTGCCGATACCGTTCGGGCCGATGATCGCCACGCGTTCGCCGGCTTCAACGGTGAAGCTGAAGTTCTTGAACAGGGTCTTGCCGTCGAAGCCCTTGGACATCTGCTCGATGGTCACGGCCTGGCGGTGCAGTTTCTTGGTCTGTTCGAAACGGATGAACGGGCTCACGCGGCTCGATGGCTTGACCTCGGCCAGCTGGATCTTGTCGATCTGCTTGGCACGGGAAGTGGCCTGCTTGGCTTTCGAGGCGTTGGCCGAGAAGCGGCTGACGAACGTCTGCAGTTCGGCAATCTGGGCTTTCTTCTTGGCGTTGTCCGACAGCAGTTGCTCGCGGGATTGGGTCGCCGCGGTCATGTACTCGTCGTAGTTGCCCGGGAACAGACGCAGCTCGCCGTAGTCCAGGTCGGCCATGTGCGTGCAGACGCTGTTCAGGAAGTGACGGTCGTGGGAAATGATGATCATGGTGCTGTTACGCACGGTGAGGATCGATTCCAGCCAGCGAATGGTGTTGATGTCCAGGTGGTTGGTCGGTTCGTCGAGCAACAGCACTTCCGGATCGGAGAACAGTGCCTGAGCCAGCAGAACGCGCAGCTTCCAGCCCGGCGCCACTTCGGACATCGGACCGAAATGCTGTTCCAGCGGAATCCCCAGACCCAGCAGCAGTTCACCGGCGCGGGATTCGGCGGTGTAGCCGTCCATCTCGGCGAACTCGGTTTCCAGCTCGGCCACGGCCATGCCGTCTTCTTCGCTCATTTCCGGCAGGGAATAGATGCGATCGCGCTCGGCCTTGACCTTCCACAGCTCCTCGTGACCCATGATCACGGTATCGATCACAGTGAATTCTTCGTAGGCGAACTGATCCTGACGCAGTTTACCGAGGCGAACGTTCGGCTCGAGCATCACCTGGCCGGCGGACGGCTCGAGGTCGCCACCGAGGATTTTCATGAACGTCGACTTGCCGCAACCGTTGGCGCCGATCAGGCCATAACGGTTGCCGTTGTTGAATTTCACCGAAACGTTTTCGAACAGCGGCTTTGCGCCGAACTGCATCGTGATATTAGCTGTAGAAATCAAAGGTTTATCCTGCGAAGCATTCTGAGTAGCGAGGGTGCGGCCGGAGCGCTTGGCCCGAGTCGAAGTGCGCTGAGGCGGGAAATCCCGTCATCAACCAAGGGGGGGCGCGTAAAGTTTGGCGGCGATTGTACTGGTCTGGCTCTTCCAGCGATAGGGCGGTGATCCCCGGAATGCCAATTGGCGCAATCGCGGGACAGTTTTTCACAGATGAAGGTTCACTATTGGTTACAAACTGTGGCTAAAATGCCATCCATTCACCCAGGCCCTTGCCCGGCATGGGCTCAAGGATGTGCCACCGAGACGCTGTTTTGTATCCAGACCACTGCCACAGACCTATGGCCACAGCCAGAAAGGCGCGCAGTTTGTTCACTTTTGACGTGTGACGATTTCCGTGAAACTCATCATTGCTGCTATTTATGTCATTTCCATTGCATACGTTCACCTGCGTGGTCGTGTGCGTCACAAACTGGGCCGTCAGTTGAGCGATCACTCGACGTTTCTCGCGCCGATCAACTGCTTCCTTTATCTGTTTTCGAAGAAGCCGAACAAACCCTACCTCGACCCTAAGGACTTTCCCGATCTGAGCCCGTTGCAGGCCCATTGGGAAGAAATCCGCGAGGAAGGTCAGAACCTTCTGCGTGCCGGTGCGATCAAGCGCTCGGACCAGTACGACGACGTCGGTTTCAACTCGTTCTTCAAGACCGGCTGGAAGCGCTTTTACCTGAAGTGGTATGGCGACAGCCATCCGTCGGCGCTGCAACTGTGCCCGCGCACCACCGAACTGGTGCAGAGCATCGGTTCGATCAAGGCGGCGATGTTCGCCGAATTGCCACCTGGCTCGAAACTGGTGCGTCACCGTGACCCGTACGCCGGTTCCTACCGTTATCACCTGGGTCTGGAAACGCCGAACGACGCCGGTTGCTACATCAACGTCGATGGCGAGAACTATCACTGGCGCGACGGCGAAGCGGTGATGTTCGACGAGACCTACATTCACTACGCCGAAAACACCACCGACAAGAACCGCATCATCCTGTTCTGCGACGTCGAGCGCCCGATGAAGTATCGCTGGGCAGCCGCGTTCAACGGCTGGTTCAGCCGTACCGTGATGTCGGCCGCCGGTGCGCCGAACGATGCGGGCGACCGCACCGGCGGTATCAACCGCCTGTTTACCAAAATCTACAAGATCCGCCTGCGCGGCAAAGAGCTGAAAAAGCGCAATCGCGCGCGCTACTACCTGGAAAAGTGGGCGATCTTCGGTGGTCTGCTGGCGATCTTCATTCTGATCTGATAACTGATCTGATAAATCGGGCGACTGTTGAAAGACAGTCGCCCGATTTCATTTTCACGACGCTTTTTTGGTTTTTTTCGCCGCTGTCGTCTTGCTCGCGGCTTTCTTCGCCGGTCTGGCCGGTGATTTCCCGCCGAGACTGCGTTTGAGCAGTTCGGTCAAGTCGATAACATCAGCCGACTTGCGCTCTTCTTCGCCGTCAACGGTCTCAACGTCCTCGATCTTGCCCTCATGGGCCTTTTTGTCCACCAAGGCCATGATCTTGTCTTCGAATTCGTCGGTGTAATCTTCGGGCTTCCAGTCGGCGCTCATGTCTTCAACGAGTCGTTTGGCCATGTCCAGCTCGGCTTTCGCCAGTTGCGGCTGGGTCACTTCGCTGCCCAGCGCCAGTTCATCGAGGCTTCGCACTTCCTGTGGCCAGCGCAGTTTCACCAGCACCAGTGCCGACTCCAGTGGCATCAACGCCGCCAGGTACTGGCGCGTGTGTAACACCACACGGGCGAGGGCGACTTTCTTGGTTTTGCTCAGGGTTTCGCGCAGTAACGCGTAAACCTTGCCACCGCGTTTGTCCGGGGCCAGGTAGTAGGGCGTGTCGATGTTCTGCAGCGGGATCTGTTCACTGTCGACGAAGGCAAAGATGTCGATGGTCTGGGTCGAGACCGGGTGGGCCGAACGGATTTCTTCCTCGCTGAGCACGACATAGCGGCCTTTTTCGAACTGCACGCCTTTGACGATGTGCTCCTTTGTCACTTCTTTCCCGGTGACCTTGTTGACCCGTTTATAGCCGACCGGGTCCATGCTGCGACTGTCCAGCCAGTCGAAGTCCACGCCCTGGGACGAGGTCGCCGACACCAGCGCCACGGGGATGTGCACCAGACCGAAACTGATTGCGCCTTTCCAGATTGCCCGAGCCATGGTGCCGTTCTCCGAGTGATGTTCGGGTGACCCGTCTGTATGCGTGAAAGTTTCCGTTGCCCGCCAACGGGCAACTGGTCAAACGGTGTTACACCTTGTTTAGCGATGACGGGTTAACAAATCCGAACCCTCGGCGTAGCGTGGACTCGAAGGCTCTATTCCACGTGCATCGAGAGAGGCCGTCCATGAACCGTTTTCTGCTTGGCATCGCATTGTTGGCCCTTAGTGGCGGGCTGGTTCACGCCGATGCCCTGTTGCTGGCGCAAAGTCCGACCGGCAACAACAGCAATCCCTACAACAGCCCGATTCACCGGGCCAATCCCAACAGCATGCAGGGCACGCAGCCCGCCAATCCGGTGATTCGCGGGCCGAGTACGGTGCCCGCGCCTCGCCAGCCCACCGTCGAGAATGGCGGCATCGGCAATGGCCAGCCCCTGCGTTCGGTGCCGAGCACGCCGCCGAAATTCATTCCCAACCCACCCGCCCGTGATGGCGACAGCAACCGTTGAATGGCAGAACCGCTCTGTCAGCCCTTCAAACGAACAAAAGGAATCGTGCATGTTGCGTAAAACCCTTTTAGCCGGCCTGTGTGCCGGCGCTGTTATCTGCAGCCCGGTATTCGCCGCTGCCCCCAAGGAACTGCAAAGCGAGCAGGGCACCCTTGAAGTCACGACGATTACCCAAGGGCTTGCGCACCCATGGGCGCTGGCGTTCCTGCCTGATCGTCAGGGCATGCTGGTGACCGAGCGTCCGGGCAATCTGCGGGTGGTGGGGGCTGACGGCACGTTGTCGGCGCCGATCGATGGCGTTCCCAAGGTATGGGCCAAGGGGCAGGGCGGGTTGCTGGATGTGGTGCTGTCACCGGACTTCAAACAGGATCGGCTGGTGTACCTGTCTTACGCCGAGGGTGGTGGTGCCGGCGACAAGGCCGGGACGGCGGTCGGGCGCGGGCGTCTGTCGGACGACCTGAAAACCATGAAGGACTTCAACGTGATCTTCCGTCAGGAACCGAAGCTGTCCGTTGGCAATCACTTCGGCTCGCGGCTGGTGTTCGACCGTGACGGCTACCTGTTCATCACCCTCGGCGAAAACAACGACCGCCCGACCGCCCAGGATTTGGACAAGTTGCAAGGCAAGGTCGTGCGGATCTACCCCGACGGCAAGGTGCCGGACGACAACCCGTTTGTCGGTCAGTCCGGTGTGCGCCCGGAGATCTGGTCCTACGGCCATCGCAACCCGCAGGGCGCAGCACTCAATCCATGGACCGGCACATTGTGGGAAAACGAACACGGCCCGCGCGGGGGCGATGAGGTGAACATCATCGAGCGCGGTAAGAACTACGGCTGGCCGCTGGCAACCCACGGCATCAACTACTCGATGCAACCCATCCCGGAAGCCCAGGGTAAAACCGTCGAAGGCACCGTCGCCCCGCACCATGTCTGGGAAAAATCACCGGGTGTCACCGGCATGGCGTTCTACGATGGCGACCGCTTCAAGCCATGGCAGCACAACGTGTTCATCGGAGCGCTGGTCACTCAGGAACTGATCCGCTTGCAATTCGATGGCGATAAGGTGGTGCATGAAGAGCGTTTGCTGGGCGATCTGAAACAACGGATCCGTGATGTGCGCCAAGGACCGGACGGCTATCTGTATCTGCTGACGGACGAGTCCGACGGCTCGCTCTACAAGGTCGGACTCAAATAAATGCTTCATGCGGGTGAGCGGGCGTAGAGCACCACCGCCGCCCGTAGTTTGCCGCGTCCGAACCGGCACATTTTTTCGAACTCCCCATGGCTGACCGGCACATGCTGGCAGTCCATGGGCTGGCGGTGCTGGCTGTGATCGACATCCGGGTCGTGCAGGTAGACGAAATCCTCGTCGCAATCGGTGACGATCACCCAGTGTGGGGATTTGGAGCGGGTCAGCCGATAGCTGCTGATCAGCACCAAAGGCTGCCCGCCGGCGTTCAGCAGGCGGGGCAAATCCAGTGTCGTGCCGATGATCTGATCAACGTCGGTGTCGTTCAGCTGTGCCATGAACTCGTCATGCACCAGGCGCATGACGTCTTTTTTATGCGTGTCGCGCACGCCGTCGAGAAACAGTGGCCCGGTCATGCTCAGTTGCAATCGCACGCGAAACCCTCGGCGCCATGCGGCCAACGCCAGGCCTTGAGGGCTGCAACCGCCATGGCCGGCGGTCATGAACACGGTGGTCGCTTCGCGCCAGAGCTGCAGTTCTTCACGACGCTCCAGCAGACGATCAGCCTGCAAGGCGCCCATGGCCATCAGCAGGCACGCCGGCCCGCAGGTGAAATCGGTGGTCTGCCGGTAATAGGGCACCTTGATGCTGCGTGAGTCGTGATGTTGCAGGATGCGCTTTTCCAGGCGCAAAGCGTCCGCATGGTCTTCGTAGTAGTCGTGAATCAGTGCAAAGCGCCGATAGCCACTGCGTTCGTACAGCGCGATGGCGGTCGGGTTGTCAGTGCGCACCTCCAGCCGCAGGTAGGCGCAGTCATGCTCAAGCGCGCAGGCTTCGATGCGCTGGAGCAATTGTTTGCCCAGGCCACCGCCCCGGGCTTCGGGGGAAATGGCGATGGAATACAACCGCGCAAGCGACGTGCCGCGATGGAACAGCACCAGCGCATAACCCACCAGCTGACCCTCGCGCTCGGCCACCAGCAACTGGCCGTGGGCGCGGGTAATCATCCACTGAAAGCTGCGGCGAGTGAGCCGGTCCGTGGTGAAACAGTGCATTTCCAGTGCCTGCAGCGCCGCTAAATCATCAACTGTCGCCAAGCGAAAAACAGTGTTCATATGACCGCCGTAAAAGTTGCGTAACGAAACGGGACTTTCGAAAAAGTTCGTGCTTAATAGAAAAGGTCTTGTTCTCCAACGGATCAATTTCTATGTCAGCGGTACAGGGTCATTGGCGCGAAGTATCCAGTCAAAGTTTGCCACCGGCAACTTATTTAAAACCGCAAATCAGAACTTCCAGTCAAGTGTTGATCATCGTCGAACGCAAGGAAGACTGGGCCTCATATTTCCCCAGCGAAGACATCCTGACGGCCCAGGAATACCTCGAACAGCCTCCCGACAGCGAGCCGGGAAAACGCGTGCAGGTGATCAACCTTTGCCGTAGCTACAAGTACCTGGGCCACGGCTACTACTGCTCGTTGCTGGCCGAGGCGCGGGGTCACAAGGTGATTCCGTCGGTGCGCACCATCAGCGAACTGACCCGCAAATCCCTCTACGGTCTGGCACTGGATGACCTGGATAAAACCCTGGAAAAAGCCCTCAGTCATCATCTCTACAGCGATACCGAAGGTTTCACGCTGACACTTTATTTCGGCAGAACGCATATCGAGCCGTTGCAGGATCTTGCCCGGCAATTATTTGAAGTGTTCCCGTGTCCGATTCTTTTAGTTGAGTTCCGTCGAACTAACGGTTGGCACATCGAAGGTATCAAGTCCGGTGCTCTGCACAAGTTGCGCGACGACCAGGAAGACCAGTTCGCCAATGCGCTGGACGGCTTCAGCCGCAAGGTCTGGCGTGTACCGCGTTCGCCGCAAGTGGCGCGATATGACCTGGCGATCCTGCACGATCCACAGGAAGCGTTGCCGCCGTCGAACGCCCGCGCGCTGGAAAACTTCGTGCGGGTCGGCAAGGGCATGGGCATCGATGTCGAGCTGATCGAGCGCAAGGACTACGCAAGGCTCGCCGAGTACGACGGCTTGCTGATCCGCGAGACCACCAGCGTCGACAACCACACTTACCGCTTCGCCAAGAAAGCCGAAAGCGAAGGGCTGGTGGTGATGGACGACCCGACGTCGATCCTGCGTTGCACCAACAAGGTCTATCTCACGGACCTGCTCAACAGCCATCAACTGGGCATGCCGGCCACGGAAATTCTCTATAAGGAACGACCGGAAGACTTCGAGCGGGTCGGCGAACGCCTCGGGTTTCCGCTGGTGCTTAAGATCCCGGACGGTTGCTTCTCTCGCGGCGTGATCAAGGTCGAGAGCCAACAGGCCTTGCTCGAAGCCACCGCTGAACTGTTCGAACACTCGGTGCTGTTGCTGGCCCAGGAGTTTTTCTACACCGAGTACGACTGGCGTATCGGCGTGCTCAACCGCAAACCGATCTTCGCCTGCCAGTACTTCATGTCCAAGGGCCATTGGCAGATCTACAACCACAAGGCCAAGGGCCAGGACGTCAACGGCGAATGCCGCACGCTGGCGATCCACGAAGCGCCGCGTGCGGTGGTGGAACTGGCGGTGAAGACCGCCAACCTGATCGGCGACGGCTTGTATGGCGTTGATCTCAAGCAGGCGGGCGACAAAGTGGTGGTCATCGAGGTCAACGACAACCCGAACCTCGACGCCGGCATCGAAGACGCTTACCTGCAAGACGATCTGTATTCGCTGGTGCTGGAGGAGTTCGTGAGGCGCCTGGAACTCAAACGTCGTGGCCAGGCCTGGTGAGCGGCCGATGATCAACAGCTTTGCACTGAGCCACGGCGGGTTGCAGCGGGTCGAACGGCTGGACGCCGAGGTGATGTTGTTCAGCGACCCCGACGCGGCTGAACGCGACCTGCTCCACAGTCACTTCAAACTGGATGAGCATGCTCTGGCCTCGGCGCTGGACCCGGACGAGGTGTCGCGGATCGAGTTTCATCCGGATCATCTGTTTCTGATCTGGAAGCGCCCCGAGAACTACTCCGGCGGTGGCAGTCTGGCGTTCGAGGTGTCGTCCTGCGGTTTGCTGTTCTCGCCGGGCCAGTTGCTGGTGATCGCCACCGACGACACGCCGCTGCACGGTCTCGGCACGGGCCGGCCACTCAATACGCCACTGGATGTGTTGCTGGATCTGCTGTTCAACAATATCCACCACTATCTCGGGCATTTGAAGGTAATCAAACTGGTCGCCCGGGAGTTGCAGCAGAAATTCAACGCCTCTATGCAAAACCAGCATCTGGTGCAGATGTTCAACCTGAGCGAAAGCCTGATTTATTACATCAACGCGCTGCACAGCAACGGCGCGGTACTGACGCGGTTGCGCAACCACGCCGAGAAACAGCATTTTGGCAGCGAAGCCATTGGCCTGATCGACGACCTGATCATCGAAAACAACCAGTGCTACAAGCAGGCGGAAATCTATTCCACGGTGTTCTCCGGGCTGATCGACGCTCGGGGCAACCTGATGAACAACAGCATGAACAACCTGCTGCGCAAGCTGACGCTGATCAACGTGGTGTTCCTGCCGCTCAACCTGATTGCGAGCATTGGCGGCATGTCGGAATTCAGCATGATGACCGCCGGGACGCCGTGGTGGGTGTCGTACCCGTTGTTCCTTGCGGCGATGTTGCTGGGGGCGAGCGGGATGCTGTTCGGGCTCAGGCGTCTGGCGAAATGACGGCGGCCGGGCGTTTGCGATCCCGCAGGCCACGGACCACCAGGTACAACAGCGGCCCGACCGAAACAAACACCGCCGTCAGCAACAGATACGGCACCACCGACCAACCCGATTGCCCACGCTTGCGCGCATCCTTGTACATCCAGATGCCGGCCAGCGATGCCAGCAGATAAAGATCGATCACCACCTGGGCGGTGTCTGGCCGCGACATCAGACTGATGCCGAAATCGATCAGCGATTGCTCGGCTTGCAGCATCACGCTAACGGTGTAGCCGCTGAAGGCGATCAAAGCAGTGAGGGGCAGGGCGATGGACATCATGTATTCCTTCCTTGGTCAGATGAGCGAAACGCCAGCCTACAGACCCAACGCAAAAATCGCCATTGACTTGCCAGCAACGCCCGAGCTAATTTCGGGGCCATGACTTCCACCGTATTGCGCTGCCAGCCAAGCATTATTACCGCCATTCCTCATTTGGCGGGCTAGCTCACGACTGCAGCACCCAACCCGCCCTAGAGGCGGGTTTTTACTTTCTGTCTCCGGGGTTCTGAATAAAAAGTCAGGAGACGAACATGCGCCACAGCCCCGACCAGCAAGCCTTGCTTGAGCAATACGTGAAAAAGATCCTCGCCGCGCCGGTTTATGAACTGGCGGTGCGCACGCCGCTGCAATCTGCGCCGGCACTGTCCGAAGCGCTGGGCAACCGGATCCTGCTCAAGCGTGAGGACCTGCAACCGACGTTCTCCTTCAAGATTCGCGGTGCCTACAACAAACTGGTGCAATTGAGCGACGCGCAGAAGGCTCGGGGCGTGATCACTGCGTCGGCGGGCAATCACGCTCAAGGCGTAGCGCTGGCGGCGCGTGAATTGGGCATTGCTGCGACTATCGTCATGCCGGCAACAACACCTGAGTTGAAAGTGCTGGGCGTCAGCAGTCGCGGTGCTGAAGCGCTGCTGCATGGCGAAAGCTTTCCGTTCGCCCTGGCCCACGCGCTGCAACTGGCCGAGCAGACCGGACGAACGTTCGTCTCGCCGTTCGACGATCCTGACGTAATCGCAGGCCAGGGCACGGTTGCAATGGAAATCCTGCGTGAGCATCAGGGCGCACTGGACGCGATCTTCGTCCCGGTGGGCGGTGGTGGTTTGATCGCCGGTATCGCGGCGTATGTGAAATACCTGCGGCCGGAGGTGCGGATCATCGGCGTGGAGTCGGAGCACTCGGCCTGCCTGAAAGCTGCGTTGCAGGCGGATGCGCGAGTGGTGCTGCCCAGCGTCGGTACCTTCGCCGATGGCGTGGCAGTGGCGCAGATCGGCGCCTACGGGTTCGAGATCTGTCGCTTCTGCGTGGATGAAGTGATCACAGTCAGCAACGACGAACTCTGCGCAGCGATCAAGAATATCTACGACGATACCCGCTCGATCACCGAGCCTTCCGGCGCGTTGGCGGTTGCGGGCATCAAAAAGTACGTGGCGCAGACCGGCGCACGGAATCAGACGCTGATCGCCATCGATTCCGGCGCCAATATCAACTTTGACAGCTTGCGCCACGTCGCCGAGCGCGCTGCGGCCGGCGGGATTAAGGCGTAAAGGTGTTCAGGGCAGCAGCGGGCGCAGAAAGCTGCGCTCGTAGCTGACGATGAACTTCTTTTCGACCAGATCGGCCACCAGTGCCGTGCTTTCCGGGTCGGTCAGTGCAATGTGGCGATAGCTTTCGTAATCCGCCAGGGACGGAAAACTGAACAGGCAGTAAGCGATGTTGCTCGCGCCTTCCGAGGGCAGAAAATAGCCGTGATGCGTCCCGCCCAGCCGTTCGACGATACCCAGCCACGTCTTGGCATAGGCTTCGAAGGCGTCGAGCTGGTAGGGATCAATCACGTATCTGACGTGGCAGGTAATCAATGCCGCTGCTCCTTGGCGAGTTACTCGGGGATGGCAGTGCCGACCTTGTCCGAAGCCGACCAGATGCGATAACGCACTTCGACGTCGGACGGTGCATAAACCACGATCGGCAGTTTGCTGTTGTAACGCACGGTGAAGCCGTCACCGATCACAGGGACGAAGGCGCGCTTTTTCTGGGTGCCGGGCGGGCAGGCCATCATCGTGCTCATCGGGCCGCTGACTTTTTCCAGGCGGTAAAACGAATACCCCCAGCCTTCCAGATTTTTCTCTTCCAGGGTGCCGCCCAGGCGCTGGCGGTTGCAGTCCACCTCGAGGGTCCTGCCGGCGAGGATCTCGACTTTGAAGTTGTCTTCCTGGGCCTGCTGCGGCAGGTGAATGACCTGCCGGGTGAAGCCCGCTTCGGCTTTGGGGTAGGGCGCCGTGTCTTCGAGTTTTGCGGCGTGGGTGAGGGTGGACAGGCTGGCGAGCATCAGGCCGGCGGTCGCGTAAACAGTGAAATTTCCCATTGAAGCCTCCTGGCGGGTGTACGTTGGTAGACGGGCATTCTTACTGCCATGGGCGATGAATGCAAACCGCCAACCGCTTGCAAATTGCAGTGCCTGCACGATCGAATCTTGCATTTTGCAACTGGCCAGTTGCCCGCGTTTTCGCCAAGTTATTGATTTGCAAGGAGGAGAAAACCACCCGATGAAAGGCACGTTTTATGCGTTGATTTGGTGCGGCGCACCGAGTTTGTGCGCCTACACTCCAATGGGCATTTCGCAGTACAACCGCTTGCCATACCCAGGGATTCAGCGGGGATACACCCGCCGGGAACAGTGGCAACGGTCAATGTGAATACTTGATTGGCAGTCTCACAGTAAGGAGAGGGTTCGCCATGTTTCTGTCTGCCTTGGAACTACGCAATATCATTGAAAGCAGCTTTCTGCCGAAACGCTGCCAGTGCACGCTGTCCCCGGATCTGTCGATGACCGTCAAGGTTTATGGCGATCACCGTACCGATCAGGTCGATCTGCTGGTCAGTGGCATCGATGCCAGTCACCTGAACAGCTGTCGCGAAATCAACGGCCTGATCGCCGGGTTGCGCTCCAATCTCGCGCAACACTCGGCGACCCATCATTCAGTGCCGCGATCCAAAGTCTTCTAACCGACCGTTTCACCCAGTTCGACCGTCACGCGCCGGGCCTGCACGAAGCCAAGGCCCAGCGCGAACTCGACCAGCACCGCGAGCAGAATCCCGGGGCCGGCATGGCCGTTGAGCCATTCAGCAAACCCCAGCACCGCCAGGCCAAAACAGCCGACGATAAAGCCGTTGTTCATTGCATTGCGCGCGATCGACACCGGCGCGTTGCGCACCAGATAAAACATCACCCCCAACGCTGCAAACAGCACCGCCATGCGTCGTGCGACAAATCCTGCTGCCTCGGAGTATTCAATGCTCCAGATCGAAAGCAGTACTTGCGGCACGAGGCCCCAGGCCAGCGCCAGCAGGAAACACAGGGAAAAGGTGATAGTCGATAACGTGCGAAACGACAACTGCATGGCGAATCCTTGCGGCAGTGAGGAGGGGCCCCGAGCATAACCTTCGAGACCCTTGCCCGCCTACCGCAAAGCCGCAAATCAGAGCTTTCTGTCAGTTCTGGAAGCTGCAGGCGTCAGACATTTTCCGGTAAGTGATTTCCTCGGGTTTGCCTGACGTGTCGATGTACTTCATGTCGGCATCGATCACTTTGCAGGCCTTGGTTGGCTGCTCGGTCATCGAGACCACTTTGGCCACATTCAACGACATGCCATAGGTGTACGGCACTGCTTTGGTGGTCGTGGTGTCATTGGCCTGGGCCAGCCCGGCAAACGCGGTGCAGGCGAGGGCGGTGGTGAGCAGGAATGGACGAATGTTCATGGAGAAACTCCCGTGCGACGGATAGAAAGCCCGGCGTGAAACACGCCAGACCTGCCGCACTGGGCGTCAGCATCGGCTGAGAGCGTGCGGATGTGTAGAGTCTTTGACCACGGCGTTAAGCGAGGGTTAACCCGGCTGAATGCCGGCTGTCTGACGGGGGATTGTTTCGTGGGGGATTCTCGGCGCCTTCCTACAGGAACCGCTGCCTTGTCTGCTTCCGGGGGCTGGAGCGGGGCGGTTATGGTTTTGGTGTCGCTGCAAAATCAGCGACTTAGGTTTGGTCACCTAACGTAATCACCTGTGCATGTGTGCCATTATTCGCCCCGACGGACATTCGTGTCTGTGGAGTGCATTGCTGTGGCGGCTGTGTGCAGGGTCGCCTTCGGGCGAGCCGAGTCGGGTGGTTCTCGGTTGACCAAGCCTGTACACAGTCCGCCTCCCCATCGTTTGGTCACGGTGCTGGCGGTTACATTCAAGCTGCCTTGAGTAATTCCAATGCCAATACTGAAACTAAGCTCCGCCCGCTACCTCCCGCTCAACAGCGGCGTCACCGACAGCGCACCGCTGGTCATCGACACCCAAGCCAACCCCCAAGACATCTTCGAAGCCGCCGTCCAGCGCGTACGCGCCGCCGCCGACCTGCTCGAAACCCTGCATTGCCTGTGCTTCAAACACGCCGATGTCCAGGACATTCCCCACATCACCCATGCGCTGTACCTGCTGGCGCAGGATGGCAATGATTTGCTGCAGGTAGCCCAACAGAGAATGTTGAACTGGACCGCACCGGCCTGACATTTCGCCAGCGTTCAATGGGGGACGCGATGGTCCCCTGTTGAATTAAAACGTTCAAGCTACGGATAAGGTTTCAGTTCAATCAGCGATTCGCCTTGTGCGGTCGCAGGTAACGGCAACTCATCCGTTTCCAGATAGGCATCCGCCGGCCCGTAAATCAAATACTTGTGGTCGCTCTCATATCCAGCGTTCTCGAAAATGACTTGAGGGCCTTTCGAACCGCTCAATACCCAGCGAGGACGGTTCCTTTCGGCGAACTCCACGCGGTGAATCCGCCTGTCGTCCGTATCTCGAAAAAACAGGATGCCTTGTTGGTAGTTGGAGCTGAACTCGCCAGTGATCAGAAAGACATTCACGCCTTTGCCTGTGGGCACGCATTGCCAATCAACACGACTGCCGAAAGACGTATCGGCATCTGCATATAAGAATCTGGTTTCTTGCTCCTGACGGATTTTGTAAACGTGAGCGTCGGAGAGGGGGTGGCCCCGCAGCAAGGAAAGTCTGCTGTCGGGGCCTGCCAGATCGCACTCAGCCACCGTCGTGAACGATGGCTGAGCGGCAACGACATGAAGGCTTGAAGTGATGAGTCCAGCCGCAAAGACTGCGTTGAGCCTCAAGCGGATTTCACCACCTGCTTCGGCGACACGACGGTGCCTGGCTTGTCGTTGGCGGCCGGGGCCGGAATGACGGGCGGCAAAATGGCGATCCCGGTGCCGGCACCCGGTGCACCGCCGGTATTGGCCTTCACCTCCGCACCGCTGATGGTCACGCCACCGGCATCGACCTTGACGAAGCTGCCGCCAGCCTTGGCCGTCAGCTCCATGCCGCCCTCGATCACGACTTTGTCGCCAGCGTGGTAGTGAATCTCCGTACCCGCTTCAACGAACTGCCCGGTGCCGACCTTCACGTGCTGGGTCACGCCTACGGTCAGGTGATCGTTGGCGCGCATTTCGCTCTTGCGGTCCAGGTGGGTGATGCGGTGTTCCTCGACCTTGAATTCGCTCAGGGTGTTGGCTTCAACGGTGTCGTGCCGCTCGTTGCCGACGCGGATCTTCTGGTCGTGCTCGATGTTTTCGTCCCAGTCGCGCTGGGCGTGGATGTAGATCTGCTCCACGCCTTTCTTGTCTTCGATGCGGAATTCGTTGTAGCCCTTGCCGCCCGGGGAACTCAGGGTCTTGAAGGTGCTGCGGGTCTTGTTTGCCGGCAGGTCGTAGGGGACGACGTTTTCCTTGTGGTACAGGCAGCCGGTGACCAGCGGTTGGTCGGGGTCACCTTCAAGGAAGGTCACCAGCACTTCCATGCCGATGCGCGGGATGGCGATGCCGCCGTACGCCGCGCCGGCCCAGCCGCTGGCGACGCGCAGCCAGCAGGTGGTCTTGTCGTCGGCCTGGCCTTCACGGTCCCAGTGGAATTGCACCTTCACGCGGCCGTACTGGTCGCAGTGGATTTCTTCGCCGCCGGGGCCGGTGACGATGGCGGTCTGGCTGCCGAGGACTTTCGGTTTCGGGTGTTCGAGGGCAGGGCGGTAGTGCGCGTCCCACGGGGTGGCCACGAAGCTGTTGCGGTAGCCCTGGTGGAAATCACTCTTGTCGTCGGTGACGTCGCTGGTGACGTTCTCGCCCAGCACTTGCGGTTGCTTGCCTTCGTGGAAGACTTCCAGCAGCAGCCACATATCGTTCCATTCGGCGCGAGGATGTTCGGCCAGGGTCAGGAAGTGGCCCGTGGTCAGCGTCGGCTCGTCACCCTTGCCTTCGGCGAGTTTGTAGTCGCTGCGATGGCGTTCCAGGGCTCGGGTCGAAAGGAACTTGCCGCGCTCACGTGTAGTGAAGCGACCGGGGTAGTCGTAGTCCTCGAGGTCCGGCATGAACGCGGATTTGGCCGCGCCTTCAGGCAGGATCTTCGGTTTTTCGAAATCGTAATCGCGACGGCTGACGCGGCTGGTGCGGGTTTCCAGGCGCAGGTTGAAGCGCTTGATCACCGGTTTGTCGGCGGTCATGCCGGAGTCTTGCTGGTAGTTCACCGGTTTCAGTTTGCGGAACACGGTCTGGTCATCGCCGAACACCAGTTTGTGGCCGCTGCTGCTGTGCTGGAAGTGGAAGTGAATGCCTTCCTCCTCGCACAGGCGCTGGATGAAATGCAGGTCGGATTCGTCGTACTGCACGCAGTAATCGCGTTCAGGATACTCGGCGCTGAGCTGAAAGCTGTAGGCGTCGGCCAGAATGCCGCGATCTTCCAGTACCTGGGCGATGATCTTCGGCACGGTCAGTTGCTGGAAGATCTGCTGGTCATGGTTGTGCCGCAGGTAGGCCAGTTGCGGCACCAGACTCAGGCTGTAGCGGGTCAGGGTCTTGCCGGAGTCGCCTTGCTCGATGCGATACACCAGGCCATGAATCTTGCCCTCGCCGGTGGCGCCGAAGGTCAGGCAGCCGGGCTTGTGCAGGAGTTCTTCGAGCTTGAGGTCAGGACGGGCGCTGACCAGTTCGAGGTCGAAACGGAACGGTTCGTTGAGGGCTTCGCGACCGGTGAAGCTGAGGACTTGCAGGTCGGCGGAAGCGCCTTCGAGCGTGAGGGTAATGTGGGTAGCGTTGGCGTCCAGCATGCCTTGTTTTCCGTCCTTTGGATTAGCGTGGGCGGATGGTGCAGGATTAAACGGCCTCGTTCAAGGCGCAAATGCCGTAGAAGCACAGCCCCGAAGGTATAGGGAAAACCCTTAGAGCCACGGTTTTATCCAGTAAAACCGGCACTTGGCGCTGCCAGTCCCAAGACTGTCACCTGATTTGGCGCTCAGGAACAATCAGTCAGTTTCAGACTAAAGTCGCCTGTAGCACGTCAAAGCCATCTGCCATCATGGGCGCTCACCCCCGCGTGTTCACTTCCTCCCGGTTCTTCACTGTGCCGGGACGGGAGCTATTTCTGGTTGTTTGCGCCCCCGCGCAATCGTTGTTCTGTTGGAGTTTTCAATGCGTCCCCCATTTCCCCTCATCACCCCGCGCCAGTCGCTTGGCTTCGGAGCCCTGGTGCTGTGCGCCGGTTTTACCGCACAGGCTCAGGCCGGCGGTTTCTTCGAAGACACCACGGCGAAGATCGAATCGCGCACGGTGTATTTCAACCGCGATTTCCGTGACGGGCACACCTCCAGTGATCAGGGCGCGTCCAAGCGCGAAGAGTCGGCTCAAGGCTTCATTCTCAATCTGCAATCGGGTTACACCGAAGGCACCGTGGGTTTCGGCATCGATGCGCTGGGCATGGCGGGCTTCCAGCTCGATTCCAGCCCTGACCGCAGTAACAGCGGCCTGCTGCCGTCCAGCGGCGACAACCCGCGCGGTTCGAAAGGTCAGTACGCGAAAATGGGCCTGACCGCCAAGGTGAAGGTTTCGGACACGGTGCTGAAGTACGGCGCGTTGCTGCCGGATCTGCCACTGCTCAAGTACAACGACGGCCGTCTGCTGCCGACCATGTTCAACGGCGCGATGCTGACCTCCAAAGAGGTGAAGGACCTGACCTTCATGGCCGCACGCCTGGACAAGTACACCGCCCGGGACTCGACCGATTCCCAGGACATCCGCGTGCACTGCAAGAACAAGCGCTATGCCTGCAACACCACCGCCGATCATTTCGACATGTACGGCTTCGACTACAAGATCAACGATCGCCTGACCGCGCAGTACCACTACGCCGAGCTGGAAGACATCTATCGCCAGCACTTCGTGGGTCTGTTGGCCAACCAGCCGCTGGGTGATGGTGTGCTGAAAGCGGATCTGCGTTTGCTGAAAAGCGCCGACAGCGGTGATGCCAAGGCCGGCTCCATCGACAACCGCGCCTTGAGCGGCATGCTGTCCTACGGCATCAGCGGCCACACCTTCAGCGCCGGCTGGCAGCGCATGAACGGCGACAACTCGATGCCGTACCTCGATGGCAGCAACCCGTACCTGGTGAACTACGTGCAGGTCAACGACTTCGCCGCTGCGCAGGAACGTTCCTGGCAGCTGCGTTACGACTACGACTTCAAGGCCATCGGCATCAACGGCCTGAGCTTCCTGACCCGTTACGTGAACGGCGATCACATCAAAGTGCCGGGCAGCGATCAGGAAGGCAAAGAGTGGGAACGCGACAGCGAGCTGAAGTACGTGATCCAGAGCGGCACGTTCAAGGACGTCAGCCTGCGTCTGCGTAACGCGACGTATCGGACGAACTACGAGAAGTTCGCCCGGGACGTGGATGAGACCCGGTTGATCGTGAGTTACAACTTTTCGGTGTTGTAAGTCCGTTCAACTCATCGAGCGAAAAAAAACCATCGCGAGTTAACTCGTGATGGTTTTTTTGCGCCTGCGGTCAGAGCCAATGCCAGAACCGGCTCCAGAATCCGCGATTCAAATCATCCTTGCACGCCGCATATTGCTGACCGTACATGTCCGAACGGTTCTGCACCTTTCGCGCCACCGGCGGCAACCAAGCCTTGCTGGCATAAGTCTTCTGCCGGAAACCGCCCCAGCCCTCGTGGTAGTTGAGGTACTGGTTGTAGGCGTCGTACTTGTACACGCCGTTGATCGAGGTGGTCTTGTCCATGTACCAGCCGACGAAGTCGATGGCGTCATCGAAGTCTTCACGGTCGGCGCCGTGGCGGCCGGTGCTTTTCTGGTAGTCGGCCCAGACTTCATCCTTGGCCTGCGCGTAACCCGCTGCGGTCGTGACGCGGCCCCACGGGATCACCCACAAAAGGTATTTGCGCGGCGTCTTGGCGTCGTAGCGGTAGCCGGACTCCTGATACATGATCGCGAACGGCACCTGGATCGGCACGCCCCAGCGCTTTTGCGTGACTTGCGCGGCGTCGTACCAATCACTTTTCTCACGGAAAATCTCGCAGAGGTTTTCCGGCGAACGCGGCGGCGATGTTCCGCAACCGCTCAACAGTGCCGCCAAAATCAAAAGTCCAACCGTGCGCCCCGAATTCAAAAGCCGTCATCCCGTCGTGCAAAAAAGGGCGCCAGTCTACGCGGTCAGGTCAACTGGTGGCGATAAGGCAAATCCGGACCTGTTTTACTGCATGTAAGGGCGGCCGCCTGTACGGCAAACCTGAGCATGCCGTCGATCTGCTCGCGGCTGAGGTGCTGAACGCCTTCCACCGAATCCAGTTCATGTTCGGTCAGCCAGGTGATCAACGCGGCCTGGAAGGTATCGCCCGCGCCGACGGTATCAGCGATTTTCACCGAACTCGCCGGCACCGACCATGAGCCGTGAGCACGGCTGAACACCGTCGCGCCTTCACCTCCACGGGTCAGGAACACCACCTGGCAGCGATGCTGCAGCCAGCCTTCGATGACCCGCTGCGGATCCTGCTCGGGATACAACAGGCTCAAGTCCTCGTCGCTGACCTTGATCAGATCCGCCAGCTCCACCAGCGTGGCGATCCGCTCACGCCACAGATCGATGTTCGGCTCGGGATTGAGGCGCACGTTCGGGTCGAGGCTGATCAGGCGTTTGCCGCTTTCGCGCCGTATCAGGGCGAGCAGGGTATCGGCCACCGGTTGCACCACCAGCGAGAACGAACCGAAGTGCAGACCACGCACCTCCGGGCCCAGCGTCGGCAGGTGCGCCAGGCTCAACTGGCGGTCGGCGCAGCCTTCACCACGGAAGCTGTAATGCGGCGAGCCATTGGCACCCACCGCGACCATCGCCAGCGTGGTCGGCGCGGCGAAATCCACCAGGTAATCCGGGCGTACGCCTTCGTCCTGCAGCACCTGCTGCAAGCGCCGGCCGAGGTAATCGGTGGACAGCCCGGCGAACAGCGCCGAGTCCACGCCCAAGCGACGCAAACCCACCGCCACGTTGAACGGCGAGCCACCGGCAATCGCCTTGAAATTGACTTTCGACGCCTGCCCGCCAGCATCGTCTTCGCTGAAGAAATCGAACAGCGCTTCGCCACACACCAGGTACATAGTTGTTTGCTCTTTATAAGGTTGCGACATGCAGTCGATAGCGTTCATAGGCCTGCTGGAAGGCCGCGACATTCGCGGCAACCGGCAGGGTTTCACTGTTCAGGTCGAGCTTCACGCAGCGTTCGCACAGGTCGGCCAGGGTGTCTTCATGGCCGTTTGACCAGGACTTGCACCATGCGGCCTGAATCGCCGCGCCGAGGGCGGCGGCTTCGCTTTGCTCGGTGCAGATCACCGGGGTGTTCATGATGTCGGCGACGATCTGCCGCCACACCGCACTTTTCGAGCCGCCGCCGATCAGGCAAATGCTGCGGCTTTGTAAACCATTCTGGCGCAACAGATCCAGTCCGAAACGCAGGCCGTAGGTGGTGCCCTCGACGGCGGCGCGGCACAGATTGGCTTGCGTCAGGTTATCGATAGTCAGGCCGTGCAGGCTGCCGGTGGCGTGGGGCAGGGGAGGCACGCGTTCGCCGTTGAGGAACGGCAGCATGCTCACGCCCTCGGCACCGATCGGGGCCTGGGCAACCAAGGCATTGAAAGCGTCGAGATCGAGCTCGAACAGTTCGCGAATCGCGCCGGTGGCGTTGGTCAGGTTCATGGTGCAGATCAACGGCAGCCAGCCGCCGCTCGACGAGCAGAAGGTCGCGACCGAAGCATCCGGGCTGACTTTTGGGGCTTCAGCGTAGGCGTACACCGTGCCGGAAGAGCCGAGGCTCATGGTGATCGCCCCCGGTTGAATATTGCCGGTGCCGATGGCACCCATCATGTTGTCGCCGCCGCCGCTGGACACCAGTGCGTCGGGGTTGAGGCCGAGGTATTCGGCAATCGCCGGCAGGATCGTGCCGACCGCTTGATGGGCGTCGATCAGCTCTGGCAGCGCCGCTTGCAGGCGGCCGCTGGCGTCGATGTCGCGCAGCAGTTGCAGATCCCATTGACGGGTGCGCACGTTGAAGTAACCGGTGCCGGATGCGTCGCCGTATTCGCTGCAGCTACGGCCGGTGAGCCAGAAATTCAGGTAGTCGTGGGGCAGCAGGATTTTGGCGATCCGTGAGAATACGGCGGGGTGTTGCTCCTTGGTCCACAACAGTTTGGACACGGTGTAGCCAGGCGCAATCACTACGCCGAGGCGTTCCAGCGAACCTTTTTCGCCGCCCAGGTAAGTCAGCAGACGGTCGTTTTCTGCGGTGGTTTCTGTGTCACACCAGAGCTTGGCCGGGCGCAGGACCTGGCCTTGCTCGTCAAGCAGCACCAGACCGTGTTGCTGGCCCGAAACGCCGATGCCGAGGATCGACTGGCCGTCGACGTTCGCCGCCAGCAACGCACGCCGGGTGGCGAGGGCGAAGGCCTCCAGCCACTGCCCGGTGTCCTGTTCGCGACGGCCGTTGGCGCCGCTGATCATCGTGTGGGCGGCGGCGCCCTGGCCCAACACCTGACCGCTGGTGGCGTCGAGGATGATGGCTTTGGTGCCTTGGGTGCCGCAGTCGATGCCGAGGAAGAGTTGTTGGGTTGTCATGAGTGCTTCACCCGTCAGGACAGAATGCTTTCCAGCGTCCGCGTCACACCTTCTTCACGCAAGTTGTTCAGACACCACTCAAACGCCGCCACAAACTCCGCCGAACGCGGTATCGCCGTACCGAAAATCTCCTCAACCCCCAACAACCGCTCAGTGATCAAGGCATCCTCCGCCACCAACGCCTGACAAAACGCCGCCCGAGGATCCGGAATCGAGTAAGTGTCGCCATTCTCGTCCACGCCCTTCAGATAAAGCGCCCACGCCGCCACCACCAGCGCCGCACGTTTGGTTTCCCGCCCATCCGCAATCAACCGATTGATCGTCGGAATGGTGAACTTGGGAAACTTCGACGAACCATCCGAACACACCCGCTCAAGCTGATCGGCAATCGCCTGATTGGAGAACCGCGCCACGAGCGTGTTCTTGTACTCGGTCAGGTCGATACCCGGCACCGGCGCCAGTTGCGGGGTCACGTCCAGGTCAATGTAGGCGCGCATGTAGCGCACGAACAGCGGGTCGTTCATGGTCTCGTGGACGAAGCGATATCCCTTCAAAAAGCCCAGATAGGTCAGGGCCAGATGACTGCCGTTGAGCAGTTTGATCTTCATCTCTTCGTAGGGCGAAACATCGTCGGTGAACTGCACGCCGACTTTTTCCCAGGCCGGGCGGCCGTTGACGAACTTGTCTTCCAGCACCCACTGCACAAACGGCTCGCACACCACCGGCCAGGCATCGTCGACGGCGTGTTTGTCCGCCAGTTGCAGGCGATGCGCGGTGCTGGTCATCGGGGTGATGCGGTCGACCATGGCGTTGGGGAAGCTGACGTTGGCGTCGATCCAGTCGCGCAGATCCGGATCGAGTAGCGCGGTGAAGGCCAGCAGTGCCTTGCGGGTGACAGCGCCGTTGTGTGGCAGGTTATCGCAGGACATAACGGTGAACGCCGGAATGCCCGCCTTGCGTCGCCTGGCCAGCGCTGCACAAAGGAAGCCAAACACGGTTTGTGGCTGTTGCGGGTAGGTCAGGTCGTGCTGAATCTGCGGCAGGTGCGCCATGAACTCGCCATTGCTGTCATCGATGCAATAACCGCCTTCGGTGATGGTCAGCGAGACGATGCGGATTTGCGGGTCGGCGAGTTTGTCGATCAGCACCTGGGCGCTGTCGCTGGCCAGCAGCATGTCGCGGATGGCGCCGATGACGCGGACTTCGGTGTCATCGCTGTCGCCGAGTTCGAACAGGGTGAACAGGTAATCCTGTTCCTTGAGGTCGTCCCGGGCGCGGCGGTCTTCAGCACGCAGGCCGACTCCGCAGATGGCCCAGTCCAGTGCTTCGCCAGTATTCATCAGCGCATCGGTGTAATACGCCTGATGGGCGCGATGGAAACCGCCAACGCCAATGTGGGCGATGCCCTGGCGGGTGTCGCTGAGGCTGTAGGCCGGCAGTTTCACTTCTGCGGCGAGGCGGTTGAGGTTTTGCTGGTTCAGTTTCATCGGGTCAGTCTCGAAATCAGGCGGCGGCGCGCAACGGGCGGGTCAGCGCCACGCCGTCGGCATCGAACAGATGGCAGTGGGCGGCGTCCAGGTGCAGGTTCAGTTGTTCGCCGTAACGGCTCGCCAGATCACCGCGCACGCGCATGGTCAGGGCTTCGCCGGCGTTGGTCTTGACGTGGCAGAAGGTGTCGCTGCCCAGTCGTTCGCTGACGTCGGCAGTGACTTGCAGGGTGCAGTCGCCCGGTTGCGCCAGTTCCAGATGTTCCGGACGAATGCCGAGGGTCACGGCGCTGCCGACGCTCAGGTTCGATGCACTGAACGGCAGGGTGATGCGGGTGCCGGCGTCCAGCGATACTTCGCAGCTCGGGCCGTCGATCCGGGCGATCTTGCCCTTGAGGAAGCCCATTTTCGGCGTGCCGAGGAACCCGGCGACGAACAGGTTGGCGGGGTTGTGATACAGCTCCAGCGGCGAGCCGACCTGCTCGATCTTGCCGCCATTGAGCACCACCACCTTGTCGGCCATGGTCATGGCTTCGACCTGATCGTGGGTCACGTAGATCATCGTCGCTTTCAAGTCTTTGTGCAGGCGCAGCAGCTCCAGGCGCATTTGCACCCGCAGGGCGGCGTCGAGGTTGGACAGCGGTTCGTCGAACAGGAAGATTTTCGGGTTGCGCACGATCGCCCGGCCGATGGCCACGCGCTGACGCTGGCCGCCGGAGAGTTGTTTCGGCTTGCGTTCCAGCATCGGGCCCAGCTCGAGAATGCGCGCCGCTTCGCCGACTTTCTTCTCGACTTCAGCCTTCGGCACACCGGCCAGATCGAGGGCGAACGACATGTTCTTTTTCACGGTCATGTGCGGGTACAGCGCATAGGTCTGGAACACCATCGCCAGGTCACGCTTGGCCGGGCTGACTTCGGTGATGTCGCGCCCGTCCAGTTCGATGGTGCCGCCGCTGACTTCTTCAAGGCCGGCGATCAGTCGCAGCAGGGTGGATTTGCCGCAGCCCGACGGGCCGACGAACACCACGAATTCCTTGTCGTTCACCTCAAGGTCGATGCCCTTGATGATGGAAAAACCTTCGAAGCCTTTTTGCAGATTCTTGATTTTCAGGTTGGCCATGGTGGCGCTCCTTTTGCGAATTCTTATTTGACGGCGCCGAACGACAGGCCGCGCACCAGTTGTTTCTGGCTGATCCAGCCGAAGATCAGGATCGGTGCGCAGGCCAGGGTCGAAACGGCCGACAACTTGGCCCAGAACAGTCCTTCAGGGCTTGAGTAGGAGGCGATCAGCGCGGTCAGCGGCGCGGCTTTGGACGAGGTCAGGTTCAGTGACCAGAACGCTTCGTTCCAGCACAGGATCAGCGACAGCAACACCGTCGAGGCGAGGCCGCCCTTGGCAATCGGCAGCAGCACGCGGAGCATTTCCTGGGCCAGGGTGGCGCCGTCGAGGCGCGCGGCTTCGAGGATGTCTTTGGGGATGTCCTTGAAGTAGGTGTAAACCATCCAGACCACGATCGGCAGGTTGATCAGCGTGTAGATCACGATCAGCGCGATGCGCGTATCGAGCAGGCCGAAACTCTTGGCCAGCAGGTAGATCGGCATCAGCACGCCCACCGGCGGCAGCATCTTGGTGGAGAGCATCCACAGCAGCGTGCCTTTGGTGCGCTGGGTTTCGTAGAACGCCATCGAGTAGGCCGCCGGCACCGCGATCAGCAGGCACAGGGCCGTGGCGCTGAAGGAAATTACCACCGAGTTCCAGGCGAAACTGAAGTAGTCGCTGCGCTCGTTGATGTGCAGGTAGTTCTCCAGCGTCGGCGTGAAAAACAGCTGCGGCGGCGTCGCGAAGGCGTCGATTTCGGTCTTGAAACTGGTCAGCACCATCCAGAAGATCGGGAAGAAAATGATGATCGCGATGGCCCAGGCCAGCGTGCCGAGCAGCAGGCTTTGCAGCCGGCGGGATTGTTGGAGAGTCATGGCAGGCCTCAGGCTTTGTCAGTCAGGTTTTTGCCGATCATCCGCACCAGAATGATCGCGGCGATGTTGGCGATGACCACAGCGATCAGGCCTCCGGCCGAGGCCATGCCGACGTCAAACTGCACCAGCGCCTGGTTGTAGATCAGGTAGGCGAGGTTGGTCGACGCGTAGCCGGGGCCACCGTTGGTGGTGGTGAAGATTTCGGCGAACACCGACAGCAGGAAGATCGTCTCGATCATTACGACCACCGCAATCGGCCGTGCCAGATGCGGCAGGGTCAGGTGCCAGAAGATCGCGACGGGGCCGGCGCCATCGAGGCGGGCGGCTTCTTTCTGTTCCTGGTCGAGGGACTGCATGGCGGTCATCAGGATCAGGATCGCGAAGGGCAGCCATTGCCACGACACAATGATGATGATCGACAGCAGCGGGTAGTGCGCCAGCCAGTCCACCGGTTGCGCGCCGAACAGCTTCCAGAGGTAGGCGAGGATCCCGGAGACCGGGTGGAAAATCAGATTCTTCCAGATCAGCGCACCGACCGTGGGCATGATGAAAAACGGCGAAATCAGCATCACCCGCACGATGCCGCGACCGAAAAACTCGCTGGCCTCCAGCAGCGCACTGATCAACACGCCGAACACCACGCTGATCAGCAGCACGCTGCCCACCAGCAGCAAGGTGTTGGTGGCGCCGGGCAGGAAGCCCGAATCTGTCAGGAAGTAGGTGAAATTATCCAGCCCGACGAATTCGTTGATGCCCGGGTCGAGCAGGTTGTAACGGATCATCGAGAAATAGACGGTCATGCCCAGCGGCACGATCATCCACAGCAGCAACAGGGCCACCGAAGGGCTGACCAGAAACCAGCCGGGATTGGCCACGCGGTTTTTGCGCCGGGGTTGCGACAGGTCGATGTGGGCTTTGGCAGTTGAAGTATTCATGGGGATCACAACCGAGTCATACAGACCTATGAAGATCCCCTGTGGGAGCGGGCTTGCTCGCGAAAGCAATCTGACATTCAACATTGATGTCGACTGAACGTCCGCTTTCGCGAGCAAGCCCGCCCCCACAGGAGGCAGGAGCGAGCTTTGCGGGTTACTTCGGATAACCCGCGCGCTTCATCTCGCGTTCGGTGGTTTGCTGCGCGGCGGTCAGTGCCTGGTCGACCGTGGTCTGGCCGATCAGCGCGGCCGAAAACAGCTTGCCGACCTGGGTGCCGATGCCCTGGAACTCGGGAATGGTCACCAGTTGAATGCCGATGTAAGGCACGGGCTTGAGGGTCGGTTTGCTCGGGTCGGCCGCCTTCAGCGATTCCAGCGTCACCTTGGCAAACGGCGCTGCGCTCATGTAAGCCTCGCTGTAGGTCGAGGCGCGAGTGCCCGGCGGTACGTTGACGATACCGTCGGTCTTGGCGACAAGTTCGCCGTACTCTTTTGAGGTGGCCCAGGCACTGAACTCTTTGGCGGCGTCCTTGGCCTTGGAGCTGGTCGGAATCGCCAGCGCCCACGAGTACAACCACGCCGAACCTTTGTCGGTGACCTGATGCGGCGCAAAGCTGAAGCCGACGTGATCGGCGACCTTGCTCTGGGTCTTGTCGGTGACGAACGAGCCGGCGACGCTGGCATCGACCCAGATCGCGCATTTGCCGCTGTTGAACAGCGCGAGGTTCTCGTTGAAACCGTTGCTCGATGCACCCGGCGGGCCTGATCTCTTCATGGTGTCGACGTAGAAGTTCAGCGCGTTCTTCCATTCCGGGCCGCTGAATTCTGGTTTCCACTGCTCATCGAACCAGCGCGCACCGTAGGCGTTGGCCACGGTGGTGATCAGCGCCATGTTCTCGCCCCAGCCGGCCTTGCCGCGCAGGCAGATGCCGTATTGTTCCTTGTCCTTGTTGGTGAGTTTCTCGGCGAAGCCTGCGATCTGCTCCCAGGTCGGACGCTCCGGCATGGTCAGGCCGGCGTCCTTGAACAGGTCGGTGCGGTAATAGGTAATCGAGCTTTCAGCGTAGAACGGCAGGGCGTACAGCGAACCCTTGACCGACAGGCCTTCGCGCACCGACGGGAATACATCGTCGAGGGCGTAGCTGGCCGGCAGATCCTTCATCTGTTCGAGCCAGCCTTTTGCACCCCAGAGTGCGGCTTCGTACATGCCGATGGTCAACACGTCGAACTGACCGCCCTGGGTGGCGATGTCGGTGGTCAGGCGCTGGCGCAGGACGTTTTCTTCCAGCACGACCCAGTTCAACTTGATGTCCGGGTGCTCGGTCTCGAAGGTTTTCGAGAGCTTTTGCATGCGGATCATGTCGCTGTTGTTGACGGTGGCAATGGTCAGGGTCTGGGCGCCAAGGCTGACGCTGCTGAGGGTCATGCAGGTGAGGGTAAGCAGAGCTTTTGCAGTGGGTTGCATCGTGCACTCCTTTTCTGCACCCGGAGGGGGACAGAAGGACAGTTATTGTTTTTGTGTCTTCCGGCTGCAGGAAGAATGTGCACTGATTACAGCCTTCAATCGCAGGGCTGACAAATCATCCCTAGCACTTGAATCGATACTTTTTTGCAGCCGTGAGTGGAGTGATTAACGCAGGGAAGGGGGTTTCAGCAGCATTGCACTGATGAAACCGTACAGGTTTTCAGGCGTCAGCCGTGGTTCTGCTCGGTCAGTCGCTGCACCACCAGCCGCCGGTAATGCGAGGGCGTCATGCCTTTGAGCTGCTGAAAGCGCCGGTTGAAATTGGAGATGTTGTTGAAGCCCGACTCGAAACACACCTCGGTCACCGGTTTGTCGCCATCCGCCAGCAGTTCGCAGGATTTGCTGATGCGCAGGCGATTGACGAACTCGATGAAATTGCGCCCCGTGGCCTGCTTGAACACCCGGCTGAAATAGGTGGGTTTCATGCCCAGATGCTCGGCGACTTCCTCCAGCGGCAGTTCGCGGGCGTAGTGGGCGAAGATGTAATCCACCGCACGGTTGGTGCGGTCGATGTTGTGTTCGTCGGCCAGTTGCGGGGTGGTAGCGCCGGACAGCAACTGGTAGTCGTCGCAGGCTGCCAGCAATTCCATCAGGATGAAAAAGTGCCCGAGACGGGTGATGCCGCTTGAGTCGGCGATGCGTTGCATCAGGGTCATGGCCTGACGAATCGTCTGCGGAGAGCGGAATTCGATGCCGTATTGCGCGCGCTCAAGCAGCGGCGCCAGGGTCTTGAGTTCAGCGAACACCTGATGGCCGCTTTCAAAAAGCTCATCGGTGAAGTTGACCAGCATGTCGCGCTTCTCGACCACTTCGTCTTCGGCCACCTGGCTGATCCAGTTGTGCGGCAGATTGGGGCCGGTCAGGAACAGGGTCTGCGGGTAGAAGTTGCCGATGTAGTCGCCGATGAACACCTTGCCCGAACTGGCCACGATCAGGTGCAGTTCGTATTCCTTGTGAAAATGCCAGCGTACCAGCGGGCAGGGGAAGCCGTGCTGGCGATAGATGATGGACAACCCGTTGTGGTCATCCATCAATTCATAAGAAGGGTCGGTCACGCGGGCAGTTCGGGTCATGATCGGGCGCTTTTTTTGTTATCGCCCGGCGATCATGCCTCTTTGTGCGCGGGGTGCGCCAGTTTCCATTGCGGTTCAGAGCGAGCGTTGTTCGGCCTTCATCAAGCTGGCAATCCGGCAGAACTCCACCAGATCCGACTCTTCCATGAAGTCGACATTGATGATGTTGCACTTCAATGCCCAGTCGGTTTTATCCAGATCGAACCATTCGTTCAGTTCGTCGTGAATGTCGACGGGGCCGCCAAGTGCGGTGTAACTGGTGGCGGATAACGACCAGGGCTTCCAGGTCCCCGGCGGGTTCTGCAGAACGCTGCCAATAAATTGCCTCAACTCATTTGGGCTGGTAATGCCATTGCCGGACCATTGATGGCTGATCTTATCGTGGAACAGTTTGTGATCCAGTTGCCAATGTGACCTGGCCGCAGCAAACACACGTTGTTGCGTACTGGCGCGTTTGAGTTCACGAAGGCTCAATGACAAGTTCTGGCGGGGAACAAGTCGATGGCCCAGAAAGTGGATCACTATTTTATTGAAGTAGTCGTAATCGAAGTCGCTCCCGTCAAGACTGTGAAAATCCAGAATAATGAATTCATCCGGGTTGCTGTCGAGGAACTTATTGACGTCGGTGATCAGATTTTCCAGGGTCCGAGAGTTTCGATGGCCGTTATGGTGGATGACAAATTTTTTCGGGCCTTCTCCCTTTTGATCATGGGTCAGGCGAATATCAAGTGCCCTGGAGCCATGATTCAACTGGGCATGAAAGGAGTCATGCTGGCATGCGAGCCAGTGGCGTGGAGGGCCGAAAAACGGATAGGAAGCGCGCCAGTCACTGCCGGCGTTATGAGTGCCTGGCAGAGTCAGTTCAGAAATCGACAGTGAGTCAATGGCGGGTGTCGAGCCCATCCAGTTGTTAGTGCTCATAAGTGCATCCTGCATTAGTTTTAAAAGATGCCGCTCTGTCAGATGTTCAGGGCGGCACTTGCAGGATGTTTATAGTGTTTGATTTTTGGGTTGGCTATATAAGGATCAATTCAAGTTGTTGGGTTTTATTTTTGAAAGTGTCCAGGCTGATTATTTATTCTGGTTCTTTGCCTCAATCCACTGCGCCATGTACTGAGTACTTTTGTGTGAGTGGTGGCGCAGCATGCTGCCAGTAAAGTTTTGACGCCTTAGTTGACCAATATTTTTGCGACATTCCTGCAACTTGTTGATCAATGCCGGTCCATGTATGGCTTGCGGGTAAACGTCATTGAGCAACGTTTGTCCCTGAGACTGCGCGGCGTGCCAACGCACTTCGTCGCGATAAAGTTCGACTGCAGCATTGGCCAGATCCTGCGCCGTACGACCAATGGCGCCCGGCCAGGGTTGGTCGGTGTGCATGCCTTCGGCACCGATCGGCGTGGTGACACTCGGCGTTCCGCAGAGCATGGCGTCGATCAATTTGCCCTTGATCCCGGCGCCGAATCGCAAGGGTGCCAGGCAAACACGCGCATCGGACATCACCTGCAACGCATCCTCGGCCCAGTTCATGATGTGAAAACCCTGCGCGGCGTTGTGCAGCGCAGCAGCCTTGGGCGGCGTGTAGGCGCCGTAGATGTGCAATTGAGCTTTCGGCAGTTGTTCGCGGATCAGAGGCCAGACGGACGATTTCATCCATAGAACCGCGTCCCAGTTCGGCGCGTGACGGAAATTGCCGATACTGAGGAAGTGCGCGCGCTCCTCGAAAGGTTTTGCCGGTGTGCTGGACGGTTTGACCATCAGCGGGCACCAGTGCAGCAACTCGGGCGGCAACTTGAACTGCTGTACCAGCAACTCGATTTCCACCGGCGAGATCATCAGGTTCAGATCGCAGCGGTAGAGCGCGGCAATTTCGCGTCTGGCCAGATCGGTGTCAGCCATCAGCTCGAATTCTTCGCGCAGCGCGGGCGCGAACAACTCATTGAAGTCGTTCGCGTCATCGCTGGCTTTCAGCCGATCCTTCAAGCGTTGATGACGAGCGTGCCGCAAACTCTGCAAGTCCGACGTTTCCAGTACGCGCAGAGCATCGGGACAATGTTTTTCCACGCGCCAACCGAATTGTTCTTCGATCATGAATTGATCGAACAGCACGATATCCGGTGCCAGTTCGCTGACGAAGACATCGAAGCTGCTGTTGTTCAATTCGATCGGAACAGTGCAAATGCCCAACTCGGCAAGATCGGCCGGATGTTCGCCAACGCCCGCAGGGCTGGCAAAGGTGATTTGCCAGCCCTGTTGCAGGAAAGTCTCGAGAATCTGCATCACATGCCCGCTCGCGGCGGAAGAGCGGGGTTCCGGCCAGACGTAACCAATGACGAGGACTTTGGTTGCGGGCTGACTCATGAGAAACGATTCCGGACGGCGAGAGGGGGGATAAAAAGGCGCGCGAATTAGAGCATAACCCGCGCGCCAAGTGATGCGTTTTTGTCAGAGGGATGCGCTACTCAGATTGACTCGCAGAGAACCCTTGATAAAGCCCAGATTCGAGGTGTTTTTAATCCCGCGACGAATTTTGTCGAGATTCAGCAGAAACCCCTCCGGATGAATGCGCGCCTGATTGAGCAGGGAAACCGCCAGCGAGTAAGAGTCGGCGTTGTGCAGTGCCGGATGCCGTCGCACCAGATCAGGCAAGCTGGCGGAAATGGCATTGAATTCGGCAAGCCCTTCGCCAAACGCACTCGCATGCTGCAGGTTCGAAAGGTTATCGGGGCTAATCGATTTGGTGTCTTTGGCGCTGCCCAGTTGGAGCAGGCCGGCCACATCAAACTCCGCCGGGGCAGTGTGCCCACCTTTCACCTTGCCGTAATAAAGGTCCAGGGTATCCGGCGCGCCGTGAGCCAGTTCATGAATCAGTGCATCGCCGACCCGGCCATCGTCGTACTTCGCTGTACGGTAATAGTCGTCCAGCCCTTCGGGATAGATCACCAGAAACTTCTCCGGAGGATTCTTCAGGTACGAACCGTCGAGAATGCTGGCCTTCCAGCGTTGGTAGGTCTCCGGGCGCAAAGCCGCGACGGCTTCTGAACCTTTTTCGTAAGAGATGTTTGCCTGCGTGATGAAATCCAGATCGTTGCGCATCTGGTGCAGATTGGATTTCACATGCTTGAGAACCTCATCCGAATCATTGCCGAAAACATGCTTGAGGATGGCTCGCATGTCAGCGTTGTCGTTATCCAGTAGCATCAACGTTGCGTTGTCGAGTTTCGATTTGGCAGCCGGCAGCGCTTTTTTCACATAACCCTGGGTGTAACTGAAAGGCTTCGCACGACCGAAAAGCCGCCGAAGTGGTCCCCAGGGCGATATCTTCAGATTTCTCAACTTCGGCCCCCACGCACCGCCGACCCTCAGGTTCAGCGCGTACCAGTCACTGTTTCGCTGCAGTGCCAGCAGGTTGACCGGATCGCTTAGGTTCTCCGCCGCTTTCCAGGTGCCCTGAAACAAGTCGGTTTTTTGCGCAGCCTTGACCAAGTCATAAGACTGAGCGCCGCCTGTCAGTTTGCGCAGTTGGCCGGTGGCGGTTTTCACGGCCTTGAGCCCGTGTTTGCTCAGGAGCAACACGCCTTTTTTGGCCAGCCGTCCACCTTGCACCGCCAATGCCGGCAAACCATCCAGAGGATTGAAAATCGACACCGAAAAGTGCGCTCCGGCCTTGGCCAGGCTCAACGCTTTGGTGGTCGTCGAGGTTGTCTTGCCGACGATGCCGGCAATGGTGGCGCCGAATCCGACTACCAGACCCAGCAATGCCAGACCATCGAGAATACAGCCGCCAATACCTTCGGAGACTCGCTCTGCATCGCCGGAGCGGATGTCTTCAATGCATTTCTTGAAGGGCACGATCACGTTGATGATGGCTTCGTTCACCTGATCGTTCCTGGTGCGAATCCTCTGCAGTGCTGTGGGTGCGTACAGCGAAGAGTACAACTCTTCACGGGTGGCTACCGGATGATTGCCCAATACACTTTCTGCCAAAGCATCAAATGCCCGGGAAAAAAACAGGGGAACCGGCTGGGTTTCATCCGACACCAAGGCGAAGTTCCAGAGTTTTTCCACCACTACACTGGAGGACACTCCTTGTTTGGGGGCGCTACCCTTCATATAGGCGTCAAAGTCCAGAGGCCACCGCTGTTCGGGGTTCTTGGGTATAAAGTCTGTATCCGCCCCCTCATACGACAACGAAGGTTCTTCATATACAACACCGGTGGATCGCAACTTGTCGGCCAGCTCAGGGCGCTCACGACACAACCCTCTGAGGGAAAACAGTTCGTAACAGCGAAAGGCTCTGCCATGTTGGCATCCGAGAATAATGCCGTAACGGCCCTTGGCGGCATTACGCTGACGTCGGGTTTCCTGAAATTGATTAAGCGGATTTACTGCTTTACGGACGGTATATAAGGTAATGAAACCATTGGCGATCATTGTCCTGTCAGATTCTGGCAAGTTGGCAACCGCCATCTTCAGAATGGATGACAGGCACTTTTTCAGTGCCAGATAGTATTGCTCGAAAGCCTTGTTGAATATCGAGTCGATCGGCTTCAGCTCACTGAGGCGCGAAAAGGCGCCACGGGGCAGGTTGATCTTTCCAACGGCTGCGAACCTGTCGGTAAGTTTGCCGTTTACGACCAGATCGCCAGACATGTAGAGATCAAGAATCGAAACACGGAGTCTCCCTACTTCGGAGGTCTGGTGTACATTCCCCTCGCTGGAGGGAACAAAAAGAGCCGCCCACTCAAGAAAGTTGCGTTCGCCAAGCGCTAGATCGAAATTGGCCTTGAATACTTGTTGTTCAAGATAAAGACCTTCCGGCATTACACGCTTGAGCTCCTGCAGTGCCAACTCCCGCCTATCTGGTGGCACAACTGCAATACCCGTTTCGACATCGTTCAATGCTTCCACATACTGGCTGAAACGTTGGGCGGCGGTGGTAAACGCATTCACGTCATCATCGTTGCCGGCTGTGGCTGGCAGTATTCCGTTGAGCATCGCCCACTGGATGATGGGCGTGATGGTCGTCAGCTCGTGCAGCGTACGTTGAGTAGTACTGACGGGGGCCAGCTCGGAAAAGGCTTTTACCCGTTCGTAGGTCATCAGGCGTGACGCACCGGGCGCCGTGAGTTCGATCATTGCAACCGCCTGGGAGACGATTACCCAGCCTGGCTTGCCGATCGCCAGTTCGGCGGGCGTCTGCTGAACCAGCAATTGTGGCGCAGCACAGGCCAGCAGAAGGTGGGCGGCCAACGGTGTGTAGAGCGGGTCCAGTTGCAGTTCGCGGGTCAGCTGCCATTCAAACGCTTCAACCACTTGCGGTGCCGTTTTCGACGCATTATCCGGATGATACAGCTGAAACCCGGCAATAACCTTTGCGTGCCGTTCGACTTCAATGCCGAGATCAAGAATCAGCGCGGTGGCGACCATGCATTTGATCTGTCTCGAAGCCACTTCACGGTCTTCATCCAGGTGCCATCCTAGACGGTCATGCAGATAAATGCCCAGTGCACCAGCTTCAGGGGTCTGCAAGAAGTGGTCCAGATGAATGGCCGCGTGCTCGCGCCTCGAACTGGCCGTGACTGATTTGAAGTCCGGTGTGACGAGATATTGCAGAAGGCTGAATCGGCCCTGTGTGGTGTCTTTGGCGATCTGCCTGATGGTTTGACGCTCGGTCGCCGAAAGATGGAAGGCCGAATCAGCAGGTGCCATCAACAGTTCGTGATAGTCCCCAATGGCCGGGCTGGCCGGCAGTTGAAACTCGAGCCAGGCAATCATTTGCCGGGTATCTGCAACGTTGGTCGGTAGTGTGTAGTCGTGGAAACGCAGCCACTGTTGGACGCCAATGATGTCGTTGGAAAAAATGTAGCCTCCTGTCTGTTCTGCGCAATCGGCCAGTATGCCCATCTCATGACGCAGTTCGGCAGTGATCGACCTATCGTTAGTCAGATTGCGCCAGGCCCCTTGATCCTGAACAAACAGCCTTGCGTGTTCATCCACGCATACAGCCGCGTCCGCTGAAAGCGAGTGAACGTCTGCAAGAAAAAGAAAGTCGTCGGTTCTCAGCATCTTTGACAAGGCGATGCGGGCATATTCAACCGCGTGATCGAACGTCGTGTCCGATACGCGCGGAACAGTGGTGTAGTGCAAGTTAACGTCTTCAGCGGGTGCGCGGTTTTGCGCAATAGCGGAAAGTGCCAGGGCAACACTGGTTTTCTCTGCCTGATCCAGTTTTTGACGTTTGGCAACCTCGAAACTGTCGATGTCGAGCAGGCTTTCGCTCTGTACAAGTTGCATGAACAATTTATCCTTGAATTGTTTTTGGTCTTGGGCCTCGATGTTTATGTTTAGTTGGTGAAACAATAAATCCAAAACTACCGGGCGCCGCCAGAGTAATGGTGGCTAGCAGTGGATGGATAGCTGTAGTTGGTTTCAAAGTTGGTCAGGGCAGATTGAAGTAGTCTGCCCGCTGGCGGAAATATAAGTTATGGAAAAGTCAGGATTGTGCAAGAACTGCTTTGACTTTGTCGCGCAATTGATCAATTGAAAACGGTTTGCCGATCACATGCATATCTGCCGGCACTTCGATTGTCTCGGCATATCCGCTGGCAAACAGAATCGGCAGTGAAGGGCGGATATTGCGGGCCTCGGTGGCCAGTTGACGGCCGTCCATGATCGGCAGCCCGACGTCGGTCATCATCAGATCGATGTGCTGATTCCCGTCCTTGATGATTGCCAGGGCCTGTTCGCTGCCGTCCGCCTCAAGCACCTTGAAGTCCAGTTCCTCCAGCACGTCGACGATCAGCATGCGCACGATGGTGTCGTCTTCTACTACAAGGATGGTGGACGCGGTGGTGGACATAGTGGCGGCTCTCAAGAATGGGGGACGGGGCGCCGGTCGATCAAAATTGCCGGGCTCTTGCATGAGTAAGTGGCGCATGGCCACAAGTTCCCGGATGGATACAAAAAAGAATAGGCGCAAACGGGCGGGCAAGGATAACCGTTGGCATGCGATCCGGCGCAGGCAAATGTGGGAAAACAGTGCTAAGACTGTGAGAAAAATGGATCCATGCCGCTGTTTTGGGGCAAACTCCCTGGTTTTCAACAGTTCGACAAGGCTGCCACATGTCCTCTCCGTCTTCGGTTGATGAATCACGGTTTCGCAAACTGCTGACCCGCAACATCGCGCTGCCACTGGGCGTCGGTGCGATCAGTGCCGTGTTCTTCGTGTCGCTGATCACTTATTTGCTGTCGGTCATCCAGTGGGTGGAGCACACCGACCGGGTGATCAATAACGCCAACGAAGCGGTGAAGCTTACGGTCGATCTGGAAACCGGCATGCGCGGCTACCTGCTCAGTGGCGACGAGCATTTCCTCGATCCCTATGAAACGGCCAAGCCCCGCATCGCTGTGGCGCTCAACACCTTGCTTGAATTGACCGCCGACAACCCGGTGCAGACCGATCGCTTGCGCCGCCTGCAGGCGCTGCAGACCGAGTGGGCGACCTACGCGCAATCGATGATCGACCTGCAGCGCGCCAGCGGCGACTACAAGGCTGCGGTGAAGGCCGGGCGCGGCAAGCGCCTGACCGATGAGATCCGCAAGCAATTCGATGACGTGATCGACACCGAGCAGACATTGCGCACCACGCGCAACGAAGATGTGCGCCGGACCACGATCTGGAGCATCAGCCTGTATCTGCTGTTCATCGCCGGCATCAGCGGTTTGCTGGCCTATATTGGCCGACGCGATCTGGTCAGTCTTTCCAACAGTTACAGCGCCAATCTGGCCGCGCAACTGGCCAGCGCCGAACGCCTTTCGCAGCAAGCCTGGCTGCGCACAGGCCAGACCGAACTGGCCGAGCAGGTGTTGGGGCAACTGACGCTCAATCTGTTGGGACGCAACATCCTGCAATTTTGTGCGCAATACCTGGGCACTGCCGTCGCGGCGTTGTACGTGCGCGAAGAACATGGCGGCCTGAAGCGCGTGGCGACTTACGGTTTTTCTCGCGAACAGGAACAACAGGAACAATCCCTCTATAGCGATGAAGGCATCGTTGGCCAGGCCGCGCAGCAGGCGCGGCTGATTCGCCTCGATTCGGTGCCGGCCGATTACTTCAAGGTCAGCTCAGGTCTGGGTGAAGGCCTGCCGCACAGTGTGCTGGTGGTGCCGACCAGCGATGACGACCGGATTAACGGTGTGATCGAACTGGGCTTCCTGCGTCCACTGACCGAGCGTGATGTGGCGCTGCTGGAACTGATTGCCGGTAACATCGGCACCTCCATCGAAGCGGCGCGTTATCGCCAGCGTCTGCAGGAAGTCCTGGCCGAAACCCAGCAGCTCAACGAAGAGTTGCAGGTGCAGCAGGAAGAACTGAAAACCGCCAACGAAGAACTGGAAGAGCAGTCGCGGATTCTCAAGGAGTCCCAGGCGCATCTGGAAACCCAGCAAGTCGAGCTGGAGCAGACCAACGAGCAACTGGCCGAACAGGCCCAGACCCTGGCCGAGCAACGCGACGCCATGGACCAGAAGAACACCGAGCTGAATCAGGCTCAGGTGCAACTGGAAGAGCGTGCCGAAGAGCTGCAGCGTTCGAGCAAGTACAAGTCCGAGTTCCTCGCCAACATGTCCCACGAACTGCGCACACCGCTGAACAGTTCGCTGATCCTGGCCAAGTTGCTGGCGGAAAACCCGCAGGAAAATCTCAGCGCCGAGCAGGTGAAGTTTGCCGAGTCGATCTATTCCGCCGGCAACGACCTGCTCAACCTGATCAACGACATTCTCGACATTTCCAAAGTCGAAGCCGGCAAGCTCGAAGTGGTTCCGGAAAACACCAGCGTGGCGCGTCTGGCCGATGGCCTGCGCAGCGTGTTCGAGCCACTGGCGGCAGACAAGAAACTGACGTTCAGCGTTGAGTTGCAACCGGATGCGCCGATCACTCTATTCACCGACCGCCAGCGTCTGGAACAAGTGATCAAGAACCTGCTGTCCAACGCCGTGAAATTCACCGAGCACGGCACGGTCAGCCTGACCATCGCCGGCCAGCCGGACGATCGCATTGCCTTTATCGTGCGCGACTCGGGGATCGGGATTGCGCAGGACCAGCAGGAAAGCATTTTCGAGGCCTTCCGCCAGGCTGACGGCACCACCAACCGCAAGTACGGCGGCACCGGTCTGGGGTTGTCGATTTCCCGGGATCTGGCGATGTTGCTGGGCGGTTCGATCAGCGTCAGCAGCGCGCCGGGGCAGGGCAGCGTGTTTACCCTGGTGCTGCCGCAGCAATACAGCGAAGAGGGTGAAACGGCGTTCGCACCGCTGACGTTTACTCCGCCCGCACCAGTTGCCGCGCCGGTCGTGGCGGTTTCGCCGGTGGCCTCCGCTGATATCCCGCGCTTCAATGACGACCGCAACAAGGCGCCGTTCGACAGCCGCTGCATTCTGGTGGTGGAAGACGAGCCGAACTTCGCCCATATCCTGTACGACCTGGCCCATGAACTGGGTTATCAGTGTCTGGTCGCCCACGGTGCCGACGAAGGTTATGACCTGGCGAAAGAGTTCGTGCCGGATGCGATCCTGCTGGATATGCGCCTGCCGGACCACTCGGGCCTGACCGTGCTGCAACGCCTCAAAGAACACGCCGAAACCCGGCACATCCCGGTGCACGTGATTTCGGTCGAGGATCGCGTCGAGGCCGCCATGCACATGGGCGCTATCGGCTACGCGGTCAAACCGACCACCCGAGAAGAGCTCAAGGACGTGTTCGCGCGTCTTGAAGCCAAGCTGACCCAGAAGGTCAAACGCGTGTTGCTGGTCGAAGACGACGATCTGCAACGGGAAAGCATCGCCCGTCTGATCGGTGACGACGACATCGAAATCACCGCTGTCGGCCTGGCGCAGGATGCGCTGGAGCTGCTGCGCACGACGATCTTCGATTGCATGGTCATCGACCTGAAGCTGCCGGACATGCTCGGCAACGATCTGCTCAAGCGCATGTCCACCGAAGACATCTGCTCGTTCCCGCCGGTCATCGTCTACACCGGACGCAACCTGACCCGCGATGAAGAGGCCGATCTGCGCAAGTATTCGCGTTCGATCATCATCAAGGGCGCACGCTCGCCGGAACGCTTGCTGGACGAGGTCACACTCTTTCTGCACAAAGTCGAATCGCAGTTGTCCCATGAACGGCAGAAGATGCTCAAGACCGCACGCAGCCGCGACAAGGTCTTCGAAGGCCGCAAAGTGCTGCTCGTGGACGACGATGTACGCAACATCTTCGCCCTGACCAGCGCGCTGGAAACCAAGGGTGCAGTCGTGGTGATCGGTCGTAACGGCCGTGAAGCGATTGAAAAACTGAAAGAAGTCGAGGACATCGATCTGGTGCTGATGGACGTGATGATGCCGGAAATGGATGGTTTTGAAGCCACCATGGAAATCCGCAAGGATCCGCGCTGGCGCAAGCTGCCGATCATCGCGGTGACGGCCAAGGCCATGAAGGACGATCAGGAGCGCTGCCTGCAGGCGGGCGCCAATGATTACCTGGCCAAGCCCATCGATCTGGATCGCCTGTTCTCGCTGATTCGCGTGTGGTTGCCGAAGATGGAACGCATTTAGTGGAACGTAGTAATCACATTGAACGAAACAGTGAAATCGAACTGCGGTTGCTGATCGAGGCGATTTATCTCAAGTACAGCTATGACTTTCGCGATTATTCCGGCGCATCGATCAAGCGCCGGGTGCAACATGCGCTGAGCCAGTTCGAATGCGCGACCATTTCGGCGTTGCAGGAAAAGGTCCTGCATGACCCGACGGCGTTCATGCAGTTGCTGCAACTGCTGACGATTCCGGTCAGCGAGATGTTCCGCGACCCGTCGCACTTCCTGGCGATCCGTCAGGAAGTGGTGCCGCTGCTCAAGACTTACCCGTCGATCAAGATCTGGATCGCCGGGTGCAGTACTGGTGAGGAGGTCTATTCGATGGCGATTCTGCTGCGCGAAGAAGGTCTGCTCGACCGCACGATCATCTACGCCACCGACATCAACCCGCGCTCGCTGGACAAGGCCAAGCAGGGGATCTTTTCGATGGAGAATGTGCGCGCCTACACCGCCAACTATCAGCAGGCCGGCGGTCAGCGCTCGTTTGCCGACTACTACACGGCTGCGTATGGTTACGCGATTTTCGACAAGAGCCTGTGCGAGAACGTGACCTTCGCCGATCACAGCCTGGCAACGGATAGCGTATTCTCCGAAACTCAATTAATTTCATGTCGTAACGTATTGATTTACTTCAATAAAAAACTTCAGGATCGAGCGTTTGGATTGTTCCATGAGTCGCTGTGCCACCGTGGATTTCTGGTACTGGGCAGCAAGGAAACGCTGGATTTTTCCGGCTACTCCAACCAGTTCGAACCCTTGGTGAAACAAGAACGGATCTACCGCAAATCATGAACAGTGCAGCGGATTTGCCTCGGGTCGAGGCGATTGTGGTCGGGGCTTCCGCCGGTGGCGTCGAGGCCTTGTTGACCCTGCTCGGTTCGCTGCGGGCAGGCTTCGGTCTGCCGATCATCATCGTGCTGCATCTGCCGGAAGAGCGACGCAGCCAACTCGCCGAGGTGTTCGCCCGGCGCGTGGCGTTACCGGTAACCGAGGCCATCGATAAACAGGACATCAGTCCCGGCACGGTGTATTTCGCCACACCGGGTTATCACCTGTCGGTGGAGCAGGATCGCAGCCTGTCGTTGAGCCTGGAAGACCGTTTGCACCATTCGCGGCCCTCGATCGATTTCCTGTTCGAATCCGCTGCCGATGTCTACGGCCCGACGCTGGCAGCCGTGCTGCTGACCGGGGCCAACCACGACGGTGCAAGAGGTCTGGCCCAGGTCAAACGCCAGGGAGGGCTGACCATCGTTCAGGATCCGCAAGACGCGCTGGTGGCGACCATGCCCGAGGCCGCATTGAAGACTCATCGACCGGATCACATACTTCCCATACGCGGCATCGGCCGTCTGCTTGTCGAGCTGGAACGAATCGCATGCTGAGTAATATCCAGGCAAAACTGCTGATCGTCGACGATCTGCCCGAGAACCTGCTGGCTCTCGAAGCGCTGATCAAACGCGAAGACCGCACCGTTTACAAAGCGCTTTCGGCAGACGAGGCGCTGTCGCTGTTGCTGCAACACGAGTTCGCCATGGCCATTCTCGATGTGCAGATGCCCGGCATGAACGGCTTCGAACTGGCCGAACTGATGCGCGGCACCGAGAAGACCAAGAACATCCCGATCATTTTCGTCAGTGCCGCCGGCCGTGAACTGAACTACGCGTTCAAGGGCTATGAAAGTGGCGCGGTAGACTTCCTGCACAAGCCGCTGGATATCCATGCGGTGAAGAGCAAGGTCAACGTCTTCGTCGACCTGTATCGCCAGAGCAAGGCGATGAAGCAACAGGTTGAAGCGCTGGAGCAGAGCCGTCGCGAACAGGAAGCGCTGTTGCAGCAACTGCAAAGCACCCAGGGCGAACTGGAGCAGGCCGTGCGCATGCGTGACGATTTCATGTCGATCGTCGCCCACGAAGTGCGCACGCCGCTCAACGGCCTTATCCTCGAAACGCAGCTGCGCAAGATGCACCTGGCCCGGGACAACGCCGCGGCGTTTACCCTCGACAAGATGCACGCCATGGTCGACCGCGACGAGCGTCAGATCAAAAGCCTGATCCGGCTGATCGAGGACATGCTCGACGTGTCGCGGATCCGCACCGGCAAGCTGTCGATCCGACCGAGCCGCTTCGATCTTTCGCAACTGGTGGGCAACCTGCTGCAGAATTTCGCCCAGCAGATCGAAGCGGCCGAGACTGAAGTCAGCTTTACCGCGACGGAACCGGTGGAAGGGCAGTGGGACGAGTTCCGCATCGAGCAAGTGGTGTCGAACCTGCTGACCAACGCCTTGCGTTATGGCGGCAAGAGCCCGGTGCAGGTGCGGGTTTATCGCGAAGGCAATGAGGCACGGGTCGAAGTCGCGGATCAGGGCATCGGCATCAGCGAGGAGAACCAGAAGCGCATTTTTCAACAGTTCGAACGGGTCTCCGCCAAGACGGTGGTCGCCGGTCTCGGGCTAGGTCTGTTCATTTCCGAGCAGATCGTCGCCGCCCACGGCGGCTCCATCGTCGTCGAAAGCAGGATCAACGAGGGCGCCCTGTTTCGCGTTTGTCTGCCGCTCCAGGAAAACGGCGAAACAAACGCAACCTCTGAGTGACCACACGGTCGTATCAGCAGCTATTGACCGAACAAAGGCTTCCCATGAGCGTAGATGCACAAGATGTAGTACTCGTCGTCGAGGACGAACCGGTGATCCTGATGGTGCTGACAGACTATCTGTCGGGGCAGGGCTATCGCGTATTGCAGGCCGAAAACGGCGAGCAGGCGTTCGAGATTCTGGCGAGCAAGCCGCATCTGGACATGTTGATTACCGATTTCCGCCTGCCGGGCGGAATCTCCGGCGTGCAGATCGCCGAACCCGCCGTCAAATTGCGTCCTGACCTGAAGGTGATCTTCATCAGCGGCTATCCGCAGGAAATCCGCGAGACCGGCAGCCCGATCACCCGTCGGGCGCCGATCCTGGAAAAACCGTTCGACCTGGACGTGTTGCAGGAGAAGATTCAGGAACTGCTGGCCTGAGGCGTCAACCGCCTCAGCTCTTGATCATCTCCCGCACCTTCGCCGTCAACAGATCGAAGGTGAAGGGCTTGGTGATCATCTGCATGCCCGGGTCGAGAAAACCGCCGCGTACCGCGGCGTGCTCGGCGTAACCGGTGATGAACAGCACTTTCAATTCCGGCCGGTATTGTCGACCGATTTCCGCCAGTTGCCGGCCGTTCATGCCCGGCAGACCGACGTCGCTGATCAGCAGATCAATGCGCTGCGCCGAGTCCAGGATGGGCACGGCACCGTCGGCGTCGCTGGCTTCGACAAAGCCATAACCCAACTCGCTCAATACGGCGCTGACCAGCACCCGTACGGCCGGGTCGTCCTCAACGATCAGCACGGTTTCGCCTTCCAGGGCGTCCGGAGTCTGTTCCGTATCCATCGGAGTGTGGGGCAGGGACTCACCCTGGAAGCGCGGCAGATAGAGTTTCACCGTGGTGCCCTGATCGATTTCGCTGTCGATCGACACATGCCCGCCGGACTGCTTGCTGAAGCCATAGATCATCGACAGGCCGAGCCCGGTGCCCTGACCGATGGGTTTGGTGGTGAAAAATGGATCGAATGCGCGGTTGATCACGCTCTGCGGCATGCCGCAGCCATTGTCGGTCACACTCAACACGACGTAATCGCCGGGCGCCAGATTGCTGTAGCTCGCGGTGAAATCGCGATCCAGCACCTGATTGCCCGTTTCGACCACCAGATTGCCGCCGTCGGGCATCGCGTCGCGGGCGTTGATCACCAGGTTGAGCAGGGCGCTTTCCAGTTGATTGGGGTCGGCCTCGGCCACCCACAATTGCTCGTGCAAACGCATGTCCAGCTGGATGCTCTCGTTCAGACTGCGTTGCAGCAGCTCGCCCATCGATTGCACCAGATCATTCATCTGCACCGCTTTGGAATCCAGCGATTGCCGGCGGGAAAACGCCAGCAAGCGGTGAGTCAGGCCCGCCGCACGGTTGGCTGAGGTCACGCCCAGATCGATCAGGCTGTCGAGATCATCTGTCCGGCCCCGGGCAAGACGCCGGCGGAGCAGTTCCAGACTGCCGATGATCCCGGTCAGCATGTTGTTGAAGTCGTGGGCGATCCCTCCGGTGAGCTGACCGACCGCTTCCATCTTCTGCGACTGGCGCAGCGCTTCTTCGTTGTGCCGCAGTTGCGCGGTGCGTTCCTCGACTTGTTGCTCAAGGGTTTCGAGGGTCGATTGCAGACGCCGCTCGCTTTCGCTCAGATCGATCAGCCGGTCGCGGGCTTCGTACTGTCGTCGTCGACCGCGCAACGCGGCAGAGATCAGGCTGACCAGCGTCGCCGGGTGGAAGGGACGTTCAAGAAAGGTCACGTTGCCAAGCAGTTCACTGAGCCGGGAAGAGGGGCCCTGTTCGGATCCGCCGTGATGAGTGAGGAGTACGATTGGCAGATCCGACCAGGCGGGCTGTTGCTCCAGATACTGCAACAGGGTTTCCAGTTCCGGACCACACAAGGCTTCAGCGGCGATCAACAACAGGCCTGCGCCGGGCTCAAGTTCACTGCACAGGCTGGCGAGGTCCGGGGTGATCAGGCCGCCATACCCGGCCTCGTTGAGGATCATCAGCGCAATCTGGCTGTCGCGACCCAGGGGCGCCAGAATCAGCGCCCGTTCGGACAGCGGGACGGTGACGGTCACAAGTTGTCTTCCTTGAGCAGCGGATTGCTCGCGCCGAGGTAAGTGGGCACACCGCGCAGCACGCCCTGGAAGGCTTCCAGCGGTTCGCCGATGGTCATGCCCTGGGCGGAAATCCGGTATTCACGGATGGTCGATTCGTGGCTGCCGGTACGCTTCTTGATGATCGAAATCGCCCGGCGCACCTTGCCGAGGGCTTCGAAGTAACGCAGCAGGATGACCGTGTCGGCCAGATAGGTGATGTCCACCGGCGCCTGCATGTCGCCGACCAGACCATGCTGGGCGACGGTCATGAAGGTCGCGGCGCCTTTGCGGTTCAGGTACAGCAGCAGTTCGTGCATGTGCAGGACCAGCGCATTTTCTTCCGGCATCGCGGCCTGATAGCCGTTGATGCTGTCGATCACCACGGTCTTGATATCGGCTTCATCGACACAGCGGCGTACCCTGTGGGAGAACTCACCGGGGGACAGTTCGGCCGCGTCGACTTGCTCGATCAGCAGATTACCGGTGGCTTGCAGGGCCTTGAGGTCGATGCCGATGTTTTTCATGCGCTCGAACAGCAGGCCCAGCTCTTCGTCGAAAATGAACAATGCCGCTTTTTCGCCGCGCGTTACCGCTGCGGCAGCGAAGATCATTGAGATCAGCGATTTGCCGGTACCGGCCGGACCGAGGATCAGCGTGCTGGAGCCGGTCTCGATGCCGCCACCGAGCAGCGCGTCCATTTCAGTAATCCCGCTGGTCAGTTGCAGACGCGGGTAATCGCCCCGATGTTCAGCCGCCACCAGTCGCGGAAAGACATGCACGCCATCGCCCATGATGGTGAAGTCGTGAAAACCGCCGCGATACTTCTGCCCGCGATACTTGATCACCCGCACGCGTCGGCGTTCGGCGCCGTAGTTGGGGGTCAGTTCTTCGAGGCGGATGACGCCGTGGGCCACGCTGTGCACCGTCTTGTCGAGGGATTCGGTTGTCAGGTCATCCAGCAGCAACACCGTCGCGTCATAGCGCACGAAGTAATGCTTGATCGCCAGGATCTGGCGGCGATAGCGCAAGGAGCTTTGTGCCAGCAAGCGGATCTCCGACAGACTGTCGAGCACCACCCGGGTCGGCTTGAAGCGTTCGACCACTTCGAAAATCTGTTTGGTGGCTTCACCCAGTTCCAGATCCGAGGAGTACAACAGGCTTTGCTGATGCTCGGCATTGAGCAGGCTTTCCGGCGGTGTAAGCTCGAAAATCTCGATGTTTTCGTTCAAGTCCCAGCCGTGGGATGCCGCCCCCTGGCGCAGTTCGCGCTCGGTTTCGGAGAGCGTGATGTACAGCGAGCGCTCTCCGGCACGGGCACCGGCGAGGAGAAAATGCAACGCCACCGTGGTTTTACCGGTACCGGGCTCGCCCTCCAGCAGGAACACATGACTGCGAGAGAGACCACCGGCCAGGATGTCGTCCAGACCTTCGATGCCCGTGGCGGCTTTTGCGCTGATCAACTCGTTCGATGTAGACAAAAAATGCCCTCTCATGACTAGGGGAAGCGAGGCAGCGGGCGGTGTACGCCTTTGCGGGCTGCCTGTTTACTTGACCCTTTGCCGAGAGGGCGGTTCCGAATTTCTTTCCGGGTGTGTCATGGAGCCTGTCAGAAGTCGTTCAAAGACCCTGCTGCAACGAGGGGTCGTCCGGATTCATCTGCTCAAGCTGGGCCAGCAGAACCTGAACGTTCTGCAACTGACCACTTTCTTTCCAGTAACTGATCAGCAGCACCCGTGCCTTGCGGTCGGCCGGATGACGTTGAACGATTTCCTGCAATTGTTTCTGCGCCGCTTCGAGTTCCTCGGCGCTGTGCAGCGTGGTGGCGAGGTCGTAGCGATAATCCTTGTTGTCGGGTTCCAGCTCCACGGCCTTGGACAGGCCAAGCAGGGCGAATTCCCGTTGATCGTGATGGAGCAGCCACAGACCCAGGGCATGTTGCAGGTAGGCGGAGTCGGGTTGGGCCTTCAGCTGTCGAGCCAGCAGTTGCCGGGCGGCGTCGCTCTGGCCCTGGCGGTCGAGCACCTCGATCTGCATCACCAGCGCCGGCAGGTTGGCCGGATCCAGACGCAGGGTCTGCTCGAGGGCATCCTGCGCCTGTTTGAGCTCGGCATTGTGCAGGTACAGACGCGCCAGTTGCGCATGGTTGGCGGCGCTTTCCGGCTGATGCTTGAGCGCCTCTTCCCACACGTCGATGCCTTGCTGCAACGGCGCAAAGTACAGGCCCAACTGGTCCGGCGACAGGCCGAGCAGGGCGTTGATCGCGGCAAAACGAACGTTCTGGTCCTCATCGTCGAGCAGCGGGCCGAGCAACAGACTGCGCTGGCCGCCCGGCACCAGACCGGTCACGCTCCTGATCGCCGCCACTCGTACGTCGGGGGATTCGTTCTGCAGATCGGCATCGGCCAGTTTCAACGCTTGCGGGCTCGGGTAGTTCGGCAGTTCGGCATGCAGCCAGACGCGCCGCTTGACGGAAAGATCCGGGCGTCCCAGTTGCTGGTACAAAACCCGCGCCGCGCCCGGCTGGCCGGCCCGGGCGGCGGCCAGCGCTTCACTGTAGCCATGCTTGATGGCTTCCGGCACCACGGGAGCGGTGCTGCGCAGCGACAGCCAGGCAACCAGAAGGACAAGCACGAGGCCAAGACTGATGAACACGTAGCGGCGGGACTGAGGCATGCAGGTATCCGAAGCTTTCATATTGACGCAGAGGGGCAAGCTTCGGTCAGCTGAGGCCTTGAGTCAAACACTCTGCCCGATATGTCATGCGACTGAGGATGAATATCCCTACAACCTCTGTCGGCCCTGGAAGCCGTCGAGCTTTCGATGCAGTGACTACGCTTGGTGAAGTTCCTTTGACGAGTGCGTTCATGCAAGCCCTGCTCAATTATTTCAAGACGGTGATCCATCCCGGTCAGGCAGTGTTGCTGTTTGCCCTGCGCACCATTGCAGCCGGGTTGCTGACGCTGTACCTGGCGTTCCTGTTCGATCTGGATCAACCCAAATGGTCGATCATGGCAGTGGTCATCATCAGCCAGCCGCTGGCCGGGATGGCGTTGGCCCGCAGTTTTGGTCAGGTCATCGGCACCACGCTGGGTGCGGCGGTGGCGGTGCTGATCATGTCGATTTTCCCTCAGGCGCCTTTGCCGTTCATCACAACCCTGGCGCTGTGGCTGGCGCTATGCACGGCCGGCGGCACCTTGCTGCGCTACACCAGTTCCCAGGCATTCGTGCTCAGTGGCTACACCGCCGTGGTGGTGGCGCTGCTGGCCATTCCGGACCAGGACGGCACCTTCCTGCTGGCGGTTACCCGGGTGACCGAAACCCTGCTGGCGGTGGCCTGCGTCTGTGTCGTCAGCCTGTTGACGGCTCGTCCGGAGGCGGTTTCGCGCAACTACTTCGCCAAAGTCGATCAGGTGATCAAACTGGTCGCCACCCATGCCGCTGCGGTGATTCGCACTGAAGAAAGCGAAACCGAATTCCAGCGCCGGCAAATGCAACTGCTCGGCGAAATCAGCGCCCTGGAAGGTTTGCGCCGTCATCTGTATTTCGATGCTCCGCGTCTGCGCAGTGCCAACAATCTGGTGCTGATGCTGGGCAATCAACTGATGCTGCTCACCTCACGTCTGACAGCCCTGCGTCATCAGCGGCAGTTGCTGACCGAGCGCTGGGACGGGGATCTGCCACTGGAGGTCCAGCGCTTGCGTGCCGATGAACTGGCGTTTCTCGATCAACTGGCACAGTACGGGCGGTCACTGCCGGAAGACATGAGGCATCAACTGGTTGTCCTGCAGCAACAGTTCGAAGCGCTGGCCTACAGGGCCGAACAGTTGACCGAGGACATGAGCGCAACCTTGCGTTCACTGGCATGGGCCCTGCGCTGGGAGCAGGCCCGGCTGCTGCAACAACTGGAGCAGATCCTCGAACTGAGCGAAGCCATACAGGACGGGCGGGAGGCCAGTTGCATGTTCCGTGGCCAGTCCAGCCCGCTGCACCTGGATTTCACTCTGGCGACGATGAATGCGATCCGGGCCTTCAGTGCATTGCTGGTGGCCGGGCTGATCTGGATCGAAACCGCCTGGGACGGTGCCCGTGGCGGGATGATTCTGGTGGGCATTCTGTGTTCGCTGATGGCAACGTTCCCGCGCCCTTTGATCGCCGCGCAGAGCTACGCCCGGGGACTGGGCCTGGCACTGGTGGTTTCAGCGTTGTATCAGTTCATGCTGGTCCCGGCGGTCAACGACTTCGAATGGCTGGCGATATTGCTGGCTCCGCTGCTTTATGTCATCGCGGTGGGACTGGCCAGCCCGGCCACGGCGGGCATCGGCATGGGGCTGGGGTTATCGAGTTTCCTGATGCTCGGCCCGCAGAACGTCGGAACCGGACAGAACACCGCCATTCAATGGTTCGAGTTTGCCGGTGCCTACGTCAGTGCGGCGATGCTGGCCCTGATCGTCTATGCGTGGATCTTTCCGTTCCGGCCGGTGTTGCGAATCCGTCGGTTCTACAACGAAGCGCGGGAGCAGGTGTATCAACTGACCAAATTACCTACCACGGACGAAGAGCAATTCGCGTTCGAAAGCCGCATGGTCGATCGCCTGACCACCATGCTGGGTCTGTTGCCGGCAGCCAATGACCCGGACATGCAACGACGCTATGAAATCAGCCTCGCCTGTGTGGCGCTCGGTGTCGCCATTCACCAGCTCAGACAACAGGTGCAGGGCAACGCTTTGCTGACGGACTCTTTCGGCCGGCAACTGATGGATGCTTTGCGCCACACCGGCCGCTTCGTCGCTGGCCGCCCGGATGTGAACCTGCCAGCGTTGCTGACGACGCTGCATGCGCTCGGTGACGAGCTGGATGACCTGCATGCCGCCACACACGAGCACCTGTGGTCGGTGTTCCGCATGCGTGTGGCGCTGCTGATCGTCGTCTCGTTCCTTGAGCGTCACGGTGAATATCTGCAACACAACGCCCCTGAAGGAGAACCCGTCCTTGCCCATTGATTTCGAGATCGGCGGGGTCTACCTGCCGCCAATCGCCCAGGCGCTGATCCTTGCCATACCGGTCTTTCTGTTGCTGGACTGGGTATTGCGCCGCCTCGGCGTGCTGCGCCTGGTCTGGCATGAAGCGCTGTTCGAGGGCGCGTTGTACGCCTGTGTCTGCGCCACATTGATTCTGTTGATGGGAGCCTGATGCCTTGAAGACGTTGCTCACTCGATTGACGACATTGGCTGTGGTGCTGCTGGCCATCGTGCTTGGCTGGTTCGCCTGGGAGCATTACACCCGTGCGCCCTGGACGCGGGATGCACGAGTGAGGGCAGACGTGGTGACCCTGTCGGCGGATGTCTCGGGACGCATCGTCAGTCTGGCGGTGCAGGACAACCAACACGTCGAGAAGGGCCAGTTGCTGCTGGAGATCGATCCGGCTCGCTACAGTCTGGCGGTCGAGCATGCCAAACGTTCGGTCGAGGTAGCCAAGGCCACCCTGGGTCAATCCCGGGCGTCCATCGTGGCCAGTGAGGCCTTGCTCAAGCAACGCGAGAGCGAAGAACGGCGCAGGCGCACGCTAAAACAGGGCTTCGCGATTTCGGGTGAAGAGTGGGAAAAGTCCAGCACCGACGTGGCTGTGGCCCAGGCCGACCTGCTGCGCAACCAGGCCAATCTCGGCCTGGCAGAGGCCAATGTGCAATTGGCGATTGCAGCACTGACTCAGGCGGAACTGGATCTGCAGCGTACCCGTGTCGAATCGCCGGTCAGCGGCTACGTCACCAACCTGTTGACCCGGCAGGGCGACTACGCAGTGGCCGGCGGCGCATTGCTGGCACTGGTGGACAGCGACTCGTTCTACGTCAGTGGTTATTTCGAGGAAACCAAGCTGCCACGGATCGAGGAGGGCGACAGGGTACGGATCGAGTTGATGAGCGGTGAGAAGTTCGGCGGCACCGTGCAAAGCATCGCCTTCGCCATCGCCGACCGGGAAAACGCGCCGGGCAGTCGATTGCTGGCCAACATCAATCCCAGTTACACCTGGGTGAAGCTGGCACAACGGGTGCCGGTGCGGATCGGTATCGATCCCGACTATGCGGGCAAGGATCGCCTCAGGGCAGGCACCACAGCCACCGTCACCGTTCTGGAAAACCACGAAAGACAGGCACAAAAAAGCCCCGCGACCGAATGATACGCGGGGCAAAAAATTGGTTGGTTGCGGCCAACCAAAGGAGCTCTTTAAAAATGTGTTACTTGCTGGCGACCGTTTCCGGTTGCCAGCCGCCACCGAGGGCCTTGTAGATCGCGACGATGCCGCGATACAGATCCACTTCGGCCTGTGCCTGGCTGTCTTCGGCGTTCAAACGTTCACGCTGGGCGTCGAGCAGCACCAGGAAATCCGTGGTGCCTTCGCGGTAGCGGATCTCAGCCAGATCGGCAGCCTTGCGGCTGGATTCGCTTTGGCGGATCAGCGAGATCAAGCGTTGCTGACGCTTGCCGTAATCGCTGAAGGCGTTTTCCGATTCTTCCAGGGCCAGCAGCACTTGTTGCTCGTAGGTTGCCAGTGCGCCTTCGGCATCGGCGTCGGCACCGCGCAAACGGGCCCGCACGCTGCCAAGGTCGAACGCCGCCCAGGTGATGCTCGGGCCCAGCGCCCAGGCGTTGGCCGCCGAGGAACCGATCTGCGAGCCACGCCCGGCGGTCCAGCCGAGGAAGCCGCTGAGGCTGACCCGTGGGAACAGGTCGGCCTTGGCCACACCGATACGCGCCGTGGCGGAAGCCAGTTTGCGTTCGGCGCTGAGGATGTCCGGGCGACGTTGCAGCAGTTCGCCCGGGTTACCGATCGGCAATGCCTTGGCAATGGCTGGCAAGTCTTTCGGGCTCAGGTCGACGGTCAGCTTGTCCGGACGTTCACCCAGCAGGGTGGCGATGCGGTTTTTCTGCCGAACCTGCTCTGCCTGCAATTGCGGCACGCTGGCTTCGACCGAGGCCAGACGGGCATCGGCGCGCTCGACATCGAGCTGATCGCCCACGCCGGCGTCACGCAGGCTGATGGTGATCTTGCGCGATTCCTGCTGGTTTTCCAGGTTGGCCACGGCGATCTTTTCCCGCAGCTGGGCGCCACGCAGTTGACCGTAGGCGTCCACCAGCTCGGCAATCATGGTGACTTGCAGCTGGTACAGATCGGCTTCGGCAGCCTGCTGATCGGCTTCGCTGGCTTCCAGATTGCGCTGGATGCGACCAAACAGATCGACCTCCCAGGCCATGTCCAGACCCAGGTCATAGCGTTCGCTGTTGACCCGTTGGGTGGTCTGGCCGGGAATCTGTCCCTTGCCCAGATTGCTGCTGGCACGGCTGGTGATGGTCGGCATCGCATCGTTGCTGACGTCGTCGCGGATCGCCCGGGCCGCTTTCCAGCGAGCAAAGGCGACGCGCAGTTGACGGTTACCCTGCAGTGATTGAGTCACCAACTGGTTGAGGGTCGGGTCGTCGAACTGCTGCCACCAGATGCCTTCGAATTTCGAACGGTCAAAGTTCTTCTGGCCGGCGGCGCCGTCGGTGGCGGCCGTGATGTTGGCCGCCTCCGTGGCTGGGGTCTTGTAGTCGGGGCCGACTGCACAGGCGCTCAGGGCCAGTACCAGCAGGCTCGGCAGGAAGACTTTCAGACTCATTGGTGCGCCTCCAGTTGCTGTGGAAGATTCTGCGCCTTGGCCGCTTTGCGGGCTTCACTGCGTTCCACGAAGTTGCGGATCAGTACATAGAACACTGGCGTCAGCAGCAGACCGAAGAAGGTCACCCCGAGCATCCCGGAGAACACCGCCACACCCATGGCGTGACGCATCTCGGCACCGGCACCGCTGGAGAACACCAGTGGCACCACACCCATGATGAACGCGAACGAGGTCATCAGGATCGGCCGCAGACGCAGACGGCAGGCTTCCAGTACCGCGGCCAGCGGATCGAGACCTTCCTGCTGTTTGTCCTTGGCGAACTCGACGATCAGAATCGCGTTCTTACAGGCCAGGCCCACCAGTACGATCAAACCGATCTGGGTGAAGATGTTGTTGTCGCCGCCGGAGATGATCACGCCGGTGATGGCCGACAGCAGGGTCATCGGTACGATCAGGATCACCGCCAGTGGCAGGCTCCAACTTTCGTACTGAGCGGCGAGCACCAGGAACGCCAGCAGTACGCAGAGCGGGAACACGAACAGAGCAGTGTTGCCGGACAGAATCTGCTGATAGGTCAGGTCGGTCCACTCGTAGGTCATGCCGTTCGGAAGTTCATCCTTGAGCAGTTTCTCGATGGCTTTTTCGGCCTGGCCGGAGCTGTAGCCCGGGGCTGCGGCACCGTTGATTTCAGCAGTGATGAAGCCGTTGTAGTGCATCACGCGATCCGGACCCGAGGTGTCGCTGACCTTGATGAAGGTCGCCAGCGGGATCATTTCGCCCTTGTTGTTGCGTACTTTCAACTGGCCGATCTGGTCGGATTCGAGGCGGAACTGTTGCTCGGCCTGAACGTTGACCTGATAGGTGCGCCCGAAGCGGTTGAAGTCGTTGGCATACAGCGAACCCAGGTAGATCTGCAGGGTGTCGAAGATGTCGCTGACGGCCACGCCATGGGTCTTGGCTTTTTCCCGGTCGATGGCGGCATCGACCTGCGGCACGTTCACGGTGTAGCTGGTGAACAGGTTGGCCAGTTCCGGAACGTTATGGCTCTTGGCAATGATGTTCATGGTTTCCTTGTACAGCTCTTCGTAGCCCAGGTTGCCCCGGTCTTCGATTTGCAGGCGGAAACCACCGATGGTGCCCAGACCTTGTACCGGCGGCGGCGGGAAGATCGCCATGTACGCTTCCTGGATGTTCGCGTATTGGCCGTTCAGGGCCCCGGCAATCGCACCGGCGGACATGCTCGGGTCTTTACGCTCGTCGAACGGTTTCAGGGTCACGAACACGATGCCGGCGTTCGGGCTGTTGGTGAAGCCGTTGATCGACAGGCCCGGGAACGCTACTGCGCTTTCCACGCCCGGCTGTTTCAGGGCCAGGTCGGACATGCGCTTGATCACGTCTTCGGTACGGTCCAGGCTCGCGGCGTCCGGCAGTTGCGCGAAGGCCACCAGGTATTGCTTGTCCTGGCCGGGTACGAAACCGGTCGGCGTGCTGGAGAAACCGAAGAAGGTCAGCACCATCAGGCCTGCGTACAGGAAGAGGGCGATGCCGCTGCCACGGATGACCCGGCGCACGGTGCCGACGTAGCCATGACTGGCGCGGTCGAAGAAGCGGTTGAACGGACGGAACAGCCAGCCACCGAAGATCTTGTCCAGCACCCGCGAGAAGCGGTCTTTCGGTGCATCGTGACCTTTGAGCAACACAGCGGCCAGCGCCGGCGACAGGGTCAGCGAGTTGAAGGCCGAGATCACGGTCGAGATCGCGATGGTCAGTGCGAACTGCTTGTAGAACTGACCGGTCAGGCCCGAGATGAACGCCGCCGGTACGAACACCGCACACAGCACCAGCGCCGTGGCAATGATCGGGCCGGTCACTTCACCCATGGCCTTTTTGGTCGCGTCGAAGGGATTGAGCCCCAGTTCGATGTTCCGCTCGACGTTCTCCACCACCACGATGGCGTCGTCCACCACGATACCGATCGCCAGTACCAGGCCGAACAGCGACAGGGCGTTGAGCGAGAAGCCGAACAGGTGCATCACCGCAAATGTACCGATCAACGATACCGGCACCGCCACCAACGGAATGATCGAGGCGCGCCAGGTCTGCAGGAACAGGATCACCACCAGAACCACGAGGATCAGTGCTTCGAAGAGGGTGTGAACCACCGCCTCGATGGAGCCGCGCACGAAGATCGTCGGGTCATAGACGATGCTGTAGTCCATGCCTTGCGGGAAGCTTTTCTTCAGTTCTTCCATCTTGCCGCGAACTTCGTTCGAGATTTCGATGGCGTTGGAGCCCGGACGCTGGAAGATCGGGATCGCCACGGCCGGCTGGTTGTTCAGCAACGAACGCAGGGCGTACTGGCTGGAACCCAGCTCAACGCGGGCGATGTCCTTAAGGCGAGTGATTTCACCGTTGTCGCCGGCGCGAATGATGATGTTCTCGAACTCTTCCTCGGAGACCAGACGGCCCTGAGTGTTGACCGACAGCTGGAAGCTCTGGGCATTCGGGGCAGGGGGCGCGCCCAACTGGCCGGCGGCGACCTGACGGTTCTGCTCACGAATGGCGGTAACCACATCAGTGGCGGTCAGATTGCGCGAAGCGGTCTTGTTCGGGTCCAGCCATACACGCAGCGAGTAGTCGCCCATACCGAACAGCTGCACGTCACCGACACCACCGAGGCGAGCGAGCTCATCCTTGATGTTGAGGATCGCGTAGTTGGACAGGTACAGCATGTCGTAGCGTTTGTCCGGCGAGGTCAAGTGCACGACCATGGTCAGGTCGGGCGAAGCCTTGTCGACGGTAATGCCGATGCGGGTCACTTCTTCCGGAAGTTTCGGCTCGGTCCGGGTCACACGGTTCTGCACCTGCACCTGCGCGTTGTCCAGGTCGGTGCCCAGGGCGAAGGTGATGGTCAGGGTGATCTTGCCGTCGGCGGTGGACTGCGAGGACATGTACAGCATGTTCTCGACGCCGGTGATGGCTTGCTCCAGTGGAGCGGCCACGGTTTCACCGATGACTTTGGGGTTGGCGCCCGGGAAGTTGGCACGTACCACCACGGTGGGCGGCACGACTTCCGGGTATTCGCTGATCGGCAACTGGAACAGCGAGATAGCGCCGGCGATCAGGATCAGCAGCGAAAGCACCGCTGCGAAGATCGGCCGTGAAATGAAGAATTGGGAAAAATTCATCGGAGTTGTCGTCCCTTAACCGCGTGGGGTCGCAGCAGCCAGTTTCACAACCGATCCCGACGCGCCTTTGGCAGGTGCGACTTTGGGCAGGTTGCTGGCTTCCAGCGCTTGTCGTTGTTGAGCGAGAGCGGCAATGGTTTGCTCGCTGGCCATCGGGATCACTTCAGGGGATACCGGAGAACCAGGGCGAACCCGTTGCAGACCCTTGACGATGATCGTGTCGTCCTTGTTCAGGCCGCTGCGCACGATGCGCAGGCCTTCGATCTTCGGACCGAGCTCGACGGCGCGGTAGGCGGTCTTGTTGTCGCCATCCATCACCAGCACGAACTTCTTGCCGAGGTCGGTGCCGACCGCTTCATCGTTGATCAGCATGGCGTTATAGGTGCCGCTGCCGACCAGTTTCAGACGCGCATACAGACCCGGCGTGTAAGTGCCGTCGCTGTTGTCGAACACGGCGCGACCACGAATGGTGCCGGTCTTCGGGTTGACCTGGTTGTCGACGAAGTTCATCTGGCCCAGGTGCGGATTGCCGTCTTCGTTGGACAGACCCATGTACACCGGAGTGGTCGCGCCGCGCTGACCTTGACGGGCGAGTTGGGTGTATTTGAGGAATACACGCTCATCCGCGTCGAAGTAGGCATAGACCTTGTCGGTGGAAACCACGCTGGTGAGCGGGGTGGTGTCGGCGGTCACCAGGTTGCCGGCGGTGATCTCGGCCCGGCTGACGCGGCCACTGATCGGTGCGGTTACACGGGTGAAGCTCAGGTTCAGTTTGGCCAGATCCAGTTGTGCTTGCAGTGCACCCACAGCGGCGCGTGCCTCTTGTGCGGCGCTGGTGCGCGAGTCAGCCAGTTCGGCAGAGATGGCGTTACTGGCACGCAGGCGTTCGCCACGGCCGGCTTCGTTTTCACTGCGGGTGGCGTTGGCGCGAGCCTGGGCTACGAGGGCTTCAAGACGGCGAACCTCGGCCTGGAACGGACGCGGGTCGATCTGGAACAACAGGTCGCCTTTCTTGACCAGTGCACCTTCGGTGAAGGCGACTTCGTCGATCTGGCCGGAGACCCGTGGACGGATTTCAACGGTTTCCGGCGCCTCGAGGCGCCCGGTGAATTCGTCCCACTCGTTGACCGGTTGTTCCAGCACCTTGGCCACGCTGACCTTGGCAGCAGGCATGGCGGCGGCGGTTTCTGGAGTCTTGCCGCAGGCGCTCATCACCATCACGGCCAACAGAGCCAACGGGAAGCGCAAATGTTTGAGTGATTGTTCCATGGATGCATCCGCCAATGTATTGAAGATGGGCGGATGATGCTCGGCAGGTAGATAGCAAACGAATCGAATGACACGAAGGTAACTATCATTCGGAATGATATAAGACCGAGCGAAGCCCTCTAGCATGCACCTTTCGTTAGGGGGCTATCAATATGGTCGATGACAAATCTGTGTTGCGCGACCTGCAAGGATGAGATCGACAGGAATTCTTTGCGGCAGATGCAAAGAGACGGCCATGGCGGCCGTCTCGATCAGCGTGTTGCGCAGTGACTCAGTTGACGCCTTTGCGGTTCGGCCCGAAGCGGTTCGGACCTGGCTGGCTGTCCTGCACGAGAAACACCAGGTTGACGATCGGGAGCAGCAACCACCAGCCGCTGCGGTCGGTGTCGTGCATGCGACGTGCACCGACGGCGATGCTTGGCAGCAACATCGCCAGGCTGTACAGGTTGTAAAGGATGCCCTTGGTATTGAGGATTGCATCAAGAACACCGACGACAATGCAAATACCCAGGTTGATCAGAATGAACATCCAGTATTCGCGACGAGTGGCGCGACCCTTGAATTCGGCGTAGTTCTTCAGCGCTTCCATGTAAGGGTTGCCCGTCGCGATGGCGGGACCGCTTGCAAAGGACGGCTGGGTCGCCTGAGGTGCGCCGCATTGCGGGCAAGCCACGGCCAGGCTGCTAATTTCCTTGGCGCAACCGCGGCAGAAAACCATGCTCATATTTTTTCCCTAAAATTATTCAATCGATAGACAGGACAAAACGAACGCGGCAATGCCTGACAAGATAATGCCGGCAATCGCGAGGTTTCTTCCTGGATGTTTTTGGTTGATACAGACAATGCCGCAAATGAGACCCGCGATGCTGAGAAATCCCACACCGACAATCGCGTCCCTGTCCCATTCGGAGTCATCAAACAGGGTGAGTGCGCTGATAATTCCGAGGATCAACGAAACGATGGCCAGCCAAGGCATTTCGGCTTGCGTTTGCGGCACTGGGGCCTGCTGGGGAGCCCCGCATTGGGGGCAGGTGAGCGCCGATTCGTGAAGCTCCTTGGCGCAAGCACGACAATAGACCATTGCCATCGTTTTCCTTAACTGAGTGCGAATGCCCGACTTGTCATTTGTCGGGGCGGCGACAAGTTAAACTTTATTGCCGGATTTGTCATTAGGCACTTTGCCAGCACTCACGCGGCGCACCGAAATGACAGGGTTATTTGCGCCAGTCATTTCTTCGGCATGGTCGAGCGCTTCACTGGCTCTTTGCTGCTCAGGATGCGTCGCGCGGCATGTACCGCCCGTTCGGAGAGCATTTCCATGCGCGATGATTGCAGGTCCCAGGCGTGCCAATAAAGCGCCACGTCAGTGAAATGACCGGGTACCAGATCCACCAGCTCCCGACTTTTCAGCAGGTCGCTTACCTGCATGTACGGCACCATCCCGTATCCGAGGCCGCGACGTATGGCTTTGAGGCGTGCTTCGGGAAGTGACAGGTAATGGGTCGGATAAGCATCTGCCTGCAGACCGAAACGTGACCGCATGAAATCAGACTGCAAGGTGTCCTTGCGCGAATAAGCGAAAACGGGCGCCTTGCGTGCAGCCGTGCGGGTCAGACCCTTGGCAAACCAACGCTCCTGAAAGGCGGGCGATGCCACGAGTTGGTAGCGTACTGACCCCAGCAACTCGGCAAAACATCCACGCATCGGCTGTGAGCGCGTGCCGATGCAACCGATGACCTGGCCACTTTCCAGTAATGCATAGGTGTGGTCCTGATCGTCGACCACGACGTCGAGCAGGATTTTTTCGCTGACGAATATCTCGGCCAACGCAGGGAAAAACCAGGTCGCCAGCGTGTCACCGTTGACGGCTATGACAACCCGCAGATGGTCTTTTTCGTCACCGGTCAGGTCGTTGAGGAGTTCCTCTTCGAGCACCGTTGCACGGCGAAGATAGAGCATCAGCTTGCGTCCGGCCTGAGTGGGTTCGCACGGTCGTCCGCGCACTACTACCGAGCTGCCCAGGCGAACTTCCAGTGCGTGTATCCGTTGCGACACCGCCGACGGCGTTACGCTGAGCCGTTCCGCGGCCTTTTCGAAACTGCCGCTGTCGACGACGGCAAGGAACGCCTGCATCTGTTTTGCATCGAGTTGCATGGTCGCCAGTCTCGTTAAGTTTTTCTAATCCGCACTGAAAGATACTTCGTTTTTCTTCATCTCGGTACCGAACTGCTCAATCATTCCATCACCGCGATCTGACCGATTCAGACCCGCACAAACGTCGCTATTGACCCCACGGTGTCAGCGTTATGAGGAATGAAATGTCCAGCGACCGATGCCTGCCATGAAACTCAACATGATTATTGCTGTGAGCGCTGTCGCATTGGTCGGCAACTATATCTGGCAGTCCCACGACTTGAAGCTCGGGCCCTACGAATATCAGGCGTCAGCGAATGCTCTGCTATCGAGGCACACCCACTCAGGGGCGCGTCAGCTGGCCTTGGACAAGGCCTGCAAAAAGTGTGCATCGCTTGGCAAGCAGCTCGGCGAGTTTGAAGTTCAATCTCGCTTGCCGCTGGATCCTGAGAATGAAGTCGCCCACGTGACGTTCGTCTGCAAGTGATCCCAAACAGTGCAGTAAGAATCCTTTTACCGATGGAGAAAGCCATGAGGTTCGCTATTTTTACGTTGTTCGCGATGCTTTTGAGCGCTTGTGCCACCTCTGTTCAGAATTGGTCCAGGCCGGGCGCAAGTGCCTCTGACATCCAGCACGACAAAGCTGAATGCCAGTACCAGGCCAAAGCCGCAACGGCCAGCTACCACTCGACGCCGGCAGCAAACGACCAGACCCATGGCATGGGCAGCGCCGTGGGGGACGGCATCGTTATCGCCGAAAAACAGATCGATCTGACCAATGATTGCATGCGGGTCAAAGGCTACGCCGGGCAATGACGCACGCCTGTATCCCGTGCGCCGAGAGTTTCACCGCCCCCACGATGAACCCGTCCGCGTTTCTTTATAGTAGAGTCGCCATCGAACCACCTGTCGTCTGAGGCTTTCCGGCAATTGGTGTACGCAAAACCGACAGATGGACACGACTTTCAAATGAGCAACTCTACGACGACCACCAGCGGCAATTGGTATGCGGTCATTGCGCTGGCACTGGCAGCATTCGTCTTCAACACCACCGAATTTGTCCCGGTCGGCCTGTTGAGTTCGATTGGCAGCAGCTTCGACATGACGTCGGCTCAGGTCGGCCTGATGTTGACCATCTATGCCTGGGTGGTGTCGCTGACGTCGCTGCCCATCATGCTGCTGACGCGCAACGTCGAGCGGCGCAAGCTGTTGATCGTGCTGTTTGCGATGTTCATCGTCAGTCACATTCTGTCGAGTGTGGCGACCAGCTTCGCCGTCCTGTTGCTGAGCCGGATCGGCGTGGCGTTATCCCATGCATTGTTCTGGTCGATCACCGCTTCTCTCGCCGTGCGACTGGCGCCGCCGGGCAAACAGGTCCAGGCCTTGGGCTTGCTGGCGACCGGCACTTCCCTGGCGATGGTGCTGGGCATTCCCCTCGGCCGGATATTGGGCGAGGCGATGGGTTGGCGAACCACCTTCATCGCGATCGCCGTGTTGGCGGCTACGCTGGTGTTCTGGCTGGCGAGGGTCTTGCCGTTGTTACCGAGCCAGAACTCGGGATCACTCAAAAGCTTGCCGTTGTTGTTGAAGCGACCGGCGCTGGTGGCGATCTATGTCCTGACGGCCATGGTCGTGACAGCTCATTTCACTGCCTACAGCTACGTCGAGCCTTTCGTTCAGGTGGTGGCGGGCATGAGTGGCGAGACGGTCACGCTGATCCTGCTGCTATTCGGCGGCGCGGGGATTTTCGGATCTCTGCTGTTCAGCTGGCTGCACCGGTACAGCCCGCAGCGCTTTCTGATCGTCGCCGTGTCGTTACTCGCATTGTGCCTTGCATTGCTGTTGCCGTTGAACGGTGAGGTTTCTTACCTGTGCACCCTGAGCCTGTTCTGGGGAATGGCGATCATGGGCTTCGGCCTGGCGTTGCAGTCCAAAGTTCTGGTGCTGGCACCTGACGCGACCGATGTGGCGATGGCGCTGTTTTCGGGGATCTACAACATCGGCATTGGCGGCGGGGCGTTGATGGGGAGCTGGGTGGGGAGCCAGTTTGGTTTTGCTTATGTTGGGGTGGTGGGTGGGATGCTGGCGGGGTTGGCGTTGTTGATTTATTGCCTGTCGAGTTACCGTTTAGCTCGGATCGGGACTTCTGCTTGAGTCCTGAACCGCTTTGCTGTCGGGAGCAAAGCGGTTTCGGCAAGTCTTCAGAGACTATCCGGATCCCCGAAAAACATCTGAATCCGCGACCTCAACCACCGCTCCCCCGGATCGTTATCCTGCGACCCACGCCACGCCATGTGCAGTTCAAACGTGCGCGTCGGCAACGGTGGATCTTCCGCCCGAACGCCACCCGCAGACGTCAGCGCATCAGCCGTGTAATCCGGTACAGTCGCGACGATATCGGTCCCGGCCAGCAACGTGCTCAAGCCGTTGAACTGCGGCACGGCCAACACAACGTGGCGTTTGCGGCCGAGTTTTTCCAGTTCTTCATCGATAAAGCCACTGAGGTCGCCGGCGAACGACACCAGCGCATGGGGGCGGGCGCAGTAGTCGTCCAGGCTCAGCGGCCCCGGCACGGTGTCGGCGCGCAGCAGTTTTGGCTGGCTGCGGCGCAAGACCTTGCGCTTGGCGTTGGCCGGCAGGTCGGTGGTGTAGCTGACGCCAATGGAGATTTCGCCGGAGGCGAGCAGGCCGGGCATCAGGATGTAGTTGACGCGGCGCACCACCAGCACGATCCCCGGCGCCTCGGCACGCAGGCGCTTGAGCAGCATGGGCAGCAACGCGAATTCGACGTCGTCCGACAAGCCGATCCGGAATACCGAGGTGCTGGTGGCCGGGTCGAATTCGGCAGCACGGCTGACCGCTGTCGAAATCGAGTCCAGGGCAGGCGAGAGCAGGGCGAAGATTTCCACCGCCCGGGCGGACGGTTCCATGCTGCGCCCGGTGCGTACAAACAGCGGATCGTCGAACAGACCGCGCAGGCGCGAAAGCGCCGCGCTGATCGCCGGCTGGCCGAGAAACAGCTTTTCCGCCGCGCGGGTTACGCTGCGTTCGTGCATCAGGGTTTCGAATACGATCAACAGGTTCAGGTCGACACGACGCAGGTCATTACGATTCATCTGGAGTCCTGGCAGAGTCATCAAGCTTGACGAGAGCGACCATATGAGAACAATGGCCGGCATGAATCTTACGGGGAAAGGCTGGTACTCTGCACCGGGTAATTCAGCTTTACTGAGAAGGATGCAGCAGTTTTTTCATGGATTTGCTCAATGCTGGCCATACTGCGGAATCAATGACAGGCATGTCGACTATTAATAGCCACTGATAGTCTTGGCTGGAAAGCCCAGATAGAGTTCAGGGCATTAGAGGTTACTTTGACGAGGTTTGCGATGTCCCGCACGATCCGTTTTCACAAGTTTGGTCCGGCCGAGGTGCTCAAATGCGAAGAGCATGCGGCCGCTCAGCCAGGTCCTGGCGAAGTGCAGGTGCGTGTCGAGGCGATCGGCATCAGCTGGTATGACACGCTCTGGCGTCAGAACCTGGCGTCGTCACAGGCCCGCCTGCCTTCGGGCCTGGGCCATGAAATGGCGGGTGTGGTCACGGCCATTGGCGACGGTGTCGAAGACCTGATCGTCGGTGACAAGGTGGCCAGCTTCCCGGCCGAGAGCCCCAATGACTATCCGGTCTATGGCGAACTGATCGTTCTGCCACGTACCGCGCTCACCCGTTATCCGGACGTGCTGACCCCGATCGAGGCCAGCGTGCATTACACGCCGCTGTTGATCGCCTATTTCGGTTACGTCGATCTGGCGCGAGTCAAACCCGGGCAGTTTGCCCTGGTCACCGACGCCAGCCATTGCGCCGGTCCGTCGTTTGTCCAGTTGGGCAAGGCGCTGGGTGTGCGCGTGATTGCCGCCACGAAAACCGCTGAAGAGCGCGAATACCTGCTTTCCCTCGGTGCCGAGAAAGTGATCGTCACCGAAGAAGAAGACCTGTTGATGCGGATCAACAAGATCACCGACAACCGCGGCGTCAACGTCGTGTTCGACGGTCTCGGCGGCCCGCAGATGTCGCTGCTGGGTGATGTACTGGCACCTCGCGGCAGTCTGGTGCTGTATGGCCTGCAAGGTGGCAACCAGACGCCATTCCCGGCCTGCGCAGCGTTCCAGAAGAACATTCAGTTCTTCGTGCACTGCATCGGCAACTTCACCGGCAAGCCGGAACTGGGCATCGTCCAGGATCACGTCGCGCTGCAACGTGCCCTGCGTGACATCAACCAGTTGACGGCCGACCGCGTGCTGCTTCCGCTCAAGACCCGGGTTTTCCCGTTCAACGAGTTTGTCGAAGCACACCGCTACATGGACGAATGCCCTTGCCGTGAGCGGGTCGCCCTGCAAGTCGAACCTGCCTGACCCTTGTGATCAGAGTCCGTGGCCCCACGGACTCTTGTGCGTTCCACCCTTCAGACCATGAGAAACCCTGGGCGCGATGTCTGGGGACGTTCAGCAACTGAACTGGTTTTTACTCTTGATCTGTATCTTCTAATCGCCATCCAGACCCTGATAATTGAATGACTACTTTCATCTCAAGGAATGAGCTATGTCTGTGCATTCTGTTTACTTTGCGCAATACCGGACAATAGTGGCTGGCCGATATTTCAGATTCTGTTTAATTGCTGTAGGGCGACCTAGTAATCCCTTCTTTTTTTCTTGTGCTCATCATGTGCAAGCCATTGTAAGAATTTTCCTAGGAAAACTTCTGTGTCGAGAAAAGCCTGTAAAGACGCGGGCTTGCGGCGCGCGGTTGGTGAGTTTCAATTGTTGCGAGCTTAACTGTTTCAAATAACTACAAAAACTTAAGTGTTAGCATTTCAGCGTCTATTAATTAATGAAGAGTGATTGCGTATCCGGCGTTCGTGGCTGCGCAATATAAAACCTTTGATATCGGGTGAAGTACTGATGAGCACGATCCATGACCAGGCAATGAACTATGTCTACCAGCAAGTATTGCAACGATTGCTGAGTTTCTTTTCCCGTGCCGAACGCACGGCATTGCAGCTGTTGATTCAGCGATTGGCGGTAGCCGCCGGGGGCATGGATCGTATCGGTGAATTCAAGGTGCTGGTCACGCAATCGGGCACTCGTGATTGCTGTTACAGCCTGGCCCTGTTGCGTGCTGCGCAACTGAGTATCGCCGGACGGGCTCCGGGGACCTTTCAGTTACGGGTGGCGACCCTGCGTGGTTGCGCGACACCGGCGTCGGCATTGCACAACATGCATCGCAGCTACAGCGCCCTGTTTCTGTATGACGACCCAAGGATCGAACTGCTGATGATCGACAACCGGGAGATCCTGCCTTTCAATCATCACGAACCCCTTTCCGACGACGGGCGCGAGGCGAACCGCATCAATTTGCTGATGGTTGGCCATCGCCGCTGCTGGAGTGAGAGCCTGGAGCTTTGGGACGATGCGTACCTGGCCACGGCCGAGTTCTACGGACAGGTCGCCCGGTGGAACAATGGTGTCGATGCACTGGTCAGCAGCGACTCCGCACGCCGTCAGGCGCACTTCCTGCAAGGACTGGATCGTGCAGCGCAGAAGGCCGGCATCGGCGCGTTGCCGAAGCGGACCGGCGGGTTCGATGAGTTGTTCGATGTGCTGGACGGTATGGGAGGCGACTGTTACCGGGAACTCCGTGCACCCGACGATCTGCCGCCGTGGCGGCCGCTCGGCCAGTTCGAAGCCTGCCGGCGCACCAGTTATATCGGTATCGATGACATCGTGGTGGGCAAGATGGAGGAGCGGTGGCCCTTGCTCAGCGATTTTCTCGGGTTTCAGACTGACGAGCTGCTGTTCGAACCGGGTTCCGGTGAGTCGGCAGATCCCTTGATCGCTGCCTACCTGAGCGGTCTCCAGGCTTGCTGCATCGAGGGTCGCAATTACGAAAGCGGCGTATCCGAATACCTGCAACGCTGCCTCGCATCGATGCGCCGCCAGGACGTTCCGGAGCAAACCTGCGAGCGCTTCATGGCGACGTTCGGCACTCTGACAGATCCGGGCGAGCATCGATCGCTGGCCGCAACCGCCTTGCAAAAGAATTTCGGGCTCAATGAAGCGCAACTGGTCTGTCTGATGTTTGCGCCATTCATCGAGGGTGGCGCAGGACTCGAACGTTTTCTGCGAACCTGTCATCCAGGCATGCTGGTGGCCATGCCGGATATCCATCGTGCGATGCAGGGGTTGCACGCCCCTGAGCAGGTTTTGCAATGGATGACCGATGTCAGCGGCTTGCCCTTGCAACTGATCAGCCGGTTGTATGCCATGGCACCTGTCCGAGTGGCTGAGCAGGCGATGCACGCCCCGGACCCTGCCGACAGTGAGGTTGCCGCAGGCGACCGCTCGGCGGAAGGTTGAGTGTGAGTCTCGCGCCCGATCGCCAAAGAATGCCGGACGCCCGTTCATGAATGCCTCGCGTGAAACCGATTTCGCCTATCAGGCGGTCTATCGCTATCTCACTCAACTGATCGATGGGCCAGGCGGCGAAGGTGCGATGCGGCTGCCATCCTTGAGGCAACTGGCCGAACGGTTGAACGTGTCGATTTCGACCATCCAGTACGCCTACGCGCTGCTCGAGAAAGAAGGCCGGGTCTATTCCGTGGCCAAGTCCGGGTATTTCGCACAGCCGGCCTCCGCGGTCATGCCGCCGGGTCGAGGCAATGACTTGCTGGAAACCGTCTACGTCAACGCCAGGTGTTTCGGCATGCGCGTATTGAGCTCAGACGATCCGGCCTCGATCCAGCCGCTGGACAGCCCGCTGCTGATGCTCGAACGGGAGCTGATGCGGCAATACCCACGGCAAGCTCAGGTCCCGGCCCAGCCTTGTGGCGAGCTCGAGTTGCGCATGCTGCTGGCGGCTCGATACACCTCGTCGCCGACCCACTGCTGGCACGCCGAGGACGTCTATATCGGCGCCGATGTGAGAGGGGTGCTGGAGATCCTGATCGCTGTCCTTGAGCTGCGTAACGCAACCGTGGTGGTGGAATCGCCCTGTGACTGGATGGTGTTGCGCCTGCTCCAGTCTGCCGATGTGAGGGTCATCGAGCTGCCGGTACAACCTGGCGGGGAGCTTGATCCACGGCAATTGAAAATGTTGCTGGAAACCGAACCGGTTCGACTGATCCTGCTGTCTTCTGTGTTGAATATGCCCCGTGGCAGTCTGACACCTGAGGAAAATCGCGAAGCCATCGCGCAGTTGCTGAGGGATCATGGAACCTGGGTGCTGGAAAACGACAGCTACAGCGAGCTGGGTGACGACTGTGAACGTCGGCCTCTGCGGGATTTACTGGACCCGGATCGTCTTCTGGTGTTTTCCACCTTCGAAAAGGTGATCGGCGTTGAAGCGCCTTACGGCTTCGTGCTTGCTCGCCAGTGGCGCACCGACTTGCAACGGCACTTCCTGCTGCGCTCGTTTCGACTTTCGCCGATTCGCCAGAAGGCCATTGCCCGACTGTATGCCAGTGGTCGGGTCGATCAGCATCTCCCGGTGTTGAAGCGCCTGCTCAAGGAGCGTCGTACCCGGTTGATCGAGTTGCTGCGCGAAGGGCTGGGCGATGCGCTGCACATCGATGAGCCGCAGGGCGGCGCGACGGTCTGGGTGCGCTCGTCGCGCCGAGTGGTGATGGGGGCCGTGTTCCAGCGCCTGCTCAAACAACACGTGTTGATCGCACCGGGCGAACTCTTCAGCGCGCAAGGCATGCATGGGCAACACATGCGCCTCAGCGCGACAGCAAGCAACGGGCCTGAACTGGAAGGCGTCGTCGGTTTGATCGGCGATGCGTTGCGACTGGCGCCCGATGGCTGAGCTGTTAAAAAACATCGGGGACGCACTGGATAGATCCCATCGCACTACGGTCAAACTGCCAGTAAACTCCGCTGTAATTTCCTGAACCACTCTATTTCAGAGGTTTTGCATGACACTCAGTCCTTTTGCGGGCAAACCGGCACCGGCAGAGTTGTTGGTCGACATCCCGCGACTGGTAACGGCGTATTACACCGGTCAACCCGACGCTTCGATTTCCACCCAGCGTGTGGCGTTCGGTACTTCCGGGCATCGTGGCAGCTCCTTCGACTTGAGTTTCAACGAGTGGCACGTTCTGGCCATCAGCCAGGCAATCTGCCTGTACCGCGAAGCCCAGGGCATCACCGGCCCGCTGTTTGTCGGCATCGATACTCATGCGCTGTCCACGCCGGCCGGGGCCAGTGCCCTGGAGGTGCTGGCAGCCAACGGCGTGACCGTGATGATCGCCGAAGGCGATGAATACACCCCGACGCCGGCCGTGTCTCACGCCATTCTTTGCTACAACCGTGGCCGCACCACCGGCCTGGCTGACGGCATCGTCATCACACCGTCGCACAACCCGCCACAAAGCGGTGGCTACAAATACAACCCAACCAACGGTGGCCCGGCCGACACCCACATCACCAAGTGGATCGAAGCCAAGGCCAACGAACTACTGGCCAACAAACTGGCTGGCGTTAAACGCATCGGTTACGAACAGGCGCTCAAAGCCCCGACCACGCACCGCCACGATTACGTCAACACCTACGTTGCCGACCTGATCAACGTCATCGACTTCGATGCCATCCGTGGCGCCAAACTGCGCCTGGGTGTCGATCCATTGGGCGGAGCAGGGGTGCGCTACTGGTCGGCCATCGCCGAGCACTACCGTCTGGACCTCGATGTAGTGAACAAGGAAGTCGATTCGACGTTCCGCTTCATGACCGTCGACTGGGATGGCCAGATCCGCATGGACCCATCGTCCAGCCATGCCATGCAAGGCCTGATCGGCCTCAAGGAACGCTTCGACGTCGCGTTCGCCTGCGATCCGGATCATGACCGTCACGGCATCGTGACTCCGTCCGGCGGCCTGTTGGCGCCGAACAACTACCTGGCCGTGTCGATCGACTATCTGTTCCAGAACCGTCCGCAATGGCGCGCCGATGCGGCCGTGGGTAAAACCGTGGTCAGCAGCGGTCTGATCGATCGTGTGGCCAAGCGTCTGGGCCGTCGTCTGTACGAAGTGCCGGTCGGCTTCAAGTGGTTTGCCGACGGTCTGTTCGACGGCTCCCTCGGTTTTGGCGGTGAGGAAAGTGCTGGTGCATCGTTCCTGCGCAAGGACGGTGGTGTGTGGAGTACCGACAAGGACGGTCTGATCCCGGCCCTGCTGGCTGCTGAAATGACTGCCCGTACCGGTCGCGACCCAAGCCAGGCTTACCGTGCACTGACCGATGAGCTGGGCGAGCCGTTCTCGGTGCGCGTCGATGCCAAGGCCAACCCTGAGCAGAAAGCGCTGCTGAGCAAGTTGTCGCCGGAGCAAGTCACCTCGACCGAACTGGCGGGCGAGAAGATCCAGAGCATTCTCAGCAAGGCACCGGGCAACGATCAGGCCATCGGTGGTCTGAAAGTGATGACCGAGAACGGCTGGTTCGCCGCGCGTCCTTCGGGCACCGAGGATATCTACAAGATCTACGCCGAGAGCTTCATCGGCGACGACCACCTCAAGAAACTGGTGGCCGAAGCGCAAACCCTGGTCGATGGTGCAATTTCCACCAAGTGATCACGGCCGAATAGAAAAGGGCGACCAAGAGGTCGCCCTTTTTTTGCCCGTAATCCAGCCGATCAGGCCAGATCCACCAACACGATTTCACTGTCTTCAATGGCCGTGACGGTCAGCACCGGTTCCTGGCTCACCGCGACACCGTCTCGAGCTTGCGCACGCAAGCCGTTGACTTCAATCACACCGGTGGCCGGTACGAGATAAGCGCGACGTCCGGCATCGAGTCGGTACTCGGCGGTTTCCCCGGCCTTGATGGTGGCCGCGACCAAGCGTGCGTTGGCGCGAATTCGCAGGCTTTCATCGTCACCGTCCTTGCCGCTGGCCAGCGTCACGAAGCCTTCGCGCTCACCTTTGGGGAACGGTTTTGCGCCCCAGGATGGCGGTGCACCGGTTTCGGTCGGCAGAATCCAGATCTGGAAAATCTTGGTCGGGGTCGCTTCCAGATTGTATTCACTGTGAGCGATCCCGGTGCCGGCGCTCATCACCTGAACGTCGCCGGCTTCGGTGCGACCCTTGTTGCCCAGGTTGTCCTGGTGGGTAATCGCACCTTCACGCACGTAAGTGATGATCTCCATGTCCCGGTGCGGGTGAGTGGGGAAACCGGTGCCCGGAGCGATGATGTCATCGTTCCACACCCGCAGGTTGCCCCAGCTCATGCGCTGTGGATCGTAGTACTCGGCGAACGAAAAGTGGTGATGGGCATCCAGCCAGCCGTGATGGGCGCCGCCCAGCGAGCTGAAGGGTCTGAGTTCAAGCATGATCTTCTCCTCAAAAGGTTCGTCATGGGGCGTTTCGGCCGCAGCCACGAAGCGAGACCGGTGATTGATGGCGAGCATCATCTATCAACCAATAATCGAGAAAAAGCGTAAAAAGTGCTGCATTCCCATCGAATTGACTGATGTTATAAATCTCGAAACGCTCCCATGCAGCCTTCAGTTCATCGCCTAACTCAATGACCTGTAAGCATTTCGCTAGAACTCAACGGCAAATGCAGACACCATAGCCCTCAACAGCCTCAGCCTCTGGAGTCCGTCAGCGTGGCGCAACACACCCCCGATCTTCCTCCCGAACTTCGTCCCCTGGCCGAGATGCCATGGTTCAAACGCCTGGCGGCGCGTTTCCTCGGGCATGGTCTGACGCAATTGCGCGCCCAGCATCGGGCCTCGTGGCTGCACGGTCAGGCCGATGGCTTTCGCAGCGGGCACACCGCCGGGTTCGACTACGGCTACAAGGAAGGCAAGGCCGAGGGGCTGGAAGAGGGCCGTCAGGTCCTGTTGATCCGCGACAGCCGCAGCACCGAGCATCGCGCGCCGGGGATCGACAATCACCTGTTCGATGACTGGCGTCTGCCACTGACTGCCGAACTGAAGAAACGCATCAAGGCGGACGTTGCCCGCTTGCTGCCGGCCCACGCCCAGCCGAGCGTGGCGCAATGGAAGATGATCTTCAGTGATACGCCGTCAACGTCGGTGGTCGCCGGGGCTGGCGCCGGCAAATCGACCACGCTGGTGTTGCGCATCCTGCTGCTGACGCACTACCTGGGCTTCGAGCTGGATTCGATGACCGTGGTGACGTTCACCCGGGAGTCGCGCAAAGACTTCATCAGCAAACTGATCGAGCTGTTTGCCCTCTGGGGGCATTCCCTGAGCCAGAAGACCGCCCGGGATCTGGTGCGCACCTTCCATTCGCGGATTCTGCCGATGGTCCGCAGCCTGCCGGGGTTCGAGCGTTTGCAGGCGTTTGAAAACCTCAGTCTGCGGCCACAGGGCGGGGACGATGACGTCGACAGTAATCCGTTCGATCTGCGGATCAACGACGCCCAGCGCCAGCAGCTCAACGCCTGCTATCACCGGCTCTACACCGAGGACGAGCGTTTCCGGCAATTGATCCAGCCACTGTCCCGGCATGCCTTGCAGCTCAAGGAGCTGGAGCGCGATCACCCGGACCTGCAAAAACGCATGGCGGTGACCGAACTGGCGGCCAAGCGTGACGAAGAACTGTGCGATGTGATCGAGGATTTATGGTTTCGCGCCGGTGCCTGGCCGATCAAGGGGGTCGAGCCGAACCGTCAGACCTTCGAGATCAACGGCGCAACCTTTCACTGTCATGGCTACATCCCGAGTCTCGATGCCTGGGTCGTTTTGGGCTTCGATCCGAGAGAAAACCCTCAAGTCTGCCGTCCCAATGCCAAGCTGACGGTCCGCGCAGAATGGGCCGTGAAGCGCACGCTGTTTCAAGCTTTCTGTCGTAAGCCATTGATCTGGATAGAAAGTTACGAGTCATCAAGACGCGTTTTGGCTACGTTGGCCGGTGATGCCAGTGCGGGTCCCGGTTTCGATTACAAGGTCAAGGGAGAGCTCGCATCCGCGCCGTTGCTGGACTGCTTTGTCGCTGCCGCCGGGTTTATCGAGAACCTGGGCCTGGATGTACCGGACGCCGTTGGCCGCATGAGTTTCGCCAAGGATGATCCTGACCGGTTTTTCTTCGAGGCGCTGAGCCTGTTCTGGCGCGCACTGGAAGATCACTTGCTCGATCAGAAGCCGCCGGTCATGACCTACAACCGCATGTTCGCGCTGTTCAGCGAGCACTCGCCGGAAAACCTCAAGCTACTGAGCGATGAACTGCTGCGCCCCATGTCGCACCTGATGATCGACGAATTTCAGGACGTTTCGCCGCAGATCGTCTCGTGGATTCGCGCGAGCCTTGCAGAGATCCGCAGCCGTGGTCCGGCCATGCACGTCGGACGCGGTGCGCAACGCTCATCCTTGCTGTGCGTGGGCGATGACTGGCAGTCGATCTACGGCTGGCGCGGCAGTTCGCCGAGCTACTTCATGGAGTTCAACAAGGAGTTTTCCTCGCCGAGCACCACGCGGGTGATGCTCAGCGACAACTACCGCAGTCATCAGCACATCATTGACGCGGCCGAGCACATCGTCCGTGCCGCACCGGCAATTCCCGGCAAGAAAGCCAAGGCCAGCGGCGAGGAGAAGCCGTTGCAACCGGTCAACGTGCTAGAGCGCGATGACCAGGCACTGGGCCAACGCCTGGCAGAGCACTACAGAAACGGCGATTCGATCCTGATGCTTTATCGAAAAAGTAGCGATAAGTTATTGATAGAACAGCATATTCAGTCAGTAGTTAATGTTGATTCGAGCTTGCCGTACGAGTCACGGCGCTTGAAGCAGCTGACCTATCACAGCGCCAAAGGCTTGCAGGCCGATGCGGTGTTTCTGTTGGGCGACTGCCAGCACCTCACCAGTTCTCCCTACAAGAATCAGGTCTACCGCATGGCCGGGCTGGGCAAGGCCGGTGACAACGAGCCTTACGACACGGCGCAGAAGGACGAAATCCTGCGTCTGGCCTATGTCGGCATTACCCGGGCAGTGAGTCATTGCTATTGGTACGTCGAGCCGCAGGATGCCCAGGCGGTGAACATGCCGCGTGCGTCGGACCGGGTCGCCAAGGGCAAGCCGTTCTTCGTCGATCACCGGCCGGAAAAGAAAACCGCCTGAACCGATCGCCCATAAAAAAGCCCGCGCGCAGCGGGCTTTTTATTTTAAATCAATAACTTAGGCGTAACTCCTAAGAGACTCCGGAGGAACAAAGGCTTCCAGTTCGTCTTCGACGGCTTCGATTATTCGTTCGACATCCGCTGCGTTCATCACCGTGGCACAGGGAATGCCGGCAATGGCGATCATGGTTTCGCCGCTGGCCCGATCGAACAGGCGGGCGATCATGCTGCCCGGCGCGTCCATCGTGGCTTCGAAACCCATGGGATGAAAATGCCAGCGCATCAGCTGGCAGGCATTGGGGAACGTGACCTTGCTTGACCCTTTGTTCATGTGTTGCCCGCCTTCTTCATCGAGCGCTTCCGTTTGCTCATGGTAGGTGGGAAGAGCCTTCATTGGCTCAACCGGTGACTGTCCTTAAAAGTAGCATCTGGATGTGAAAAACCTGTGAGAATTTTCAGGCCGTTTGGCGATTGCAGGGATTTTTTTGATGTAAGTCACGGCTGATGAAATTGTCGCCAATGTGCCACTATGCGCCGCTTGGTTGATGATGAGCCCGAAGTTGGGCAAGCTCGGTTCTTTTGCCAAGAGTCCCTTATGCACGCCGATGATGACGGCCCGCAGCAGACCCCGGCCACGGCCGAAACGGTCATGCGCTATCACCTGTGCTGGAAACACCGGGACCTGGATGGCGTCATGGCGCTTTACCATCCGGACATTCAGTACAACGATTTTTTCCAGAACCGCGTGCTCGGCCTCGACGAACTGCGCGAGTACGTCCGCGTCAGCATGCCCCGTGAATCCGACGAAGCGCTGGAACATTGCGACCGGATCCGTATCGACGGCAACACGGCGTTCATTCAATACGAAGTGACCCTGCGTGGCGGCAACGGCCTGGTGTCGTTCCGTTCCAGCGAAGCGATCACCGTCAAGGACGCCAAAATCTGGCGGGTCAACGAATACGCCTCACTGGTGCGCGAGCAGGGCTCCAGTACTTCGACGCCGAGTCAGCGCCCGGCGGCGAGCCGGCTGGGCCTGTCGCCACGCCAGTTGAGTTTCATGGCCGAAGACCTGCAGCAGTATTTCCAGCGTCAACAGCCGTATCTCGATCCCGAACTGGATCTGCAACGTGTGGCGAAAGAGTGCGGTTACAGCCGCAATCAGATTTCCTACCTGCTGAACCAGGTGCTGGGGCAGAGCTTCTATCGCTACGTCAATCAGGCGCGGCTCCAGCATTTGCTGCAATCGCTGGATAACGCGACGCCGCCGCTGCGCATTGATGAACTGGCGTTCGCTGCCGGGTTCAACTCGATTTCGGCGTTTTACAGCTGTTTCCGCCAGCACACCGGCCAGTCGCCCAAGGCTTATGCCAAACAAATTTCTTTGCGGACACGCGCGCAAGACAGTCCCTGAGGTCAGCCACTAGGATCGACGCCATCGAAATCTGGATTGGCGGAGTCTTGCATGCCGGCGTGGCGCACTATCAGTTTGTGGATGGACCAACTCGACGAGCCGCTCACCGCGCGCCCGGCGCTGGAGCAGGACCTTGACGTCGACGTGGCAATCATCGGCGCCGGCTACACCGGGTTATGGACCGCGTATTACCTGAAGAAACACGCGCCAGGCCTGGACATTGCCATTGTCGAGGCGCAAACCGCCGGTTTTGGTGCGTCCGGCCGCAACGGTGGCTGGTTGATGGGCAATCTGCTGGGCGAGGATCGCCTGCTGGCGGGCCTGTCGCCACAACAACGCCGCGCCTCATTCGATCTGCTGCACAGCATTCCCGATGAAGTCGAAGTCGTCCTCGAACGCGAAGGCATCGACTGCGATTACCGCAAGGGCGGGGTGCTGTACTGCGCCGCGCGCTATCCCGAGCAGGAAGCCAGCCTGCGCGAGTATCTGAACAAGCTGCACGCCCAGGGCCTGACCGACGACGATTATCGCTGGCTCAATCCTGAGCAACTGGCGCAGCAGATTCGCGTCGCCAAACCCTACGGCGGGATTTTCGCCCCGCACGTGGCAACCATTCAGCCGGCAAAACTGGTGCGTGGCCTGGCCCGGACCGTTCAGGGCATGGGCGTGAAGATCTACGAAAACAGTCCCGTAACCCATTGGCAGTCGGGCAGTCTGCGCACCGACAAGGCCAGCGTGCGCAGTCGCTGGATCGTCCCGGCCATCGAAGGTTATTCGGTGACGCTGCCGCCGCTGGGTCGATATCAATTGCCGGTGCAGAGCCTGATTGTCGCCACCGAACCGTTGTCGGCGGCGACCTGGGACGAAATCGGCCTCAACCGTGGCCAGGCTTTCAGTGAGTTCAGCCGTCAAGTCACCTACGGCCAGCGCAGCGCCGACAACCGGCTGATCTTCGGCGCCCGTGGCGGCTATCAGTTCGCCGGCCAGTTGCGCCACAACTTTGATTTGACCCGGGACGAAGTAGAGCTGCGGCGTTATCTGTTCGGCGAGCTGTTTCCACAACTGAAAAACACCACGATCACCCACGCCTGGGGCGGCAATCTCGGCATGTCCCGGCATTTCAAGCCGCACATGCTCTGCGACCGGGCCAACGGCATCGCGCTGTCCGGCGGTTATGGCGGGGAGGGCGTCGGTGCTTCCAACCTCGGTGGTCGCACGCTGGCCGATCTGATTCTCGAGCGCGATACCGAACTGGTGCATCAGCCCTGGGTGCTGCCGGACGGCGGGATCCATGCGTTGCGCGCCTGGGAGCCGGAACCGTGCCGCTGGCTCGGCTACAACGCGATCATCAAAAGTTTCGTCCACGAAGACCAGACCCTGGCCAACCCGGCGACTGCGCCCTGGCGGCGCAAACTTGCCAGTCGGGTGGCCGGGTTCATGGAAGGTTTCATGCACTAAACGTTGTTCAATTCCAAATAGGTAACGCAATGAGCATCACCCAATTCAAGAACACCGCCACGCTGCAACTGGACGAATCCAGCCCGGTGGCCGTGCCGCTCGGCACGCCGGTCGCCATTGCCTCGACCACCAGCGTCGAGCGCGACGACGGCGTCGAAACCGGCGTCTGGGAATGCACCCCGGGGCGCTGGCGGCGGCAGATCACCGCCCAGGAGTTCTGCCACTTCATTTCCGGCCGCTGCACGTTCACCCCGGACGATGGCGGCGAAACCCTGCACATACAAGGTGGCGACGCACTGATGTTGCCGGCCAACACGCTCGGGATCTGGGACATCCAGGAGACCGTGCGCAAGACCTACGTCCTGATTTTCTGATTGCTTGATCCTTTTGATTGCCTGCCAACAACAATAGCCAATACAGGAATCGATCCATGATCCGAAAGACCCTCGCTCTCGCCCCCTTGATGCTCGCTGCTTCCCTTGCTCAGGCAGCGGAAACGGTCAAGGTCTACAACTGGTCCGACTACATTGCGCCGGACACCGCGAAAAACTTCGAAAAGGCCACCGGTCTCGGCGTCACTTACGACGTCTACGACAGCAACGAAACCCTCGACGGCAAGTTGATGACCGGCAAATCCGGTTACGACGTGGTGTTTCCGTCCAACCATTTCATGGCACGGCAGATTCAGGGCGGGGCGCTGATGAAGCTCGACAAGAGCCAGTTGCCGAACTGGAAGAACCTCAATCCGGTATTGCTCAAGGCCTTGCAGACCAATGATCCGGGCAACGAGCACGGTTTTCCTTACCTGTGGGGCAGCACCGGCATCGGTTACAACGTCGCCAAGGTCAAGGCCGTACTGGGCGATAACGCACCGGTGGATTCCTGGGATCTGATCTTCAAGCCCGAATACATGGAAAAGCTGCAGAAGTGCGGCGTGGCGATCCTCGACAACGGCCCGGAACTGCTGCCGGCAGCGCTGAACTACCTGGGTCTGCCGCATCACAGCAAGAACCCCGAGGACTACAAGAAGGCCGAAGCGCTGCTGATGAAAGTGCGGCCATATGTCAGCTACTTCCATTCCTCGAAGTACACCAGCGACCTGGCCAACGGCGACATCTGCGTCGCGGTTGGTTTCTCCGGCGACATCCTGCAGGCGGAAAACCGCGCCAAAGAGGCGAAGAATGGTGTCGATATCGGCTATGCGATTCCCAAGGAAGGCGCCGCGATCTGGTTCGACATGGTCGCCATGCCCGCCGATGCGCCTGACGCCAAGGCCGGTTACGCCTTCATGAACTACCTGCTGCAACCCGACGTCATGGCCGGCATCAGCAACTACGTGCATTACGCCAATGGCAATGAACAGGCCGACAGCCTGATCGACCCGGCCATCAAGAACGACACCAAGGTGTATCCGAGCCCGGAAATGATGGGCAAATTGTTCGCACTGGAGGCCATGCCGCTGAACATCGACCGGATCCGCACGCGGGTCTGGAACAAGATTCGTACCGGTAGCTGAAAAGATGACGGAGCGGGTTTTTCCCCGCTCCGTCAGAGGCATATGACGCTCGCTGCATATGTTTATTTGTTTGATGTCACTTCGCTGGCACCGCACTAATAAAGTGCAGGAAAGTGAGACGCGGCTAACAAAAAGCAACTTACCGATATTTAATATTTAAATAAGAAATCGTCAGACAATTAGGCAAACTCACCACACTTACAACATTCTTTCAGCGGCACGCGCTTTGTTTACGGGACTTTTCCGGAATAGTTCAATTTGATCTCGAAAAATCGCTAGACGACAGATTTCAAATTGTGTCAGGTTTCTTACGCCTTCATTGGGCGAGTGATAGGACAATCTCGCCAGAGGTTGTCGCTATCGGACAAAAACTGTTCCATTGCTAAACAAGGAAGTGTGTTTATGTCGAAAGTAAAAGCTAATGCTATTGATACCGCCGAACAGGCTTTCCAGCTGAACGCGGCACCACTGGCGGCGCCAAGCTCGGCGTTCAACCAGATCAATAGCTTCAGCCATCAGTACGATCGTGGCGGCAACCTCACGGTCAATGGCAAACCCTCCTTCTCGGTGGATCAAGCCGCAACTCAACTGCTGCGTGACGGTGCCTCCTGGCACGATCTCGACGGTAGCGGCAAGATCGAACTGACCTACACCTTTCTGACCTCCAAGACGGCCAACTTCGGCGGCCTGGGTGTGACAGGTTTCAGTCAGTTCAGTGCCCTGCAAAAAGCCCAGGCGGTGCTCGCCATGCAATCCTGGGCCGATGTCGCCAACGTGACCTTTACCGAAGCAGCCAAGGGTGGCGACGGCCACATGACCTTCGGTAACTACAGCGGCGGTCAGGAAGGCGCGGCGGCATTCGCGTTCCTGCCAGGCACCGAGCCAGGCTATGACGGTCAGTCCTGGTACCTGACCGGCAGTGGATATGACGTCAACAAGAACCCGGGCGTGAACAATTACGGGCGTCAGACGCTGACCCACGAAATCGGCCACACCCTGGGCCTGTCTCACCCTGGCGACTACAACGCCGGCGAAGGCAATCCGACGTACAAGGATGCTTCCTACGGGCAAGACACCCGCGGCTACAGCCTCATGAGTTACTGGAGTGAAAGCAACACCAGCCAGAACTTCAGCAAGGGCGGCGTAGAAGCCTATGCTTCGGGCCCGTTGATGGACGATATCGCAGCGATCCAGAAGCTCTACGGCGCGAACATGTCCACCCGTACCGGTGACACCACCTACGGCTTCAACTCCAACGCCGGTCGCGATTTCCTCAGCGCGACTTCATCGTCGGACAAGCTGGTGTTCTCGGTGTGGGACGCGGGCGGCAAGGACACCTTCGACTTCTCGGGTTTCACCCAGAACCAGAAGATCAACCTCAATGAAGCCTCGTTCTCCGACGTTGGCGGCCTGGTGGGCAACGTGTCCATCGCCAAGGGCGTCACCATCGAGAACGCCATCGGCGGTTCGGGCAACGACCTGATCATCGGCAACAGCGCAGCCAACGAGCTCAAGGGCGGTGCCGGCAACGACATCATCTGGGGCGGCGGCGGTGCCGACAAGCTGTGGGGCGGTTCGGGTTCGGACACTTTCGTGTTCGCGGCCAGTTCCGATTCCAAACCGGGTGCGATCGATCAGATCCTCGACTTTGTCAGCGGTCTGGACAAAATCGACCTGAGCGCGATCACCAATGGTGCAGGCCTGCACTTCGTCAGCGCCTTCACCGGCGCGGCGGGCGATGCCATCCTGACCTCCTCGGGCGGCAACAGCCTGCTGTCGGTGGATTTCTCCGGGCACGGCGTGGCGGACTTCCAGGTCAGCACCGTTGGCCAGGCGGCGATCAGCGACATCGTAGCGTGATGTAAAAAAGAAAGCGGCGCGTGATGCGCCGCTTTCTTTACTTGCATCGCTTTGGCCGGTAAGCAAGGCTACACGCCGGAGTGAAATTTCCTATGATCCAATTCGCTTTTACCCGCAAAGCGGCAGCGTATCTGTTGCCGGTGCTGATGATGATTTCTGGAGAAACAACCATGGCAAGCAGCCTCAGGCTCGAAGATCCATCGGTATTTGCCGGGCAGTGGCAAGCGACACTGACCGCTCGCAGCGACGCTCCCGAAGCGCAGGCGCTGCAAGACAAACCGTCGAACACCTGCCAGATCGACCTCGAATCCAACCAGACCCTGGGCAAGGGCGCCGATTGCTTGAGCGCGTGGCTGCAGGACAGCGCCATCGGCTGGTTTCCCGACCCGGACGGTCTTTCGATCACTGGCAAGGAAGGCTCAAGAATCCAGTTTTTCAGCCGACAACGTGATGGGCTTTATCTGAGCACTTTGAAGTCAGGCCTGGTGATTACACTCGAGCGAGCTGCCAAACAGCCCTGATCACCGGAAGCGACTCACAGTTTAAATATAAGGCGCCCCGTTACAGTTATAAGCGAGTCCGCAATAACGCCAACGCCGGATTTAGTCGCGAAAGTTGTTATTGAAGTGTAAGCAAATACTGGCGGTGTATGTCCCGTCTTCGGTGCGGGCAATTAATTGAAGTCTCGCCAAGTACGGCGGGGAATATCATTTCAGGAATAATCAATGAAGATGGCGAAGGCTCCGGCCACCGCTCCCTTATTCAAGGCGTTGGGTGACTATAAAAGTATTCTGATCAGCGTCGGATGCTTTACCGCACTGATTAACGTGCTGATGCTGGTGCCCTCCATTTACATGCTCCAGGTCTATGACCGAGTGCTGTCTTCGCAAAACGAAACCACGCTGGCGATGCTGTCGTTGATGGTCGTGGGGTTCTTCGCGTTCATCGGCCTGCTGGAGGTGGTGCGCAGCTTCATCGTGATCCGCATCGGCAGCCAGCTGGAGCGCCGTTTCAATCTGCGGGTCTATCAAGCCGCGTTCGAACGCAACCTGTTCAAGGGCGAGGGCAACGCCGGCCAGTCGCTGGGCGACCTGACCCATATCCGCCAGTTCGTCACCGGACCTGCGCTGTTCGCGTTCTTCGATGCACCGTGGTTCCCGGTCTATCTGTTCGTGATTTACCTGTTCAACGTCTGGCTCGGCGTCCTTGCCACGGCCGGCGCGCTGTTGCTGATCGCGCTGGCGTGCCTCAACGAATACATGACCAAGAAACCACTGGGCGAAGCCGCCGGTTTCTCGCAGAAGTCCAGCCAGTTGGCCACCAGCCACCTGCACAACGCCGAAACCATTCAGGCGATGGGCATGCTTGGCTCGCTGCGCAAGCGCTGGTTCCAGGTGCATTCACGCTTTCTCGGCCTGCAGAACCAGGCCAGTGACACCGGTGCGGTGATCAGCTCGCTGAGCAAGACCTTGCGCTTGTGCCTGCAATCGCTGGTGCTGGGTCTGGGTGCCTTGCTGGTGATCAAGGGCGACATGACCGCCGGGATGATGATCGCCGGTTCGATCCTGATGGGCCGCGTGCTCAGCCCGATCGATCAGTTGATTGCGGTGTGGAAGCAGTGGAGCGGGGCGAAACTGGCCTACCGCCGACTCGATTCCCTGCTGCAGTCGTTCCCGCCAAGCGACGACGCCATGGCATTGCCGGCGCCGAAAGGCCAGATCACGTTCGAACAGGTCAGTGCCGGCCCACCAGGGCAACGTGCCGCGACCTTGCACATGATCAATTTCAATCTGGCCGCCGGTGAAGTGCTGGGCGTGCTCGGGGCCTCGGGCTCCGGCAAGTCGACCCTGGCGCGGGTACTGGTCGGCGTGTGGCCGACCCTCGGCGGCACGGTGCGTCTGGACGGTGCCGACATCCATCGCTGGAACCGCGACGAGCTCGGTCCGTACATCGGCTACCTGCCGCAGGATATCGAACTGTTCAGCGGCACCATCGCCGAGAACATCGCGCGCTTCAGCGAGACCGATCCGCAGAAAGTCGTGGCCGCCGCGCAACAGGCCGGGGTTCACGAAATGATCCTGCGCATGCCGCAAGGCTACGACACGCAACTGGGCGAGGACGGCAGCGGTCTGTCCGGCGGCCAGAAACAGCGTGTGGCGCTGGCGCGTGCAATTTACGGCACACCTAGCCTGGTGGTGCTGGATGAGCCGAACTCCAACCTCGACACCGTCGGCGAAGCGGCATTGTCCAGCGCCATCGTGCAACTCAAGGCCCAAGGCACCACGGTGGTGCTGGTGACGCATCGTTCTTCGGTGCTGGCCCAGGCCGACAAGCTGCTGGTGCTCAACGATGGCCGACTGCAAGCCTTCGGCCCGAGCCATGACGTGCTCAAGGCACTGTCCGGCAACCCGCAGCAACAGCCGCAACAACAAACTGAAAAAACCGCGCAGGCACCGGGCGGGCTCAGCATGAGCCGGCAGTACCAGCCCACCACAAGGAATTCGGGTGTATGAGCAGCGCGAGCATGAACACAGAAAACGAAGCAACGATGGAACACGCGTACATCACCGAACGCCCTGAGCGCGACGCGAAGTTCTTCGCTCGCATGGGCTGGATTCTGGCGCTGGCCGGCGCTGGCAGTTTCTTTGCCTGGGCCGCACTGGCGCCGCTGGATCAAGGGATTCCGGTGCAAGGCACGGTGGTGGTTTCCGGCAAACGCAAAGCCGTGCAGTCGATGAGCAGCGGCGTGGTCAGCCGGATCCTGGTGCGCGAAGGCGAGATCGTGAAGCAGGGCCAGCCCTTGTTCCGCCTCGACCAGACGCAGGTCGCCGCCGACGTGCAATCGCTGCAGGCCCAGTACCGCATGGCCTGGGCCAGCCTGGCGCGCTGGCAGGCCGAGCGTGACAACCTCAAGCAGGTGACGTTTCCGCCAGAGTTGAGCGATAACGCGGACCCGCGCCTGGCGCTGGTACTGGAAGGCCAGCGCCAGCTGTTCAGCAGCCGTCGTGAAGCGTTCTCCCGCGAGCAGGCTGCATTGCGCGCCAGCATCGAGGGCGCCACTTCGCAACTGGCCGGCATGCGCCGCGCCCGTACCGATCTCAACGCTCAGGCTGACTCCCTGCAACAGCAGTTGAGTAACCTGCAACCGCTGGCAGACAACGGCTACATCCCGCGCAACCGCTTGATGGAATACCAGCGTCAGCTGTCGCAAGTGCAGCAGCAACTGGCCGAGAACACCGGCGAAAGCGGCCGGGTGGAGCAGGGCATTCTCGAGTCGCGCCTGAAACTGCAACAGCACGGTGAGGAATACCAGAAAGAAGTCCGCAGCCAACTGGCCGACGCGCAACTGAAAAGCGTCACCCTGTCCGAGCAACTGACTTCCGCCGGTTTTGACCTGCAACACAGCGAGATTCTTGCGACCTCGGACGGCATCGCCGTCAATCTCGGCGTGCACACCGAAGGCGCCGTGGTGCGTCAGGGCGAAACCCTGCTGGAGATCGTTCCGCAAGGCACGCGCCTGGAAGTGGAAGGGCACCTGCCGATCAACCTGATCGACAAGGTCGGCACGCACCTGCCGGTGGACATCCTCTTCACCGCGTTCAACCAGAGCAAGACCCCGCGCGTTCCCGGCGAAGTCAGCCTGATTTCCGCCGACCAGATGGTCGATGAGAAAACCGGTGCGCCGTATTACGTGTTGCGCAGCAGCGTCAGCGATCAGGCCATGGAGAAGCTCAACGGCCTGGTGATCAAGCCCGGCATGCCGGCGGAAATGTTCGTGCGCACGGGCGAACGTTCACTCCTCAACTACCTGTTCAAACCGCTGCTCGACCGGGCCGGCTCCGCATTGACTGAAGAATAAGGATGTTCGGCTGTATGAATAAGCTTTCCATGCTGGCGGCAGCGTTCGCGCTGCTCGCGGGCAACAGTGCGGTGGCGGCCATGGGGCCGTTCGAGATTTACGAACAGGCGTTGCGCAATGACCCGGTGTTCCTCGGCGCGATCAAGGAACGCGATGCAGGCCTTGAAAACCGGGCCATTGGCCGCGCCGGGTTGTTGCCGAAACTGGGTTACAACTACAACAAGGGCCATAACACGTCGAAGGCCACGTCCCTCGACTCCCGGGCAAGGAACAACACTGAAGAGCGTAACTACAACAGTTACGGCTCGACCCTGACCCTGCAGCAGCCGTTGCTCGACTACGAAGCCTACGCGGCCTATCGCAAAGGCGTGGCGCAGTCGCTGTTTGCCGACGAAAACTTTCGCGGCAAGAGTCAGGAGCTACTGGTACGGGTCCTGGACAACTACACCAAGGCCTTGTTCGCTCAGGATCAGATCGACATCGCCCAGGCCAAGAAAAAGGCCTACGAGCAGCAGTTCCAGCAGAACGAACACATGTTCAAGCAGGGCGAAGGCACGCGAACCGACATTCTCGAAGCCGAGTCGCGTTATGAACTGGCGACGGCCGAGGAAATCGAAGCGCGCAACGAGCAGGATGCCGCGTTGCGTGAATTGGGGGCACTGATCGGTGAGCAAGCGGTGAACATCACCGATCTGGCGCCACTGGATCAGAACTTCCAGACCTTCGCCCTGATGCCGGCCAACTATGACACCTGGCACGAACTGGCGATCAGCAACAACCCGAACCTGGCGTCCCAGCGTCAGGCCGTGGAAGTGGCGCGTTTTGAAGTGGAGCGCAACCGCGCCGGGCATCTGCCGAAAGTCAGCGCCTACGCGGCAATGCGTCAGAACGAGTCGGAAAGCGGCAACACCTACAACCAGCGCTACGAAACCAACACCATCGGCTTCGAAGTCAACGTGCCGCTGTACGCCGGTGGCGGGGTATCGGCATCGACCCGTCAGGCCAGCCGTAACATGGAGCAGGCGGAATACGAACTGGACGGCAAGACCCGCGAAACCCTGATCGAACTGCGGCGCCAGTTCAGTGCCTGCTTGTCCGGTGTCAACAAACTGCGCGCTTACCAGAAAGCCCTGACCTCGGCCGAGGCGCTGGTGGTCTCAACCAAACAAAGCATTCTCGGCGGTGAACGGACCAATCTGGACGCGCTGAACGCCGAACAACAACTGTTTACCACCCGCCGCGATCTGGCCCAGGCACGCTATGACTACCTCATGGCCTGGACCAAGCTGCATTACTACGCGGGCACCTTGAGCGAGCAGGATCTGGCTCGGGTGGATGAAGCATTCGGGCAAGGCCCACGGACGCAATAACACCGTAGTTTTTACACCAAACAACAAAAACGAGTGGTGAACATGGACGTACGCTTCAAGCCGGCATCGGTCGGCACCCTGTTGCTCGCAATTTCTGTCAGCCAGGCCCAGGCGCAATACCCGGAGTCTGGCAAACCTGGCGACGCTGCCAGTTGGCGCTCCGCCGAATTCCTGCGGGACTGGGGACTGGACCGGTTGCAGGCCGATCAGGCCTACGCCGCCGGCATCACCGGCAAGGGTGTGAAGATCGGCGCGCTGGATTCCGGTTTCGACGCCGCCCATCCCGAGTTCGCCAGCGACCGTTATCACCCGGTGTCGGCCAGCGGCAGCTATGTGGATGGTTCGCTGTTCACGGTCAACGGCACGCTCAACCCGAACAACGACTCCCACGGCACTCACGTGGTCGGCACCATGGGCGCTTCCCGCGATGGCACCGGCATGCATGGTGTGGCGTTCAACGCGCAGATCTACGTCGGCAACACCAACAAGAACGACAGCTTCCTGTTCGGCCCCAATCCCGACCCGCGCTATTTCAAAGCGGCGTACGACGCCCTGGCCGCTGCTGGCGTGCGGGCGATCAACAACAGTTGGGGCAGCCAGCCGCCGGATGTCAGCTATCGAACCCTGGCGGACCTGCATGCGGCTTACGCCCAGCACTGGAACAAGGGCACCTGGCTCGATGCCGCCGCCGATGTTTCGCGCCGCGGCGTGATCAACGTGTTCAGCGCCGGCAACAGTGGTTACCCCAACGCCAGCGTGCGCTCGGCGCTGCCGTACTTTCAGCCGGATCTGGAAGGCCACTGGCTGGCCGTGTCGGGGCTGGATCAGAGCAATCAGCAGAAATACAACCAGTGCGGCATCGCCAAATACTGGTGCATCACCACGCCGGGGGCGAAGATCGACAGCACCGTGCCCGACGGCGGCTACGGGATCAAGTCCGGCACCTCGATGGCCGCGCCCCATGCCACCGGCGCCCTGGCGCTGGTGATGGAGCGTTACCCGTACATGAACAACCAGCAGGCGCTGGAAGTGTTGCTAACTACCGCCACCCAACTCGACGGCTCCGTGACCGATGCGCCGACCGGGGTGGTCGGCTGGGGCGTGGCCAACCTGAGGCGGGCGATGGGCGGGCCGGGACAGTTGCTCGGTGCGTTCGACGCAAATCTGGCCACCGGGCAACGCGATGTGTGGAGCAACGACATCTCCGACAAGGCACTGATCCAGCGCCAGAGCGAAGACCTCGCCGAACACAGCGTCTGGCAGCAAACCCTGCAGGACAAGGGCTGGCAGAACGGCGTTCCGGTCGGTGCCAGCCAACAGGACCAGACGGATTACGCCGTCGGCACGGCCCGTGAGGCGGCGGCTGCCAACCGGGTGTATCAGGGCAGCCTGATCAAGTCCGGGGCCGGGCATTTGATCCTGACCGGTGACAGCACCTATCGCGGCCCGACCACGGTCAATGGCGGCCTGCTGAGCGTCAACGGCTCGCTGACGTCGGCGGTCACGGTCAATGACGGTGGCACCCTCGGCGGTTCCGGGCGGATCGGCGCACTGACCGCCAACAGCGGCGGTCGTGTGGCACCGGGCAACTCCATCGGCACCTTGAATGTGGCCGGCGACGTGACCTTCGCACCGGGCTCGACCTACGCGGTGGAGCTGTCCCCGACGGCCAGCGACCGCATTGTTGCCGGCGGCACCGCGACCATCAGCGGTGCCACCGTCAGCCTGTCACTGGAAAACAGCCCGACCTTGCTCAGCACCGCCGAAGCGAAAAGCCTGCTTGGTCATCAGTACGACATTCTGCAAGCAGCCGGGGGTATTCAGGGTCAGTTCGGCGCGGTGGTGCCCGACTACCTGTTCATCGGTGGCAGCCTCGCGTCCACCGGCAACGGGATCACGCTGAGTGTCGAGCGTAACGCGACGTCTTTTGCCAGTGTCGGCCAGACGCCGAACCAGCGGGCCGTGGCCAGCGCCGTCGAAGGCATGGGCGCCGGCAATTCCGTGTACGAAAGCCTGTTGTTGTCCGCCACTGCCAGTGATGCACAGCAAGCCTTCCAGCAACTGAGCGGGGAAATCTACCCGGCCCTCGGTTCGGTGCTGATCAACAACAGCCGTCAGTTGCGCGACGCCATCGGCGAACGCCTGCACGACGCGAACAGCGCGCAAGGCAACGGCTGGGTCAAGGCCCTCGACGCCTGGGGCACAACCGACTCGCGACACGACACCGCCGGCTACAGCACCTCGATTGGCGGCCTGCTGGCCGGTGTCGACGGTGCGCTGGACGAACAGACCCGCATCGGTCTGGTCACCGGTTACAGCGACAGTTCGTTGAGCATGGGTTCCGGCACGCATTCTTCGGCCAAGGTCGACAGCTACCACCTCGGCGCCTATGCCGGGCATGACATCGGCGCCTGGCGTTTGAGCACCGGCGCGGCCTACAGCTGGCATCGCGCCGACGTGAAACGGGACCTGCAATACGGCGACGTCAGCGCCAAACAGAAAGCCAAAGTCGATGCCACCACCACTCAGGTATTCGGCGAGGCGGCCTACCGGCTGAACGTGCAAGCGCTGGCTCTGGAGCCGTTCGCCAATCTGGCCTACGTGCATCTGGACAGCGACGGTTTCACCGAGAAGGGCGACGCTGCCGCGCTGAAAAGCAATGGCGACCAGCGTGACGCGGTGCTCAGCACCCTCGGCGTCAGGGCGATCAAGACGATCAACCTGTCGGGCTCGCAGAAACTCGATGTCAGTGGCCATCTCGGCTGGCAGCACAGCCTCACCGACATTGAATCCGAACAACATTTGCGCTTCGCCAGCGGCAGCGCGCCGTACAGCGTCGAAAGTTCGCCGCTGGTGCGCGACGCCGCGCTGGTGGGGGTACAGGCCAGCCTGGCCCTGAGTCGCGACGTGCGGGTGAACCTGGATTACAACGGACAACTGGCCAGCCGCGAGAAGAGTCACGGCGTAGGCCTGAGCCTGAACTGGCAGTTCTGATGGAGCGTGATTGATCGCTCCCAAGCTCCTGCGTGGGAACGATCAATCAAATGCTGAACACACGGATTTTGTGCAACATCACTAAGGAAGGTCGCTGGATGAAAAACAACAACACCCCCGCGCAATCGGGTGGATGCTTTCGCCTGAAAACCCTCAACTGCGCCTTGCTCTGCGCCATGGCCACCTGGGGCAGCGCACACGCCGCGCCCTACGTGGAAAACGGTCGGGCAGGGGACCCGGCCAGTTGGCGCAGTGCCGAGTTCAAGGCGGACTGGGGCCTTGGCGCGATCGGCGCGGATTATGCCTACGCCGCCGGCTACACCGGAAAAAACGTGAAACTGGGGATCTTCGACCAGCCGGTATACGCCGCGCACCCGGAGTTTTCCGGGCCGAACAAAGTCGTGACTCTGGTCACCAGCGGTATCCGCGAATACACCGACCCGTACATCCCGGTCAAAGCCGGGGACGCCTTCCGCTATGACGGTTCACCTTCGGTAGGCTCCAACGGCAAACTCGGCGCCCACGGCACTCACGTCGGCGGTATCGCGGCGGGCAGTCGTGACGGTGGGCCGATGCACGGTGTGGCATTCGGTGCGCAGATCATCAGCGCCGACAACGGCGACCCAGGCCCGGAAGACGGCATCGTCCGGGGCAACGACGGCGCGGTGTACAAGGCCGGCTGGGATGCCCTGATCGCCAGCGGCGCGCGAATCATCAACAACAGCTGGGGCATCGGCATCACTGACCGTTTCGACCTCGGCGGACGCAACCCGGCGTACCCGCACTTCACCGTCAACGACGCGCAATTGCAGTTCAACGAGATCCGCACGCTGCTCGGCACCAAACCCGGCGGCGCCTATGACGGTGCAATCGCTGCCGCACGCAGCGGAATCGTGACCATTTTTGCCGCCGGTAACGACTACAACCTGAACAACCCGGACGCCATCGCCGGCCTTGGCTACTTCGTGCCGGAAATCGCGCCGAACTGGATGACCGTCTCCGCTCTGCAAAGAAACCCGGATCAGACCAGCGCCAACCCGTACATCATGAGTACCTTTTCTTCGCGTTGCGGTTACACCGCGAGTTTCTGCGTCTCGGCACCGGGTACGCAGATCTACAGTTCGATCATCGGCGGCACCAACGCCAGTGATCTGACCACCGGTTATGCCAACTACAACGGCACCTCGATGGCCGCTCCGCACGCGGCAGGTGCTGTGGCAGTGCTGATGGAGCGTTTCCCGTACATGACCGGTGCCCAGGTCGCCAGCGTGTTGCGCACCACCGCCACCGACCTTGGCGCTCCGGGCATCGACGCCCTGTACGGCTGGGGCATGATCAACCTGCGCAAGGGCATTGACGGCCCGGCGATGTTCGTCACCGAGCAGGACATTCCGGCCGAGTTCCGCATCGAAGGCGCCTACGGCTCCAGCCAGTTCGTGGCGGATCTGCCAGGGATCGGCGCGATCATCGATGCCGGCAAGCCCACCGAGCGCGTGTGCACCGACATCACCTGCGGGCTCGACACCTGGCGCAACGACATTTCCGGCCACGGCGGTCTGACCAAACAAGGCATCGGCACCCTGGTGATGACCGGCGCCAACACCTACACCGGCCCGACCCTGGTGAACGGTGGCCGACTGGCAATCAATGGCTCGCTGCAATCGGCGGTCACGGTCAACGACGGCGGTATTTTGGGCGGTAACGGGCGCATCGCTGCGCTGACTGCGAAAAGCGGCGGTATCGTGGCGCCGGGCAACTCCATCGGCACTCTGAACGTGGCCGGTGACGTGACCTTCGAACCGGGCTCGACCTATGCCGTGGAAGTCTCGCCCACCAGCAGCGACCGTGTAGTTGCTGGCGGCACCGCAATCATTGACGGCGCAACGGTCGCCCTGACCCTGGAAAACAGCCCGACGCTGTTGACCACGACGGAAGTGAAATCACTGCTGGGCAGCCAGTTCAACATCCTGCAGGCGGCGGGCGGCATTCAGGGGCGCTTTGGTCAGGTCTTGCCAAACTACGCGTTCCTCGGCGGCACTCTCGATTACTCCTCGGGCGGTGTTCAACTGAATGTCGGGCGTAACGGTGCTTCGTTCGCCAGCGTTGGCCTGACTCCGAATCAGCGCGCCGTCGGTGCGGCCGCTGAACGCCTGGGCGCGGGCAATGCGTTGTTCGAAACCTTGTTGCTGTCGCCGACCGCCGCCGTTGCGCAGGACGCGTTCCAGCAACTGTCCGGCGAGATTCACCCGGCCATTGGCACATTGCTGATCAACGACAGCCGTTACCTGCGTGATGCGGTGGGCGAACGTCTGCGCGAACGGGATCTGTTCGATGCCGGTGCGCCGACCGATGACCGCAGCAATGCCTGGTTCAAAGTGCTCGGTGCCTGGGGCAAGACCGATGGCGGCCATGAAAATGCCAATTCCAACAGCTCAATTGGCGGTTTGTTGCTCGGTGTCGATGGCCTGATTACTGAAGATACTCGCTTGGGTTTCGTTACCGGTTATAGCGACAGTTCTTTGAACATGGGCAGCGGCACGCACTCGTCGGCATCGATTGACAGCTATCACCTGGGTACATACCTGGGGCACCAGATCGATGCCCTGCGCCTGACCGCCGGCGCGGCTTACAGCTGGCATCGCATCGACGTCAAACGTGACCTGCAATTCGCCGGTGTCAGCGGCAAGCAGAAAACCAAACGCGATGCGACCACCGCACAACTGTTCACAGAAGCCGCCTACGATCTCGGTCTGCAGCCGATGAACCTGGAGCCGTTCGCCAATCTGGCTTACGTGCACCTGAACAGCGACAGCTTCACCGAAAAGGGTGATGCCGCCGCACTGAAGGGCGGTGAGGACAACCGCGACGCCGTGCTGTCGACCCTCGGCGTTCGCGCCAAGCGCACGTTTGCCCTGTCCGAGAAACATCAGCTGGAACTGGGCGCAACACTGGGCTGGCAGCACAACCTGAGCAGCGTGGATTCCGACAGTCACTTGGCCTTCGTCAATGGCAACAGCGCGTTCACCGTGCAAAGTGTGTCGATGGATCGAGATGCAGCGGTGGTCGGCGTTCGTGCCGGGCTGGCGCTCAATCGCGATGTCCGGGTCAACCTGGACTACAACGGACTGATCGGTTCGAACGAGAAGGACCACGGTGTGGGCCTGACGCTGGACTGGCAGTTCTAAGGTGTAGCGGCAGTTCTGCAGAGGACTGCCGTTTTTGAAAGGAAGAGAGAGCACGACATGGGATTGTTCGATTACAAAAATGCCGACGGCAAAGCGCTGTACAGCGATGCGATCGCGCTGACGCTGTATTCCTACACGCCGACCGGGCAGCCTTTGCCCGGCACCGGGTGGGCGCCACTGGGCGCCTCGGCCCTGGGTTATCAAGGCAAGACCGACGCGAAAGGGACGTTCTTCGGCGAGAAGGACGGTTTCACCAGCGCCGAGGCGGAAGTGCTCGGCAAATACGACGCCGCCGGCAAGCTGATCGGCATCGGCGTGGCCTTTCGCGGCACGGGCGGGCTGAGTTACAGCGACACCTTCGGCGACATGAAAAACAACCTGCTGGCCGCCATCGGGCCGGTGGATTACGCCAAGAACTACGCGAAGAACGCCTTCGACAACCTGCTCAAATCCGTCGCCGCGTTTGCCACGGCTCACGGCATTGCCGCCAAGGACGTGCTGATCAGCGGCCACAGCCTCGGCGGGCTCGGGGTCAACAGCGTGGCGGAGCTGAGCGCGAGCGACTGGGGTGGTTTCTTCAAGGACGCCAACTACATTTCCTTCGCCTCGCCGACCCAGAGCAGCACCGGCACCAACGTGCTGAACATCGGCTACGAGAACGACCCGGTATTCCGTGTGCTCGACGGCACTACGTTCAGCACGGCTTCGATGGGCAAACACGACAAGCCGCACGACTCGACCACCGACAACATCGTCAACTTCAACGACAACTACGCGTCCACCGCGCAGAACCTGGTGCCGTTCAGCATCGTCAATCCGCTGAACTGGTCGGCCCACAGCTCGCTGGGCTATGCAGACGGCCTGAACCGGGTGATCGACTCGAAGTTCTACAACCTCACCAGCCAGGACTCGACCATCATCGTGTCCAATCTGGAAGCCTCGTCCCGGGGCAAGACCTGGGTCGAGGATCTGGGCCGCAGCGGCGAGCCGCACACCGGCAGCACCTTCATCATCGGCACCGACAGCAACGACTGGCTCAAGGGCGGGGCGGGCAACGACTTCCTCGAAGGCCGTGCCGGCGATGACCTGTTCCGCGATGACGGTGGCTTCAACATTCTGTTGGGCGGTCAGGGCCACAACACCTTCGACCTGCAGAAACCGTTGCAGAACTTCAGCTTCGCCAACGACGGTGACGGCACGCTGTACGTGCGCGACGCCTACGGCGGCATCAGCATGACCCGTGACATCGGCGCAATCGTGAGCAAAGAGTCCGGTTCGATGTGGAGCAGCAAGGAAATCACCTGGACCGTCACCGGCAAAGGCCTGGCCAACGGCGCCGAACTGACCCAGTACAACCATTCGCTCAACGGCGGCGCACTCGGTGACACGCTGAAAGCCACCGCTGACGGCGACTGGCTGTTCGGTCTGGGTGGCGACGATCACCTGTTCAGCGACAAGGCCCATGTGACCTTCGTCGGCGGCGCCGGCAACGACGTGATGAATGCGGTGGGTGGCAACAATACCTTCCTGTTCAGCGGCGCGTTCGGCTTCGACTCGATCAATGGCTACCAGGGCAGCGATAAACTGGTGTTCATGGGCGTGCAGGGCGCGGGGCAGGGCTACGACTACAAGCAACATGCTTCGCAGTCCGGCGCCGATACCGTGCTGAAGATTGGCGACTATGCCGTGACCCTGATCGGGGTGGGTGTGGCTAACCTGTCGGACTCGAGTTTCGTGTTCGCCTGATTCCGTGCGGGAACCACCGTGGCTTGCGGCGGTTCCCATTGGAGTTGCATGACAGAAGTGTTGTAAGGAAATGCTCCGGGGCGCCCCGAGAGGGGCGTTCTGGTTGTGAGCTATCTCTGAATAATTCCAACAAAGAGAGAGGCAACAGCAATGGGTGTGTATGACTACAAGAACTTCAGCACAGCGGATTCCAAGGCGTTGTTCAGCGATGCCATGGCCATCACGCTGTACTCCTATCACAACCTCGACAACGGTTTCGCGGTCGGCTATCAGCACAACGGCTTCGGCCTCGGCCTGCCGGCCACACTGATCAGTGCGCTGATCGGCGGCACCGATTCTCAAGGGGTGATTCCCGGACTCCCGTGGAATCCCGATTCGGAAAAACTCGCCCTCGATGTCGTGAAAAAGGCCGGCTGGACGCCTATCACTGCGTCGCAACTGGGCTACGACGGCAAGACCGACGTGCGCGGAACCTTCTTCGGCGAAAAGCCCGGCTATACCAGCGCGCAAGTGGAAATCCTCGGCAAGTACGACGCCCAGGGCCATCTCACGGAAATCGGTATTGCCTTTCGCGGCACCAGCGGCCCAAGGGAAATCCTCATCGGTGACTCCATCGCCGACGCCATCAATGACCTGCTCGCCGCATTCGGCCCCAAGGATTACGCCAAGAACTACGTCGGCGAAGCCTTCGGCAACCTGATGAACAACGTGGTGGCCTTTGCCAAGGCCAACGGCCTCAGCGGCAAGGACGTGCTGGTCAGCGGCCACAGCCTCGGCGGGCTGGCGGTGAACAGCATGGCGGATTTGAGCGGCAGCAAGTGGGGCGGGTTCTTCCAGGACTCCAACTACGTCGCCTACGCCTCGCCGACCCAGAGCAGCACCGACAAGGTGCTCAACGTCGGCTACGAAAACGATCCGGTATTCCGCGCCCTCGACGGCTCGACCTTCACCGGGGCATCGCTGGGCGTGCACGACGCATCGAAAGTCTCGGCCACCGACAACATCGTCAGCTTCAACGACCACTACGCCTCGAACGCGTGGAACGTGCTGCCGTATTCGATCGTCAACATCCCGACCTGGATCTCGCACCTGCCGACGGCTTACGGCGACGGTATGAACCGGGTCATCGAGTCGAAGTTCTACGACCTCACCAGCCGTGACTCGACGATTATCGTGGCCAACCTGTCGGACCCGGCGAGGGCCAACACCTGGGTGCAGGATCTCAACCGCAACGCCGAGCCCCACAAGGGCAGCACCTTCATCATCGGCAGCGACGGTAACGATCTGATCCAGGGCGGCAGCGGCAACGACTATCTGGAAGGCCGTGCCGGCAACGACACCTTCCGTGACAGCGGCGGCTACAACATCATCCTCGGCGGTTCGGGCAACAACACCCTTGAGCTGCAGCAGTCGGTGAACAAGTTCGACTTCGCCAACGACGGCGCCGGCAACCTGTACATCCGCGATGCCAACGGTGGAATCAGCATCACCCGTGACATCGGCAGCATCGTCACCAAGGAGCCGGGTTTCCTCTGGGGCCTGTTCAAGGACGACGTGACCCACAGCGTGACCGCCGATGGTCTGAAGGTCGGCAACAACGTCACTCAGTATGAGTCGAGCGTGAAGGGCACCAGTGGCGCCGACACCCTCAAGGCGCATGCCGGTGGCGACTGGTTGTTTGGCCTGGACGGCAACGATCACCTGATCGGCGGCGCGGGTAACGACGTGTTCGTCGGCGGCGCCGGCAATGACCTGATGGAGTCCGGCGGCGGGGCGGATACGTTCCTGTTCAGCGGCGCATTCGGCCAGGACCGGGTGGTGGGCTTCAACGGCAACGACAAACTGGTGTTCCTCGGCGTGCAGGGCGTGTTGCCCGGCGATGACTTCCGCGCCCATGCCACGTCGGTGGGGCAGGATACGGTGCTCAAGTTTGGCGCTGATTCGGTGACGCTGGTCGGGGTTTCGCTGAGCAGTCTCAGTGCCGATGGCATCGTGATCGCCTGAGGGTGACTGTGGAGAGGGAACTCTTTCCCTCTCCCTGTCAAAAGTGACTCATTGGCCACTACCTGACTCAAAGCCCTGCACCAACAGGAAATGCGGACTAAAGCCATCGCATGCGCACTCGTCATGTATGGGCAAGCCGCCATTGAGTACAGGAGATTCAAACGTGAAAGGTTTCAAGGGGTATATCGGTATTGTCGGGTTGGCGCTGCTGTCGGCCAACGTCTGGGCCGATTTGCCTCACAGCTCGATTCTGAGCCGTTACGGTGTCAGCTCCGATGAATTGCCGAAACCGGCACCCACCGAGAACAGCGAGCCGGTCGAAGAGAAAAGTCGCTTTCATATCCAGCCCGAACAACCGTTCGTGACCGTTCGCATCGGCGAGAACAATGAGCCCGAAATGACCGGCAACCTGAGCATCGACCGCATGGCGCAGCAGGAGCGTCAACGTTGCCAGCGCCTGCAGGAAGAAATGGTCCGGCGCGGTGAGCGCGCGTTGAACTGCGACGGCTCCCTTCCGGGCATGGCGTTACCCCGCTGAAAAATGCAAAAAAGGCTGCGCTCCTACAGGATTGCAGCCTTTTTTGTCGGGGTAATCGTCAGTCTTCCTTGCGCACCGTGGCCACTTCGTCGGACTTGACCCGGATCTTCGCGCCGGAAATGTCCCGGAACTCATAGAAGCCGTCCTCGGACTTGGTTTTCGGCATGTCCTGGGTCAGATACTGCGTGCCATTCTGCAAGGTCACCACGGTCGGGGTGGAGCAACCGGCCAGCGCCATCAGCGCTACGACGGTCATCGGCATAAACAACGTCTTGAAATTCATACCCGGTATTTCCTCATTCATTTCGACCGGTGTCGGTCCTCTAACGCGGTTGGTGCCAAATCCCCGGTAAAAGTTCGATGGACTGGCAAAAAAACCTCAATCGCGGATGCCACTGATCCTTTTCCGTTTGCGCCCGTCGGGGCAGAACTGGTATCTGTACGCATAACCAGTATTCGCTTGCCATGGCCCGTTATCACCGTGACTTCCAGCCCCCTCGACGACCCGTTCTATTACCTCAACAACTTCCGGCAAGTGCTTGACTGGCTTGAGCTTCGTTATGCCGACGTGATGAGCGAAACGGAGCATGCCTTCATTCGCGACTTCAAGTCACTGCCGCGCGGCTCCCAGGGTTTGCTGGTGCGGATGGTGATGCGCAAGGGCGTGCATTTTCGGGCGGGCAAACTCAACTATCCGGAAATCGGCGACATTGCATCAGCCGCGCAGCCGTTGCTCGATCATGGCTGGCTCGATGAACAGGCGCTGCTGTCGATGCCGGAGCTATTTGATCTGCTGCTGAAGGCCGAAGTCGTGCAAGCCTTCGGCCCGGCCATCGATGATCCAAAGGGGCGCAAGGTCGACTGGTTGCCGATCCTGCATGAGCAGTTTCCCTTATCACGTTGCTGGCACGACTGGTGCCCGGCGATTGCAGACCGATTGTTCAGCCTGACGTTGATGGACCTGTGCGACCGGTTTCGCCTGATGTTCTTCGGCAACCTCTACCAGGACTGGTCGGAGTTCGTCCTCGCCGATCTCGGGATCTACACCTACGAAAAAGTCGAGCTCAGCGCCGACTCCCGAGGCCTGCGCAGCCGTGCCGATGTCGATGCCTGTCTGTTCCTGCACGATTGCCAACAGCGTTTCGAGGCAGGTGAGGCGATCGAGCCGATTGCCGAAGAACTGAGCGTTTTGCAGTTCGACAACCCGTGGTTGCAGCGTCGGCTCGGCAAACTACTGTTCCAGATCGGCCAGCATTGCGAACGCATCGCGGAATTTGCCCTGGCCCTGAGCCTTTATCGCGGCTGTGCCTATCCTGGTGCGCGGTTGCGGATGATCCGGGTGCTGGAACGCTGCGGCGAATATGCCCTGGCGTTGGAGCTGGGCACGCTGGCCGAACAGGCGCCGGAAAGCGCCGCCGAACACCAGGGCCTGCAACGGGCGCTGCCACGGCTGCGGCGCAAACTCGGCGGGCCACCGCTCAAGCGCGTTGCAGCACGACCTGTTGAACGTCTGGATCTGCACCTGCTTCGGCTCGATCCGGCACTGTCAGTGGAATATCACGTGCAGGCGCACCTGCATGAGGACAACGGCCCCGTGCATTACGTCGAGAACAGCCTGATCAACTCGCTGTTCGGCCTGCTGTGCTGGCCGGCGATTTTCGCGCCGCTGCCGGGGGCGTTTTTCAATCCGTTCCAGCGCGGGCCCGCGGATTTGCTCCACGAGGATTTCCAGGGGCGGCGGGCCGCCTTGTTCGAAGTCTGCCTGGCGGAACTGGACGACGGCCGTTATGCCGAAACCATCCGCAACCGGTTTGTCGCCAAGTGGGGCATTCAGTCGCCGTTCGTATTCTGGGGCGCACTCAATGAAGAACTGCTGGAACAAGCGCTGACCTGCCTGCCGGCCGAACACCTCAAACACTGGTTCAATCGCCTGCTGCTGGACATCAAGGCCAACCGCGCCGGCATGCCCGACCTGATCCAGTTCTGGCCGCAGCACAAGACCTACCGGATGATCGAAGTCAAAGGCCCCGGCGACCGCTTGCAGGACAATCAATTGCGCTGGCTGGAGTTCTGCCACACGCACCAGATGCCGGTGGCGGTGTGTTACGTGCAATGGGCGGAGCAGGGCGCTTGAGCTACAGCATCGCGGTGCGGGCGCTGTGCGAGTTCACCGCCAAGAGCGGCGACCTCGACTTGCGCTTCACCCCGTCGCCCACCGCGCTGGAGGGCATCGCCGGTCACCGCACCGTCGCCTCGCGGCGCAATGATGCCTATCAAAGCGAAGTGGCGCTGGAAGGCGAGTTCCGCACCTTGAAGGTCAAGGGCCGGGCAGACGGCTACGACCCGACGCAGATCTGCCTGGAGGAAGTCAAAACCTACCGTGGTGACCTGAGCAAACAACCGGCCAACCACCGCGCACTGCATTGGGCGCAGGCGAAAATCTACGGCTGGCTGATGTGCTGCCGGTTGCAGCTGGAACAGATCAATCTGGCGCTGGTGTACTTCGACATCGTCAGCGAAAAGGAAACCTGTCTGGTCGAAGCCTTCAGCGCTGAAGCATTACGCGAATTCTTCGAACAACAGTGCGGCCTGTTCCTGGCATGGGCCGAACAGGAAATGGCCCACCGTGAAGCGCGTAATCAGGCGGCGCAGCAACTGGGCTTCCCCCATGACAGTTTCCGCCCCGGCCAGCGTCATCTTGCCGAGTCGGTGTTCAAGGCTGTCAGCACCGGTCGCTGCCTGATGGCCCAGGCGCCCACCGGCATCGGCAAGACCCTCGGCACGCTGTTCCCGATGCTCAAGGCGTTGGCGCCGCAGCAGCTGGACAAGGTGTATTTTCTCACCGCCAAGACACCGGGGCGCAAACTGGCGCTGGATTCGGCGCAAGTGCTGTTCGATCACAATGCAACCCTGCCGCTGCGGGTGCTGGAGATGGTCGCGCGGGACAAGGCTTGCGAGCATCCCGACAAGGCCTGTCACGGCGAATCCTGCCCGTTGGCTCAAGGCTTCTATGACCGGTTGCCGGCGGCCCGTGAAGCGGCCAGTCAATTGAAGTTGCAGGATCAGGCAGCAATCCGTGAAGTCGCCGCGCAACACTCGGTGTGTCCGTATTACCTGAGCCAGGAAATGGCGCGCTGGGCCGATGTGGTGGTGGCGGACTACAACTACTACTTCGATTTCACCGCGCTGCTGTTCGGCCTGGCCCAGCTCAATCAATGGAAAGTCGCGGTGCTGGTGGACGAAGCTCATAACCTGGTCGAGCGCGGGCGGCAGATGTACAGCGCCACCCTCGATCAGGGGATCTTCAACAGCGTGCGCAAAACCGCACCCGAGGCGTTGAAGAAGCCCCTGCAACGGGTCAACCGGGAATGGAATGCCTTGCACAACGCACAACTGGCGCCGTATCAGGCTTACGACAAGGCACCGGAAAAACTGCTGCAGGCAATCACGTCGTGCAGCGCGAGCATTGGCGATTACCTCAATGATCACCCGCAAGGGCTCGACAGCGGTTTGCAGAATGCCTGGTTCGAGATGCTGCAATTCGGCCGGGTCGCGGAGTTGTTCGACGCGAACTACCTGTTCGACATCAGCAAACGCGACCTCGAGCGCAAACGTCCGCTGTCGCAACTGTGCCTGCGCAACGTGGTGCCGGCGACACTGCTCGGCCCGCGCCTGAAAGCGGCCCGAAGCTGCGTGCTGTTTTCCGCGACCCTCAGCCCGCGCCACTATTACGCCGACCTGCTCGGCACTCCGGCGGACATCGTTTGGATCGACGTTGAGTCGCCGTTCAGCGCCGAACAGTTGCAGGTGCGGATCGTCAGCCAGATTTCCACCCGGTTCACCCATCGTCAGGCGTCGCTGGAACCGATTGTCGAATTGATCGCCCGCCAGTTCGCTGAGCGCCCGGGCAATTATCTGGCGTTCTTCAGCAGCTTCGATTACCTGCAACAGGTCGCGCAGCTGCTCGCCGAACGGCATCCGCACATACCGATCTGGCAGCAATCACGGGGCATGGCCGAAGGGCAGCGGCAGGCGTTTCTCGATCAGTTCACGGCGCACAGCCAGGGCGTCGGGTTCGCGGTACTCGGCGGTGCGTTCGGCGAGGGCATCGATTTGCCCGGCGCCCGGTTGATCGGCGCCTTCGTTGCCACGCTGGGTCTGGCACAGCTCAACCCGGTCAATGAACAGATGAAACGGCGCATGGCAGCGATCTTCGGCGCTGGTTACGACTACACCTACCTGTTTCCCGGCATGCAGAAAGTGGTGCAGGCTGCCGGGCGGGTGATCCGAACCCAGCAGGATCGCGGCGTGGTCATGCTGATCGACGATCGCTTCTCCGAGAGCCGCATCCAGCAGCTGTTGCCGCGCTGGTGGCAGCTCGATCATGCAGATGCAGCTTTCCAATCCGCCGGTTTGACGCATACTCCTGTTATTGAAAATCTGCTTTGAGCCAAGCCTGATGAGCGAGAACAAGAAGTCCGCTGCGATCGAAGAAATGCGCTTTCGCCTGCTGATCGATGCCGTGGTCGATTACGCGATCTACATGATCGACCCCGGCGGCATCATCACCAGTTGGAACTCCGGGGCCAAACGCTTCAAGGGTTATGAGGAAGCCGAGATTCTCGGCGAACACTTTTCGCGGTTCTACACCGATGAAGACCGCGCCGTCGGCATGCCGCAACGGGCACTGGATACAGCCATCCGCGAAGGCCGGTTCGAAGGCGAAGGCTGGCGGGTGCGCAAGGACGGCACGCATTTCTGGTGCCACGTGGTGATCGACCCGATCTACAGCCCGGACGGGCAACTGCTCGGTTTTGCGAAAATCACCCGTGACCTCACCGACCGCAAGATGGCCGAAGAAACCCTCAAGCAAAGCGAACAGCAATTCCGCCTGCTGGTGCAGGGCGTCACCGACTACGCGATCTACATGCTCAGCCCGGAAGGCCGTGTGACCAACTGGAACCCCGGTGCGCAACGGATCAAGGGCTATGCGCCCAACGAAGTCATCGGCAAGCATTTCTCGATGTTCTACACCCCGGAGGACCGCGAGATCGGTGAGCCGCAGCGGGCGCTGGAAACCGCCGTGCGTGAGGGTCGCTTCGAGAACAAGAGCTGGCGTCTGCGCAAGGACGGCACGCGTTTTCTGGCCCACGTGGTGGTCGATGCGATTCGCGGCGAAACCGGCACGTTGCTCGGCTTTGCCAAGATCACCCGTGACGTGACCGAAGCCCACCAGGCGCAACTGGCACTGGAGCAAACCCGCGAAGCGCTGTTCCAGGCGCAGAAGATGCAGGCCATCGGTCAGCTCAGTGGTGGTATCGCCCATGACTTCAACAATCTGCTGACAGTGATCCTCGGTAACCTCGAGATTGTGCGTAAACGCGTCGGCGACGACCCGAAAGTCAGTCGGCTACTGGAAAACGCCACCCAGGGCGCGCTGCGCGGCGTGTCACTGACCCAGCGCATGCTCGCCTTCGCCCGACGCCAGGAACTCAAGACCGAACCGGTGGACATCCCGAAACTGGTGCAGGGCATCACCGGTCTGTTGCGCAGTTCGCTGGGGCCGGGGATTCGTATCGAAACGCAGTTTTCCGACGATCTTGAAGCGGTGCTTGCCGACACCAACCAGCTCGAACTGGCGGTCCTCAACCTGGCCACCAACGCCCGCGATGCGATGCCCGAGGGCGGCAGTGTGGTCATCGGTGCCGAGCCGCGAGTGGTTTTGCAGGAGAGTCAGGCAAGCCTTGCGGCGGGACGCTATGTCTGCTTGAGCGTGACCGATACCGGTGAAGGCATGGACGACGCGACGCTGGCCTCGGCGACCGATCCGTTCTTCACCACCAAAGGCCTCGGCAAGGGCACCGGGCTGGGGTTGTCGATGGTGCATGGTTTCATCGAACAGTTGGGCGGCCGCTTTATCCTCAAAAGCGTGAAGGGACAGGGGACTTGCGCCGAGCTCTGGCTGCCGGTCGCCGTCGACGGGATGGCGGCCAAGCCTCTGAGCCCGAGGCCGTCCATGGCGTCGGTGCCGCGACTCAGCGTGCTGGTGGTGGACGACGACAGTCTGGTGCGCACCAGCACCAGCCTGTTGCTGGAGGATCTGGGGCATCGGGTCATCGGTGCGGCCTCCGGTGCGCAGGCACTGGAGTTGTTTGATCAAGGAGAAGTGATCGACTTGATGATCACCGACATGGCCATGCCGAAAATGAACGGCGCGCAGCTGGCCCATGCCGTGCGCGTGCTCAAGCCGGATCTGCCGATCATCCTGGCCACCGGTTACGCCGAGCGCCTCGAAGGGTTTGCGGCGCAACTGCCACGGCTGTCGAAACCGTTCAACCAGATGCAACTGGTGGAGATCATCGCCCAGTCGATGAAGTGAGGTCAGGCATCAGCTTGTTTACGCTGTTCGTAACGGGCTAGGAGCGGCTGGGTGCTGATGCCGTGCAGCAAAATGCTCAGAGCCACGACTGAAAGGGTGAGATCGGTACACTGCGCGGCCAGTGTCTCGCCCAGGCCGTGATTCAGGGCATAGAACAGATAGAACAGGCTGCCGATGCCGCGAATGCCGAACCAGCCGATCAACATTCGCTGACGCCACGCCAGCAATGATCCCCATGGCATCAACGCCACACAGGCTGGGCGGATGACACAGAACAGCACTGCACCGACCCATAGCGCCCGCCAGTCCCAGTGGGTGACCAGCACCACGCCGAGCAGGGTCACCAGAAACACTTCCATGGCCCGTTCCACCAGACCACCGAAAGCGAGCATGTCGCCCATCATGATCCCGGCGGCCACCTGACTGCCTTCCAGGCCTTCTGTGTCGCCATGCACGGCGTGTTGCGGTTCGACGTTCTGGTGGCCGACCACCGGTTGCACCAGATGCTCGGCCGGCGGCTGATGGGCGCCGGTGGACTTCACTTCCTCCTGCCGCAGGCCCAGTCCGGCGGCGAACACCGACAGAAAGCCATAGCCGCCCACGGACTCGGCCACCACAAAAGCGAGGGCGATCAAGGCCAGTGCCAGATAGTCGTTCGGGCTGACGGTGCTGTCTTCATTGCGCGTCTGTAATGCGAGCGTGGCCCGCCCCAGACCTCGGCCCATCCAGTAACCCGTGAGCAAACCGACAGGGACCGCCCAGAGCAGATCGCGCAATACCCAGTGGCTCCATTCGGCGGCCAAACCCTCGCCTTGCAGCAGCAACAGCCCGAGGATCACGAAGGGGAAGGCCACGCCGTCGTTCAGGCCGGCCTCGCCGGACAGTCCAAAGCGCACGCTGTCGACATCCCTCGCATCGTTCACCTGCACCAGCGCCGCCAACACCGGGTCGGTGGGGGCCAGAATCGCAGCGATCAGCAACGACGGCCCCCACGACAGTTTCAGACCGTAATGCAGCAACAGGCTGACGCCGATGATCGTCAGCACCATCACCGGCCCTGCCAGACCGAACGCTATCCGCCAGCGCTTGTCGCGCAACGGCAGCCGCAATTTCAAACCACAGACGAACAGCGAAAACAGCACCGCGACTTCAGTCAGGTGCTCCATCCACGAGGCGGCATGTTCCAGCGGCAGTTTCAGCAGATCGAGGCCGCTCGGGCCGATACCGATGCCGAGCAACAGGCACACGGCCGACGTCGTGACCGGCATCCAGCGCAGGTACGACGAGGTCAACGCCAGCATCAGCAGGACGGCGCCCAGCACAGTTACCCAGATAATGAATGTCATGGTTCGCGGCCCGCCCTGACCATCGCGACCCGACAGGGCCATGAAGTATGGAAAGGTGACTGCGGCGGCGGTTCAGTTTTTCTCGGGGAAGAGGCGGCGGGCGCTGACTTGCACGGCGCCCGCCGTGATTGACGCGATGACTCAGGCCTGGTGCTTGAGCAATGCCTGCTCCATCCGTGCAATGCCTTCTTCCAGCAACGAACGCGGGCAACCGAAGTTCAGGCGCACGAATTGCTGGCTGAAATCACCGAAATCGATGCCCGGGCTGAGTCCGACGCGAGCCTGTTCGAGGAAGAACTGCTGCGGATTGTCCAGCCCGAGCGCCGAGCAATCGAGCCACGCCAGATAAGTGCCCTGCGGCACGTTGATCGTCACGCCGGGCAGACGACTGCGAACCGCGTCCACCAGCCAGTCACGGTTGGCTTGCAGGTATTGCTTGAGTTCCTTCAGCCACGGCCCGGCCTCGCTGTAAGCCACGCGGGTGGCTTCCATGCCCAGCGGGTTGACGCTGTCGACCATGCCGCAACGGGCGTGGTTGACGCGCTCGCGCAGGGCGCTGTCCTGAATGATCATGAACGAGGTCTTGAGGCCGGCAATGTTGTAGGCCTTGCTCGCCGACATCAGGGTGATGGTGCGTTGGGCGATTTCCGGGCTCAGGGACGCGGTCGGAATGTGCACGCGACCGTCGTAGCACAGCTCTGCGTGGATTTCGTCGGAGATGATCCAGGCGTCCTGCGCCATGCAGATGTCGGCCACCGCTTGCAGTTCTTCACGGTCGAAGACCTTGCCGATCGGGTTGTGGGGGGTGCTCAGCAGCAGGGCGCCGCCACCGGTCAGGGATTCACGCAAGGCATCCAGCGGCGTGGCGTAGGTGCCGTCGGCTTGGGCGTTGAACTCCAGCTCGACCTTGTTCAGGCCCCAATGTCCCGGTGCATGGCGCAGCGGCGGGTAGTTCGGGGTTTGCACCACGACATTCTGCTGTGGCTGAACCAACGCTTTGAGTGCCATGTTGAAACCCGATTCGACGCCCGGCAGGAAGATCAGCTCCTGCGGCTTGACCCGCCAGGCGAACTTGTTCCAGAGGTCGGCAACGATGGCCTCGCGCAGGTTGTCCTGGGCGACGCTGTAGCCGACCAAGGGGTGCAGCAGACGCTGTTGCAGCGCCTCGATGACCACCGGTGGTGCCGCGAAATCCATGTCAGCGACCCACATCGGCAACACATCGGCCGCATAGCGGCTCCACTTGGTGCTGCCGGTGTCGTGGCGGTCGAATACCTGATCAAAATCGAAAGTCATGCGCGGTCTCTGAGGGCGGAGATGGGTCGTGCCGGCGATGATAAACCTCCATCCCCTGCGGGCGCGAACTTGTGACCGACGAATGGCCGACGGTCGGTTTTCACACAGACGGCGGCGACGTTGTCTACAGTGAAAAAGTCGGCACTCGCTTGCCGCCACCGTGATTGTCCAGAAAAAACCCGGCTCAAGTACCGGGTTCCACCTGATCAGGAGTGCACGATGGATCTCAGCCGTCGTCAGTTCTTCAAGGTCGCCGGTATCGGCCTTGCAGGCTCTAGCCTGGGCGCGTTGGGCATGGCCCCGACGCTGGCCTTCGCCGAGCAGGTGCGCCACTTCAAGCTTGCCCACACCCATGAAACCCGCAACACCTGCCCGTATTGCTCGGTCGGTTGCGGTCTGATCATGTACAGCCAGGGCGATGCCGCGAAGAACGTTGCGCAAAACATCATCCATATCGAGGGCGACGCTGACCACCCGGTCAACCGCGGCACCCTGTGCCCGAAAGGCGCCGGTCTGCTGGACTTCATTCACAGCCCGGGCCGCCTGCAGTACCCGCAGGTGCGCAAGCCCGGCAGCAGCGAATGGACCCGGATCACCTGGGACGAAGCCCTCGACCGCGTCGCCGACCTGATGAAGGCCGACCGCGACGCCAATTTCGTCGAGAAGAACGCTCAGGGGCAGACGGTAAACCGCTGGCTGACCACCGGGTTCCTCGCAGCGTCGGCGGCGTCCAACGAAGCGGGTTACATCACCCATAAGGTGGTGCGCAGTCTCGGCATGCTGGGGTTCGATAACCAGGCGCGTGTCTGACACGGCCCGACGGTGGCAAGTCTTGCCCCGACGTACGGCCGTGGAGCCATGACCAACACCTGGACCGATATCGCCAACGCGAATCTGATCCTGGTGATGGGCGGCAACTCCGCTGAAGCGCACCCGTGCGGCTTCAAATGGGTGACCGAAGCCAAGGCGCACAACGCCGCGCGGCTGATTGTGGTCGACCCGAGATTTACCCGGACCTCCTCCGTGGCCGATTACTACGCGCCGATTCGTACCGGCAGCGACATCGCGTTCATGGGCGGGCTCATCAATTATCTGCTGACCGAGGACAAGATCCAGCACGAATACGTGCGCAACTACACTGACGTGTCGTTCATCGTCAAAGCCGGGTTCGGCTTCGAGGACGGACTGTTCACCGGTTATGACGCGGCCAAACGCACCTATACCGACAAATCCAGCTGGGGTTACGAACTGGGCGAGGACGGCTTTGCCAAGGTCGACCCGACCCTGCAGGACCCGCGCTGCGTCTATCAGCTGATGAAGCAGCATTACAGCCGCTACAACATCGACCTGGCGAGCCAGATCTGCGGCATGCCGGTCGATGCGATGAAGAAAATCTGGGAGGAAATCGCCACTTGCTCGACGCCGGGCAAGACCATGACCATCCTTTACGCATTGGGCTGGACCCAGCACTCGATCGGCTCGCAAATCATCCGCAGCGCAGCGATGGTGCAACTGTTGCTGGGCAACGTCGGCATGCCCGGCGGCGGGGTCAACGCCTTGCGTGGGCACTCGAACATTCAGGGCCTGACCGACCTCGGGTTGCTGTCGAACTCGTTGCCGGGTTATCTGACCCTGCCCACCGACGCCGAACAGGACTACAACGGCTACATCAAGAAACGCACACAATTACCGTTGCGCCCGGGCCAGCTGTCCTACTGGCAGAACTACAGCAAGTTCCACGTCAGCCTGATGAAAGCCTGGTACGGCGCCAACGCGACAGCCGAAAACCAGTGGGCCTACGATTACCTGCCGAAACTCGACATCCCCAACTACGACATCCTCAAGGTGTTCGACCTGATGGGGCAGGGCAAGGTCAACGGCTACATGTGCCAGGGCTTCAACCCGATTGCCGCGCTGCCGGACAAGAACCGGGTGATGGCTGCGCTCGCTAAACTGAAATGGCTGGTGGTGATGGATCCGCTCGCCACCGAAACCTCGCAGTTCTGGGAAAACGTCGGGCCGTACAACGATGTGAAAAGCGCCGACATCCAGACCGAAGTCATCCGCCTGCCCACCACCTGCTTTGCCGAAGAGGACGGCTCGCTGGTCAACAGCAGCCGCTGGCTGCAATGGCACTGGAAAGGCGCCGACGGCCCCGGCGAGTCCCGCACTGACGTGCGGATCATGACCGAACTGTTCATGCGTTTGCGGCAGCGTTATCAGACCGAGGGCGGGGCTTATCCCGATCCGATCCTCAAACTCTCCTGGCCGTACAAGATCCCGGAAGAACCGTCGCCGGAAGAAATCGCCAAGGAGGTCAACGGCTACGCCACCACCGATTTCACCGACGCCACGGGCGCGGCGATCAAGGGCAATTCGCAACTGGCCGCCTTCGCCCAGCTCAAGGATGACGGCAGCACCGCCTCCGGCTGCTGGATCTTCTGCGGCAGCTGGACCGAGGCCGGCAACCAGATGGCACGGCGCGACAATGCCGACCCTTACGGCATGCATCAGCATCAGGGCTGGGCGTGGGCCTGGCCGGCCAACCGGCGGATTCTCTACAACCGCGCCTCGGCGGACATGCAGGGCAAACCCTGGGACCCGAAAAAACGCCTGGTGTGGTGGAACGGCAAGGCCTGGGGCGGCACCGACGTGCCGGACTACAAGGCCGACGTGCCGCCGGAAGCCGGGATGAACCCGTTCATCATGAACCCCGAAGGCGTGGCGCGGTTCTTCGCCGTCGACAAGATGAACGAAGGGCCATTCCCCGAGCACTACGAGCCGTTCGAAACGCCGATCGGCATCAACCCGCTGCACCCCGAAAACAAGAAAGCCACCAGCAACCCGGCGGCGCGGATCTTCGATTCGGTGTGGGACAGCCTCGGCGTGGCCAAGGATTACCCGTACGCCGCCACCAGCTATCGACTGACCGAGCATTTCCACTTCTGGAGCAAACACTGCCGGTTGAACGCGATTGCTCAACCGGAGCAGTTCGTGGAAATCGGCGAAGTGCTGGCGAAAGAGAAGGGCATCGCTGCCGGTGACCGGGTGCGGGTCAGCTGTAAACGCGGGTTCATCGAAGCGGTGGCGGTGGTGACCAAAAGGATCCGGCCGTTGCAGGTCAACGGCCAGGTCGTGCATCAGATCGGCATCCCGCTGCACTGGGGCTTCACCGGCCTGACGCGTCACGGCTACCTGACCAACACCCTGGTGCCGTTCCTCGGCGATGGCAATACACAGACCCCGGAATCCAAGTCATTCCTGGTCAACGTGGAGAAAATTTAGATGGCCAGCCAAGACATCATCGCCCGCTCGGCCACCACCACGCCGGCACCCTCGGTGCGCAATCAGGAGGAAGTCGCCAAGCTGATCGACACCACCAAATGCATCGGCTGCAAGGCCTGTCAGGTCGCGTGCTCGGAATGGAACGAGCTGCGCGACGAGGTCGGCCACAACCATGGCACCTACGACAATCCGCAGGATCTGAGCGCGGAGTCGTGGACGCTGATGCGCTTCACCGAGCACGAAACCGACGCCGGCAACCTTGAATGGCTGATCCGCAAGGACGGTTGCATGCACTGCGCCGAGCCCGGTTGTCTGGCGGCGTGCCCGAGCCCGGGGGCGATCATCAAGCACGCCAACGGCATCGTCGATTTCGATCAGGACCACTGCATTGGCTGCGGTTATTGCATCACCGGTTGCCCGTTCAACATTCCGCGCATCTCGCAGAAAGACCACAAGGCCTACAAATGCACCTTGTGTTCGGATCGCGTGGCCGTGGGGCTCGAGCCGGCCTGCGTGAAAACCTGCCCGACCGGGGCGATTGTCTTCGGCAGCAAGGAAGACATGAAAACCCACGCGGCCGAACGGATCGTCGATCTGAAGAGCCGTGGCTTCGACAACGCCGGTCTGTACGATCCCGAAGGCGTCGGCGGCACTCACGTCATGTACGTGCTGCATCATGCCGACACGCCTAAAATCTACGCCGGCCTGCCGGAAAATCCTGCGATCAGTCCGCTGGTGGGCCTGTGGAAAGGCATCAGCAAACCCTTGGGCCTGCTGGCCATGGGCGCAGCGGTGCTGGCCGGGTTCTTCCACTATGTGCGGATCGGCCCGAACCGCACCGAAGAGGATGACCATCCGGAACCGCCCGACACCTCGGTCCACGTGGTCGATCCGGCGGTGCACACCTTCGATCCACGCGGGGAGGACCGGCCATGAGCAACAAGACGATCCTGCGCTACACCGCCAACCAGCGCACCAACCACTGGCTGGTGGCGATTCTGTTCTTCATGGCCGGGCTTTCGGGACTGGCGCTGTTTCATCCGTCGATGTTCTGGCTGACCAACCTGTTCGGCGGCGGGCCGTGGACGCGGATTCTGCACCCGTTCATGGGTGTGCTGATGTTCGTGTTCTTTCTCGGCCTGGTGTTCCGTTTCTGGCGTTCGAATTTCTTTATCGACAACGACTGGAAGTGGCTGCGGCGCATCGACCGGGTGCTGGTCAACGACGAAGAGACCGTGCCGCCGGTGGGCAAGTACAACGCCGGGCAGAAGATGCTGTTCTGGACTTTACTGCTGTGCATGCTCGGGCTGTTGTTTACGGGGCTGGTGATCTGGCGCGCGTACTTCAGTCATTACTTCGGCATCACCACGATTCGCTGGGCGATGTTGCTGCATGCACTGGCCGGGTTCGTGCTGATCCTCAGCATCATCGTGCACATCTATGCCGGCATCTGGATCAAGGGCTCGGTGGACGCGATGCTGCACGGTTGGGTCAGCCGCGCCTGGGCGAAAAAACATCACGCACTCTGGTATCGCGAAGTGGAATCCCAGGATCCGCCGGAGCGACCGGTCACCAAAAAGGGCTGACACTTGCCAACCATTCTTGAACCCGGGGAAATCGAAGCGGCGGCCAGTGCGCCGCCGTTTCTGCACTTGCCGCCGCACAACCTGTTCACGCTGCGCGCCGAACGACTTGATCAATTGGCGAACGGCCACCCGCTGGCCGATTACCTGCGCCTGATCGCCGGACTGTGCCGCGTGCAGCAGCAAGTCCTCGACGATCCGCCCTCGAATGCCCCGATTGATGAGCAACGCCTTGAAGTCTGCCGCCAACACGGCATGCCGCCGTTCGCTGCTGACACCTTGATCCGCGAGGACGGCTGGCAGGCGTATCTCGATGCCTTGCTGCAACGCTACGGTGTACCGGAACAACCCGCCGTTGCCGATGCAGTCACCTCGTTGCGGGTTGCCGGTTCCGGCCAGTTGCGGGCCTGGGCGGTGGCGCTGGTCAGCGGCCAGTATTCGCTGGTGCCGGCGGCATTGGTGCCGTTTCTCGGCGCGGCGTTGCAAACGGCCTGGAGCCACTGGCTGCTCAGCGCACCGCACCTGCAACTGGCGCCCGGCAACAGCCTCGGCCAGTGCCCGGCCTGTGGTTCGCCGGCCATGGCCGGGGTGATCCGCCATCGCGGCAAACACAACGGCTTGCGTTATCTGGTGTGCTCGCTGTGCGCCTGCGAATGGCATGTGGTGCGGGTCAAGTGTGTGTATTGCGAGCAGAGCAAGGGCCTTGAATACCTGAGCCTTGAGGATGATCGTCACGCTGCAAATCAGGCGCCGTTGCGGGCCGAGGTCTGCCCAAGTTGTAACAGCTACCTGAAACTGCTGTATCTGGAAAACGATGCGGACGCCGAAGCGCTGTCGGCAGACTTGAGCAGTCTGCTGCTGGACATGCGCCTGGCCCAGGACGGCTATCAGCGGCTGGCACCGAATCTGTTGCTGGCACCCGGAGACGAATAAGCAGAGCGTCTACACTCTGGCGCAACGGCTTTTTATCCGGAGCGTCTGATGCCTGCCAGTGTTGCCCAGCGTTTGCCTTCCATCGACAGTCTGTTGCGTCACAACGCCTTCCAGCCCGTGGCCGAGCGACACGGGCGCGAGGCGCTGCTGGCGATGTTGCGCCAGTTGCTGGACGACTTGCGCGATTCGGTCGTGGCGGGGCAGCTCTCCGCGGTCGAGATCAGCCCTGAAGCCCTGGCCGGCAGGATTGCCGAACGTCTGGCGCTGCAACAGCGCAGTCAGGTGCGGCGGGTGTTCAACCTGACCGGCACGGTGCTGCACACCAATCTGGGCCGTGCGCTGTTGCCGGAAGAAGCCATAGACGCCGTGCAACTGGCGGCCCGTTATCCGTTGAATCTGGAATTCGACCTGGCCAGCGGCAAGCGTGGTGACCGTGATGACCTGATCGAAGGCCTGATCCGCGAGCTGACCGGCGCCGAAGCCGTCACCGTGGTCAACAACAATGCCGCTGCGGTGCTGCTGACCCTCAACAGCCTCGGCGCGCGCAAGGAAGGCATCATCTCGCGCGGCGAACTGATCGAAATCGGCGGCGCATTCCGCATCCCCGACATCATGGCCCGGGCCGGCGTGCGTCTGCACGAGGTCGGCACCACCAATCGCACTCATGCCCGGGATTACGAAGCGGCGATCAGCCCGCGCAGCGGCTTGATCATGCGGGTGCATGCGAGCAACTACAGCATCGAAGGTTTTACCGCCCGCGTGCCGACGGCTGAATTGGCGGAGCTGGCCCATCGTCATGGCCTGCCGCTGCTCGAAGACCTTGGCAGCGGCAGCCTGCTGGACCTGACCCGCTGGGGTCTGCCGGCGGAGCCGACGGTGCGTCAGGCGTTGCTCGATGGCGCCGACATCGTCACCTTCAGCGGCGACAAACTGCTCGGCGGACCGCAGGCCGGCGTGATCGTCGGGCGCAAGGATCTGATCGCGAAGATCAAGAAAAACCCGCTGAAACGCGCCTTGCGGGTCGACAAGATGACGCTGGCAGCGCTGGAAGCGGTGCTTGGGCTCTATCGCGATCCTGATCGTCTGGCCGAGCGGTTACCGACCTTGCGCCTGCTGACCCGCCCGCAAGACGAAATTCTGGCCCAGGCCCAACGTCTGCAACCCTTGTTGGCCAATGTTCTCGGTGAAGGCTGGACTGTCACTGCCGTGGCGACACTGGGCATGATCGGCAGCGGCAGCCAACCGGTGGCGCGGCTGCCGAGCGCGGCATTGTGCGCTCGTCCTCAAGTGTCGAAACGCCTGCGCGGACGCTCGCTGTTGAATCTGCAAAGCGCATTGCGCGAATTGCCGATCCCGGTGCTCGGACGTCTCGACGATGACGCGCTGTGGCTGGATCTGCGGCAACTCGATGACGAGCCGGCGTGGCTCGCGCAACTCGGGCCGTTGCAGACATGATCGTCGGCACCGCCGGGCACATCGACCACGGCAAGACCTCGCTGCTTCAGGCCCTGACCGGGCAATCCGGCGACCGCCGCCCGCAGGAGCGCGAGCGGGGCATGACCATTGACCTCGGTTATCTCTATGCCGAACTGGCGGCCGGAGCGGGGCTGACCGGGTTCATCGACGTGCCGGGCCACGAGAAATTCACCCACAACATGTTGGCCGGCTCCCAGGGCATCGATCTGGTGTTGCTGGTGGTCGCGGCGGATGACGGGGTGATGCCGCAGACCCGCGAGCACTTGGCGATTGTCGAGTTGCTGGGCATTCCCCGGGCGCTGGTGGCGATCACCAAGGCTGATCGGGTCGAGGCGGGCAGGGTGGTGGAGGTTCGCCGGCAAATCGAACATCTGCTGGCGCCCGGTCCGTTTGCCGGAGCGCCGATGCTGGCAGTTTCAAGCGTGACGGGTGAGGGTGTCGAGGCCCTGCGGCAAGCGTTGCTGCAGGCGCAAGGTGAAGTGTTGAAGCGGGGACGCGAGGGTGGGTTTCGTCTGGCCATCGACCGGGCATTCAGCGTCGCCGGTGCCGGGATCGTGGTGACGGGCACGGCGCTGTCGGGAATGGTCGCGGTGGGCGACAGGCTGAACCTCGGGCCGTCGGGCAAAACGGTGCGGGTGAGGGGGCTGCACGCGCAGAATCAACCCGCAGAGCTGGCGTTTTCCGGCCAACGTGTAGCCCTGAATATCAGTGCTGATCGCCTGGAACTCGGGTACATCCATCGCGGCCAATGGCTGCTCGCCGAAGCATTGTTCGCACCGACTCAACGCCTGGACATCGAATTTCAGCTGCTGCCTGATGAGACGCGCACCTTCGAACACTTTCAGCCCGTGCATCTGCACCTCGGCACGCAAGACGTGATCGCCCGCGTGGCATTGCTCGAAGGACCCCGGCTGCTTCCGGGCGAGCGCATGCTCGCGCAACTGCTGACCCATGTTCCGGTGCACGGCGTGAAGGGCGATCGGTTGATCCTGCGCGACCCCAGCGCCCAGCGCACGCTCGGCGGCGGCCAGTTGCTCGACCCGTTCGCCCCGGCCCGGCAACGGCGCAGCCCCGGGCGTCTGGCGCAATTGCGGGCGCTGGCGATCAGCTCCAGCCTCGAGCAAGCGCTGCCAACGTTGCTGGAGTACAGCGAAAGCGGCATTGATTCGCAGCGTCTGGAGCGTCAGTTCAATCGTCCGCGTGAAAGCTGGTCGCTACCGGACAACGTCCGTCTGATCGAAACCCGTCAGGGCCAGGTCCTGTTCAACGCTCAGCGCTGGGGCATTCTCAAGTTCACCTTGCTGGAACAACTGGCGCGCTTCCATGAACTGGAGCCCGACCAGATGGGCCCGGACCGTGATCGATTGCGACGCTTCAGCGGACTGAACATCGAGCACTCGACCTTCATCAGCCTGCTGGAAGAACTGCGCAGCGCCGGTTCGATCACCGCCAGCGGCCCGTGGCTGCATTTGCCGGATCATCAGGTGCGCCTGAATGCCGACGACGAAACCCTGTGGCAGGCCTTGCAGCCGCTGTTCGATCAGGCCGGATTCGATCCGCCATGGATACGCGACGTGGCCAAAGCCGTGGGCCAGGACGACGCCACTGTTCGGCTGTTGCTGCGCAAACTGGCGCGGCTGGGTGTGATGCATCAGGTGGTGCGGGACTTGTTCTTTACCGACATCACCTTGCGGCAAATGGCGGCGGTGCTCCTGCGTCTGGGTGAAGAAAATCCGCCGATTCAAGTCACGGCGTTCCGTGATGCGCTAGGCTTGGGACGCAAACGCAGTATCCAGATCCTCGAATACTTCGACCGCCTCGGCCTGACCCGGCGTCTCGGCGAGGGTCGGCAGATCCGCTCCGACAACGCGCTGGCCAACCCCGGCGCCGACTGAGTTCAAGGAAGGCAATCGCGCCCGGTGGCGCGGCCGGGCTTCAAACCCGGTTGGGGACGGCATCCGTTCCCGGGCAGGTTCGACTCCGGCTGCCTTCCGCCAATTCAAAATCAGGGTCTGGTTCGAGAGTGCCATCAATCAGTCACCGGGGTAGAATCCGCCTCGATTGAAATTGCCGGTAACCGACTGTTGAAAAAAAAGGTCGGAATCGATGCTGAGTAAGATTCGAACTTCGGAGAAAGTCGTGAACAGGGCCGTTGCGTTAAAGATCCTTAATACCAGCGTGGAAATAATTTTCAAAAAACAAATTAAACACATGACCTCTTATGTCGACGTAGTCTTTGAAACTCTGGATGAACGTCTCTCCAAAGCCACGCATCGCGTAAAGACAACATATGGTAACGAGGATCAGGAAAGTGATCACTTGATATTGGGGATACTGACCGCTCGCGAATCGACGCACCGCCATATTTTTCTTAACTCCACTGTAATGACGGTTTACAGCATGATTGAGGCCAATCTGGGGCTGCTAGTCGACTTTCTATCAGCACAGGAAATTGGAGATGTCAATTATCCAGCATTCAAAAAAAAGTTACGTCATACGCTGAAAGCGAGTAACAAAAAGCTTAAATCAACAAAGGGATACTCCGAACTCGCCGTAATGTTTCGCTATCTGATCGTGCAACACGGTTTTGATTTTTCCTCGCAACGTAAACAACTCAGGATCGTGGAGAGTTTTCGGGCGTTGCGCAATGCGGTCGCACATAACGGAGGTCGGTATACCGAAAAAAATCTGGCAAAAGTTTCCAGATTTTGTCGTGAGGACGTTAATCCAAGACCTCCTTACATGTTTCAGGCTGACATCGAGTCGCTGAAGCAATTCGTCGCTGCTGTCGAAATCGTCTTCCTTTCTATACGTAAGCAACTTGCTGGAATGGCTGAAGCGTAAAAATAAGCACACGACCTTAGGGGGACGCGTTGATAGCGTGTTCTCAAAAGCCCAGCGGGTACTGAATCACCACATAGATCCGGTCAATGTCATCCCCCGCCTGGGCACTGTTGGCCCGGTGCGAGACGTGGGACAGCTGCACCGAAAGATCCTTGGCCGCCCCGGACTGGACGATGTAGCGCAGATCGATATCGCGCTCCCAGTGTTTGCCGCCGTCCCCTTGCTGTGGCTGGAACTGGCCGCTGTCCGGGTCGAACGGGTTGTAGGCGCCGCCCTTGGGCGCGTGGGTGCCGTCGATGTGGCTGCCGGAAGCGTAGCGGGTCATGAAGTTCAGGCCGGGAATGCCGAACGCGCCGAGATCGAGGTCGTAGCGGGCTTGCCACGAGCGCTCGTGAGCCCCGTTGAAGTCGGCGTATTTGATCGAGTTGGCCAGATAGATCGAGTCGCCACCGACGAAATCGAACGGTGTGTCACCGTTGATGCGTTGCCAGCCGAGCATCACCGCATGGGGGCCGAAGGCGTATTTGCCCGAGAGGCTGAACGCGGTGTTGTCGATTTCCCCGGCCAGTGCCTGCCCGGTATCGCGGGTGTGATAGACGTTGGCGTCGAGCAGCACGCCGGACTGTTTGAAATGCAGGTTGGCGTAGTACTGATGCCAGGTTTCGCTGAGGTCTGAAGCGTACAGCGCGCCGCCGACCGGGCTTTCGGTGAACAGATCGACGCCGATGAAGGTGATTCCGCCGGCCTTGGTATTGGCGCCATAACCCTGGAAGTCGCCTTGGCCGGATGAGCTGTCCTGATTCTTGAACGCGGTGAAATGCCCGGCCACCAGATTGACGTTGTCGATTTCCCGGCTGTTGAGCAGGAATCCGGTGGCGTATTCCGGTTGCAGGCGCTTGTCCGAGGTGTCGAATACCGGCGTTTCGACGGTCATTTCGCCGAAGGCGAGGGTGGTGCGCGAGGCTTTGAATTTCAGGGCGCCGCCAGCGCTGGAATACTCGCTTTCGCTGCGACCGCCACTGTCCACCGGCAACAGACCGGTGCCCGAATGCCCCCGGCCGCCATCCAGTTTCAGACCATAAAAGGCGTGGGCGTCGAGGCCAAAACCGACAGTTCCTTCGGTGAAACCAGATGCGAAAGTGCCGATAAACCCCTGAGCCCATTCCTGTTTGTAGTTCTTGCCGCTGGGCGAGGGCGAGCGATAGTCGTTGCTCAGGAAGAAATTGCGGCTGAGCACTTCGCTTTTGCCGTCCTCGAAAAAACCACTGGCGAACGCACTCTCTGTCAGTGCGCAAAGCACCAAGGGCAAAATTGACGCCTTCATGTTTCCGTGACCCGAGACGGTGAAATGTGGGTCGATGATCAGATAAGTGCGCATTGAGTGATTGAGCGCGTGTGCTCACTTGTAGATATGCGTTGATTGGCGTTCGCTCGCCAACACGCTAATCTCGCGCCCCATTCCCATCCATGAAACGTCACAGTGAGTGACGGCGCCCAGTGAATCAGGACGATGAACGACTACTCCATCAAACTCGCCAACTACTGGCGTAACTCCCTCGCAGATGCTGAAAACGGCAATGGAAGCCTGTCTGTGCTTCAAGCCGCCAAACTGACAGTCGTGGCCCAGGACTCGTTACTCGCCGGCTGTGTGCCGGCAGAGCAGACTGACGTGCTGTTTGCAGACGAACCTGCCAGGGCATCCTCTGTGGAAGTGACTCTGCGTCCCTTCGTTTACAAGTCGAGGCTGGAGCATCGCAAGACGCGCAACGGTCTTCCGGTGTTCGTTACCCCGGTCATTTGTCGAGTGCTCGTCACCCGGGATGGTCGTATCTATCCCACAGCGAACACGTTGATTCCCCGTGACATTCTCGAGCCGCTGGATCGCGACAACTTTGCAATCGGGGCACAGACGGAACTGGACGGTTTTCTATCCAGAGAGAAAGTTCCGCATATCGATCCTCCAGCGCAGGGAGAAGAGTTTGCCTCGGCGCCATATCTTGAACGATGGAATAGCTATCTGCAGTTTTGCGAAAACATGGTCGATCAGATCTGCAATGGCTGGGACGGGACGGAAGACGGCTTTGATCTGACCAACTTCGGCTATTTGTTCAAGGAAACCAAAGCTGACGGGTTCAGCCGTCATATCGTCGCGCTTTACGATTACCTGCGCGACAGCAAGCCCAAAGCGCCGTTGTTTGAACGTTTCGCTCAGAGAGAGCCCAGTCCGGACCAGGACTGCCTGCCTGCCAATAGCCAGTTTTCCGCACGGCTGGGGCACTCGGGCGATCAATTTGCCCTGGCGCCTGCTCAACGCGATGGCCTGGCACATCTGCTGGTTGCCGAGCCAGGTGATGTATTGGCAATCAACGGGCCGCCGGGGACGGGTAAAACTACGTTACTTCTGTCGGTCGTTGCTTCGCTCTGGGCCAAGGCAGCCCTGGAGGGAGGCGAACCGCCGGTAATCGTCGCAAGCTCTACCAACAACCAGGCTGTGACGAACATCATCAATGCATTCGGCAAGGATTTTGCCCACGGAAGTGGTCCATTTGCGGGGCGTTGGCTTCCAGACATAAAAAGCTTTGGCGCCTATTTTCCCAAGGTTTCAGCCGAAGCGGAAATGGCCCGTACCTACCAGACCAAAAGCTTCTATACCGAACTTGAATCGCAGGATTACCTGCAAAAGGCCCGACAGACCTACATGGCCAAGGCTGCGATTGCCTTTGCAGATGAGCCGGAGCCAGACCTGCAACGCGTCGTCGACCGGCTCCAGGATGCGATCCGGGTACGCCAGCAACATCTCTCCGACGTCGAGCAGGCATGGGGCAGGCTGGTCACCGTTCGTGAGGCAGTTCGGGCGCAGCTCGGTGATAGCCCCCAGTCAGCAGTCGAGCGAATCCAGGCACAGCATCTGGAGCGGACGCAACAAGCAGCAACAGCACAAGGCTGGCTGAAAACGTTCAAACGGTACCTGGCTCATGAACCGTTGATCTACACGCTGTTTGGCTGGATCGGGCCGATCGCCAGCAAACGTCTGCGGCTGGCGAAACTACAGCTCGAGGATGCCTGCATCGAAGTAGAAAGTGCACGTACTGTCAGCGAAATCGAATCTCGTCTGGCGAGCTCCGTGACTGACGCCGAGCAGGCCTGCGCTACGATCATGGCGCGGCTGCATGAAGTGCAGAAATTGCTGGCGAGCGAGCAACGCGAGGTCATGAACTGGCAAGCCGTGATCGGTGTTTTACCCGTGCCGGATGACAAACCTGCTGGCGAAGTAACTCTGGACGATTGCGATAATTGGGCTGACACCTCGCTACGCTTCGAAATCTTTCTGCTGACGACCCACTATTGGGAGGGCCGCTGGCTGTTGGAAGTTACGCGAACGTTGCCGGACATTTTGAAAAGTCGCACAAAGACAGGGCGCAAGACCCTTGAGAAAAACTGGCGCCGATGGATGAAGCTTACGCCCTGTGTCGTGGCCACTTTCTTCAGGCTACCCACAGAAATGTCCTGCTCGCGACATGATGGCAATGGGTACGTCGACGATTACGCACTCAATTTCATTGATCTGCTGATTGTCGATGAGGCCGGCCAGGTGCTGCCTGAAGTCGCTGCGCCCTCATTTGCACTGGCCAGACGAGCCCTCGTGATTGGCGACACCCGGCAGATTGAACCGATCTGGTCGATTCCGGCGGCCGTCGATATCGGAAACCTGCTGAGTGCCGGTTTGCTCGCTCGGGATCAAGTCGATGACGACTATGCTGATTTTTGCGAGGGCGGTCGTAGTGCGGCCAATGGCAGCGTCATGGCGGTCGCTCAGTCGACCAGCCGTTATCACTACGATCGAGAACTTGACCGGGGTATCTACCTATACGAACACCGACGCTGTTACGACTCGATCATCGATTACTGCAATGCCCTTTGTTACAAGGGCAAGCTGCAACCAAGACGAGGACCAAAACCGCACGGTGGCTTGCCGGGGCTGGGCTATCTGCATATTGACGGTTTGTGTCAGCAGCATAATGGTGGCAGTCGCCGCAACCTGCTGGAGGCGCAGACGATCGCGAAATGGATTCAGGCCAACGCTACTGAGCTGACAACCCGCTACAACAAACCGTTGTGGGAAATACTCGGGGTGATCACGCCTTTCGGAGCTCAAACCCAGGCAATTGTCCAGGCTTGCGCCGCGCTAGGCATAAGAACCGGAAAAGGCGAGGGCGAGTTGACCGTTGGCACGGTGCACTCGTTTCAAGGCGCGGAACGTGCAGTGGTCATTTTTTCCGCTGTTTATTCAAAACATGCTGATGGGGAATTTATCGACCGCAGGGACAGCATGCTCAATGTTGCGGTTTCCCGTGCCAAGGACAGTTTCCTGGTATTTGGCGACATGGACCTGTTTAGCCAGGTTCCGATCAGCAAACCACGCGGGCGACTGGCCCGGTTTCTGCTGGCGGATCCGGCGAACGAGCTTTCGTTCGTTTACCAGCCCCGTGAAGATCTGCAGACCATGCGAACCGGTTTGAGCCACCTGCATGAAGTGGATGAGCACGATCGATTTCTGATGCAAACACTGGGAACGGCGCGTCAACAGGTGCAAATTGTGACGCCCTGGGTGAAGTTACGCTGGATGCAGGAAAGCGGGGCACTGGACTTGATGGGCAGCACCGTGGAGCGGGGCGTGCAGGTCGTGGTTTACACCGACCTGCGATTCAATACCGATATCAGACACGCCACGGATCCAGGTGACTCGACCAAGATCGCGCAATTCAAAGAGGCGATCAGTACGCTGCAAGCCCGGGATATTCAGGTGCGGATGGTTAACAAGGTGCACAGCAAAATCGTGATGGCTGACGAAGAACTGCTCTGCGTCGGCTCGTTCAACTGGTTGAGCGCGCAGCGCTATGGCGATTATGTGCACCATGAAACATCCATGGTTTATCGAGGCCCGGACGTGAGTGGCGAGCTGACGATCAATCGAGCGAGTCTGGCGCGACGAACTACCGCTGTCGAACTGTAGATTCTGCGGAGCGAGCTGCCTCAATCCATCAAAGGCAATTGGACCCTCGCCACCAGTCCCGAGCCCTTGCGATTGCTCAAGGTCAGTTCGCCGCCCTGTTCTCGCACGATCGCCCGGGCCGCCGAGAGGCCAAGCCCGACGCCGCCGGTTTCGCGGTTGCGCGAGGTTTCGAGGCGGAAGAACGGGTCGAACACCCGTTGCAGCGCGTCTTCGGGAATACCCGGGCCTTCGTCGCAGATTTCGATGCAGATCGAGTGCGCGTTGCGGCTGAGTGCGATGCGCGGGCGTTCGCCGTATTTCACGGCGTTTTCCAGCAGGTTGACGATCACCCGCTTCAGGCTCAGCGGTCGGCCGTCGTAGACCAGGTGGGCCGGGCCGTTGAAGTCGATGAGGACGTGCTGGTCGCGATAGTCGTCGAGGATGGTTTGCAGCAATTCGGACAGATCGAACGCCGTGGGTTGCTCGAGCTGTGTACCTTCGCGGAAAAACGCCAGGGCGGCGTTGATCATCGATTGCATCTCTTCGATGTCGCGAATCAGTTTCTGCTGATGATCCAGGTCTTCCATGAATTCGCTGCGCAGGCGCATCCGGGTCAGAGGCGCGCGCAAATCATGGGAGATGGACGCGAGCATATGCGTGCGCTCACCGATGAAATGCTGGATCTGCGCCTGCATCGCGTTGAAGGCGATGATGGCCTGGCGGATTTCATGGGGCCCTTCGATCTCGATGGGCGGTGCGTTCAGGTCGACGCCAAAACGCCTGGCGGCCCCGGCAAAGCGTTGCAGCGGATTGGCCAGTTGGCGGGTGGCGATCCAGGCAACCAGCAACGTGGCGATCAGGCCGAGAGAGGCAATCACCGCGATCCGGGCGTTCAGGGTCAGGCCCCAGCTACGCTCCGGCGGCGTGAAGGACAGCCAGCTGCCATCGGTCAAAGGGATGAGGGCGACATAGTGAGCCTGCGCACTGCCGGCCGGCCAGTCGTCAGGATTGAACACTTCGACTTCCCGATGACTGCCCAGCAATTGCTCCAGCGCCGGAATTTTCGAGGTCTCGACCGCGGCGCCGTCCCCGGGGAAATTGAATGAGGCGCGCTGTGCATTCCACACCACTTCAAGCGTCGGGGTGCTGGCGGCGCTCGCCAGCTGCGGGCGCAATGGCGCGGGCGCCGCTTCGATCACTCGTGTGGTCGCCGCAATTCGTTCCAAAAGGCCGGTGCGTTCGATGGGCGGACGGGCCCAGATGCCCGCCACCTGCACGAACAGGGCATTGAGGAGCAGTGAGGCGAGCATCGCCGCGACAATCGTCAGGGCGATCCGGCGACTGAGGGTGTCGCGCGGCAGGATTCGACCGATCATGAGCGGCTGACCTTGGCCGTGAACATGTAGCCGCCATTGCGCACGGTGCGGATCAGGTCCGGGCGTTTGCTGTCCGGTTCGATCTTGCGCCGCAAGCGGCTGACCTGCACATCGATGCTGCGATCAAAGGCGTCGTGGCCCTGGCCGTGGGTCAGGTCGATCAGTTGCTCGCGGGTCAGGATCCGTTGCGGATGTTCGAGAAAGACCAGCAGCAGATCGAATTCCCCGCCGGACATCGGAATCATCACGCCCTCGGGTGAGCGCAGCTCGCGGCAGGTAATGTCCAGGTGCCAACCGGCGAAGGTCATCACCGGGCGTGCAGGCTCGCTGGTGCGGTGGCCATGCTCGCCGGCGCGGCGTTGCAGCGCACGCACCCGGGCCAGCAATTCCTGGGGTGCGAAGGGCTTGGTCAGGTAATCGTCGGCCCCCAGTTCCAGACCGACAATCCGGTCACTCAATTCAGCCATGGCTGTCAGCATGATGATCGGGATCCCCATCTGCGCGCGGATTTTCTGGCACAGGCTCAAACCGCCTTCACCCGGCAGCATCAGGTCGAGAATGATCGTGTCCGGCCGCGCCCGGTCAATGGCCGCCCACATGGCCTGGCCATCCGTTACCACCTCGACTTCGTAGGCGTGCTGAACGAAGAACTTCTTCAGCAGGGACAGAATTTCTACGTCGTCATCGACGATCAGCAGTCTGCTCACGTTTGCAGGATCCATGAATCAAAAGAGGGCATCTAAAACCATTTTGATCGCGGGGTCATTTATTTCAATCCAGCAACATTCCTTCCGGGCGGACATCAGCCGGACATCCTCGGGCAAAAAAACTCGGGCACTCTGCCGGCATTCCATCCAAGGGGGTTCATATGAAGGATATGAAAAGCGCTTATTCGACTCAGGAGCATGGTGCCGTGCGCCCGCTGATCCTGACCCAGCGCACCACTAGCAGCGTGTTCAACGCGCCGATCTTCTTCCAGGAAACCTGCCTGGGAATCGCTCCGGACCAGAGCCAACTCGTCATGCGCCGCTACTTCGAGCGCTTCAGTCCGGCCGACAGTCATTGGGTGGAATACATCCACTCCATCCCCACGACCGAATTCATCCACTGGATCATGACCCACGGCCAGTTGCGCATCGAGTGTTCTGAAAACACGCCGTTCGGCCAGATTCAGACCGCAGGGGAAGCGCATTGATGAGAAACCGTCATTCGCTGGTGCTGTTGTTGGCAGCGACTTTGAGCCTGTCGGCCTGCAGCAGCAAAAAAGTCGAACCGGACATGTATTCCGGGTTTCTCAACGACTACAGCATGTTGAAGGAGCAGCAGACGCCCTCGGGGCAGACGATTCTGAGCTGGGTCAGCCCGGCGTTATCGACTGGGCGTTACACCCGGGTTTATCTGGCGCCGAGCCAGTTCTATCCGCAGGTTCAACCCACGGGGCGAATTCCGCAGAGTACGTTGTCCGGTGTGACCCGCTACTACGACGCAGCCCTCCGGCAGGAACTGGGCAAAACGCTGCCGCTGGCCTCCGGGCCCGGCCCGAACACACTGGTTGTGCGACCCGCGATCACGCAAGTCGCCACCAGCACTCAGGGTCTGCGGTACTACGAATGGCTGCCGATCACGCTGGTTGCGGCCGGCGTGAGCACCGCTGCCGGCATTCGTGATCAGGACAGTGAAATCGCCACGGAAGTGTCGATCGAGGACGGATCCACCGGTGAGGTGGTGGCGAAAGTCGTGCGCAAGGGCACGGGCGTGCCATTGGAAAACGACAAACAGGTGATGACCGCCGAGAACGTCAAAGGCGTGCTCGACGGTTGGGCCAGCGATCTGAGCCAAACCTGTGTCGCCGCGCGCAAGGTGACCGCGCGGTGACAGCCGCTACGTCACAGCGCCGCTTTTACCTGTAGGCCCACAACCAGTGCATTGTCGATGTCCTGACCGGAGAACGCGCCCGGCTCGATGATGTACTGCAGGTTCGGACGCAGGGTCAGCCATGGCGTGGCTTGATAACCGTAACCGAGCTCGATCAGTTGTTCGGCGCCGTCGATATTGGAGAGCGGCGTGCCGTTGGCCAGTGCGGCGTCTTGTTGCACGTCGCGGCTGCGTGGGTTCTGTACGGCGCGGCCGTAGCCCAGGGCGACGGTGTCACGCGGGCGGCCTTCGAACGGTTTGTACAGGACCACCCCGGCGCCATACCACTTGCTGAACGGCGAAGCCGCTTCGCTGGCCGCCGAGTATTGACCGAAAGCGTGCAGGCTGCGGCCTTCGGAGGTTGGCGAGCTCCACACGGCCTGATCGATCAGCAGGTAGTGGCCGCCACGACCGGACACTTCCTTGTCGCTGCCGATGCGTTTCACGTCGGAGCTGTCGTAGTAATAACCGAGTTTGTACTCGCTAGGCAGGGTGCCGGCATGTTTGTAGACCAGTTCGACCGGCACCACGGTGCCGGTGGTGTGTTTCGGTCCGAGGTGCCAGGCGCGGCTGGAGTTGCCGTTGCTTTCGGGATCGACGTTGAACGCCGCCACGCGCAGTTGCCATTCCGGCGAAAGGTCGTATTTCACCCGCACACCCAGGTGCGCGTTGGGGTAGTTGGTCCAGCCGCTGCCGCCGGACATGTTCAGCGGATGGCCGCAGAAACCGGCGTTCATGAAGTTGCAGAGAATGCCGCTGTCGAGGCCGCCGAGGTCATTGCCCATGGCCATGTAGCCGAGTTTGACGTTCAGCGCCGGGGTGAACAGGGTGCGCTCGTAACTCAGTTCGGTGAGGCGGGTGTAGAGCCCGCCGTAGTTTTCCTGGATCGGCAGACGGTTGCCGACCAGATCTTCCGAGGCGCTGTTGCCGCGCCGGTCGTTGATGGTGAGTTGGACCTTGCCGGCGTTGTCGACGCCATAGATTTTGCTCAGATCAAATTGCGCGCCGAGCTTGATGTTCTGTGAGTAACGGGCGGAGCGATGCAAACCGCCATCGGCGTTGTAGGCGGTTTCGCCGGTGTAGTCGCCGGTGAACTTGACGCCGTCTTCGTCGAGCTGGTGGCGCAGGCCGCCCCAGTCGCCGGTCAGGGTGTTGCGGGTGAACACGTTCGAATCGGTGTCAGCGAAAGCGGGCAGGGCGGTGCTGCAGGCAAGAGCGAGCAGTACGCCAGTGTGGGAAAAACGAACAACGAATGACATTGCTGAAATCCAGAGCCAGGAACATGAAACGGCGCGACACCCGAAGGTGCCGCGCGCAGTGAAATGAAGGAGGGCGCAGCGGTTTACGGCAGGGCGTACGCCATGACGTAGTCACCACGATCAGTCGACTGACGGGCGCCACCGGCGGTGATGACCACGTACTGCTTGCCGGTTTTCGGCGACACGTACGTCATCGGGCCGCCCTGGCTGCCGACCGGCAGACGGGCTTTCCAGATTTCTTCACCGTTGCCGCTGTTGTAGGCGCGCAGGTAGAAGTCCTGGGTGCCGGCGATGAAGATCAGGCCACCCTGGGTCGACAGGGTGCCGCCGAGGGTCGGCAGACCGATCTTGATCGGCAGGTGCATGCGGATGCCCAGTGGACCGGTGTCTTCAACAGTGCCGACCGGAACCTGCCAGGCGACTTTCTGGGTCTTCATGTCGATCGCGGTCAGGGTGCCGAACGGCGGTGCCTGGCACGGAATGCCGGCCACCGACAGGAAGCGGTTCTTGTTCACCGCGTATGGCGTGCCTTTCAGCGGAACGGCGCCCATGCCGGTGTTCAGCGCTTCGCCACCGGAGGTTGCCTGACCTTTGTTCTGCGACGGAATCATCTGAATCCACAGACCCAGACGCATGTCGTTGACGAAGATGAAACCGTGCACCGGGTCAGTGGAGATGCTGCCCCAGTTCATGCCGCCCAGCGAACCCGGGAAGCTCAGGGATTTGTCGGTGCCCGGCGCGGTGTACAGGCCTTCGTAACGCATCGACTTGAAATCGATCCGGCACAGCAGCTGGTCGTACGGGGTGGCGCCCCACATGTCCGACTCGGTCAGGTGCTGGGCACCGATCTGCGGCATGCCCACCGATTTTGGCTGGGTAGGCGAGTAAGGTTCGTTCGGAATGTTCGACGCCTTGACCGGTACTTCTTTGACTTCGGTCAGTGGTTTGCCGGTGGCGCGATCCAGTACGTAGATCTGCCCGGCCTTGGTGCCGATCACCAGCGCCGGTACGGTTTTGCCGTCCTTGGTGAAGTCGATCAGGCTTGGCTGCATCGGCAGGTCGAAGTCCCAGAGGTCGTTGTGCACGGTCTGGTAGACCCACTTTTCTTCGCCGCTGTTGGCGTCCAGCGCCAGGATCGAAGCACCGTAGGTGTGGTCGAGCTTGTTGCGTTCAACACCGTAGATGTCGGTCGACGAACTGCCCATTGGCAAGAACACGGTGTTGGTTGCCGGGTCGTAAGACATCGGCGCCCAGCTGTTCGGCGTGCTGCGAACATAGGTCTTGCCATCGGCCGGGGCCTTTTTATCCTGCGGGTTGCCCGGGTCGAAAGCCCAGCGCATTGCACCGGTCATCACGTCGAAACCACGGATCACGCCGCCCGGCATGTCGGTCTGCACGTTGTCTGCCACGCGACCGCCAACGACCACGGTGGTGCCGGCCATCAGAGGGGCGGAGGACAGTTGATAGTAGCTGTCCGGGACATCACCCAGACCGGCCTTCAGATCAACCTGGCCGTTGTTGCCGAAGCCCTGGCAGAACTCGCCGGTGTCGGCATCGACCGCGATCAGGCGGGCGTCGATGGTGTTGGTCAGCAGACGGCGGGTGCAGTTGGCGGCAGGAGCGGCCGGGGTTTCGGTGACTGGCGAGCTGGCCGGTTTGGCAACGGCTGCGCTGGCATCGAAGTAGGCCATGCCACGGCAACGCTGCCAGACTTTGGACTTGGCGTTGATCGCGTTTTTCCAGAGTTCCTTACCGGTGTCGGCATCCAGCGCAATCAGGTTGTTGTGCGGGGTGCAGATGAACACCTTGTTGCCGATCTGCAATGGGGTCAACTGGTCTTCGGCGCCATTGCCATCGCTCTCGGCGATGTCGCCGGTGTGATAGGTCCACGCGACTTTCAGTTTGTCGACGTTGCTGCGGTTGATCTGGTCCAGCGCGGCGAAGCGGCTGCCACCTTCGGTATTGCCGTAGTGCGCCCAGTCTTTCTGCGCCTTTTCCGGCTCGACCGGGGTCAGGCCCGGGCCGGTGCCGGTAGGGGCGACGGTCGGGTGCGCGACGAACATATTGCCGGCAGCCACGGCCAGGCCAACTGCCAGGACAGCGGCAACGCCGTAAGCACCGCGACCCGCAACGCCGCCATTGGCGCGTTTCAGCATCGGGTAGACCAACGCAACTGCCAGACCCACGGCGCTGAACATGAACAGGCGCGAGAACACCGGCCAGAACACCAGGCCTGCGTCGCTCACTGCCCAGATCGCAGTCCCGACCAGAAACGCTGCGAACAGCCAGGCGCCGGCAGGCTTGCGGCGAGCGATCAGCAGACCGGACAGGGCCATGACCAGACCACCCACCAGGAAGTACCAGGAGCCTCCCAGGCTGACCAATTTCACACCGCCAGCCGCCAGTGCCAGGCCGAGCAGGGCGATGATCACCCCGAGCCCGACCAGAATGAATGTTGATATGCCCGAGAGGCGTTGACTCTGCTTCACGTTGAATGTCCCGTTGAAATGAGGCGGGCAGTATATCGTTAGGTAACTACCTAGTTAAATCACTAATTCAGAATGAAAGGGGTTTTTGCGCTCAATGGTGCGACGAATCGACGCTGGCCTTGTCCTCGCGGGTCCTCATGGACAATAGGAACGGTGGAAAAATCTTTTATTTGCCAGCAGATATGGAAGTTATGACAGGTTGATCAAGGCTGATGGTTTCCGCCGAACAGGATCGGCGGAAACGGTATTTGCTGCGGGCGAGAGTAGGGCCTCACCTCATCCAGTGCCTGCTCAAGCGTGCTGACCGTACGCTCGATGTTATGCAGCTTTTCCAGTCCGAACAGGCCGATACGGAAGGTCTGGAAGTCGGCCGGTTCATCGCATTGCAGCGGCACCCCGGCGGCGATCTGCAGGCCGTGGCTGGCAAACTTCTTGCCGTTTTTGATATCGGCATCATCGGTGTAGCTCACCACCACGCCCGGGGCCCGAAACCCGGCAGCGGCCACGCTTTTGAAGCCCTTGCCGGTCAACATTGCGCGCACCCGGTCACCGAGAACCTGTTGTTCGCCGCGGACCTTTTCGAAACCGTAGGCTTGGGTCTCGTTCATTACGTCGTTGAACCGCGCGAGGGAATCACTGGGCATGGTCGCATGGTAGGCATGTCCGCCCTGTTCGTAGGCCTGCATGATCTGCAGCCACTTCTTCAAGTCGCAGGCGAAGCTGCTGCTTTGCGTGTGCTCGATGCGCTCGAGGGCCAAGGCACTGAACATCACCAGAGCGCAGCAAGGGGAGGCGCTCCAGCCTTTCTGCGGTGCGCTGATCAGCAGGTCGACGGCACATTTGTGCATATCAACCCAAAGCGTGCCGGAAGCGATGCAGTCCAGCACGAACAGCCCACCCACCGCATGCACGGCGTCGCCGACGGCCCGCAGGTATTCGTCGGGCAGGATAATCCCTGAAGAAGTTTCAACGTGGGGTGCAAAGACAATCTGCGGCTTGTGCGTGTCAATGGCTGCCAGGACTTCGTCCAGAGGCGGCGGGGCGTAGGCAGCCTGGCGTCCCGTTTCGACTGGTCGGGCTTTCAGCACCGTAGTAGCCGCCGGGATGTTGCCCGTCTCAAGGATCTGGCTCCAGCGATAACTGAACCAGCCGTTGCGTATCACCAGGCATTGCTGGCCGGTGGCGAACTGTCGCGCCACCGCTTCCATGCCGAAGGTGCCGCTGCCCGGAACCACCGCAACCGCCTCGGCGTTGTAGACCTGCTTCAGGGTCCTGGAAATGTTCTTCATCACGCCTTGAAATGACTGCGACATGTGGTTGAGCGAGCGGTCGGTGTAGACCACGGAGTACTCGACCAATCCCTCAGGATCGATACTGGGGTATAGCTTTGACATGGGGTGACTCCTTCTGTGATTCCCTGGCAGTCAAAAGGTCTGGCGAACATCATCGGGAAGCAAGTTTAGGCAAAGGGCAGGGATGAGCTGAGTGAAATGCAGAAATGAGGATAGAGTGGTCATCAATGCCTCAATCGTTGTGTGAAAAATGAATCGTCCGCTGTTTGTTTCTCTGGATGGGCCAAAAGGAACCGGCAAAACCACATTACTGGAAGCGGTGACGGCAGTACTGAGGGCCGACAACAAGAAAGTCATCCGGCTTTGCGAGAGAAAAAGCGATCCGCACCGGGGTGCCACCATGGCCCTCGTCAATGAACTCGCCAGAAATCACTCCCGGGATCTGGAGTGGGCGGTGTGTCAGCGCTTTGCTGATAGCCGGAGCTGGATCTCCCGGCACGTGCTGACGGAACAACCGCCGGGCAGCATTATCCTGATCGATCGCTGGTATCCGTCGGACGCCGCGTTTCGCCATACCGTCCCGTTTGCGGAGATTCTCCGGTTGAATATCGAGCGAAACGTGCAGGTGCCTGACCTGCATGTCGGCGTCGTCACCGCGCCGGATATTTCATGGGCCAGGGCAAAGGCACGATCCAGAGGACTGGGCGGTACTGTGATCCAGAGGCACGCTGAACATGTCGCGTGTACGGAGATGTTCGAGCAAGCGGCTGCCGATCACGGCTGGGTTTTGTGCCGTAATGAAGGCACGATCGAAGACGCCACTATGCAGGTGGTTTCCGAGATCCATAAATTGTTTGGCTGATCAAGAAAGACGCCGAACAGCCAGCACCCCATTCAAAAACATTTGTTCAAGCGTCCGCGCCGAATCCGCATGGGCCGCACGCCCGCGCAGTTCGGCATCCACCAGCCCGTAGACCAGCGATATGAACAACTCGGTGAAGATCGCCGCAGTGATATCGATGCGAAACAATCCTGCCTGTTGGCCTCGCAAAAAGAACCTGTCCAGCGCCTCCAGATAAAACAGCCAGCGCCTGCCCCCCTGTTCCAGGTCGAGGAAGTCAGGGCGGTATTGCGCCATCAGAAAGGCCAGCAGCTCGCGGTGGGCGAGGTGTTCGCGAATCAATCGGCGCAGCGCCTCCAGCGGTTCCAGATGCTGCAGGCCGGCGTTGTCGATGATCAGCTTCAGCGTGCCCTCGGCGTGCTCTTCCAGTTTGGCCGTCAGGTTTTCCCGTGTTCCGCAGTAGCGGTGCAGGGTGGCCTTGCTCACGCCTGCCTGTTGCGCCAGTTCCTTCATCGTCGCCCGCGGCCGGTTGGCCACGGCCAGGGTCAGCGACTTGAGCAGCTGTTCATCATGGGAAATCGAGTTCATCAGAGGCCTTGAGCGGTGTTCATATAAGATTCACAAAATACTCACATGAGACATTATTGACTCATTAGGATTTGAAACGTAGCATTCGCGCCAAATTCGATCAAGCCTTGGGTGAGTTATGGGCAATTTGCGTGCGGTAGGAATGGCGGGGTCGCTGGCAGTCGCCATTGCATTGGCCGGGTGTGGACCGGCAAGTGAACAGGCGGCGGTGGCGGAAGTGGCGCGCCCGGTAGAAGTGGTGGCAGTGAAGACCGAGCCTTTGGCGCTGACGTCGGAGCTGCCGGGCAGGGTGGAACCGATGCGCATCGCGGAAGTACGCGCTCGGGTGCCGGGCATCGTAATGCAGAAGCGTTTTGAAGAAGGCGCGGATGTGAAGGCCGGGGATCTGTTGTTCCAGATCGATCCGGCACCGCTCAAAGCCGCGTTGTCGCGAGCTGAAGGTGAACTGGCTCGCGCCCAGTCCGTTGCGCTTGAGGCGCAGGCCCGGGTCAAACGTTATGAACCGTTGGTGAAGATCGAAGCGGTCAGCCAGCAGGATTTCGACAGCGCCATGGCGGATCTGCGCAGCGCTCAGGCAGCTACGCGTTCGGCCCAGGCCGATCTGCAAAGTGCCCGGCTGAACCTCGGTTATGCCTCGGTGACGGCACCGATTTCCGGCCGCGTCGGCCGTGCGCTGGTCACCGAAGGCGCCTTGGTCGGGCAGGGGGACGCGACGTTGATGGCGCGGATTCAGCAACTGGATCCGGTCTACGTCGACTTCACCCAATCGGCTGCCGACGCGCTGCGTCTGCGCGAATCGCTCAAGGACGGAAAGCTCTCCGCCGACGACAACAAGGCGCTGTCGATTCGTGTCGATGGCACTAACTACGAGCGTCAGGGTGCGCTGATGTTTACCGATGTCGCGGTGGATCGCGGCACCGGGCAGGTGTCGTTGCGCGGCAAATTCGCCAATACCGACGGCGTGCTGTTGCCGGGCATGTATGTCCGCGTGCGCACGCCACAGGGCACCGACAGCCAGGCCATTCTCGTGCCGCAACGCTCGGTGCAACGGGGCAGCGATGGTTCTGCACAGGTAATGGTGGTCGGCGCGGACGAGCGGGTCGAAGCGCGCAGTGTGGTCACCGGCGCCATGCAGGGTTCGCGCTGGCAGATCAGTGAAGGCCTGAAAGCGGGCGATCAAGTGATCGTCGGTGGTCTTGCCGGACTGCAACCGGGGGCCAAGGTCGTACCGGGTCAGTCTCAGGCCGTGGCTCAGTCGTCCGAGTCGAAACAATAAGGGCGCCGTCGCCGCGAGGATTTCCCGATGTCCAAGTTTTTCATCAAACGCCCGAACTTTGCCTGGGTGGTGGCGCTGTTCATCTCTCTGGCCGGCCTGCTGGTCATCCCGATGCTGCCGGTGGCGCAGTATCCCGACGTTGCGCCGCCGCAGATCAAAGTGACGGCAACCTATCCCGGTGCCTCGGCGAAAGTGCTGGTGGACTCGGTCACCAGCGTGATCGAAGAGTCGCTCAACGGTGCCAAGAACCTGCTGTATTTCGAGTCGACCAACAACTCCAACGGTATCGCCGAAATTGCGGTGACATTCCAGCCGGGCACTGATCCGCAGCTCGCTCAGGTCGACGTGCAAAACCGCCTGAAAAAGGCTGAGTCGCGCATGCCGCAAGCCGTGCTGACCCAGGGTCTGGAAGTGGAGCAGGCGAGCGCCGGTTTCCTGCTGATCTATGCGCTCAACTATAAGGAAGGCTCCCAACACACCGACACGACCGCGCTGGGCGACTACGCCGCGCGCAACATCAACAACGAACTGCGCCGGGTGCCGGGCGTCGGCAAGCTGCAATTCTTCTCATCCGAAGCTGCGATGCGCATCTGGCTCGACCCGCAGAAACTGGTGGGTTACGGCCTGTCCATCGACGACGTGAGCACCGCGATTCGCGGGCAGAACGTGCAGGTGCCGGCCGGCAGCTTCGGCAGCACGCCGAGCAGCAGCCAGCAGGAACTGACCGCGACCCTGGCGGTGAAAGGCACGCTGGATAATCCGCAAGAGTTCGCACGTATTGTCCTGCGTGCCAACGAGGACGGCTCGACGGTCAAGCTGGGCGACGTCGCCCGCGTGGAGGTCGGCCAGGAAAGCTACAACTTCAACTCGCGCCTGAACGGCAAACCGGCCGTGGCCGCAGCAATCCAGTTGTCCCCCGGCGCCAACGCAATCCAGACCGCAACCGCCGTCAAGGAACGCCTGGCCGAACTGTCGGCGTACTTCCCGGACGACGTGGAATACTCCGTTCCCTACGACACCTCGCGTTTCGTCGACGTCGCCATCGAGAAGGTGATTCACACCCTGATCGAGGCGATGGTGCTGGTATTCCTGGTGATGTTCCTGTTCCTGCAGAACATCCGCTACACGCTGATTCCGTCGATCGTGGTGCCGGTGTGCCTGCTCGGCACGCTGGTGATGATGTACCTGCTGGGCTTCTCGGTGAACATGATGACCATGTTCGGCATGGTCCTCGCCATCGGCATTCTGGTGGACGACGCCATCGTGGTGGTGGAGAACGTCGAACGGATCATGGCCGAAGAAGGGTTGTCGCCGGTCGATGCCACGATCAAGGCCATGGGGCAGGTATCCGGTGCGATCATCGGTATCACCCTGGTGCTCTCGGCAGTGTTCATGCCGCTGGCGTTCATGTCCGGTTCGGTGGGGGTGATCTATCAGCAGTTCTCGGTGTCGCTGGCGGTGTCGATCCTGTTCTCGGGCTTCCTCGCGCTGACGTTCACCCCGGCCCTGTGTGCCACGCTGCTCAAGCCGATTCCGCAAGGGCACCATGAAAAGCGCGGCTTCTTCGGCGCCTTCAACCGTGGCTTCGCACGGCTCACCGAGCGTTACTCTATCCTCAACAACGGACTGGTCGCCCGTGCCGGCCGCATGATGCTGGTGTACGTCGGCATTATCGCGATGCTCGGTTACTTCTACCTGCGTCTGCCGGAATCCTTTGTGCCCGTGGAAGACCAGGGCTACATGATCGTCGATGTCCAGTTGCCGCCGGGCGCAACCCGTACCCGTACCGAAGCGACCGGCGAACAGCTTGAGCGCTATCTCGCCTCCCGTGACGCGGTGCAGTCGATGTTCCTGGTCTCGGGTTTCAGCTTCTCCGGGATGGGCGATAACGCGGCGCTGGCATTCCCGGTGTTCAAGGACTGGTCGCTGCGCGGCGAAGATCAATCGGCGATGGCCGAGGTCATGGCGCTGAACGAACAATTTGCCGTGACCAACGACGGTGCCGTGATGGCGGTGCCGCCGCCACCGATTGATGGCTTGGGTAACTCCGGTGGTTTTGCGTTGCGTCTGCAGGATCGTGCCGGCCTTGGTCGCGAAGCCTTGCTCGCCGCCCGTGACCAGGTGCTCGGTCAGGCCAACGGCAACCCGAAAATCCTCTACGCCATGATGGAAGGTCTGGCCGAATCGCCACAATTGCGAGTGGTGATTGACCGTGACAAGGCGCGCACCCTGGGCGTGAGTTTCGAGTCCATCAGCAGTGCGTTGTCCGCCGCATTCGGCTCCGAAGTGATCAACGACTTCACCAACTCTGGCCGTCAGCAACGTGTAGTGGTGCAGGCCGAGCAGGGCGACCGGATGACCCCGGAAAGCGTGCTCAAACTGTACGTGCACAACAGCGCCGGCAATCTGGTGCCGCTGAGCGCTTTCGTCACCACGCACTGGGAGGAAGGCCCGGTGCAGTTGGTGCGCTACAACGGTTATCCGTCGATCCGCATTGTCGGTGACGCCGGGCCGGGCTACAGCACCGGTGAAGCCATGGCGGAAATGGAGCGAATCGCCGCGCAATTGCCGGCAGGGTTCAGCTACGAGTGGACGGGGCTGTCGTATCAGGAAAAGGTCTCCAGCGGTCAGGCGACGCAACTGTTCGCGTTGGCGATCCTTGTGGTGTTCCTGTTGTTGGTGGCGCTCTACGAGAGCTGGGCGATTCCGTTGACAGTGATGCTGATCGTGCCGATTGGTGCCATCGGTGCGGTACTCGCGGTGATGGTCGCCGGCATGCCCAACGACGTGTACTTCAAGGTCGGCCTGATCACCATCATCGGTTTGGCGGCGAAGAACGCGATCCTTATCGTCGAGTTCGCCAAGGAACTGTGGGAGAAGGGATACAGCCTGCGCGATGCAGCCATCGAGGCCGCGCGCCTGCGCTTCCGCCCGATCGTCATGACCTCCATGGCGTTCATTCTCGGTGTGGTGCCGCTGGCACTGGCCACCGGGGCAGGGGCGGCGAGTCAGCGTGCAATCGGTACCGGTGTGATTGGCGGGATGCTCAGCGCGACATTGCTGGGCGTGCTGTTCGTACCGATCTGTTTTGTCTGGGTGCTGTCGCGGTTGCGCAGCAAACCCGCGCCTGTCGAACAACCCGCTTTGGCTCAGGAGTGATTCCATGCGTATTTCAGCATTCTCTACGCTGGTGATCGCCATGCTGTTGGGCGGTTGCTCGCTGGCACCGACTTATGAGCGTCCTGTTGCGCCGGTTGCCGAGCATTGGGCGGGAGAGACGACGAAGCAGGGCAGTCCGATCAATCAACTGGCGTGGCAGACGTTTATCGTCGATCCCGAGCTGCGCCGCCTGGTGGTAATCGCGCTGGACAACAACCGCTCACTGCGCCAGACGCTTCTGGACATCGAACAGGCCCGGGCGCAGTACCGCATTCAGCGGGCCGACCGGGTGCCGGGCTTGAATGCCGGCGCCTCCGGCAATCGTCAGCGCCTGCCGGCGGATCTGGCCAGCAATGGCCAGGCGGGAGTTGCCAGCAGTTATCAGGTCGGCGTGTCGCTGCCTGAATACGAACTGGATCTGTTCGGCCGGGTAAAGAGCCTCACTGACTCTGCGTTGCAGGAGTATCTGGCGACTGAAGAGGCGGCCCGCGCCGCACAGATCGCCCTGATCGCCGAAGTCAGCCAGGCTTATCTGATTCACGATGGTGCCCAGCGTCGTCTGGAGCTGACTCAGCAAACGCTGATCAGCCGCGAATACTCGTTCGCGCTGATCAGCCAGCGCCGCTCGAACGGCACGGCCACTGCACTGGACTATCAGGAAGCGTTAGGGCTGGTAGAGCAATCCCGCGCCGAACAGGAAAGCAATCTGCGGCAGAAACAGCAGGCCTTCAACGCGCTGGTGTTGTTGCTCGGCACCAAGGATGCGGCGAAGTCGATTCCCGAGAGACTGTCGACGGAGCCGATGCTGGTTCAGGACATTGCGCCTGACACCACCTCCACCTTGATCGAGCGCCGACCGGACATCCTCGCCGCCGAGCATCGATTGCAGGCGCGCAATGCCGACATCGGCGCTGCTCGGGCGGCGTTCTTTCCGCGCATCAGCCTGACCGGCAGCTTCGGCACGTCCAGCGCGCAGATGTCCGGTTTGTTCGACGGAGGCTCGCGGTCCTGGAGTTTTGTGCCGAACCTGTCGCTGCCGTTGTTCGATGCCGGGCGCAACAGTGCCGGCCTGAGCCTGGCGGAAGCGCGCAAGGACTCGGCGGTGGCAGCTTATGAGGGCACGATTCAGACGGCGTTTCGCGAGGTCGCCGATGCATTGGCCGCCACCGACACCCTGCGCCGGGAAGAGGCGGCCCGACGCGCATTGGCCAACACCAGCAGCGAAACCCTGAAACTGGCCAAGGCGCGTTATGAAGGTGGCATCGACAGTCACCTGCGCTACCTCGATGCCCAGCGCACCAGTTTCGTCAACGAAACGGCGTTTATCGAAGTCAGCACCCAGCGGCAGATTGCCCTGGTCGATCTGTTCCGCTCGCTGGGCGGAGGCTGGTCGCCGGACAAGTCCTGACAGGAGCTCCTTCGGGTTGGCGCATCCAACCCTTTAGCCCCGTGAATCGAAAGATCACGGGGCTTTTTTGCAGGGTGAAATGCTATTGAGGACGGGCAGGATTGGCAGCGCCATGCAGGAACATCTGTTCCACGACGTTGGCCGAGTTGGCACTGGCGGCACGCCCACGGCGTTCGGCATCGACCATGGCGAAGATCATGGTCAGGAACAGCTCGGTGAAGACCGCCGCCGTGATATCGATACGGAACGCGCCCAATTGCTGGCCGCGCAGAAAAAAGGCATCGAGGGCATCGAGGTAAAACTGCCAGCGCTTGCCTTCATCGGTGTCGGTGAACGTGTCCGGGCGATACTGAAAGAGCAGAAACACCAGCATTTCACGATGTACCAGATGCTCATTCACCAAGCCGCGCAGGGCTTGCACCGGATCGCCATTCAACAGGTCGGTTGTGGTGGTGATCTGGTTCAGAACGGTCTCACCGTGGCTTTCCATGATCTGCACCAGATTGTCACGGGTGCCGCAGAAGCGGTGCAGCGTCGCCTTGCTGACGCCGGCGGCTTCAGCCAGTTCCTTGAGCGTCGCGCGTGGACGATCAACGATGGCCAGGGCCAGTGCCTTGATGAGTCGTTCGTCTTGGGGAGTCAGGGACATCAGTGGGTCTCGGAGCGAATTTCAATGCGTGGGATTGTGCAGGAAAAGGCCCGTACCCGACCAGTTGAAATTCCCCCGGAACCGCGGCCTGCCTGAGTTTTCGTAGAGTTCTCGCTATTTCGGCGCAGGCTTTGTCATGTCCGCCAGGGTGCACCTTCGGCAAATGCGCTCTCGATCCAGTCCTTGAACGCCGTAGTTGTCGCCGTGTTGAACCGCGCCGACGGCCGCACGAAATATACCCCCGCATCGGTATCCAGCTGCCATTCGGGAAGCACCCGCACCAGACGTCCCTCGCGCAGGTCTTTGGTCATCAGCCAGTCACCACCGGCCAGAATCCCCACCCCCATGCGAGCGGCACACAGCTGTGCTTCATTGTCGTTGCTCACCAGACGGCTGGGCACCCGAATGGCGATTTTCTCCCCGGCACGTGTCAGTTTCCACTCGGGGTACGAATGCAAACCGGTGAATCCCAGACAATGATGGGCAGCGAGATCTGCCGGAGTTTTCGGTTCGCCGTGCTGTTGAAGGTAGGAGGGCGCGGCACACAGGATCCGGCGGTGATCGCAAAGTTTTTTCGCCACCAGTCGATTGTCTGCCAGCTCGCCGATACGGATCGCTGCGTCGAAGCCCTCAGCGACGATATCGACGAAGCGCTCGGCGTATTCAACTTCGAGCGCCACATTTGAATGTGCCAGGGCGAAGGCTGAAACGATGTCGCCCAACCACAGCCGTCCCATGGCAGCCGGCAGAGCAATGCGCAAACGCCCGCGAATTTCGGCAGCGCCCTCGCGGGCATCCTGCTCCGCTTCGGCGATCAGACTGACCGCATGCCCGAACCGGGCCACCAGACGTTGCCCTTCATCAGTGAAGCGCAATTGCCGGGTAGTACGCTCGACCAGCCGTACCCCCAGTCGTGACTCCAGAGCGCCAAGGCGTTTCGAAAGCACCGAGGGATGGCGCTGCAACATTCGACCCGCTGCTGCAAACGAGCCGTGCTCGGACAGGGCCAGCAGGGTGGCGACCTCATCAGCCTGACGGCTATCGAACAGATCCATGCAGCGGCAACCCTCGTGAATGACGCGGTAAAAAACTCAAGGCACCAGCACAACTGCACCCGATAGACCGCCCCGGTGCAAGTCGGCGTGGGCCTGGGCGGCCTCCGACAGCGGATAACGACGCCCGACCTTGGGCCGGATGATACCGGCGTCAATGGCTTGCAACACGTCTTTTGCGCGCTGCTGGTATTCCTCCGGCGTAGCGGTGTGGGCGGCAAGGGAGGGTCGGGTCAGGAACAGCGAACCCTTGGCATTCAGAGTACTGATCTCCACCGGCATCGGCGCGCCCGACGACATGCCGAACGACACCAGCAATCCGCGCGGGCGCAGGCAATTCAACGACGCCTCGAAAGACACCCGGCCAATCGGGTCGTACACGACATCCACTTTCCTGCCCCGCGTGATGTCGGTCACCGTTTCGGCCAGCGTCGCTGCATTGAACACCAGCACTTCATCACACCCCGCCAACCTGGCTTGCTCAACACTTTCAGCGCGGGACACCACCCCTATCACAAACGCCCCCAAATGCCTGGCCCACGGCACCATGAGTTGCCCCAGTGCACCTGCCGCGCCGTAGATCAGCACCGTCGAACCCGGCCCGACGGGGTAAGTGGACTTGAGCAAATACTGCGCGGTGATGCCCTTGAACAACGAGGCTGCAGCGTCCTCGAAGCTCAGGCTGTCGGGGATCTTCACCAGCCGATTGGCCGGATAGAGGCGGGCGCCGGCATAAGCCCCGATGGGGCCCGTGGCATAGGCGACCCGGTCGCCGACCACCACATTCGTCACATCGGCCCCTGTTGCCACGACGCGCCCGGCACCTTCAAGCCCCAAACCGGAAGGCAGCGCCAACGGCACAGCACCGGAACGTTGGCTCAAATCGAGCGGATTGACACCAATGGCGAACTGCTCCAGCCAGACCTCGTCGGGGCCAGGTGCCCGCACCTCGGTGTGCTCGAACTGAATGATCCGAGGCTCACCGGTTTGGTTGATGACGGCGGTGGTGACCATGTTGAACGCTCCCTTGAATTGATTGTGGGGAGAGTTTAAGCGCGTGCACGGGAAGCACTAGTAGGGATGGTTGCAGTTCATACGTGCACACTGTGCAGCAACGGGCAAAGGTTTCGTGATTTGAATCGATACCCAACGCCTCGACTCAATCCACCGACCGCCATTGATTGAATACATCCAATGCGCGCGAGGTCTGCAATAATGACCACCATTGCGGCGCGAGGGCATGTCGAGTGCTCGTGTCGGTATCCGGCATTTTGATTTGGAGGATTCCATGCGTGACATCATTGATGGCTTTCTGCGTTTCCAGCGCGAGGTCTATCCGCAACGTGTCGAGCTTTTCAAGCAGCTCGCAACAGAACAGAACCCCAAGGCGTTGTTCGTCACCTGCTCGGACAGCCGTGTAGTACCTGAACTCCTGACACAGCGCGAACCGGGCGAGCTGTTCGTGATCCGCAACGCCGGCAACATCGTGCCGTCGTACGGTCCTGAACCGGGTGGCGTTTCGGCCACCGTCGAATATGCGGTTGCCGTGCTCGGTGTAAAGGACATCGTCATCTGCGGCCACTCGGATTGCGGGGCGATGGGCGCGATTTCACGCTGCACCTGTCTGGATCACCTTCCGGCCGTAGCCAACTGGCTTCGCCACTCGGACGCCGCGAAAGCGATCAACGCCGCGCATGAATTCGATACGCCACGTGACAAGCTCGATGGCCTCGTGCGTGAAAACGTGATCGCACAACTGGCGAACCTGCGCACTCACCCATCGGTGGCACTGGCGCTCGAGCAGGGGCGTTTGAACCTGCATGGCTGGGTCTATGACATCGAGGCGGGCTGCATCGATGCGCTGGATGGCGCCACTCGCCGCTTCATCAAACTTTCCGATTCACCGACCACCGTTGCCGTCGCTGCGCGCAACGTTGACCAGGTGTAACGCCGACGGACGAGTCAGGACGGAGATCGCTTCGTCCTGTCGTTCGGACTCGGGGCGTTTTTGATTCCGGATATGTTTTTCTTCAATCCGATCACCTGTTGATCGAGCCTGCGCCGAAGTTTTTGCCGTACTGGTTTTCGTGAACGGCTGTAGAAGCAGCCATCGACTGCTTCTACAGCCACCGACCGCTTACGCCACTTCGACGTGATCCAGCGCCTGATTCACCGCCAACCGGGCGACCATCACCACCTGCGCAATCCCCAACGCCGTCTTGCGATGCGAGGGTTCGAGCGTGGACGCAAAGTTATTCAACATCTCGGTGGCCGAACCCAGGGATTCGCTGGCATTGGCCAACAGGGATTCAGTGTTGTACTTGGGGTTGGCCCGGAACATCGGCTCGGGATCGACGCAGCACGACATCACCCGGGAAGACGGGGAGAGGTAGTGATCCAGAGCACGCTCGGCGGCGTCGTGGAATTTCTTCGAATCGGGAAATTCGTAAGGGGAGGTTGGGTCGGTTTCGGGTGGGTTGGGTGTTGGTTTGATCATGGATGTATCTCCTGGAAAGCTATCTAGGAGCCATCAACCTTCGCTACCAAACGTTGGGTGGTGGCCATGCTCAGGTTGGTAGACCGGTCCAGGAACCCGGCGCTTCCGAAGAAGCCCTGCGCAGGCCACCATAAAAATGCAGAGACGAGAACGATCCCTGCAAAAAGGTGGCGCTATGCGCCTGGAAATACCGGGCTACCAAACCCGATCACTGTTTTTCAGTGACCCCAGAACGATAAAACCCGCATGCCAGACGCACAAGCCGGCGGATTCTGGCGTAGTCGTAGGCAATGACGCAAGGCGTTGTAGCCTTGGGGAAGTTACGGCAGGTTGCTTTAAACGTGGCTGTGTAAAACGCTGATTACTGACATGAGTACCGTCAGTCAGCCCTCCGATCAAGGTGGGACTCGAGACCAAGTTGCACGTTGCGAATGTCCGCTATCGGCCAAAAGCTGCCGTTCATTAGCTACTCTAAAAGCCGAGGAAGTTAAAAAATTAATCTTGACCAGTATCGATAATTGAACATGTGTTTACTCTCGGAGGAGAGGCTTAACTTTGCTACCTAGAGCTACCTCTTCCATCTCTGGGAGATTCTGAATTAGGTCTGACAACACATCGACAATTGCATATGCCTTCTTGTGAATCTCATCAAGCTCTGCCACGGTGAAAGAAACAAAGCTTCTATTGTATTTGCTCCCCATAGGAATGCCGCCAGAAAAATTTGTGCCGAAAATCTCTTCATCACTGCTTCGTGACCAGCAAAAATGTGCAAATTTGTTCCTGTCTGCTCTGAGTGGAGTAATTTCATTATTCAAGTCTAAGATTTTTTTGATCTGCTCCTCGCTTATCATCTGATAGCCATATCGATAGTTGTGTATTTTTCAAGCTTCATTTATAGCATCTTGACGCGCTGCTCCGGACAATCGATCCGTGTAAGTACGAGCCAAAAACTCTGGTGTTACCAATAATCGAGATAGCAATACACCTAGTAGGAACTCAATATTAGACCATTCAACAGTCAGCCTGCCAATGGCTTGAAAGTGTTCGTTACTGAGTTCGGCGTATTGCGATGAGTGATTTAGCGGCATTATGTCTCCGAAAAGTTTAACTGCTTTAAGTGGGTGCGTTTTGATAGCTCGTCGCCTCATGTTATTGGCGACTATGTAAGCTTTCGCTCCATTTATGAAGGAGTGCGTGGCACAAGTATCAAATTGGACGTCGATAAAGGTTAAGGATAGCAGAGCTACACCTGTTTTCCATTAGCCTATCAGACCGCTGCTTCTTGCCGAACGTAGACTTAGGAAGGGGTCAGGTGCAGGAAGTATCGCAGAACGCTGTTTGGAGGCTTTATGCTCGATGCAATCGAGAAGCGAGCTAAAAAGTTGAATTTGATTATTCCTTTCTCATCTAATCTTTCTCACTAATTCTCGCGTAGTTATTAACTTTACCATGCCATGTGATATGGCCCGAAAAGAAAAGAAAAAAGCGCTAAAAGAATTGAGTATTAGCAGGATGGGTATGAGGAATACCAGTAGTAGACAGGTAGTCGATTCACTGGTTCGCAAATTTATACTTAATTGTGAAATTACGGTTGCGATAATTGCGCCGCTTGCTAAGCCTAGCGCGAACAAAACCGTTGCCTGAAGCGCTCTCTCAGCAGCGTATAAGGATCGACGCTGAGCGGGTCCGGGCTGAAGCGCCCTTGACCTATTGTACAATAGAGCGGAAAAGCCAAACAAAATCGCGAGGGTCGGAAAGCATAGCGTTGCAAGGTATAGAAACTCACTACGAACAAGGTAGTGGTAAATTAATGAAAAAAATATTGTCGCGCCCAACGACCAGATCAGAAAGAAAAATAGTTTAATCAATTGCCGAGCTATTAAATTTACAGCGCGATTCAGCATGTGAGCATTCCTACTTGTTGAGTATGCCTGAATCGATTCACAAGCGATTTAGGCATACTCAATGTGAAGAATTCTAAAAAATATGAATTCCGAGATTTTTATTAATTCAATTGGTAGTGTAAGAGCTATATTTAGGGTGTCATACCACGTCCTGAGATTTCTTTGTTGAATCTATCGATAAGCTCGGTCTCGGGCAAGTTGAAATCATTCATCAGCTTGTAGTAGTTCGACACCGCGAGGTCAAGCAAATTTAAAGTTTCACTAGCAGGGTCAAAGCACACGTCATCATCACCTGATTTGTTAAGGTGTTTCGTCCGGTTTTTTGCGTAGTTCATGATCGCCTCTATCTCCCTCGCAGATGATTCCTTTCCCCCACTTAAAAATCTAGAAATTCTTACCGCGCCATCCCTGAGGGCCTTGTAGGAGGAATCCTCACCCAACCGGGTGACGTAAACACCAAGAATCTCTTCTGCAGCACCTGCTAAGTGCAGCGCTGCAAAATAGTATTTTCCCTCAAAATAAGTTGCCAATGCCCGATCCAACAGCTCGGCAGCAACTAAAAGCTTCTGTGTAGGCTCGCGCATTGTTTGACTCCTAAACTGCACATATGCATGGTTCGTAAAGTCTAGTCTAGCCAAAGTTCAAAATGCCAAGCTAGCTGCAGACATCACTGGGACGAATTTCGACCACCTTCCTGAGAAGTCTTCGCGGTAGCTAGTACCCCTAAAGCAAATAATAGAATCCTAGCTCTGTCGGATGTCATCCACCAGGCGAAAGCCCAGTGTTACGTATGGCAGCTTTTGGCCGAAAGCCGCCAGTAGTGGAAGTCGTATTTCGGCCCAAGGCTGAATCAACATAGACAAATTGGTGTTCACCCTCTAAGGAATATTGAAGATTGATATTTTATTTATTGCAGCATGAAGTGTTTTTTTTCTATCTCCTCTGTGGCTGCGAGAAAATAGCTTTTTGCAAAAGTCGCTTTCCGGCAGCTGTGAGTATTCATTATCACTCATTAATAAAGCCTTTATCCACCTCAAGCTAAAGTGAAGCTCATGCGGAAACTTCTCTTCATCTGACTCGTCATAATTGAGAATCGCATATACCTCTGAGTAAGAAATAACTCCCTTACTTAATTCAGAGAATAACTTAGGGTGTGTGACTTTAATAACGCAGAGCGCAACGAAAAGCCCAATAATCTCGTCGTTGGGTATGCGACCCGACATAGATGTAAGGACGTAGTTACTATAAGCTCTCTCCATCTGCCTCAATGTCATACTTAGCTGATCACCCAGTGCGGCCATTAAAACACTTACATCTTCTTTGTGAGCGACGTCATGTACATCAGCTAAAAAATCACAATATATAGATACGGTACTTTTGTCGCTATATCCTTTGAGAGGTAGCTCCGCCTCAATCGTAAAGAATTTTTGCAAGTATGTGTGCGCATCTATGTTGGTGCCATATGTTGCGCGAATCGACTCTTGCAGCTGTACTTTATTGACCACCAATACAAATGTAATATTTTTTACAGAAAACATATGCTTGATTTTTTCAAGCATTTCTACGGCAAATGACGGGCGACATCTGTCCAGTTCGTCAATAATGATAATTAGGGAATTATTGCCGCTCTGCTCTAATAGAGCCGGAATAGTTGAAAGGTAACTTTTAAAATTAATTATCGATGCGCATTCTTTTTTGTGATTTATAAGTCTCGCCTTTATGTACTCTTCTGCGCTTTTACTAATGTCAACACCTGCTCCTTCAACTGCCTTGTCCAAATCCTTAAAGTCATCCCCACTAATCAATCCCGCAGTTGCGGCTCTGATTCCGACTTTTGTACCGATTGAAAGAAGGTGTGCGCCCACATGCTTCGCTTTGTCTAAAAAAACTTCAGTTTTGTCTTTTGGTATTTTTTGGTGCACATAATCAGTGATGGCACCAGCTACAACCAAGAATGCATCGTCTACGTAGTCTGAAGCGAAGGCATCAATATAGATGTTAGGAACGTTGCTCTCATCTAATAGTGTTTGCCAAGCTCTAACGAATGATGTTTTACCTTCACCCCAGTGACCGTTGAGACTGATCACTAATGGGTCATTTGTTTTGCGAACCAAATTGGTGAGTGATTGGGCAAAGGGCTTTCTATTGAAGAGGTCTTTTCCGAAGCCTGTTGTATTTATATTTTCATATTGCGGTATGTAAAAGTTCATTCGTAATTCCTTGTGTGTCACTCATTCATTTGATCAGCATATGCGGAGTTCGTGTTTTACTTAATTTGCACCGATTTTTTGGAAAATCCTCTGAAATTGCAGGGATGTGCACTGGCCGGGTGGAGGCGCGGAGCTAATTGAACATAGGACGGAATTATTCGTAACGCGGCAAATCAGCCGGCGCGGAATTCACCCTTGGCTTTCACCGCTGGTTTACCCAGCACGTACCACACAAACGTTCTGCCGCTGTCGTCACCATTGCCACCAGATGTTACTGCCAGGAGCTTCCAGCCATCGGCCAAGCGTTTGTTGGCAATCTCGGCACCAACTACTTGTACTACTTCTGTCGCTTCACTCATTTGCATCGGCCTTGCTCCTTTTTACCTATGCCGCTCCAGAATGGACCAGCGGGGGGGAGGGGGCATTTTTACTTGGTCTGTCGACGATAATGGGTCACAAATATGCGGTTGCGTCCAACGTCAAATCTGCCGACGCCTTCGCACACTTGACCATTGACTGTCACCCATACCTGATTGAAGTCGGCCAGCCCCTCCAGAGGCTCATGCAAGGTAATGATTAATTGCCGATCACGGCCGCTCTGTGCCTCCTCTATCGTCACATCAACATCCGTGTAGCGCTGGCTCGGTTCTTCGCTTTGGGGTCTGCCGATAATGGCGTAAGCGAGCTTTAAATCTACAATCGTTCTCATGAGAATTCCTTTCCGATGTCGTTACCGTGGGTCAAGTGTAGTAAAACCGATTCTTCAGCAGCGCATAAATTTTAATTTTGCAAACACTCATAGGAAAAATCTAATGCCTTTGCTGCATCGATATGAATCACTCCTGCTGAAAAAAAGCGTGTGCCTATCGCAGCCTTACGCGAATCGCATGAGTCAATGCCTAGCGTTGCGACTTCAATATCTCTCATCACGCAGACTCATCAATAAATTTTCAGTGTTAGATGAGATAGCTTTGCTCGAAAAAACACCAACAAGTCGCTTTACGGGAACAAAAGCAGCTGAAAAGTTTAGAGGCCCCATTTTAGGGCGCTTTTGGCACAAGCATTACTTCGGCGCGAACCATTTGCCTCAGAATTTTTTGAATAAATGGTTTGGCGATTACGCAGAAAAAAATGGGTTACTGAGAACTAAGCTGCATGAAGTTTTGAGGACGGACGAAGATGATACAGATATCGAAAAGTATTGGATGGCTATGGCCAATCGTATATCCCATGCACTCGTATATGAAGGATTTGAAGCAAGAAAGAAAAGAGGAGCGTTAACAGGAGAATGGCTAATTTATTATGAGCATGCTGGACTGAATTATTACTTGGATTTGGCTGGCCATCGGGAGTTAGAAAATCAGCAAAAACTTTTTGAACGCTTGATGACTGAATGCGGATGGGAGTTCCCTTTCGCGTTCGAACTGTCGGCTACTAGCAGTTAGGTTCCTCCGATGTAAGCCGCGCTTCGAGGCCGCTAACCATAATAATAAAATCACCGCTTCTAGTGATACATCGTAATTTTCCGCTTATTGCTGTGGTTTCAACCGGTAGCTAGCGAACGTCCGCTTTTGGCAGTAGGCGGTCGCTCGCCGATGTCCGCTTCTGGCCGAAAGCGGACCTTGGCGAATTCCTGCCTCTCAGATTAATTTTTCGAGTAAATAAATCTGTCCCCATTATCAAAAATCCGTCAACGATTTCATTTGAAAAAATGGGACAGATGGGGGGTGAGAAAAACTCTGATCCAACGCCCACTAATGGCCCAGCCTGTGTGAAAACGGCTTCGGTGGGACGTGTCGCCGGTTTGTCAAAAAATGCGGCGCCTTGTAAGCGCTCCCACTTTTGTGCAAGGATTCGTTATGACTAAATTTATTCCAAGCAATCGCCATCATCATCACGGACCTCGCTCAGGGTGCCGCGGTTGCGTACGCTCATCGATTAGTCAGAGTTCGAACCATCGAGTCTGACCTTTCAGTGAACCAAACCAAGGCGCCAATGGCGCCTTTTTTATTGCCTGTAAATTGGAGATTTTGAAAATGACTATGCTTCGTGGAACTCGATTAGTGACTGGGAAAGAAGCTGCAATCATGCGTGAGATAGAAGGCTGTTTTCGGAGCTATCTTCATCGATGCCGGGGCTGAGGAGGCCATAGTTCCTGCGCTATGGGGCCAAGACACTTTTATTGAGAAGGCCGGCGGGAGTGAGATTATAGGACAAATGTGGGCCTTCAATGACAAGGCCGGACGTCCTTGTTGCCTCATCCCAGAAGCTACTGCGCTCTTTCAGGAGCGCAACGATGTGCTTCTCGGGTCACGAAAGGAAGCGATGTTTTTCTATGTAGCGCGATGTTACCGGTATGAACGACCCCAATCCGGTCGTTATCGCGAATTCACTCAACTGGGACTCGAAATTCTTAGCCCCACACCTGCACAGGCTTTGGAGCGTAGCCAAACGATCTGCACTGGATTTCTTGATTCGCTGGGATTGGAATATGAACTCAGTCTCGCAGTGAAGCGTGGACTAAGTTATTACCTTGAGGGGAATGGCTTCGAGGTGCGTTGCTCCGTATTGGGCGCACAACAACAAGTTGTCGGCGGCGGTGCGTATCGAGAAGGCGCTGGGTTCGGCATCGGACTTGAACGGTTGGTGCTGGCCTCAGGACTGACTCGGAGTCTGTGATCTTTAAGGCGCCTCCACCAGGAGGCGCTTTCAAACCAGACAGGACGAAATGGTATTAAAAACATGGGGGCGGATTTGTTATTCGAAAAAATAAATCTGCTCCATTTGGTTCTTGACTTCCTTGTCGCTTCAGTTTTCGTTGATGTGCAGAGTATTGAAAAATGCATAACCAACAATATAAGAACCTATTTTATTCGTACGAGCGGTCACCCATACGGCATTCATATATCGTTTATTTTGCTCGTAAAGATCTGACTTCTTTGTGCAGAGTTGAATTTTTCGGCGTGTGTTTGGGTCCTCTATCCGAATGCCTGCCTCGCAGCGGCTGTACTTTCCAGTGGCGGGTCCTGGAAAGGTTATCTCATACGATGATTCGTAATTGACGATTTCTCCAGGTAGAAGGTAAGCGATAACATCATAAGCATGGAGAGAGAAGGCGAAACTCAAGCAAAAGGCAGTAAGAAAAGAACTTATTACATGTTTCGCTATTTTTTCAGCAGGGCGGCTGTAGAACGTCCTGCCAGCAAAAATAGCTCCAACCAGAACGCCGAATAGCAGGTATGTCGTTAATTCGGGTATTTCCGGCATCAAGAATGTATGCGCTGAAATGCGGGATGCCCAAGTTATATAAAATAGCCAAAGGCCCAAAAGCAACAACACAATGGCTGCACCAGCTATCTTTTTTGAAGTTTTTACAGGTGAGCCAGGTTTCGTTTCTTGCATGTTGTTCTTACTTATGTGTGGCTGATTAATTAAGGTTTTTTGGGGTTTCCTACGCCTCCCCAAGGTTTCGGGTGACGCCGCTCCAGCGGTGTTCAAACCTACGCCTTAACCCACCGCCCCCGACTCCAAGCACTCAACGAATCCACTCCAAGCACCAACCCCAACATCGCCAAAATCACCGTCCCCGCCTGCGCCTCCTGAAACAGGCTCAAGCTCACATACAACATCTGCCCCAGCCCCCCAGCGCCGACAAACCCCAGCACGCTGGCCATCCGGATGTTGTTCTCCCACCGATACAAACAATACGCCAGCAACTGCGGTGCCAGGTTTGGCAGGGTCCCGTAACAGAACGCCACAACCGGATTCCCCCCTTGCAGCCGAATCGCCTCCGCCGGTTCCGGTGGCGTGTTTTCCAGCGCTTCAGCAAACAACCGCCCAAGCACCCCGGTGGTATGCAGTGCCAGGGCCAAGGTGCCAGCGTTAGGACCGAGGCCAGCTGCAAACACCATCAACGCAGCCCATACCAATTCAGGAATGGCGCGCAGGCCGTTGAGCAGCAGGCGGGCGGCGCTTTGTAATGGCCAGCCAAAACGCCCGGCGGCGGGGAGTGCTAATAGCAGTCCCAGGACGGCGGCGAGGAGGGTGCCGAGGGCGGACATGGCGAGGGTTTCCATGGCGCCGTGGAGGATGGCGTGGAGGTAACCGGCGCTGAAGTCGGGGCTGAGGAAGCGGCCAACGTACGAGCCCATTTGTTTCAGGCTGGTGGCGCTGCCGAGTTCTTCGAGGTCGAGGCCCAGGTAGGCGAACGAGGCGATGACGGCGAAGACGATGGCGAGGATCAGCGCCGTGTTGATCAGGCGCTTCATGTCAGTCTCCAGCGCAGCAGGCGGCTGAGTTGGTCGGCGCCGAGCACCAGCAGGAGGAAGGTCAGGAGCATGCTGGCGACTTCGCCGCCGGCGAACATGCGGATCGACAGGTCGATCTGCTGGCCGAGGCCGCCGGCGCCGACGAAGCCCATCACCACCGAGGCGCGGATCGCGCATTCCCAGCGGTAGACGGTGTAGGAGAGCAGTTCCGCCGCGACGTTGGGCAGCACGCCGTAGGCGAAACTGGCCAGGCGTCCGCTGCCGGCCTGGAGCAAGGCGTGGGCCGGGCGCTGGTCGGTGGATTCGAAGATTTCCGCGTAGACCTTGCCGAGCATGCCGCTATAGGTGATGGCGATCGCCAGCACGCCCGCCGCCGGGCCGAGGCCGACGGCGCGCACGAACAGCAGCGCCCAGACGATTTCCGGCACGCTGCGCAGGAAGATCAGCAACCCGCGCACCGGCCAGCGCAGCAGCCGGCCCAACAGGCTCGGGCGGCCGCCGTGGGACGCAGCGGACAGTGACAAGGCGCGGCTGGCGAGCAAACTGGCCGGCACCGCCAACACCAGTGCCAACGCCATGCCGGCGGTGGCGATGGCCAGGGTTTGCAGGGTGGCTTTGAGCAGCAGTTGCAGAAAGTCCCGGTCATGGGCCGGCGGCCAGAAGGTCGAGACGAAGCGGCCCATTTCGCTCTGGCTGTCGGCGTGCAGCAACACGCCGAGGTCGAGTTCGCTGAGCTGAATGCCCGGCCACAGCAGGGCAATCGCCAGCAGTGTCAGCAACAGGCGTGGCAGTGCGGCGGGGTCGCGGGTGTCGGCGCTCAGCATCGTGGAATCTGCACAATCAGCGGCGTCAGGGCCGGCGCCGGGGATTGCAGTTGTTCGTTGGCGTACAGGCTGTCGAGCATGTCGTGGCTGACCTGATCGGACGGGCAATCGAACAGGATCTGCCCCTCGCGCAAGCCGATGATGCGCGGGAAGTGCGCCAGCGCAAGGTCCACCGCATGCAGGCTCGCCACCAGCGTGACGTTGTGTTCCTGGGCGTGGCGCGACAGCACCGTCAGGGTGTGCCCGGCGAGGACCGGGTCCATGGCCGATACCGGTTCGTCCGCCAGCAAGACGTCCGGCGCCTGATACAGCACCCGAGCGATGCCCACCCGCTGTAACTGCCCGCCAGAGAGTTGCTGGCATTGGCTGAAGAGTTTGTCCGCCAGATCCAGCCGCGCTAAAGCCGCGCGAGCGCCGGGGATGTCCAGTGGATGCAGCAGATTGATCAGGCTTTTGCCCAGGCGCCATTGCCCGAGTTTGCCGGCCAGCACCGCCGTCACCACCCGTTGCCGGGGCGGCAGGGGCGGTGCCTGATGCACCAGGCCGATTTTGGCGCGCAGGTGTTGGCGCTGGCGGGCGGACAAGTGCCAGGCCCGTTGGCCCAGCACCTCGATGTCGCCGCTGCTCGGCCGAATCGCGGTGGCCAGCAGGTTGAGCAGGCTGGATTTACCGGCGCCGGACGGGCCGATGATCGCCACCTGCTCGCCGCTGTTGATCTGCAAATCCACACCACGCAGGGCTTCGACGCCGTTGGCGTGGTGCAGAAAGACTTGCTTGAGGCTCAGGGTCATTTCAGCAGTTCGGCGGCGCGGGCGGCTTCCTCGATGCCTTTGTAGTTGTCGGGGCTGGTTTCGATGAAGCGGCTGGCGGCCTGCAGGTCGAGGATTTTCTTCTGCTCGGGGTTGGCCGGGTCGAGGGCGAGGAAGGCTTTTTTGATTTTCGCTGCCAGCGCCGGGTCGAGGGTGCCGCGCACGGTCCAGTTGTAATCGAAATACGCCGGAGTAGTAGCGAAGACCTTGACCTTATTGGTGTCGACCTTGCCGGCGTCCACCAGTTTCTGCCAGACGCTGGCGTTCAGCACACCGGCATCGACCTTGCCGGCCTGCACCCAGGCAACGGTGGCGTCGTGGGCACCGGAGTAGCCGACGCGGCTGAAATAGGTTTCCGGTTTGATGCCGTCCTTGAGCATGAAGTAGCGCGGCATCAGGCTACCGGAAGTCGACGATACCGAACCGAAGGCGAAGGTCTTGCCCTTGAGGTCGGTGAGGCTTTTCACGTTCGGGTCGGCGGTGATGAATTTGCTGGTGAACTGCGCGTCCTGCTCGCGCTGCACCAGCGGGATCACCGGCGTGGTGGCGTCGGTTTTCAGCCGTGCCTGGACGAAGGTGAAACCACCCAGCCATGCCATGTCGAGGCGGTCGGTGGCCAGGGCTTCAACCACGGCCGGGTAGTCGGCCACGGGAACGAACTGCACTTTCATGCCCAATTGCTGCTCCAGATAAGCCCCCAGTGGTTCGAACTTGCGCAGCAGTTCGGTCGGGGCCTCGTCGGGAATCGCGCTGACTTTCAACACGTCTGCGGCCTGGGCCAGCAGGGTGGAAAAGGACAGGGCCAGACCTGCAGTCAGTGCCAGGGTGCGTTTGAGCATGGGAATCTCCGTTTCATGGGCGTCAGGATCGGTGCGTAGCCTGCGGAAAAACGTCGGCGGCTGCAACGTCAGGTTAGACGAATCGGCGCGACAGCGAGGCTCAGTCCACCTGCGCGAAGCGCTCTACCAGCCAGTCGATGAACACCCGCACACGGTTGCTCAGGTGCCGGTTCGGCGGATACAGCAGGTGGAACGGGTACGCCGGCGGGCGCCAGTCAGTGAGGATCGGCACCAGTTCACCGCGTTCGATGGCCGCCCTGACTGTGTAGCTGAATGTGTGAATGATCCCCAGCCCTGCCAACCCGGCTGCCAGATGCGCGTTGCTTTCGTTGACGCTGACCAGACCTTTGCCCTCGATTTGATGGCGTTCGCCGTTGCGCTGGAAGTTCGACGGCAGGATGCGCCCGGTGGAGGCCGAGCGATAGGCGATCATTTGATGCCGGGCCAGCTCCAGCGGGTGCATCGGCGTGCCGTGGCGCTGCAAATAGTCGGGCGTGGCGCAGGTGGTCCAGGACACTTCGCCCAAGCGGCGCACAGCCAGGGCCTGTTCGGTCAGCGGGCCGCCGCGAATCACGCAGTCGACGCGCTCGCTGATCAAGTCCACCGGGCGGTCGCTGACGCCCAGATCGACCTGAATGTCCGGGTAGCGCTCGAAGAACTTCGGCAATTCGGGAATCACCAGCATGGTCGCAGTGGAGCCGCCGATGTCCACGCGAATCCGGCCACGGGGCAAGCCCTGGGCCTGGCTGAAACCCTGATCGATGTCGTCCAGTTGATGCAGCAGTTGCTGGGTCAGCTGGTAGTAGGAAGCGCCGTCGGCCGTCACGGTGAGGCGCCGGGTGGTGCGTTGCAGCAGGCGCACGCCGAGGTGGCTTTCCAGTTGCCCGATCAGTTTGCTGACCGTGGTTTTCGGCTGGTTCAACGAGTCGGCGGCTTTGGTGAACGAGCCGCTTTCCACGACGCGGGCGAACACGCGGATCGCCAGTAACTGATTCATCGGGCTGCACTCAAGGATCGAAGACAGGGCTGAGTATTGTGCATATCTGTGCACAAACAAAACCGATTTTGCGGATTTTTCAATTCAATCCATCGGCCTAAAGTCGCTTCCAACGGCTCACCTACGACCCGTCATCTTCCCCGAAACGGTTACTGGAGATTCATCATGAGCAACAGACTTGAAGGCAAAATCGCACTGATCACTGGCGGCACCACCGGCATCGGCCTGGCCTCGGCGCAGGAGTTCGTCGCCCAGGGCGCCACGGTATTCATCACTGGCCGTCGTCAAACCGAGCTGGACAAAGCCGTCGCCGCCATCGGCCCTCGCGCCATCGGCATTCAGGGTGATGTGGCGAAGCTGGACGATCTGGATCGCATCTACCGCGAAATCGCCGAGAAGGCCGGGCACCTCGACATCCTGTTCGCCAATGCCGGGGGCGGTGACATGCTGCCGCTGGGTTCGATCACCGAAGAGCACTTCGACCGGATTTTCGACGCCAACGTGAAGGGCACGCTGTTCACCGTGCAGAAGGCGCTTCCGCTGTTGCGCGATGGCGCTTCGATCCTGCTGACTTCATCGACCACCTCGGTACAAGGCACGGAAAACTTCAGCGTCTACAGCGCGAGCAAAGCCGCCGTACGCAACTTCGCCCGGTCGTGGCTGCTGGACTTGAAACCTCGGCGCATCCGCGTCAACGCCATCAGCCCCGGCCCGGTGCGTACGCCAGGTCTGGCAGGGCTGGTGCCGGCGGAACACGCGCAAGGGCTGTTCGATCAACTGGCGTCGGTGGTGCCGATCGGGCGTCTGGGCGAACCGAGCGAGATTGCCAAGGCTGCGCTGTTCCTCGCTTCGGATGACAGCAGCTTCGTCAACGGTATCGAACTGTTCGTCGACGGCGGCACCGCGCAGATCTGATTGGAGACACTCAATGCCCCGGCACTTGTTCGTTCGAGTGCCGGGGTTCGTCTGTTTCATCGGTTTCTTCGGCCGGCGCCTTGTCCCAGATCAGGCGCGGGTCGAAGCTCATGGCCGAGAGCATGGTGAACACCACCACCAGCCCGAAAAACAGAATCCCCGGTCGCGGCTCGATATCCCCCAGCGCCTGGAACTTCACCAGCGCCGCCACCAGCGCGACCACCAGCACATCGAGCATCGACCAATAACCGATCAGCTCGACGAACCGATACAGCTTCGAACGTTCCCGGCGCGCCCAATGGCTGTCCCGTTGCACAGTGACCAGCAGCAGCGTCAGCGCAATGAACTTGATCCCCGGCACCGCGATGCTGGCGATGAAGATGATCAGCGCAATGTCCCACGCGCCGTGTTCCCAGAATTCCAGCACGCCGCTCATGATGGTGCTGTCGGCGCCGTTGCCGAGCAGGGTGGTGTTCATCACCGGCAGCAGATTCGCCGGCACGTAAAACGCCAGGGCGGCGAACATGTAGGCCCAGGTGCGGGCCAGCGAGTTGGTCTTGCGCCGGTGCAGCGGTGCGTCGCAGCGCGGGCACTGGTGCGGTTCGTCGGTCATGTCGCAGGCCAGCCCGCAGCTGTGACAGAGGCAGAGGTTGAGTTCGCTGGCGGTCGGTGGTCGTTTCACAGGATGTCCCACAAATCACGTATGTCGCGTCCGGCAACGCGGATCAGCAACAGGCTGAGCACGGCCAGCGCAAACAGGCCGATGCCGGGAATCACATCGAGCATGCCCGCCAGTTTGAACACCGCCACCATCGCCCCGAGCAGGCACACTTCGAGCATGCTCCACGGCCGCAGTGCTTCCAGCCAGCGCATGCACAGTTTGAAGGCCGGCGAGCGGCGCGAGGCGAGGGCGAAGCTCAATACCCAGATGAGCAAAACCAGTTGAAAGGCCGGGGCGATGATGATCGAGATCGCCGCGACCATCGCCATGAAGGTGATCGGCCCCTGACTCAGGGCCAGCACCGAATCCCACAGGGTTGCGCTGTTTTTCAGGCCCTTCATGCTGATGCTCATCACCGGGTAGAAATTGGCGAACAGCCACAGCATCGCGGCAGTAAAACTCAGGGCCAGACGCTGCTCCACGCTCAGGTTGTTGTGGCGCTGGAGCACGCCGCCACAACGGGCGCAGAGGGATTTCTGGTAGCGGGCGAGCGTGGCTTTTTCGTACACGCAGTCGCAATGCTCGCAGATGATCAGGTGATCAGTCGTGGCCATGGGGCGCTCGTGGGGGGAAGGGCTTGAACCTTCTTCAATATAGGCGCGTTGGGGCATCCGACAACTGTCACATCCCGAAATGCACCTTTGGTCTGCCGGCCCGCCGGGTTTGTGGAAGCGTTCCATACTCCTTGGCGCCGAATTCATTACGAGCAGGAGCAGGGCCATGAGTGAAAAACCGACGATTGTGCTGGTACACGGGTTCTGGGGCGGGGCCGCGCATTGGCGCAAGGTGATTGTCGAGCTGTCGCGCAAGGGCTACAGCAAAGTCCAGGCGGTGGAGATGCCGCTGACGTCGCTGGCCGACGACGCCGAGCGCACGCGCAAAATGGTCGCGCAAGTCAACGGCCCGGTGCTGCTGGTCGGGCATTCCTACGGCGGAGCGGTGATCACCCAGGCCGGCAATCAACCGAATGTGACGGGGCTGGTGTACATCGCCGCGTTCGCCCCGGATCAGGGCGAAAGCCCCGGCGGCATCACTCAGGAACATCTGCCCGCCGCCGCGCCGAATCTCGCCCCGGACAGCGACGGTTTCCTCTGGCTCAAGGCTGACAAGTTCCATGAAAGCTTCTGCCAGGACCTGCCGGCGGATGAAGCGCTGGTGATGGCCGTCACCCAGAAAGCGCCGCTGGCCAGCACCTTCGGTGATGTCATCAGTGATCCGGCGTGGAAGCACAAACCGTCGTGGTATCAGATTTCCAGTCAGGACCACATGATTCATCCGGACAACCAGAAACGCATGTCGGCCCGGCTCAATGCGAAGAAAGTCATCACCCTCGACGCCAGCCACGCCTCGCTGGCCTCTCACGCTGCCGAAGTGGCGGCGCTGATCGACGAGGCCGCCAAGGCCTGACAACGACCACGCAACCGGGCGTTTCAGACCGGTTGCGTGGCTTCCTCTGCTGCGATTGCAATCCGCACGCTGGGCCGCTCGGCGATGCGCGTCATGTAGTTCGCCAGCGCTGGCCAGTCTTCGATGGCGATGCTGAATGTCGGCAACCACTTCAGCACCGTGAACAGATAGGCATCCGCCACGCTGAACGCCTGCATCAGAAACGGCTGGGTCGCAATGATGCGGTTCAGGTAGTCCAGACGTTTGAAGAGTTTGTGTTTGAAGATCGTTTTGCTGGATTCCGGGATTTCGCTGTTGAACAGCGGCGCGCTGCCGCCGTGGATTTCCGAACTGATGAAGTTCAGGTGCTCCTGCAGGCGCGAGCGCTCCCAGGTGCCATTGGCCGGGGCCAGCCTCTGGGCGGGAGCGAGGTCGGCGAGGTATTGCAGAATCGCCGGGCCTTCGGTCAGCACCTCGCCGTTATCGAGCATCAGCGCGGCCACGTAGCCCTTCGGATTGATCTCGCGAAAGTCCCGGTCATCGGCGGTGCGCTTGGTCTGGTTGTTGACCCGGATCAGTTCGAACGGCAGCGCCAGTTCTCGCAGCACAATGTGCGGGGCCAGCGAGCAGGTCATGGGGGCGAAGTACAGTTTCATGGGATCTCCTTCAAATGAAGGCCCAGAATCCGGCATTGTGGCGGCGCTTCGCAAAGGACATCTGCAGTGCTAGCGTATGACAAAATCTCATGGACTGAAGAAGCCCCATGCTCACCCGACTACCGTCGCTCAATGGATTGCGCGCCTTCGAATGCGCGGCCCGACACCTGAGTTTCACCCGCGCCGCCGAAGAACTGAACGTCACGCAAACCGCAATCAGCCATCAGATTCGTCGCCTAGAAGATGAACTCGGCGTGCGCCTGTTCATGCGTTTGAAGGACGGTTTGGCGCTGACCGAAGAGGGCAACGCCTATTTTCCCGGTATTCGTTCGGCGTTTATGGAACTGCGCCATTCGACCGAGCGTTTGCTGGAGGCGAACAATCAAAGCGTCCTGACGATCAGTACTTTGGTTTCGGTTGCATCCAAATGGCTGTTGCCGCGTCTGCCGTCCTTTCGCGAGGCATTTCCAGAGATCGATGTGCGCATCAGTGCATCCACCGAATGGGTGGACTTTCGCAAGGGTGGCATCGATGCGGCGATCCGCTACGGCAACGGAAACTGGCCGGGACTGCGCGCCGACTGGCTGATGGCCGATGAGATATTCCCGGTATGCAGCCCGCGTCTGCTCACCGGGCCGGATCCGATCAAAGCGCCGGCTGATCTGGCCCGGCACACCTTGCTGCACGTCAGCGGGCAGACTGCCGATGACTGGAACGCCTGGCTGAACGCCGCAGGTCAACCGCCACCCTCGGCCAAAGGCCCGCGCCTGACCTTCGACCTGGCCATGATGGCGGTGCAGTCGGCGATTGACGGGCAGGGCGTGTGCATCGGGCGATCGACCTACGTCGAGGACGATTTACGCGCGGGGCGGCTGGTGGCGCCGTTTGATTTGCGGCTCAAGTCCGACTCGGGTTTCTACTTCGTCACGCCCCATGAAAACGCCGGCTCGAAAAAGATCGTCGCCTTCAGGCAGTGGCTGTCGCAGATGGTGCGAGTTGTATGAGCGTGTATCAATCCCGCCCTTATACACAGTGAGCTAACAAGCGCCGATATCGGGACACATTCCCGGTACATGCCCTCTTCAAAGTAGCGGCGTCACTTCACTACTTCCAAGAGGGCAACACCATGCGCCGCACACTCCTGATGACCGCAGCCGCCGTACTGGTTTCAATGACCGGCCTGGCACACGCCGCCGACACCGCCCCGGCCAAGAGCTGGCAACAAGGCCTGAGCCGCACGGATCTGGTCCATCAGGACCTGGGCGCTGCGGATCGCGAAGTGATCCAGGCGCGGGTCGATTTCGAACCGGGCATCACCTCGCCTCGACATGCCCACCCGGGCGTTGAAGTCGCCTACGTGATAAGCGGCACCTTCGAATACCAGCTCGAAGGCCGGGCGCCGGTGACGCTCAAGGCCGGCGATTCGCTGTTCATCCCGGAAGGTGTGGCGCACATCGCGAAGAACATCGGCAACGACAAGGGCTCGGAGCTGGCGACTTACATCGTCAAAAAGGGCGAGCCGTTGTTGATCCTCAAGCAATAACGCCCGGGATACTGAAAAGGCCTGCCAATGTGGCAGGCCTTTTTTTGTTGTCGGCGGACTCAACGCAGGCTGATGCTGCCCGATTCGAACTGAAGCAACTTCAGCGCATATCCACCTCTTCCACAACTCCGGCAGATGCCCTTTGCTTGCGCCGCTTGAGCCAGCTGAAAAACGCATGCACCGGATGCAAAACAGCCGTCAGCACGCCAAGCAGCAGGATGATGAAAAGGATGATCAGCGGGATGCTTTCGTGCGAGAACATGGTGGGTTACTCCTGTAGTCACTATGTTGGAACCCGCAGACTAGACGCATCCGGTGATGTTTTTGGTGAACGTATGTTCATCCTCTGGCGCTTCGATTGTGCTACGGCGAGGCGGTGGATTTGCTCCGGGATCGTCATCCATCGCATGCTGGGCGCCTCATTCACCACTACTGAAGAGGCTCCCCTTGCAGACCCTCCGCCGCGCCCGACCCGAAGACGCCGCGCCCATCGCCGCTCTGGTCGATGAGGCCTACAGCCCTTACATCCCGCGCATCGGCCGCAAGCCAGCGCCGATGCTCGATGACTACGAGCAAGTGCTGCGTGAAACCGACACATTCGTGCTGACCGACAACGATGAAATCCTCGGTGTGCTGGTGATGAGCCAGGAGGGCAAGGAGTTGCTGCTGATCAACGTCGCGGTATCGCCTCGGCACAAGGGCAAGGGCCTCGGCAAAGTGCTGATGACCTTCTGCGAAACCCATGCCCGGAGTCTCGGTTGCGATGCGGTGCGGCTGTACACCCACGAGCGGATGACCGAGAACGTCGCCATCTATGAAAAGCTCGGTTTTGTGGAAACCCATCGCGCCACCGAGGACGGATTTGCCCGGGTTTTCATGCGCAAAGCGCTTGTCGGTTCTCGCTGACCGTCACCCGGGCATGTCGAAATCAGGCATCGGCATGCCGCACCCGGGCTATTTGCGTTCAACTTCAGCCACGTAAGGTGAGGCGTCCATCAGAGAACAACAAAAACAATGAACAGCCTGAATTCGAAGGAATCGAGCGGTCAACTGGCGCAGGGGTTCAAGCCTCGCCACGTGACCATGTTGTCAATTGCGGGAATCATCGGCGCGGGGTTGTTTGTCGGTTCCGGGCACGCCATCGCGGCGGCGGGGCCAGCGGTGTTGCTGGCGTATCTGTTTTCCGGCCTGCTGGTGGTGCTGGTCATGCGCATGCTGGGGGAAATGGCGGTGGCCCGACCGGACACCGGATCGTTTTCCACCTATGCCGATCAGGCCATCGGCCGCTGGGCCGGCTTCACCATCGGCTGGCTCTACTGGTGGTTCTGGGTGCTGGTCATCCCCATCGAGGCGCTGGCCGCCGGACATGTCTTGAATCAATGGTTTCCCCAGGTCGATGCGTGGCTGTTTGCGTTGGTGTCGATCATTCTGCTGGTAATCACCAATCTGTTCAGTGTCTCCAAATACGGCGAGTTCGAATTCTGGTTCGCCATGGCCAAGGTCGTGGCGATCATCGGTTTCATCGGCGTGGGTTTCGCCGTGCTGATGGGCTGGATTCCGGAACGCGAAGCCAGCGGACTCAGCCGGTTGATGGAAGAACACGGCGGGTTCGCCCCCAATGGTCTGTCGGCGGTGGTCGGCGCCTTCATCACCATCATGTTCAGTTTCATCGGCACCGAGGCGGTGACCATCGCCGCCGCCGAATCTGACAATCCGGCACAGAACATCGCCAAGGCCACGCGCTCAGTAATCTGGCGCATCGGCGTGTTCTATCTGCTGTCGATCTTCGTGGTGATCTCCGTGGTGCCCTGGAACGATCCGCTTTTGGCGTCCGTCGGTTCCTATCAGCGCGCACTGGAACTGATGAATGTTCCCCACGCCAAATTCATGGTCGATGTGGTGGTGCTGATCGCGGTGGCCAGTTGCATGAACTCGTCGATCTATATCGCTTCGCGCATGCTGTTTTCCCTGGGGCTTCGCGGTGATGCACCGCACGCGTTGAAAGTGACTTCCGGCGCAGGCGTGCCGAGGGCGGCGGTGATTGCCAGCAGCGTCATCGGCGCCGGGGTGACGTTGCTCAGCTACTTCATGCCCGCCGGCCTGTTTCAATTCCTGCTTGCCAGCTCCGGTGCCATCGCGTTGCTGGTGTACCTGGTGATCGCGGTTTCCCAGCTACGCATGCGCCGGATGCTGCTTCGGCAAAATGTTGAGCTGACCTTTCGCATGTGGCTGTTTCCGTGGCTGACGTATCTGGTGATGGCGTTCATCTGTGCCGCGCTCGCGGTGATGATGGTGACGCCGGAGCATCGTCTGGAAGTGACGTCGACCATTGGCCTGGCGCTGGCGATTTCCTTTATCGGGCTGGTGACCACCCGTCAGCATGGACAGCCGAACGTGTCTGTTCCGGCAAAACAAAACGCCCGAGGCACTACCTCGGGCGTATAGGGAGGATCGGGATTCAGATCAGGCGCAGGGTCACGTCGATGTTGCCGCGCGTGGCCTTGGAGTAAGGGCAGGTCTGGTGCGCGGCTTCCACCAGCGACTGGGCGACCGAAGGTTCCAGCCCCGGCAGGCTGACATTCAAGCGTGCCTGCAGGAAAAACGCGTCGCCGGTCTTGCCCAGATCGATTTCGGTCTCCACCGCCACATCCGCCGGCAACCTGATCTTCAGCGCAGCCGCCGCTTTGCCCATGGCGCCGATGAAACAGGCCGACCAGCCGGCCGCCAGCAGCTGTTCCGGGTTGGTGCCACTGCCATTGGAGCCCGGTGGCGACAGCTTGACGTCCAGATTGCCGTCCGAACTGCGCGAGGCGCCATCGCGTCCGCCGGTGGTGCGGGTCTTGCCGGTGTACAGCACGGTGTCGATTTGATTGATCATGAGAAGGCCTGCCTGTGTGAGTGGTTGAGTCGGAAGGAAGGTTCCGATGGCCCACACTTTTGCATCGGCATGTACCGGGGATGTGTCATGAAACGGGGGTTATGTATCGCTGTGTAGCAATGCGTTCAGCCTGATCGCTGAGACAGCGTCAGCAGAACCCCGAAGCCCACGAGCAGGCCGCCGAACGCCCGGTCAATCCACTGCCGTGCCGCCAGCAGTTTCTCCCGCACCCGCCCGGCCGAGAAACACAGCGCCACCAGGCTGAACCACAGCACATGCGCCCCGGCAATGAACACCCCATAGGCCATTTGTACCGGCAGGCCGGTGTCCGGCCGGACGACACCCATGAACAGGCTCACGATGAAAATCGAGGTTTTGGGATTCAACGCATTGGTGAGAAAACCTGAACGCAACGCGGCCAGATCCGAGAGGACAGATGATGCAGCATCCGGCTGCTGAACGTCAGGTCTGGAGCGAAGCATTTTGATGCCCAGATAAACCAGATACGCAGCCCCCGCCAGTTTCAGTGCATTGAACAACCAGGGCGATTGTTGAAGCACCAATCCGAGACCGAGCAGGGTGTAGCCGATATGCACCAGCACTCCGAGACCAATGCCCATCGCGGTGAGAACGCCTGCGCGTCGAGAGAGCAGCAAACCGTTGCGCGAGACCAGGGCGAAGTCCGGTCCGGGGCTGATGCATGCCAGCAGGGTGATGGTGATTACGACTATCCATTCGCTCATGGTGGAACCTTGGGTGGGTTGGTGATAGAAAGCCATGTTTACAGATAGCGAACGCTGGAACTAACGATGATTTCTGAAGCAAATGGTGAATCTGACTCACCGTTTTCCGAGGGGCGTATGCCGTCTCTGCTAGCGCTGCGTTGCTTCGAATCCGCGGGCCGGTTCGAGAACTTCGCCCGTGCGGCTGACGAACTGCATCTGACACCCGGCGCCATCAGCCGGGCGGTGCGCCTGCTTGAAGAGGATCTGGGCGTTGACCTGTTCGAGCGGCGCCAGCGAAGGGTTTTCCTGACTGAGCCGGGCAGGCGACTGCTGAAAGCGGTGAGCGAAGGTTTGGGGGTGATGAACCAGGCCGTCCGCGAGATCCGCACTGAGGCGCGCCGTACGCGACGGCTGGTCTTGTCCTGCGAGCCGACGCTGTTGATGCGCTGGTTGATTCCACGCTGGAGCGATTTCCAGAAACAACATCACGGCCCGGACATCCATCTGGTGGCGGGCGGCGGTCCGTTTTCATTTGAACAGGGAATCGACCTGGCCATTCGCCGTGACGATTTCCCCCGGCCTCCGGGTTACCACGCCGAGCGGTTGTTTGCCGAGAAGGTCGGGCCAGTCTGCCGGCCGGATAAGGTCGGTCAGTGGTTCGATGAAAGCGGCAAAGGCCTGCGTGCCACGACGCCTCTGTTGCAAACGAGCAGCCGACCCACGGCCTGGCAGGAATGGGGCGACGCAGCGGGCCAGCCGGTTCCTGCGACGCAGAGGCAGGCTTTCGAACACTTTTACTTCAGCATTCAGGCGGCTGTCGCAGGCCTTGGAGTGGCCATTGGTCCGTGGCATCTGGTCCGCGACGATATCGAGAGCGGGGTGTTGGCCGCACCGGCAGGCTTCGTTGAAGACGGCTCGCATTATTGCCTGCTGTCGCCTGCGCCTCCCAAACCGGGCAGCCTGGAACTGGATTTGCTGGAGTGGTTGCGGTCGGTAGGTTGAGGCCTGTCGGTTTTCAATGGCTGGCCGGCGTTGCCTTGCCCAGCAGATCAATCCGGCATCCCGGCGCCGCATCGTTCACCGTCACCCGCATGTCATGCAGGCGCGCGACCGCCGACACCATGCTCAAGCCCAAGCCGTTGCCCGGCGTATGGCGGCTGGATTCGGCGCGGTACAACCGGCGCAACACCGCTTCGCGCTCGGCCGGGGGAATTCCGGGGCCATTGTCGGTGACGCGAATGCCCACGGTTTCATGATCGGCAATCACGCTCAGGCGCACCTGGCTGTGGTCGGGCGAGAACTTGATGGCGTTGTCGAGCAGGTTGCACAGGGCGTCGAACAGCAGTTGTGCGTCACCGGCCATGATCGCGGGAGCCTGACTGTTTTCGATGGTCAGGCTGATGCCGCGCTCTTCGGCCAGCGGTTCGTACAGTTCGGCGGCATCGGCGCTGATCAGGTTCAGATCCAGCGGCGCGAAGTGGCTGCGCCGGGCGCTGTTTTCGATTTCGGAAATCCGCAGCAGGGCCTTAAAGGTCAGCAGCAAGGCCTTGGCTTCGGTCAGCGCCGCATCGATGCTGGCGGCGTATTGCGCTTCATCCAGGCCCCGGCGCTGGGTACGTTCCAGGCCGGCGATCAGGCGCGTCAACGGGGTGCGCAGGTCGTGGGCGATGTCGTCGCACACGCCTTTGACCTCGCTCATCAAACGCTCCAGCTCATCGAGCATGCCGTTGACCACCGAGGCGAGGCGGTCGATGTCGTCGTTGTTGCCCTTGACCGGCAAGCGTCCTTTCAAGTCGCCCTCGATGATGCCCTTGATCGAGCGACTGACCTTGTCCAGCCGCCGGTGTGCCGAATAACCCAGCACCACGGCGCCGAGCAGACCGACCAGCAACAGCAGCAGGCCACCGGAAATCAGCGCGTTGATCAGCAGTTCGTCGAACTCGCGGATGTCGTGGACGTCCTGGGCGACCAGCAAGGTTTTGCCGTCCGCCAGTTTATGCACGATGAAGCGCACCGGCCGGTGATGCCCGTTGGACTTGAGCCAGCGAAACTCCTGCGGTTTGTCGTAGGCGGAGAAGGGCGGCAGTTCTTTGATCACGCCGGCAATGAATTTGCCGTCGGCATCGAACAGGCTGTGGGGCAGGCGCGCTTCGACGTCCTGCAGGGCATGCTTGCGGATTTCCTGCAGTTGCAGTTCCGGCGGTTGGGCGCTGCGGTTTTCCACTTGTCGATACAGGGCGGTGTCGGCTTCGGTCTTCAGGTAGAACGCCGTTTGCCAGTAGACGTAACCGAACAACGCCAGAAACGAGCAGCCGAACAGCCCGAGAAACAGCAACGCCGTGCGAAAGCTGATGGTGCGTGGGATTTCACTCAGGTGAACGGAGGACATACCCGGCTCCACGAATGGTATGGATCATCGGCGGCTCGCCGTCGCCATCGACCTTGCGGCGCAGGCGGCTCATGTGCACTTCGATCACGTTGGTGCGTTCGTCATAGCTGTAATTCCACACCGCTTCGAACAGCATGGTGCGGGTCACCACCTGATCGGCGTGGCGCACCAGATGTTCGAGCAGCGCGTATTCCCGGGGCACCAGATCGATGGTGCGTTCGCCGCGTCGTACGGTGCGGCTCAAGAGATCGACGTCCAGGTTACCGACCTTCAGACGGGTTTCCTGAGTCACGGCCACGGGTTCGGCACGGCGCCGGTTCAGGGCGTCCAGGCGGGCAGTCAGCTCGATGAATTCGAAAGGTTTGGTCAGGTAGTCGTCGCCCCCGGCGCGCAAGCCGCGTACCCGTTCGTCCAGCGCACTCAGGGCGCTGAGGATCAGCACCGGGGTGTTCACGCTGGCGGCGCGCAACGCGGTGAGCACACCCAGGCCGTCGAGGCCACCAGGCAACATGCGGTCGAGCACGATCAGGTCGAACGGTTCGCCGAGGGCTTTCAACAGGCCTTCACGGCCATTGTCGACGCTGCTCACGGTGAAACCGTGGTCAGTCAGCGCCGCTTCGATTTCGCGGCGGGTGGGCAAGTCGTCCTCGACGACCAGAACATGGGTCATGGCTTTTGAACCACTCACATCATCAGGCAGAGATGGCATAGTGTGGCAAAGCCTGCGGTTGCGCCACGTTCCCGCCGGATAAATAAAAGTTCAGGTTGGCTTGATGGAGTAGGTGCCTTGCGCATTCTCGTGGTTGAAGACGATGCCCAGACCGCCGCTTACCTGCTGCGCGGTTTGAGCGAAAGCGGGCATGTGGTCGATGTTGCCGGTGATGGCAACAGCGGTCTGGACATGGCGCTGGAGGGGATCCACGACGTGTTGATCGTCGACCGGCGCCTGCCCGGCCTCGACGGCATCGGCCTGATCAAGGCCTTGCGTGCGCGGCAGGTGCGGGTGCCGATCCTGATGCTCAGCGCCCAGGCCTCGACCGAGCAGAAGGTCGAAGGTTTGCAGGCCGGTTGTGATGATTATCTGGCCAAGCCTTATGCGTTCGCCGAAGTGCTGGCGCGGCTCGAAGCCTTGCTGCGCGGGCGCGATCAGGTCGCGGGGCCGGCGCGGCAACTGGTCGTCGGCGAGTTGCAGCTGGACTGCGCCACGCGCACGGCCGTACGCCGAGGCAAGGTGATTGCCTTGCAGCATCGCGAAGCCCTGTTGCTGGAAAAACTCATGCGCCACAGCGGCCAGATCGTCACCCGCGACATGCTGCTCGACAGTGCCTGGGATTACGATTTCGACCCCAACAACAACGTCATCGACAAACACATCCACCGTTTGCGGCGCAAACTCGATGACGGTTTCGACTATTCGCTGATCCGGACCATCCCCGGCGCCGGTTACAGCTTCCAGACGACGCCCGAGCAAGGCTAAACAAAAGTTTATCTGCCGGGGAACGCTCTGGCAGGCACCCCTCGCTATCTTCGCCGCATTCGTGGATCGCTCCACAAAGGCTCAAGCGGGGAGACAGCTTGCTCATGTCGGTTCCAAAGACCAAGGCGCGCAGACGGCGCGTTGCATTTCAATCATCAGCGACGCTGATCCTGTTGGGCGTATTGACCCTCGGCGGCTGCTCGATGGTGCCCGCGTATCGGCAGCCCGAGTTGCCGCTGGCCCAACAGTGGAACGCGGCTTCTGGCGGGCAATCCGCTGCGGGCGGTCAATGGTGGCGCGAGTTTCACAGTGCCGAGCTGGATCAGTTGATCGACCGGGGGCTGGCCTCCAACTTCACCCTCAAAGCCGCGATCAGCCGTATCGACGAGGCGCGGGCCTCCGCGCAGGTCACCGGCGCCGGGCAATATCCGGCGCTGAACCTGGGCGGCAACTATCAGCGCCAGAACAATTACGGCACCACGCAAAAGCGCAGTGTGTTTGCCGAAGCCACCTATGAAGTGGATTTTTGGGGCAAACAGCGCGCCGCCGCCGATTCCGCCGATGCGCTGGCCAACGCCACCGCGTTCGATGCCCAGACCCTGCGCATGAGCCTCAGCGCGAGCATCGCCGACAGTTACTTTCAGGTGCTGTCGCTGGAAGAGCGCCTGCGTCTGGCCCAGTCCATCGCCGACGATGCACGGCAAGTGCTGGATCTGGTGGAAATCCAGGCCAGTCAGGGTGCCGTTTCCAACCTCGAAGTCGCCCAGCAGCGCAACGCCATGCAGACCTTCGAAGCGGCAATGCCGCCGCTGCGTCAGCAGCGGGATCAGGCGCTGTATCAACTGGCGGTGCTGGTCGGCGCGCCGCCCGAGGGCTTCCATTTGCAGGGCGACAGCCTCGGTGCCGTGCAGGTGCCGCAACCGGCGACCGGTCTGCCCATCGGCCTGCTGCGTCAGCGGCCGGATATCCAGGCTGCCGAAGCGCGGCTGAAGTCTGCCAACTTCGATGTCGGCGTGGCCCGTGCGGCGTTCCTGCCCAACCTGTCGCTGGACCTGCTGGGCGGTATCGACACCCTCGCCGGCGGGCAGATCTGGAGCGTCATCGGCACCCTCGGGCAACCGGTGTTTGCCGGGGGCCAACTCAAGGGCCAGCTGCATTTCGATCAGGCCCACGTACAGGAACTGACCGCCAGTTATCGCGAGTCCATCGTCGAAGCCCTGCAAGACGTCGAAACCCAGATCAGTGCCGCCCGCGAACTCGACAAGAGTTACGCGTTGAACGCCTCTGCAGTGGATTCGGCACGGGAAGCGGCGCGTCTGGCGCAAGTCCGTTACCGCCTCGGCTCCACTGACTTCCAGACGCTGCTGATCGTCGAACGCACGCAATATCAGGCCGAAGACACGCTGTTGCAGGTTCGTCTGCAACACCTTCAATCGGCGGTCGGCCTGTTCCGGGCCCTGGGCGGGGACTTTTCCGCTGACGCTCTGGCACTCAATTCTTCTGTTCAGGTGACTCATCCATGACTGTCCTGCACCCACGTCGTCGCACCGTTTTCCTGGGCGTCGCGGCACTTTCGCTGGCGGTGGCCGTCGGCGGTTTTCAATGGATCAAACAGGCTCACGCTGCGCCGGTGAAAACTGATGCCGGCGCGATTCCGGTACAGATGAGCAAGGTCAGCCGGCAGGACCTGCCGGTGTGGATCAGTGCCATCGGCAACGTGCAGGCGCTCAACAGCGTCAATGTGCGGGTGAGGGTGGACGGCGAGTTGCAGAAAGTCCTGTTCAACGAAGGGCAGACCGTCACCGCCGGCAGCCTGTTGGCCGTAATCGATCCGCGGGTTTATCAGGCCCAGGTCGCGCAGGCTCAGGCGTTGCTGGCCAAGGATCAGGCGCAGCTGGCGAACCTCAGGGTCAACCTCGATAGGGCCAGCAAACTCGCAGCCGCAAAAGCCGGGCCGACCCAGGACGTCGACACTTACCGCGCGCAACTGGCCGCGCAACAGGCGACCGTGCAGGCCGATCAGGCGGCGCTGGATGCGGCGCGGCTGCAACTGGAGTTCACCCAGGTCAAGGCGCCGCTGACTGGCCGGACCGGCCAGCGTCTGCTGGATGTCGGCGCGATTGCCCACGGTGCCGAGGCGACGGGGCTGGTGACGATCACCCAGATGAATCCGATCTCCGTCGCGTTCGCTGTCTCCCAGGACGAACTGGCGGAGATCCTTGAGGAAAACGCCAAAGGTGCCTTGCAAGTGGTCGCCATGACCCGCGATGGCCAGCAGGAAATCGCCAAAGGTCATCTGAGCTTCATCGACAGCCAGGTGACGGCGACCAGCGGGCAGATCCAGCTCAAGGCGCAGTTCGACAACGCTGACGCCAAACTGTGGCCGGGTGAACTGGTGAGCGCGCGCCTGCTGGTGCAGACCCACCGCGACGTGGCCGTTGTCCCGGCCGATGCGGTGCAGCTGGGGCGTCAGGGCAATTTCGTCTATGTGGTCGATGCCGATCAGCGGGTACAGCCGCGTCTGGTGGATGCCGCCAATGTGGTGGACGGCAAACAGTGGATTCGCCAGGGCCTGAATGCCGGCGAAACCGTTGTGGTGCAAGGCCAGTCGCGGGTGGCGCCGGGGTTGAAGGTGATGCCGGTAAAGACTGACACCACCGCCGACCTGGCGGAGGCCGCCCGATGAATGCGCTGGCCGGACTGATTCAACGGCGTGTGGGGCTGAGCCTGCTGGCGCTCGGCGTCATGCTGCTCGGGGCTTTCGCTTACTTCCAGTTGCCGGTGGCGCCGCTGCCGACGGTGGATTTCCCGACCATTCAGGTCACCGCCAAACTCTCCGGGGCGAGCGCGGAAACCATGGCCTCGTCGGTGGCAACACCGCTGGAACGGGCCTTCGCCGCCGTGCCGCAAGTCACTTCGATGACCTCGTCCAGCGCCGCCGGCAAGACCCAGGTGGTGCTGCAATTCGACCTGTCGCGGGACATCGACGGTGCCGCGCAGGACGTACAAACGGCGATCAACACCGCCACGCCGAACCTGCCCAAGACCATGTCCAGCGCGCCGACCTTCAACAAGGTCAACCCGGCGGAAGGCACCGTGCTGTCGCTGGCGGTGACGTCGCCGACCCGCACGCTACCGGAGCTGGATCGCTACGCCGACAACTACATCGCCCAGCGTCTGTCGCAAATGCCCGGCGTCGGGCTGGTGGATTTCCATGGCGAGCAGAAACCGGCGGTGCGCGTGCAGATCGATCCCGATGCGCTGGCCGCTCGCGGCCTGACGCTGGAAGATGTGCGCAGTGTCATCGGCGTCAGCACCCTCGATCAACCCAAGGGCACCCTCGATGGCCAGAGCCGTTCGATCACCCTTGGTGCGACTGACCAGTTGCTCGATCCTCAGCATTATCGCGACCAGGTCGTTGCCTATAAAAATGGCATGCCGATCAAGCTCGGCGATCTGGGCCGGGTGATCGCCGGGGCCGAGGACACTCAGCAAGCCGCGCAACTGGGCGGCGAACCCACGGTCATCGTCGACATCCACAAGCAACCGGGTTTCAACCTGCTGTCGACCATCGCCACGATCAAGGCCAAGTTGCCTGAACTGACCGCGTCCTTGCCCCGCGACGTGCAGGTGCAAGTGGTGGGCGACCGCACCCAGACCATCGAAGCGTCGGTCAATGACATGCAGTTCACCTTGCTGCTGTCGATTGCGCTGGTGGTCGTGGTGATTTTCGTGTTCCTGCGCAAGGCCACCGCCACGCTGATTCCCAGCCTGACCATTCCGCTGTCGCTGGTGGCCACGTTCGGCGTCATGTATCTGCTCGGCTACAGCCTCGACAACCTGTCGATCATGGGCCTGGCGATTGCCGTCGGGTTCGTGGTGGACGATGCCATCGTGGTGATGGAAAACATCGTCCGACACCTGGAGATGGGCAAGTCGCGCCTGCAATCGGCAGTCGATGGCTTGCGCGAGGTGGGCTTCACTATCGTCTCGATGACGGTGTCGTTGATTGCGGTGTTCCTGCCGATCCTGTTGATGTCCGGCATCGTCGGGCGTTTGATGCGCGAGTTTGCGGTGACCGTCAGTGTGGCGATCATCATGTCCGGCATCGTTTCGCTGACCATCACCCCGATGCTCTGCGCCTGGCTGCTCAAACCCCATGCCGATCAGGAAGAAGGACGTTTCGCCCAGGCCTGCGAGCGGGTGTTCGACCGGTTGCACAACGGCTATCGGCGCAGTCTGGACTGGGTACTCGATCATCAGCGCATCACCATGGCGGTGGCCATCGCCACGCTGGCGGCCACGGCGGTGCTGTATGTCGGGATTCCCAAGGGCTTCTTCCCGCAGCAGGACAACGGCCTGATTCAAGGCGTGGCGGAAGCGGCGGCGGACATTTCGCCGACGGCCATGCGCGCCCAGGTCAACCGTGCGGCGGAGATCATCGGTCAGGATCCGGCGGTGGCGCGGGTGTATTTCTGGATCGGCCCGAACCCGACGGTCAGTCAGGGCAAGGTGATGATCAACCTCAAGCCGTTCAGTGAGCGCACGGCGAGTGCTGCCGAGGTCATCCGGCGCTTGCAGCCGGCTCTGGATGGATTGTCCGGGGTCAAGGTGTTCATGCAGGCCAACCAGGACATCCAGATCGGCGGCCGGGCCAGCAAGACCCAGTATCAATACACCCTGCAGGACCCGGACAGCGTCGAGCTGGATCACTGGAGCGGGGTGCTGCTGGCCAAACTCAAGACCTTGCCGCAATTGCAGCACGTCACCTCTGACCAGCAGCAGGCCATCCCGCAATCGACGCTGGTGATCGACCGTCCGACCGCTGCGCGCCTGGGCGTGACCGTGCAGGCCATTGATGACGTGCTGTACGACGCGTTCGGCCAGCGGCAGATCGCGACCATGTTCACGCAACTGGATCAGAACCATGTGATTCTGGAGCTGGACCCGAGCTGGCAAACGTCCACCGCGACCCTTGAGCATCTGTTTGTTCGCGCAAGCTCCGGGGCACTGGTGCCCCTGAACCTGTTGGCCAGCCTGAAGACCGAGCAGGTGCCGATCATCATCAACCACCAGGGCGTGTTCCCGGCCATTACCCTGTCGTTCGATCTCGCGCCGGGCCATGCCTTGAGCGAAGCGGTCAGCGCGATCAATCAGGCGTCGCTGGCGGTCGCCATGCCTGACACCGTGGCGGGCAGTTTTCAGGGCACGGCCCAAGCGTTTCAGGATTCGCTGAAGTCGCAGCCATGGCTGATTCTGGCGGCGATCCTGACGGTCTACATCGTGCTCGGGGTGTTGTATGAAAACGCGATCCACCCGCTGACGATCATCTCGACCTTGCCGTCCGCCGGTTTCGGCGCGCTGCTGGCCTTGATGCTGTGCGGGCAGGACCTGTCGGTGCTGGGGATGATCGGGATCATTCTGCTGATCGGCATCGTCAAGAAGAACGCGATCATGATTGTCGACTTCACCCTGCAGGCGCAGCAGCGTGGCTTGTCACCGCGTGAAGCAGTGAGGGAAGGGTGCCTGTTGCGCTTGCGGCCGATCCTGATGACTTCGCTGGCGGCATTGCTGGGCGCGGTGCCGCTGGCGTTCGGGCACGGCGCCGGTTCGGAGTTGCGTCAGCCGTTGGGCATTGCGATTGTCGGTGGCCTGGCGGTTTCGCAGATCCTGACGCTCTACACCACGCCGGTGGTTTACCTGTGGTTCGAGCGTCGGCGGCGCAAGGCACACGCCACCGAGGTCATCGAGGCTTCCTGACGCTTACTGCGCCTTGTAGGTCAGGACGGTGAAGGTGTCGGGGTGAAATGCCGGGTCGGGCTTGGGTTGTTCCCGGCTCGGCGCCGGCTGGGTGAAGTCGGCGGTGAAGAGATAGGCCTGACTGCGTTGGGCGTCGAGCACCATGTTGTGCGCCCATGGCCGGGTCCCGACAGTGCCGCGCAATTGGTATTGCCCTTGATCGTCGCGCTGGACAATCGCAAGGCTGGCGTCGGCGCCGCTGGGCACCAGCAACTGGTCTTTCTCCCGATCGTAAGCCAGCGCGTTCACGGCGCGGCCGATGGGCAAGGTGCTCAAGGCCTTGCCCGTTTTCAGGTCGGCGACCACCAGAATCGGGTCAGCGCCACGGCAGGCCACGAACAGGCGTTGACGCGATTCGTCCACGGCCAGTGCGCTGGGTTTGCTGCAACCCTTGAATGTCCAGAATTGCTGCTGTTCAAGCTTCGCCCCTGAAAGCACGGCGACTTTATCTTCGTCGCGCATGGGGACGATGAAGTGGCCGTTTTCAAGGATCACCGGGCCGTCGAGCTTTTGCGCAGGAATGTCCACCGCATCGGTCAGGCGATCGGTTTTCGCATCGATCAGGTACAGCGTCGAATGATCGCCGCGCCGGCCGCTGGTGACGATCAGCCGGTCGCGGCTGGCGTCGTAGACAAGGTTGTTGAGGTTGCCTGAATCGAGCTTTAGCCGCTGCAGGACTTGCAGCCGATCCAGCGCCACGATGCCCAGCGTTCCATCCATGTTGGCGACATACGCGCGGTTGCGTTCCGGTACGAAGGCAACAGCGTTGGCGCCGGCGGAGTTGTCGAGGGTCTTCAGCAGTTTCTGCTGGTCGACATCGAACACCGACAGCCCGTTTTCGCGGCGGGCCACGAACAGTTGCGCGCTCTGCGGTTGCAGGGCGGCGAAGCCCCAACTGTGACCGTCACCGGGCAATGCCTTGGCAGCGTTCAGGGTGTACAGCAGCGGCGCGTCGGCCTCGGCATATTGGGCGCCGGACAGGCAGACCGTCAGGACGGCAAGCGCTCGCCAGGTTTTTGCAAATACCATTCAAAACCTCAAAATTTCAGTGTTCGGCAGGAACGGTTCATGCCCGGTCCATTGCTTCATCCAGCCCTTGATCCTCACCGAGAAAACCGCCGCTCTGATGCTGCCAGAGCCGCGCGTAGGTGCCGTTTCGTTCCAGCAGCTCGGCGTGGGTGCCTTGTTCGATGATGCGGCCCTCGTCCATGACAATCAGCCGGTCCATGGCGGCAATCGTCGACAAACGATGCGCAATGGCGATAACGGTCTTGCCCTGCATCATTTCATCCAGACTTTCCTGGATCGCGACTTCGACTTCGGAATCCAGTGCACTGGTGGCCTCGTCAAGCAGCAGGATCGGTGCGTTCTTGAGCATCACTCGGGCGATGGCGATACGTTGGCGCTGACCGCCGGACAGCTTGATGCCGCGCTCGCCCACCAGGGTGTCGTAACCGGTGTGACCCTGGCGATCGCTCAGTTGGCTGATGAAGCCTTCGGCCTGGGCGTTGATCGCAGCGCGGTGAACCTGCGCATCGGTGGCGTCCGGACGTCCGTAGGCAATGTTGTCGCGGATCGAGCGGTGCAACAGCGACGTATCCTGAGTGACCATGCCGATGGCGCTGCGCAGGCTGTCCTGTGTTACCTGCGCGATGTTCTGCCCGTCGATGCGAATCGTACCGCTGTCGACGTCATAAAAGCGCAGCAGCAGATTGATCAGCGTCGATTTGCCGGCCCCGGAGCGGCCCACCAGACCGATTTTTTCCCCGGCGCGGATGTGCAGGCTCAAGCCGTCGAGCACCTGGCGCTCGCCGTTGTAGTTGAAGTGCACGTTGTCGAAGGTCACGGCACCACCGGAAGGCACCAGCACGCCGGCGTCGGGCGCGTCTTGCACCTTGGGGCCGCGGGTGAGGGTGGCCATGCCGTCCTGCACGGTGCCGATGTTTTCGAACAGCGAGGTCATCTGCCACATGATCCAGTGGGACATGCCGTTGATCCGCAATGCCATGGCAGTGATCGCGGCCACGGCACCCGCACCGACCTGACCCTGATGCCAGAGCCACAGGGCGTAACCGCCGGCACCCAGGATCAAACCGACCACCAGGGCCTGATTGACGATCTCGAACTGACTGACCAGACGCATCTGGCGAAAACCGGTGAGCTTGAAGTCTTCCATCGCCGCCCGCGCGAAGTGCGCTTCGCGGTTGGAGTGCGAGAACAGTTTGACGGTGGTGATGTTGGTGTAAGCGTCGGAAATACGCCCCGTCATCGACGAGCGCGCATGGGCCTGTTCCTGCCCGACCTGTCCCAGGCGCGGCACGAAATACAGCATCGCCAGACCGAACAGGGCGACCCAGGCTATGAACGGCAGCATGAGCTTCAGGGCAAACCCACCGGCCAGGGCGATGATCGCAATGAAATAAACGCCGATACCGGGAGCGATTTCGATGATCGTGAACAGCACTTCGCGCACGGCCAGCGCGGTCTGCATCACTTTGGTCGTGACCCGGCCGGAGAACTCGTCGGAAAAGAACGAAAGGCTTTGCCGCAGCATCAGGCGATGGAAGTCCCAGCGCAGGCGCAGCGGCAGGTTGATGGCCAGAATCTGGTGCTGGACCATCGTGCGCAACGCCACGAGACCAATGCTGGTGAGCAGGACGATGGCGATGCCCCACAGCACGCGGCTTTCCTGACCGCTCGCGGCGCCGCCGGCCTGCCAGGTCGAGAGCAGGTCCACCACTTGCCCGAGAAACGAAAACAGCCAGGCTTCGTAGATCGACACACTGGCACTGAGCAGCGCCAGCGCAAGCACGTAGCCACGGGCACCCCGGGTGCAGGCCCACAGAAAACGCATCAGGCCAACGGGCGGTGGCGGCGCCTCGTCGGGCGGGAAAGGATCGAGCCTGCGTTCAAACACGCGAAGCATAAGGGTCTCCGAAATGATCAGGTTCAGGGGAGTATGCCATCTTCGCCGCTGGCCCCGGATAGGAGGACAACGATCGCTCGGCCATCTTTGACCATTGGTCAGTTCTCAATACTATCCAACAGGGTAAAGACTATTTTTTATCCGGGTCAGCGAAGTGACAGCAGCCCTTGGGAAACGATCACTTTAGCTGAGCCCGGTGACGCAGCTTTCAGGATGGATCTTGAAAGGCGCGGAGCATCGTTCGCTCGATGCGTAACGGAGAACCCGCGCCTTTTCACTTGTTAAGGAGAACGCAGATGGCAAGCAATCGAGTACTCGAAACCTCAGACAAAACAGCGCTCGTCGAAGCCGAGGTGTATCGCTGGTACAACCTGTTTTTCCCGTGGTCACGCGGCATGTCTTCGCAATCGGAAGGCGCCATAAAACCTTTGTACGATGCGCTGGCGGACGATTTTCGTGTGGTGCTCACGGATGGCCAGATCATGGAACGCGCCGACTACTGGGAACGACTGTGGGGCCTGCATGGCAAGCGTGCCGGGAGCCCGGAATCGCATATCACCAATTTGTCGATCACGCCGCTACCCGGTGGTTTTTTCCTGACGGTGTTCGACCTGGTCAAGGACGGGATCACCAAGAAGAAAGTCGACTCGGCGCTCATGCGTCTTGATGAGAACTCCCCATCGGGTATTTCGTGGATTTACGTCCATGAAAGCGAGCATGAGAGGGCGGCCGCGTAAGGTTTCCGATTTCACTTCTGTGCGCCGGTCGCGGTGTTAATCGCCGCGACCTGGGCGACTCATTCTTCGTCGCGGATCTGCATCAGCGCGAACCCCAGCAGATTCAGGCCTTGCCACAGGTCGGGGTTGCTCGCGTTTTGGTGATCCTGGGCGAGGCCGATGCCCCAGATGCTGTCGACCGGACTTGCCTCGACGATGATGCTGGAGCCGGTTTCCTTGAGGAACGCATGCAGTTCCGGGTTTTGCGAGAACTTGGCCCGGTTGGCCCGGACGACAATCTCGTATCGATGTTCCAGCCATTCGTGTTCGTTGAAACCGCGCACCTTGCGGCCAAGCGCCTTGGCTGCGTTGGGTGTGGGCGCCAAAAGTACTTGAGCACGAATGTCCTGATCGCCGAACAAGGCGGCCTTCTCGGCCATCATGAAATGTTCGGCAGTCGCGTAGCGTTGCCCGTCGACAACGAATTCGGCTTCAAACCACTGACTGAAGCACGAAGCAGTGACGCCGTGCTTGCTGCGCTGGTGTCCCCAGAAAAAGACATAGTTCAGATCCTCTCCGGCGTTGAAACGGGAGCGGAGGTCTTCCAGGTATTTGGAATCGTGCAATTGGACTTCCTTGGCAATTGGATTTTGGCGTGGGAGGTTTACCACGATATGTACTCACGAGAGACTCGGCGAGCCTGAATACCTCACTTCATTCCTGCGCCATAGAAATGGTTGAGTAGTATCAGCTCAATCACAGCGACAAAAACGCACAGCACAAGAAAGCCGGGACTGAAGACACGCTTGCGACCGGATGAGCTTATATTCATCCAGTCAGTGCCTGAATCTGCGGAAATCAGCAGCAGGAACGCTATCCAGGTACAGGCCCAGACTTTGCCCCAGAAGCCAAGATTTCTGAAAGAAGTCATCCGTGTTTTTCCGTATGCCGCTTGATTCGGCAGATCTTTAATTGTTGGTCAGGCCTGGCGGGGGCATTTACGCCTTCACGACACTTGGTTATGAAGGCGGAGAAAAGGGGACTGATTTATTTTCTGAGAAGTTAAGTCAGTCCTCTTTTCGATACTATCGACCTAGCGATGCTTTTATAAGGCGCAGTCCGTCTTGCCAAGACTCGTATTCTTCACTCTCGATCCAAAGCTCCGCGAGCTCTGAGTTTTCGGATAACACACGCTCAATGACCACTTGTGCTTTGGTGAGCAGAGCCGAACCTGGTTTAGTCGTTTGACTCTTCACCCAAGTAGATAGCGCCTCATCAAGGGTTCCAGGGATTTCCTGGCCGTTGAGCAACGCCAAAACCGCTGCAGCAGCTATCCCACGGTCTGCCTCGGGAGCCTCCAGATACTCATCCGCTGCAATTACATCCTCCAGCGCTGACTGGATCAGATCGAGATTGCTGGACTCGCTCAGTTCAATAGCAAAATCAGCTGCTTCGTCGTTCCCAAATGCATGAATTGACCATGTACCCATCGATTATTCGTCCTTTAACATCGGTGCTGCAGCACCAAGAATTTACGCAGTTCGGAAGTGCGGTTGCAACTTGCGGTTTTTTTTCGTACGCGGAGTAAAAGTGCTGATTACTTGTTCCGCATCAGCACATACGCTTCACCGCCGTTCCGGTCATGGTGAAGAATAAAGTTGTTGTCCTGGATACGCACCTTCGATGGCACACGATCTGCTACCGGCGTTTGCGAGTAAGTCTGCGCGGCGCTCAGCAGCTGGCGGGTCAGACTGTCGTCGGGTTGGTTCGGAGTGGTAACGACGCATTCCTTTTCGGAAAGTTGCACGGAGAGGTTTTTGTCTGCGGTGAAGCCGATGCGCGTAAAGCCCATGTCCTGAAGGTCATTGATGCCGAACCGCTTGGCCGCTTCAGCGGAGCCGGCGAATGAAGGGGCGGTCTTCAGGCAGATGTCGACGAAGGCTTCGATGGCCTTGGAGGTGACCGGCGTTGATGCAGTTGGCGTTGCAGTGGTGCAGCTGGCGAGGACTAACAGGCTGGACAAGGCGAGGGGGCGGAACAACATATTGGACATGCAGCGGGGTCCTTCCATTTGAAATTCGAAATACAGGCGTGAGCTGAGCGGCGCCGGAACGGACCGCTTGCGAATGGTAAATCAAATCGAGTACGGGGCTTATGACTTTGTTAACCCCGGTGTTTGCTGGCAGCGCGCTCGCGACGTGAGCCGGTGCGCACCAGGGCTGGCCTGACAAGGGTCGGCAGATTCGCTTATCCAGGACCGGCCCACCGCTGCGTGGGCGGCAAGCCGGCAATGTTGCGCGGTTCAGCGCTTGAGCAGGTCCAGCGCGACGTCGACGATCATGTCTTCCTGACCGCCAACCATACGACGTCTGCCCAGTTCGACCAGTATGTCCAGGGTCTTGAGGCCGTACCTGGCGGCGGCATTTTCGGCATGCCGCAGGAAGCTTGAATAGACGCCGGCATAACCCAGTGCCAGGGTTTCACGGTCGACCCGTACCGGGCGGTCCTGCAACGGACGCACGATGTCGTCGGCGGCATCGAGCAGCGTGTAGAGGTCCGTGCCGTGGTTCCAGCCGAGACGTTCGGCGGCGGCGATGAACACTTCCAGCGGCGCGTTGCCGGCGCCGGCCCCCATACCGGCGAGACTTGCATCGATCCGGTCGCAGCCTTCCTCGACAGCGGTGATCGAGTTGGCGACGCCCAGCGACAGGTTGTGGTGGGCGTGCACGCCGGTTTCGGTTTCCGGTTTCAGAACGGCTTTGAAAGCCCGGAAGCGCTCGCGAACATCCTGCATGTTCATCGCGCCACCGGAGTCGGCCATGTACACGCAGGTCGCGCCATAGCTTTCCATCAGCCGGGCCTGGGCCGCCAGGTGCTCAGGGGCGATCATGTGGCTCATCATCAGGAAACCGACGGTGTCCATGCCCAGTTCGCGAGCGTACTCGATGTGCTGTTTCGAAACGTCGGCTTCCGTACAGTGCGTGGCGATGCGCACCACGCGTGCGCCGGCATCATAGGCGGCCTTGAGGTCGTGCACCGTGCCGATCCCCGGCAGCAGCAGGGTGGTGATTTTGGCGTGCTCGATGACATCGGCAGCCGCTTCGATCCATTCCAGATCGGTATGGGCGGCAAAGCCATAGTTGAAGCTCGAACCCTGCAGGCCGTCGCCGTGGGCGATTTCGATCGAATCGACCCTGGCCTTGTCCAGTGCGCGCGCAATGTCCTGAACATTCTGCAGCGAGTACTGATGTCGGATGGCATGGCTGCCGTCGCGCAGGGTCACGTCGGAGATGTAGATTTTCTTGCCGGGATTGAATGTCATGTCGGGCCCCTCAGGCGTTGAGCATCGACTGCGCCATGCGCTCGGCGGTGGCCAAGGCAGCGGAGGTCATGATGTCGAGATTGCCGGCGTAGGCTGGCAGGTAATGGGCGGCGCCTTCGACCTCAAGGAATACCGAGGTCTTGAGGCCGCTGAAGCGTCCCAGACCCGGAATGTTCAGGGGTGCCGATTCGGCAATGACGTCAAACTGAACCTTCTGTTTCAAGCGATAGCCCGGCACATAGGCCTGGACGGCCGCCACCATCTCCTCGACGGAAGCCTCGATCTGCGCCTGATCGGCGGTTTCGGACAGCACGAACACCGTGTCACGCATCATCAGTGGCGGTTCGGCGGGGTTCATGATGATGATCGCCTTGCCTCTGGAGGCCCCACCCACCATTTCGATGGCCCTGGAGGTGGTTTCTGTGAACTCGTCAATGTTGGCGCGGGTGCCGGGGCCGGCCGATTTGCTGGCGATCGAAGCGACGATTTCGGCGTAGTGAACCCGGGCAACACGGGATACGGCGGCGACCACTGGAATGGTCGCCTGACCGCCGCAGGTGACCATGTTGACGTTGAGTCGATCCAGATTTTGCTCCAGATTGACCACTGGAATGCAGTAAGGGCCGATAGCTGCCGGAGTGAGGTCGATCAGGCGGATCCCCGGCTTGATCGAGCGCAGGCGTTTTTCGTTCTCGATATGGGCGCCCGCCGAGGTGGCATCGAAGACGAAGTCGATGTCCTTGAACGCGTCCATGCGGGTCAGGCCTTCAACCCCCTCGTGGGTGGTCGCGACGCCCATGCGTTCGGCACGGGCGAGACCGTCGGACGCTGGGTCGATGCCGACCATCACCGCCATTTCCAGATGTCTGGCGTTGCGCAGAATCTTGATCATCAGGTCGGTGCCGATGTTGCCGGAGCCGATGATGGCGACCTTGAGTTTGGTTTGACTCATGGGAGCAATCTCTCAGAATGGCCAGGCCACGACAGCCCGGCGCAGAAGGACGGGCAGGTCAGATGAAGCGGCAACGGATCTGGCCAAGTCGGGTCAGGTGCAAGCGCAGGCTGTCCCCGGCCACGACAGGTGTCATCGGCCCCAGGGCGCCGGAGAGCAGCACGTCGCCGGCCTGCAAGGGACGGCCCATCCGGGCCATGGTGCGAGCCAGCCACAGGCAGGCGTCCACCGGATTGCCGAGGCATGCGGCACCGACACCGATCGACGCCGTGGCGGCATTTTTTTCCAGCAGCATGCCTTCCAGCCGAAGGTCCAGGGAGGCAAGTGGAGTCGGCTGTTTACCCAACACATACAACCCTGATGAAGCGTTGTCCGCCACCGTGTCCACCAGCGATATGTTCCAGTTCTCGATGGCCGAGTCGACGATTTCCAGCGCAGGCACCACGTACTCCACCGCCCGCAGCAGTTCCGCGAGGGTCGTATCTTCATACGCAAGATCGCGGCCCAGAACGAACGCAATCTCGCCTTCGGCCTTGGGCTGGATCAACTGACTGATCTGGATTTCACCGCCATCGGCGATTTCCATATCGGCGAACAGCATGCCGAAATCCGGTTGATCGACGCCCAGTTGCTGTTGCACGGCAGACGAAGTCAGTCCGATTTTACGGCCGACCAGACGCCGTCCCTGGGCCAGGGCCCGTTGGGTGTTGATCTCCTGTACGGCATAGGCGCCGGTCAACGAATCGATACCGAAAGTGGACGAGATCCGTGCACAGGGTTCGCGTTGCTCCCGTGCTCTGGCCAAGGCAGCGGCGGCGTCTTGCAGAGGCTTCAGAGGGAACTGGCTCATGCGATTTTCCTCAGCAGGCGGGGCTCGTCTGCGACGACTTCAGCGCCGGGGCTCCATTGCAGCTGGAACTTGAGTTCGTTGATGGCCCGATCCAGATCCGCAGCTTCGACCATGGCGAAGGTGAATTTGTCCGGGCGCACCACGGCGATGGCTCCGCTGGAGAACCCCGAGCGTTTGAACCAGGCCACCATCTCGCCCTGCACGTCCTCCAGTTCGAGCAATTCACTGGTATTGGAACGGTCGGTGTCGGCGCCCTGTGGACGGGTGCCGAACGGGAAGAGGGTGGCGAAACGCGTGTTCTGGATATCCAGCAATTTCCGGGAGGCCTGACTCAGGTGGGCGCGTGGATCGACTTCAAGACCGATCAAGGCAAAACCGTCGCCCAGCAGGTCATCGAGCAATACGCGCAGGCCCTTGAAGGTGCGGACTTCGGGTTGCGGAATCATCCGGCCTTCCGGCGAGCGCCGGTGGCGGCGTGGCATGCCCAGATAGCTGTCAGGGACATAGGTCGGGGCCGGTTTGAAACGGCCTTCGCGAACATAGCGGCCGAGAAATGGTGTCGCCAGGACGGTCTTGACCAGCAGGTTGCGCATCAGGCTGGAAACCGGACTGGACATCGAGACGAAGTCCTTCATCTGCACCGAAATATCAATCATCGCCTTGGCATGGTGGAAGCGTTCGCTGCCATAGGTGTCAAGCAGTCGCTCACCGGCTTGCCCCTTGATCACGGCGTCGATTTTCCAGGCCAGGTTGTAGGCGTCACGCACACCGGAGCTCATGCCCTGGCCCATGAACTGCGGCGTCATGTGGGCAGCATCGCCGGCAATCAATACCCGGCCCTTGCGCCAATCCTTCGCCACCAGCGCGTTGAAGGTGTAGACCAGCTTGCGTTTGACCTCGAACTTGTCCGGATCGACGTAACGGCTGATCAGGTTGCGCACCACGGTCGGGTCTTCCATCTGTTCGCGAGTCTGGCCGGGCATCAGCATGAATTCGAAACGATGGAAACGACCGGGCTGAGGACAGCAGACTGTCGGGCATTCAGGGTCGCAGATAAAGCTGAAGTAGGGCAGATGACGCAAGGCGTCCTCGCCTTCCTTCATCTCCAGGTCGACCACCAGCCAGGGTTCGGGAAAGTTCTTGCCGCTCATGCCGATGCCCAAGGCCTCACGAACCGTACTGCGGCCGCCGTCAGCCCCCACCAGATAGCGCCCGCGAATGGTTTGCGGGTCGGGATCGACTTCGGATGCCTGCCGGGCATCCGTCGCATCACTGAAGCGGAAGGTGCTGGTGGCCTGATGGGTCACGGTCACCCCATGTTCATCCTGGGTGAACTGCGTGAGTTCACGACCACGGGCAACCCGCACATTGGGGTAACGCTCGAGCAGATCGCTCAGCGTGGTTTCCAGCCAGGGCTGGTAAAGGAAGTTGATGATCGGCCAGCCGTAAGGGCGATCGAGGCGCCAGTACTGGCCGAGGATCTTGCCATTGGCCAGCACCCATTGAGCGGGTGTATCGACTTGCATGTTGGCTGAAAGCTCGGCGGCAACACCGGCCGCCTGCATGACGCGCATGCATTCGTCGTCCGTATAGACCGCACGGGCGTTGCCGTAAAACATCGGCTCGCGTTCCAGTACGAGCACCGACAGACCTCGCTTGCCGAGCAGATGCGCGAGCGTGGCGCCCGTCGGGCCAAGCCCGGAAATAATCACATCGACGCTCGTTACAGACTCGTTTTTGTTATTCATGACGATATCTCTCTTACAGCGGTGAATATTCGGACTTGAGCAACGAACGTGTGCCGCGGGCGAAGTTGGCCAGGTTGGTGGTCAACGTGTGCCAGGCACCGCTTTTCTCCGGGCGATGCCCCCAAAGGCTGATGCCTTGATAGGAGGTTGTGCGCCAAAGAGCCTCATCGACCACCCTGGCGTTGCAACCCAGTTCCAGCTCGAAACCGCTGGGGCTCATCACGTAGAACGATTGCTCACGGTCGTTGGGGTGCTCTCCGATTTCGTGGGCCATTTCGAAACCGAGGGTCCGGCAACGCAAATAGGCGTTGGTCAGTTCACCGACCGAGGTGGTCAGCATGTTCATGTGCTGTACGCGGGTACGAATCGGATCCATCGGCAGGCCACGCAAGCGGGCGATGGCAATCGAGTGGTGACGTTCGTTGACCCGGAAGAAGTCAATGTCCAGGGTCACTCCGGCAATCCGCTCGACGATGTGGTCGCTGGCTCTGGCATCAAATATTTCCTGCCAGAAGCGCTGCATCTGCTGTGGTTTGCGCGAGGTGATCGCCAAGTGGCCCATTCCGGCGGAACCGGTGATGAAACCTGCACTGAGCATGTTCAGGGGCTTGTCGCTCAGCAGCGGCTCCCAGAACAGCTCGACGGCCATGCGTTTGGGGCCGAGCACCCGCCAGAACCTTTTCACGCCGCGTTGTGCGGCTTCTTCCGGTTGGCTGGGCTGCGCTTGGATACCGAGGCGTTGCAGGCGCTTGAGCACTTCGTCGAGGGTGGCCTGGTCGCGTAATTGCCAGCCGACGGCGAGAAAATCTTCCTGCGGGCCGCGCTGGATAATGATCCGCCGCTGGTGCTGATCCATACGGAAAGCCAGGGTTTGCTCGTCCGAACTGGCCAGGTGCAGACCGATGCCGTGCTGGAGCAGCTCACGCCAACGCGCCAGGTGGCGAGACTCGATCAACGCATAGCCCATGCTGCTGGCGCCGAAGATGTCCGGCGTTGTTCGACTGATCGTTGCTTGATTGTTCATGACGACAACTCAGCGCGCTGTGCGACTGGCGAGGAACGCCAGGGTCACGGAGTTGAATTCGTCCGCACGTTCCCACTGCACCCAATGACCGGTCCGGCTGAACAGGTAGAGGTTGCAATCTGGCATGCGACTGCGTAGCGCCTCGCCACCGCTGGGACGGTTGACCTTGTCTTGCGCGCCCCAAAGCACCAGGGTCGGAACCTGGCAATGCTTGAGGCGTGAATCGCGGGTGAAGTCCCAGCGCGAGAAGCGGGGAATACCGGTTGGCCGGCGCAGGGGAGGGGCCGCAATGACCTGCGGGTCGATACTCGCCTCGAAACGTTCGCGGATCATTTCGTCACTGACCTGGCTGCCGTCATACACCAGGTAGTCGCGGATAAAACGCGTGATCTTGGCCAGCGTCGGGCCTTCACCGTTGTAGTACTCGAGCAACAGCTTGAGACCGGGTGTCGGCAGGCTGCGAGTGGTATTGACGCCACCGGGGCCCATCAGCACCAAAGCCGACACCCGGCCGGGTGCATCCAGCGCCATGCGCAAGGCACAGGCACCACCCAAAGAGTTGCCCACCACGTGGGCGCTGCTGATGTTCAGGGTGTCGAGCAGGCCGAGCATCGCCCCCGCCAGATCGCCGAAGGGGTCCTTGCGATCCACACCTTTGGTGGAGCGGCCGTAACCGGGCATGTCGACCACAATGACGCGGAACTGCCGGGCAAGCGATTCGATATTGCGCGAGTAGTTTGAGAGCCCCGAGGCTCCCGCTCCGCCACCATGAAGCATCAGCAGGGGATGGCCGACGCCCGTTTCGCTGATGAAAATCTGCCGACGACCCACTTGTACCGTTCGCGAGGTCAGGGCAGGAAGAGGTTCTTTATTGTTCATTGTCAGTTCCTGGCGTAAGGCACTTCGACCCGGGCGGTGGGTCAGTGCTTGCGACAGACTCTAACACTCAAGATTAGAATTGAACAACAGTGTTCAATTGTCTTTTTTGCGGGCAATAAAAAAGCCAGACTCCCCAAGGGATCTGGCTCAAGAAAGTCAGCGTAGGACTTCAGGCTGCGAGAAGGGGCAGATCCTGTGTAGCTATGCCGCGCGCTTCATCGGCTGGCACGCCGAGCGCCCTGAGAACGAATTCGGCCATATCGGAACCCGCGTCGCGCCAGGTCTTGTGCCCCTGAAGTACCAGCATCGTGGCCCCCAGCACGCCGCCACCGATCATCGCCATCACCGAAGGCAGTTGCTCCTGTCGAAAGCTGTATTGCTCACTGCTCAGGCCGCTGAGCACATCGTGCATGGGTGGGCCGCTCCACATCTGTTGCAGCGTCTCATTGCTGGCCCCGTAGCGCACGATAAAGGCTCCCCAGTGCGGCTCTTCATGGGCGCGGCGGATATACAGGCGGATACCGGTGGCCAAGCGGACGGCGGGGGATGCATGGGGATCCGTACTGCGCGCGGCCCTGTCGTTCATCTCGGCACTGAGCTGGCTGGCGACATCTTCGAACAGCGTCTCCACCGAGTTGAGGTTGTTGTAGATCGTGCCGCGCGCTACCCCGGCGATCTGTGCCAGTTCGCTGACATTGACCTCTTCGACACGTTTCTCGACAAACAGCCGGATCGCAGCTTCATGGATGCGCTTCTGCACGGGACTGAGTTTCAAAGCAATGAGCTCCAACGGAGAGATTCCGGACATTGAACAAGCGCGTTCAAAATAAAGCAAATCAGCGTTTGCCGATCATTGACATAATTGAACACAAATGTTCAATATTGATCTCGAAAGTTGTACGCCCACCGAGCACAGCTCTTTACCCAATGGCCGCAGGCGCTCGGTCGAAGCCCAAACAAGAGAGTCAGCATGTCAATCAAGCAAGGCCGTATCGATGTCCACCATCACATCATTCCCCCCGCATTCGTCGATGCGATGAATACCAGAGGGCTGCACTCCGTTGCGGGTGCGCCGCTGCCAGACTGGACCCCGGAAAAATCCATTGAGGTGATGGATGCGAACGGCATCGAACGGGCGATCACCTCGCTGTCTGCGCCCGGCGTCCACTTCGGTGACGGGGTCCAACAGGCCAGCGAGCTGGCGCGACGCTGCAACGAGTTCGCCGCGCAGATGCGCACGCGCTACCCGAGCCGCTTCGGCAACTTCGCGGTGCTGCCGATGCCGTTCACCGAGGCCGCCTGCCGTGAAGCCATTCACGCGCTGGACGTGCTCAAGGCAGAGGGCATTGTTTTGCTGGGCAGCACCGACGGGGTGTTTCTGGGTGATCCGCGCTTCGACGAACTGATGGCCGAACTCGACCGCCGAAAAGCCGTGGTATTCATCCATCCCAACATGCACCAGACCAGCGAAAGCATCGGTCTGCAGACCCCGGGATTTCTCATCGAGTTTCTCTGCGATACCACGCGCGCGGCGGTCAATCTGATCCTCAGCGGGACCATGGAGCGCTATCCCGGCATTCGCTGGATTCTGTCCCACTCCGGCGGCTTCCTGCCGTTTGTGGCCTGGCGTGTTTCGCTGGCCAACATGTTGCCGGAATTTCAGCAACACGCGCCGCAAGGCGTCATGACCTACATCCGTCGCTTTTACTTCGACACGGCGTTGTCACCATCACCTTATTCCATGGCGGCGCTCAAGGAGCTGGTGGAACCGTCACACATTCTTTTCGGCAGTGACTTTCCCTTCGCCCCGGCTCCCGCCACGGCGCTGCAGTGCCGGACGCTGGAAAGCCTGGAGATGTGGTCGCCGGCGATCATGCATGGCATCAACCGGGCCCATGCACTCAGTCTTTTTCCGCAGTACAGCCAGCCCAATGAAGTGGTCACCCCGGCACCGATCTATGAGGGCGAATCCTTCTCTCAACGCTTGCGACGCAGCATGACCCGACCGATCGGTGCGCTGGCCGAGCGGATGCGCAAACGCTGAATCAACCCGTCGCCATGGATGGCCGGCGACGCTTCACATCATTGAATCCAACGATCCATCCGCGTGCCTTGGGTGTTCGCACCCACCAAAAAAATAACAAGAGCCAGATCATGACAATAAGAAATCAGCTTTGCGTGCTGGGGCTTTGCCTCACCTCCACTCAACTCCTGGCCAACGGCCTGCAAATCAACGAACAGAGCATCAGCTCGGGAGGCAAGGCTTATTCCGGTCGGGCTTCTGATGTGCAGGACGCCTCGATCGTTTACGGCAACCCCGCCGGCATGTCCCGCCTGGCGGGTGAACACGTCAGTGGCGGTCTCAGTTTCATCGATGTCAGTTCGCGCATCAGCAACGTCAATACCACGGTGTCGGGCACTTCGCACGGCGATATGGTGCCTGATCCGATCGTCGTGCCGTCGGGCTTCTACACGCTGCAACTCAACGAGGACTGGCACGTGGGTTTCGGGGTTTACGCCCCGTTTGGCGGGAGCACGGACTACGAAAGCAACTTCCAGGGACGCTACCGCAGCTCGCAGACTCAGGTGAAGGTCGTCACCTTGCAGCCGACGGTCAGTTACCGGATCAATGATCGACTGTCCGTGGGGTTTGGGCCGACGATCAACCGCATCGACGGGCTGCTCGAAAGCAAGATCGCCAACAGCGCGGTGGGCGGGCAGGGCGACGGGACCGTCAAAGTCACCGGCGACGACACGGCAATGGGCTTCAGTCTGGGCATCCTGTTCGACCCGCTCGACGACCTGACCCTGGGGCTCACCTATCACTCCAGAGTCGATTACAACCTGAGCGGAAAGACCAAGGTCTCCGGTGCCAATGGATTGCTGGCACCGATCCCGGTGCTGGGGCTGCCGGGACTCAACGGTAAATATGACGCGAGCCTGGATTTCACTTCACCGGAAACGGTCGATGCCTCGGCGACCTGGCGCATCAATGAACGACTGGATGTCTCCGCCGGCGCGTTGTGGAGTCGCTGGAGCCGCGTGCAGGAATTGAGGGTGCTGAACTCCGGCGTGCCACAGGCCTATGGCCCTTTCGATACGATCCTCGAAACCCTGAAGTGGCGTGACACCTGGTCGTTCTCCACCGGCATAGCCTATCGCCTGAACAAGCAATGGAAGGTTCGTGGCGGGATCGCCTATGAGCCGACGCCGATGCCCAATCAGTACACGTCCACCCGTGCACCAACGGGAGACCGGAAGATTTTCACGGTTGGCCTGAACTGGCAGATGACCGATCAGACCTCTCTGGATCTGGGATACGGCTACATCCACGAAGATCCGGTGAAGGTTTCACAGGACACGTCCCAGGGCGGGCTGCGTCCGGGTTACAGCGCCACCTACCAGAACACGGTCAATGGCCTTGGGCTGCAGTTGAATCACAGCTTCTGATCAGTCTTGCTCGACGACAAGATTGCGCTGGACACCCAGATCGACAATGCCGTCCGCGCTACGGATTCTCGCCTCGACCCTGTCGCCCGGCTTGAGGTAGCGCTCGCGACGGGCCTGGGCCTTCAGAAACAGTTTCCACTTGAGGGCCTCGGGCAGCAGGGCGGCAATGCGCTGGGTGGCGGGTGATGGAATGGCCAGCGCACAGCCGGCCGGAGTGCCTGTGGCAATCAGGTCTCCGGCCGCGAGATCTTGCACGGCAGACAGTTCTGTCAGGGTCTGCGCAGGGGGGTAAACCATGTTCGCGGTATTGTCGTCTTGGCGCAGTTGGTCGTTGACGGTCAGGCGCAGCTGCAAGGCCTTGAGGTAGTGCATCTGGTTGGCTTCCAACAGACACAAATAAGGCCCGACCGGGCCGAAGGTGCGGAAACTTTTGCCTTTGTAGAACTGCATCTGCGGAATCTGGATGTCCCTCGCCGAATAGTCATTGACGATGACCAGTCCGGCCACGAACTGGTGCAGGTTGCTGTCGTCAATCTGGACCGGGCCGTTGATGTCGCTGCGCATGACCAGGCCCAACTCGATCTCGTAGTCGAGAAAGCGGACATGGCGTGGCTTGATCAGGTCGCTGTCGGCCGGGCAAATGCAACTGGCTGCCTTGGTAAACATCATGTTGTACGACTTGGCGTCCGGATCCATCCCGGACTCGATCATGTGCTGACGGTAGTTGGCACCCTGACAGACAAACTGCTGGTTGCGGGTGACCGGGGAGAGCAGCCGCACTTGATTGAGGTCGAGTGTCGGGCTCTTCAGGTCGCGCAACTGCTCGATGCTGACTTGCCGGATGAACTCGCCGGTTGTCGCGTATTGCCCAGAAACGGGCGTGATGCGCTGATTGTGAATACGTCCCCATTGGACGGTGTTCTGATATTCGAAACGGACAACCTGCACAGCCATGACAACGACTCCTGGGGGGTGAGGAGGGGGCCAGCGCCAACCTCGTGTGGTTTGTGACGCTGCAAAATCAGGCGAACAGGCGTGCCAGTGTGATCAGCTTGCGCACGCTCAGATCCGGACTGCGGCGAAGATGGCGGAACAAGGAAAGAACATTCGCCGGTGTCAGTTTCGGTTTGGTAAAACTTCTGGGCATGGATTCGCCCCACTGGGACATCGCCGCTGCGCTGACACTGTGTAGACCTGTGGGCTGGTCGGCAGTGAACCGGTCACCATCACAATAGTGCTCGTGCTTGTCGCCGAACGGGTCCTGCCAGTAATCGAAGATCTGGCTTCCAAGAATGTGCCGGCCAATACCCCAGGCATGGCGCCAACCCTGGTCCCGAAGAACCTTCTGGCCCATGCCGACGGCGTCCAGATCGACCACCTCATAAGCGCTATGGCTGTAGGCCGGCATGAATCCCTGGGCCAGGGCCAGCGTGTGATGGTCGGCTGGCGTGTCGTCCAGATTCAGACGCAGGAAGGCCACCGCCGGCGAACCGTCAGGCAGCAACTGCACGTCGCTGGGAATGAATCCGAAGTGTTGTGTGTACCAGGCGCAGGTGCGCTGGAAGTCCGCCACTTCCAGCACGAGATGGCCAAGGCGAATGATCTCCGGGGGAACCATTGGCGGACGCTGGGTTGCATTGATGCGTACCACGCTATCCCCGAGGTTGAGCGGCAAGGCCGGGCGATGGGGCCGGGCGCCAACCACTGACTGACCATGAAGGGCCTCGACGAGAAAACCGGACGGGTCGCGCAAGATGACTTGTTCGCCACCGCCGGGGTGATCGCACGGCATGATGGGTGAGGCTTGTGGTAGCAAGCTCAGACGCTCCAGGTCGGTACGGGAACCGACACTCAGACCGAAACCAATAAAACGTGGCTTCTTGCCGCGATGTACGCGATAGCAATAGGGCGTCGGTCCGGTGCCACGTAAAAGCAGCAGATCCGCATTGCGCAGAACCGTCAGCAGCCCGAAGTCCTTAAGAAAGCGCTCGGTCCGTTCCAGATCCGGCCGTTCGAAAATCAGATGAGTCAGTGCGCGAGCGCGTACGGTGGGAGCGTCGTGGCGTGCTGGCTGTGCGGGATTGAGCTTCACTATGGGAGCCTCTGGACGCGAGAGTGTGGCGCAGCGCAAGTTGAACACGATCGTTCAATTTGAGTCAAATATGTCACCTTGGTGGGAGCCGGAAAACATAAATTTTCCGGACCAGGCCGAGATCGATTTTGTGAAGGTCTCTTCTGATCTCAAGAAATCAGACCCGCGAACATTGACTGTCTGCTTTTGCCCGAAAGCTCCCGTCTCATACTCACCACAATTGGACAGAGTAATCCACATTGACTCTCAACTCGCCGACGTTACGCGCAAAGTCACTGTTGTAGTCGGCCTGACGAATCCTGAATGCCACATCCTTGAACGTGCCGCTTTGAATCACGTAAGAGAGCTCTATTCCACGTTCGCGTTCTTTGCTGCCGATGGCATCGCCTGGCAGTTCAATGTGATCGCCCTTGATGTAGCGCCACATACCGCGCAGCCCGGGAATGCCTAAAGCCGCAAAGTCGTAGTCGTACCGAATTTGCATCACACGCTCGTTGGGATTAACGAACTCGGAGACCAATGCGCCTTCGGTGTTGACGTTGACACTCGTACCTGAAACGTAGGGCAGGGCCGTATCGCCCGTGAGTTGCATGTAACCCACGCCCAGGGAATGAGCACCCGCCAGCCAGGTAAACATACTGCTCAACGTTTGGTTATCGACGGCTCCCGCTTTTTCATTGCCGTTTTCACGACTGTTGAAATAACGTAAATCGGTCTTTAAACGGCTGTGCCCAAGGTCCAGGAAATGCACCAGGTCGATATAGTCCTGCTCATACAGATCGTTAAGCGTGGCGTGGTAATAGCGGGTAGTAAGGGTTTTCGACCAGTTGTAGTCAGCCCCGACAATATTCAAATCGTTTGAGGTCGCCCCGGCCTTGAATCGGCGGTTGGGATTGGCGATTGCCATGGGTTCAAAATCAGTGGAGTCGCGATATTTGATGCGATCCAGATGCGCAACATGCAACGTTAACCCATCCATTTCTTTGGACGTCAGGTAGCCCCCCCGCAGTAAAGGCGGGAACAACCGCATGGTGTTAGCCAGCAACACAGGCATCAAGGGTTGCAGTGTGCCCAGTTGCACCTCTGTCTTTGAGTAGCGCGCCTTGGCAGCCAGGCCGAATTTGGAATAATCATCTGCAACTTCGTGAGTCGAGGCGTTATACGCCAGTATGCCGGTGCCGGTTCTACCAGGGCCTGAATCAAGCTTCACGCCGAGCATTCCGACGGCATTCAAACCCAAACCGATCGTGCCTTCGGTATAGCCCGAGGCATAGTTGAATATGAAACCCTGTGCCCACTCTTGTGCCTGGGACTGGCCACTGCCATCGCGATAATCCCTATCGTAATAGAAGTTGCGTAACGTCAGTTTTGCAGAGCTATCGCTGATGAAGTCATTTGCCTGCAAGGATGAACTGATGGCGACGAGGGTCGTCAGTACAAAATTTTTGTTCATTTTGGCCTTCATTTTGTTGTTATTGATAGGCGTGTACTGAATGAAAGGCGAACGAATCCGCCTCGCCGACAAACGAGGTCGGCGAGGTGGATTTATTGCGTGTTCAGTTTTTTAGATGTGGAAATAACGTCAGGCCGGATTGACGATTGATGGCACTTAACTGACCTTTGGAGAAACCCTGGTAAGTGTCTAGGTTATGTGTGAACCATTTAACTTTGTCGTTGATTGCATAGGGTATGTCACTGCCAAAGAGCACATGACCGGGGCGCGCGAACGCCATCAGACTCGGCAGCACGGTTGCACTGGCGGACAGTGCAGTATCGAAATAGAAGTTCTGCATCTGACTGATCAGTTCTTGAGGGGTAAACCCCAGGCCAAGATTGCCCAGGCTTTGCGCAAATCGATCAGCCCCGTAGGGAATGAAACCGCCAGCGTGGGACAGAATGATTTTGACGTCAGGGTATTTGGCAGGTACTCGATTCGCCAGCAGGCTCAATGCCGCGCGGGTCGTATCAAAAGGATAATCCGCCGTGGGGCCAGGAATGCCAGGGATAAGTTCCAGCCTGGGTTGAGTCGGGTGGATGAGCACGACAGCCTTGTAGGCTTCCAAAGCCTGCCAGACCGGATCGAAGTGGGCGTCGCCCAGGTAGAGACCGTCGTAGTTTGAAAGCAGAATCACGCCTTCGGCTTTCAACACCGTCATGGCGTGTTCCAGCTCCTTCAAGGCACCTTCGATGTCTTGCATCGGCAGGGTCACAAAGCTGCCAAAGCGCCCTTTATGATCACTGGCAAGTTGCGCGGCGTATTCATTGACGCGACGCGCCATATACAGGGCCGCCTGCCCCTTCCAGCCCGCGACACCCGGCGCAGTGAGCGAGAGCATGGCCATGTCGATGCCCAGGCTGTCCATGAACTCGATGTCCGAGACGGGGTTCCAGGCTGGCATTTTCCAGCCTGACGGATCGCCGCCATTTTTAGCCAGGTCGGCCGCCCAGAAATCCGGAACGAAGTGATGGTGTACGTCAATGCGCCGGGCATTCGTGTTGATCATTCCATCCGAAAAAGGTGAAGCGGTAGAAGCGACGGCAGGCATTACGGACATGACAGCACCTGCGGAAATGGCTACGCCTGTAGCGTTCAGGAAGTCTCTGCGTTTCATGGCGGTTTCCTTGTCAGCGACGAATTTGAACAGGGCGGTGTTCAATTCAGGGTTATGGAGCAGCCCCGTACTGTTCTAGCACGGGGTTCGAGAAAGGGGTTTCAGTCGATTTGAGCGCCGTTGCGCCGTACCGACAGGTAGAACATCGCCAGGGCGGCGATGACGATGCCGGGTGCCGAAGCCATCATCACCCCGGTGGTGCCGGTGCCGAGTGCGAGCATTTTGCCGGCGACCAAGGGGCCGCTCATGGCACCCAGGCGGCCGATGGCGACGGCGCTGCCGACGCCTGTGGCGCGAATCGTCGGACGATAGAAGTGCGGTGCCAGGGCATACAGCACGCATTGACCGCCGGTGGCAAAGAAACCGGCGACGAAACCGGCTGCCAGCATGCTTTCCCACCGACTGGCCAGACCCAGAGCCATCAATGAACCGAGAATGCCGACGTAGATCAGCGCGGACAGGGCCCAGGCCGGCAACCGGTCCATCACCCAACCCAGCAACAAGGTGCCGAAGGCCGCGCCAAACTGCAGTGCCAGCATGACCCAACTGGCCTGGCGGCCGCTGAAGCCCTGGCCGACCAACAGGCTGGGCAGCCAGTTGATCAGGATGTACACCACCATCAGGGTGAAGAAGTAACTGACCCAGATCATTAGCGTCGGCAGCGCCGCTCCTTCTCGGAATAGACCCCGGACCACTCCGGTCGGAGCAGATTCACGGGCGTTGCGAAACTGCGCCGACTCCGGCAGATACAGCCCCAACAGCGGCACGATCAACAGCGGCACCACGCCACCGACGTAGAACACTACCTGCCAGCCGCCGGCGAGGTCAGCGATGCCGATGCTGGCTGCCAGTGCCGCACCCAGCGGCACGCCGCAGTACATCAGGCTGACGGCAGTGCCACGCAGACGCGGGCCGGCCACTTCACTGGTCAGGGCGATCAGGTTGGGCAGGGCGGCACCGAGCCCCACGCCGGTGAGGCAACGGGCAATCATCAAACTGTTGAAGTCCCAGGCCATGGCCGTGATCAGGGAGAACAGCCCGAACAGTGCCACCGAGGCCATCAGTACCCGTTTGCGGCCGATGCGATCGGCCAGCAGGCCACCGAGGAATGCACCGGGCAACAGACCGAAAATCCCGGCGCTGAAGACCCAGCCCATGTGCAGTTTGTCCAGCTGGAAGGCTGCCGCCATGCCTTGGGCGGCGATCCCCGAGGCTTGCAGGTCGAGGCCTTCCATGAGGGCGACGAGGAAGCAAAGACTGATGGTCCGTGCCATGTACAGCGTGGTGGTTGTCACGTTCAGCGATGTCATGGGAAGTACCCGTTTTATTGTTGTAATGGGCAAAGCAGAACCGACCGACCGCTGCGTGGACGGTCGGCCGGGGTGGTACAGGGGTCAGCGTTTGAGCAGGTCCAGCGCGACGTCGACGATCATGTCTTCCTGGCCGCCGACCATGCGCCGCTTGCCCAGCTCGACAAGAATGTCGAGGGTCTTGAGGCCGTATTTGGCGGCGGCAATTTCGGCGTGGCGCAGGAAACTGGAGTAGACCCCGGCGTAACCGAGGGCCAAGGTTTCGCGATCGACCCGCACCGGGCGGTCCTGCAACGGACGCACGATGTCGTCGGCGGCGTCCATCAGGGTGTAGAGGTCGGTGCCGTGGTTCCAGCCCAGGCGCTCGGCGGCGGCGATGAACACTTCCAGCGGCGCATTGCCGGCGCCGGCACCCATACCGGCGAGACTGGCGTCAATGCGATCGCAGCCTTCCTCGACGGCGGTGATCGAGTTGGCCACGCCGAGCGACAGATTGTGGTGGGCATGCATCCCCGTCTCTGTTTCCGGCTTGAGCACCGCCTTGAACGCGCGGAAACGATCGCGCACGTCCTGCATGTTCATCGCACCACCGGAGTCGGCCATGTACACGCAGGTCGCGCCGTAGCTTTCCATCAGCCTGGCCTGCGCGGCGAGCTGCTCGGCCGGGATCATGTGGCTCATCATCAAAAAACCGACGGTGTCCATGCCCAGCTCGCGGGCGTACTCGATGTGCTGTTTCGAGACATCCGCTTCGGTGCAATGGGTGGCGATGCGCACCACCCGGGCTCCGGCGTTGTAGGCGGCCTTGAGGTCATGCACGGTGCCGATCCCCGGCAGCAGCAGGGTGGTGATTTTGGCGTGCTCAATGACATCGGCCGCTGCTTCGATCCATTCCAGATCGGTATGGGCAGCAAAGCCATAGTTGAAACTCGAACCCTGCAGGCCGTCGCCGTGGGCGATTTCGATCGAATCGACCCTGGCCTTGTCCAGTGCGCGCGCGATGTCCTGAACATTTTGCAGCGAGTACTGATGTCGGATGGCATGGCTGCCGTCGCGTAGGGTCACGTCGGAGATGTAGAGTTTTTTGCCGTTCATGAAATTCTCCTCAAGCCTTTTGCATCGACTGCGCCATGCGCTCGGCGGTGGCCAAGGCAGCGGAGGTCATGATGTCGAGGTTGCCGGCGTAGGCGGGCAGGTAATGGGCGGCGCCTTCGACTTCGAGGAACACCGAAGTCTTGAGCCCGGAAAATTGTCCGAGGCCCGGAATGTTCAGTGGCGCGTGTTCTGGAATCACGTCGAACTGCACTTTTTGCTTGAGGCGATAGCCCGGCACATAGGCTTGCACTGCCGCCGCCATCTCCTCGACGGAAGCCTCTATTTGCGCCTGATCGGCGGCTTCGGACAGCACAAACACGGTGTCGCGCATCATCAGCGGCGGCTCGGCCGGGTTCATCACGATGATTGCCTTGCCCTTGGCTGCACCGCCGATCACTTCAATGGCCCTGGAAGTGGTTTCTGTGAACTCGTCGATGTTGGCACGGGTGCCGGGGCCGGCGGATTTACTGGCGATCGAGGCGACGATCTCGGCGTAATGCACCCTGGCCACCCGCGACACCGCCGCGACCATAGGGATGGTCGCCTGGCCACCACAGGTCACCATGTTGACGTTTGGCTGAGCCAGATTCTGTTCCAGGTTGACCACCGGCACGCAATACGGACCGATGGCTGCCGGGGTCAAATCTATCAGGCGGATGCCGGGTTTGACCGAGCGCAGGAACGCATCGTTCTTCACGTGGGCGCCAGCCGAGGTAGCGTCGAAAACAAAATCGATGTTCTGGAACTCGTCCATGCGCACCAGGCCTTCGACACCTTCGTGTGTCACTGCCACGCCCATACGCTGGGCGCGGGCGAGGCCGTCGGAGGCAGGGTCGATGCCGACCATCACCGCCATTTCCAGATGCGTGGCGTTACGCAGGATCTTGATCATCAAATCGGTGCCGATGTTGCCCGAGCCAATGATCGCGACTTTGAGTTTGTTCATGGTTGTTGCCCCTTATGCAAAGTCGACCGCGACACGACCGATACCGTCGATCTCGGCTTCAAAACGGTCACCGGCAGCGACCGCGACCATCGGCCCGAGTGCGCCGGTCAGAATGATGTCGCCGGCGCGCAGCGGATCGCCCAGGCGGGCCATGGTGCAAGCCAGCCAGACCGCAGCATTGAGTGGATGGCCCAGGCATTCGGCGCCGATGCCGCTGGATACTTCCTCGCCTTTGCGGGTCATGCGCATGGTGGCTGCCTGCAGGTCGAGGCCGCCGATCTGGCGGGTGCTTTCGCCGAGGACGAAACAGCCACTGGAGGCGTTGTCGGCCACGGTGTCGACGAAGCGGATGTTCCAGTTCTGGATCCGGCTGCCGACGATTTCCAGCGCCGCAGCGACCCAACCGGTGGCGGCCAGTACATCGGCGAAAGTGGTCTCGGTGCTCGGCAGGTCACGCTCGAGGATCAGGGCGATTTCCGCCTCGATCTTCGGCTGCATCACGCGACCGATCGGTACACGATCGTTGTGGTCATAGCGCATGTCGGCGAGCAGGGTGCCGAAGTCAGGCTGATCCACACCCAGTTGCTGCTGGACCTTGGGATTGGTCAGGCCGATCTTCCGGCCGATTACGGGGTTGCCATTGCCCACCGCGTGAGCAATGTTCAGGCGCTGAATGGCGTAGGCGGCGTCTGCATTGTCTTCGCCGATCAGTTCGCGCAAAGGCGCGATGGCTTCGCCGTGGGCCTGGGCCTGGCGCAGGTCGCTTGCCAGTTGCTCCAGTGTGGCTTGATTCAGGGTCATGGTGGCCTCGGTCATCAATGGGTCAGGAAATCCAGCACCAGGCGGTTGTAGGTGTCGGCGTGTTCCCACTGGGCCCAATGGCCGCAACGGTTGAACACGTGCAGTTGCGCGTCGGGCAGGCCGGCCAGCAGGCGCAGGCCGGTGTCCATCGGCACGAAGCGGTCCTCGCGGCCCCAGACAATCAGGGTGCGGGCCTTGATCTCGTGCAGGCGATGGCTGAAGTCCGGGAACTGCTTGGGGTTCAGGGTGCTGCTCTTGACGAAGTTTTCCAGGTGATCGCGGCGCGCCAGGATGTTGTCCAGGCGGGTCTGGAACATCGCGTCGGTGATGCTGCTGGCGTCGAAGACGAAGACGTTCATCATCTTCTTCAGGTTGTCGATGGTCGGCTCGCGGTACAGTGCGCCGATCAGCTTGATGCCCTCGGTGGGTTGCGGGACGAAGGCGCTCGGGCCGCCGGTGCCGCCGCCCATCAGGATCAGTTTGCCGATGCGTTGCGGGTAGGCGAGGGCGAACGCCACGGTGCTGTGGCCACCCATGGAGTTGCCGATGATGTGCACGCGGTCCAGGTCCAGCACGTCGATCAGGCCTTTCAGGGCGCGGGCATTGAGGTCCGAGCGCGAGCCATCGCAGACCACCGGATCGCTTTTGCTCCAGCCAGGACAGTCCATCAGGATCACCCGGTAGCCGGCGTTGACCAAGGGCTCGATGTTGCAGTGAAAGTTGGCCCAGCCGCTGGCACCGGGACCAGAACCGTGGAGCATGACCACGGTTTCGGCGCCCGGATTTTCGGGGATTGGACCGACATCGTTGTAATGCAGTTGCAGGTCCAGGTCGCCTTCCTTGATGCGGGCAAAGCGGCTGGTGGAAGCTTCGGTGAATCCAGTGGCAGTCATGGCAGTTCCTCGAAATTCAGTGATGGTTGTGCTGTGGTCGTGCGCCGAGGCTGGCGAAGCCGGCGATCCATTCAGGGATCGGTCGGTAGTAGCGGTCTTCGGTCTGGTACGGGCCGAAGGAGGAGAGGGCGGCGAACGCCGCGACCCAGGTTTTCACTTCGTGGGTGGACTTGCCGGCCAGTGCCGACAGTTCGTCATTGCCCAGCCCATCGAAGTCGCTCAGGCGACCCTGTTCGAGACTGTCGAGAAAGCCCTGGTCCCAGGTCGGGTTGAGCGGATGCAGGCAGTGCTGGTCCTGAACGAAATCCCTCGCGGCCTGGATGACCCGGTTCTGGCGGGCCAGGCGCTCATCGGCAGGCAGATCGCGGCCGCTGCCCATCAGTCGGTCCGCCATACGCGCATCGACTTTGGCCAGCTCCGGCACCGGAGGCTGGTGCGACAAGCCGCCGGAGGCCAGAAACAGCACACGTTTGTTCAACGTTTTAGCCCATCGACCGATGGCCTCGCCTAGCAAGCGGGCACGCTTGAAGCCGGGCAGAGGGACCGCCACTGAATTGATGAACACCGGGATTACCGGACAGCCTTGCAAACCGCCAAGCAACAATTCCAGTGGCTGAGCGAAGGCATGGTCGACCTGCATGCAATACGAGACGGCGGTGTCGACCCCGGCATTGAGCACCGCCTGGGCGCACGATTCAGCCAGCGCCTTGGGCACGTCGAGTTCACCGGCAGCCGTGCCGAAATCGCCGATTGCATGGGCAGCCATACCGATGCAGAACGCCGGCATCACGTCGTAGAAAAAGCCGTTGTAGTGGTCCGGGCCGAACAGCACGATCAGCTCCGGGGCGAAGCGGGCAATACGCTCACGGGCCGCGGCGGTCATGCCGTCAATTTCGGCCAGCACCTGCGGTTCGGGGTCGACGAACCCCACCAGCGGCGTGTGGGACATGCAATGCAGATAAGCGCTCATCTCAGGCCACCTTGCTGGCGACGAAAGTCGCGGCCGGTTGCGGCAGAGCCTTGAGCGCAAGGATCAACTGATCGCAGGCCTGACCCACGGTTTGCGGAATGGCCAAACCGGCAACAAAACGGTCCGGGCGTACCAGGGCGATGGACGAGGCACCGTGGGCGAACCACTCGCGGATCCGGCCGGTGCTGTCACCGACGCGAATCACGCCTTTGCCGGCATCGCTGGCGGCCTTGAGCTGGACGTCCGGCAGCACCTGAATGAAGCGCGTACCCAGCGCCTGCCACTGTTCGATTTGCGCAGCCGAAAGGCCCCAGGTCGGATCGCAGCCCCAGGCAATGATTGCGAAATGCTTGCCGATCACTTCATCGAGCAGCAGCCGCTCGCCGGCTTCGGTGAGCACCTGCGGCTGGATGAACATTTTGCCCACCGGCGAGGCGCTGTCTTGTGCGGCGATCAGTGCGCCCTTGGTGTATTGCGGCATCGGCTTGAAGCGCATTTCCAGGAAGAAGCGTTTGACCGGCGGCAGATAGTTCAGCAACCAGGACACACCATCGCGCAAGGTACCTTGCCAGCGCTTGGGCGGCGCCAGTACGTGACCGGCAAGCACTGACAAATCGATCATTGCCTTGGCGTGGTCGCGACGTTCCTGTTCGTAGCTGTCGAGCAGGCTATCGGCGGCCAGGCCTTGGATCACCATCGCCAGTTTCCACGCCAGATTGGACGCGTCGCGCATGCCGCTGTTGTAACCCTGGCCTTGCCAGACCGGCATGATGTGCGCGGCATCGCCGGCCAGCAGCACCCGCCCCTGACGGAAACGACCGGCCAGACGGGCGTTGTGGGTGTAGACGCGGCTACGGATCAGCTCGATGTGGTCCGGGTTGGGCAAGACTTTGCCGAGCAGCTTGCGCAAGTTTTCCGGTTTGCTCAGCTCGGCTTCCGTCTCTCCGGGCATGACCATGAACTCGAAACGCCGAACGCCATGGGGCAGGGCAGCGGAAACGTAAGGGCGCACCGGGTCGCAGCACAGGTAGACATGAGGGGTGCCCAGCGGATCGTTGGCGATATCGACCACGATCCACTGGTTCGGCGCGGTCTTGCCTTCGAAGCTGATGTCCAGGCTGCGCCGCACCAGGCTGTTGCCGCCGTCGCAACCGATCAGGTAGCGGGCATTCAGGCGCTCGCCGCGACCGTTTTGATCTTTGAGGTTGAGCACAACGGCGCTGTCGCTTTGTTCGAAGCTCTCCAGTTCGCGACTGAAAAGTACTTTGACGTTATCGAAGCGTTGCAGGCCGTCGAACAGCACGCGGTCGGCCAAGGGCTGGATGAAGGCGTTGCGTCGTGGCCAGCCGAATTCATCGGTCTTGGGCTGGATATCGGCGAAGCAGCGACCCTTGGGAGTAAGGAAGCGCATTGCGTGCCAAGGGGTGGTGTGGGGCAGCACGGCGTCGGCCAGGCCCACCGCCTGGAAGGTACGCAAGCTTTCATCGTCCAGGCCAATGGCGCGGGGGTAGTCGATCAGGCTGTCGAGTTTTTCCACCAGAGTGACTTTCACGCCACACTGGCCAAGGTAATTGGCGATCATCAAGCCGACGGGACCGGCGCCGACGATGGCGACGTCGGTGCTCAGCTCCAATGGGGTAGGCGTGGGTGCAGAACTCATGGATATCTCCCTACAGCGCTTTTGGATTTCTTGTTGGGCGCAGTATGGAAATGGTCGGGCTGGTCGACAACGACAACCCTTGTTAGTGTGCACCAGGTGCACAACGTTGATTTACAAGCAGAACGGAGCGATTCGATGAGCGAGACCGAATACAAGGCCGTACGTGGATTGATGCGCGGCCTGGCCCTGATCAACGGCCTGAATCGCTTCGACGGCGGCGCCAGCACGGCACAACTGGCCGAGCAGAGTGGGCTGCACCGCACCACCGTCAGGCGCCTGTTGGAGACCTTGCAGGCCGAGGGTTACGTGCGGCGTAGCGAGTCCGACGACAGCTATCGGCTGACCCTGAAAGTGCGGGAATTGAGTGAGGGTTTTCGCGATGAGCAGTGGATTTCGTCCATCGCGGCACCGCTGCTGGGCGAGCTACTGCAGGAGGTAGTCTGGCCCACCGATCTGTGCACCCTGGACGGCGACGCCATGGTGATTCGCGAGACTACCCATCGCTTCAGTCGCCTTTCGTTCCACCGTTCCATGGTCGGGCGGCGCCTGCCGTTGTTGATGACCGCCACCGGGCGTGCCTACTTCGCTTTTTGCCCGCCGGCCGAACGTGAAGAACTGATTGAGTTGATGATCAGCCGCGAAGACGAGCAATCCGCGCTGGCAGCGGACCGGCGTTTTATTGAAAGGTTGGTGGAACATACGGTAAGCAAGGGATACGGAGAAAATAATTCCCACTGGGGCCAGGAGCGCAAGATCGCCGCCATCGCCATTCCGATCACGCATGAGTCGCGGCTAATGGGTTGTCTGAACCTGGTGTACATCGCCAAGGCAATGTCGGTGGATGAAGCGGCTCGGCGTTACCTGCCAGCGATGCACAGTGTGGTGCGAAAGATCCAGGTTGAGTTGAGTGGCGAATCGGAGTGACAGGCCATAAAGCAGGTTTCGTAAAGTTCCGCTCTGACACATAATTTAACATAATATACATTACACGTAACAAAGTATTACGAGATCAGCCCGGTTGCGCACACGATTTCAATCTCCAACATCTCTCTCCAAAGCACCATGCCGCATGATGCCAGGTGATCACACGATCCATTTCAAATGTACGGCTCTCAATCCTCATCACGCGTCAGCTTTTCAATCAGCGCTCGATGCTGTGGATACTGCGCTGTGAGTTTCTGCCGATTCCCCATTTCCATGTCCGCAAAATCAAACCCTGGCGAAACCGCTTCGCTGATCAAGCCAAATCCGTTCTCGCCATCGAGCAGTCTGGAGGCTTTCCAGATTCCGCCCGGTACGTGCAGCTGTAGATGTTGTCCTGCCAGAATGTCGCTGCCCATCACGAATGTCTGCAACGAACCGTCAGCGTGAATAAGGCTGTACTCGATGGCATCGCCCAGATGGAAATAATGCAGGATGTCCGACTGGTTGAAATGAAACTGGCCGACCGGTGAATCTTCGGTCAACAGGTAGTAAATCGACGTCATCAGATAACGCGGTCCGCCCGTTGTTTCGAGCATGTCCCGGTGGTCGGCCTGATAGGTTCTGCGAAAGAATCCGCCTTCGACGTGAGGTTCAAGGTCCAGTGATGCGATCAGGTTTGACGCAGTAATCGAGTGTGGATTCATGACCTGCTCCAACGATTTTCAATACAGCCTGTAATAACTCGACTAAACGGTCATTTAGTGTAGTTAACCTATAATGGCTTCACATTCGAAGACGTTCGCTGCACTTTTACTTTTGGCTTTACCACGCCGCAATATGCGAATCCGCCCTCGGCTCAGTCCCGCCACACAGCACGCCACTGACCGGATCACAAAGAATGATCTGCCCCCGGCCGTAATCCGTCAGATCACAGTCAATCTGCACCTCATGCCCCCGGCGCATCAAGGCATTGGCCAGATCCCTCGAAGCTCCCTGCTCGATCCCAACCTTCATTCCCCCCAGCCATTGCCAACGCGGAGCGTCCAGCGCTGATTGCGGGTTCAGGCCAAAATCCACCAGGTTCATGACCATCTGCACATGCCCCTGAGGTTGCATGTACCCGCCCATCACACCAAACGGCCCTAGCGCCTGGCCATCCTGGGTCAGGAAGCCCGGAATAATCGTATGAAACGTCTTCTTGCCCGGCGCCAGGCAGTTGGCGTGTTCCGGATCAAGACTGAACTCCTGCCCCCGGTTCTGCAGTGCAATGCCGCTGTCAGGCAGCACCACACCCGAACCAAAGCCGTGGTAATTGCTCTGGATGAACGACACCATGTTGCCTTGGCCATCGGCCGTTGCCAGATACACCGTGCCACTGGCATGAGGATCTCCTGGCTTGGGTGGCTGTGCCTTATCGCCGATCTGCCCACGGCGCCGTGCGCTGTAGTCATCATTCAACAGATCGGCCACCGCCACGCGCATGTGCAGTGGATCGGTGATGTAGTGCAAACCATCACTGTAGGCGAGTTTCATGGCCTCCAGCTGACGATGCCACGTCTGCTGGCTGTCACGATGATCAAAGTCGAACCCCTCGAGAATCTTCAATGCCATCAATGCAACCAGACCCTGGCCGCTTGGCGGAATTTCCCAGACATCCACACCACGATAGTTGACGTGGATCGGCTCCACCCACTGCGCACGGTAATGTTCCAGATCCGTGGCTCGCAGATACCCGCCAGTCGCCCGTGAATGGGCATCCAGCCGTTGGGCCAACGCGCCACGATACAAACTTTCACAGCGGCTCTGTGCCAACTCTTCAAGCGTCCGCGCTTGCGCTGGATTACGAAACAGCTCCCCTGCCCTCGGCGCCCTGCCCTCAATCAGGAACGTATCGAACCAGGCGTCCAGCACTGCGTCGCGATGGGGACCGAACTCATCCAAAGCAACCTGCCACTGATGGGCAACCACGGGCGACAGCGGAAAACCATCCCACGCCAGGCTGATCGCGGGCTGCAGCAAGTCAGCGAACGGTAATACCCCAAAGCGTTGAGAAAGCTCGGCCCACGCCGACGGGCAACCAGGCACCGTCACCGGCGTCCAACCATAAAGCGGCATCTGTTCATGGCCGGCAGCCTTGACCGCTTCGATGCTCAAAGCTGCAGGCGCATGGCCGTTGGCATTGAGTCCATGCAACTGATCCTTGAACCAGACCAGAGCAAAAGCATCACCACCAAGACCGCAACCCGTAGGCTCGACCACGGTCAGCGCTGCCGCCGTGGCGATGGCGGCGTCGATCGCATTGCCACCCTTTTGCATCATCTCGATACCGGCCTGAGCGGCCAGCGGCTGGGACGCCGCCACCATGCCTCGACGGGCAAACACGCTTTGGCGTTGCGACGGATACGGATACTCGTGAGCAGAAAATTTCAGCATGGCAAAGACTCTTCAAAACAAGGATTCATTGGCCGGACTTGATCCGGTTCCATTCGCGGGTCATCAGGCGCTGGATGTTTTCCGGCAGATCGGCGGAGACAAAGGTGTGACTGATCACTTCGTCGCCCGGGTAGATCCCCGGGTTGCCGCTGACCTTGGGATCCATCAAAGGCGTGGCGTCCTTGTTCGGGTTCGCATACCCGACGTAGTCACTGACCGACGCAATCACCTCGGGTCGCAGCAGATAGTTGATCACCGCATGGGCGTTGGCCACGTTGCCGGCGTCCTTGGGGATCGCCAGCATGTCGAACCACAGGTTCACGCCTTCCTTGGGAATGACGTAGCGGATATCGATGTTTTTCCCGGCCTCGCGGGCCCGGGTCTGGGCCTGCATCACGTCGCCGGAGTAACCGATCGCCACACAGATATCGCCATTGGCCAGGTCCGCGGTGTACTTCGATGAGTTGAAGTAAGTCACCGACGGTCGCAAGGACATCAGCAGTTTCGACGCCTGCTTGTAGTCGTCCGGCTTGACGCTGTTGGGGTCCAGCCCGAGATAAAGCATGGCTTGAGGAATGATTTTCACCGGCGCATCGAGAAAGGCCACGCCGCAGCTTTTGAGCCTGGAAAGGTTTTGCGGATCGAACACCATGGCCCAGGAATCCAGCGGCACGTCCTTGCCCAGCACCGCGCGGACTTTCTCCTCGTTGTAGCCAATGCCCACGGTGCCCCACATATAAGGCACGGCGTAGCGGTTACCCGGATCGGCCGCTTCCAGACGCTGCATCAGACGCGGGTCGAGGTGCTTCCAGTTATCCAGCAACTCACGCTGCAGCGGCTGATAGGCGCCGGCCCGGATCTGCTTCGACAGAAACTGGCTGGAAGGCACCACCACGTCATACCCCGAGTGCCCGGAAAGCAGCTTGGCCTCGAGCATTTCATTGGTGTCAAAGATGTCGTACTGCACCTTGATGGCGCTGTCTTTCTCGAAGTTCTTCAGGGTGTCGGGGCCAATGTAATCGGACCAGTTGTAGACTTTCACCACCGGGTCGGCAGCCTGGATCATGGGCACCACGGCAGCGCAGCACAGGGCCGCAAACACGCTCGATAAACGCATCGTCAATATCCTTGTGAGTCTCACAGCACGCGGCTGAGAAAGGCTTGGGTACGGGGATGGGTGGGGTGACTGAAAATCTGTTCCGGTGGGCCCTGTTCGATCAGTTCACCTTGGTCGAGCACCACCACACGGTCCGCGACCTCACGGGCAAAACCCATTTCATGGGTGACCACCACCATCGTCATGCCCTCCTCCGCCAGTTCCTTCATCACCTGCAGGACCTCACCGACGGTTTCCGGGTCCAGGGCGCTGGTGGGTTCGTCGAACAGCATCGCCTGGGGCTTCATGGCCAGGGCCCGGGCAATCGCCACCCGCTGCTGTTGGCCACCGGAAAGCATGGACGGGTAATGGTTGGCCTTCTCGGCCAATCCGACACGCTTGAGCAGTGCCCGCGCCTGTTCCTCCGCTGCCTTGCGCGGCACACCCAACACCTGAATCGGGGCTTCGATGATGTTTTCCAGTGCGGTCATGTGCGGGAACAGATTGAAGCGCTGGAACACCATGCCGATGTCCCGCCGCTGACGGGCGATGTTGCGTTCCGAATCCCGCACCAGGCTGCCATCGGCCTTCGTGCGGTAGCCCATGGACTGCCCGTTGACCCGGATCTGCCCGGACTGAATCTCTTCCAGTAAATTGATGCAGCGGATAAACGTGGTTTTGCCCGCCCCCGAGGCGCCGATCAGCACCACCACTTCACCGCGCCGGACTTGCAGGGAAATCCCTTTGAGAATTTCGAGGTTGCCGAACGACTTGTGAATGTTCAGCGCTTCGATGATCAGTTCGTCACTTTGATGCGCCATGGTTAACGTCCCCTCAGCAGTTTCAGCGTGCTGCGACCGAACATCCGGCTGGATGCCGGCGGCGGCGACGAAGGTCGATCCGACTGGCCGAAGCGCGTCTCCAGCCAGCGCTGGAAAAAGCCCCACAGCGTCGTGAGCAACAGGAAATAGATCGCCACCACGAGGTACAACTCGAACACCCGGAAAGTCGCCGAAGTGACCATTTGCGTGCTGAGCAGCAACTCCTGCACGCCGATCACACTGACCAGCGTGGTGTTTTTAAGCATCACGTTGAACTCGTTGCCCAGCGGCGGAACGATGACCCGAAACGCCTGCGGCAAAACGATCCGGCGCATCAGCTTGGCGAAGGTCATGCCCAGGGAACGCCCGGCCTCGTATTGCCCCTTGTCGACGGCACCAATACCGGCGCGAATGATCTCGGCCATGTACGCGCCTTCGTTCAGGCCCAGTGCGATGATTGCAGCCTGAATATTGCCGGGGACCACCAGCCCGAACAGCTCGATGTCTTCGAAGCGGAAAATCCCGCCCGCCGCCAGCGCCGTGTAAAGGAACACGATCTGCACCAGCAACGGCGTCCCGCGCATCAGCCACACATAAAAGCGCACCGGCAGATGCAGCAACGGGTTCTTCGATAACCGCAACAGCGCAGCGGCCAGCCCCAAAACACAACCCAATAACATGGCCAGCACACTGATCAGGCACGTCAGCCAGAGCCCGGTGAGGTAGACCCCGCTGGGCTGCAACAGGTACTGCCAGAACACATCCCAATTGAAGTTCATCAACGCTGACCTCAATCGAGAGTGTCGCTGGAGACGTGCCATTTACTCAGGAGCTGGTTGTAGCTGCCGTCGCTGCGCATGTCGGTGATCACCTGCTGCACGGCGGCACTCAGTTGCGGATCGTCCTTGCGAATGCCCAGTCCGGTGAGAATCCGGCTGAAGGCCGGAACGCCTTCCTCGAACAGGTCCGGGGCCATGGCGGCGTAATAACCGGCGGTTTCGACGGTTGTGCCGTAAGCATCGACCTGATTGATCCGCAGGGCCTGGAATGCATCGGTGTCGGTGTTGTAGACCACCAGTTTCATCGGCGGCTTGCCGGCCTTGGTCAGGCTTTCGTTCTCGGTATCGAGCAAGGTCTTGATGGTCGAACCGTTGAGCACCGCGATCTTGTGCCCGCTGAGATCAGCCAGGGTCTTGAGCCCTTTCGGATTGCCCTTGGGCACTACCACCGCCTGGCTGGAATACATGTAGTTGACGATGTCGATCACCTCGCGGCGCTCGGGCTTGTCGAACAGCTGGTCGACGATCATGTCGCACTGCTTGGCCAGCAACGCCGGCAGCAATCCGGAGAACGGAATCACCCGCCACTCGACCTTCTTGTCCCCCAGACGTTTGGCGACTTCCAGGCCCAGGTCGACGGTCAGGCCCTTGGGCTTTTGCGCTTCATCGAAGGAAACCAGAGGCGGCGAATCCATGCCCGAGCAATAGGTCAGTTTGTCGACCTTGAGCAAACGCTCCGGCACGGTGGGTGCGGCAACCGCCCACTGCGTACAGAGCCCCAGGGAAATTGCAGCCAACAACAGGCGAGACGTATGCATGACCAGACACTCCAGTTCGGTTAGTAACGGGGCAGTTCTCAAAGTCACAACATCGGCGGGCTTGGTGCCCGCTCTGTGGTTATCGTTCCGATTGCAGAAACTTGATCAGCTCAGGGACCGTGCCTTCGATGTGCTCGCGCACCACCGCTTCGGCCTTGACCGCATCACCGGCGCGTATGGCATCGAGGATCACCACGTGTTCCTCGCGTGCACTCAGCGGCTTTTCACCGTGTTGTAGCCAAAGGCGCATGGGAGCTTCGATCAGCGAGTAAAGCGCGCTGATCTGTTTCACCAGACGCGGTCGTCCGCTGAGGCTGCACAGGTATTCATGGAACTTGCGATGACGACTGACCCACTCCGCGCTCTCGTCGCGGTAGTCATCCATTTCATCGAGCAGGCGTTCCAGGGCCGTCAACTGACGCTCGCCGATCTTCGGCACGGCGACTCGAATCGCCAGCCCTTCCAGCGCGCTGCGCATCTCGAAGACTTCGTGCATTTCCTCGACATCCAGACCGCTGACAATCGCACCGCGATTGGGCCTGAGCGTCACCAGCCCCTGTGCATCGAGACGTCGAAAGGCTTCGCGCACGGGCATCCGGCTCATGCCGATTTCGCCGGCGATGTCCTCGGCGATCAGCCGGTCACCTTTGCGGTAGCGACCGCCGCAGATGCCTTCCAGAAGAAAGTTGTAGGCCTCTTCCTCGGCAGTCATCGGTTGGCGCTGTTCATAGGCGGGAGCGAATTGCATGGAGGCACCTTTTGTCTTTTTGTATCCAATTATCCACGGATACATAAAAGCAGAATGCGTGCCAGAACCTGCTGCACCGCGCCAAGCGTTTGATTCGGATGAATTAAGGAGACAATTCGCCGTGCACAACCATCAGAATTGCCGGCACGAAGATCGGGATTTGCTACCTATTGGCTCATTGCGAGACCGGAAAAGGTGCAGAACGGTAGCTAAGTAACATCCATGGAAACGGCAGCACACTCGCCTGCCATAACAGCAGGCGAATGCCAGGCGCCCGTATCTCAGCTGCCATACACCTTCGCAGCCGGCACCGCCCGATTCAGCAATTGCGCGACCGCCCCGCCGACTTCGTCCACGGCCCAGCGGCCCTGCCTGTCCAGTTCCGGCCCGCGACGCCAGCCATCGGCAATCGACAACTTGCCACCCTCCACTTCAAACATCTGCCCGTTCACCGATGCGGATTCCTGCGAACCGAGCCAGACCACCAACGGTGCGACGTTCTCCGGCGCGAAGTAGTCGAAGCCCTCTTCCGGTTTTTTCATGACGTCGGCAAACACCCCTTCGGTCATGCCGGTGCGCGCGGCCGGGGCCAGGGCGTTGACGGTAATCCCATAGCGCCCGAGTTCCGCCGCTTGCACAAGCGTCAGCGCAGCGATGCCGGCCTTGGCTGCGGCGTAGTTGGACTGGCCAATAGAACCCTGCAAACCGGCACCGGAGCTGGTGTTGATGATCCGCGCACTCACGGTCTGGCCGGCCTTTGCCTGCTCACGCCAGTACCGCGCAGCGTGGCTGGAAATGCAGAAATGCCCCTTGAGGTGCACCGCCATCACCGCGTCCCAGTCGGACTCGCTCAGGCTGGTGAACATGCGGTCACGGCAGATGCCGGCATTGTTGACCACCACGTCCAGCCCGCCAAAAGTTTCGATCGCCTGGCGCACAATCAACGCTGCATCGTCATAGCGGGTGATGTCGTTGCTGTTGGCCACCGCCCTGCCGCCCTGGGACTCGATGGCATCCACCACCGCCAATGCGGCCTCACGGTTGATGTCGTTGACCACCACTTTCGCGCCCTCGGCGGCAAACGCCAGCGCATACGCCCTCCCCAGCCCTCCCCCGGCACCGGTGATGATCACGACACGGTTTTTACAGATCTGCATGGTGCTGCTCCCGTCAAAACTTCATTCACAAGCGTTCGATGATGGTCACGTTGGCCTGCCCGCCGCCTTCGCACATGGTCTGCAAACCGAAGCGGCCACCGCTACGCTCCAGTTCATGCAACAGGCTGCACATCAAGCGCGTGCCGGTGGCACCCAACGGGTGGCCGAGGGCAATCGCGCCGCCGTTGACGTTGGTCTGTTCGTGGGGATAACCGGTCTCTTTCAGCCAGGCCATGGCGACGGAGGCAAAGGCTTCGTTGATCTCGACCCGGTCAATGTCTTCGAGCTTCATGCCGGCGCGCTTCAATGCATAAGCCGTAGCCGGAATCGGCGCCGTCAGCATCCAGATCGGGTCTTCGGCACGCACGCTGAGGTGATGGATTCGCGCACGCGGCGTCAGTCCGTAGCGTTTGAGCGCCGCTTCGGACACGATCAGCATCGCGCTCGCCGCATCGCAGGTCTGACTGGACACCGCCGCCGTCACCCGGTCGCAACCAAACAGGAAATCCAGTTCGGCCATTTTCGCCAGGCTGGTCTGACGCGGCGTTTCATCGTGAACCACGTCGGCCAGGGGCACGATTTCACGCAGGAACCGTCCCTCCTCGATGGCGCGCAATGCGCGTTGATGGGACTCCAGCGAATACGCTTCCAGTTGCTCGCGGGACAATCCCCACTTCTCGGCAATCATCTGCGCCGAACGAAACTGGGTCGGCGGTTGCGCGCCGTAGCGCCGTACCCAGCCTTCGGAGCCGCTGAACGGATCACTGAAACCCAAAGGCTCGGCCGCGATCATGGCAGACGAAATCGGGATCTGCGTCATGGTCTGCACGCCACCGGCAATGACCACGTCCTGGGTGCCGCTCATCACCGCTTGCGCGGCAAAGTGCACCGCTTGCTGGGACGAGCCGCACTGGCGATCAATCGTGGTGCCGGGGACCGATTGCGACAACCCGGCAGCCAGCCAACTGGTGCGCGCAATGTCCCCGGCCAGCGGGCCGATCGTATCGACGCAGCCAAAGATCACGTCGTCGTAATCCTCATCGGGAATGCCGTTGCGCTCGACCAGCGCTCGCAAGACGTGGGCGCCCAGATCGGCCGCGTGAATATGGCTCAAACCACCCTTGCGCCGCCCGGTAGGCGTACGCAGGGCGTCGACAATATAAGCTTCAGGCATCGTCTACCTCAGTGCGAAGGTTGAAGATAGGCCGAGAACCTGTGGGAGCGAGCAAGCTCGCTCCCACATGGCATCGGTCTAGAAAGTGCTTCCTGCGCCCAGTGCGCATTGGCCGTCGAACAAGGCTGTACGGATCCGCTCTTTGTGAGCACCGCGATCGCCCCAGACCTTGTCCAGCGCCCAGGCGCGTTTCATGAACAGGTGCAGATCGACTTCCCACGTGTAGCCCATGGCGCCGTGGGCCTGAATAGTGTTTTTTGCGGCAAGCATGGCGGCTTCCGAGGCCGCCAGTTTCGCGTGGGAAACCAGCACCGAGCGGTTCGGCTGCTGTTCGGCGACAGCATAGGCCGCGCGATACAGCGGCCCCTTGGCGAACTCGATCTGCACCGCGACATTCGCCATCAAATGCTTGACCGCCTGAAACGACCCCACCGGTTTGCCGAACTGTTTGCGCTCGAAGGTGTAGTCCACCGCCAGATCGACCATGCGTTTGGCCAGCCCCAACATCTGCGCGGCACTGCCCAGCGCGCCACGATCAACCGCCTCCACCCACAGTCGCCGCCCCTGTTCGCCGGAGGCCACGCAGGTCGCAGGCGACGGAGTCCAGGAGACCTGGAACAACTGCCGAGCCGGATCGACCGACACGTTGCGGGTCAACTGCACCGCACCCGGTTCGACCGCATGCACCTCATCGCCATGAGCCAACAACAGCAGATCGGCGACATGGGCATCGCTGACCAGCGGATTACCCGGTTCGGCCACCGCCAGTCGTGCACTGCCTTCTGCGATACGCCCAAGCCAGTCCTGCTTGAGTGCCGCGTGGCGCTCATCAAGACCCGCGAGCAACGGCACACCCACCAGCATCGTCTCCACCAGCGGCTCGGGCAGTCCGGCATAGCCGCATTCCTGAGCGAGCAGCACGAAGTCCAGTTCACTCATGCCCATTCCGCCAAACGCTTCGGGAACGGTGAGTGCGGTCAGCCCCAACTCGACCAATTGCGCCCACAGCTCATCACTGCGCCCGCTCTCGGTCTGCCAGAGTTCGCGAATGCGTTCCGGCGTCACTTCGTTGATCAGAAAATGCCTGACGTTGTCCTGGAACAGCAGTTGGTCGCGGCTGAAATTAAAGTCCATGGTCTCTTCCTCAAGCACGCGGCATGCCGAGCATGCGTTCGGCAATGATGTTGCGCTGGATCTCGTTGGTGCCGGCGTAGATCGGCCCGGCCTGGGCAAACAGAAAACCTTCCAGCCAGTGACCGACATCGCCCGCCGCCGGGGCTTCAGGCAGCAGTTCGCCACGCAGGCCGAGAATGCTCATGGCGGTGTCGTGCATGCGCTGATCGAGCTCCGACCAGAAGATTTTGTTGGTCGAGGATTCCGGCCCGATCTTGCCGCCCTGCACCAGCTGCGACGCGGTGCGGTAGGTGTTGAGGGTGTAGGCCTCGGCGTCGAGCCAGGCGCGCATTACCGCCTCACCAATCGCCGGGTCGCGGTCGGCCTGCTCGCGATTGGCCTGATACAACTGCACCAGACGCCGGGCGGTTTCCTGAAAGCGTGCGGGGGAACGCAGCAGCAAACCGCGCTCGAAGCCGGCGGTGGACATCGCCACATGCCAGCCCATGCCCTCGCCGCCCAGCGCGTTTTCCACCGGGACCTTGACGTCGTCGAAGAAGATTTCGGCGAACCCGGGCAAGCCGTTGAGCTGAGGAATCGGCCGCACCGTGATTCCCGGCGTATCCAGCGGCAGAAGAATGAACGTCAGGCCATGATGACGTTGCGAGTTCGGATTGGTGCGGAAGATCCCGAACACCCAGTCGGCCCATACGGCGCGGGTCGACCAGGTCTTCTGGCCGTTGATGACGTAGTGATCGCCGACCCGTTCAGCCCGCGAACGGATCGCCGCCATGTCGGAACCCGCCCCCGGTTCGGACCAGGCCTGGGCCCAGATGTCCTCACCGGTGGCCATGCGCGGCAGAAAGCGCGCTTTCTGGGCTTCGCTGCCGTATTCCATCAGCGTCGGGCCGAGCAGGAAAATGCCGTTCTGATTGACCCGTGCAGGCGCCTCGGCGCGGTAATACTCCTCCTCGAAAATCAGCCACTCGATCAAGTCGCAACCGCGCCCGCCCAGCTCTACCGGCCAGGTGACCATGCCCCAGCGTCCGTCGTTGAGGCGGTTTTCCCAGGCTCGGTGTTGAGCAAAACCTTGCTCGGTGTCGAATGATTGCAGCGGCTCGCGCGGCACGTTGGCCGTCAGCCATGCCCGTGCTTCGGCGCGAAAGGCCTGTTGGGCCGGGGTATAAGTCAGATCCATGTGAGCACCTTCAGCCGTTGAACCGGGCATCACGTTTCTCGATGAACGAGTCCCGTGCTTCCTGTGAATCCAGTGAGCGATAGGCTTCAAGCGTGAAGCCCTGCTCCCAGCGATACTTGTCTTCCAGATTGCCGTCCTCGATGCCGTTCAGTGCTTCCTTGGCGAGGCTGATCATGGCCGGGCTCTTGGCCGCGATGGTACGGGCGATCTGCAACGCGGCTTCACGCAAGTCTTCGCGCTTGACCACGCGCTCCACTGCTCCGAGGCGCCAGGCTTCGGTCGCGTTGATCGGCTCGCCGGTGAAGTACATGTGCCGGACCTTCTGCACCGGGAACAACCGCTGCAAATGCGCGCCACCGCCCATGGCGCCCCGGTCAACTTCCGGAACGCCAAAAGTCGCGCACTCGGAGGCCACGACAATGTCGGCAGCGCCGCACAGACCGATGCCGCCGCCGAGCACAAAACCGTGCACCGCCACGATCACCGGTTTCGGGTTGCGGTGAATGGCCTTGAAACTGTCGTAGTTGCCCTTGTTGACCGCGACGATCAGGTTGCCGTCGGCGGCCAGTTCCTTGATGTCGACCCCGGCGCAGAAGCCGCGACCTTCGGCCCGGATCACGATGACCCGCACGCGACTGTCGGTTCCCAGCCCTTCGATTTCACGGGCGATATCGGCCCAGGTCCGGCAGTTGAAGGCGTTGACCGGCGGCTGGTTGAACACCAGTTCGGCAATGCCGTTATCGATACTGACGCTGAATGGCTGCATGTTTTTTCCTTTCACGACACGCGACGGCAGAGTTCGTCCAGACGCAATTCGGCGTCACGAACGATCTGCTCGATCAATTGGGCACAGCTCGGCAGGCTGTCGATGGAGGCCGCGACCTGCCCCGAAGGCAACACGCCTTCGGCGGGCAATCCGTCGACCATGGCTTTCTGGATGACCATCGGTGCGTTGGCGGCCATGATGCTTTGCGCGGCAGTCAGGTCTCCGCTGCTGCGCATTTTCAGAGCGCTGGAAAGCAACTGAGTCAAACTCATGCCGCTGAGGCGGCGGTAAGCCAGACCGCTGCGCACCGCGAGCACCCAGCGTTTGAACACGCCGCTGGTTTCCAGTCGGTCGAGCAATTCATTGCGGATCATGCGTTGCGGCATGCCGTCGATGGCGCGGCTGACGATGATCGCCGCCGGGTCCTTGATCGCCAGGTAACGCGCCAAGGTCTGCGCCGGCACCGGGCTTTCGGCACACATCAGAAACCGCGTGCCCATGGCAATGCCTTCGGCGCCATAAGCCAGCGCCGACACCAGCCCTCTGCCGTCCTTGAAACCGCCGGCCGCCACCACCGGAACCGACACTGCGTTGACCACCTGATCGAGCAGCAACGACGTCGGCACCGAACCGGTATGCCCCCCGCCCTCGCCGCCCTGTACGGTGACGGCATCGGCGCCCATTTCCACGGCTTTCTGCGCGTGTTTCAGCGCGCCCACCGTGGGAATGCACACCACACCGGCATTCTTCAGCCGCTGGATCATCTGCTTGCCGGGCGAACGGCTATAGCTGACCGCCCGCACTTTGTGGCGCAGCACCAACTCGACGATGTCGTCGGCGTTGGGCTGGTACATATGGAAATTGACCCCGAACGGCTGATCCGTCAGGCGCCGGGTTTCAAGAATCGCAGCCTCCATGTGCTGCGGTTCGATGGTCGCGCCGGCGAGAAAACCGAAGGCGCCGGCATTGCTGGTGGCGGCCACCAGTTTCGGGTCAGCCACCCAGCCCATCGCGGTCTGGATGATCGGATAACGGCAGCCGAGCAACTCGGTCAGCCGGGTATTCAAAGAGATCGCCATATTCACGCCCCACCTGTGGAGCGTTGCGAGCTGGCCATGGCCCTGGCGTCGTAACCACCGAGCCGGTCGCCGGACACCAGTTCGTTGTGGGCATGGGCGAAATGGTGCAGGCCGAAGACCATGTCCATGGTCGCGCGCTTGCCCATCAGGTCTTCGGCGTTGTTGACCGCCTGCTTGCTCAGTTGCAGGCCCAGGCGCGGCATCTGGGCGATGCGCCCGGCGATCTCGAGGGTTTCCTGTTCGAGGGATTCGCGAGTCACCACCCGATTGAGCATGCCCATCTGATAGGCGCGCGCCGCCGGCATGCGTTCGCCGAGGAACAGAAATTCCTTGGCGATACGCGGGTTCAGTTCATGCACATGGGCAAAATACTCGACCCCGGGAATGCCCATGCGCACCACCGGATCGGCAAAGTACGCATCCTCGCTGGCCACAATCAGGTCGCAGACCCACGCCAGCATCAGCCCGCCGGCAATGCACGCGCCCTGCACCATGGCGATGGTCGGCTTGGGCATGTCGCGCCAGCGCCGGCACATGCCCAGATAGACTTCCTGCTCCCGGGCGTAAAGAAACTCACCGCCGGGTTTGTTGGTGTGGTCGTACCAGAGACTCGCGCGGTCGAACGTCTTGTGAACGTCCCGCCCCGGCGTGCCAATATCATGCCCGGCGGAAAAGTGCTTGCCGGCCCCGCGCAGCACGATGACTTTCACCTCGTCGTCATCGCAGGCACGGCGAAACGCCGCGTCCAGCGCGTAGGTCATCTGCGAGTTCTGGGCATTGTGGTACTCGGGGCGATTCATGGTGACCAGCGCCACCTCCCCGCGTACCTCGTAGAGCACCACGTCGGCGGCATTATTATCGTTATGTTCAGCCATCACTTTTCTCCGAAACGGTGCGACTCAGCGCTGGCCCGGCGGGTTGTCTTTGAGCTGACTGGCGCGCAGGTTATGCGGGTCCAGTCGCCCGATCAGTTGCAACTGCTCGGCTGTGGGTGCCGCTGTCGTCGGGCAATCCTGTGGCACATGCAGCTCGAACCCGGTGTTGTCCTGCACCTGCTCGACGGTCACGCTGGGGTGCAGCGAACGGATGCGCACTTGCCGTTGCGGGCCGAGAAAATCCAGCACGCACAGATCAGTCACGATCAGGCGAATATCGATCTCGTCCAGCGACCAGCCCCGGGCCAGGCGCGCCGGGTTGTAGCCGACCGAGGCGACCATATCGACCTCGCCTTCGACGAACACCCGACGGTTGTGGCTGGGCACGCAGAACGAGTTGGCATGGCTGATCGAGTTACCGGGAAAGCCCCGCACGCCGAGCATTTGTGCCTTGGGTTTGGTGTAGTCACCGATGCAGGAAATGTTCGCCTGGCCGAAGCGGTCGATTTGCGTCGGGCCGACCAAAGCGTGGCGCTTGCCGCTCCAGACGTTGTCGAAAATCCGCGAAAAGCCCATCCAGCTGTCGCGCTTTGGCTCGTAGCCGTTGCGTGCGCCCAACGGCACCGGCTCGGCAACCATGTAAGCTTCGGAGTCGGTCATCAGCAATTGCGGATTGCTGGTCAGCATGCTCAATGAAGCGGCCAGTCGCGGAATCACTCCGATCCCGGTGGCAAGCACCTCGCCGTCATCGCACCAGGACTCGGAAGCGGCGCAGATCATCAGCTCGGCGAGGCTGTAAGTCGTTGCAGAAGTCGTCATGTCTAGGCTCGCTTAGTAGACCGGCAAAGGAAGCTTGCGGATGGCGTTCAGGCCGCCGACCTTGTCCAGATACTGTTCGTGGGTGCAGTCGACATAGTCGCGGACGTAGTCCTGCCAACCCTCGGCCGCCTGGGCAGACGCGTTGTAGGCCTTGAAATGCGCGACATCGAAGCCGTACAGCGGCGCGCAGGACGACGGGTGCGCACCGCCCGGCACGTGGGCAACGGCGGTGGTCAGGTTGCGTTCCCAGAACACCTGATGCGCCCGGGCCGGATCGGCATGGAAGTAGTCGCTGTCGACCAGTTCGTCACAGGTCACGTAACTGTGGGTCGCGGCGCGCACGAGCAAGTCGTCCATGTAGTGATCGGGACCGCTGATCTGGCACACACCGCGCACATCGGCGCGGTCGACGTGAATCAGCGCCGCATCGAGCTTGAGCGCCGGCATGGCGACCCATTGCTTGTTGTCGGCATAAGGCGAGTCGATCAACTTGATTTGCGGGTTGTGCTTCAGCACATCGGTGCCCAACCCCACGGCCGTCGGTATGAACGGCACCTTCATCGCAGCGGCACGCAGACCGAGCAAGAGCATGCCTTCATCGATTTCCATCACTTGCAGCGCCGCGTCCTGACGTGCCTTGCGGAAGTACGGTTCCAGCGGAATGAAATCCAGCGACACGAAGGCAAACACCAGTTTGCGAATCTTGCCGGCCGCGCAGAGCATGCCGACATCGGCGCCGCCATAGGCGACCAGAGTCAGGTCCTTGAGGTCCGAACGCAAAATCTCCCGCACCAGCGCCATGGGTTTGCGCCGCGGGCCCCAGCCACCGATGCCGATGGTCATGCCGTCACGCAGCTGGCCGACCATTTCGGCCGTGGTCATTCGCTTGTCCATCGTCGTATTCCTCATTGGCGACCGACACTGAAGTCATGGCCCCAGTGGCTGACCACGGTGCTTTCGAACGGCGTGTGCTGATCCCAATCGACCACCAGGCCATCGCAGCCGTATTCCAGGTCAAACCCGGACGGGGTCTTGATGTAGAACGAGATCATCTGGTCATTGGTGTGCTGGCCGAGGGTGGCGGACATCTTCACGCCGTTGGCCTGCACCCGGTCGAGGGCCCGACCCACTTCATCCAGGGCGTTGACCTCGACCATCATGTGCACGCAACCGTGAGGCATCGGGCACTCGAAAATCGCCAGCGAGTGGTGACGACCGTTGTTGCAATGCAGGAAGTGAATGCGTTTTTGCGGCTCGGCCGGATCCGGTGTGAAGCGGACTTTCATCAGGTCCGACAGGCCGAAACCGAGCACCTGTTCGTAGAAATCCCGGCAACGATCGAAGCTCGGCGCCGGCAGCACCACATGGCCCATGCCCAGTTCATTGGTGACGAAGCCCTTTACGCCGACCGGCGAAACGAAACGTGCGAAGTCCTGCAACGGGCCCCAGAACAGTTCGTGGCGGTTGCCATCCGGATCGCTGAAGTGCACCAGTTCCTGGACTTTACGGTCCCGGGCCTGAGCCTCGGTGCCACGGACGACTTGCACATCGGCACGTTCCAGCTCGCTGACCGCCTGTTCAAGCGCCGCTTTGCCCGACACTTCCCAACCGCAGGCGCCGAAGCCGTTCTCGGTGTTTTTCTCCACCAGAATCCGGTGGTGGCGTTCGTCCATTTTCAGGTACAGACGCTCATCGTCATTGCTGCCAGCAACCATCATGCCGAGCACCTGACTTGCGTACTGCCGCCACTGCGCCAGATCGCTGGATAACAGGGTGACGTAACCCAGACCACGGATATCCATGGATGCACTCCTCGTTGTTCTCAGGCCGAGCCGCCCGACGGCAAATGCCGGGGGGACTGTATCGAGGCCTATTCAAACGGGTTCGCAGAGGGGAAACATCGTCCAATGGGACTAGCGCAGCCCCGGAAAGCAGGCATAAAAAAACGGGCCTTGGGGACCCGTTGGAAATGGGGACTGGATTCCGTTCCAGCCCTTGATAACGCGCTGATGAATGGGGTTCACACCAACCCTGTGGGAGCGAGCTTGCTCGCGATAGCGGATTTTCAGTACCGAAGGTGTCGACTGACCCGACGCCATCGTCGGAACGCCGCCCGGAGCAAGCTCGCTCCCACAGGGGCACCTCCGTGTCAGGCCTTGCGGAAGTGCGGAATGACTTTCTCCCCAATATTCTTCAACGTCTCCAACTGCGCCCACTGCGGCACCGTGCCCATCTGGCAGATAAACAGAATCTCGTCGGCGCCTGCATCGATCAGCCGCTGCACATAACCGATGCAATCCTCAACGGTGCCGTAGGCATGGTTGGGGTTCATCATGGCCATGGTCGGGTCGGAGAAATCGACGCTGACCTCTTCCGAGGCAAACCGCGACTTGATCACGCTCTGGCCATTGCCATCGACGAACGTGTCATCCTTCCACTTTTCCGGGTCCGGACGCTCGCCGCCGCCGTACCAGTAACCCAGCGACTCCATGAAATAACGCTGGCCACGGATGCCGATGCGCCGCGCTTCTTCGTTGTTTTCCAGCACGATCGCCGGGCACAGCGCGGCGATGTGGCGGTTGGGACGGAAGCCCACCTGATGTTTCACGTCACGGTTATCCCAGGCCTGGTGATAGACCTCGACCTTCTTGGCGATCTCTTCCGGGCCGCCAAAACCCAGCACCAGTGCGCCCATGCCGCGACTGCCGGCCTTGTTCAGCGATTCGGTGTTGGTGCAGGCCAGGTACATCGGCGGGTGCGGATCCTGATAAGGCTTGGGGTGGATCGGCCGTTTCGGGATCTGCACAAAATCGCCCTGATGCTCGATCTCATCGAACACGAACATTTTCGGGATCAGATACATCATTTCGTCGATCTGCGGCTGCAACGTCGTCAGGTCATAGCCGAAGGTGCCGGCCTCCTGCTGGGTACCGCCCTTGCCGACGCCGAAGTGCACGCGCCCCTTGGACAGCAGGTCGAGGGTGGCGATGCGCTCGGCGACTTTGACCGGGTGGTTCATCGCCGGCGGCAGGCAGACCACGCCGTGGCCGATGCCGATCCGCTCGGTTTTACCGGCGACGAACGCCAGCATGGTTTCCGGGGCGGACATGTGCGAGTAGTTGCTGAGCGCTGTGTGCTCCACACACCAGAACGTATCGAAACCCAGTTTGTCGGCCAGCACGGCCTGTTCGACGGTGTCTTCGAAAATCTTGCGATCGCCCTCACGGCTGGAATCCACCGTCTGGGCTTCGTAAATCAGGGAAAATTTCATGGTTGATCCTTGTACTTGTTGGATGCGCAACCGGCGCGGGTGAGCGACGCCTTGGCGCTCATGCTCAGGGAAGGCCCGGGCGCCGGAATCCTGCAAACGGACTAGCCGATTCAGCGCAATGGGCTCAGAGGAAAAAGTCGTTGCTGTCCTGGCCCATGCTCACGGCGCCGAGGTTCCAGGCGTACTTCGCCGGGCTGTTGGCGACGTGGGCGCGACCGGTGTGAATGTCGCGAAAGGCGCGGTTGATCGGGTGGCTGCGGAAGATCGTCGAAGCGCCGCTGTTGAACATCAGCTCGCCCACTGCCTTGGCGCATTTGTCGGCGACCAACGCCGAGTCGTAACGCATCTTCACTCGCTCGGGCATGCTCAGCGGCTCGGCTTTTTGCGCCCGCTCCAGCATCAAGGCGAAGTTGCGATAGAGCACGGTCTTGCATTCGTCGACGCAGACCATGGCGTTGGACAGCGCCGATTGCGCCGCCGGGTCCTGGACCATCTTGCGTCCGTCATTGACCCCGACTCGCGCACGGTTGTGCTCGACAAACTGATCCACCGCGCCTTGCAGCGCACCGATGGCCGCCGACGACACGGCCCGCACGAAAATCTGCCCGAACGGCAGGCGAAACAGCGGCGCGGTGTTCACCGCATTCCCGGGGCTGTTCTGCATGAAACCGTCGAACGCCCGATGGGTGCGGTATTCGGGAACGAAGGCGTTCTCCACCAGGACATCGTGAGAACCGGTGGCTTCCAGCCCCATGACGTTCCAGTTATCGAGAATCCGGTAGTCACTACGCGGCACCAGGAACGTCCGGTAATCCGGCGCACCACCGGCCTCTTCCGCCGGCACCAGTGCCCCGAGAAACGCCCACTCGCAATGCTTACTGCCGGACGAAAAGCCCCAACGCCCGCTGAGCCTGAATCCGCCCTCCACCCGTTCGACCTTGCCCACCGGCATATAGGAAGAAGAAATCAGCACGCTGGAATCATCGCCCCAGACATCCTGCGCCGCACGGTCATCGAACAGCGCCATCTGCCAGTTATGAATTGCCACGACGCCAAGCACCCAGGCCGAAGACATGCAGCCCTCGGCGAGGGTCATCTGCACTTCGAAGAAATCCTTGGGCTCCAGCTCATAGCCTTCCCAACGTGCCGGCTGCAGGATGCGGAAGAACCCCGCGTCCTGGAAATCCTTCAGGGTTTCTTCCGGCAACTGGCCGGCGTGCGCGGCGTCGAGGGCGCGCTCACGCAGAATCGGTACCAGCTCGCGGGCACGCTGGCTCAGACGCTGGCGAATCAGGTCTTGGTTGAGCATTTTTATTGTTCTCCATTGTTCACCCCGTCCGCCGGGGCGCGCGTGCAGCGAGGCACGTGCCGCACTTGCGGTGCCTGCCTCCTGTGCGGCATTCAAACAATGTGAAAAGCGCCGGGCATCCCTCAAACGGACCATGTCGGCGATGATCCGAAGCACGTACGCAGCCCACCCAAAGGCCTAGTCCCCTCGGACGATGCTGCACAGGCACGCCAGCGCAAAAATCCATCGCACTCCAGTACAACCACAGGACGAGTGCGATGAACGACGACAATCTGAAAGCCGACATGCTCCAGGCCATGCGCCGTCTGGCCAAGTCAGTCACCATCATCAGTACCAGCAACGGCTCCGAGCGTTTCGCCATGGCCGCCACGGCGGTGGATTCCCTCAGCACCGAGCCGCCATCGCTGCTGATCTGCGTGAACAAGACCGCCTCTTCCCACGCGGCGCTGGCCACCGGCGCGGACTTCTGCGTGAACATTCTTGGCGTCGAACAACAAGGTCTGGCCCATCGCTGCAGCGGTTCGATCAAGGGCGAAGCGCGCTTCGATCAGGGCAACTGGCTGACCAGTCCCGGCGGCATTCCGTACCTGAGTGACGCCCAGTCGGCGATCCTCTGCCGTCAGGACGGCCACTTCAGCTATGGCACCCACACCGTGTTCATCGGGCGCATCCTGCAAATCCACACCAGTGACACCATCACTCCGCTGGTCTACCTCGACGGCAGCTACACCACCACCGCCAACCCGGCATCTGCCTTTGCTGCTGCGGGCTGAGGCCGGGCCATGGACGCTCAACAACAGTTGTCGCCATTGCGCGTGAACAGCGCCGAGCAGTTGGACTGGGACGATCACTGCGATTTGCTGGTGGTCGGGTTTGGTGGTGCCGGCGTCTGCGCGGCGATTGAAGCCGCCAGTCGCGGGCTGTCGGTGTTGGCACTGGATCGCTTCGCCGGCGGCGGCGCTACGGCCATCAGCGGTGGTGTGGTGTATGTCGGGGGCGGCACGCCGTATCAGCGCCAGGCCGGTTACGACGACAGCCACGACGCAATGTTCAACTACCTGCGCCAGGAAGTCGGCGAGGCCGTGAGCCCGCAGACCCTGCGCGGTTTCTGTGAAGGCAGTTGCGAGCAACTGGCCTGGCTCGAACGCCAGGGCGTGGCATTCGAATCCAGCGTGCCACCACACAAGACGTCCTACCCGAGTGACCAGTTTTACCTTTATTACTCCGGCAACGAAGCCGTCCCGGCCTACGCCGCGATCGCCAAACCGGCACCGCGCGGCCATCGCACCAAAGGCCCCGGCCTGTCGGGCGCAAGCCTGTTCGCCCCGCTGAAAGCCAGCGCCTTGCGCCTCGGCGCACGCCTGCGCAGCCAGTGCGAAGTCCGGCGTCTGGTGATCGATGCCAATGACCGCGTGGTCGGCGTCGAAGCCTGGCAGTTGCCACCGGGGAGTCGGGCAGCGAGGCAACATGCCCGCTTGTCACACTGGGCCACGGCGATTCACATGTACGCGCCGGCAGTGGCCGATCGGTTGCGCGCTCGCTTGCGGCGCATCGAACTCGCCAGTGCCGAACGCCAGTTGATTCGCGCCGACCAGGCCGTGCTGCTGAGCGGCGGCGGTTTCATCTTCAACCGCGATTGGGTGCGTCAGCATGCGCCGCGTTATCTGCCCGGTCTGCCGCTGGGCACCACCGGTTGCAACGGCAGCGGCATCGCCCTGGGCCAAAGTGCCGGCGGCCGCGTGGCGCGGATGGATAAAGTCAGCGCCTGGCGTTTCATCAACCCGCCGCTGGCCTGGGCCCGGGGCCTGATCGTCAATGCCCGTGGCGAGCGCTACGCCAATGAAGAAATCTACGGCGCGACCCTCGGCCATTCGATGGTGGAAGAGCAGGACGGTCGCGCCATCCTGATTCTCGACCGGGCGCTGGTACGCGAAGCGCTGCGACAAGTTGGTCCGGGCAAAGTCTGGGCCTTCCAGCGTTTGCCGGTGCTGCTCAATCTGCTGTTCAACGCCAGGCGCAGCCGCAACCTCGCGGATCTGGCCAAGCGTTGCGGCTTACCGCCTGACAACCTGCAACGTACCGTGAACACCTACAGCCGCGCCGCACGCGGGGACATCGTCGATCCGTTCGGCAAATCGCAAGCGATGCTCGCCGACATGGATCAGGGCCCGTGGTACGCCCTCGACCTGTCCTTCGCCAGCCGCCTCTTCCCCTGCCCCGTCATCACCCTCGGCGGGCTGAAAGTCTGCGAAACCAGCGGTCAGGTGCTGAACCACGCCGATCAGCCGATTGCCGGCCTGTACAGCGCCGGGCGCAACGCGGTCGGGGTCGCTTCCAATCTGTATGTCTCGGGCCTGTCCCTGGCCGATTGCATTTATTCCGGCCGGCGCGCCGCCGCCCACGTGGCCGAACAACTTGCTGCTCAAACCACACGCTCAGGAGAACAACAATGCAACGTGTAGAAGGCAAAGTCTGCATCATCACCGGCGCCGCCAGCGGCATCGGTCGCGAAGACGCCCTGCTGCTGGCCCGCGAAGGTGCCAGGGTGGTGCTGACCGATCTCAACGAAAGCGCCGGCCGTGAAGTGGCCGCGCAAATCGGCAGCAACGCGCTGTTCATCCGTCACGACATCGCCAGCGAAAGCGACTGGCAGAACGTGATCAAGACCACCCTGGAACACTTCGGCCGCCTCGACGTGCTGGTCAACAACGCCGCCATCCTGGCGTTGGGCAGCATCGAAGACACCACGCTGGAGCTGTGGCAGAAGGTGCAGAAAATCAACGGCGACGGCTACTTCCTCGGCTGCAAGTACGCGATCCAGGCGATGAAGGAAACCGGCGGCGGTTCGATCATCAACATGTCGTCGGTGGCGGCGCTAGGCGCGATGCCGATGTTCTGCGCCTATTCGGCGTCCAAAGGCGCGGTGGCGGCGATGACCCGCTCGATTGCCCTGCACTGCAAACAACAGGGTTACCGCATTCGCTGCAACAGCGTGCACCCGGACGGCGTCAACACGCCGATGACCCAGGCCCTCACCGGTGGTGTGGCGATCAACCAGCAAGACCTCGATCAGGACCCCATGAACCGCATGTGTGCGCCGGCCGATATCGCCAATGTGGTGCTGTTCCTCGCCACCGACGAGTCGCGATTCGTCAACGGTGCCGAGATCCGCGTCGACAACGCCCAACTGATCAGCGGGCTCTGAGGCCGAGGTGAACATGGGCACGCAACAACAGAACCTGACACCGGCCCAGGCCACGGCAGCCAGCCATTCCTTGCAAGTGTGCGCGGTGATTGATGAAACCACCGATGCCCGCTCGCTGGTGCTGGACATCCCGCCAGACCTGCGTGAGCGCTTTGCCTATAAACCGGGGCAGTTCCTGACGTTTCGCGTGCCCTGTGCCGGCAAACTGCTGACCCGCTGCTATTCCATGGCCAGTTCGCCGCTGACCGACGAGCGACCCAAAGTCACGGTGAAACGGGTCGAGGGCGGTCGGGTGTCAAACTGGATGAACGAGGTGAAGGTCGGTGACTGGCTGGAAGTATTGCCGCCGGCCGGGCATTTCTGCCTCGATGAGCATCAACCGGATGACGACAAACCTTTGGTGCTGTTCGGCGGCGGATCGGGCATCACCCCGGTGTTTTCCATTCTGAAATCGACGCTGCAGCGCAGCCGCCGGCCGATCAAGTTGATCTACGCCAATCGCGATGAAGCGTCGGTGATTTTCAAGGATGAGCTGCGGCAACTGGCCCAGGCCCATCCGGAACAACTGCAAGTGGTACACGCGCTCGACTCGGTGCAAGGTTTCCTGACCGCCGCCCAAGTGCGCCATTTGCTGAAAGGGTCTGCCGGCGGCGATTACTTTATCTGCGGCCCGGGTCCGTTCATGGACACCGTCGAACGGACGTTGCTGGAGCTGGGCGAAGCCGCTGAACGCATCCATGTCGAGCGCTTCGTCTCGCCGCCCGATCCCGACGAATTGCTGGCGGAAGAAGCCGCCGCCCGGCAAGCCTCCCTCGCCTCGCGCTGCGAATCGCTGGTGATCGTGCTCGACGGTCAGCAACACGAAATTGCCTGTCAGCCCGGCGATACCCTGCTGCAAAGCTGCAAGGCCGCCGGCCTCGATGTGCCCTCTTCCTGTGAAGAAGGTTTTTGCGGCGCCTGCATGTGCGTGGTCGAGGAAGGCGAAACCCACATGGCCCGCAACGACGTGCTCAGCCCCCGAGAACTGGCCGAAGGCTGGACCCTGGCCTGTCAAAGCCGCCCGGGCGGTGCGCGGGTGCGCTTGAAGTTCCCGGATTGAGCGCCCGTCGACAATAGTCTCAACGGACGATCTCCCGGATGCGATCTGCAGTTAGACTCGGCCAGCCCATTGGCCCAAAAACAATAAAAGAGGTGCAGTTATGGCTCGTTTGCAAAACAAGGTCGCGGTGGTTACCGGCGGCGCATCGGGGATCGGCCTGGCGTGCGTGCGGCGCTTTGCCGCCGAAGGCGCGCAGGTTGTGGGCCTGGACATCGGCAACGCCCCGGCGGACTTTCCGGGCCTGTTCATGACCCTGGATGTGCGCGATGAAGCGCAGGTGCAACAGGTCATGCAGGAAGTCATCAACCATTTCGGCCACATCGATGTACTGGTCAACGCGGCCGGCGTCGCCGACCAGGGCAGCGTCACCCAGACCAGCACCGCCAACTGGCAACGGGTGCTGGACATCAACCTGACCGGCAGCATGCTCACCAGCAAATATGCGCTGGCTTCGATGGAGCCCCGGCGCAGCGGCTCGATCATCAACATCGGCTCGATCTTCGGCCTGCAGGGTTGCGACGGCAACGTTGCGTACAACGTGTCCAAGGGCGGCATCAACCAGTTGACGCGTTCGATGGCGATCGACTTCGGTTACGCCAATATTCGCGTCAACGGCCTGTGCCCCGGCCTGATCGAAACCCCGATGACCAGCATGGTCCGCGAGCACGAAGCCTTCCACGCCTTCTTCGCCTCGCAACACATGCTCAATCGCTCCGGGCAGCCGGAAGAAGTGGCCAACGTCGCGCTGTTCTTGGCCTCGGACGAAGCGTCCTTTGTCAGCGGCCAGATGATCGCCGTGGACGGCGGTTTCTCCGCCGGCCGCCGCTTCGCCCCGCCCGCCGCCTGATTTTCCTTGCCGGGCGCCTGCCCGGCACACCCCTTTCTTCCGCACCTGTCCTCTGGCCGAGGAGGCCCCATGCTGCCTGTCGAAAACGCACTGACCATCGTCCAACTGTTCGCCAACGCTGCCCGCAACTATGGCGACCGCCCGGCCATCGAGGATGACGGGCGCTCGATCAGCTACCGGCAACTCGATCAACTGCGCGACCAGGCCGCCCGGGCGTTACTGGCGTTGAACGTTCAACCCGGCGACCGTGTGGCGATCTGGGCACCGAATATCTGGGAATGGATTGTCGCCGCCGCTGCGCTGCAAAGCGTCGGCGCCGCGCTGGTGCCGCTCAATACGCGCATGAAAGGCAGCGAGGCCGGTTTTATCCTGCGTCAGAGCGGCGCCTGCGTGCTGTTTGCCATTGGCGAATTCCTCGGCGCCGACTATCCGCGCATGCTTGCCGCCGAAGAGCTGCCGGCGCTGCGCCATATCATCAGCTTGCGCAGCGATGGCTGGGACGCGTTCCTGGCGCTGGCTGGCGACGTCTCGCCCGAAACCTTGCAAACACGCGAGCACGCGCTCGGCCCGCAAGACCTGTCCGACCTGCTGTTCACTTCAGGCACCACCGGCAAGCCCAAAGGCGTGATGAGCAATCACGGGCAAACCCTGCGGGTGGTGCGGGACTGGAGTGAAGTGGTCGGTTTGCGCGAAGGCGATCGCTACCTGATCGTCAATCCGTTCTTCCATTCCTTCGGTTACAAGGCCGGCTGGCTGGCGGCGCTGATGCGTGGTTGCACCATCGTCCCGCAGCAGATCTTCGACGTGCAGGCCGTGCTCGAATGCGTGCAGCGCGAACGAATTACCGTGCTGCCCGGCCCGCCGACTCTCTATCAATCCCTGCTCGCCCACCCGCAGCGTGATGCATACGACCTGACGTCCTTGCGCATTGCGGTCACCGGAGCCGCGACGATTCCGGTGGAAATGATCCGCCGCATGCGCGATGAGCTGGGTTTCGCCACCATCGTCACCGCGTATGGCCTCACCGAAACCTGCGGTTTCGCAACGATTTGCCGGCCGGGAGATTCGCTGGAACTGCTCGCATCCACCAGCGGCCGGGCCATGCCGGGGGTGGAAGTGCGCTGCATCGGCGCCAATGGTCGCAGCCAGCCGGTGAACGTTCCCGGCGAAATCCAGGTGCGCGGCTACAACCTGATGCAGGGTTATTTCAATGATCCGCAGGCCAGTCAGGAAGTGCTCGATGCCGACGGCTGGCTGCACACCGGCGATATCGGTGTGCTCGACGAACAGGGTTATCTGCGCATCACCGATCGCCTCAAGGACATGTTCATCACCGGCGGTTTCAACGTTTACCCGGCGGAAATCGAACATTGCCTGCTGGGCTATCCCGGCGTGGCACAAGTCGCGGTGATCGGCATTCCGGATGAGCGTCTGGGCGAAGTGGCCATGGCCTTCCTGCTGCCGGCGCCGGGTGTCGAGATCGAGCAGGCCCGGTTCCTCGCCTGGTGCCGTGAGCAAATGGCCAACTACAAGGTGCCGCGCCGGGTGCAGGTGCTGGAGAGCATGCCGCTGAACGCGGCGGGGAAAGTGACCAAGAATGTGTTGCGGGAGTGGGCGTTGAGCTGACTGCTGTCCCCCAGTGGAAACCCACTGGGGGAATGACCTTCAGATCACCCGGGCGGGATGCTGCTGACGTGGATCGCCCAGCAGGGCGCGATGGGATGGCGGCTGACGACCGCCGTCTTCGTTGATGCCGTAACCGGCAGCGATTTCGGCGGTGATCAGTGTCCGCCCCGAGAGCGCCATCAACTGCGGATCATTGAGCAAGGCGTGGATCACCCGGCCATTGAATTGCGGGGTTTCGGCGTGCGCCAGAAACGCCTTGTACTGCTCGCCATGCTGTTCGCCGGCAATCAGCGTGCGCTCGGTCAGTTGCGGCCCGAGCCACAGCGATAACGCCGCCACGCCACGACCCTCGAAATCGATGGCCATGTCCGCCGCCAGTTTGTCGCAACCGGCCTTCTGCGCACCGTACGCCGGACCGTGCATGTAGCAACCGCCACCAAAGGACGAAGTGAAGCAGATCAGCCCCTGCGGGCTGTTCAACAACAGCGGCGCGGCGTGATAACCGGCGATGTACGCCGAGCGCAGGCCGACGTCGAGGATGCGCACCAGGTCCAGCGGTTTCTCCCAGAACGGCCCCGGTTCGATCAACTGGTCATGAATGAATGCGGCATTGTTCACCAGCAGATCCAGCCGCCCGCATTCGCGTTCGACCTGGGCGAACAGCGCCGCCACTTGCGTATCGTCGGCGTGGTCGCAAACCACCGCAACACCCTCTCCGCCCGCCGCTGTAATTGCGGCGGCCGTGTCCTCCAGTGAGCTATTCAGGGCCTGTCCGTACAGATGCGCACCTGCAGCTTCCGGCGCACGCCCGGTGACGTAAACCCGCATGCCCGCCGCACCCAGCGCCAGGGCGATACCTTGACCGACGCCGCGACTGGCGCCGGTCACCACTGCCACTTGCCGATTCATTTGACGCTCCCGAACTGACTGATCACTGCCCCGCTCTTCTGGCTCTGGCGCTTGATGTGATTGGCCGCCAGGTAACCGAAGGTCATCGCCGGGCCGATGGTGGAACCGGCCCCCGGATAGGTGCGGCCCATCATCGACGCGGCGCTGTTGCCGATGGCGTACAAGCCTTTGATTGGCTGGCCGTCCTCGTGCAAGACCCGGGCGTGAACGTCGGTCAGCAACCCGCCCTTGGTGCCGATGTCACCGGCATCGATGCGCACGGCGTAGAACGGCCCCTTGAACAACGGCGCCAGGCATGGATTGGGCGTTACATGGGGATCGCCGTAATAGCGGTCGAACAGCGACTCACCCTTGTGGAAGTCTTCGTCATAGCCGCGCACCGCCATGCCGTTGAAACGCTGCACCGTGCGCAGCAGCCCGGCCGCATCGATACCGATTTTGTTCGCCAGGGTCTGCAGATCCGGCGCCTTGAAAAAGTAATCACGCAGATGTTCGGGCAGTTGCCAGTCGCGCTGGGCGTACCCCGGCAACAGCGCGCCGCAGGGGTATTTGCGGCGGAACTCGGCGTCGAACACCATCCAGCAAGGCACGCTCTCGGCGCCTTCGCGGTTGCTGGCGTACATCGCCTCGACGATATCGGTGTAGGGCGCGGCCTCGTTGACGAAGCGCTCGCCCGCCGAATTGACCAGTACGCAACCGGGCAACGTCCGCTCGACGAACATCGCCCGTTGTTTTTCCTCGCCGCGAACATGGGTGGTCGGCGCCCACCAACTGTGTTCCATCAGCGCCGTGCGGGCGCCGATGGCTTGGCCTGCGCGAATGCCGTCACCGGTGTTGTGCGGCGGCGTGGCGCTCCAGTCGGTCTTTGACGGTTGCGGCAGATACTGCGTGCGCATCGCCTGATTCCGTTCGAAACCACCGGCGGCAATGATCACGCCGTAGCGCGCCTTGACGTTCAAGCGCAAGCCGTCGCGACAGACCCGTGCACCGCCGACCCGGTCGCCGACGATCAGCAGTTCTTCCAGCCCGCAGTTCAGCCACAGCGATTTGCCGCGATCCTGCAACGAACAGCGCAAGGCGCCGATCAGGGCATTGCCCAGGGTCAGGTAGCGATCACGCTTCGACAGGCGCCGCCCCTCGCGGTCGCGCCAGTAACGCCACATCACCTTCAGCGTCAGGCGCAACCAGCCGGGGCCACGGCACAGCAGGACCTGCGCCTCTTTCATGGTCATCGCCATGCGCCCCATCATCAACGTGCCGGGGGATGGCGCACGCATGCGCAGGAATTCTTCACCCAGCTCGGCGGCGTCGAACGGTTGCGGGTCCATGGAGCGATAACCGGGTTTGCCGCCTTCGACTTCCGGATAGTAATCGGCGTAGCTGGCCTGGGCCTCGAAGCGCACGCGGGTCTTCTGTTCGAGGTATTCGACCATTTGCTTGCCGTGCTCGACATAGGCTTCGATGCGCCCGTCGTCGATCTCGCCGTGGGTCACCGCGCGGATATAGGCAATCGCTTCGGCGGCGCTGTCACTGCCGCCCAGCGCTGCGATCCGGTGGTTGCCTGGAATCCAGATCCCGCCGCCGGACACCGCCGAGGTGCCGCCGTACTCGTTGCTCTTTTCGATCAGCAACACGTTCAGTCCCAGGTCGTGAGCGCGCAGCGCGGCGGTCATCCCGCCCGCTCCGGAACCCACCACCAGCACATCGCAGCACTCATCCCATTTGATCTCGGCAGCTTTCATGCGATCACCCTTGCTCAGCGCCTTCAAGGCAAAAACCGCCGGCCGGATCTTCGTCCGGCGCAGTCGGTCTCGGGATTGTTGGGCCCGTGTGCCGGGTGGTCATCGTCCGATGGGACTAAGGAATGTTCGTCCTGCCCTTGTGCAAATCGCCCCGTGCAAATCGCTTAGTCCGCTTGGACGATGTTGCGTCAGATCGGTGACCGCATAGTCGCCCACGGCACCACTCCCCCCCTGAAATGCAGGTCGGGCAGGTCTGACCTGGGCATGAGGACGACATGATAAAAACAATAATCGCCCCACAATCGCTACACCCTCGCGTACAACTGGCCGTGCTGTTGCTGGCCGGTGGACTGGGCAGCCAGGCCAGCGCGATGACCTTCCAGCCGAGCGAAGATCTGAGCGTCGACTGGGACACCACACTGACCTACAGCCTCGCCTGGCGGACCGAGGGTCGCGATCACAAACTGACGGCCAACGCCGATGCCAACGACGGCGACAATGCGTTTGCCAAAGGCAGCCTGATCAACAACCGCGCCGGTTTCCTCACCGAAGCCAACATCAAATGGCAGGACGACTACGGCGTGTTCGTGCGGGCCACGGGGTTCTACGACAACGTCTACGATCAGGACAACGACAACAACACCGGCACTTCGAACTGCTTTGCCGGCGGCCATTGCAGCCGGCCGGACCGTTTCTCCCAGGACACCATCGACCAGCACCGCAACGAATTGCGCATGCTTGATTACTACGCCTACGGCACCTGGGATCTGGGCGGGCACAACCTCAATGCGCGGCTGGGTAATCAGGTGGTGAGCTGGGGTGAAAGCCTGTTCTACCCCGGCATCTCGGCGGCGCAGAGCCCGGTGGATGCGACCAAATCGACCACGCCCGGGGTCGAGGTCAAGGAAATCCTCCTGCCGGTCGGGCAACTGTTCACCCAGTTCAGCCTGACCGACAGCCTCGATATCCAGGCCTACTACCAGTACAAATGGGAAAAGACCCAGTTGTTCGGGGTCGGCAGCTACTTCTCCACCACCGACTACATCGACGAGGGCGGCTACAACGACGCCAGCGGTTTCGTGACGCGTCTGGCCAACGACAAGCCGAGCAATCAGGGCCAGTACGGTGTGGCCTTCACCTACGCCGCCGAGTCGCTGAACAACACCGAGTTCGGCATTTACTACTCGCGCTATCACGACAAGACGCCGTCGCTGGACTTCCAGTCCGAACTCGGTCGCTACCGTGCGGTGTACTTCGACAACATCGACCTGTTCGGCGCCAGTTTCTCCACGGTGATCGGCGATGTCAGCTGGGCCGGTGAAGTCAGCTACCGCGACGGCGCGCCGGTGATGGTCAACAACGGTTTCTCCAGCGCGGTACGCGGCAAGACCATGCAAGCGCAGTCGTCGATGATCTACGTGCTCGGCCCGACCTCCTTCGCCGACAACACCACCCTGACCGGCGAGGTCGTCTACAACACCGTGATCAGCAACGACAAGTCGCAACCCGTGACCCTGGCGCCGGGCTTCACGTCGCCGGGCACCGACAGCCTGGTCTACGACCGCGAAGCCTGGGGTTACACCGCGCAGGTCAGCTTCGATTACAACGACGTGTTCAGCGGCTGGGACATGTCCGTGCCGATCACCTACAGCACTGCGGCCCACGGCGACAGCTCGATTGTCGGCTCGATCAACCAGGGCGAAGGCGACGACCGCGCCAGTATCGGCAGCTCGTGGCGCTATCTGGGCAACTTCACCGTCGAAGCCCGCTACAACGCCTACCTGGGCAACGCCAACAACAGCCCGTTGGCCGACCGCGACAACGTCGCCCTCAACTTTAAATACCGGTTCTGATTCCCCTGTCGGAGGAGCACAGCATGTCTCGATTCACCCAAACGTTATTGAGCACGGCGCTGACCGTAAGCCTGCTCGGCAGTGGCCTGGCCTACGCCAAGGTCAGCCCCGAAGAGGCCGCGCGACTGGGCCAGGACCTGACCCCGATGGGCGCCGAAAAGGCCGGCAACGCCGACGGCAGCATCCCGGCCTGGAGCGGCAAATGGCGTGGTCTGCCGCCGGGTCTGAAATTTGCCGGCCCCGGCACGCCGTACCCGGACCCGTACGCGGCGGAAAAACCGCTGTTCATCATCGATTCGAAGAACATGGACAAGTACGCCGAGAACCTGTCCGACGGCGAAAAAGCCTTGCTCAAACGCTACCCGGATACCTTCAAGATCCCGGTGTACCCGAGCCATCGCGACTTCCGCGCCGACCAGCGTCTGGAAGACCTGATCAAGAAAAACGCGGTGACCGCCGAACTCGACAACGATAACAACGACACCAAGAACGCCTGGGGCGCCTCGCCGTTTCCGATTCCGAAGAACGGCAGCGAATTGATGTTCAACCACACCCTGCAGGGCCGGGCCAACACCGAAGAAGCCAACTATGGCCAGGCTGTGGTGTACGCCAACAAGGAAAAGGTGCTCGAAGAGGTCAACTACAAGATCTTCTCGATCTGGTCCAGCCCGGACAAGAACCTGGACAGCGCCAACGGCATCCTGACCAATTTTCTGATCACCACCCTGGAACCGGTGCGCAAGAAAGGCGAAATCGTGGTCGGTCACGAATTCATCAACCCGACGGCCTCGCCGCGTCAGGCCTGGCAGTACAGCCCCGGCCAGCGCCGCGTTCGTCGCGCCCCTACCGTCGGCTATGACTCGCCGACCGGCGCCGGCGGCTTCCGGGTGTACGACGAAGACCGCTTGTTCAACGGAGCGCCGGACCGCTACAACTGGACCATCGTCGGCAAAAAGGAACTCTACATTCCGTACCACAACTACAAGATCGACGACCCGAGCGTGACGGCTGACCAGATCCTGTCGACCACCGGCCACGTCGATCCGCAGTACATGCGCTACGAGAAACACCGGGTCTGGGTGTTGCAGGCCACGCTCAAGGAAGGCGCCCGTCACGTTTACGCCAAGCGTGTGTTGTATCTGGATGAAGACACCTGGTCCGCAACCATGGCCGACAACTACGATGCCCGTGGTCAGTTGTGGCGCACCAACATGCAGACTTCGGTCTACGCCTACGACATCCAGCGCTACCACGCACGTCTGGGCATCTACCATGACCTGATTGCCGGCTCCTATCTGGTTGACCGTCTGCTGGTCGATCAGAAACCCGCCAAGCTCAATGCCACCGCCTTCTCCGAAGACGAATTCACCCCTGGCAACCTGCGCAAACTCGGCACCCGCTGAACCCGCCACGCCCCGACTGATTCATTCGGTCGGGGCGTTGTTTTTTTCTCAATTTGCACCTTGATGGAAACTGCCCATGAACAGATTACTCACTGCGGCCCTTGCCGTGGCCGGCCTCGGTTTGTCGATGCAGGCCAATGCCCTGAACATTTTGCTGACCAACGACGACGGCTGCCGCGCCCCCGGCATCGACGCGATGTACCGCGCACTGACTGCCGCCGGGCACACCGTCACCCTGGTCGGCCCGTTGAACGACAGCAGCGGCATCAGCGCTGCCAGCGTCGTGGTGCCCGGTCAGGCGTTGGCGGTGACTGAGCTTGCGCCCGGCAGATTCTGCGTCGGCCCGCCCGAGAGCTACACGCCGCCGGCCGGCAAGACTTCGGCCATCGGCACACCGGTGGATGCGGTCAACGTCGGGCTGGACGTGTTGCTCAAGGACACCCCGCCGGATCTGGTGGTGTCCGGCATCAACTTCGGTGAGAACGTCGGCCCGCTGACGCAGATGTCCGGCACCCTCAACGCCGCTGTCCGGGCCATGTTCAAAGGCGTTCCGGGGGTGGCGGTGTCGACGGCCATCGACATGGACCTGATCATGCGCGACCAGCAGGCCGGCTACCGCAAGACCCTGGGCGCCATGGACGACACCGCGAAATTTGCGGTGAAGGTCATCGAGCAGGCCCATCAGAGCTGCGCCAAGCACAGCTGCAAACTGAACGTGCTCGGGCTGCCGGGCGTCAACGGGTTGAACCTCAACTACCCGGCATTGCCGGCCAATCAAGTCAAAGGCGTGAGTTTTGCGCCAATCGGCAATTGGGACCGAGTGAATTTCACCTCACAGCGCGGCGCCGACGGAACGGTCAACGTCAACCTGGTCGCACCGCCAAAACCTACGGCCATTCAGCAGCAGGCCGATGCGTATCAGCTGTGGCAAGGGCATGCAGTGATTACGGTGATCGCCGGCAATATGAGCGCGCCGCCGGCGGTGCAGGATCAGGCGAAGAAAATGCTCAAAAGCGTCCAGCCTTGAAACGACACAACCCCTGCAGGTGATCACCCGCAGGGGTTGAACGGTTTCAGACAGCGGGTTGGAACGGCACGAACTCGGTGACTTCAAGATCGAATCCTGAGACCGCTTTGTAAGGCACCGGCGAACTCATCAGGCGCATCTTGCGCACGTTCTGATCCCGCAGGATCTGCGCGCCGATGCCGAGCGTACGATGCGGAAAATGCGGTGGGCGGGATTTGCCGCCGCTGCGCTGACGCAACTGTTCAAGCACGCCGTCAGCGGTTTCCTTCTGCGCCAATAACACCAGCACACCGCATTCCGCCGCCGCGATACTCGCCAGCGAACGCTCAAGGGTCCATTGCTGCGGTCCGTTTTCGCTTTCGCAGCCCAGGGCATCACGCAGGGTTTCGATGCTTTGTACCCGCACCAGAACCGGTTGAGCGCTGTCGATACGGCCCTTGACCAGCGCCAGATGCAGCGCGCCTTGATAGGTGTCCTGATAGGCCGTCACCTGAAACTCGCCGTGACGGGTCAGCAACGGATAGGCCTCGCCGCGCTCGATCGTGCCTTCGTGAAGGATGCGGTAGTGAATCAGCTCGGCAATGCTGCCGATGCGCAGGCCATGGCGGCGGGCGAATTCGTGCAACTGCTCGCCTCGGGCCAGTTCACCGTCCTCGTCGAGAATCCCCACCAGCGTCGCCGCCGGTTGCAGGCCTGCGAGACGGGTAAGGTCACACGCGGCCTCGACATGCCCGGCCCGCTGCATGACGCCACCGGGCAAGGCCTGCACCGGAAAGATATGCCCCGGTTGCACCAGATCCGCCGGGCCGCTTGTCGGGTCCACCGCTACCTGGATCGAGCGCGCCCGGTCGGCAGCGCTGATCCCCGTGGACACGCCAGTGGCGGCCTCGATCGAGCGGGTAAAGCCCACGCCGTGCTGCGCCCGCGAATGGGGCACCATCAGGTCCAGCCCCAGCTCGCGGCAGCGCTGCTCGGTCAGTGCCAGGCAGATCAAACCGCGCGCCTGCACTGCCATGAACGTCACTGCCTCGGCCCCGGCCCGTTCGGCGGCCATCAGCAGTGAGCCTTCGGCGTTGTTCTCGTCATCGGTGATGACCACCATCTGCCCCGCCGCGATGGCTTCGAGCAGTTGCGGCACGCTGTCGAACGCCAGACTCATTGCAGCGCCTCGCGCAGGTCGGCAGCGGCTTCAGACAAAACCTGGGCCGCACCTTCGACAAACGGCGCCATGCTGATGAAACCGTGAATCATCCCTTCGCAGCGCTGCACCCGCACCGGTACTTCGGCTGCACGCAGGCGCTCGGCAAATGCCTCGCCTTCGTCACGCAGCGGATCGAATTCGGCGGTGATCAACGTCGTCGGCGGCAAATGCGCCACGCTCCCGGCGCGCAATGGCGAGGCCAGTGGGTCCTCGCCCTGCCCGTCTTCCTGCAAATACTGCTGCCAGAACCAGTTCATCATGGCGCCGGTGAGGAAGAAACCATCGGCAAATTCCCGGTAGGAATGGCTGTCGCAACCAGCGTCGGTGACAGGATAGAACAGGCATTGATAACGAATCTTCGGTCCCTGCCGCTGTACCGCCAACTGACTGACCGCCAACGCCAGATTGCCCCCGGCGCTGTCCCCCGCCACTGCGAGCCGGCTGGCATCGACGCCCAGTTGCGCCGCGTGCTCCACCAGCCAGCAGGTCGCCCGGTAACAATCCAGTGGCGCCGCCGGGAACGGGTGTTCCGGCGCCAGGCGATAAGCCACCGACACCACGACGGCGTCGGTCAGGTGGGCCAGCGAGCGGCACAGGTTGTCGTGGGTGTCGAGGTTGCCGACGACAAAACCGCCGCCATGGAAATACACCAGCAACGGCAGGTTGCTCTCTTCCGACGGCCGATACAGACGCGCATCCAGTTCGCCAATCGCACCCTCGACCCGCAAGTTGCGTACCTCGGCCATTGGCAAACCGGGAATCGCCGGCTGCATGTTGTCGCAGAACTGCCGGTAGTGCGCCGCATCGAGCTGGCTGTAATCGGGTGCCGGCAGGTCGCTGAATTGCTGGAGAATCAGCGCGATCTGTTTATCGAGCGGCATGGGCATCTTCCTCTACATCGGACATGTTGAATTGTGGGTTGGACTCTTCGAGGATGCTCTGCACCCGCTGTTGCAGGGCGGCCTTGAAACCTTTGTGGGGAAAGACCCAGAAGCGCTTTTCGGCGATGGCGGCGAATACCTGTTCTGCCAGTTCCGCAGGCGTCATGCCCTGGCGGATGCTGCTGTCGAGCAGTTGGCTGAAGGACGAACCGGCACCGTCGACCACCTGATTGGAAGCCATGATTTCACTGGCCACCGGCCCCGGGCACACCACCGAAACCGACACGGGCGCGCCGAGCATGCTCAGTTCGTAATGCAGGGTTTCCGACAGTGCGACCACCGCCTGCTTGGTCACGTTGTAAGGCGCCATCAACGGGCTGCTGAGCAGACCGGCCAGGGACGCGGTGTTGATCACATGGGCCGCACGGCCCTGACGCAGAAACAACGGCACGAAACAGCGAATGCCGTTGATAACCCCGCAGAGGTTGACGTCGAGCATCCGTTGCCACTGCTGCGCGGTGATTTCCCAGCTGTAGCCGGTCTGCATCACGCCGGCATTGTTGAACAGCAGATCGACCCCGCCAAATTGGTCGAGGGCAACATCGCGCAAGTGCTCCACCTGTTCCAGATCGCCGACGTTGGTGACGCAGGCGACCACCTGCGTTCCGCCGCTTCGCAGTTCTTCGCAAAGTGCTTCCAGCCGCAACCCATCGAGATCGGCCAACACCAAACGCATCCCCAACCTGGCCGCATGTTCGGCCAGCCCTCGTCCTATGCCACTGGCGGCACCGGTAATGACCGCGACCGGCCCTGATTGCTGATTCATTGCCTGCTCCTGACAAACGTCCGATGACGTCAGTAGAGCGGGCGCCGCTCGGCCGGCCATCGTCCATTCAGACGATGCCCGCTTCTACAGGGGCGGCAGAATCTCCAGCAAGCTCAAACCCGTGAACCTGGGAGAATAACAAGATGAGTACCCTGCACCGTATCGAAGCCAAACTGCTGGAAGACCGCTACGCACGCGGCTGGCACTGCCTGGGCCTGGCCGCCCCCTACCGCGACGGCAAGGCCCACCGCCTGGACGTGTTCGGCACCCGGCTGGTGGCGTTTCAGGGCGAGGACGGCGAGTTGCACATTCTCGACGGTTATTGCCCGCACATGGGCGCCGACCTCAGCACCGGTTGCGTCGAAGGCAATTCGATTCGCTGCCCTTTCCACGCCTGGCGCTGGGGCGCTGACGGCGTTTGCGATGACATTCCCTACGCCAAGCGCATTCCGCCTCGGGCCAGGCTCAAAAGCTGGCCGCTGATGGAAGAAAACCATCTGCTGTTCGTGTGGAACGACCCCGAAGGCAACCCGCCACTGCCCGAGCAACGCATCCCGCGCATCGACGCCTGCTTCAGCAACGAATGGGCCGAGTGGGAAGTCGCCGAATTGCAGATCGACACCAACTGCCGCGAACTGATCGACAACGTCGCCGACATGGCGCACTTCGGCACGGTGCACGGCGCGCCGGTCGAGGCCTTCAGCAACGTGTTCGAAGGCCACCTCGCCACGCAGATCATGAGCGCCCGCAGCGAGCGGCTGTCCGGCGACAGTGCGTTGAGCACCGTGGCCACCTATTACGGGCCGGCCTACCAGATCACCGAAATGACCGGTGCCATGAACGGCCAGCCGATCCATTCGATCCTGCTCAACTGCCATGTGCCGATCGACCTCGACAGTTTCACCCTGCGCTACGGCGTGCTGGTGAAAAAGATCCCGGGGCTCAGCGAAGAACAGAATCAGGCGATGGCCAAGGCCTATGTGCAACAGGCCCAGGCAGCCTTTTACGAGGACGTGTCGATCTGGCACAGCAAGACCCGCGTCGACAACCCGTTGCTGTGCGATGGCGACGGCCCGGTCTATCAATTACGCCGCTGGTACGAGCAGTTCTACACCGACGTCGCGCTGCTTTCCGCAGAGGTGAAGGAGCACAAAGAGTTCATCGTGCGGGCCCGCGAACCCGCCTGATTAAAGGGTTTTCGCGATCCTGCGCCTGACCGGCCGCCGCCGGTCAGGCCTCGTGCCCGGGCGTTGCAAGTGGTCGATACAGGCGCTTATTCTCGGGCACCGCAAACCACTAATAATAAGAACGGGTTCCCCATGCAGCAGAGCCTCAGCCTCGACACGTTCAGCGATCTCATCGGCAACCTGTATCAGGGGCCGCTGGAAACCATTCCCTGGGCGACCTTTCTCAACCAGCTCAACGTTCATCTTGAAAGCAAATACGTGACTTTCATCCTGCGGCCGCCCAGCACCCACGTTGACGGACTGATGGTCAACACCACCGGCACCTCCACCGAGGCGGTCGCTTCGTACAACACACACTTTTTCACCCTCGACCCCTTCGTCGGCCTGCCCAACCGTCAGGTGGTGACCCTTGCCGAATTCGTCTCCAGCGATGACTGGCAGAAATCCGAGTTCTACAAGAACTTCCTCGAAGCGGTGGACGTGTTCCATATCCTCGGCGCCGACATCAATACCTGCGACGGCGCCCAGTGCCGGATCCGCATCAGTCGCGGGCGGGACGACAAGCCTTTCGGCGATGAAGAGAAAACCCTGCTCGCGCATTTCATTCCGCACCTCGAGCGCTCGATCAAGGTGCACATGCAGCTCAACCGCATCGAGGTCGAACGCAACCTCTACGCCGGTGCGGTGAATCAGATGGCGGTCGGCACGATCATCCTCGACGAGGCCGGCAAAGTGCTGCAGACCAACCAGGTCGCCGACCGGCTGATCCAGGAAAAGGACGGCATCAAACTGGTCAACGACGGCCTGCAGGTCGGTACGGACCGCGACACCCAGGAATTTCGCCGCTTGGTGAAGCAATCGCTGCTCTCGCAGAAAAGCAGCAACCCGTCGATGGTCGAGGCGCTGCGCGTGCAGCGGCCGTCCGGGCGCGCGGACCTGGGCATCATCGTGCGTTCGGTGCCGCTGTCGGAGTGGAGCGAAGGCAAACAGTGCCCGACGGTGGTGATCTTCATCAGCGATCCGGAGCAGCAGTCCACCGCGCCCCAGGAGATCGTCCGCGCCCTGTTCGACTTCACTCCGGCCGAAACCCAACTGGCCATGTTGCTGGCCAACGGGCTGACCCTTGATGAAGCCTCGGAAGAACTGGGCATCAGCCGCAACACCGCGCGTGCGCACCTGCGTTCAACCTTCTCCAAGACCGGCGTGACCCGCCAGACCATGCTGGTGCGGCTGATCCTGCGCAGCGTGGCGACACTGGGCTGACACGCCTCCCGCGCCATCGCCCGCCCGGGCGATGGCTTTTGCAAACAACTAGTCCATTCAGACGAAGCCGAAGATCCCCCGCCGCCTTACCTTGCCTCTACAACAATAAAAATCCGTATGAGGCCCGCCATGCGAAATTCCACCTGCGCCCTGCTGCTGATCGTCTGCGTCGGCAGTTCCGTCAGCCTGTGTCAGTTGTTCAGAAACGAAGCCTATCGACCGAGCGCCGCGCTTCTGGGTTGTTCGAGCACAGCGGTGAACTGCTACCCGCCGCTGGTACGCAATCTGCTCCCATAAATCTGCGTCCATAGATCTGTTCAAATAGAAAAGCACCGGCCTGCAAGCAGCGCCGGTGCTTTTGGTTGTCTGCCGAGGATCAGCTCGGCAGGAAGCCCCGCGCCCGGGACAGGGTCAGCGCCAGGTCTTCGATCATGTCTTCCTGGCCGCCGACCGTACCGCGCCGCCCCAGCTCCACCAGCAGTTCGCGGGCGGCCACCAGGTACTTTTTCTCGGCCCGTTTCGCGAACAGCAGGAACGAGCTGTAGACCCCGGCATAGCCCAGCGTCAGGGCATCGCGGTCGAGGCGGATCGGCTGATCCATCATCGGCACGATCAGGTCTTCGGCCACGTCCATGATCCCGTACAGATTGACGCCGCTTTCCACGCCCATCCGCTCCAGCACCGCCACGAACACTTCCAGCGGCGTGTTGCCTGCGCCGGCCCCAAGACCCGCTGCCGAGCCGTCGATACGCGCAGCGCCCGCTTCGATCGCGGCAAGGGAGTTGGCAATCGACATGCCCAGGTTGTGGTGGCCGTGAAAGCCCACTTCGGTGGCGGAGTTCAAACCGGCGCGCAGTACGCCGATTTTCTCGCTGACTTCGTCCGGAAGCATGTAGCCCGCCGAGTCGGTGCAGTAAATGCAATTGGCGCCGTAACTCTCCATCAGTCGCGCCTGTTCCAGCAGTTTTTCTGCGCTGACCATGTGGGCCATCATCAGGAAACCAACAGTGTCGAGACCCATTTTTGCCGACATGCCGATGTGCTGGCCGGAGACGTCGGCCTCGGTGCAATGGGTAGCGACGCGGATGGTCGACACCCCGTGTTCATGGGCCATGCGCAGGTGATCGAGGGTGCCGATGCCGGGCAGCAACAGTGCCGAGACTTTCGCCTGGCGCAGGCGCGGAATCACCGCCGAGAAGTATTCCTCGTCGCTGTGGGCCGGCATGCCGTAGTTCAGCGACGCACCGCCGAGGCCATCGCCATGGGTGATTTCGATCAGCGGCACGCCGGCGGCATCGAGGCCGGTGGCCACGGCGATCATCTGGTCCAGGCTGATCTGATGCTGTTTGGCGTGCATGCCGTCGCGCAGGCTCATGTCGTGCAGACGAACGCGTTTACCTTGCAGATTCATGGTCATTCTCCACTTAACGGGCGGGCAGTTGCAGGGCGCCCTTGTGGGCTTCTTCGGCGAACATTTCGGCGGTGCGCAGGCCGGCGGCGGTCATGATGTCCAGGTTACCGGCGGACTTGGGCAGGAAATCCCCGAGCCCTTCCACCTCAATGAAAATCGAGACCTTGCGGCCATCGAACACCGGGCCGTTGATCAGCTTGTAACCGGGCACATAACGCTGCACTTCTTCGACCATCTGCAGCACCGAGGCGCGAATCCGCTGCTGATCCGGCTCGTCGTCCGTCAGGCAATGGATGGTGTCGCGCATCATCAGCGGCGGTTCGGCCGGGTTGATGACGATGATCGCCTTGCCGCGACGGGCGCCGCCGATCTTCTCGACCGCACCGGCCGTGGTGCGGGTGAACTCGTCGATGTTCTGCCGGGTGCCCGGGCCCACCGAGCCGGACGACACGGTGGCGACAATCTCGCCGTAACTGACCGATTGCACCCGTGACACCGCCGCGACCATCGGGATCGTCGCCTGGCCACCGCAGGTGACCATGTTGACGTTCATTGCCAGCGACGCCGCGTGTTCCTTGAGGTTGACCGGTGGCACGCAGAACGGGCCGATGGCCGCCGGCGTCAGATCGATCATGATCACCCCCAGCTCGTTGAGCTTGCGGCTGTTCTGTTCGTGGACGTAGGCCGAGGTCGCATCGAAGGCGATGCGAATGTCATCGTCGAGCACATGGGGCAGCAATCCGTCGACACCTTCGGCGGTGGTTTTCACCCCCAGTTCGCGGGCACGCTTGAGTCCCTCGGACTCGGGGTCGACGCCGACCATCCACACCGGCTCGATCCATTCGGACCGACACATTTTCATCAGCAGGTCAGTGCCAATGTTTCCCGGGCCGATAATGGCCGCTCTGAGTTTCTTGTTCATCCGGTTAAACCCCACGGGTCAGGCGCAGAAAGACACCCGGGCAGTGCCCAGGCCATCGATGGTCAGAGAAAAACGGTCGCCCGCACGGGCAGGCTCAAGTGGAACCAGAGAGCCTGAGAGAATCAGCTCTCCAGCCTTGAACGGAATACCGAAGGCGCCCAGGGTGTTGGCCAGCCAGGCAACCGCCGTCAAAGGGTTGCCCTGCACGGCCGAGCCCAGTCCTTCGCTCAGCGGTTCGTCGTTCTTGAATACGCGCATGTGCAGGTTCGGCAGGTCCAGCGCTCGCGGATCGGCTTGCACGTCACCCAGCACAAACACACCACAGGAGGCGTTATCGGCGACGGTGTCCTGGATGCGGATGCGCCAGTCGTGGATCCGCGAGTCGACGATTTCGAAGCACGGCGTCACGTATTCGGTCGCCGCCAGTACATCGGCTTCGGTCACGCCGGGGCCGATCAGGTCATGCTTGAGCCGGAACGCGATTTCGCCCTCGGCACGGGGCTGGATCAGACGGTTGGCCGACAGGGAAATGTTCGCGTCATTGCCGAACGACATCTGCCGGGTGATGAAACCAAAATCCGGCTGATGCACGTTGAGCATTCGCTGAACCGCCGCCGAGGTCACGCCGATCTTTTTGCCGACGATCCGGTCACCGGCCGCGACCCGACGTTCGATGCAAAAGAGCGAAACGTGATAGGCGTCTTCGATGCTGATCGACGGCCAGCGCTCGGTCAGCGGGGCCACGGTGTTGCCCGTAAGCAACGCCTGATACAACTCTTCGCCGAACTGGCGACGCAATTGCGCGCTCATCGCTGGCCTTCCTGAAAGAAGAACAGGCATTCGCGATTGAACAGCTCGCGGTACTCGACCATCACCCAATGCCCGCATTCGCTGAGCAGCACAAACCGAATGTTCTGGCAAAGCTGCATCATCGTTTGCGCACCCGACACCGGGCAGAACTTGTCGTCCATGCCCCAGAACCCGAGGATCGGGCACTGCAATTCCTTGAGGCGCTCGCTCATGTTCGGCACTTGCATGGTCGACAGCACGCAGACCGGCTGCTCGCGCACCACGGCGACCCGTTCGTTGACGGTCTCGGCGCTGATCAACGACTCGTCGAACAATTGCAGGGTCAGCAAACGGCGCATGCCGTCGGCGTCGTGCAGCTCACCTCGGGCAAACGCGGCGCCCATTTTCTGGATGCCTTCCATCTGCAGGTAATACTGTTCCTTGTCCATCAACCCGCCCGGCGCCATCAGCACCAGTCGGCTGACCCGCTGCGGCTGGTCCAGGGCCAGTTTGATGGCGATGGCGCCGCCCAGGGAGTTGCCCACCAGAATGCAGCGCTGGACATCCAGAGCATCGAGCAGTCCGCTCAGGGCGCTGACGAAAAAGTCCAGGGTGTAGAGGGTGTCCGGTTTGTCGGAAGCGCCATAACCCGGCAGGTCGGGCACGATCACGCGGTAACCGGCGGTGACGAACAGCGGGTAATTCTGCTTGAAGTTGCTGTGGCCGCTGGCCCCGGGCCCGCTGCCGTGGATGAACACCACCGTCTCGGCGCTGCCGGTGCCCTCCCCGCCGATATCCAGATAATGCAGCCGCAACCCCTGCGGCAGCGTAACGAAGTGCCCTTGCGCCATTGCGCTCATAAGGTGTGCTCCCGGCTATTGTTGTGGCCGGATTATTTCCGCTGACCAGCCCCCCAACATCGTCCGACAGGACTAGCCGTCCTAGTCTTTTCGGACGTTGGCCGCCGGGGCCCGCGCCCCTAGCATCAAGGGCATTGATCTTTGACAGAACGAGGCTTTTGCATGCTGGATGCGCTGGATTTTCGCGGCAAAGTGGTGCTGGTTACCGGAGGCGGCAAAGGGGCTGGCCGGGGCATCACTCAGCGGTTTCTCGACGGCGGTGCCGAGGTGGTCATCTGCGGACGTGAGGCGCCGGAGTCACTGCCTGCCAGTGCGGGGCGCGAGGCGGTTTTCCTGCCGTGCGATCTGCGCGATGTCGAGCAGTCCGGGCGGTTGATCGACACCATCGTCGAGCGCTTTGGCCAGCTCGACGTGCTGGTCAACAATGCCGGCGGTTCACCGAATGCCGACGCTGCCAGCGCCTCGCCGCGTTTCAGCGAAGCGATCATTCGCCTGAACCTGCTGGCGCCGCTGAATCTCTGTCAGCAGGCCAATCGGGTGATGCAGGCGCAAGTCGACGGCGGTGCAATCATCAATATCTGTAGCGTCAGTGCGGTTCGGCCTTCACCGGGTACGGCGGCTTATGGCGCGGCGAAGGCCGGTGTGCTCAACCTGACCCGCTCGCTGGCTGTGGAATGGGCGCCGAAAGTTCGGGTCAACGCGGTCACGGCCGGGCTGATCCTCACCGAACAGGCCGCCCTGCATTACGGCGATCAGGCCGGCCTTGCCCGCGTGGCGGCGACCATTCCGTTGCAACGCCTGGCGGCGCCGGAAGACATTGGCGACACCTGCCTGTACCTCGCCTCCCCTCTGGCGCGTTATGTCAGCGGCGCGGACATCACCGTGCATGGCGGTGGCGAACGCCCGGCGTTTCTCGACGCAGCCCAATCTCATTGAGCTCAACAAAAAGGAAATCCAGCATGCCGGCAACTGCCTGCCACAGCGTTCTGCTCGAACTGACTCTGCCCGCCGCCTGGGCCAAGCTGCGAGATCTGCGCCTCGCGCCTCACTATGTGCCGGGACTCACCGGCTGCCAGCTGCATCCCGGACCAATCGAAGGGCTTGGCGCCAGTCGCCGGGTGTTTCGCAAGGGCGGCCAGTGGCTGGATGAAAGCGTGGTGCAATGGCAGGACGGCGTCGGTTTTGTCCTGGTGCTGCACAAGGCCAGCGCCGGCGCGCCCTTCCCGTTTCGCGAAGCCAGTTTCAGTTATGCCTTGCAGCGCGAGGGTGAATTCAGTCGCATGACCACCCAGATGCACTACAGCCTGCGCGGCGGCAGGCTGATGGAAAAACTGCTGGGCAAGGCGTTCGACAAGGTGGTGCGGCAGATCGCCGAGAATCTCAAGGTCTATTACGAAAACGGTATCTCGCAATGAATCGGGTTGCAGGCTGCGATATGGCGCAGCCTGCAACTGAAATCAGGGTTGCGGCCCTACGTTGGCTTCGCTCCAATAGGCTTTCATCGAGCGGATTTTGCCGGCGTCATCGAATTCCATCACGTCGATTACATGCAGCGAGCATGGTTGCCCCGCCCACTGCATGTCGACCCGAAACGGCATCGCCCCACAGCCGTTCAACGTCGCGCGAACCGGGCCGGTCAACGTGGCCGACACCTGGCTCGCGCCCAGGCCCTGGCGGTAGAAACGCTCGATGTCCGCGAGGCCCTGAATCGGTGGCTGACCGACCGGGTCTTCGACCGTCGCACCCTCGCTGTACAGTGCAAGAATTCCGTCGATGTCACCGGCATCCACCAATTCCACATAACGGGCCATGGTGGTTTGAATCTGCTGTGCGCTAATCATTCAGACCACCTCGAACAGTGCCGCAGCGCCCATACCGCCGCCAATGCACATGCTCACCACGACGTAGCGCAAGCCACGGCGCTGACCTTCGATCAACGCGTGGCCGACCATCCGCGCACCGGACATGCCGAACGGATGCCCCAGCGCAATTGCCCCGCCGTTGACGTTCAACCGCTCCTGAGGAATGCCCAGCGTGTCGCGGCAATACAGCACCTGACAGGCAAACGCTTCGTTCAGCTCCCAGAGGCCGATGTGATCCATGGTCAGACCCTGACGCTTGAGCAGTTTCGGAATCGCGTAGATCGGGCCGATGCCCATCTCGTCGGAGTTGCAGCCCGCGACGGCCATCCCGCGATAAATCCCCAAGGGTTCCAGCCCACGTTTCTCAGCCAGTTTGGCGCTCATCAACACCGAGGCAGACGCGCCGTCGGACAGCTGCGAGGCGTTGCCGGCGGTGATGAAACGACCTTTCTCGGTCCATTCACCGCCGGCCCAGACCGGTTCCAGTGCCGCGAGATTCTCGCGGGTGGTATCAACGCGGTTGCACTCGTCGCGTTGCAGGCTGAGGGTTTCGAAGCGGGTTTCGCCGGTGGCCTTGTCGAAGATCGCCTTGCGGCTGGTCATCGGCGCCAGTTCCCGGTCGAACAGCCCGGCACTCTGGGCCAGCGCGGTACGCACCTGGCTGTGGTAGCTGTATTCGTCCTGTTCCTCGCGGCTGATGCCGTAGCGGGCGGCGACGATCTCGGCGGTTTCGATCATCGGAATGTAGGCGTGCGGATCGCGCTCGAGCACTGCCCCGGACTGATTCCGATAGAGGTTCTTGTGCTTGTTCTGCACCAGCGAAATCGATTCCAGGCCACCGGCCACGGCGATGTCGATTTCGTCGCACATGATGCTTTTCGCGGCCATGGCAATGCTCATCAACCCCGACGAGCATTGGCGTTCGACGGCCATGCCCGACACGGAAAACGGCAAGCCTGCGGCAATCGCGCACTGGCGGCCGAGGTTATAGGACTGCGTGCCCTGCTGCGCCGCCGCGCCGATGATCACGTCGTCCACTTCACCGGGCTCGATGCCGGCCCGGCGCACGGCTTCGCGCACCACGTGGCCACCGAGCAGCGGCGCTTCGGTGTCGTTGAACGCACCGCGAAAGGCTTTGCCGATCGGGGTACGGGCGGTCGAAACGATGACGGCTTCTTTCATGCGGGACTCCTCGAAGGTGCTGCTGAATCTTGCGGGTAGTAGCGGCTGATGGTGTCGACCACGCAGCCCGGTCGTTCTTCGCCATCGATCTCGACGCTGACGCGGATGGTCGCCTGGACACCGCCCTTGACCTCGCCGACGGCCATCAACTGCGCACGCCCGCGCACGCGGGCACCCACTGGAACCACCGTGGGGAAACGCACGCGCTCGCAGCCATAGTTGACGCCCATGGCGATGCCGCGAACCTCGACGATCTGCGGCAGAAACAGGTTGACCAGTGACAGGCTCAGATAGCCGTGGGCGATGCAGCCGCCAAAGGGTCCGCTGGCGGCTTTGACCGGATCGACGTGAATCCACTGATGATCGCCAGTGGCTTCGGCAAACAGATTGATGCGGTCTTGCGACAGCTGCAGCCAGTCGCTGACGCCCAACTCCTCTCCCACCGCGTCGCGCAGGGCGAAAGGCGTTTCGAAAATACGCGGCATGTCACGCCCTCTGGCTGGAGACCGACAACACTTCGCCGGTCATGTAGGAGCTGTAGTCGCTGGCCAGGAACATCATCACGTTGGCCACCTCCCAGACTTCTGCGGCGCGGCCGAAGGCTTCGTTGGCCGCCAGTTGCTCGAGTACCGCCTGGGGCGCGGATTTGCGCAGGAAATCGTGCAAGGCAATGCTCGGGCTCACCGCGTTGATACGGATTCCGTAATCGGCGGCCTCGACCGCTGCGCAGCGAGTCAATGCCATGACCCCGGCCTTGGCCGCTGCGTAATGCGCCTGCTCTTTTTGCGCCCGCCAGCCGAGTACCGAAGCGTTATTGACGATGACCCCGGCGCGGCGCTCCATCATCTTCGGCAACATGGCGCGGGTCATGCGCATGGTGCCGGTCAGCGTCACATCGAGGACCCGGTTCCATTGCTCATCGGTCATCTCCACCAGCAACGCCGAGCCGCCAAGGCCAGCGTTATTGATCAACACGTCGACGCCTTCAAGGTCACGCTCGGCGCAGGCAATCAAACGCTGCACCTGGGCTTCGTCGGCGACGTTGCAGACTTGCCCGAAAACCTGCTGAAGACCGGTGGCTTCGCGGATTTTCAGCACCGCTTCGGCCAGCCGGCCTTCATGGATGTCGCTGATCATCAGGGCGCGACAGCCTTCCTCGGCGGCTCGCAGCGCGGCGGAAAAACCGATACCGGCGCCGGCCGCCGCCGTGATCAGCACCGACTTGCCACGCAACAGACCGTGACCGGCGACATAGTGAGGAACAGACATGGAAAACTCCTTGATCACACAGGAAGGCGTGGCTCTTTGGGCATGCCCAAAGCGCGCTCGGCGATGATGTTGCGCTGGATCTCGTTGCTGCCGCCGTAGAGGGTGTCGGCACGACTGAACAGATAAAGCGATTGCAGACGCGTGAGTTGATACGGCGCGGCTTCAAGCAGTTCGGCATCGGCGCCAAGCACATCCATCGCCAACTTGCCGAGACTGGCGTGCCAGGTGGACCAGAACAGCTTGTAGATGGTCGCTTCCTTGCGCAGCGAACCGTCCTGGGCACCCGACAGCATGCGCAGCGAGTTGTAACGCATGATCCGCAGGCCGCTCCAGGCCTGGGCCAGACGCTGACGCAGGGCCGGATCGCGCGCGGCACCATTGGCCCGGGCGATGCCGATGATCTCGTTCAGTTCATTGTGAAACTGCATCTGCTGGCCGAGGGTCGACACCCCGCGCTCGAAACCGAGCAGCGCCATGGCGATCTTCCAGCCTTCGCCGGGCAAACCGACGATGTTGGCGGCATCGGTGCGGGCGTCGTCGAAGAACACTTCGTTGAATTCCGACGTGCCGGTCAGTTGCTCGATCGGCCGCACGGTGATTTCGGCCTGCGCCATCGGCACCAGCAGGAACGACAGGCCACGATGGCCGACACTGCCGGGCTCGGTGCGGGCCAACACAAAACACCAGTCCGATTCATGGGCGAGCGAGGTCCAGACTTTCTGCCCGTTGATGACCCAAGTGCCGCTGTCCTGATCGAGCACGGCCCGGGTCTTGACGTTGGCGAGGTCTGACCCTGCGCCCGGTTCCGAATAGCCCTGGCACCAGAATGCCGTGCCGTTGACGATGCCCGGCAAGAATCGCCGCTGCTGTTCAGCACTGCCAAAGGCGGCGATGGTCGGGCCGGCCAGGCCTTCGCCGATATGCCCCATGCGTCCGGGACCACCGGCACGGGCGTATTCCTCGTGGAAGATCACTTGCTGACTGATCGACAGACCACGGCCGCCGTGCTCCGGGGCCCAACCCACGCAGGTCCAGCCACCCTCGGCGAGCTTGCGTTCCCAGGCTTTGCGTTCCTCGGGGAACATGTGCTCGTCACCCGGGCCGCCGCGAAAACGCAGGGCTTCGAATTCGCCGCTGAGGTTGACGCGCAACCAGTCGGCCACTTCCTGACGGAAGCGTTCATCGTGTTCGCTGAAACTGATCTTCATGGCTGCTCCCCCAGAATCGCCTCGGCGATACGCTCCAGATGCCAGGCCGGCAGACCGAGAAAACTCTCGCTGGCGCGGGCGCGTTTGAAATACAGGTGCACGTCGTATTCCCAGGTGAAACCGACCCCGCCGTGCAACTGGATGGCTTCCGAGGCGCAGTGAAAGAAGGTTTCAGAACACTGGGCCTTGGCCAGCGCGGAGGCTGTCGACAACTCGGCGGCCACCTGCGGATCGCCTTCGGGATCGAGTACTTCCTGGGCGACGCAGGCCGCGTAATAACTGGCCGAACGGGCGCATTCCACTTGCAGCATCATGTCGGCGGCGCGGTGTTTGAGGGCCTGGAAACTGGCGATCGGCCGGCCGAACTGCTGGCGTTCCTGCATGTAGGCGACGCTCAGATCCAGCACCTGTTGCGCGCCGCCGGTCTGTTCGCAGGCCAGGGCGATGCAGGCCAGTTGCAGCACGCGCTCAAGGTGCGGCCAGCCTGCGCCGAACTCGCCGAGCAGGCATTGCCCGTCGAGGTACACGCCGTTGAGCCGGATGCGGGCCTGGCGACGGGTCTGGTCCATGGTCGGCAGCATCTGCCGCTCGATTCCGGGGTGATCGGCATCCACGGCGAACAGGCTGATGCCTGCCTCGCCAGCGGATCCGGGCAGCCGCGCGGCGATGATCAGCAGGTCAGCGCCATGCCCGTCGAGCACATGATTGAGCGTGCCGTTGAGCACAAAACCGTCGCCCTCCTTCACCGCCGTGGCCTGCACGTCTTCGGCGGCCCGGCCATTGGCGCTGCTGAATGCCAACGCGGCGGTGACGCTGCCGTCGGCAATCAAAGGCAGCCAGCGCTGTTTCTGCTGATCGTCAGCGGCCAGCAGCAACGCCGGCGTGGCCATGCAGGCGGTAGCGAAAAAGGGAGAACACATCAAACGCCGGCCCATCTGTTCCAGCAGGATTCCCAGTTCGACAAACCCGAGCCCCAGCCCGCCATAGGCTTCGGGAATGTGAATCGCCGGCCAGTACATTTCACTGCACAGACGCTGCCACAACGCCTCGTCGAAACCCCGCTCACTGACCATCGCCGCGCGCACGGCGGCTGAATCCGAGACATCAGCCAGAAAACCTTCGGCGGATTCGCGGATCATTTCCTGTTCGTCGCTGAATGCAAACTCCATCGCGGCGCCTTCTACTCGTCTGGCGGAGCACCCGTGAAGTGGTGCCCCTTTGAGCAGCGAGTCTGGTCCGGGCGGTGCACGGCAGAATCGTCAGGCTTGCCTAGTCCGAATGGAGGTTGTCGAAAGTTTTGAACGAATCGGCTTTCATCCGGATCTTTATTTCGAGGTTAACTTGCAAGTTCAAGGACCAACTAACCGAGTAAACCACTCAACTATCAAGAACACTTATAGCCAGCCGCAATAACTCAAATAACAAAAAATAATGCCACATAGCCACCATCTAAGTAGCTTGCTAACAAACTCAGTTGAAACAGTTTCTCATCTGGCGCTTTAAACAGTATTTAAATAACTTCAACAAAAGCGCCCATCCTGTTGAATAGGCTAAGCAAATCCAATAACAAATCCCGATACCTGGCGACACTCTCACACCCACTAAACACCCTCTGAAAAACGCCATCACCCAATCGACTTGCAAAACCACGACAACCGTCTAGGTTCATGAATATCTTCGCAAGCGCTATCAATCGAATAATAAAAACAGCCCTCCCGGCGGGAGCGTTCATTCTTCTGAAACAAACAAGACGCTGCTTTAGTTGCTGAACGGAACTCAGTCATCACAATCAAGAGGGATGCTTGATGAAGCACAGCCGTTGGTATCGTGCGCTCTCGAAAAATGCGTCGGCCGGACATTTCTGGCTGTCACTGTTTTGCTTTGCAGTACTGGTGATTGCCAGCTTCCTGTTGTTCGAACAGCAGATCCAGGACTTCCTCAATCATCTCGACCTGTACCTGCCGAGTTCCCCCACCCAACAACTCAACCTGGCGCTTTTACTGATCGCCTTGTTGGCGCTGGACGTCGTGTTGCCCGTGCCCTCCAGTGTGGTCGCGCTACTGGCCGTGGCCATGCTCGGCAGCGTCGGCGGTTATCTGGTGATTTTCATTGGCCTGTGTCTGGGTGCCGGATTGGGTTACGCATTGGGCGCCGGCTATTTCCGGATGCTGTCCAGTCGTCTCGGCCTGCATCAACGCAAGCCTGGGCAGATGGCTTATCGACTGGGCACGCTGTCGTTGATCTGCCTGCGCGGCGTGCCGGTACTGGCGGAAACCTCGGTGGTGGCCGCCGGCATGCAGCGTTATCCGCTGCGCTCATTCCTGCTGGTGACGACCCTGGCCAACGCCGGGTTGGCTCTGGCCTACAGCGCCATCGGTACATTCCTCGTCGAGGAGAACGCGTTACTGGTGACGATTCTCGCCAGCATGGTGTTGCCGGGGCTGTTCATCGCCGGCTACAGCCTGCTCAAGGCCCTGCGCAAACACGCCGCCGGGCAAGTGCTACGCGGGCGCTTCGAGGTCAGTTACGACTACCCGGTGGTGTTCACCGATCACCTCTTCGATTCTTCCAACCCTTGTCTGCATCAACAACTCACCGCCCGGCAAAACGGCCGGGTGACGGTGATGGTGTTCGCCGATGAACAACTGCTGAAAAGCGCGCCACACCTGCTGGATCAGATCGATGGCTACTTTGCCGCCCATGCAGCGGACCTGCATTTGCAGGCGCCGCCGATTGCGGTTCCGGCCGGTGAACTGAGCAAGGATTCTCAGGTGCTGGAGCAACTCTACGCCGACATGCTGAAACACGGGCTGGACCGGCACTGTTATGTGCTGGCCCTTGGCGGCGGCGCGGTGCTGGACTCCGTGGGCTACGCCTGCGCCACCTTCCATCGCGGTATACGCCTGATCCGCGTGCCGAGTACCGTACTGGCCCAGAACGACGCCGGCATTGGCGTGAAAAACGGCATCAATGCCTTCGGCCAGAAAAACCTGCTCGGCGCCTTCTACCCCGCCACCGCCGTGATCAATGACTTCCAGTTGCTGACCAGCCTCACCCGCCGCGACCAGATCGCCGGGCTGGCCGAGGCGGTGAAAGTCGCGCTGATCAAGGACCGGGAATTCTTCGAATGGATGGAGCAACAGGCCGACGCCCTCGCCCGCTTCGATCATCCGGCCAGTCGCTACGCGATCCGCCGCTGCGCCGAACTGCACCTGGCGCACATCACCGGCGCCGGTGATCCCTTCGAACGCGGCAATGGGCGGCCGCTGGACTACGGGCACTGGGCCGCGCACAAACTGGAAAACCTCAGTCACCACCGCTTGCGCCATGGCGAAGCCGTTGCGGTGGGCATGGCCCTCGACGGGCTCTACGCCAATGCCCTCGGGCTGTTGAGCGATGTCGACTGTGAACGAGTGATGAGCCTGTTGACCCGGCTCGGTTTCAATCTGTGCCCAGCGGAGCTGACCCTCAAAGATGCGCAAGGTCGCTCACCGGTGTTGCTCGGGCTGGAAGAGTTCCGCCAGCACCTCGGCGGACAACTCTCGATCCCGATGCTCAGCGGAATCGGCCAGTCGGTGGACCTGCATGAAATCGACGACACGCGAATGGAACGGGCGCTGCAAAAGCTGTCCGCCCGCAGCGTCCCGGTGCTCGACCTGAGCGAGGGCTTCGCGAAATGAGCCAGACGCCGCAAAGCCTCAAGACCTGGCTGACCCTCGGCCGTGTCTCCAACCTGCCCACGGTGTGGACCAACACCCTGGCCGCCGCGCTGCTGGCCAGCAGCGCGGGTGCACTGGCGCCGCCCTCGTGGCTGGTGTGGATTCTGCTGCTGTTCACCCTGTCGCTGCTGTATCTGGCCGGCATGTTGCTGAACGATCTGCTGGATGCCGACTGGGATCAGCAACACCACAATCCTCGGCCCATCACACTGGGGCTGGTGAGCCGCCAGCAAGTGCGCCTCGCCACCGTGTTGTTGCTGACACTGGCGGCAGCGTCGGTGCTGGGCCTGAGCCAGTTGATCGATCAGCCGCATTGGCTGCTGGCCAGCGTCACGTTGTTGGTGGGCTGCATCATCGGCTACAACGTGCTGCACAAAAAATACGCCCACAGCGTGTGGTTGATGGGCGCCTGTCGCTCGGCGCTGTACCTCACGGCGGCGGCCAGTCTGGCGGTGCCGCCGGAGCCGATCTGGCTCTGCGCGATTTTGCTGGGCGTCTACATCAGCGGGCTGACTTATCTGGCGCGCAATGAGCACAACAACCAGTTGCTCAGTCGGCTGCCGCTGCTCCTGATGCTGAGCCCGCTGGCGTTGGCGATCTACGCCGACAACCTGTGGTTCTGGCCGGTGCTGCTGCTCTGGCTCGGCTGGCTGGGCTGGCATTACCGCCAGCACCTTGCCGACCCGCAGCAGCGCAAGGTCCGCGCCTTTATCGGGGCCGGCCTCGCGGCGCTGCCACTGTTCGATGCGCTGGTGATGGCCGTGGCCAACCAGCCGTTGGGCAGCCTGTTGTGTGTTCTGGTGTTTTTCCTGCTCCCACACTTTCAACGCTGGATCAAACCGACATGAACATGGACGTCACCGCGCCGCCGACGGCGGCCCTCGGCATGCGCCGCGATTGCCTTGCCGAACACCATCAGGCCCTCGCCCGGCAACTCGATGACAGCGAATTGCACTGGTGGCGTCAGGCACGGGAACAACTGGCCCGGCAACCGGACGCCAATACCGCATCGCTCCTGAGCGGCCAGTGCAAGCGTCACCTGCGTGACCGGGCACTGCCCGACAGCCACTGGAGTCTGATCCAGTTGGCACGTGCGTTATTGCTGGCACAGGTCCTTGAACAGTCCTCCGAGGGCGGACAATTGTCCTTGCTGCGCCAGCTTTTTCTATGGGGCGACGATCAGGAAAAGATCGCCACCCTCAAAGCCTTCGACTGGCTCGACAGCCATGGGCACTGCGTGGATCTGGCGTTGCAGGCCGGGCGCACCAGCAACAGCCAGGTGTTTGCCGCCCTCGCCCTCGATACGCCCTACCCGTCCCGTCATTACCCGGAACGGGCCTTCCACCAACTGGTGCTGAAAGCGCTGGGCATGGGGCTCGATGTGCGACGCCTGACCGGCCTGAGCCAGCGACACAGCCTCACCCTCAATCAACTGGCCCTCGACCTGTTGGAAGAGCAACTCGCGGCTGACCGGGCGGTGTCCGTCGGCTTGCCCCTGGCGATTGCCTTCGACCGGCTCACCCCGGCGCAGCGTCAGCGACTGGTCGAGCTGAACCAGCAGCAACGTTTACCACCGGAATGGCGCGCCCACCTGAACTGATACCCAACGTCTCCTTTCCCTTGACGAGGATTCACCATGCCCAAGTATTTCGATCCGCATATTCATATGGTCAGCCGTACCACCGACGACTACCAGAACATGGCTGCCGCCGGCATCACCGGGGTGATCGAACCGGCCTTCTGGCAGGGTCAGGCTCGCACCAGTGTTGGCAGCTTCATCGATTACTTCGACACCCTGCTGGGCTGGGAGCGCTTTCGCGCCAGCATGTTCGGCATCCATCACTTCTGCACCATCGGCCTCAACCCCAAGGAAGCCAATGACTTGTCGGTGGCCAATGAAGTGCTGGAAATCCTGCCGCGCTATCTGGTGAAGGACGGCGTGGTGGCGGTCGGTGAAATCGGCTACGACGACATCACGCCCGAAGAAGACCGCTTTCTCGCCGCACAGCTGGAACTGGCCAGACAGTTCAATCTGCCGGTGCTGGTGCACACCCCGCACCGCGACAAGATCGGCGGCACCAAGCGCACGCTGGCGGTGATTCGCGAGGTGGGGATCAATGAGAATCTGGTGATCATCGACCACCTCAACGAACTGACGTTGCCGCTGGTACTGGACAGCGACTGCTGGCGCGGTCACTCGATCTACCCCAACACCAAAATGTCGGAACAGCGCATGGTCGCCCTGCTCCAGCAGTACGGCACCGAAAAAATGGTGGTCAACAGCGCCGCCGACTGGGGCATCAGCGATCCGCTCAAGGTGCCGAAAACCGGTCAGGCGATGTTGGCGGCGGGCTTCAGCGAGGCTCAGGTCGAACAGGTGCTGTTCCACAACCCGGTGGATTTTTTCGCCCAGAGCGGGCAACTGGACAAAACCCTGATCAGCACCCCGCTGCCCATCGATCAGCGCCGGCAATGGCAGGACAACTCTGCCCTGCGCGGGCAGGAGCCGGTGATCAAATGAGTGCCGGCATGGGTTGGGCTGCCGCGCAGGTCGGGTATTGCAGCAACGTGCACCCGACCCATGACCTGGCCAGGCTGAAGGCCTCCATCGAACAGCACTTTCAGGGCGTGCGCGCACAACGCGGGCTGAAACAACAGGACAGTGGACTGTGGATCAGCGCCCTCGCCGCCACCGGGTTACAGCAGAAAACCGCGCGGGCGGAGTTCCTCGAACTGCTGCAACGCAGTGGATTGCGACTGACCTCGCTCAACGGTTTCCCCTACGGGCAGTTTCATGAGGGGGCGGTGAAAGCCGCCGTGTACCTGCCGAGCTGGGCCGAGCCGAAGCGCCTGGCGTACAGCCTCGAACTGGCGCAGATCCTCGCGCAGGCGTTGCCGGCGGATTGTCATCAAGGGGTGATTTCCACCGTGCCGCTGGGATACGCCGCCACCTGGAACCCGACGCTGCAACAACGCGCCGAGTTTCAACTGCGCGAGCTCACGACCTCACTGGCGAGGCTGCATCGGGAGACCGGCAAGAAAATCGTGTTCTGTCTGGAGATGGAACCGGACTGCGTGCTGGAAAACACCGTTCAGGCCATCGCCTTCTTCCGCCGCTGGCAAACCACCGATCCGCACCATGAGTATCTGGCGCTGTGTTTTGACGTCTGCCACCAGGCCGTGATGTTCGAAGACTGTTATCGCTCGCTGGTGAGGCTGCGTCAGGCGCGGGTGCCCATCGGCAAGATCCAGCTGTCGAATGCTCTGGTCTGTCGCCTTCCCTCTGCGGACGACAGCCGCCGCGAACTGGTCCTCAAGACCCTGCGCGACTTTTGCGAAACCACCTACCTGCATCAGGTGAAGGCGCTGGACGCACCGGGACGCTTGGTGGCCTGGGCCGATCTGCCAGCTGCCCTCGACGATTGCGCAAAGCATCCGGATCGCTATGCCGAGTTGCGTATTCATTTCCATATCCCGCTGTTCAGCGAACAACTGGTGTTGCCCGAGCTGAGCGGCAGTCAGATCGCTCTGGCGCAGACCTTCGACTATCTCGCCGACCATCGGGAGTTTCGCCCCGTGCTGGAGGTGGAAACCTACAGCTGGGGCGTCCTCCCCGCCCAGTTGCGCCCGACCACCGAACACGCCCAGCTGCAGGGCATCGCCGCGGAACTGAAATGGGTCGAGGAGCAGTTGCGCCAACGGCAACTGTTGCAGCCACAAGCGCAGGAGACGTACGCCGATGCCCTCTGAACAAACACGCCAACCGCTGCTGCTGATCAACGTGGTCGGGCTGACGCCGGCGTTGCTGGGCGACGCGACCCCGAACATCAATGCCCTGCTCAAAACAGCCAAAATGGCCAGCCTGCAACCGGTGTTTCCGGCCGTCACGTCGTCGGTGCAGGCCTCGATTCTCACCGGGCGGCCGCCGTCCGAACACGGCATCGTCGGCAACGGCTGGTACTTTCGTGATCAGGCCGAAGTGCGTTTCTGGCTGCAGCCCAATGCGTTGATTCAGGGTGAAAAGGTCTGGGAAACGCTCAAGCGCGAGATCCCCGGGTTTCGCTGCAGTCAGTTGTTCTGGTGGTACAACATGTACGCCGACGTGGACGCCGCCATCACCCCGCGCCCTCATTACCCCGCCGATGGCCGCAAGCTGTTCGGCCTTTATTCGTCACCGGCTTCGTTGCACGAAACCATCGAACGGCAGATTGGCGAGTTTCCCTTTCCGGGGTTCTGGGGGCCGGCGGCGGGCATTGCGTCGAGCCGCTGGATCGTCGATTGCGCCATCGCCGAATTCCAGCTCGACCGGCCCGACCTGCAATTGATCTACCTGCCGCACCTCGACTACAGCCTTCAGCGTGTCGGGCCCGAGCATCCGTCGATTGCCGATGAGGTGCGGGCCATCGATAAGGAAGTCGGGCGTCTGTTGGCGTTCGCCGATCAACAAGGCGCAGCGGTGATGTTGCTGTCCGAATACGGCATTGAAGCGGTCAGCCAATCGGTGTCCATCAACCGCGTGCTGCGCTCGGAAGGCTTGCTGGAAGTACGTCAGTCGCTGACCTGGGAATTGCTCGACCCCGGCGCCAGTGCAGCCTTTGCCGTGGCCGATCACCAGATCGCCCATGTCTACGTGAAAAACGCTCGGGACATTGCCCGCGTCAAAGCGTTGCTGCAGCGCCAGCCCGGTATCGAGCAGGTGCTGGACAAGGCCGAACAACGGGCGTTTGCGCTGGATCACCCGCGCAGCGGCGAACTGGTGGCCGTCGCCGCAGCGGGTTACTGGTTCGATTACTTCTACTGGTTCGACGATCGCAAGGCCCCCGACTTTGCCCGCACCGTGGACATCCACCGCAAGCCGGGCTACGACCCGCTGGAGCTGTTCATCGACCCGGCCATTCGCTTCCCGAAACTGCGAGTCGCGCGCCGCCTTTTGCAGAAAAAACTCGGTTTTCGCTACTACATGGACCTGATTCCACTGGACACCGGACTGGTCCGTGGCAGTCACGGCCGTCTGCCCGAGCGCGAGGACACCGGCCCGCTGCTCATCACCAATTGCGATCTGCCGCTGCCGCAAACCCTGGCGGCTACGGCGGTGAAACAACTGCTCCTTCAGCATTTTCTGGGGCACCTCTACCACCACTCGGCCAATGCCAAGGAGCTTCCATGCGGCGAGCCATTTCTTTAACCGTTCTCAGTGCACTGGCCGGTTTGGCTCAGGCACAGGACACCAACAGTTTCGATTGCAATCAATTCCTCAAGTTTGGAACCGACATTGCCAAGACCCGGGCCGCGTTCGAGCAGAGTCCCGAAACCATGGCCTGGAACTGGTTTGTCTGCCTGAACCAGTTCAGCCCCACCCAGGCCAGCAACCGGGTGTGGGAAACCATGAAGCCTTCGGACCAGGTTTACCTGCCCGATGGCGCGGCGCCCGGCGCCTACGCCAGTCCCGTGCCGCCTCCGACCGAGGTGCTGACACAGGCCCGAACGCTGGGGATGGACCTGAACCGGACCTTCCACAACATCAATGCCACGCAACAGGTCGACGGCCTGGCGCTGCACATGGGCGGTGCTGTGCCTGCCTCTCAGCGAGGCAACCCGGTGCGCTTTCAACTGCTGATGGGTCAGGACACCTTCGACTACATCGTGCAGCGTCAGGTCTACAACATGAATGGTCAGGCCGCGCTGCCGGACAACCTGGACTTCCCGGCCACCGCGTGGGAGTTGAAGGCCGCGTGGCTGTGGATCGGCTCGGACACCACCTACCGGCAAACCCTGGCCAACGACGGTTACTACATTGGCCAGGCTTATTACGAGCAGGATGACGGCACCTATCAGGTCGGCTATGCGGCGTTGAGCGGGCTGCATGTGGTCAACAAGCTGGACGCCAACTGGGTCTGGACCACCTTCGAAAACGTCAACAACAGCAAGTACACGGTGACCAACTCCCCCACACCGACGCCGATGACCAACACCACCGGGCCGACTCCGGCCGCCAAACCGGTGAACGTCAGCTTCCAGGCGAGCAACCCGACGCTATCGAAGTACGAGCTGATCGGGGTCGAGTTCCAGCCCGTCACTCAGGTGCTGGCCAACTCGCAGCTGGAGTCGGCGTTCCAGAACACCTCGTCCTGTCTGGCCTGCCACGGCACTGCGGCCTACTCGAACGACAAGGGCTACTACAACTTCGCCATGAAACAGGATGGCGGCATCGTCTACCCGACCACTCCGCTGCCGGCCTCCGACTTCGAAGGCTACAAAAAACTGGACTTTGTCTGGTCGCTGAAGCGCGCCCAGTGGCAACGCTAAGGAGCACGACATGAGCGTATTGAATTTCCCCCGGATCTACCTCAACGGCCATATGTTCTGGAATCCGCCGACGGCCAACAACAACGATGTGCTGCCGCTGTATGACGCGGTGAAGATGGACATCAACTGGCCGTTCACCCGCTACTACGACATCACCCAGGAGAACGCTCCCACCACCCTGATGCCCTGGATCATTTCACCCGTGCAGCAGAATGATCTGCCGCCCTATGTGCAGCAGGTGCCGACCAACGGAGGCCCGAACACCTTCCCGTTCATACCCGCCGAATGGGACCTGTTTGGCGACAACGCCTGCGGGACGGTGAGTTACCAGAGTACCCGCTCGACCATTATTGGCGGCGAGTTGCAGGCCAACACCTACATTGCTCAGGATGCACTGGTCGGCAGGGACTTCCAGCTGCTCGGCAATCCCTTTGGCAGTCAGAGCCCGACGGCCGCGCGCTTCGTCGATATCAGCCCGTGGCAGAACACTTTCACGGCGCTGTACTTCGACAAGTTGCAGCTGGGGGATGCCACCTGTGGCCTGACACTGAACCGGCAATACCGGATGCTCGACCGCTTCCTGACGTTCAATTGGGCCGGCGACTTCGGTGGTCTGGCGTATGTCACCACCACCTGGCAGACCTGCTTTCCCCGGGACAATCTGGAATGGGTCATTGGCGATTCCGTCCTGCTGAGCAATCTTCAGCAACAGATGGAGGCGCAAAACGCTCAGGGCCTGATGTTCAGGTTCGCCACGTACCTCACCTGTTACGACAGGAACGGTGTGTTCAACGACTTCCCGTACGTCAACACCCGCGACAATGGCCCAGCGGCGCAGGCCCGTTTGACGGCGATGTATCAAAAGGGGCTGGACAACGTTTCCGGTATTTTCTTCAACCCCGCCTACAACCGTACCGTAGCGACCCTGGGTCTGTGGCTCGACCACGAATACCCCACGGCGCCCGCCGGCCCGCGTCTGGTCACCGACCAGAAGATCATGGTCACTCGCCCCGACATGCCTAAGCCGACCAGCACCAATCTGGGTGTGACCTCGGCGCAGATCACCAACAACACGCTGTCGCTGGATCTGGCCAACACGTTCCCGTTCTATCCGCTGGACAAGAACGCCGATGTCCTGACGGCCGAGAAGTTCCAGGCCGGCGACTTCAAGCTGGGCGTATCGCAGAACGGGAATTTCGTGCCCGTGGTCGACATCGGCTTCGAGCAGTACCGACAGTCGGCCTTCGACAAGCGTTCGGGCCTGCTGGATATCCCTCTCAGCTCCACGCAAGCGACCACCTTGCAATCCGGCCCGCTGGAGTTGCAGCAACAGACTTCATCAGGCTCAGTGAAAGCCGCCACTCAGCAAATCTGGACTGCCGAGGTGGTAGAAAGCGGCACCTTCGTCGACGTGAACGATCGCAAGACGCTGAACATCATGGTGCAAAAAGATGGTCAACCAGCCGCCAACACCACACTCTGGGTGGTGGAATACGGCAACCCTTACAACGTGACCACCAGCGACTACTACCTGACGTTCTCGAATAATCCCGACTTCACGCTGTTCTACGACAACGCAGACCGCAACAAAAACACCGCCAACCTGCCACAGTTCAAGGGCACGGCGCCTGTAGCGAACTACCTGGCCACCGGCAGCGGTCGTCGACTGGTCAATCTGGAAACCAAAGACAAACCGGTGGGCGTTGAGGTCAGTTATCAGTCATTCATGAATGGCTCAAGTAAACCGATCACGGTGCCCCTGACCCCTTGCCTGGAATTCGACGCCGGCGTCTACACCCATGGAACGCTGGATAACGATCAGACGGTGGATTATTCCTACGTCGCCACCACCACCAACGCCGAAGGCATCGCCCAGGTGAGTTTCAAGGCTGTGGCCCCGGGTTTCCCTACGCTGCGCTTCATCATCAAGGAAGGCACCAGCGACCCGGCCATCCCATTCAGCTTCGCGCTCAACCAGGCCCAGATCGACTTCCTCGCCCCCCTGCGCGTCCTGCCTCTGGACATGCAGCTGCAGCAGGACTTCGTCAACTACTGGAACGAGATCTACAAGAACAAGAATGCGCCCGAGGCGATCTGGGATGACTTCATCTACCCACGGGTCCTGAAGACGTTCTATTACCTGTACCCGATCATGAACAAGTTCATGCCGCTCAACTCCCGCACACGGGTGGAAGGCGCTGTCGATCAGTTGATCCGGCTGATCAGCAAGGAGTACCAGGAAGAAAGCACCCTCGCAATGCCCATCACCCGTGACCTTTCGCAAAGCCGTCGTGCGGTACTGGAGTTGTGGGCGCAGAAACTGGTCAAGCGCAACTTCCCGCCCATGCAACTCAAGATGAGCGATTACGACGACCTCTGATCCATCAGGAAAGATGAGCCACTGCGGGACTCACGCCCGCAGTGCGCCTTGCCAGGGAGTGACCCATGAACGTCAGCCTCTTGAACCGTCTGTTGCTGTTGATCCTGCTGTTTTGCCCGCCTGCATTCGCCCAGGACAGCGGCGCCGTCTACTTCACCAATGGCGTACACAACACGCTGGGGTGCAATGAACAGAACGGCAACTGCATCGCCAAACGCAATCCGGGTGAGCCTTCCGACCCGTTTTTTCCGGCGTTCTGGATCAGTAACTGGACCATGTACCGGGTGATGCACAACTACGAAAACAACCCGCCGCCCTACAGCAACCCGCCAACGACCCTGAAACCTGCGGACTACACCGTCTCTCGCGGCACCAGCTACTACGACACGACGTACATCCCGCCGGACGGCGACGGTTTCGGCGCGATGATGGAGCACTACGAGAAATACTGCCTGCCGATCTTCCCGATCAAGAACAACAACTACACCTGCTCGTTCGTGTCCCTGGGCAACAAGGCGTACTTCCTGACCTACCCGCAGGATCGTCCGAAAGACATGCCGGCCTGCTGCATGTTTTCGCCGATGAATCATCCGCCACGGCAGGACTTCATCGAACACCTGCCCTACAGCGCCGAGCGCAGCAAGAATCTCGATGGCAGCGTGCAGGCCTACGCCCTGGATCTCGACTCGCCACAAGGCCCGATCCTGTTCGGCTACGCCTTCTACAAAAAGATGTCGGGGCAACCACCCTACCGGCCGCCGCAGTCATTCTTCTTTTCCGGCGATACCAGCGTCGCCAACGCACCGATCGTGAGCCAGAACTACACCGACTTCCGCATCGCCAAACCGGACCCGAAACAGACCTGGGCGCAGGTCGCCGCCATGTGTCCCTCGAACCCGCCGCCCTGCCAGTTGTTCGAGCCGCCGGCTTCGCAGAGCAACGGCCAGAAGGCGCAGTAGAACAAGCTCATGCAGCGTAAACCGTGATCAACGACGAAGGATCGCCATGAAAACCACACTCTGTTTTTCCGTGATGTTGCTGGGGCTGGCCAGCCTGCCGGCGCTGGCCAGGGAACAAGCCATGCCATCGGTGCAGGCCAGCCAGTTGAACTGCCAGCCGCCGAGCACCGCACCGGCCGCCACGGCCGGTCAGGACCAGTTCGATCAATACAGCTGGCAGATGTTCATCGCCCTGAGCTGGCCGGCCAAAAGCGGGCAGCGCGGCAATCCCGACTGCACCAAGCAGCCCGGTGCGGCCGGCTACACCGTCTGGCAGACCTACAAGACCGTGGGGGAAATCTTTCTGCCGAACGCCGCCAATCCGGGGCCGTGGAATTCCCCGCAGATCGCAAAAAGCTTCAACATCATCAACATCGCCTCTTTGAAAAACAGCGCGCAGGTGAACGCCGTCGATCAAGCGGTTGGCGGCTGGTTGATCGATCAGGCGAAAAACCCGACCTACTACGACATTTCGGCCAACGAGACTTCATACAACTACATCGTCAACAATAACTTCTACAACGCCGATGTCGTCTCCAAAGCCAACAACATCACGTTCCCGTGGGGTGTTATCGAGATCAAGTCGAGCTGGCGCATCCTCACCGCCCATGACAACGCCAGCCGTTACCTGACCCTGCTCGCCCGGGTGGCGACCTTCGATGAGCAGGGCCAGAAGAACGGTGTCACCGAGGCGTTTCTGGGGCTGGTCGGCCTGCACATCATCACCAAGGCCAACGGCTATCCGCAGTGGATCTGGTCGACGTTCGAACAGGTCGACAACGTTCCGCCAAAGGCACTGGTGAACGGCCAATGGGTCGATCAGCCCGTCGCGGGCACGGCCTATTCCTACTTCAACGCCGCTGCGCCCGCCGCGTCCCTCAACCAGTCGCCGTGCGACTGGCAGACCCAGGGCCCGCATCAGGTTTGCGTGCCCAAACCCGGCACCACGTTCCAGACCCCGAACCCGCTGAACCGGGTCACGCCGATCGCCGATATAACCAATCAGATCAACGCCAGTTACCAGGCCGACCCGGGGCTGCAAAACAGCGTGTTGAGGTACTACCAGCTCATCACCACCCAGCGCCCGCTGATGCCGGACAACCCCGGCAACCCGCTGGGCCAGCCGACGCCGGCACTCTCGGCCAACGTGACCATGGAAAGCTACATCCAGCCCAACAGCAGCTGCATGAACTGCCATTCCATGGCGACGCCGGTCAAGAGTCCCTACAAGTCCGATTACTCCTACCTGTTCAAATTCGCCAATTCGCCGCTCGGCAAAACCATCAAGGACGGGAAATAAATCATGAGCATCCTCAACGGCCCGCGACTGAATTTCTGGGGAGGCATCCGCACGGATGTCAGCCTGCCGAACAATTCACCGACCATTCCTTATGACGGCGATGACAACTGGCCGATCTTTGACCTGACCACTTCGACCCTGGCATCGGGGGCCCGGTCTTATACCGACGATCAGTTGAACAGCATGATCAATGCGCCTACGGGCGACTACTACACCGCCGGCGGCTGGAATCATTACGGGCAGCATGTCGTCGACATGCAGAATGCGCTGATCAGTTCTCAGGGCAGCCCGGGCAGCGTCAGTACCACCGGGGATATGGTGGGCCAGCCGGTCTATCTGCTGGGTTCCGTGGACCCGGTGACCGGACAGAAGCCGGTTTCAGGCCCTATGATGGTGGACCTCGACCCTACCTCGACCACCACCACCCAGATATTTGTCGGTGGCCTGCAAATCGGTGGCAGCAGCAACATCCAGTTGCTGATTCACGACAATGCAGTCTGCAGCAGCCTGGATCTCGGCAAGCGGGTGCTGCAGCCAACGCCGAAGGAGCTGGATGCACCCGGTTCCTGCCGTATCAGCGGCACTTTCCAGCTGACCTTTCCGCTGAGCAGTATTGTCAGCTGGAACCAGAACAGCGCCGGTTTGCGATCGATCATCCAGGCACCGGGTGCCACCGGTATCGTCCTGCGTTTCGTGATGTTCGAAATGTGCCCGACGATGACCACGCCCCAGTTGCAAGCCGATTATGCCGCCGGCAGAGACACCCCGAACCCGAGCATCGGCCGGGTCATCGGTACATTGGCGCCGGCGTTCGCCAATGAGCCGCGGGACTGTCAGGCGGGCCGTCAGATCGTCAATCAGGGCACGGGCGGCACCGGCTACGCAGACCTGAGCAACCCGGCCATGCTGAGCGTCGACATGGTCAATATCATTCCGAAACAGACGTTCAGGGCCGTCCGGGATGACATCACCAGCCCTATCGGACCTAACGGCAATTACGGCACTGTCACCGTGGCAGCCGGCGAGACCACCCTGGGCACGCTCGATCCGACCAGCAGTCCCCTGTTCGACTATTACGTGTATGGCGGCATTGTCGATCTGCCGCTCAATACGACTCAACAGTCGGCGGTCAGATCCTCGGCGCTGGCCATCAGCGCCCCCGGCAAGGTCGCAGAGACTACGTTGCAGGCCTCGGAGTCCGTCTACCGGATCTACGCGGATCAACGCAGTGTCTATACCGAGGACTACCCGCAGGGCCTGTCGATTACGCTGCAGGTCAGGTATCTGGGGGCTGCGGTGCCCAGCACAACCGAAATCGATCTCACTGCCGCGCCTTCGGGACCGTATTACACGCAACAGCGCTACTGCGACTTCCTTTATTTTCCCCCTGCGTTGACGCTGAGCCCCGGTCAGTTGTCCGTCACCTTCTCCGTCAACGTAAAACCCGCAGCGGCTCCCCTCGCCGGTTTCGTTGCCCTGACCTACACCGTCAACGGTCAGGACAGCGGCACGTATTTCACCAATTTCCGCAAATACGCCCAGACCGACTTCGGCATCCCCAGAGGCACCACCATCACCTGGGAACAGATGTACCCGAACGTCCTGCGTTTTCACTATCTGGCCTTCCCGGCCATGTCCCGCTACATCCCGCTGAACCAGCCCGACGCGATCATGGGCGCGAAGAACCCGATCCTCGCCCGGACCTCGGATGCCTACAAAGGCACCACGCTGTTCATGCCTGTGGTGAGGTCGATGTCGCCCTGTCAGCGGGCGCTGTTGCGGGCCTATCTCACGGGCGAGCCGTGGCAGCCGCCGCAGTAATCGCGCCCCTCAGCCCATGGAGAGAAACCTATGACTGTTCATATTCCTGCGCGCCCCCGCGAGACGCTGCGCCCCAGCACCATCATCGCCGAAGGCCTGCTGAACCCGCGTGGCGCCTGCCTGCAGGCCGATGGCAGCCTGCTGCTGGTCGAAGCCGGTTCAGGCCTGCCGGACCAGACATTCAGCGGCCGCATCAGCCGCCTGCAACCCGACCCGCTCCACCCCGGCGCCTGGCTTGCCCGGGAAACCCTGGCTCAGGGCTTTCGCTCGATGAACATGCAGGCCCGCATGCTGCGCGATGAAATCATGGGCCTGTCGGACATCGCCTGCGGTGACGGGCGCTGTCTGGTGAGCCAGACCGACTATGTCGCGGGCTCGAAACTGCTGGACCTGCAATACACCCCGCCGGAGCCTGTGTTTCACAGCCGGGGCAATCTGAATGCGCTGTGTTATCACCCGACCCGCCGCAGCTGGCTGGCGGTCAAACCCGATACCAATCAACTGGTGGAGTTCAGCACTGGCGAGGATGAACAGGTATTGGTGCAGTTGCCGGATCTGGACATGGGCCAGGAAGCCGTGCCCGTCACGCTAGTGTACGAACCGACGACAGACGCGGTGCTGATCAGCCTGTTCTCCGGGGAGCTGCAAAGCGACCCGGCCCGCAAAGGTATCGACTTTGACGATCAGGCCGGCCAGGTGATCCGGGTCTGGCCCGACACCGGCCGGATCGAAGTGCTGATTCGCGGCCTGCAATTGCCCACCGGGCTCGCGCTGTGTCCGCAAGGAAATGTGTTGGTGCTGGAGCTCTGCAGCCGTCTGCAACAACCGCTGCCGCCTGACTGGAATGGCGAAACCCTGCATGGCGGCTTCACCCGGTTCAGCGGGCGACTGTTGAGCTGCAATCTGCAAACCGGAGAAGTGACCGTGCTCGCCCGTGACCTGGATACCCCGTCCAACCTGTGTCTGGTACAGGATGCAGTGCTGGTGAGCGAAGGCATGGGTTTGACCGGGCGCCCCTTGCCCACGCCGGATAACAAGGTGGTTGCGTTGAGCGGCAGGCTGCGTCGGGTGCAGCTCTGAAAACAGAAAAAAGGGCGCTGCCTCATTGAAGCCGCGCCCTCTGTTTACTGAGTCACCACAATCTTCCCGATCATCTGCGGATGCAGCACGCAGAAATACTCGAACTCGCCCGGCGTGTTGAACACCCAGGAAAAACTGTCATTGGTGTCCAGCGCCCCCGAGCGAAACACCTTGTGGGTCTCGGCCACCGTGTGCGGGATCTGATCGTCGTTCACCCATGTCACCTTGGTGCCCACGGCCACGGTCAGGTCCTTGGGGCCGAACATGAACTCCTTGATATCGACCTTCACCTCCTGCGCCCACGCCGGCATCGACAGCATCAGGCACAGCACAACCAACAGTCGCGATTTCATCTGGCTGCCCTCCCCTAGACCAGTGTCGAATCGATCAGCGCCAGCGGATGATCGCCCTGTGTCGCACGCACATCGGTGATCCCCAGATAATTGCGCAATTGATCGGCCGCCACGGTCATCGGTCCCGGCGACGGCGCCGCGCCCGGTGCCGGTTGCGGATACGCTGTGCCACGTGCGGTGTGGAAGGTGATGTTGCCTTCGACCTTCTGGATGACCTGATGGATATGCCCGTTCAATACCGTCACCGAGCCGTACTTGCGCAACATCGCAATCGCCTGATCGCCATCCTCGGTGCCCCAGCCCCAGGGCTGATAGATCGTCCACAGCGGAATGTGGGTGAACACGACGATGGGCGTGCTGGTAGTCACCGCGCGCAGATCATCGGCCAGCCACGCCAGTTGATCGGCGCCGAGGGTGGCTTCATGGCCGGCCTGGAAGTTGAAGACATTGACCAGCGCGATGAAATGCACGCCATGGTCATCGAAGCTGTACCAGCCATTGCCTTTGGTGCCCTTGCCGTAACGCTCCAGATAGAGCTTGCCGCCGCCCTCGTCGAGGGTGTCGTGTTCGCCGGGGATGTAATGCACGGTGGACGGCAGACCTTTGAGCACCTGCGCCGCGGTGTCGAATTCTTCGGCCTTGGACAGGTGGGTGATGTCGCCGGTGTGCAGGATCAGCGACGGCCGTTTCGGCAGCGCGATGACCTTGTCGATCGCCACTTGCAGGGTTTTCACCGGCTCCGGATTGGCTTCCTTGTTGAAGCCGATGTGCGAGTCGCTGATCTGCACGAAATGAAAAGTGCTGGCCAACGCCTTGGGATCGCTGACGTTGCCCGCTTCATCCATCGCAAAGGCTCTGGGAATGCCGCCACTCAGGGCCCAGAGCACCCCGGCCCCGGCCCACGCCGAGCATTTGAGCAACGTTCGCCGGTCCGGATTGTTCAGAAAGCCGTCGGTGCGCAGTGGATGTTTTGCTTGATTGTCCATCGGTAGGTCCTCGCTGGCGGACTACAGTGATGTAGCTGACACCAGAGAGAACTTTGCGGTCCGGGCGTTTATTCCACGCCGCAAAACAAATTCTTTTCAGGGAATAAAACACGACGCATCACGGTTATAGGGGTGTGACGGTGCGGAAGCCACTATGAATCGATTCGAGGAACTGATTGCGCCGCACCTGGACGCGGCTTACAACCTCGCGCGCTGGATCACGGGCAACGACGCCGCTGCACGGGATGTCGTGCAGGAAAGCGCCTTGCGCGCCTTCCGGTTTTTGCAGCGATTTGCCGATGGCAACGCCAAGGCCTGGTTCCTGACCATCGTGCGTAACGAAAGCTACACCTGGCTCAAGGCTACGGCCGGGCGCCACTGGGTCGCCATTGATGACGAGACGGGTGATATCGACGGCGCACTGAATCACGGCCAGAGCCCGGAACTGTTGGCCATTCACACGGAAAACGCGGCGTTGCTCCAGCAAGCCCTGAGCGCCTTGCCGCCGGCGTTTCGCGAGGTCATTGTGCTCAAGGAACTCGAAGACTTGCCCTACAAGGACATCGCCCTGGTGGTCGATGTTCCCATCGGCACCGTCATGTCGAGGCTGGCCCGGGCCCGCGCCATGCTCAAGCTCGAACTACTGAAGTTGCACGATCATGAATGAACTCCACTGCACGGTTTGTCAGACACAACTGCATGGCTATCTGGATCAGGAGCTTGATCCGGCGATGGCGGCGGATGTCGCTGCACATCTGTGCACATGCGCTGACTGTGCGCGACTGCATGATGAGGCGAAACTGTTGAAGGTCAGTGTGAAGCGGCATGCACCGTATTACTCCGCGCCGGCATCAATGACGGCCAGCGTGCTTGCCGCCGTTGCGCCGGCTTCGCCGAGCCCGTTCGAACGCTGGCGAAAATGGTTCGCCCCGGCATTTTCCGCAGCGGCCCTGGCCCTGGCGATGGTGCTTTACGTGGCAACGCCAGGCAGCGAACAACCGTTGATGGACGAAGCCGTCTCCAGCCACGTGCGCTCGTTGATGGGCCAGCACCTGAACGATGTGGTGTCGTCCGACCGGCACACTGTAAAACCCTGGTTCACCGGCAAACTCGACTTCTCGCCGCCCGTCGTCGATTACTCGGCGCAAGGCTTTCCACTGCTCGGCGGGCGGCTGGATTACCTGCAGCACCAGACCACCGCCGCCCTGAGTTACGGTCGGGCCAAACACATCATCAACGTGTTTATCCTGCCGACTACGGAAGCCGACAAGTCGACGCAGAGTCAGTCGATTCGCGGTTTCAACGTGGTTTCCTGGCAGGCTGGCCACATGCGTTTCGTGCTGGTGTCCGATGTTGAAAAAGGCGAACTGGAAACGTTCGGCAAGTTACTCAGGGATGGTGTTTGAGAGTCCCTCAATGGTGCAGCGCGTACAAACGACAATGCTCCAGATAACCGCGTTCATGCTGCCCCACCAATTGCACGACACTGGACCAAAGCCACGACGGTGCATCCAGCGTCTTGGTGTGGCAACTGTTCAGGTCGCGGATCCAGGCCGCTCGCGTCACAAGGTCCATTTGCCGCGCATGAGCAAGGCCGACGACGTTGGCCAGATAAGCGGCGGCAAGCAACGCTTCAGACTGGCTCAATTGGTTCAACTCCAGCTTCATGTCTTGAGGCAGCAGTTCGCGCAGGAAAAAACCCTCGTCCAGGACGCGTGTTGCAATCATTCGATTGCCCAGACCGGGTGAGAGATGTCGGGCCCCTTCCACCACCCGCCGGCCATTGTCACGCGGCATGGAGGCTTTCGGCACACGTGGTGCCGCAGCGGCGACGGCTTGCTTGAGATCGAGCAGGCAAAACTCCTGATCGTCTCCGGCACCCACACCCAGCAACAGCGCATAGCGTTTCAGTCCCAGTGAACTGCAACCTTTGACCCAATAGGCGGAGTCGAGCAATTGGACCTTGTCGTCCTTCGACCTGCCCTTGAGCGACGTCACCAGCGTATGGACATCATCGGTCGCGCACAGCGTTTTCAGCGCGGCGCGTTCCGCTCGCGAAAGTGCCCAGAAGTGCTTGCCCAGAGGAATGGAAGGTTTGGTGTTTTCGATACGCTCATAGGCCAGGTGTTTCCAGGTGCGCTGCACGGCGCTGCGCATGCTGGCCTTGACCTGAGGCGGGCGCGTCGGGTCTTCATCTACGTTGCCTTCAAAGGCGCTTTCGTAACCTCGCATCATGCCTTCGAGCATTCTGGCGGTGGTTACACCTGGCAGATCCGAGCCTCTGGCAGCCGTCGCCAGGGACAATGCCAGCCGCACGAGGTCATGCGCCGGGTTGCCGATGACCGTCTGATCGAGGTCACGAATGTGAATATCGATCCGGCCCTTCGAATCCCCCGTCGGCCCCAGATTCCCGGCGTGGCAATCGCCACAGATCCACACCGCCGGCCCCCGTGGCAAACGCCTGCCGGGCTGGCTGTGCAGCCATTCGTAGAATTGAACGGTACTGCCCCGGACATAAGCATGGGCAGACCTGGCCATCTTGAGATTTCTGAGTTCGCTGAGTGTTTCCAGACGCTGGGAGGGTCGAGGGGTCTTCATGGAAAATACTTGAGTGGGTGTATTCCATCGACCCTTCGTGCGCGCGAATGTTTCAATTTGTTTCAGAGCAATAACTGTCTCTTCAGCGACATGTTCGCTTCAAGGTTTCACTCGGCAACTCATTGAACAGCGCCCGATAGCTATTGGAAAACCGCCCCAGGTGCCAGAACGACCAGTTCATCGCCACTTCGGCCACCGTGGTGCCCGAAGCGGCACCCTTGAGCAGTTCCCGGCGGGCACTGTTGAGCCGGCGCAAACGCAACCATTGAGTCGGTGACATCCCGGTATAGGCCTTGAACGTCTGTTGCAACTGCCGCAACGACACCCCGGCCACCTGGGCCAGCTCCAGCAGATTGAGGGTTTCTTCCGGCGAGTCCGCCGCCCATTCCCCCACGCGCTTCATGGTTTGCCGCTCTTCGGTGCGACGCTGTAAACCACCGCTGTCCAGGCACACCCGGGCGTTGTCGAGGATGAACAGGCAGTCCTCCAGCAACTGCTGGGTCAGTGCTTCTTTGCTTGGCTGATCAAGGGTTTGCGACAACTTCGTGAGAGTCGAGCTCAACCAGCGGCTGAACAGCGCGTTCTGCGCGCCGTTGAGCGGCGCCATGAACAGGCCTTCCAGCCGGGCCACGTCCAGACCGTTGCGGCGCACGAACTCGGGGCCGAACACCACGGCGATTTCCTGGTAGTTCTCCGGGGTGATCCAGATGTTGCGGCTCTCTTCGTTCAGCAGATAGAGCGCGTTGTCACTGCGATCGAAACAGAACGCCAGAGACCCCGAGGGCGCACTGAAATTCTGCTCCACCCGGGTGTTCATCTGTTCTTCGTAGACCTCCACGCCTTCCAGGTCCAGATAGCGGATTCGCCCGGCGAAATGCCCCGGCGACATCTGTTGGTAATGCTGGACCCAGCCCGGCGTCGCACGGATTTGCTCGGCGACATCGGCGGTGTTGAAAGCTTGAACCTGTAGCGGATTACACGTCGTCATGGGAGACCTTGCGCACTCTTTTGGTGCGCTTTGGTGCTGCTGAAAGTGGATAGATGGAACGGCAAGGCCCGCCCAAGATAGTCGTCAACGCGCCACAGGGGAAGCCTGCGAAAGATGAAATCGCATTTCCCCCGCGTCAATAAAACCAACGACGAGGTCTTTATGAATGCCCCTTTCGATCAGCTGTTCACATGGCTGAAAGATCACAAGATTACCGAAGTGGAATGCGTGGTCAGCGACCTGACCGGCATCGCCCGCGGCAAAATTGCACCGACCAACAAGTTCCTGCATGAGCGAGGCATGCGCCTGCCGGAAAGTGTGCTGCTGCAAACGGTAACCGGGGATTTTGTCGACGACGACATCTACTACGACCTGCTCGACCCGGCCGACATCGACATGGTCTGCAAACCGGTGAGCGACGCGGTGTACGTGGTGCCATGGGCCATCGAGCCGACGGCCATCGTGATCCACGACACCTTCGACAAGTTCGGCAATCCGATCGAACTGTCGCCGCGCAACGTGCTGAAGAAAGTCTTGCAGCTGTACACCGACAAGGGCTGGAAGCCGATCGTGGCGCCGGAAATGGAGTTCTACCTGACCCAGCGCTGCGAAGACCCGGACTTGCCGTTGAAGGCACCGCTGGGCCGCTCCGGTCGTGCCGAAAGCGGTCGTCAGTCGTTTTCCATCGATGCGGCCAACGAATTCGACCCACTGTTCGAAGACGTCTACGACTGGTGCGAACTGCAAGGCCTGGACCTCGACACGCTGATCCACGAAGACGGCCCGGCGCAGATGGAAATCAACTTCCGCCACGGCGACGCGCTGGATCTGGCCGACCAGATCACCGTGTTCAAGCGCACCCTGCGTGAAGCCGCGCTCAAGCACAACGTCACCGCAACCTTCATGGCCAAGCCGATTGGCGATGAACCCGGCAGCGCCATGCACCTGCACCAGAGCGTGGTGGAAATCGCCACCGGCAAGCCGATTTTCGCCAATGCCGACGGCAGCATGAGCGACCTGTTCCGCCATCACATCGGTGGTCTGCAGAAACTCATCCCAAAAGTGCTGCCGATGTTTGCGCCGAACGTGAACTCGTTCCGCCGCTTCCTGCCGGACACTTCGGCGCCGGTCAACGTCGAGTGGGGCGAAGAAAACCGCACTGTCGGCTTGCGGGTTCCGACCTCCGGGCCTGAGGCGATGCGCGTGGAAAACCGTCTGCCCGGCGCTGATGCCAACCCGTATCTGGCGATTGCCGCGAGCCTGCTGTGTGGCTACATCGGCATGGTCGAAGGCATCGAGCCAAGCGCTGCCGTCGAAGGTCGCGCCTATGAGCGCCGCAACCTGCGCCTGCCGATCACCATCGAAGAGGCCCTGACCCAGATGGAAGAGTGCGACACCGTCGCCGAGTACCTGGGCAGCAAGTTCGTGCGTGGTTACGTGGCGGTGAAGCGTGCCGAGCATGAAAACTTCAAGCGCGTGATCAGCTCCTGGGAGCGTGAGTTCCTGTTGCTGAGCGTCTGAGACCTTCATTGACTGATCCATCGCTATCGCGAGCAGGCTCGCTCCCACATTTGAAATGCATTCCCCTGTGGGAGTGAGCCTGCTCGCGATGGCACACCAGAGAATCACCTGAAAAATCCAATAATTCGAAGAGGTGTCGATATGCGTCTGTTGAAATCCCTGATCCCCGCCGCTCTGGCCCTGGCCTGCAGTGCAGGTGCCCAGGCCGAACCCCAGGTCAGCGTCTACAACTGGACCGATTACATCGGGCCTACCACCCTCGCCGACTTTCAGGCCGGCAGTGGCATCAAGGTGATCTACGACGTTTTCGACTCCAATGAAACCCTCGAAGGCAAACTGCTCGCCGGTCGCACCGGTTACGACGTGGTGGTGCCGTCCAACCACTTCCTCGCCCGCCAGGTGAAGGCCGGCGCGTTCCTCAAACTGGATCGCTCGCAACTGCCGAACTGGAAGAACCTCGATCCGAAACTTCTGGCCCTGCTCGAGAAGAACGATCCGGGCAACGAACACTCGGTGCCGTACCTGTGGGGCACCAACGGCATCGGCTACAACGTCGACAAGGTCAAACAGGTGCTGGGCGTCGACCACATCGATTCCTGGGCTGTGCTGTTCGAGCCGGAGAACCTGAAAAAACTCACCCAGTGCGGTGTTTCGATGATGGACTCGGCGGACGAAGTGTTCCCGGCCGTCCTCAACTACATGGGCATGGACCCGCGCAGCGAAAACCCTGAAGACTTCAAGAAGGCGGAAGCCAAACTGCTGAGCATTCGTCCGTACATCACCTACTTCCACTCGTCGAAATACGTGTCGGACCTGGCCAACGGCGACATCTGCGTGGCCTTCGGTTATTCCGGTGACGTGTTCCAGGCCGCCAACCGCGCCAAGGAAGCGAAGAACGGCGTGAACATCGCTTATGCGATTCCCAAGGAAGGCGCCAACCTGTGGTTCGACCTGCTGGCGATCCCCGCTGATGCCGGCAACACCAAAGAGGCCCACGCCTTCATCAATTACCTGCTCGACCCGCAAGTGATCGCCAAGGTCAGCGCCTCGGTCGGCTACGCCAACCCGAACCCGGCGGCCAAGCAATACATGGACGTGGCACTGGTCAGCAATCCAGAGGTGTATCCGCCTCAGGAAGTGCTCGACAAACTCTACATTTCCACCACCCCGCCCCAGTCGATCATGCGTCTGATGACCCGCTCCTGGAGCAAAGTGAAGTCGAACAAATGAATCAGTACACCCAGGAACACGCCCGCTCCTACTACGCCGCATCGGCCCGGGCGAGCACGCGATACCCTGCACTTGAAGCCGACCTGATCGCCGATGTCTGCGTGATCGGCGGCGGCTTCACCGGCGTCAACACTGCCATCGAGCTGGCCCAACGCGGTCTCTCGGTGGTGCTGCTCGAAGGCCGGCGCATCGGTTGGGGCGCCAGCGGGCGCAACGGCGGCCAGTTGATCCGTGGCATCGGCCATGAAGTCGAGGGCTTCGCCCGTCATGTCGGCGCCGAAGGCGTGCGCTACCTGCAACAGGCCGGCGTCGATTCGGTGGAGCTGGTGCGCCGACGCATCGAAGACAACACGATCGAGTGCGACCTGCGCTGGGGCTTCTGCGAACTGGCCAATACCCCGGCGCAGTTCGAGGCATTCAAGGCCGAACAGGACAGTCTCGCGGCTTCGGGTTATGACCATGCAACGCGACTGGTCGGCCCTGAAGACATGCGCCGGCAAGTCGTCAATTCGGGTGTCTATAAAGGAGGCCTGATCGACATGGGTTCGGGCCACCTGCACCCGCTCGATCTGGTGCAGGGCGAAGCACGACTGGCGGCATCGCTCGGGGTGCGGATCTTCGAGCAGAGCCCGGTGCTGGAAATCGTCCACGGTGCGACGGTAAAAGTGCGCTGCGCCTCGGGCACGGTGCGCGCCGGCAGTCTGGTGCTCGGTTGCAACGCGCATCTGGATGAACTCGAGCAGCAGCTCAGCGGTAAAGTCCTGCCGGCGGGCAGCTACATCATCGCCACCGAGCCTCTGTCCAGGGAACGCGCCGCCGAGCTGATCCCGCAGAACCTGGCGCTCTGCGACCAGAAAGTCGGCCTCGACTATTACCGGCTCTCGGCGGACCGACGCCTGCTGTTCGGCGGTGCCTGCCACTATTCAGGTCGTGACCCGTCAGACATCGCTGCCTACATGCGACCGAAGATGCTCAAGGTGTTCCCGCAACTGGCGGACGTGGGCATCGAGTTTCAGTGGGGCGGCAAGATCGGCATCACCGCCAATCGCTTCCCGCAGGTCGGGCGGCTCAAGCAACACCCGAACGTCTTCTACGCCCAGGGTTACTCCGGCCATGGCCTGAACGTCACCCACTGGTGCGCAAAACTGTTGGGCGAAGCGATTCATGCCGGCCACAGTCAGGGCATGGACGTGTTCAGCGGCGTGCCGCACATGACCTTCCCCGGCGGCCCGGCGTTGCGCTCGCCGCTGCTGGCACTGGGCATGTTCTGGTATCGCCTGCGGGAAATGCTGGGCTGAGGCTCGCCGATTTGCTCTATCGCAAAGCACTTCTATATTGATGAAGTGCTTTTGCGTTCCTGACGCTCAGTGCCCAACACACTCTGGAGGTCATGGATGGAGTCGTCAGCCGCCGATCAACCGCGAGCACCCGGCCAGGCACCGGTCAAGACCCGGCGCTTCAGCATTTCGCTGGTGTGGATCGTGCCGATCGTCGCGGTGCTGGTGGGCATTTCGCTGGTGGTGCACAACCTGATGCAGGAAGGCCCGACCATCGTCGTCACCTTCAAGACCGGCAGCGGTCTGACCGCCAACAAGACCGAAGTCAAATACCGCAACGTGGTGGTCGGCCAGGTCTCGGACGTCGAGCTGGCCGACGACCAGAAGAGCGTCAACGCCACGATCAAACTGGCCAAGCAGGCCGAAACCTTTACCCGCGAAGACTCCAAATTCTGGGTCGTACGCCCCCGTATCGGCGCCGGCGGCGTGTCGGGCATCGACACCCTGCTGTCCGGCGACTACATCGGGGCCGACATCGGCCAGTCCGACTCCCGCGGCAAATACTTCAAGGGCCTGGAAAACCCGCCGCCGATCACCTATGGCGAACCGGGCAGACGCTTCAACCTGCACTCCTCGGATCTGGGCTCGCTGGACATCGGCTCCCCGGTCTATTACCGCAAGATTCCGGTTGGCCAGGTCGTGGCCTACGCACTCGATCCCGATGGCAAAGGGGTGAATATCGAAGTGTTCATCCACGCGCCGAACGATGCCTTCGTCACCGAGAACACCCGGTTCTGGAACGCCAGCGGCATAGACGTGAACGTCGGCGCCAATGGTTTTGCGGTGAAGACCGAATCGCTGTCCACCCTGCTGGTCGGTGGCATTGCCTTCCGCGCGCCGGATTACAGCCCCAACGATGTGGCGGCAGCGGATGAAAAAACCTTCGACCTGTTCGACGACCAGCAGACCGCCCTCGCCCCGCCCGCCGGCAAACCGCAGTACCTGAGCCTGCGTTTCGATCAGGCCATGCGCGGTCTCAAGGTCGATGCGCCGGTCGAATTCCTCGGCATGGAAATCGGCCGTGTGGTGAGCATCAACCTGGACTACGACGAGAAGAAACGCAGCTTCCCGGTCAACGTCGGCATCGTGATCTACCCGCAGCGCCTCGGACGGGCCCACGAAAAGATGCTCAAGGTGCTCAACCACAACCCGGAAGACGAAGCCGCCGCCGTGCGCCTGATCGGCACTTTCGTCGACAACGGACTGCGCGCCCAGGCCCGCAGCGGCAACCTGCTGACCGGTCAGCTGTACATTGCTCTGGATTTCTTCCCCAAGGCCGAAAAAGTCGCGTTTGACCCGACGGCGCGTCCGATCGTCATTCCGACCATTCCCGGCAGCCTCGAACAACTGCAGGAAAAACTCGAGGCGATGGTCGACAAGCTCAACAAACTGCCGGTGGAACGCATTGCCGGCAATCTCGACGGCAACCTCGTCGAACTGCGCAAAAGCCTGACCCAGTTCAACGCGAAGACTTTGCCCGGTGTCCAGAACACTTTGGCGGACGTGAGCAAGACCCTGCAATCGGCCAATTCGACGCTGGCCGAAGATTCGCCGCAACGCGAAAAACTCACCCAGACCCTCGACGAACTCGGGCGCATGTCGCGTTCGCTGCGTGAACTGTCGGATTACCTCGGTCGCCATCCGGAATCGCTGATTCGCGGGCGCCCCGACAACGCTGCGCCACTGGATCTCAAGGGACCGCCGCGCAATTGAGCACAGGAGCCTTGCCATGGCTTTACCGCTGAAGTTCACCGTGCTCGCCGCGTGCCTGCTGCTGGGTGCCTGTCGCAGCGACCCGATCAGCTTCCACACCCTGACCCCGGCACAGCCGATGCCTGGCCGATCAGGGCAGGACATCGCAATTGAAAGCATCAGCGTGCCGCCCCAGGTCGACCGCCCGCAAATCGTCATTCGCCAGGGCAACAGCGGCCTGGCGATTCTGGAAACCCAATGGTGGGGCGCCAGCCTCGGCGATGAGTTGCGCAGTGCGCTGGTGGATCAGTTGAGCAACGCTGGAGTTGCGCGCAAAACGTCGGTGCGCATCGATGTGCAGCGTTTCGATTCGGTCCCCGGACAATACGGGCTGATGGACGTGAAATGGCGCCTGCGTCCGGCCGACGCGGGCGATAGCGGCCTGCTCACCTGCCGCTCGATTCTGCAGACCCCTTCCGGATCGAGCATCGACGATCTGGTGAACGCTCAGCAGAACAACGTCAAACGCCTCGCTGCGCTGATCCGTCAGGCCGCCGGCAATGCGCGCAGCTGCCCGCCGTCCTGAGCCGCCGGCTTCAATTCCACGCTGAAGCGGCTGCCGCTGGACTGGCCACTGCTCAATTGCACCCGCCAGTGCTGGCGCTTGCAGATCCGCTGCACCAGCGACAAACCCAGGCCAAGGCCCTCGCCGCGGCCCTCATCGCCACGCACGAACGGCTGGAACACCGCCTGACGCTGCTCCTCCGGGATGCCGATGCCGCTGTCTTCCACCACAAAACCGTTGCCGGTCAGGGTCAGCCGGACGAACCCGTGATCGGTGTAGTGCCAGGCATTGCGCAACAGGTTGCCCATGACCGACTGCAGGAACGTCAGGTTGAAGCGTTCCATGCACGGCTGCTCCACCTCGTAGAAAAAATCCAGGCCCTTTTCACGAATCAGTCGGCCCCAGATCTCGCTCTGGGCATCCGCGACGTCCTTGAGCGTGACGCAAATGTCGCTGCCGGTATCGTCCTCGGCGCGAGCCAGCATCAGGAAGGTATCGACCAGTTGGCGCATCTCGTGACTGGCCCGGGCGATGCGATTGACCTGCGCGGTTGAACGGGCATCGAGCGACGGATTGGCGAGCAACAACTCGCAGGAGCCGCAAAGCACCATCAACGGCGTGCGCAGTTCATGGCTGACATCGCTGGTGAACAGTTTTTCGCGGCTCAGGGTTTCGCGCAGGCGGCCCAGGGTCTGATCGAACGACAGCGCCAACTCCCCCACTTCGTCTGCGGCGTAGTCCGGGTGCAGCGGAGGCGCCAGCACCAGCAACTGATCGCGATGGCGCACCTGACGCGCCAGACGAATCACCGGCGCCATGACCCGGCGTGCCAGCAATCGCCCCAGCACGAGCGCCAACAGAACACTCAGGACAAAACCGACCGTGACCACGATGAACAGCAATCGCTCGCGCTGTTCGAGGCTTTCCTGATCGCGCAACAACACATATTTGCGTCCACCGACCACCTCGACCATGGCAAAGAAGTCATCGCCATCGAAGCTGATTTCCTGAAAACCGGGAGCCAGTGCCGCCAGTGAAGGAATGAGCGCCATCGGGCCCGGGCCGCCTTCGAAGAAGAACAACTCGCTCTTTTCCGGCTGATGGCTCCAGCGATTGATGTCTTCCATGGCCAGCAGGCGATGCAGGCCGCCGCTCAAGGTGCTGGTGGCCAGCCGGTGCTCGACGACGTGCACGGCGGCGACAATGCCCAGCGCAAACACCCCGGCGACGAGAGCGCTCATCAAAGCGAACACGATGACGATCCGTTTCGTCAGGCTTTGCTTGAGATCCATTCGGGTCGATGACTCCACTGCTGAATTCAGACTTCACGGTCAAAAACAGCGACATTGACCGAACCTGCGCAGCTTCACCGCAAACATAAACATTTGTTAAGACTGGCCGGTAAAAAAAGGGTATTTGAGTCTGGTTATCAAACACCGGATTAGTTGGGTTTTATCGACTCTCGCGAAATTTTCACATGTTCTTCACCGCCCCCCGACGTGCACAAACGTAATGTTCAGCCATTATTCAAGTTCACAACTATAAAAATTGGTTAAATCGCCGGCCAATCTCGCCTGCGACGTCAAGGGGCATGCCGTGGAGCGACAGATGCAATTAACAGCGACATATAAACAACGCCGCACGCTTCGACTTGGAAAACTGTTGACCGGCATCGGTGTAGTGGTCGCCATCGGACTGGTCAGCGGCTTCGTCTGGGTGACCCGCTCGCCCGTCGACCTGGGCAACGCCGGCAAGGCTGCCCGGGCTGACTGGACCCAGGCCTGGCAGGATGGCGAAGTGGTGGCGCTGGTGCGTCATGCCGAACGTTGCGACCGTTCCGACAACCTCTGCCTGGGCCCGGCCGACGGCATCACCCAGGCTGGCAACGACTCTGCAGCGCTTGTAGGTAAAGGCTTTGTGGGCCTGGGCATGCAGCAGGCGCAGGTGTTCACCAGCCCGCTGACCCGTACCGTGCAGACCGCACGCGCCATGTTCGGTCAGGACGCCACGACCCAGATCTGGCTCGAGTCCTGCGGTTCTTCTCTGCGCAACGACGTGGTGGCGCACAAGGTTGCCAAGCGCAATCTGGTGCTGGTCACCCACAGCGGATGCATCAGTGACTTCGAAAAACAGACCGGTTTTCCTCACGCGGTCGCCGCCGAATACGGTAGTACCCTGTTTGCTCGCATCGATGACAAAGGCCAACTTAAAGTGTTGGGCATCATGAATGCCGATGCCTGGTCTCAACTCAATAGTCATTAATGCTTTAGTTGGGGCGAACCGACAAGGTTGCACTTTTTTCAACTAGTCAGGAACGGACTTCATTAATTTGTAATGAAAGATGTATCTGCCCCCGATTTACTGGACAACGGTTTTTTTTAAGCTTGGCTATAGTGCGAGAACTCCGGCCTGGAGGTTCGGCAGCTCTCTGGATACAGGAAACGCCCGTCCCCCGATCGCACACCTGCATTCATTCAACACGATGACCCGCCCGCTCAGGAACACGCCGGGCAGGCCATCGACACAAGAACTTCGTTTGGCACCAAGGCTTTGTCATGACGTCTGAAAATAACCCGCTGCGACACGCTGCCCGTCATTTCTCCCCCACCACGACTTTCGAGCGTTGGGCCATTCCCGGTCTGATTCTGGCTTTCGTGGTGTTTTATCTGTTGCCGCTGATGACCCACGGCCTGTGGATCCCCGATGAAACCCGCTACGGCCAGATCAGCCAGGAAATGCTGCTCAGCGGCAACTGGGTCGCGCCGCATTTCATGGGCATCCGCTATTTCGAAAAGCCGATTGCCGGCTACTGGATGATCGCGATCGGCCAGGCGATCTTCGGTGAAAACCTGTTCGGCGTGCGTATTGCTTCGGCCCTGAGTACCGGTGTCAGCGTCTGGCTGACTTACCTCATGGCCCGCCGGCTGTGGAACAACCCGCGCATCAGCGTCGCCAGCGCCCTCCTTTATATGAGCTTCGGGCTGATTGCCGGCCAGGCCGGCTACGCCAACCTCGATCCGCAGTTCACCCTGTGGGTCAACCTGAGCATGGTCGCCGTTTGGTTTGCCATCGACAGTCAGACCCCTCGCGCCCGTCTGGGTGGCTGGGCGCTGCTCGGTGTCGCGTGCGGCATGGGCCTGATGACCAAAGGGTTCCTGGCGTTATTGCTGCCGGTGCTGATCGCCCTGCCCTACATGATCTGGCAACGCCGCTTCGGCGAACTGGTGCGTTACGGGCTGGTTGCCGTGGTGGTTTGCGTGCTGATCAGCCTGCCGTGGGTCTTGGCTGTTCATTACCGGGAACCCGATTTCTGGCGCTTCTTCTTCTGGCACGAACACATCCGTCGTTTTGCCGCCGGCGATGCCGCGCAGCACGCCCGTCCTTGGTGGTTCTACCTGCCGCTGCTGTTTGCCTCCACCCTGCCGTGGGCCGTTCTGCTGCCTTCGACGCTCCTGCGCACCTGGCGCGAAAAGCGTGACCCGAAAACCGCCTACCTTGCATTGTGGTTCCTGTTGCCACTGGCCTTTTTCAGCCTGAGCAGCGGCAAGCTGCCGACCTACATCATGCCGTGCCTGCTGCCGATCGCCCTGTTGATGGGGCAGACCGTGGTCAACTGGCTGAATCAGAACAGTGGCCGTGTCCTGCGCCTGAACGGTGTGATCAATACCGTCATCGCCAGTGCGGCGCTGGTGGCGCTGCTTTATTTGCAGGCAACCAAGGAAATCTACGAAAACACCGAGATGTTCAGCCTGTCGCTGGCCTATATCGTGCTGGTGGGCTGGATCATCGCCAATGCCTTGCAAGTGCTGCGTCCGCTGACGTTGTGGGCCATGCCGGCGCTGGGTATCGGCCTGCTGGTGGCGTTGTTGCCGGCGGCCATGCCGGGGCAGATCGTCAACAGCAAGATGCCCGACCAGTTCATTGCCGAGCATCAACAGGAACTGAGTGAAACCGCGTCGCTGCTGAGCAACGACCTGGGCGCAGCCTCGGCACTGGCGTGGCGCTTGAAACGTCCGCAGGTGGATCTGTTCAACACCATCGGTGAACTCAAATACGGCCTCGAAGACCCGGCCATGGAAGCACGTAAAGTCACGATGGACGGCGTCGGCCAGTGGATGACCGAAGCGCGGAAGAAAGGCGCGGTCGGTGTGGTCTTGCGCGTCAACAGCACGCAGGAAGAGCAGGAAGTCGGATTGCTGCCGGTAGACGGCAAGCATTACCGTCGCGGCAATCTGCAGATCTTCATCTTCCCGCAGCTCCAGCCATGATCTTGCGCAATAACGACCGGGGCGCCCTGCTGCTCCTGCTGGCCGCCAGCGCCCTGATGTTGCTGCTCGGTCTGGGCAGTCGCGAACTCTGGGGCGCGGAAACCCGCTGGGCGAACATCGCGTTGCAGATGATGCAAAGCGGCGATTACTTCGACCCGTACCTCAAGGGTGATCCCTACTACGACAAGCCGCTTTTGTCGTACTGGCTGATCACCGCGACCGCCTGGTTGACCGGCAGTCTCGATCACTGGTCGCTGCGCCTGTCTTCGGTGGTGTCCGCGTGGCTCAGCGTCTGGCTGGTGTATCTGCTGGGCGAGCAGCTGTTTCGCAAAGGCACGGGGCTGATCGCCGGCTGGATGCTGGCGACCACCTTCTATTTCGTGTTCTGGGCGCGGGTCGCCACTGCCGACATCCTGACGGTCTGCGGTGTGCTGGCGGCGGTCTGGTGGTACTGGCGCGGGCCGGACGATACGCGGTTTTCGCGCTATCTGGTGTTCTGCGTCCTGCTGTCCCTGACGTCATTGTTCAAAGGCCTGATCGGTTTCATCCTGCCGGGGCTGGTGCTGCTGCCGCACCTTCTGAATGAAGGCCGCTGGAAGCGCCATCTGAACCTGCGTCTGCTCGCGGCGCTGGTGATTGCCGGGGCGTTCTACATGACGCCGTTCCTGCTGTCACACCTCTACGGCGCACCGAATTACGGGGAAAGCGGCCTGGGACTGGTGTTGCGGGAAAACGTCGTGCGGTTTTTCCAGCCGTTCGACAACATCGGCCCGATCTACACCTATTTGCTGTACTTGCCGATCTACACCCTGCCCTGGGCGCCGTGCTGGATCATTGCCCTGTGGGTCGCGGCGAAGAACTGGAAACACATCGAACCGGACACCCGCTGGCTGATTCAGGGCCTCGGGCTGTTGATGCTGTTTTTCACCGCCAGCGGCAGCCGGCGCAGTTACTACGTGCTGCCACTGGTGCCGTTCGCGCAACTGCTCGGGGCCTGGTGGATTACCCGGCGCATGGCCGCGCGAAACGCCGAGAGCCCGTTTGGCGGGCGCGGCCTGAAAATCGGTTTCGCGGTGACCACGGTATTGCTGCTGGGGATTCTCGGCGTGCTCTACCCCTGGACCAACAGCGGTGGCGGCGCGATCCGCTTCGGCGAGACCGTGCGCCTGCAAGCCAGCCAGCGTGCGCCGTTGAGCCAATGGCACTTCGTCATGGTCGAGGTGGACAACAAGGTCCCGATGTACCTGCAGACCGGCGGCGAGCCGTTCTACTACGTGCCGGAAACCCGCGACTTCCCTCGCGATGGCGATGCTGCCGCGATGTTCGAATGGCTGGAACGCACCAGCGGCAAGCACTGGGATCCGAAGCGTACGATCTTCGTCGCCCAGTACCGCACCGGCGAACCCGTGCCGCTCTCCAAACTCGGTCAAGACCATCAAGTCATCACGACCACCCCGACCCGCGGCGAACAAGTGTTCCATGGCCGCGAGGATCAAAGCGTCGCCTACCTGCCCCAAGGCTCCTGAAAGACAACGCCGGGTTCGCCCGGCGTCCCCGCCCAGTGACTGCTAACCTGAATGGCAATGACATGTATTAACGGTTTGTTTGACGTTTTTTTCTCATTTGCCTCTCTACATTGCCAGCCAGCCAACATATGCAAATCATTCGCATTGAAGTTTTCCGGCGAATGCTTGCCCATAACGTCTAAAAAAACAGGAGCTGCTCCGTCATGAGTCCATCCCTTCCGTCCTTTCTCAAGCACGCTACTCTGGCAACCGCGCTGCTCGCAGCCGGTCAGGTGTTTGCCGCCGATTCCGTCGGCATCGTGGTCTACAACGCTCAGCACGAAACCCTGACCAAGGCCTGGGTCGCCGGCTTCACCGAGGAAACCGGGATCCCGGTCACGATCCGCAACGGCGACGACACGGAAATGGGCAACCAGCTCGTGCAGGAAGGCGCAGCCTCTCCGGCGGACGTGTTCCTGACGGAAAACTCCCCGGCCATGGTGCTGGTGGACAATGCCAAACTGTTCGCCCCGGTGGCACCGGCCACCCTTGAACAAGTGGGTTCGGCTTATCGTCCGGCCCATGGCCAGTGGGTCGGCATCGCCGCTCGCTCGACAGTCTTTGTCTACAACCCGGCCAAACTGCCGGAAAAAGACCTGCCAAAATCCCTGATGGATCTGGCGACCCCGGCATGGAAAGGTCGCTGGGCTGCATCCCCAGCCGGTGCGGACTTCCAGGCCATCGTCGCCGCCGTGCTGGAACAGAAAGGCGAAGCCGCCACTCTGGAATGGCTCAAGGGCATGAAAGCCAACTTCACCGCCTACCGTGGCAACAGCTCGGTGCTCAAAGCGGTGAACGCCGGCCAGGTGGACAGCGGCGTGATCTATCACTATTACGCTTTCGTCGATCAGTCCAAGACCGGCGAAAACAGCAAGAACACCGCGCTGCACTACTTCAAGCATCAGGATCCGGGCGCGTTCGTGAGCATCTCCGGGGGTGGCGTGCTGAAGTCCAGCAAACACCAGGAAGAAGCACAGAAATTCCTCCAGTACATCACCGGCAAACAAGGCCAGGAAGTGCTGCGCACCGGCAACTCCTTCGAATACGCCGTGGGCAAGGACTCGGCGTCCAACCCGAAACTGGTGCCGTTGAAGGATCTGGACGCACCGAAAGTCGACGCATCGAAGCTCGACAGCAAGAAAGCCGTCGAACTGATGACTCAGGCGGGACTGCTTTAATTGATGCCTGAAACTCTGCCGGCGGGGATCGCTGCGGCGCCCTCCGCCAACCTTTCACGCAGGTCCCGCGCCCTCAACGGGCGCGGGAGTCCCTGGGTGGTCGTACTGGCGATCGGTGTTTCATTGCTGTCGTTACTGCCGATCGGCTTTGTGGTCGGCGTGTCGTGGTACACCGGCTGGGCGACCATCGAAGCCTTGATCTTCCGCCCTCGAGTGGCCGAATTGCTGATCAACACCGTGCTGCTGGTGTTGATCACCCTGCCGATCTGCATTGTGCTGGGCATCACTCTGGCCTGGCTGACCGAGCGCACCAACCTGCCCGGTCGGCGTTTGTGGTCAGTGCTGGCGGTTGCGCCGTTGGCGGTGCCGGCGTTCGTGCACAGTTATGCATGGGTCAGCCTGGTTCCGTCGATCAATGGGCTGCCGGCCGGTGTGCTGGTGTCTGTGATCGCTTACTTTCCGTTCCTTTATTTGCCGATTGCGGCGACGTTGCGTCGTCTCGACCCGGCGATTGAAGACGTGGCCGAATCCCTCGGCCTGAAACCGTGGGCCGTGTTCTTCCGGGTGGTGCTGCCGCAATTGCGCCTGGCGATCTGTGGTGGCGCGCTGTTGGTAGGCCTGCACTTACTGGCCGAATATGGCCTTTACGCGATGATCCGCTTCGATACCTTCACCACGGCCATTTTCGATCAGTTCAAATCCACCTTTAACGGCCCGGCCGCCAACATGCTCGCCAGTGTTCTGGCGCTGTGCTGTCTGGCGATGCTGACCGTGGAATCTGCCGCTCGTGGCCATGCGCGTTATGCCCGGGTCGGCTCCGGCAGCGCCCGGGAACAGCGGACCGTGCGTCTCAAACCCGGCATCGCAGCTCTGGGTCTGTGTCTGCAAACCCTGACCTGCCTGTTGGCTCTCGGTGTCCCGATGCTGACGCTGGGCAGATGGCTGGTCGCGGGCGGCGCTGAAGTCTGGCAAGGCGAAGAGTTGTTGCCGGCCTTGCTCCAGACCTTGTCGTTCGGCGTGGCCGGTGCGGTGTTGACCAGCCTTGCAGCGATCCCGATTGCCTGGCTGTCGATCCGCGCGCCCGGCAAACTGCAACGCGTGCTGGAAGGCTGCAACTACATCACCAGTTCCCTGCCGGGGATTGTCGTGGCGCTGGCGCTGGTCACCGTGACGATCCACTTCGCCCGGCCGATCTATCAGACCACCATCACCGTGCTGCTGGCGTACCTGCTGATGTTCCTGCCGCGGGCGCTGGTCAGTCTGCGTGCCGGTTTCGCCCAGGCGCCCGTGGAGCTGGAAAACATCGCGCAAAGCCTCGGTCGCTCGCCGCTGCGCGCCTTGTGGCTGATCACCCTGCGCCTGGCCGCGCCGGGTGCGGCGGCGGGTGCAGCGCTGGTGTTTCTGGCGATCACCAATGAATTGACCGCAACCCTGTTGCTCGCGCCCAACGGCACGCGCACCCTGGCCACCGGTTTCTGGGCCATGACCAGCGAAATCGACTACGCCGCCGCAGCGCCTTACGCGCTGCTGATGGTGGTGCTTTCGCTGCCGCTCACGGCCATCCTCTATCACCAATCCAGGCGCAGTGCCGGCCGATGAACGCTCTCGACATCATCAATCTCAGCAAATCCTTCGGCGCGCAAACGGCGCTGGACACCATCAACCTGTCCGTCCCGACCGGCAGTCGCACCGTGATCGTCGGCCCGTCAGGCTCCGGCAAGACCACGCTGCTGCGGATGATCGCCGGCTTCGAGTTTCCCGATGCGGGAAGCCTGACGCTCAACGGTCAGACGCTGGTCGACAGCACCCACGCCGTGCCCGCCTACCAACGCCAGATTGGCTATGTTCCGCAGGATGGCGCGCTGTTTCCGCACATGACCGTGGCCGACAACATCGGTTTTGGACTGACTGAAACCGGCAGCGCCAGAACCGAACGCATCCAGGCATTGATGGACAGCGTGGCCCTCAACACCAACATGGCCGCACGCTGGCCCCATGAGTTGTCCGGCGGCCAGCAGCAACGGGTGTCGCTCGCCCGGGCACTGGCCCAGCAACCGCGCCTGATGCTGCTGGATGAACCCTTTTCCGCCCTCGACACCGGCCTGCGCGGTGCCATGCGCAAGATGGTCGCCCGTCTGCTCGAGGAGAGCGGCGTGACGACGATTCTGGTCACCCACGACCAGGGCGAAGCCTTGTCGTTTGCCGATCAGTTGGCGGTCATGCGTGACGGGCGACTGGTGCAGTCGGGGCATCCGATGGACCTCTACCGCTATCCGGACGATGAGCAGACCGCACGGTTTCTCGGCGAAGCAGTGGTCATGCCGGCGCAGATCGAGGCCGGTTGGGCCCATTGCGATCTTGGGCGGATCGCGGTGAACAGCAACGGTTTTTCCGGTCCCGCGCAGATCATGCTGCGCCCGGAACAGCTTCAGCTGTCCGACCTTCCCGCCGACTCAGAGGGCTGCAATGCCGTGGTCACCGAACGCGATTTCGGCGGCAACACTTGCACTCTGACGGTCGAGTTGCGCGCCGCAGCCAATGAAGAATCCGGTCGTTCGCTGCTGGTACGCAGCACCGGGATGCACGCGCCGCCGGCCGGCAGCGCGGTACAACTGTCGATTCTAGGGGCGGCGCACGTCTTCGACGCGTCGTAACAATCGACTACAGATCGAAACGATCCACGGCGCGACGCCGTTCATTGTCGTCGCGCACGTCGTAGTTGGCGGTCGTCTGGATATTGCTGTGGTGCGCAAGTTTCTGGGCGATCGACAGATCGTGCTCTTCGATCACCCGGGTAATGAACGAACGCCGGAAATCGTGGGGCATGATCTTCACCCCGACCTGAGTGCCGCGCTGGCGGGCGATGTAATAGATTGCATGCTTGGTGATGCGCTCGCGGGTGATGTGGCTGCCCCGGCGGATGCGGTTGAACAGAAACGTATCGTCGCTCTCGCCTTCCTTGAGCTCCGAGCGGCGAAACTCCAGCCAGGCATTGAGCTTGGCGAAGGCCCAGGCCGGCGCATATTTGATCAGTTGTTTGTTGCCCTTGGCGGTGACGCACAGGCTGCGTTCAGCGAAGTCCACCTGGTTCAGGTCCAGATCCACCGACTCGGATTTACGCATGCCGGTGCCGTACAACAGCGCAATCACCGCCGCATCCCGCAGCCCCTGCGGACGCGGATCGGCGGCGCAGACTTCCATCAATTCATGAATCAGCGTGCGCTTCAGGTTGCGCCCCTGAGACAGCCGCGTACCGGCAATCCCCTTGACCGAGCGCATCTTCAACAGGTGATCCTGGCTGATCAGGCTCATGCGCCAGGCTTCGTTCATGACGCCACGAATGGCGTTTACATAGAGTGAAGAGGTGTTGGGGGCGTAGTTATCGGCGCGCAATGCCGCGACTAACGCGACAACATCCTCGGGCTGCAGGGCGTGCCAGGGAATGTCCTCGACATTCATGTCTTCAAAGCCGAGGCGATCGGCGGCATCTTGTAAAACGTACCGCATGGTGAGTTGGCTGGAAGGTGCCAAACGTGCCAAATACAAGGACAAAGGGTTACTTGCGATAGATTCTGAAGAGGTAATGGATAAGCTGCTCAAACGAAAGGCCTTGAGTAAAAAACAGTCCAGCACAACAACTAACTACTGCAATGAACTTGATGTAAGGAAGAGTCTTGTAGTAGGACTTTTCCGATAAAGCCGCGGAAATCTGAACAGCGGCTGTATGAATTTGAGATAAACGATTCACCGACCGGTTTTTCATATTCCTTTCACAAAATCGGGAATAACCTTAGCTAGATAGGTCCTCAGTCGGTACCGCCCAACCTGCCGGGCAACGCCTGAAAAGTCAACCAACCCCCGACGTCATGCTTTCCAAGCAACTCGTTGATGCAAAACCTGTTTTTTGCGTCTACGCTGGGATTGGATCCGATGAACAGATGGATCTGTCCATTTTTTTCGCAATGAGGTGTCCATGAGTCAGGCGTTTCTCCCCTTCTCTCGCCCGAGTATCGGCGATGAAGAAATTGCGGCCGTCGAGCAGGTTCTGCGCTCGGGCTGGATCACCACCGGGCCGAAAAACCAGGCACTTGAAGAACAGTTCGCGCAGTACGTGGGATGCAAGCACGCCGTTGCACTGTCATCTGCCACCGGCGGCATGCACATCACCCTGCTGGCCCTGGGCATCGGTCCCGGCGATGAAGTCATCACGCCGTCGCAGACCTGGGTCTCCACCGCCAACATGATTTCCCTCCTGGGCGCCACGCCGGTGTTCGTCGATGTCGACCGCGACACCCTGATGACCGACGCCGCCCGTATCGAAGCCGCCATCACGCCACGCACCAAAGCCATCATTCCGGTGCACTACGCCGGTGCCGCGTTCGATCTGGATCCGCTGTACGCACTGGCGGACAAGCACGGCATCGCCGTCATCGAAGACGCTGCCCACGCCGCCGGCACCCGCTACAAGGGCCGCCACGTCGGCTCCCACGGCACCGCGATCTTCTCGTTCCACGCGATCAAGAACATGACTTGCGCCGAAGGCGCGATGTTCGTCACCCACGACGAAGCACTGGCCAGTCGCGTGCGCATGCTCAAGTTCCACGGTCTGGGCGTCGATGCCTACGACCGTCTGACCGGAGGCCGCAAACCGCAGGCCCAGGTCATTGAGCCGGGCTTCAAGTACAACCTGTCCGACATCAACGCCGCCATTGCCCTGGTGCAACTGGAGCGTCTGGACGCCATCAATGCCCGCCGCACCGAGCTGGCCGGTCAGTACCTGCAAAAGCTCGAAGGATTGCCGGTGCAGCCGCTGGCCGTGCCGCAGCAATACGCCCAGCAACACGCCTGGCACCTGTTCATCCTGCGCATCGACAGCGAGCGTTGCGGGATGGATCGCGAAACCTTCATGAAGGGATTGCAGGAGCAAGGCATCGGCACCGGCATCCATTTCATCGCAACCCACCTGCACACCTGGTACCGCCAGCGTGACCCTGACCTGTACCTGCCCAACACCGAATGGAACTCGGCGCGGCTGTGCTCGATTCCGCTGTTCCCCGACATGACCGACCAGGATCTGGATCGTGTTGTCGGCGCCATCGCCACTCTTATGGACAAACGCTCGTGAGACCTTACCCGATTAAATGCGTGTCGATCGTCATCCCGGTCTACAACGAACAGGACAGTCTGCCTGAGCTGCTTCGGCGCACAGAGGCGGCCTGCGCCCAACTCAAACATGACTACGAAATCGTGCTGGTCGACGACGGCAGCCGCGACGAGTCGGCCAACATGCTGGAAGAAGCCGCCGGACGCGAAAACAGCCCGTTCGTGGCGGTCATCCTCAACCGTAACTATGGCCAGCACGCCGCGATCATGGCCGGTTTCGAGCAGTGCAAGGGCGACGTGGTCATCACCATCGACGCTGACCTGCAGAACCCGCCGGAAGAAATTCCGCGTCTGGTGGCCGAAGCCGAAAAGGGTTACGACGTCGTCGGCACCGTGCGTGGCAACCGTCAGGATTCGGCCCTGCGCCGCTACCCGTCGAAGTTGATCAACCTCGCGGTGCAACGCTCCACCGGCGTGGCCATGAGCGACTACGGCTGCATGCTGCGCGCCTACCGCCGCACCATCATCGACGCCATGCTCGCCTGTCGTGAACGCAGCACGTTCATTCCGATCCTGGCCAACAGCTTCGCCCGCCACACCACCGAAATCGTCGTGGCCCACGCCGAGCGTGAGCACGGCGACTCGAAATACAGCCCGATGCGCCTGATCAACCTGATGTTCGATCTGGTCACCTGCATGACCACCACGCCGCTGCGTCTGCTGAGCATCGTCGGCTTCGCGATGGCAGGTCTGGGCGCACTGTTCGCCGTTGCGCTGATCGTCCTGCGCCTGGCGTTCGGTGCAGGCTGGGCCGGTGACGGCACGTTCGTACTGTTTGCGGTGCTGTTCGTGTTCACCGGTGGCCAATTCATCGGCATGGGTCTGCTGGGTGAATACCTGGGACGCATGTACAGCGACGTGCGCGCCCGCCCGCGCTTCTTCATTGAAAAGGTGTTGCGCAGCCAGCCGGCCTCCCCGGCACCTGCGGTCACCGTTGACGGCCTTACTTCCAATTCCACTTCCGATCAGGTTCTCTCATGAGTGCAAAAACTGTTGTCTTCGCTTACCACGATATTGGCTGCGCCGGCATTGAAGCCCTGCTTAACAGCGGCTACGACATTGCAGCAGTGTTCACTCACGCCGACGATCCGAAAGAAAACGCCTTCTACGCCTCGGTTGCACAGCTGTGCGCCAGCAAAGGCATCCCGGTCCATGCCCCGGAAGACGCCAATCACCCGCTGTGGATCGAGCGCATCGCCAAGCTCGACCCTGAGTACATTTTCTCGTTCTACTACCGCAACCTGCTGAGCGAACCGCTGCTGGCACTGGCCAAAAAAGGCGCGTTCAACCTGCACGGCTCGCTGCTGCCACGCTACCGTGGTCGCGCACCGGCCAACTGGGTGCTGGTCAACGGCGAAACCGAAACCGGCGTCACCCTGCACCGCATGGTCAAGCGCGCTGATGCCGGCGCTATCGTTGCCCAGCAACGTGTTGCCATCGAGCGCAGCGACACCGGTCTGACCCTGCACGCCAAACTGCGCACTGCCGCCAGCGACCTGCTGCGCGACACCCTGCCGAACATGCTGCAAGGCAAGATCACCGAAACCCCGCAAGACGAATCCAAGGCCACCGTATTCGGCCGTCGTACTCCGGCGGACGGCAAACTGGTCTGGGCCAAACCGGCCGAGCAACTGTTCAACCTGGTCCGCGCCGTGACCCGTCCGTACCCGGGCGCCTTCTGCGCCGTGGGCGAGCACAAGCTGATCGTCTGGAGCGCCGAAGTCGTCAAGGGCAACGAAGGTCAGGCCCCTGGCCGTGTGATCAGCGTCGATCCACTGCGCATTGCCTGCGGTGAAGACTCGCTGGTGATCAACGCCGGTCAGCGCAACGACAACGGTCTGTACCTGAGCGGCCCGCAACTGGCCAATGAACTGGGTCTGGTAGACGGCTCGCTGCTGCGCGGTGCCGAATCCGGCCGTGCGCCACGTCGCACCCGTGTGCTGATCCTGGGCGTCAACGGCTTCATCGGTAACCACCTGTCCGAGCGCCTGCTGCGTGACGACCGCTACGAAATCTACGGCCTGGACATCGGTTCCGACGCCATCGACCGTCTGCGCGACCACCCACGCTTCCACTTCGTCGAAGGCGATATCAGCATTCACTCCGAGTGGATCGAGTACCACATCAAGAAGTGCGACGTGGTCCTGCCGCTGGTGGCCATCGCCACGCCGATCGAATACACCCGCAACCCGCTGCGCGTATTCGAACTGGACTTCGAAGAGAACCTGAAACTGGTTCGCTACTGCGTCAAGTACAACAAGCGCGTGATCTTCCCGTCGACCTCGGAAGTCTATGGCATGTGCCAGGACAAGAACTTCGACGAAGACAGCTCCAACCTGATCGTCGGTCCGATCAACAAGCAGCGCTGGATCTACTCGGTTTCCAAGCAACTGCTGGACCGCGTGATCTGGGCTTACGGCGCCAAAGGCCTGAACTTCACCCTGTTCCGTCCGTTCAACTGGATGGGCCCGCGTCTGGACCGTCTGGACTCGGCCCGTATCGGCAGCTCCCGCGCCATCACCCAGCTGATCCTGAACCTGGTGGAAGGCACCCCGATCCGTCTGTTCGACGGCGGCGAGCAGAAGCGCTGCTTCACCGACATCGCCGACGGCGTCGAGGCGCTGGCCCGCATCATCGACAACGACAACGATGTCTGCAACGGCCAGATCATCAACATCGGCAACCCGGAAAACGAAGCCAGCATCCGTCAGTTGGGCGAAGAACTGCTGCGTCAGTTCGAAGCTCACCCGCTGCGCAGCAACTTCCCTCCGTTCGCCGGTTTCCGCGACGTGGAAAGCAAGGCGTTCTACGGTGCCGGTTACCAGGACGTGGAACACCGCAAGCCAAGCATCGCCAACGCCAAGCGCCTGTTGAACTGGGAGCCGACCGTGGAAATGCGCGAGACCATCGGCAACACCCTGGACTTCTTCCTGCGTGAAGCCATGCTCGAAATCGCGGACAAGCGTTAATGCAGGCAGGTCTTCGTATCGATGTCGACACCTACCGAGGCACCCGTGAAGGGGTGCCCCGGTTGCTGGAAATCCTCGACGAAGCGCAGGTCAAGGCAACGTTTTTCTTCAGTGTCGGCCCGGACAACATGGGCCGACATCTGTGGCGCCTGATCCGCCCGCAATTCCTCTGGAAAATGCTGCGTTCCAACGCCGCCGGCCTGTACGGCTGGGACATCCTGCTGGCCGGGACCGCCTGGCCGGGCAAACCGATCGGTCGCGACCTCGGGCACCTGATGCGTCAGGCCCGGGACGCCGGCCATGAAGTCGGCCTGCACGCCTGGGATCACCACGGCTGGCAGGCCAATGCCGGCACCTGGAGCGACGCGCAACTGATCGAGCAGATCCGTCGCGGCGTCGACACCCTGAGCGACATCATCGGCGAGAAAATCCAGTGCTCGGCCGCCGCCGGATGGCGCGCGGACGAGCGCGTGGTCGAAGCCAAAGAAACCTTCGGTTTTCGCTATAACAGCGATTGCCGCGGGAATCGGCTGTTTCGACCACTGCTGGCCGATGGTTCAGTGGGTGCGCCGCAGATTCCGGTGGACATGCCGACCTTCGACGAGGTGGTCGGCCCGACCGTGGCGGCGAAGGACTTCAACGCCTTCATCCTTGACCGGTTTCGCCCGGACAACCTCAACAACTACACCATTCATGCCGAAGTAGAAGGGATTCTGATGGCCGACGATTTTCGCCGTTTGCTGGCCGATGCACGCCAGCGAGAAATCGAGTTCAAGCCTTTGGGCGATCTGTTGCCCGAGTTTCTCAACACATTGCCTGTGGGTCGTGTGCAGCGTGGCGTCCTCGAAGGCCGTGAAGGCTGGCTGGGAGTGCAAGGGGCATGAGCAAACGCTGGGCACTGCCGCTGCTGATCGGACTGTTTCTGCTGGCCTACCTGCTGCCGCTCGGCACCCATGGCCTGTGGATTCCCGATGAAACCCGTTACGCCCAGATCAGCCAGGACATGCTGCTGAGCGGCAACTGGGTGTCCCCGCATTTCATGGGCCTGCGTTATTTCGAGAAACCGATTGCCGGTTACTGGATGATTGCACTGGGCCAGGAACTGTTCGGGCAAAACCTGTTCGGCGTGCGTTTCGCCTCGGCCCTCAGCACCGGTTTGAGTGTGCTGCTGTGCTTCCTGGTCGCCCGTCGCCTGTGGAACGAGCCGCGCAAAAGCTTCATCTGCGCCCTCCTCTACATGAGCTTCACGGTGGTTGCCGGTCAGGCTGGTTATGCCAACCTCGATCCGCAATTCACCTTCTGGGTCAACCTGAGCCTCGTGGCCCTGTGGTTTGCCGTCGACAGCCGCAGCACTCGGCAACGCGTAATCAGTTGGGCTGTGTTGGGGCTGGCCTGCGGCATGGGGTTCATGACCAAGGGTTTTCTCGCCTGGCTGCTGCCGGTGCTGATCGCCCTGCCCTGGATGCTCTGGCAGAAACGCTGGCGTGAACTGCTGATCTACGGCCCGGTGGCGGTTGCCGTGGCGATCATCGTCAGCCTGCCGTGGGTGCTGGCCGTGCACAGTCAGGAACCGGATTACTGGCGGTTCTTCTTCTGGCACGAACACATCCGCCGCTTTGCCGGTGACGATGCCCAACACGACGCGCCATGGTGGTTCTACCTGCCATTGCTGGTTGCCTTCAGTCTGCCATGGGTCGGCATGCTGGTGCCGGCGTTCAAGCAAGCCTGGCAGACCCGTACCCAACCGGGCATTGCCTTCCTGCTGCTGTGGCTGGTGATGCCACTGGCGTTTTTCAGCACTGCCAACGGCAAACTGCCGACCTACATCCTGCCGTGCCTGCTGCCGCTGGCGCTGTTGCTGGGTCATGCCCTGGCCGACCGTCTGCGTCTGGAACAAGGCCGGGCCTTGAGCATCAACGGTTTGCTGAATCTGGTGCTGGGCGTGGTAACGCTGATCGCACTGGTCTATCTGCAACTGAAAAAGCCGGTGTACGACCATGAGCTGCACAGCATGGTGCTCGTGTTCATTGCCCTGATCGGCTGGATCATCGCCAACCTTGCGCAGGCGTTTCTGCCGCTGCAGTGCTGGGCCGCTCCGGCGCTCGGCAGTCTGCTGCTGATCGGCGTGCTGCCGGCCGCGCTGCCAAAGTCGGTGGTGGCCAACAAGACGCCGGACCAGTTCATCCTGCATCACCTCGACGAACTGTCCGGCACCACGCACCTGCTGAGCAACGATCTCGGTGCTGCTTCGGCACTGGCCTGGCGTCTGAAGCAACCCAAAGTGGCGTTGTACAACACCGTGGGCGAGCTGAAGTATGGTCTGAGCTATCCCGAAGGTGCGGAACAGCGGATCACCACCGATGAAGTCCAGCAGTGGGTACGCGATGCCCGCCGCACCGGCTCGGTCGGCGTGGTCATGCGGGTCAAGGGCGACGACGAGCTGCATGAAGTCGACCTGCTGCCCAAGGACGGCACCCGCTACGAGCAAGGCAACCTGGTGATCATCGTCCTGCCCAAGGATCCGTCATGAGCTGGTTGCTGTTGCTGACGGCGTGTCTGCTGACATGCCTGGGCCAGGTTGCACAGAAGTACGCGGTGGAGAGCTGGCGCGGTGTCGACTCGTCCTGGGCCGACAAACTGCGCTCGCCGTGGCTGTGGCTGGCGCTGTTCGCACTGGGTTCGGGCCTGCTGGTCTGGCTGCTGGTGTTGCAACGCCTTGAAGTGGGCATCGCTTACCCGATGCTCAGCCTCAACTTTGTGCTGATCACCTTGATCGCGCGTTTCGTGTTTCGCGAACCGATCGATCGCCAGCACTGGATCGGCGTGGCGCTGGTGATCGGCGGCGTGGCACTGCTGGGGCAACAGTCATGAGTCAGGGTCGCGGAATCGGCTTCGCCCTGGGCAGCGTTTTGCTGGTCAGTGGCGCCCAGCTGGGCATGCGCTGGAGCATGACGCGCCTGCCGCAGCCGGAACAATGGTTGTCAGCCCTGAGCAGCGGCAGCGTCGATCTGTCGGCGCTGGCGGTGGTGTTCACGGCCATTCTCGCCTACGCACTGTCGATGCTCTGCTGGCTCGCCGCCCTGCGCGACCTGCCGCTGGGCCGGGCCTATTCGCTGCTGAGCATCAGCTATGCGCTGGTGTACCTGTTGGCGGCCAGTCTGCCGCTGTTCAACGAATCCTTCAGTTTCACCAAATCACTGGGCGTGGCACTGGTCATGCTCGGTGTCATCACTATCAACACTCGTCCGGCACAAGCGCCCGATTTGAGGAGTGCTCCATGAAAATCACAGTATTTGGAAGCGGTTACGTCGGCCTGGTGCAAGCCGCGGTTCTGGCCGAGGTCGGCCATGATGTCGTGTGCATGGATATCGATCAGAAGAAGGTCGAACTGCTCAGCCAGGGTCACGTCAGAATCTTCGAACCGGGCCTGTCGAGCCTGGTCCGTGAAGGCCTGGATTCCGGTCGTCTGCACTTCACTTCCGATGAGAAAACCGCCGTGCTTCACGGTCGCGTCGCCTTCATTGCCGTGGGCACACCGTCCAGCGAAGATGGCTCGGCCGACCTGAAATACGTGCTGTCGGTGGGCGACGCCGTTGCCCGTCATCGCGAGCAACCGCTGATCCTGGTGGAAAAATCCACCGTACCGGTCGGAACTGGCGACACCCTGCGCGCCCATATCCAGGCCGCGCTGGACAAGGCCGGTCGCGCGCTGCAGTTCGATATCGTCTCCAACCCGGAATTCCTCAAGGAAGGTTCGGCGGTCTCCGACTGCCGTCGTCCGGACCGCATCGTCATCGGCTGCGAAGGCGATGAAGTGCGCGACGTGATGCGCGACCTGTACTCGCCGTTCAACCGCAACCATGACCGCATCATGTTCATGGACCTGCGCAGCGCCGAGCTGACCAAGTACGCCGCCAACTGCATGCTGGCGACCAAGATCAGCTTCATCAACCAGATCGCCGAACTGGCCGAACACCTGGGCGCCGACATCGAGTCGGTACGCCAGGGCATCGGCGCCGACACGCGCATCGGTTACCACTTCATTTACCCGGGCTGCGGCTACGGCGGCTCGTGCTTCCCCAAAGACATGCGCGCGCTGATCCACAGTGCCGAACAGGCCCATTGCTCCAGCGACCTGCTGCAAGCGGTCGAAGCGATCAACGAGCGTCAAAAGCACAAGCTGTTTGACCGCATCAATGCGTTCTACAAGGGTGATCTTCGCGGCAAGACCTTCGCCTTGTGGGGCCTGGCGTTCAAGCCGAACACCGACGACATGCGCGATGCGCCAAGCCGCGTTCTGCTTGATTCGCTGTTCGCCGCCGGCGCCAGCGTTCGCGCGTTCGACCCGGAAGCGATGCAGGAAACCCAGCATCTGTACCCGAACGAAGAAAAACTGATGCTGATGGGCACTCCTGAATCGGTGCTTGCCGGTTCCGACGCGCTGATCATCTGCACCGAATGGCAACAGTTCAAGGCGCCGGATTTCGACCTGATCCAGCAACGCCTCAAGGATCCGGTGATCTTCGACGGCCGCAACCTGTACGACGCCGACCGTCTGGCACGCAATGGCTTCAAGTACTTCCCGATCGGCCGTGGGGACTCGCGCAAGCTGCCGATCCCGCTGCAACAATGGCCTAACACTGCGGACGTCGCTTGATTACGTTGTCGCCTGCCATCCGCCGGCAGTCCCTGATCGCAGGGCTGCTGGCACTGTTGTTGTTTATCGCCGGGGTTTATGGACAGGCACCCATTGGCTTTGATTCACGCTTTGTGCTGTTTGCCCAGGAAATGCTGCGACACGGGCCGACGGTATTCCCGACCACCTACAGCCAGCCGTACGCCGATTATTCGGCGTTATCGACGTTGTTCATCTGGCTGTTGGCGTTGCCTTTCGGCGCGATCAATACCCTGACTGCGTGGTTGCCCAGCGCCATCGCCGGCGGGGTGATCGTGACGTTGATGTACCGCTTGCTCGCGGTGCATTCGCAACGCTGGGCATTGATCAGCATTGCGCTGCTGATGCTCACCAGTACGTTCATCACGGAAGTCCGCGCCGTGTCGCAAGACCTGATGCTGGCCGCCGTCGCGCTGTCGGTGTTCTACCTGGGTTACGCGCACGACCATTTCGGCTCCAGCCGACGCTGGCCGCTGATTTTCGTCCTGTTGTTGCTGGGTTTTGGCATTCGCGGGCCGATCGGGCTGGTGGTGCCGACCGGCATGCTCTGCAGCTATTACCTGCTCAATCGTCAGTGGACACGGCTGTTCGTGTTCGGTGTGCTGGCGTCGATCCTGCTCGCGGCGTGTGTCGGCCTGTTGTTGTGGCTGGCCAAGCTCAGCGGCGGCGAGGCTTTCCTGCAAGACGTGATCCGCATGCAGTTCATGGGGCGCATGGATGGCAGTGAAGGCGTCAGCGGTTCGCTGTACTACTTCACCAGTTCGCTGGGCAACTACGCACTGGCTTATCCGCTGGCCATTGTGGTGCTGGCGGCGGCGTGGCTGAGCAAACCGCATCAGCGCGGACCGGCCTTGTGCCTGGTGCAATACTGCGCGGCGGCCGGGTTGATCGTGATGATCGGTCTGTCGATTCCACAGGCGAAGAAGGCGCGTTACCTGCTGCCGATGTTGCCGATGGCCGCGATCATCGCCGCGTATCCGTTCCAGGTGGCTCACGGTCGGGTATTCGCCTGGTTGCGCGGGATCATTCAGGCCCTGTGGCTGCTGACGCCGCTGTTGCTGATCGTTGCCCTGCTGGTTGCGCGACGCAAGTTCCCGGAGCTGTTGACCGGTGTCATGCCGGTGCTGATCGTGCTGGGCCTGCTGCAACTGCTGGCGCTGTCCCGACTGTGGAAGCCGCGCTGGCGTGCCGAGGTGTTGGCACTTAGCGCCGTACTGGCGTTGTGGACGGTCTATGCCGCCGTGTTCGAGCCGGTGGAACGCGCACTCTACGACACCCGTTCTTTCAGTCGGGCGGCGTTCGCCCAGGTTCAACAGAATCCGGCCCCGCTGGTGCTGCACGGCATGGGCAAGGACGCCAAGGCGATCAAGTTCATGGTCAACGTCGAGCAGGACCTGCAACCGCAGTTCACCGAAACCGTTCAGCAACTGGAAGCACTCCAGGGGCCGGCCTGGCTGATCATGGACAGCAAGGATATGCAGTCACTGCAAGGCACACCGCTGGCCAGCCTGCAACCGGTACTGAGCGGTCGCTTCGACAAGAACGATTATGTGCTGTTGTACCTGAAACCCTTGTAGACCTCGCTGAAGGCTGCGATCTTGCGGAGCTTCCCAGGATCGCAGCCATCGGCAGTTCCCGCATGACATTTCTCATTCGCCCCGCCCGGCCCGCAGACGCGGCCACCCTCCCCGCCATCGAACGTTCGGCCGCTGAACTGTTTCGTCTGGATCCTGCACTGGCCTGGCTGGCCGACAGCGATGTACCCGACGCCGCGCAGCATTTGCAGGCCATCGAGCAAGGACATGTATGGATTGCAGAAAATACTGTCGGACAACTTGCCGGTTTTTTAAGGGCCGTTGAAATCGACAACCAGTTGCACGTTGAAGAGCTGTCCGTCAGCCAACATTTTCAGGGCCAGGGCATCGGTCGCAAGCTACTGTTGGGCGTGATTGAACACGCGCGACGGCAGCAACTTGAGGCCGTCACGCTGACCACTTTTCGCGACCTGCCGTGGAATGCGCCGTTTTATCAGCGAATGGGGTTTGTCGTACTGGACGACGAAAATATCGGAACTCATCTTGCCGAGGCCTTGCGCGACGAAATTGCCCACGGCCTTCCCGGTGAACGTCGCTGCGCCATGCGCCTGTCGCTTCCCTGATATCACGACCTCCTTGCGCACGCTTGACCGGTAACCGGCACGCGGTGAGGATGGCTACGCCGCTCGTATTCGAATCTGAAATAAGGACATTGATCTTTTCGTGGCCACTTACTCGCGCCTTATTCGCCGGCTGATGATCACCTCGTTGACCATCGTCATCAGCCGCGCCCTGATCAGCCCTCTGTTGACCCTGTTCCTGAGTAATAAACTAGGGCTCGACCCACAGGAAGTCGGTCTATTGCTGGGCATCGCGGTGTTCAGCGCCACGCTGCTGTCACTGTACGGCGGCTACATCATCGACCGCCTCGACAAACGTCGGTTGCTGATCCTGACTATGCTGTCGAGCGGCGTTGGCCTGATTCTGCTGACGTTCGCGCAGAACCTGTATCTGGTCACCCTGGTGCTGATCATCAGCGAAACCGCTTCGGCGCTGTTCCTGATTGGCTCCAAGGCGATCCTCAGTGAAAACCTGCCCGTCGGCCAACGGGTCAAAGCGTTCTCGTTGAATTACACCCTGACCAATATCGGCTATGCCATTGGCCCGATGATCGGCGTGGTGATTGCCGGCATCCAGCCCACCGCGCCGTTTATCGTTGCTGGCGCGATTGCCTGCGGCAGCATGTTTCTGCTGCTCGGCGTCTCGCGGGAAGCTGATCCGCAATCGTCGGGCAAACAGCCGCAGAGTTTCCTGGACACGCTGAGAATCCTCAAGAACGACCGCACGATGGTCCTGTTCACTTTGGGCTGCCTGCTCAGCACACTGGTTCACGGGCGGTTCACCCTGTACCTGTCGCAGTATCTGTTGGTCACCCACACCCAGCAGCAGACGCTCGACACCATGGCCGCTTTGCTCGCCTGCAATGCGATTACCGTCATCCTGCTGCAATACCAGATCGGTCGTCTGCTCAAGCGTGAACATCTGCGGCGCTGGATCGCCGGCGGCACAGCGTTGTTCATCGGCGGGCTGATCGGCTTCAGCATGGCCGACAGCCTCATCGGCTGGTGCGTAGCCATGTTCATCTTCACTCTGGGCGAAATGATCATCTATCCGGCAGATTTCCTGTTCGTCGACACCCTGGCCCCGGAAGCCTTGCGCGGCAGCTACTACGGCGCGCAGAACCTGGCGGCTCTGGGCGGCGCCTTGAGCCCGGTGATGTGTGGATTCCTGCTGATGCACACCCCGGCGCCGAGCATGTTCTATGCCTTGAGTGCACTGGCCGCGCTGGGTGGATACTTGTGCGTGGTCAGTGGCCGCCGAATTAAAACAGTTCAAAAATAATGCACTGAAGATGCATTTATATGAATTTGTCAGCATCGAGATTGCTTGGCACACTGTGCGCGTTCCTCCCCCAATAGTTGGAACGCTTCGAAGGACTTTCCGGGTTGACGGACAAGTCCTTTTTTTTGCCTCCGGTTTTCTTCAAAGGATCGCGTCTTCATGCTCGCTCGCTGGTTGCCCGCTGCCATCAACACTCGCCCCACCGAATGGAGCCGCGCCGCCATCGGCATGGCACTGGGAACGTTGTTCAGTGTTTGGGCGTGCAGTCAGGTGTTCGGCATCGAAGTGGCCTACCACCTGATCGGCCCGCTGGGTGCGTCGGCGGTGTTGCTGTTCGCCGTGTCCTCCGGCGCCCTCGCCCAGCCATGGTCGATCATTGGCGGTTATCTGTGTGCGGGCGTCGTCGCATTGCTGGTGGCCCATGTGCTCGGCCGAACCCTCGGCAGTGCCTGTCTGGCGGCGGGCATGGCGTTGATCCTGATGTGCTGGCTGCGCTGCCTGCACCCGCCGGCCGGCGCGGTGGCATTGACGATGGTGCTGGCCGATCCGACGACCATCGCGATGGACTGGAAAGCCCTGGAACCGGTGATGCTCAGCGCCGCGTGCATGCTGCTGGCCGCACTGGCCTACAACAACCTGACCCGCATCCGCTACCCGAAACGCCCCGCCGAACCTGCGCCGGCCGTGGCGCCGGTCGATTCTCAGGCCATCACGGCCGAGGATCTGAAATTGGCGCTGGCCGATATGGAGGCGTTTATCGACGTCACGCCAGAGGATCTCGAACAACTGATTCATGCCAGTGAGTTGCATGCCAAGCGGCGGAGCATTGGTAAAGTCTTCACCTGAAGGCCGCGTCCTCCTCAAAAGAGGAGACGGAACCGACATACAATTGCGCCCTTTCGTCCGCGTCCGACCAAAGGGAGCTCATTGACCTTGCCAAGTGGCGAGCAACAACTAGATTTCAAATCTGTACCGCACAGAGTTGTCTGCCTTTCACTTGGAAGTCTGGCCCGCAGTTATGTCCAGTAGCGATGACACCGGTAGTCTGGCTATGGAGAAACGCTCAACGTCGTTGAGAAGCGAGCTGGCTTTACGCTTTGATTGAAACGTTCCTTTCAGAAAACACCGCTTTTTTTTGCGTAACCTGTTGTCCGCCAAAATGCCCTGCCTGCATCAGACGGGTGTGTGTGTTTTTCGCCAGCTCCGCGAATCTGGTGGTTTTCGAACTCAGTGTTTCGAATTCTGCGAGAGGAACGTTTCATGAGCGATCCACTACTGCAATTACTGCAAACACCCCTTTTCGACCCCGGGAAGCGTCATAGTCTGTCACTGCGCGAATACATGGATCTGAATATCGATCGTATGCGCGCAATCATCGACAAGGGGCTCATGACCAATGACATGTGGCTGGGCCAGCGCGATCAGTCCGCTTTCAGATTGATGCTTGAACGAGCAGCGTTTATCGGCGCCTGGGACTATTCATTGCTTGCCTGCATTGTCGACCACTTCATTGCCGGCGATGCATTGTTTGCCCACGGCAGTCAGCCCCAGATCGCGCAATATCATCAGGAAATTTGCAAGCTGGACGCGGTTTACGCTTTTGGCTGCACAGAGATCGCCAGCGGCTCCGATGTCGGCAACCTGCAAACCACGATCACCTATGACCCGCACAACGATTGCCTGATTCTGAACTCTCCCACACCGCAGTCCTGCAAGTTCTGGATCGGCAACGCATTGCACGCAGCAGGGGTGGTCATGGTGCTGGGACGTCTTATCGTCAATGACGTGGACGAGGGGTTGCACTGGTTCCGGGTACGAATTCGCGAGAAAGAGAACGGTCTGCTCCTGCCTGGTGTCAGCGTTACCTCCTGCGATCCCAAGGGAGGCATCCACGCCAATCAAGTTGCCGGAATCCGATTTTCTGAAATGAAGCTATCGCCGGACTCGATGATGCAACGCTATGCCAGGTTATCTCCCGAAGGTGTTTTCACCAGTGAGGTTCCACGAAAGGAGCGCCTGACATGCGCGATGCAGACCTTCATTCAGGAGCGCCTTTTCCTTATCGCTGGCGCGCGTGGTGCCGCCAGTATGTGTGTTTATCTGACGTACCGTTTCGCTTGCCATCGTTTGGTCAGGACTGACGACAACAATCAACCTCTCCTGACCAGGCCGCTGTTTCGACAGAGACTTTATGTCGAGCAACTCAAAGTCTTGGCCTTGAGGTTGCTGGAGCAAGCAGTGCTGTCGCGATTCGAAGCGTGCTGGCATCAGCCGTCCCGCAGAACAGAGCTGCATATTCTCGCGGCCATCGTCAAAAGCACCGGCACATGGCTGGGACTTGAGGTCATGAGGGCATGCAGAGAACTTTGTGGTTCGCAGGGTTTTCACCATGACAATCAAATCATCACTTTGTGCATGGATCACGAGATCAGCAGCACCTTCGCAGGCGATAACAACGTGCTGTGCCGTCAGGTTGCCAGGGATGCGATAACCCGACCACGGTTTACCTCCCACAACATCGCCCAGCGAATTGAGACGTTGATTGTTGATCATTGCCGCAGCGCTGGTGATTTTTCTCATCGCCAGGCGGTGGTGCTCACCCACTCCCGCGCACTGGATCTGATACTCGAAGAGGGACGGCGCAATCAGCTCGTTTCATCCGGGACACTTCAGGATATCGTCCACATATTTTCTTCGAGGCTTTATCCATGGGGGCTATCCGATGCCGGCGACGAACTGGAACGGCACGCCACCGACGCTCAACTGCGCCTGATAAACGACCTGCTCACACCGCCGTCAGAGCTGGTCAGTGCCCCTATCGACAAAGTGAACTACGTGGAGCACTTCACAAAGCCGCTATATGAGGGGCAATGAAAATGAACACCCAATCACCGCCTGACTTTTCGAATCCCGACACGATTCAGGACCCTTACGCGGCCTACGGCTGGCTGCGGGAACATCAGCCAGTCTATTGGTGTGAACATTTGAATGCCTGGTTTCTGACCCGTTATCGCGATGTCTTCGCTGCACAGGCCGATTCCCGGCGATTCTCTTCAGACCGCATGCAACAACTGATCGACACCCGGGTGCCTGAAAGCAAGCGCACGCAGCTGACCGAATTCATCAAGTTGGCGTCCAGGTGGATGTATTCCCAGGATGGCGACACTCACAAGGCCAGCCGTCACTTGCTGGGCAATGCCTTTACACCGCGCTCCATCGAATCCTTGAGAAAAATCATTCAAGACATCACTGATCGAGAACTGTCCGGCCTGCACGGGCAAATCGATTTGAAGGCCGGGCTTTTCGACCGGATTCCAGCCCTGATTCTGGCCAGTCTGTACGGCTTGGAGGATGACGAGGCACTGAAGCTTCGCCGTTGGACACGAGACATCGTTATGTTTCTCGGCGGCAGCCAGGACGCAGGTCAAGGGCCGGATCAGGCTCTGGAAGGCATCAAGGAAATGTACGCCTTTTTCGCTGAGCTCATTGAACAACGGCGCAGGCAACCCAGGGATGATCTCGTGAGCCGGGTACTGGAGAGTGGCCAGAACAGCGCCGCCAGTCTTGATGAAGTGCTGGCACAGATCGTGTTCATTCTGGTGGCGGGCTACACCACCAGCGCAGACCAGTTGAGCCTCGGCCTGTTGCATTTGCTGAAGCATCCCGGACAACTCAAAACTCTGTTGGCAGACCCGACATTGATTGGCTCCTTCATTGAAGAAATGCTGCGCTTCGATCCTGCCGGCTCCCTGAGCCATCGGTTGCTGATGGAAGACGTCACCATCGATGACGTCACGATGAAAAAAGGACAGCTGGTTTACCTGATCCGGGCCTCCGCCAATCGTGATCCGGAAAAATTCCCCGATCCCGACAAATTCGACATTCGTCGTGCAAAGAACGAGCACCTGACGTTTGGAAGAGGTGAACATTTCTGCATGGGCACGGCGCTGTTCAGACTTGAGGCCGAGATTGTATTCAGCTCGCTGTTGAAACGCTTCCCCGACTTGCACCTCATTGCGCGGCGGCCTGCCACGTGGCGCAACAGCAACCTGCAGTTCCGAGGGTTGAAGACGCTTCCGGTCGATCTGGGACAGGAGTCTGAACCATGAAATTCAAACGTGTTTATTCCGGAGCACCTTGGGAACGCCTTGCCGGTTACTGCAGAGCCGTGAAGGCTGGTAACACTATTCTGGTCGGAGGTACGGTGGCATTTCGCAAGAACGGCAAGCCCTTCAAACCCGGCGATGCCTATGCCCAGACACGGCGATGTCTGAAAATCATCGAACAGGCGCTGAAGCAACTGGGTGAGGATCGTACCCGCATCATTGCCACGCGCATGTACACCACCAACATGGATCTCTTGCCAGAAATCGCGCGGGCACACAAAGAGTTCTTCGAAGGGTATCCACCGACGACAATGCTGCTGGAAGTCTCTCGACTGGTCAGCCCTGAATACGTTATCGAGATCGAGGCAGAGGCCCGTTCGGGCAAGGGCTGCGGCCGTGGATGAAACCTCGTTGACTGTAGAGGACGCCAGATCGGCGTTGCGTCAGGCGCAAGTGACCTGCGTTCATGATCTGGCGATTGAAAGCCAGGGCCGGTCACTGCCGCTGCGCCTTTACACGCCACCCGGCAAGGGGCCGTTTCCCGTGCTGGTTTTCTTCCACGGCGGTGGCTGGGTGACGGGAGACCTGGACACCCATGACGGGTTCTGTCGGTTGATGTGTGAGTGGGCCGGTTGCAAAGTGGTTGCCGTCGATTACGCCCGTCCTCCGGAACACGTGTTTCCGGCAGCTCTGGAAGACTGTTGGACAGCTTTCAAGTGGGTGACACGGCAAGGCGTCGGTTCCGGACTGGACACTTCAGCAATTGCAGTCGCAGGCGGTGGCTCAGGAGGCGGGATGGCCGCCGTTATCAGCCAGCGCGACGCTGAATGTGACAGACCACGTATCTGCTTTCAGTTGCTGCTTTATCCTTTGCTCGACTGCCACACGCGCCGTCGCTCCCATACAAAATTCACGCAAGGGCATGGGCTGACCACAGACATGCTCGAATGGTACCTCGGTCACTATCTACCGCCCGGAACATCGCGAGCCGATACCCGGTTATCGCCGTTGCTGGGCGACTCGCTGTGCCGACTGCCCCGGACATTGATCATCACCTGCGGACATGACGTTCTGCGTGATGAAGGCCGTGCCTACGCTGCACAACTGCGCAAAGCAGGTGTCACAGTCAAACACAAAGAGTTTTCGGGCATGCGCCACGGCTTCATGAACTATCCCGCCGCCCATGAAGAAGCCAGACGCGCCCTGCTGTTTTGCGCCCGGACCCTTCAGGCACAGTTCTGCGGCAAATGACGGCCGGGACTGGAATCAACGTCTGCAAGCGGCTTTCCGGGCCAAGCAAAAATGCAGACACCCCATGCACATATCCCCGTTGTACACGGCAAATTTGCACTGTTACGATCCGCTAACGCCCGCGCGCGGGCTTCTCGAATAAAGACAATAAAAGCAGGGAGTTAGTGATGACTGCTCAGGCTTCATCCCCGCGGACTTCGTCCATGGATGCCACGCAAAACGAAGTGCTGGCCGAGGTTCGCAATCACATCGGTCACCTGACCCTCAACCGCCCCGCCGGCCTCAATGCCCTGACCCTCGACATGGTGCGCCAGCTCCAGCAACACCTGGATGCCTGGGCCGCTGATGCCAATATCCACGCCGTCGTGCTGCGCGGTGCCGGTGAGAAAGCCTTCTGTGCCGGTGGCGACATTCGTTCCCTGTACGACAGCCATAAAAGCGGCGACACGCTGCACGAAGATTTCTTCGTCGAGGAATACGCCCTCGACCTGACGATCCACCACTACCGCAAACAGGTGCTGGCACTGATGGACGGCTTCGTTCTCGGCGGCGGCATGGGCCTGGTGCAAGGCGCCGACCTGCGGGTGGTCACCGAGAAGAGCCGTCTGGCGATGCCGGAAGTGGCCATCGGGTATTTCCCGGATGTGGGCGGCAGTTATTTCCTGCCGCGCATTCCCGGTGAGCTGGGGATTTACCTGGGCGTCAGCGGTGTACAGATTCGTGCGGCGGATGCGCTGTATTGCGGCCTCGCCGACTGGTATCTGGACAGCAGCAAACTCGGCACCCTCGACGAACAGCTCGATCACCTGGAGTGGCACGACACGCCGCTGAAAGACCTGCAAAACCTGCTGGCCCGCCACGCCGTGCAAACCCTGCCGGATGCGCCGCTGGAGGCCTTGCGCCCGGCCATCGACCACTTCTTCGCCTTGCCTGACGTGCCGAGCATCGTCGAGCAACTGCGCGCCGTGACCGTCGCCGACAGCCACGAATGGGCGACCACCACCGCCGACCTGCTGGAAACCCGTTCGCCGCTGGCCATGGGCGTGACCCTGGAAATGCTGCGTCGCGGCCGACACCTGAGCCTGGAACACTGCTTCGCCCTCGAACTGCATCTGGATCGCCAGTGGTTCGAACGCGGCGACCTGATCGAAGGCGTGCGCGCCCTGCTGATCGACAAAGACAAATCACCACGCTGGAACCCGCCGACCCTCGCCGCGCTGCACGCCGAGCGCGTCGCGAGTTTCTTCCACGGTTTCGAAGAGAGCGGGAGCTGAGCCATGCACGATCTCGAATTGAATGAAGACCAGGTAATGATCCGCGACATGGCCCGGGACTTTGCCCGTGGCGAAATCGCGCCCCACGCCCAGGCCTGGGAAAAGGCCGGCTGGATCGATGACGGTCTGGTGGCGAAGATGGGCGAACTCGGCCTGCTGGGCATGGTGGTGCCGGAAGAATGGGGCGGCACTTACGTCGACTACGTGGCCTATGCGCTGGCGGTGGAAGAGATTTCCGCCGGTGACGGCGCCACCGGCGCCTTCATGAGCATTCACAACTCGGTGGGCTGCGGCCCGGTGCTCAATTACGGCAGCGAAGAACAGAAACAGACCTGGCTGGCGGATCTGGCCAGCGGCGCAGTGATCGGCTGCTTCTGCCTGACCGAACCCCAGGCCGGCTCCGAAGCGCACAACCTGCGCACCCGCGCCGAGCTGCGCGACGGGCAATGGGTGATCAACGGCGCCAAGCAATTTGTCAGCAACGGCAAACGGGCAAAACTGGCGATTGTGTTTGCCGTCACCGATCCGGATCTGGGCAAGCGCGGTATCTCGGCGTTTCTGGTGCCGACCGATACGCCGGGTTTCATCGTCGACCGCACCGAACACAAGATGGGCATCCGCGCTTCCGACACCTGCGCCGTGACGCTGAACGATTGCCGTATTCCCGAGGCCAATCTGCTGGGTGAACGCGGCAAAGGCCTGGCCATTGCCCTGTCCAACCTTGAGGGCGGACGCATCGGCATTGCCGCGCAAGCACTGGGCATCGCCCGTGCAGCGTTTGAAGCGGCGCTGGGATACGCCCGCGATCGGGTGCAGTTCGGCAAGGCCATCGTCGAGCACCAGAGCATCGCTAATCTGCTGGCGGACATGCAGATGCAGATCAACGCGGCGCGGCTGATGATCCTGCACGCGGCGCGGTTGCGCACGGCGGGCAAACCCTGTCTGTCGGAGGCTTCGCAGGCCAAGCTGTTTGCATCGGAAATGGCTGAAAAGGTGTGCTCGTCAGCGATTCAGATTCATGGCGGGTATGGGTATCTGGAGGATTACCCGGTGGAGAAGTATTACCGGGATGCGCGGATTACCCAGATTTACGAGGGGTCCAGCGAGATTCAGCGGATGGTGATTGCTCGGGAGTTGAAAAACTACCAGCTCTAAAAGCATCGCCAGCAGGCTGGCTCCCACAGGGATTTGTGTAATCACAGATCCAATGTGGGAGCCAGCCTGCTGGCGATGGAAGCGCCGCGTTACTTGCCTTGGAACTCCGGCGGCCGTTTGGCAACAAACGCCGCCATCCCTTCCTTCTGATCCTGCGTCGCAAACGCCGCATGGAAAACCCGGCGCTCGAAGCGCACGCCTTCAGTCAGGTTAACCTCGAACGCGCGGTTGACGCTTTCCTTGACCATCATCGCAATCGGCAGCGACTTGCTGGCGATCACCGCCGCGACTTTCAGCGCTTCATCCAGCAACTCGTCGCTCGGCACGATGCGAGCGACGATGCCGCAACGCTCGGCTTCCACCGCGTCGATCAAACGCCCGCTCAGGCACATTTCCATGGCCTTGGCCTTGCCCACGGCGCGGGTCAGGCGCTGGGTGCCGCCCATGCCCGGCAGCACGCCGAGGTTGATTTCCGGCTGGCCGAATTTGGCGTTGTCGCCGGCCAGAATAAAGTCGCACATCAGCGCCAGTTCACAGCCGCCACCGAGGGCAAAACCGTTGACCGCTGCGATGATCGGCTTGCGCCGGTTGGCCACGCGGTCGCTGTCGCTGAACAGGTCGTCCATGTAGATCTGCGGGTAGGTCAGCTCGGCCATTTCCTTGATATCGGCGCCGGCAGCGAAGGCTTTCTTCGAACCGGTGATGACGATGCAACCAATGTTCGCGTCGGCTTCCAGACCATCAAGGGCGCGGTTCACTTCGCTGACCAGTTGCGCGTTCAGGGCATTCAGCGCCTGCGGGCGGTTCAGGGTGATGACGCCGACGCGGCCATGGGTTTCCAGCAAAATCGTTTCGTAACTCATGTACAGATTCCTTCTCAAAGATTGCGCGAAATGACCATGCGCTGAATGTCGCTGGTGCCTTCGTAGATCTGGCAGACCCGCACGTCGCGGTAGATGCGCTCCAGCGGGAAGTCGTTGAGGTAACCGTAACCGCCCAGGGTTTGCAAGGCCATGGAGCAGACCTTCTCGGCCATTTCCGAGGCGAAAAGCTTGGCCATCGACGCCTCGACCAGCGCGGGCTGACCGCTGTCGCGCAGGGCGGCGGCGTAATGCACCATCTGCCTCGCCACGGCGATCTGGGTGGCCATGTCCGCCAAGCGGAACGCCACAGCCTGATGCTCGATGATCGGCTTACCGAAGGTGTCACGCTCGCGGGCGTAATCACGGGCCGCTTCGAATGCGGCGCGGGCCATGCCCACCGATTGCGAAGCGATGCCGACACGACCGCCTTCGAGATTGGCCAGGGCGATCTTGTAGCCCTCTCCCTCCTCGCCCAAACGGTTGGCCACCGGCACTTTGACGTCTTCGAACAAAATCTGGCAGGTGTCCGAGGCGTGCTGGCCGAGTTTGTCTTCGACGCGAGCGACTTTGTAGCCCGGCGAGTCGGTCGGCACGATGAAGGCGCTGATCCCGCGCTTGCCGGCACTCGGGTCGGTGACCGCAAACACGATCACGATCCCGGCGTTCTGCCCGGAGGTGATGAACTGTTTGCAACCGTTGAGCACATAGTGATCGCCTTCCAGCCGTGCACGGGTTTTCAGGCTGCTGGCGTCGGAACCGGCCTGAGGTTCGGTCAACGCGAAGGCACCGAGCATCTCGCCGCTGGCCAGCGGTTTGAGGAAACGTTCGCGCTGGTCGTCGTTGCCGAACTTGAGGATCGGCACGCAACCCACCGAGTTGTGCACGCTCATGATCGTCGAGCAGGCGCCGTCGCCGGCGGCGATTTCTTCCAGGGCCATGGCGTAGGCCAGGTAACCGGTGTCGCAACCGCCCCACTGCTCCGGCACCAGCATGCCGAAGAAGCCCAGCCCGGCCATTTCGCCGATGGCTTCTTTCGGGAAGCGGTGCTCGCGATCCCATTCGGCGGCGAACGGTTTCAGCCGTTCCTCGGCAAACTGCCGGGCCATGTCGCGGATTTGTTGTTGGTCGTCATTGGGAATCATGGCAAATCCTTAACTCGGGTTCAGACGCACTCGACGGCCATCGCCGTGGCTTCGCCGCCGCCGATGCAGATCGCCGCGACGCCGCGTTTCAGGCCTTTCTGGCGCAGGGCCGAGAGCAAGGTCACCAGAATCCGCGCACCGGAGGCCCCGATCGGGTGACCGAGTGCACAAGCGCCGCCGTGGATGTTCAGCTTGTCGTGTGGGATTTCCAGATGGGTCATCGCCGCCATGCCGACCACGGCAAACGCTTCGTTGACCTCGAACAGATCGACCTGATCCAGCGACCAGCCGGTTTTCTTCATCAGCTTCTTGATCGCGCCAATCGGTGCCACCGGGAACAGGCCCGGGGTGTCGGCGAACGCTGCGTGGCCGTGAATCACCGCCAGCGGTTTCAGCCCCTGTTTCTGCGCTTGCGACTGACGCATCAGCACCAGTGCGGCGGCGCCGTCGGAGATCGAGCTGGAGTTGGCTGCGGTCACGGTGCCGCCCTCGCGGAACGCCGGTTTCAGCGAAGCAATCTTGTCCAGTTTGGCTTTTGGCGGCTGCTCGTCGTTGCTGATCACCACTTGTTCCTTGCCGACGGTCACGGTCAGCGGAACGATTTCGTCCTTGAAGCTGCCGTCCTTGATCGCCTGCTGGGCACGGGTGGTCGAGGCGATGGCGAAAGCGTCCTGAGCTTCGCGGCTGAAGTCGTTGGTTTCGGCGCAATCCTCGGCGAAGGTGCCCATCAGGCGACCCTTGTCGTAGGCGTCTTCGAGACCGTCGAGGAACATCGAGTCCAGCACCCGGCCGTGGCCCATGCGGTAACCGGCACGGGCGCGATCCAGCAGGTATGGCGAATTAGACATGCTTTCCATGCCGCCGGCGATCACTACGTCGGCGCTGCCGGCCAGCAACATGTCGTGGGCCAGAATCGTAGTTTCCATACCCGAGCCGCACATCTTGTTGACCGTGGTGCAACGGGTGGACTTATCCAGCCCGGCGCCCAGTGCAGCCTGACGCGCAGGCGCCTGGCCGAGACCGGCCGGCAGTACGCAGCCGAACAGCACTTCATCGACCGCATCAGCGGCGACACCGGCACGTTCAACCGCAGCTTTGATCGCGGCAGCGCCGAGTTGTGGCGCGGTCAGGCTTTTCAGTTCGCCCTGAAAACCGCCCATCGGGGTGCGGACGGCGCTGACGATGACAATCGGATCGTTGGAGATGGTCATGGGAAATCCTCCTTACTTGGCGGCCATGCGCAAGGCGCCGTCGAGACGGATCACCTCGCCGTTGAGCATGCTGTTTTCAATGATATGCCGCACCAGCGCGGCGTACTCGGCAGGCTTGCCCAGGCGCGGCGGGAACGGTACGCCGGCGGCCAGCGAATCGCGCACTTCCGGGGTCATGCCGGCCATCATCGGGGTTTCAAAAATGCCCGGAGCAATGGTCATCACGCGGATGCCGAAGCGCGCCAGTTCACGGGCGGCAGGCAGGGTCAGGCTGGCGATGGCGCCTTTGGACGCGGAATACGCGGCCTGACCGATCTGGCCGTCGAAAGCAGCCACGGACGCGGTATTGATGATCACGCCGCGTTCGCCGTCGGCGTTGGCTTCGCTTTCGGCAATCGCCGCCGCTGCCAGACGCAGCATGTTGAAGCTGCCGATCAGGTTGACGTTGATCACCTGGGCGAAGCTGGACAAGGCGTGCGGGCCGTTCTTGCCGAGGATCTTCTCGCCGCGAACGATGCCGGCGCAGTTCACCAGACCATTCAGGCTGCCAAAGGCTTTGACGGTCGCCTGTACAGCGGCTTCGGCGGCGGCTTCGTTGCTGATGTCGGCGACCACGCTCTGCGCACCGAGGCGCTGAGCCTGAGCGGCAACGGCCTCGGCGTTCATGTCCACCAGCATCACTTTGGCGCCGGCGCTCACCAGCAACTCAGCGGTGGCGGCACCCAGGCCGGATGCGCCGCCGGTGACGATAAAAACCTTGTTCTCGATCTGCATGACTGACTTCCTGATTCAAGCTGAAACGTTGTGCACCGCGGCCTCTTGAGCCTTGGCGATTTCCTGGTTGCGCAAGATAAAGCGCTGCAATTTGCCGCTCGGGGTTTTCGGCAACTCGCTGACAAATTCGATTTCACGGGGGTACGAATGCGCGGCCAGACGCTTGCGCACGTGTTGACGCAACTCTTCGGCCAGCGCGGGTTCCGCGCGGTATTGCGGGTTGAGCACGACGAAGGCTTTCACCAGTTCGGTGCGCTCCGGATCGGGCTTGCCGACCACCGCAGCTTCGACCACTGCCGGGTGCTCGATCAGGGCGCTTTCCACATCGAACGGGCCGACCCGGTAGCCGGAAGTGGTGATCACGTCATCACTGCGGCCGACGAAGCTGATGCTGCCGTCCGGGTTCCACTCGACGGTGTCGCCACTCAGGTAGTAATCACCGACGAAGGCCTTGGTCGGCACCCCTTCGTAACCGGCGAACCAGCACATCGGCGACTGTGTGCGGTCGATGGCGAGGATGCCGGGCTGGCCGACGCCGAGTTCGTTGTATTGATCGTCGAGCACCACGATGCGATGGCCCGGCGAAGCAAAACCGGCGGCGCCGAGGTGGATCGGGTGTTCCAGGCCGTGGTGGTTGCACAGGACCATGCCCAGTTCGGTCTGGCCATAGTGATCGTGAATGACCACGCCGAGGTTGTCGGCGAACCAGCGAATCACTTCCGGGTTCAGCGGCTCGCCGGCGCTGCTGACGATGCGCAGTTTGCCCTTGATCGATTTGGCGAACTCGTCACCGCCGGCAATCAGCAGGCGATAGGCCGTGGGCGACCCGGTGAGGTTGGTGATTCCGTATTTGTTGATCACCCGGCAGGTGCTCTCGAGGGTGAACGGACCATCGTAGAACGTGATCGGATGGCCCATGGACAACGGGCCGGTCACGCCGAAATAAATGCCATAGGCCCAGCCCGGATCGGCGACGTTCCAGAAGGCATCTTCCGGGCGCAGATCCACGGCATCGCGGGTGTAGCTCTGGAACGCGACGACAGCCTTGAGCGGCACCGACAGCGCTTTCGACGGGCCGGTGGTGCCCGAGGTGAACATCAGCAGGAACGGGTCTTCGCCGGTCAGCATCACCGGTTCGCAGACGCTGGAATGATTGGGCAGTTCGGCCCAGAAACTGAAATCACCCCGGACAATGCCCTGGCCTTTCGGGCCGCCGACGGTAACCAGCGTCGGGCAGTCGGCGACTTCACTGAGCTTGGGCCGGTTGACGGCGTCGGTGACCACGACTTTGGCGCCGGAGCTGTTCAGGCGATGTTCGAGGGCTTTGGGGCCGAACGCGGTGAACAGCGGTTGATACACCGCGCCGATGCGCCAAGTGGCGAACACGGTGATTAGCAATTCGATATTGCGCGGCAACAGACCGGCAACCTTGTCCCCTTTCTGCACGCCCTGGGCGAGCAGGAAATTGGCGAAACGCGCGGCCTTGTCCTGCAGGTCGCTGAAGGTGTAGGTCGCACTGGCGCCATCGCGACCTTCCCAGAACAGCGCGATGCGCCCCGGCAAGGCGTGGCGGTCACAACACTCGACGCAGGCGTTGAGCGCCTCGAGCGAGCCGCTGAGTGCGGCGTCCACGGTGTGCTGATAATTGAACTGTTCGGTGGCAGACAAGTAATCGCGCATTGCCAGAATCCCTCTGTGTTTTTATTAGGTCGGGGAACCGTAAACATCAGAGGAATACTCGCGCCGCACGCCGGTTGCGGCAATGGCCAAAGCCTTCAAAGTGGATGACTGGTTTGGCCAAGGTTTGCGTCGATTCGAGGATCAGACCGCCTCGTTGAGGATCAGGCTGCGGTAATGCCCCGGATTGGTCCCGGACCACTTGCGAAACGCCTTGTAGAACGAGCTCGCGTCGGCAAATCCCAGGCGTGTGGCGATGTCGACAAAACTGATTGAAGGTTCCGCCAGCCAGGTGATCGCCAGTTCCTTGCGCACGCTGTCCTTCAACCCCTGATAGGTCTGCCCTTCTTCCGCCAGACGCCGACGCAGGGTCGAGGCCGACATGCACAACTGCTGGGCCAGGGATTCGGTCTCTGGCCACTGCTCGGCGGGCAACTGCCGCAGATCCTGCTTGATCCGGCTGGCGAGGCTTTCCGGATCGCGGTACTTCACCAGAATGTTGGCCGGGGCATGGGCGAGGAAGCGTTTCAACTCCTCGGCACTGCGCTTGAGCGGCAGATCCAGCACCTCGGCGGCGAAAATCATCCGCGTACGCGGCCGGTCGAAGCGCAGGTTTTCGGAGAACATCACCCGGTAGTCATCGCAGAAATCCGGCGCCGGGCAGCGCAGCTCTATGGCCAGAATCGGAATCCGCCGTCCCGCCAGCCAACACGCCACGCCGTGGACGATCATCCAGTAAGTGAAATAGGTGAAGGCGCGGCGCGGCTCGGGGTCGTCCTCCAGCAGCACGATCTCCGCCAGACTTTGCTGGTGCACCAGTTGCGCCGGCATACGTTCAAGCATCAGCGACAGGAAATTCAGACCGGTACTCAATCCCGCAGCCAGGTTCGGCTGGGCCATCGCGCTGCGGCAGAGGAACTCCAGGCTGCCGGATTTCAGCTTGCGCGGGTCCATGCCAAAGAACTCGTCATCGCCGCGCCGCGCCAGCAATCGCCATAACCGCGCGTACTGGCTGGCCGGCACACGGGCGTCATCGGTGGCCAGCAGCGCCGGATCGATGCCGACCTTGTTCAAGACTTCTTCCGTGGCCACGCCCGGGGCACAACTTTGCTGCAGTGCTTCACGCACCAGTTGAATGGCGATGGTGTCTTTTTCCGACATGGATCGAGGCAAATCCTGTTGTTGTTCGAGTGGCTGGCATCTTAACGCAGCAGCCCGGACACGGCTCGCTTCATCCGGAATGGCCGTGACGCATTTGAGAATGGTTGATCTTCAAGCCTGTTCAGCTACCGTTCAGGTAAATGTCAATGACTGACATGTGAGAATGACTTTCATTATGTTACAACTTGTAACCTCATTTCGTTACACAGTGGATGCCGAATGCTCGTTCCCTTTCTGATCATGCTGCGTGAAGGCATTGAAGCCGCGCTGATCGTTGGCATTATCGCCAGCTACCTGCAACAGACCGGTCGTGGCCAATGGATGCCGGCGGTGTGGATCGGCGTGTTTCTTGCCGCTGCGCTGGCCTTGCTGGTGGGCGGTGGCCTGGAGCTCGTCAGCGCCGAATTCCCGCAGAAACAGCAGGAACTGTTCGAAGGCGTGGTCGGCCTCGTCGCCGTGGGCATTCTCAGCTCCATGGTGTTCTGGATGCGCAAGGTCGCGCGTTCGATCAAGCATTCGCTGCAGGCGTCCCTCGATCATGCGCTGACGGCGTCGAAACATCAGGTCATCGCGCTGATCGCCATGGTGTTTTTCGCCGTGGCCCGGGAAGGACTGGAAACGGTGTTCTTCCTGCTCGCCGTGTTCCAGCAGAGCGAAGGCCCGGGCGCGCCGATCGGTGCCCTGCTCGGCCTGATCCTGGCCATCGTCGTCGGTTTCCTGATCTACAGCGGCAGCATGCGCCTGAATCTGTCGGCGTTCTTCCGCTGGACCGGGCTGTTCATCCTCGTGGTCGCCGCCGGCATCCTCTCCAACTCGGTGCAGGCACTGCATGAAGCCGGCGTCTGGAATCACCTGCAAACCGTGCTTTTCGACTTCAGCGCAACGCTGCCGATGGACGGCCCGCTGGGCTCGGTGCTGGCCGGCATGTTCGGTTATCAGGATGCGCCGACCGTCAGCACCCTCGGCGCGTACCTGATCTATCTGGTGGTGGCGCTGGTGATGTTCTTCTATCCGGCTCCCGCCCCGGCGCCCAAAGCCGCCGCCTCGAATTCCGCTTCCAGTCAATAAGGGCCTCCATGTCAAAGCCTAATATTCCTCAGGCATCCCCTCCCCGCGCCTTGCGCTGGGCAGTGGCCGGTTCGGTGGTCGTGATGATCGCCGCCGGTGGCCTGTTCTACTACGCCTCGAAAATGGCTGCGGCCAAGCGTCAGCACAACCATGACGAAGTGGTGGTCAACATCCACCCCGGCAGTTGCGAGCCCAACGAGCTGAGCGTGCCGGCCGGCCGCGCCAGTTTCCGCATCGTCAACCGCTCCGACCGGGCGGTGGAATGGGAAATCCTCGACGGCGTGCTGGTGATCGAAGAGCGCGAAAACATCGCACCGGGCCTGAGCCAGGTGATCAACGCTAACCTGCAACCCGGCGACTACGCCATTACCTGCGGCCTGCTGAGCAACCCGCGCGGCGTGCTGCATGTGACGCCAACCGCTGCCTCCGATGCCGCCGCCAAGGCCAAGCCGTCGATGGTGGCTTTTGTCGGGCCGCTGTCGGAGTTCCGGGTTTATCTGGCCACCCAGGGCAGCGCGCTGATCAGAGCCGTCACGGCGTTGAATCAGGCGATTAACAGCGGTGATCTGGCCCAGGCGCAAGCGGCGTACCTGCCGGCCCGTGCCGCGTATCAGCGTCTGGCCCCGGCCGCACAACGCCTGGCCGAGCTGGACAACAGCATCAACGCCCGCGCCGATTACTTCGAGAAACGCGAACAGGATCCGGCCTTCGTCGGCTTCCATCGCATCGAGTACGCGCTGTTCCAGCAACGCAATCTCGACGGTCTGTCGCCGATTGCCGAGCGCCTGCTGGGCGACGTCACCACGCTGAAGCAACAGTTGCTGGCCCAATCGCTGCCGCCGGAGCAACTGGTGGAGATCCTCGTGCGCAACCTCAACACCCTGGCCGACGTGCGCGCCGCCAGCGGCGAAGAGGAACGCTACAGCCACGGCGACCTCAACGGCTTCGCGGCGAATCTGGAGACGGCGCACAAAGTCATCGAACTGCTGCGACCCCTGCTGACGAAATCCGCCGCCGACCTGCTGCCGAAGATCGACAGCGCGCTGACTGACTTCGACAACACCCTCAACGGCTTCAAGGTCAAGGACGGCTACGCGAGTTACGACACCGTCAGCGGTGAACAACGCAAACAGATCGCCGACAAGGCCAAGACCCTGGCCGACGCTCTCGACGGCATCGATCCCGCCCTCGGCCTCTCCGGCCTGTAAGTAGAAGACGAATACCGATGAACGATTCCGAACACTTCAACCTGCAACGCCGTCGCGTACTGATGGGCATGGGCGCCGCCGGCGTCGCTCTGGCCGGCACCGCCCTGAGCTGCCCGGCCATGGCCGCTGCGCCTGCACAAGTCACCGAAGCGCCGAGCAGTGACAAGACCCAGGATCACCACGATTTTCACGGCGTGCACCAGACCGGCATTGTCACCCCGCGCCCGGCGTCGGGCATGCTGGTGTCGTTTGATGTGCTGGCCAGCGACCGTGAAGACCTCGAACGCCTGTTCCGCACCCTCAACGAGCGCATCGCGTTCCTGATGAAGGGCGGCCCGGTGGCGCAGATCGACCCGAAACTGCCGCCGCCGGATTCCGGCATTCTCGGCCCAGTGGTCACACCGGACAACCTGACCATCACGGTGTCCGTGGGCGAGTCGCTGTTCGACGAGCGTTTCGGCCTCGCCGCCGCCAAACCCAAGCGCCTGATCCGCATGGTCGGTTTCCCCAACGATGCGCTGGAAGCCGATTGCTGCCACGGCGACCTGAGCCTGCAGTTCTGCTCCAACACCGCCGACACCAACATCCACGCCCTGCGCGACATCGTGAAAAACCTGCCGGACCTGCTGCTGGTGCGCTGGAAACAGGAAGGCAGCGTACCGCCGCAAGCCCCGGCCAAACCCGGTGTACCGGCGCAATCGGCGCGTAACTTCCTGGGTTTCCGCGACGGTTCGGCGAACCCGGATTCCAACGACGGCAAGGCCATGGATCGCATCGTCTGGGTGCAACCGGGCAGCGACGAACCGGCCTGGGCGGCCCACGGCAGTTATCAGGCGGTGCGGATTATCCGCAACTTCGTCGAACGCTGGGACCGCACGCCGTTGCAGGAACAGGAAAGCATCATCGGCCGGGTGAAAACCACCGGCGCGCCGATGGGCGCCAGCCATGAGACCGAAGTCCCGGACTACAGCAAGGACCCGGAAGGCAAGCTGACCAAGCTCGACGCGCACATCCGCCTGGCCAACCCGCGCACCGCCGCGAGTCAGGCCAACCTGATCCTGCGCCGCCCCTTCAACTATTCCAACGGTGTGAACAAGAACGGCCAACTCGACATGGGCCTGCTGTTCATCTGCTACCAGGCCGATCTGGAAAAAGGCTTCATCACCGTGCAGACCCGCCTCAACGGCGAGCCGCTGGAGGAATACCTCAAGCCGGTCGGCGGCGGTTACTTCTTCACCCTGCCGGGTGTTACGGGCGACAAGGATTTCATCGGTCGCTCGCTGCTCAACGCTACCCAACCAAAAACAACTGCATAGCATTCAACAGGAGCCGCCCCCATGAAAAAGACGCCCATCGCGTTATTGCTGACCCTTGGTCTACTCAACACCCCGCTGTCGGCGTTCGCGGCGACTGCACCGCTGGATCTGGTCGGGCCGGTTTCGGACTACAAGATCTACGTCACCGAGCAACTGGACCAGTTGGGCACCCACACCAAGCAATTCACCGACGCCGTGAAAAAGGGCGACCTGGCGACCGCGCAGAAGCTCTATGCACCGACCCGCGTCTACTACGAGTCGATCGAGCCGATTGCCGAGCTGTTCAGTGACCTCGATGCGTCCATCGACTCCCGCGTCGACGACCACGAAAAAGGCGTTAAGGCCGAAGACTTCACCGGTTTCCACCGCCTCGAGTACTCGCTGTTCTCGGAGAAGAGCACCCAGGGCCTGAACGATCTGGCCGACAAGCTGGATAAAGACGTGCAGGACCTGCAGACCCGCGTCGCCGGCCTGACCTTCCCACCCGAGAAAGTCGTGGGCGGCGCTGCCGCCCTGCTGGAAGAAGTCGCCGCCACCAAGATCTCCGGTGAAGAAGACCGCTACAGCCACACCGACCTCTATGACTTCCAGGGCAACATCGACGGCGCGAAGAAAATCGTCGACCTGTTCCGTCCGCAGATCGAGAAGCAGGACAAGGCCTTCGTGGCCAAAGTCGACAAGAACTTCGCCACCGTGGACAAGATCCTGGCCAAGTACAAGACCAAGGATGGTGGTTTCGAGACCTATGACAAAGTGAAGGACAACGACCGCAAGGCGCTGGTGGGCCCGGTCAATACCCTGGCGGAAGACCTGTCGACCTTGCGTGGCAAGCTCGGTCTGAACTGAGTTCCGCGCATAAAAAATCCCCCGGACGCGTTCTGCGCGTTCGGGGGATTTTTTGTTTTCCGGCGTTACAGAATCCGGTACAGCAACCGCTCGACCCGCACCCGGCTCACGCGCTTGAGGAACTTGGCCACCCCGGCCGGGTAGTCCGGCAAGGCTTCCAGATCCTGGAATCGCTCGATCCGCGTGGTGTGTTCGAAGATGTTTTCCAGCTCCAGACGGCGCGGCTCCAGCCACTCGCCTTTCGGGTCATCGATCAGCAGCGCGTTTTCCAGATCGAGCCGGAACGCCCGCGGGTTGAGGTTGTTGCCGGTCAGCAGCGTGTAGCGCTGATCGATCCACATGCCCTTGAGGTGATAGCTGTTGTCGCCCTCACGCCACAGATGCAGGTTCAACTGGCCGCTGTCGATGTTGCGCTGATGACGCTTGGCGAAACGGCGCAGGCTGATCTCGTACAGATACGGTAGCGCGGCGATCACCTTGAACGGCTCGCTCGGCGGAATGTAGAAGTCGTTGGCGGTCTTGTCGCCGACCACGATGTCGATCTTCACGCCACGGGCCAGCGCCCGGTTGATCTCGCGGATCACCCCCAGCGGCAGGTTGAAGTACGGCGTGCAGATGGTCAGTTGCTTCTGGGCGCTGGCGATCAGCTCCAGAATCACCCGGTTCAGCGGGTTGTTCTTGCCCACGCCGAGCAACGGGCTGACCGACAGGCCGGTATGCGCCGTGCTGCCGGCGCTGGTGTCGTACGCCGCGTATTTGAGACGGCTGCGCAGATCGCCGATGTCGTTGCGCAGGCTGCGGGTGGTCGGCAAGTGCGGCAGATCAAGACGATGCACCGCTTTCGATTCGATCAGGCCGTGCTTGACCAGATGGTGCATCGAGTCCGCCAGTTCGCGGCTCTGCAACACGTGATAACGGTCGAAGCGGTACTTGTCGAATTTGTGCAGGTAGACGTTGTTCAGGCTGGCGCCGCTGTAGACCACGCAATCGTCGATCACGAAGCCTTTCAAGTGCAGAACGCCGAACAGCTCGCGGGTCTGCACCGGCACGCCGTAGACCGGCACCACGCTCTGGTGGGTACGGGTCATCTCCTGATACCAGGCGGCGTTGCCCGGCTGCTTGCCGGCACCGATCAAGCCACGCTGGGCGCGCAGCCAGTCGACGACCACAACGATTTCAAGCTCGGGGCGCTTGAGTTTCGCGGCGTGCAAGGCATCGAGGATTTCCTGACCGGCTTCGTCGTTTTGCAGATAGAGCGCGACGAGGTAGATGCGCTGGGTCGCCCGGGCGATTTTCTCCAGCAGGCAACGACGGAACTCGGCGGCGCCGGACAGAATGGTCACGGCCTCGGCGGTCAGCGGAAAGCTGCGCAACTTGGGCAGCAGAGAGCGTTTGAAAAGCAACGGCATAGGGCTCGCAATGGGTCGAATCCGAAGAACCCGAGAGCTTACACCATCAACTCCTTCGGGTCTTGTGAGTGTCTGTAATAACTTCGTCGCCAGCAGCCTGATTCCCACGTGAATCACATTTCCAATGTGGGAGTGAGGCTGCTCGCGAAAGCCAATTCAAAATCAGCGCTTGACCAAGGAGAACGATCGTTCTACTGTTCGCCACATGAACGAAATCACCAGCAACGACACGACCCGCGACATCATTCTGGATGTCACCGAAAAGTTGATCTACAAAAGTGGCATTGCGGCCACCGGCATGGATCTTCTGGTGAAAACCGCCGGTGTCTCCAGAAAGAGTATCTACCGCTACTTCGCCAACAAGGAGGAGCTGACCGTCGCCGCCCTGCAGCGCCGCGACGTGCGCTGGATGCACTGGTACAGAAGCGCCGTCGATCAGGCCGAAACCCCGGCCGATCGCCTGCTCAACCTGTTTACCGTGCTCAAGGGCTGGTTCGCCTCGGAAGGCTTCCGGGGCTGCGCCTTCATCAATACCAGTGGCGAAACCGGCGATCCGCAGGATCCGGTGCGCCTGGTCGCCAAAGACCACAAACAGAAGCTGCTCGACTACGTGTGCGAGCTGTGTACCGAACATGGTGCCGAGGACCCGCAACTGCTGGCCAAACAGTTGCTGATCCTGATTGACGGCGCCATTACCGTAGCGCTTGTGATGGGTGATCACAGTGCCGCCGATAATGCGCAATGCATGGCGCGAAAGTTATTGGACCTGTAAAGCCTCAATAAGCGAAAAGTTGTTAAATCGTTAATTTGATCGGGAGACAAACATGTCTACTGCAGCCGAAGTGCGTCCGCCATTGCCACCCTTCAACCGTGAATCGGCCATTGAAAAAGTTCGCCTGGCCGAGGATGGCTGGAACTCCCGCGACCCGCAGCGGGTGTCGCTGGCCTACACCCTGGATACCAAATGGCGCAACCGCGCCGAATTCGCCAACAACCGCGAAGAAGCCAAGGCTTTCCTGACCCGCAAATGGGCGAAGGAACTGGATTACCGCCTGATCAAGGAACTCTGGGCTTACTCCGACACCCGCATCGCCGTGCGCTACGCCTACGAATGGCACGACGACTCGGGCAACTGGTTCCGCTCCTACGGCAACGAAAACTGGGAATTCGACGAGCACGGCCTGATGTTCCAGCGATATGCCTGCATCAACGACATGCCGATCAAGGAAAGCGAACGCAAGTTCCATTGGCCGCTGGGTCGGCGCCCGGATGATCACCCGGGGTTGTCAGAGCTGGGTCTGTAACTGCGGACCTCGCTACTTCCGGTGGAAGCACGGATGCTTCCACTTAATGCTTTTCCTCAGAAACAGAAGTCAGTCGCTTTTATCGCAAAAGGTACTAATGGACTGTCAGTAATGACAGTAGCAGCCATAGAGGATCTATCAAATCATTGCCATGCAGCCAGATTTGGCCGAATTAACGGCCTCTCCTCTACCCATGACAGTGAGCGACTGATATGACCCAGAAAAACATGGTTCCAAATGGTGATTTCAGTACCGGTGATTTCAGCAAATGGATTCCACAAGGTTACGACACACCTATATCCGTCGAACGCCACAACGGTAACTATGCCGCACGCTTGGTCGGTGGTAGAAACCAGGGTCAGAGTCTGGCAACCGAGACCTTTCAAATTCATCCGGGAGAGTTCGATTTCAGTTTCCAGATCCAGGCTCCCGATGCCGCCCCGTTGCAAGGCACCAAGGATCGACGAATTCACCTCCCAGTCCTCGGCAAAACCTCCAACCCTCTGTTTCACGCGCACATCTATTACACCCTTTGGGCGACCAATCGCAACACTGGTGAACATGAACTATGGCCCGAAGTGCGCTTTATCGATTCGCAAACAAGAACGATGACGCTCAAAGGCACTATCCGGCCCGGTTACGAGTGGTTAAGTGTTCACTTCGCCATTCCCAACGATTTCTTTGGAAACAAAGGGCCGTATTTCATCGACAACGTCTGGTTCTCGACTATGTAGCCACTGACATTCAGACATTATTGGATCGATGAGTATCCCAGTCGCGATGAACGGGTGTTACAGCTATGATGACCGCCCGTTCCTGCCCTGCCGAATAAGCCGATTCCATGCCTTTCGAACTCAGCGTTGACCTCACCACCCTGGCCGTTCTGGCCCTTGTCGCTTTCATTGCCGGATTCATCGACGCCATCGCCGGCGGTGGCGGTCTGTTGACCACACCTGCGCTGCTCACCGCCGGCCTGCCGCCGCATCTGGTGCTGGGCACCAACAAGTTGAGTTCGACCTTCGGCTCGGCCACCGCCAGTTTCACCTTCTACCGGCGCAAGCTGTTTCACCCACGGCAGTGGATGCACGCGATCATCGGCACCCTGGTCGGCGCGCTGACCGGCGCCATCGTCGCCCACTATCTGCCGGCGGAATGGCTGAACAAGATGCTGCCAGTGATCGTCTTCGCCTGTGGCCTGTACCTGTTGTTTGGCGGCACACCCAAGGCGCCTCTGGACAGCGACGCACCGATCAAGAAGAAGTGGCAATCGAGCCAGGGCTTCAGCCTCGGTTTCTACGACGGCGTGGCCGGCCCGGGCACTGGCGCGTTCTGGACCGTCAGCAGCCTGCTGCTCTATCCGATCGATCTGGTCAAGGCCAGCGGCGTGGCGCGCAGCATGAACTTCGTCAGCAACATTGCGGCGCTGTCGGTGTTCGTGTTTTCCGGGCAGGTGGACTGGATCATCGGCCTGAGCATGGGCCTGTCGGTGATGGTCGGCGCGTTCTTCGGGGCGCGCACCGCGATCAGCGGCGGCGCCAAGTTCATTCGTCCGGTATTCATCACCGTGGTGCTGGGGTTGACCGTGCGTCTAGCCTGGCAGCACTGGTTCAGCGTGGCCTAAGCGCCGCGCCACGTAGACGTCGATCAGGTAACGTGCAATCGATTTGGACGCCGGCAACGGCGGCAGATCGTGCACGTTGAACCACTGGGCGTCTTCGATCTCGTCTTCCTGACAGACAATCTCGCCGCCGGCGTATTCGGCATGAAAACCCAGCATCATCGAGTGCGGGAACGGCCAGCACTGGCTGCCCATGTACTGGATGTTCTTCACTTCGATGCTGACTTCCTCGCGCACCTCGCGAATCAGGCAATCCTCGGCCGACTCCCCTGGCTCGGCAAACCCGGCCAGCGTGCTGTAGACCCCGGTGACGAAACGCGGCGAGCGCGCCAGCAGGACCTCATCGCCACGGGTCACCAGCACGATCATGCTTGGCGAGATGCGCGGGTAACTGCGCAAGTCGCACGGCTGGCAATACATCGCCCGCTCCCGTGCCACCTGAGTCATGGGCTGACCGCAGTTGCCGCAGAAACGGTGTTCACGGGCCCACGTCCCGATCTGCGCGGCGTAGCCCAGCACTTTGTAGATCGTGTGATCGCCATCGAGCATGAACGCCCGCAAGCCTTTCCAGTTACAGCCCGGCACCTCGCTGGCGCTGCGCAGTTCCAGCAGGTAGACCGGCTCGCCATCGAGGTGACCGATACCGTGCTCGGCAAGGATCGACAGGTCTTGGCGCTTGAGCCATTCCCGGGGGAACAGCGCGCCATTGTCATCGAACAGAAAACCCTCGGGGCTGCGCGCGACGGCCCAGCCGCCGGGTTGATCGGTGTCCAGTACTGCGGTGGTCCAGCGAGATGTCATGGTTTCTCAATCCAGAAATTCGGGTTTCTGTTTGCTCATATGGGCGGCCATGGCCACGCGCAAGTCGGTGGATTGCAACATGGCGGCGTTCCAGGTGGCAACGTACTCCAGACCATCGTCGATACGGTGGTCGCGCATGTAGCTGATCATTTCCTTGGTGCCGGTGACCGCGATCGGCGACTTGCCGGCGATGTCCCGGGCAATGTCCATCACGCCTTCGATCAGGCTGTCCTTGTCGCTGTAGACGCGATTGACCAGTCCGATGCCGCGGGCCTCTTCGGCGCCAAAGGTGCGACCGGTGTAAGCCAGCTCACGCAGCATGCCGTCACCGATGATCCGTGGCAACCGTTGCAAAGTGCCGACGTCAGCCGCCATGCCGATATCGATTTCTTTAATGGAGAATTGTGCGTCTTCGGCGGCGTAGCGCATGTCGCAGGCCGCGATGAGATCGATCGCACCGCCCAGGCAATAACCCTGGATCGCCGCGAGCACCGGTTTGCGGCAATTGTCGACGGCATTGAACGAGGCTTGCAGGGTCAGGATCTTTTTGCGCAGCAGGCGTGCATTGCGGCCGACGTCCTTGCCCAGTTCATTGGCGACGCCGGCCAGCATCATCAGGTCGATGCCCGAGGAAAAGTGTTTGCCGGCACCGCTGAGCACCACCACCCGCACTTCGTCGGTGTCGTCGATCCACTGGAACACCTCGACGATTTCGCTCCAGAACGCAGCGTTCATCGAGTTGATCTTTTCCGGCCGGTTGATCTGCACATGAGCGATGTTGTCGGCCAGTTCGACGCTGAAGGCGGTGTATTGAGTCATGGCAGAAATCCTTTACCGGTCTGAAAATGAGGCCTGAACTATATCAAGGCCTCAGAACGGCGGTTCGGCCAAATGCAGGACTCTAGCCGCCCTTCACCGCCACGAACGCTGCGGTCTCGTAAGGCACGGTCATCACATCCCGACCTCGCAGTTCGGGATCGGACGCAACCAACGCCCGCAGCTGCTCATCGATCCGCGCACGTTCTGTATCCGGCAGCGCCGCGATGAAACTGGTGGAGCGCACCCGGTTGAAAATCACATCTTCCGGCGAGCCGGTATGACCATGGTGAAAATGTTCGGCCTGCAACGGCCCGAATGCCGGATGCGGGAACACTTTGCGCCAGGCGCCGGTGTAGTAACGCGGCGTGTCACCTTCCCGGGCGTTGACGATGGCATCGAGCTTGGGCACCCAGCCGACCCGGGTATCGCGCAGGTTCCAGATCAGCCCGAGCTTGCCGCCGGGCTTGAGCACCCGGGCGATTTCGTCCAGCGCCTCGGTGCTGGCGAACCAGTGAAAGGCCTGGGCGCAGACCACCGCGTCCACCGAAGCGTCGGGCAGCGGCAAATCCGTCGCCATGGCGCTCACGGCCAGCACATCGGGCCAGTTGGCAGACAGTTTTGCCAGCATCTGCGCCACCGGCTCCACGGCAATCACCTGGGCACCGGTCGCCACCAGTCGTCCGGTGAACTTGCCGGTACCCGCGCCGAGGTCGATAACAGTCTTGTGGCCGTCCAGGTCCAGTGTTGTCGTCAGCCAATCGGTGACCGCCGGCGGATAGTCCGGCCGGCCTTTGACGTAGGTTTCCGCTGCGGTCTTGTAACCGGCGGCAGCGGAGTGGTGAACCTGATCTTTCATGGCGCAACTCCCGGGGTAGAACGGCGGATTGACGACAGACGACACGAGCATAGCCCGCGACTTTGAGCTTTCCTTGAATGGCACCTGACAAAGCAATGAATAAAACTTCACCTTGCGGTGTTCAACGTGACACATGACCCCACTATGGAGCCTTGCCCATGACTATCCGTTCCGTTATGTTCGCCGCCCCGTTGCTGATGGCCGCCATGTTGTCCAGCTCTTTGGCCCTGGCCCACGGTGATGAAGACGAGCCGGTGCAGAAACCCAACTGCCCGAAAGGTCAGGTGTACGACAGCAAAACGCAGAAATGCGTGACGCAGACCAGCAGCCTGGTACCGGATGCCGACCGCACCGACTACGCCTATCGTCTTGCGAAGGACGGTCGCTATGAAGAAGCCCTGGCCTTGCTCGACACCCTGAAACAGCCGAACACCGCCAAGGCCCTCAACTATCGCGGTTACGCCACGCGCAAGCTGGGCCGCACCGACGAAGGCATCGGTTATTACCTGCAATCGGTGAAGCTTGATCCGCAGTACGCGCAAGTCCGCGAATATCTGGGCGAGGCTTATGTCATCAAGGGTCGGGTCGATCTGGCGCAGGAGCAATTGCAGCATATCCAGAAGATCTGCGGCACGACCTGCGAGGAATACCGGGACCTGGCCGAAGCCATCAACGATTCATCGAAAACCTGACACGACACGCGGAGGCGAACATTTTCAGCGATCAGGCATTCAGAGCCGAACTCGGACAACACCTGGCGCGCTTGTGGCGCTACGGCTTGCTGCTGTCGCGCAATCGGCACGTGGCCGAGGATCTGGTGCAAGCCACTTGCGTGCGGGCGCTTGAACGTTCAGGCCAGTACGTAGCCGGCACGCGCATGGATCGCTGGCTGCTGAGCATCCTGCATTCGATCTGGCTCAATGAAGTGCGCGCCCGCCGGGTGCGCCAGGGCCAGGGTGTGGTGGACGCCGACAGCCAACTGACGTTCGACGGCGAATACGCCGCACAGACCCACGTCATGGCGGCACAGGTGATCCGCCGCGTCGATGCGCTGCCGGAGACCCAGCGCGAAACGGTCTATCTCGCCTACGTCGAAGGACTGTCCTATCGCGAAGTCGCCGAGATCCTGCAAGTGCCGATCGGCACGGTCATGAGTCGCCTCGCCACCGCCCGCCTGAAACTGGCCGAATACCCACCGCTGCATGCGGTACCGAACACCCCCGCAGGAGACCGGCAATGAATACGCCTTCCGACGAGCAACTGGTGGCGTATCTGGACGACGAGCTCGACGGCGAACAACGCAGCCAGCTCGACAGTCTCATCGCCGACGATCCGCTGCTCAATCTTCGGGTACAGTGGCTGAGCCGCAGCAACCTGCCCTATCGCGACGCCTACGATGAGCTGGCACGACAGGCACCGCTCGATCGCCTGCAAGCCCGGCTGGATGCCGCGCCCTCCCCGCAACGCCCCGGCTTCAGTCGTCGCTGGTTCATCGGCACAGCAGCAGCGGGCATGGTGCTCGCGGGCGTCGCGGCGGATCGGTTGTTCCTCGGCTGGCAAGCGCAGCAATCGCATGGCTGGCGCGAGCGGGTGGGCGATTACATGGCGCTGTACGTGCCGCAAACCCTTGAACATCTGGCCACCGACGAAGCCTCGCAACTGGCGCAGTTGCGCACGGTTGACGCTCGACTGGGCCTGAACTTGTCGCCCGCGAAGCTGAAACTGCCCGGTGCGCAGTTCAAACGTGCGCAACTGCTCGAATACGACGGCGTGCCGATTGCGCAGATGACTTGGCTCGATGCGACCCATGGCCCGCTGGCACTGTGTGTCACGCGGTCCAACAGCGGCAGTCAGGCGCTGGCCCATGAGCGTCGGCACGGGATGAACGTGGTGTACTGGACCGAACGTGAGCACGCGTGGATGCTGATCGGGCATAACCCGCCGGCCGAGCTCGAAGAGATGGCGAAAATGTTTAAGACCCGGCTGAACGTTTAAAGAATTTTGTCACTATGCTGCCTGGGTGATTTTTCAAGAAGGATGGATTCATGCCGATTTCGCCACGCACAGCCCTGCTGGTCATCGACGTACAGAACGATTTCATACCGGGCGGCCAACTGGCCGTGCCCGAGGGCGACCGGATCGTTCCGCTGATCAACCGTCTCGCCGAACAGTTCAAGCAAGTGGTCATTGCCCAGGACTGGCATCCGGCGGGTCATGCCTCATTTGCCTCCAGCCATCCCGGTCGCCAGCCTTACGACGTGATTCAATTGCCGTACGGCGAGCAAACTCTGTGGCCGGATCACTGCATTCAGGGCTCACGCGGCGCCGAGTTTCACTCGGGACTCAATCTGCCCCACGCTCAACTGATCATCCGCAAGGGCTGCAACCCGGACATCGACAGCTATTCGGCGTTTCTGGAAGCGGACCGGACGACCACTACCGGGCTGGCGGGATATCTCAAGGAACGCGGCATCGACACGGTGTACATGGTCGGGCTGGCGCTGGATTTCTGCGTGATGTTCTCCGCGCTGGACGCACGGGCGGCGGGGTTCAATACCTTTGTGGTGCTGGATGCCTGTCGGGCGATCGATATGAATGGATCACTGGCCTCGGCGATAGAACGGATGCAAGTGGCCGGGGTCGGGTTGATTCAATCCACTGAATTGCTCTGATCACGGATCGCTCCCGCGCCATACGCGGGAGCGATCGAATCAAACCGGAGTCGGCAACCAAAGCCTGAACCGCGCCCCACCCAACGGCGAACCTTCCACCGTCAACGTCCCGCCCTGGGCTTCCAGCGCCCGACGGCTGATCGCCAGTCCCAGGCCAAACCCGCCAGTGGCCCGGTCACGGCTGCGATCCAGCCGATAGAACGGCTCGAAAATTCGCTCCCGCTCGTCTTCCGGAATGCCGATGCCATCGTCATCCACCCAGATCTCACAGCCCTTCGGGCAGACCTGCACACCGATCTGAATGCGTTTTTCGCAATAGCGCATGGCGTTGCGCAGCAGGTTCTGAATCGCGCGAGCCGTCAAACGCGGGTCGAGGGAGAAGCGTTCCAGTTGATTGTGCAGCAACACATCAATGACGATTTCCGGTGATTCCAGTTCTTCGTCGACGCTGCCCAGAATGCTGTCGATGAACTCGTCCAGCGCCACTTCGACCTGCTCCGGCAAGCGCGCCGGGTTTTGCAGGCGGCTGTAGGACAGCAGCTCCAGCACCAGCTCATCCAGTTCACGAATGTGCGCGACCAGACCTTGCAGGCGTTCACGACTGGTTTGTGGCAAATCATCGGACAGCGCCAACGCCAGTCCGAAGTCCAGTCGGGTCAGTGGTGTACGCAGCTCATGGGACACAGCGTTGAGCAAGTCACGCTGTTGATTGAGCAGGTTTTCAATGTCGCCGGCCATGGTGTCGAAGACGTTGGCCAGGCTGCCGATGTTCGAACTCGAGCCGATTTGCGTACGTTCGCTCAGATGGCCTTTGCCGAAACGCTCGGCGGTGCCCTTCAGGCGTTCCAGGTCACGCCAGTGCGGACGCAGCCAGAGCAGCAGGCACGCCAGCAAACTCGCACCGATCAGAACGTTGATGCTCCAGTACAGCAAGTTCACGTCCATCGGATCCGGCGGCACCACCATTTGCACGGCGACCTGGTCGTTCAGCGGTGTCACCGCCAGCGTACGCCAGCCCCAGTCGCCGATGCGCACCACGTTTTCACCACGGCGCAGGCGTTCTTGCTCGATCGGGGTGAAGTCGGCGTTATCGATACGGGCGAGGACGATGTGCAGCGGCTGGAAGTCCTTGTCCATCGCAGCGGCGACCGCCGGCCACTGATCCTGCGGCACCGCGCGAAACTGCTTGGTGATCAGCGATTGCAGGCCCCGGGAATAGTCGAGGTTGTAAGTCACGAAGCGATCCCTGAACGCCATTACCACCAGATCCGGCACCAGATAGATTGCCGCGCTGTAGGAAACGATCGTCACCAGATAAAGGCGAAACAGGATTCTGAACATCGACTCAGCATTCCCACTCGGAACGGCTGAACAGATAACCCTTGCCCCACACGGTCTTGATCTTGCGCGCTTCGCCCGCGTGGTCGTCGAACTTGCGTCGTAGCTTGGAAATTGCCACGTCCACCGAACGGTCGGTACCGTTGAACTCTATGCCGCGCAGGCGTTGCAGGATCTGGTCGCGACTCAGCACTTCACCGGCATGACGGGCCAGTACCACCAACAGGTTGTACTCGCCGCTGGACAGCTCCACCGGTTGTTCGCGCCAGGTCACGGTGCGTTCGGACAAATCAATGCACAGATTGCCCATCAGGATGCGGTCGTTGGCGGTCATCGGTTCGCCGAGGCTGCTGCGGCGCAACAACGTGCGTACTCGCGCTAGCAAGACCCTTGGCTCACAGGGCTTGGTGACGTAATCGTCGGCGCCCATTTCAAGGCCCAGCACCTGATCGTGGCTGTCGTCGCGGGCGGTAAGCATCAGGATGGGTAGCGTTGCCGAGTCGGCGCGCAACAGGCGACAGACCTGCAAACCGTCGAGGCCCGGCAGCATCAGGTCGAGAATCACCAGGTCCGGCGGATTGAGCCGCGCCCGTTCGCGCACATGGTCGCCCCGGCCGATCACGCTGACGGAATAGCCGTTGCGCTCGAGATAGCTGGAGATCAGTTCGGCGAGGGCGGTGTCGTCTTCGACCAGGAGGATGTTGGGCATTGAGGTGTCCAGAGCGAGCGATAGCGACGGTCATGTCGCAATAAATTTCAAGGCGTAAAGGATATACGCCCTCACTCGTCCCTGAGCAAAACCCTTACACAATTTCACACAGCACCTACAAAGCTTCACCGCTACCTTCGGCACCTGGCCGTAGGATGCGCAGATCAATATTGGGGGTTGTACATGTCGAAGAATCTGCTGGCCGGGCTCGGCCTGATCGCATTGGCGCTGACGCTGAGTGCCTGTGGTAAATCCTCGAGCACTGAGGAACAGGCGCCACCGGCCACCGTGCGGGTCGAAACCCTTGAGGCACGCCCCCTGTCGATCAGCAGCGAACTAAGCGGGCGCATTGCCGCACCGCGCATTGCCGAAGTCCGCGCCCGGGTCGCCGGCGTGGTGCTGCAACGCACCTATCGCGAAGGCAGCGATGTGAAAAAGGGCGACGTGCTGTTTCGCATTGACCCGGCACCGTTCAAGGCCGACCTGGACAGCGCCGAAGCCGCCCTGCGCAAAGCCGAGGCCAATGCGTTCCAGGCAAAACTGCAGGAGCAGCGCTACGCCCAGTTGATCGACGACAAGGCCATCAGCGCTCAGGACTACGACAACGCCCGCGCCAACGCCCGGCAGACCGCCGCCGACGTCGCCGCCAACAAGGCCGCTGTAGAACGGGCGAAACTGAATCTGGGTTACGCAACCGTCACTGCGCCGATTTCCGGTCGTGTCGGTCGTGCCCTGGTCACCGAAGGCGCACTGGTCGGCCAGAACGAAACCACGCCCATGGCGCTGATCCAGCAACTGAACCCGATCCACGCCGACCTCACCCAGTCGACCCGTGAATTGAATGAATTGCGCCGGGCCTTCCGTTCCGGCCAGTTGCAGCAGGTCGGCCAGGATCAGGTCAAGGCCACGCTGATTCAGGACGACGGCAGCCTCTATCCGCTGCCGGGCAAGTTGCTGTTCAGCGACATCACGGTCGATCCGGGCACCGGGCAGATCGTTCTACGCAGCGAATTCCCCAACCCGGACCTCGATCTGCTGCCCGGCAGTTATGTTCGCGTGCGTCTTGAACAAGGCGTGATCCAGCATGGCCTCACCGTGCCGCAACGAGCCGTGCAACGTGACAGCGCTGGAGTCGCGCAGGTGCTAACCGTCGACGATCAGATGCGTGTCGCCCTGCAACCCGTGCAACTGGGCGCTGTGCAGAACGACCGCTGGATCGTCACCGGTGGCCTGAAGGCCGGCGACCGCGTGGTCATCGAAGGCCTGCAGCACGCCCGCCCCGGCGAAACCGTGCAGATCGACGACACCCCTCTTCCACTTGCCCAGACCTCTGGTCAGTAAGCAGGACGCTCTTCTATGCCGCAGTTCTTTATCGACCGCCCGGTGTTCGCCTGGGTCGTCGCATTGTTCATCCTGTTGGCCGGTGCGCTGGCCATCCCGCAATTGCCGGTGGCGCAGTACCCCGACGTCGCACCGCCGCAGATCGAAATCTATGCCGTGTACCCGGGCGCCTCGGCGCAGACCGTCGACGAAAGCGTGGTCAGCCTGATCGAGGAAGAGCTCAACGGCGCCGATCACCTGCTGTATTTCGAATCGCAGAGCAGTCTGGGCAGCGCCACGATCAAGGCCACGTTCCAGCCGGGCACCAACCCGGAGCTGGCGCAGGTCGATGTGCAGAACCGCCTGAAAGTGGTCGAGTCGCGCCTGCCGCAAGCGGTCAATCAGCAAGGCTTGCAGGTGGAGAAAGTCTCCGCCGGTTTCCTGCTGCTGATCACCCTGACTTCCAGCGACGGCAAGCTCGACGACGTAGCGCTCAGCGATTATCTGGCGCGCAACGTGATGAACGAGATCAAACGCATCGACGGTGTCGGCAAGGCCCAACTGTATGGCGCCGAGCGGGCGATGCGGATCTGGGTCGATCCGCAGAAGCTGATCGGTTTCAACCTGACGCCGGCCGACGTCAACGCCGCCATCGTCGCGCAGAACGCCCAGGTTTCGGCGGGCAGCATCGGCGATCTGCCAAACCCGAGCACCCAGGAAATCACCGCGACGATTCTGGTCAAGGGACAACTGTCGACGCCGGAAGAGTTCGCCGACATTGTGCTCAAGGCCAACCCGGACGGCTCCACCGTGCGCATCAAGGATGTGGCGCGGGTCGAGATCGGCAGTCAGGAATACCAGTTCGGCACCCGCCTGAACGGCAAGCCGTCCACCGCCGTCGGCGTGCAACTGTCGCCGGGCGCCAATGCCCTCAGCACCGCAACGTTGATCCGGGCGAAGATGGATGAACTGTCGCGCTACTTCCCGGCGGGCGTGGAATACAAGATCCCCTACGACACTTCGCCGTTCGTGAAGGTCTCGATCACTAAAGTGGTCTACACCCTCGGCGAAGCGATGCTGCTGGTGTTCGCGGTGATGTTCCTGTTCCTGCAGAACATCCGCTACACGCTGATCCCGACGCTGGTGGTGCCAGTGGCGCTGATGGGCACCTTCGCGACCATGCTCGCGCTGGGTTTCTCGATCAACGTGCTGACCATGTTCGGCATGGTGTTGGCCATCGGCATTCTGGTGGACGACGCCATCGTGGTGGTGGAGAACGTCGAGCGAATCATGGCCACCGAAGGCCTGTCGCCGAAAGAAGCAACGCGCAAGGCGATGACCCAGATCACCGGCGCGATCATCGGCATCACGCTGGTGCTGGTGGCGGTGTTCATTCCGATGGCGTTCATGCAGGGTTCGGTGGGCGTGATTTACCGGCAGTTCTCGCTGTCGATGGCCACCTCGATCCTGTTCTCGGCTTTCCTCGCCCTGACCTTGACCCCGGCGTTGTGCGCAACCTTGCTCAAGCCGATCGCCAAGGGCGAGCATCACGAGAAGACCGGGTTCTTCGGCTGGTTCAACCGCCGCTTCGAGCAACTGACCGATCGCTATCAGGGCTGGGTCGGTTACGCGCTGAAACGCACCGGTCGTTATCTGCTGATCTACGTTGTGTTGCTGGTCGGCCTGGGCCTGTGCTTCGCGCGCCTGCCCTCTTCGTTCCTGCCGGTCGAAGATCAGGGTTACACCATCACCGACATCCAGTTGCCGCCGGGCGCGACCAAGAATCGTACGGTACAGGTCGCCGAACAGCTTGAGGCCCACAACAACGGTGAGCCGGGCATCAGTGACAGCGTGGTGATCCTGGGTTTCAGTTTCTCCGGCAGCGGGCAGAACGCCGCACTGGCCTTCACCACACTCAAGGACTGGTCGCACCGTGGCAGCGACGACTCGGCAAGCTCGATTGCCGAGCGTGCCAACATCGCCCTGAGCCAGATCAAGGACGCGATGGCATTCTCTGTACTGCCACCGCCAGTTGACGGTCTCGGCACTTCCAGCGGCTTCGAGTTCCGTCTGCAGGATCGTGGCGGCCTCGGTCATGCGACCCTGATGGAGGCGCGCACCCAACTGCTGGAAGCCGCCGAGAAAAGTCCGATTCTGATGAACGTCCGTGAAAGCGCACTGGCCGAAGCGCCGCAAGTGCAGCTGGAAGTGGACCGCAAACAGGCCAACGCGCTGGGCATTTCCTTCGCCGACGTCGGCAACGTGCTGTCCACCGCCATTGGCTCTTCCTACGTCAACGACTTCCCCAATCAGGGGCGGATGCAACGCGTGGTCGTACAGGCCGAAGGCGACCGTCGCAGTCAGGTCGATGACTTGCTGAAGATGCACGTGCGCAACGACGCCGGGAAAATGGTACCGCTGTCGGCATTCGTCCGAGCCACCTGGACTCAGGGCCCGGCGCAGCTGACCCGTTACAACGGTTACCCGGCAATCTCGATTTCCGGCGAACCGAAACCCGGCCACAGCACTGGCGAAGCCATGGCGGAGATCGAACGTCTGGTAGCGCAAGGGCCGAAAGGCATGGGTCAGGAATGGACCGGTCTGTCGTTGCAGGAACGTTTGTCCGGCAGCCAGGCGCCGATTCTGCTCGGCCTCTCGTTGCTGATCGTGTTCCTGTGTCTGGCGGCGTTGTACGAGAGCTGGTCGATTCCGACTTCGGTGCTGCTGGTGGTGCCGCTCGGGGTGCTTGGCGCAGTGCTGGCGGTGACGTTGCGCGGGATGCCCAACGATGTGTTCTTCAAGGTCGGCCTGATCACTATCATCGGTCTGTCGGCGAAGAACGCGATCCTGATCATCGAGTTTGCCAAGAGCCTGTATGACGAAGGTCACGATCTGATTGATGCCACGCTGCAAGCGGCGCGTCTGCGGTTGCGGCCGATTGTCATGACGTCGCTGGCGTTCATTCTGGGCGTGGTGCCGCTGGCGATTGCCACGGGCGCGAGTTCGGCGAGCCAGCAGGCGATTGGTACCGGGGTGATTGGCGGGATGATTACCGCAACATTGGCAGTGATATTCGTGCCAGTGTTCTTCGTTGTCGTGATCAAGCTTGTGCGCCGGTTCACCAAGCCTGATTGATTGCTCCCGGCGCGGTGGCCAGAGGTCGCCGCGCTGGGCTAAGGTGTCTGAACCACCCTGGCCCATCGAGTCCCCATGCGCTTCCTCGCCCGCACCCACCCTCGCCTCTCCGCTGCCGCGTTGCTCGGCCTTGCCGCAGGCCTCCTGGCCCCGGCGGAATCTGTCATCAGCAAAATCCTCATCGGCTGGAACGCCGGGGTCTGGACGTACCTGATCCTGATGCTTTGGCTGACCATCCGCGCCAAAGCGCCGGACGTCAAACGCATTGCCGAAGTCGAGGATGAAAATGCCGGGCTGGTGCTGTTTGTCGTCTGCATCGCCGCTTTGGCGAGCCTGGCGACCATTACTGTCGAGCTGGCTGGCAGCAAGGATCTGGAAACCACCCGCAAACTCCTGCATTACGGTTTTACCGCGCTGACGGTGATCGGTTCGTGGCTGCTGATCGGGGTGATTTTCTGCGTGCACTACGCCCGGCTGTTTTACACCTGGGACGGCAAGGAGCCGGCGCTGCGATTTGCCGAGGGGCTGACCACACCCAATTACTGGGACTTCCTGTACTTCTCGTTCACCATCGGCGTGGCGGTGCAGACGGCGGATGTCGGTGTGGCAACGCGGGAGATCCGCAAGATCGTGCTGGCACAGTCGTTGATCGGGTTTGTGTTCAACACGGCGATTCTGGGGTTCTCAATTAATATTGCTGCTGGTTTGTTCGGCTAATGAAAGTTTCTTTCCAAAGTCGATGGCGCATATCCAATCTGTCACGATGCTTGTTTTTTATATAGCGGAAATGTATAAAAACCAATCCATACTTTCTTCCATCTGCCTACCTGTCAACTCTGACAGTATACAAAATCAAGTACTCGCGCTTATATAGTCCATCCATGCTTTAGGCTGGATCCGGCTTATGGATTAGTTCCCCCTTAACTCTGGAGAAACATTCATGAATGCGCTAGTAAAACCACAAATCAGACTCGTCAACTCATTCACTGCAAAAGTACTTCGCAATGGAGACACTGAAGATTTCGCCGCAAAATTTTTCACTCTTGAGCTTAAAGACCTACCGGACCTAGGTGGGCACTATTGGGTGTTTGCTGCCGAATACACCGTAAGAGTAGATGAGAATCGAGTTGACAAGAAAACTATTACTTTAGCCCTTCCAGAAAAATCAAAATCAGGCGAATTTTTTATTCCGGACGACCCGAAGGGTCTGTACATCGACTATACCGACACCTCTGACCCAGAGCCGTATATTCATACAGCGACGAAAGGCACGGTGATATTGACACTCGGCTACAAAGGAGATGAATTGAGCAACATATCAGGCAAGATGGACATCACAGTCAGTGATACGGATGGACAGTCATTCATGATCTCCGGGGATCTGACTTACAGCACTTCTGTCATTTGACCCGTTTCATGGAAAAACAAAAAAGGAAGCAATCGCTTCCTTTTTTATTCTAGAAATTGTAACTCAAGCCTACACTTGCGCCCCATTCCTGGCTGACCGTCTTCCCTTTGCTGGAGCTGACTTCGGAGTATACCTGCCAGCTTTTCCGCGCTGGGACCCAGTTAATGCCTGCGCCCAACTCCACGCTTGTGGACGAAAGGTCATTAGTGAAGTCGGTCCCATTTACACTGACTTCGTTATTTTTTATAAACTCATGCGCCAGGGCTACCTTTAGCCGAGGCTGCAGTTCTCCGCCGCGATCCAGGCGAATTTGACTACCGACCGATGCCCCTACCTTGCCTACGAGTGAGCGTGCGTGATCATTGCTCACTCGCATGCCATTATCGAGCGTGTAGTCCTTGCCCTGCGCAACGGCAGCGGCAAACTGGGTAAAAGGTTCAATAAAAATTCCGTTATCAAACGCAACATATTTACCCACTTCAACAGAGCCGCTCACAGCAAGGTTTTTATAGTGTCCTTTGGTGCGAGTTCCATCGCTCATGGTGATTTTGGAACTGTTGTCAAACTGGTTGATCTTGCTCACTGTGTCGACGTAATAACCACTTCGAGCATCGTACCAGGTCAAATAACCACCCGCGTAGTAACTGTCGATGGCAGCAGTACTCCCCCACTTCAGATCCATATCCGTCTTGCTGTAGCCACCGAATCCACCTATTAGCCATTGTCCATCACCAAACGGAAATGGCGTGTCGGCACCCACTGATATCCCACGCTGTTTTTGTGAGAAACCGTCACCATAGGCGTTAGCCACGTTGTACTGGTTCGCATAGCTGCGGATCCATACACCGGAGGGGGATTCGCCAGTGGCCCGCGTCAAGGTATTGGGCTCGCTACCACTCAACCGTCGGTCACCAAGACGACTATTCAACGTCGTCATTTCCGAGTACAGGATAGTCGGCGCGGTGCCGGCAATCGCCAGAGCTGCATTGGTACCGGTACTGACGACTTCCTTGTCTGGCGCCAGGTACACCCCGCCATTTTCGCTCAATAGTTTATAGGTGAAAGCGCCTGCATCTACCGGTCGCCCGTTATACAGGCTGAATGCGGCATCTCCCGTGTTAACGCTACCGACTTTTACCGCGTTGCCTGTTGCAAATTCAGTTCCGCTCGCGGCTACCCGCAGTTGATGATTACCTGTCGCCGTACCGGTCACATTGAAGAAGTCGCTCTTGTCAGCTGCAAAATCTGCTCTTATATCAAACAAACCATTACCAGACAGGTTGACAATATCCAGCGTTTTGAAATCGCCACCAGTACCCAGAACAACATTACCGCCATTGAGGTGCAACCTATTGAGCTGGTTATTACCTGCCATGGTCCACCGGGAGCCGTTGCTGATATCTACACGCGAAGAATTAACAATATCCCCGACTATCGCAGAGCCGTTATCAATCAGCACTGAGGAACCGCCGGCCACGCCACCGACCACATTCCCTTTGAGAGAGCTTTGATTATTCAAGCTGATCACTGCTACGTTATTCAGATTACCAGTCAACGAACTGGCGTTTTGCAAAGAAATATTGGTGGTTGCTCCACCTGTCACGACCACATCGCCTTTCAGTACGGCATTGTCAGCAGTAAGATTTACCGTTCCCCCGTTACCGACTTCCAGAAAATTACCATTCCCGCCGGTCAAACTGGCGCCATTGAGTATATGGATATTGGTAGCAATTGGGCGTCCGCTGGGGTCCACGGAAATAGCTGCGCCACTTCCCCCTGTCACCTTCGTGCCATCCAGTACAAGTGTATTGGCCTGACTGATGAAGTTATCGCCACTCAGAAGTATGCCGTTAAGCCCGCCTTCCATTCGCCCCCCTTTAGCGAAGACATCTCCACTCGCGAGACGCAATCCGTAGCCCGTAGAGCTCTGAGACACCAGGTCTGAGTTGCTCATATTGAGTGTGGTTTGTGCGCTGACCACGGCTCCACTTGTCCCACCCATTACAGTGCTACCGGACAACGAGACCACCGTCGTAAGTGGAGAATTGGGCACCCGAGCAACTTGTAGCCCAGCACCATCACTTGTGATGGTGCTGTTGTTGATCGTTGCCGTCGAGTTGGTGATTGTGACCCCTGGCTGATTTGCTCGAGCAATGACGGTCGCTTTGTCAAGCGTGACAGTGGAACCATTATTAGCTCTGATATCCTGCAACGTGCCAGTATTGACCACCAACTGTGCCGCATTCGTAGAAATATTAAGAGTGGTAGCGTCATTAACTGTTAACGTCGCACCTTGACCAACAATGAAATCCTCCACAGGCGCTCCGTTGTTGATAGTCTCGTCAACAATAATGGGTCGAGCCTCGGCAAAAGATGTAATCAGGAGGGAAAGTGCAACAAGGCACAGCTTTTCTTTGTGAGGAACAGATACGTCTGTCGAACCAATGTGCGAAGCCATAAGAATAACCACTCGGAGGTATCATATTGTTGACCAGGATGACTCACTCATCAGAGCAGTCCGACCCGAAAGCGCACGCAAGACTACAGACCAGCCGCCTACGTTTATGTAGGATTAATCCTCAAGTCATGGAGGGTAAATCCGGATCTATCCGAAGACAGATAACGCAAGGAGGCACTTTCATGCCTCCTTGTCATTCATGGAACTCCGTACGCGTCACCTCACCTCGTGACAGAACTCACGATTGCCGTTCACCAGTGAAACCATTTTCACGGTGGCGTTCGAAGTGGCTTTTGTACCGTCTGTCCATTCCACCGAATACTTGAGCGATGCATAAGTAATGGGTGGAGGGGGCGCAGGGAAAGGATCCGGCCGAGTCTGGATAGGTACGATTTTAGTCAGATACTCAGCAATCGACCCAACGATCCCCGTCGTGGCTTCATTACCCGTCACTGGAATGACAACATCCTGGTCCGTACCGGCGATCGGCCCCGTCCCGTCAGCATTACTTGTTCCGACCCAATGCGCAGTGATGCTCTTCAAGCCTGCCAGAACCGGGCCTGCTGCTGTCTTGAATGTGAGAGAAGGGAATTCAGGTTTGTTTCCCCTGACAAATCCAACGGTCGGGCAGTTGATCGTTGTGGTGAGATACAGTCTTTCAATTTCAGGAGCTGGTACCTCTTTTCTGACCGTTGTCACGGTCACCGTTTCATCGAGTGAGCGTTGCAGGTTGATGCCACCGATATACGAACAACTCCAGTATGTAAGCTTGTCCCCCGCACCACCGCTGACAACCTCTGCAGCCGGCAGCTCACCTTCATATTGAGTCAATCCATCAGGGGAAAATTCGGCGATCGGCTTCCCGTTGTAATACCAGGTACCAACAGTGTTGGCAGGCAATTCGGCGCTGCCAGTCGGCATAGGGATGACGACCTTCGGATTTGTAACCAGGTCACCTGGCCCAAGGATATTGAGCAGATTGTCGACACCACGCAGTTGTACCTTGGCGAAATTGCGGTTGATCACGCTGGGTTCATCCGGGTTGTCACCTGGATAGGACAAATCCAGATCCGGCGTAGCCGGCGGGGAGTCTTTGGTCTGGACACCTCGTACCCAGGTCCATTTGAAACTCAGAGGAATTTCCCGGGCATCCGGGTCTCCCCCCGTTTCAGTGGCATAGATCAACTTAAGATCTGCGTACTTCATTCTGAACACCAACTCATTGTTGGTTCCAAACGCGTCCACCGGCGGAACAAGATCAAGGGTTTCATAGCCTTCTACGAAGACCGTAGCCTGATCCGTATCTTGAGTATTGAGCGGTCGAGTGACCCTGACGGTGATACCGTCTGGCTCGGCATCCTCGGCATCCTTGATATCGATCGTGTTATCTCCGGCCTGGCTAGCGGCATCAACCACAGGAGGCGCAGGCACAGGCAGGGGCACAAACTCGACGATTCGGCTGTTGGCAAGCATATCGAGGCTGCGGTTACCGGCCACATCCTCATAGGCCATGATCAGCCAACAGGTTCCGTTTGGCAGTTTGCCGATCTCTGATGCGGGTATTGAGACTTTTCCGTCCGCAGGCACCGGGTCAACAATCAACGTGGGTACAAGCTGGCGTGATGGCCGCAAGTTCGGACTCAGATAAATAAAGGCCTTATCCGTCGCCTTGCGGTCCCACTTGGCGTCAGTGACCGGGAGCGTGAATTCCATCCCGGTGGTTGCGATGGCTCCCAGATAAGCGCTATCAATTTTGGCACCGGGGGGTAACGGAAAGTCGATACGAGTTGGAGGGGCGAGTCGTACATCGCCCTTGTTGTGAAAAGGAGCATAAATATCGACGTAATAATCCGCGATCTCAGAGTATTGCGGGTTGCCATCCAAGGATCCGGAGCTCTGGATTTTCCAGTGCGTGGGCGAAACTGATCCCGTAGCTGGAAGGTCCGTCAATTTGCCCGCAGGTATCGTGACGTTCCAGGCGCTCGGGCGATTTGCAACCGGAGGCGCCGCTTCAGTATGGAGTACTTCCCAAGCCCATTCCTCCGGCTTGTCGGGATCATCCACACCGTCCTTAAAAGGGTAGCCCTCGATCACCACCATATCCCGGTCATTCGGAAACTCCCAGCCGGAAACCCTCAATGTGACAGGCAGATCCGGCTGGCGAGCGGCTGTCGTGGTTCCCGCTTGCGCCGCAGTACTTTTTAACAACGCGACCGGAACCGTGCCTCCATCCGGCACACCGACGATCACGGGCTTCGGTGAATCCGCCTGTACTCCGCCTGCACTCAGTCTTTTTTGCCTGAGTGCTACCCGAGAGTTTTCGGCAGCCTGTTGAACCGCATTCAACTTCATATCGATTGTCATGTGACAGTTCCTTTCGTCTAGTAGTGATACCCGCACTAACACATTTCATTAACCAACATCGAACACACGCCATTGATCATGATCCACAGAAATAACTTTTCCCGGGGATGGTACGATCAATCTTTACGAGTCCCGCAGCGGACTTGGCAATAAGTGATCCTTTACGGTAAATCGAATATACCGCGAGGACTGAGGCGTCCTTTTCCAACGGCTCTATAAAATTCTTGAAATCAGTTATTCGAAACTCATAATCGCCAATCACATCCTGCGCTGTCAGTGTTTTAATCACCGTATGCGAGAAAAGCGCAGTTCCGGATCCATTCAGTGTTTTATATCCTGACCACAAAAGATGCAGTTCATCATCTACCTGCCAGTTTGTTTTTGTGGGTAACGGAATCCGCACAATCACGACCACCCAAATTGGCGGCTGGGTAGAACAGTTCAGGTATCCCCACAGTGTAGCGGCCGGGAAAACGGGCTCAGGCAGCAAGACCACAGGCAATCGCCTGACAGTAAGATCCCGGGGATCGGAATAAGCGTGATTACCGGTGGTAACAGTTTCATACGTAAGTCGATACGTACCATCGATCGAGAAGTACTTCGGATCAATGACCGGACGATACTCTGGCTGAGTGAGAGGGCTGATATAAGTACCGTGAAAAACCTCCATGCCATTCAAATACAGATACAGTTCATTCGGCAATCCGTCCGGGGAAGGTGAATCCCATCGTGGAACAATTACAGTCAATCCATTTTGATGGGCAATATCGAGGATGACCCAGTTCGCATCGACTTCCACGACACCGGGAGGTGCATAGTCCAGTATCGAGACAGGATCAGCTGAGGCGGGGCTGACCACAGTTTTTTCATCAGCCGGTGATTTTTTCTCGGACATTGGGGGCTGCCTCTATAACGCAAATACAACTTAACGAGATGGTGTTTATTAAGCGCTCATGCAGGAATATCGCCCACTGTCAGATCTGACAGGTCTCGCTACCGCTGGTCGGATTTGCTCATTATTTAGAAATTTTTCAGCTTGACGGGAGTGGTCATTATCCTGTCTCCTGAAACCGGTTTCAGACAATAAGAAGACTCAACCGTGAACGATTTCTCCGCCGCCCAGCGCAGCCGCGTGACCATGCTCGACGTCGCCGAACACGCGGGCGTGTCCAAGGCCAGCGTCTCGCGCTTTATCGGCGACGACCGTGCCCTGCTCTCCGATGCCATCGCCCAGCGCATCGAGCAGTCGATTGCCGAACTCGGCTATCGCCCCAATCAAATGGCCCGAGGCCTGAAACGCGGCCGCACCCGCCTGATCGGCATGCTGGTAGCCGATATCCGCAACCCTTATTCGATTGCCGTGATGCACGGGGTGGAAACCGCCTGCCGTCGACACGGCTACAGCCTGGTGGTGTGCAACACCGACCGCGATGACGAGCAGGAACGCCAGCACCTGGCGCTGTTGCGCTCGTACAACATCGAAGGGCTGATCGTGAACACCCTGGGCCATCACCGGGATGAACTGGACGAGTTGAAGCGGGAAATGCCGCTGGTACTGGTGGATCGCAAGGTCGACGGGCTGGAGAGCGACATGGTCGGGTTGAACAACCCGCAAGCCATTGAGATGGCTCTGGAACATCTTGAGCAACGCGGCTATCGCGATGTGCTGCTGGTGACTGAACCCTATGACGGCACCAGTTCGCGGATCGAACGGGTCAGCAGTTTTCAGCAGCAGATTGGCCAGCGCGAAGGCATGCATGGCGCGGTGTTGGAGACCGGCTCAAGCCTTGCGAACGATCTTCACACCTTCTTGAACACACCTGATAACGGCCCGAAAGCCCTGTTCTGCGCCAATGGCGTGGCGGCGCTGGCTTGCACACTGGCCTTGCGCGATATCGGCTGCCGGCTGTTCGAGGATGTCGGGCTGATCGCGCTGGATGATCTGGATTGGTATCCGTTGGTGGGCAGCGGGATCACCGCCCTCGCCCAGCCAACCGCCGAGATTGGGGCGCAGGCATTTGAATGCTTGCTCAAGCGTTTACGTGGGAATGATGAGGCGGCGCGAACCGTGGATTTTGCACCGGTGCTGGTCGAGCGTGGTTCGACGCGCAGCAAGGCGGAATAAGGCCGTACGGGGCCACCCAAATTTTTTTGAACAAAAATGAAACCGGTTTCAGAGGTAGATAACAATGAATAAACCTGACGTTTCCATCAGTCTTTCCAGCTACGGCGCTGACCTTGTACGCCGTCGTGGCCAAGGCTCTTTCATCGAGGTTTTGGCCACTGCCGGCGCCAATCGCATCGAATGGCGCGAAGAGCTGCTGACCAACGAAGTCCCCGGGCAACTCGCCGCCGCCACGCAAGCTCAAGGCCTGCAAAGCATCTACTCCTCGCCCACCGAACTGTGGCTCGCCGGACAGTCGCGGCCCAATCCCGAACTCATCACCGCACTGCAAAACGCCGAAGCGTTCGGTTCGAAGTGGCTGAAGGTTTCCCTTGGTTTTTTCACCGACAACAACGATCTGCAGGCGGTGGCGCAGATCCTTGCGCAAAGCCCGGTGCAATTGCTGGTGGAAAACGATCAGACCCTGCACGGCGGTCGAATCGAACCGTTCCAGCGCTTCTTTGCCGCCGTCGAACAACACAACCTGCCGATCAAGATGACCTTCGACATCGGCAACTGGCAGTGGCAAGACCAGTCCGCCACCAGCGCCGCACGACTGTTGGGCCGCCACGTCGGCTACGTGCATTGCAAAGCCGTGGCCCGCCGTGCCGACGGCAAACTCGTAGCCGTACCACCCGCCGCCACTGACCTGCATCTGTGGGAACAACTGCTGCGGCACATGGCCCAAGGTGTCATGCGCGCCGCCGAGTATCCGTTGCAGGGCGATGACCTGGTGCAACTCACCACCGAACACGTCGCCGCCCTCGCCCGCCTCGGCCAATCCTGCCTGGAGCCTGCTCATGTCTGAGATCGATATTCTGTCGTTCGGCGAAACCATGGCCATGTTTGTCGCCGAACAGAGCGGCGATCTGGCATTCGTCGACCAGTTCCACAGGCGGATTGCCGGGGCGGACAGCAATGTGGCCATCGGTTTGTCCCGGTTGGGTTTCAATGTTGCGTGGCTGAGTCGGGTCGGTGCCGATTCGCTGGGACGATTTGTCGTCGAGACCCTGGTCCGCGAAGGTCTGGATTGCAGCCATGTCGAAGTCGACAACGCGCACCCGACCGGTTTCCAGCTCAAGTCGCGCAACGATGACGGCAGCGATCCGACGGTCGAGTATTTCCGTCGCGGTTCGGCGGCCAGTCATATGTCGCCGCAGTCGATTACCCCGACGCTATTAAGTGCCCGGCATCTGCACGCCACCGGCATTCCGCCGGCGCTGTCCGCATCGGCCCGGGAAATGTCCCGTGAATTGATGACCCGCATGCGCAACGCCGGGCGCAGCGTGTCGTTCGACCCGAACTTGCGCCCGAGCCTGTGGGGCAGTGAGCGGGAGATGATCACCGAGATCAACCGCCTCGCCGCCCTCGCCCATTGGGTGCTGCCAGGTTTGAGCGAAGGCCGGTTGCTGACCGGGTTTGAAGACCCGGCGGATATCGCTGCGTTTTATCTCGATCAGGGTGCCGAAGCCGTGGCGATCAAGCTCGGGCCGCAGGGCGCGTATTACCGAACGCATCTGGATCAGGGGTTTGTCGCCGGGGTGCCGGTCGAGACCGTGGTCGATACGGTCGGCGCCGGCGATGGATTTGCGGTGGGGATGATCAGCGCCCTGCTGGAGCACCAGAGTTTTCCGGAAGCCGTCAGACGCGCCAACTGGATTGGCAGCCGGGCGGTGCAGAGCCGAGGCGACATGGAAGGACTGCCGACCCGATCCGAACTTTCGGCTGAGCTGGAGGCCGTCAATCGCGAGCAGGCTCGCTCCCACAAGGGTTCTGAGTTGGAATCCGATCCAGTGTGGGAGCGAGCCTGCTCGCGATAAGGCCAGTGCAAACAACAGATTTTTTGAACCTGCTGCGACAAAAACAACAAGCTCAGGAGCAAGACCATGAAAACCGCAACCCTCGCCACCCGCCGCTGGTGGTACATCATGCCGATCGTGTTCATCACCTACAGCCTGGCGTACCTCGACCGCGCCAACTACGGCTTCGCCGCCGCCTCCGGAATGGCCGCCGACCTGATGATCACCCCAGGCCTGTCCTCGCTGCTCGGCGCGCTGTTCTTCCTCGGTTACTTTTTCTTCCAGGTGCCAGGCGCGATCTACGCGCAAAAGCACAGCGTGAAGAAGTTGATTTTCGTCAGCCTGATTTTCTGGGGCGGACTCGCCACGTTGACCGGCGTGGTCTCCAACGCCTATTGGCTGATCGTCATCCGCTTCATGCTCGGCGTGGTCGAAGCGGCAGTGATGCCAGCGATGCTGGTGTACCTGTGCCACTGGTTCACCCGTGCCGAACGCTCGCGGGCCAACACCTTCCTGATCCTCGGCAACCCTGTGACCATGCTGTGGATGTCGGTGGTTTCGGGGTATCTGGTGCAGCATTTCAGCTGGCGCTGGATGTTCATCATCGAAGGGTTGCCGGCGGTGCTTTGGGCATTCATCTGGTGGAAGCTCGCCGATGATCGTCCGGCCCAGGCCAAGTGGCTCAGCGACCAGGAAAAGCACGATCTGGAAAGCGCTCTCGCCGCCGAACAGGTCGGGATCAAAGCGGTGAAGAACTACGCCGAAGCCTTCCGTTCGCCGAAGGTGATCATCCTGGCGTTGCAGTTTTTCTGCTGGAGCATCGGCGTCTACGGCTTCGTGCTGTGGCTGCCGTCGATCCTCAAGGCCGGTGCGCAGATGGACATGATCGAGGCCGGCTGGCTGTCGGCATTGCCGTATCTGGCGGCGGTAATCGGCATGCTGCTGGTGTCCTGGGGCTCGGACAGACTGCAAAAGCGCAAACGCTTCGTCTGGCCGCCGCTGCTGATTGCCTCGGTGGCGTTTTACGGTTCCTACGCCCTCGGTGCCGAGCATTTCTGGTGGTCGTACACGCTGCTGGTGATTGCCGGCGCCTGCATGTACGCACCATACGGCCCGTTCTTCGCCATCGTCCCGGAGATCCTGCCGGCCAACGTTGCCGGCGGCGCCATGGCGCTGATCAACAGCATGGGCGCCCTCGGTTCGTTCGGTGGCTCCTATCTGGTCGGTTACCTGAACAGCTCCACCGGTTCGCCCGGCGCTTCGTACCTGTTGATGAGCGGCGCGCTGATGCTCTCGGTGGTGCTGACGATTTTTCTCAAGCCCGGCGCCAGCGACCGGGTGACGGCCAAGCGCGTCGCACCGCGTCCGCTGCCGGCCCATTCCTGAATTGACAGAGAGATGACTGCGATGAAAAAGCAGGTTGTGTTGTACAAGAAACTGTCGCCTTCTCTGATGGCGCGTCTGCAAGAACAGGTTGATGTAACGCTGATCGACAGCCTCGACGCCGACGGCCTGATGAAACTGCGCGACGCCCTGCCCGCCGCCCACGGTCTGCTTGGCGCCAGCCTGAAACTGGACGCGGCGCTGCTCGATCTGGCGCCGCAGCTCGAAGCGATTTCCAGCGTCTCGGTGGGCGTCGACAACTACGACATCGACTACCTGACCCGGCGCAGGATCCTGCTGACCAACACCCCGGACGTGCTCACCGAAACCACCGCCGACACCGGTTTCGCCCTGATCCTGGCCACCGCCCGGCGCGTGGTGGAACTGGCGAACATGGTGCGCGGCGGTCACTGGCACCGCAGCATCGGCCCGGCGCATTTCGGAACCGATGTACACGGCAAGACCCTGGGCATCATCGGCATGGGACGGATCGGTGAGGCTTTGGCCCAGCGCGGGCATTTCGGGTTCGGGATGCCGGTGATCTATCACAGCCAGTCGCGCAAACCGGCGGTCGAAGAGCGTTTTGATGCGCAGTACCGCAGCCTTGAGGATTTGTTGCAGCAGGCGGATTTCATCTGCCTGACCTTGCCGTTGACCGCGCAGACTGAAGGTTTGATTGGTGCGGAACAGTTTGCGTTGATGCGCCCGGAGAGCATCTTCATCAACATTTCACGGGGCAAGGTGGTGGACGAGGCGGCGCTGATCGACACCTTGCGCCATAACCGGATTCGCGCAGCGGGGCTGGATGTGTTCGAACGCGAGCCGCTGAATCATGACTCGCCGTTGTTGCAGTTGAACAACGTGGTGGCGACGCCGCACATGGGGTCGGCGACCCATGAGACGCGCGAAGCGATGGCGCGGTGTGCGGTGGAGAATCTGTTGGCGGCGTTGGCGGGAGAAAGACCCGCCAATCTGGTGAACCCACTCTGATCGAGGTCAGGCGCTGCGCACTTGCAGAAGCTGCGCAGCGCACAACGCAATCCTTGAACACGCATCCGCCAGCTTCACCCGATCCACTACCAGCCCGATGCGAATATGCCCCGCCGCACTCGGCCCGAACGCTTCACCGGCCAGCACCGAAACTCCATACCCTTCCAGCAGCCGCTCGGCAAAACCCTGCGCACCGATCCCGGTCTGGCGCACATCGACCATCACGAACATCCCGCCATCCGGCTTGATCGGGTACAACCCCGGACAGCCGCGCAGGCGCTCGCACACGAGATCCCGGCGCAACCGGTATTCCTCGCGCATCTGCGTCACTTCAGGCAAATCTTTTTCCAGTGCGACCTGCGCGGCTTTCTGTACGAAGTCCGGCAGACCGAACAACATGCTCAGCGACAGGTTCACCAGATGCTCGGCCAACGGCTTGGGCCCGATCATCCAGCCGATGCGCCAACCGGTCATCGCATGGGATTTGGACAGGCTGTTGATAGTCGCCGTGCGTTCGGCCATGCCCGGCAAACTCGCCGGGCTGACGTGCTCACCCTCGTATAACAATTCGCTGTAGACCTCATCGCTGATCAGCCACAGGTCATGACGGATGCACAGCGCTGCCAGCTCCTGCCAGATCAGCAGCGACAGACTGGCGCCGGAAGGATTGTTGGGACTGTTGAGCAGCATGGCCCGAGTCTTCGGGGTGATCCGCGCCGCGACATCTGCCGGATCGACACGAAAGCCGTTTTCCGGGCGAACCGGCACCGGCACCACGGTTGCGCCGCAGGCACCGAACACACCTTCGTAGGTGACGTACATGGGTTCGGCGACGATCACTTCATCGCCCGGATCCAGCAGACATTGCGCCACCGAATACACCGCGCATTGCGCGCCGGGCAGCACAATCACATGGTCAGCGTCCACGTCCTGGCCGCTTTTTCGCCGATGGCGCTCGGCGATCCGCTTGCGCAGCTCCAGCCGGCCGCGCACTTCGGAATAATGGGTATCGCCCGCCAACAGGCTGTCGATGGCGCCATGGATGATCGGCAACGGCGTATCGAAATCCGGATCACCCACCGACAGCAGCAATACATCGACCCCTTCGGCGCGCAGCTCCAGCGCTCGGTCGTGAATCCGCCAGGCCGCTGCTCCCTCCCCGGCGATTCGTTGGGTCAAGGCTGAATAGCGCATGTACGTCTCCTGATTGCGCGGTCTCCAGCCTTCACCCTAGGTCAAATCACAAACCGCGCCACCATCGCATTCAAATCCACCGCCAGACGCGACAGTTCGTGGGTCGCGGCGCTGGTCTGGTTGGCCCCGGCCGCCGATTGCGTGGCCAGATCACGGATATTCACCAGGTTGCGGTCGACTTCACGGGACACTTGCGCCTGCTCTTCGGACGCGCTGGCGATCACCAGATTGCGCTCGTTGATCTGGTGAATCGATTGAGTGATCTGCTCCAGCGCGACGCCGGCGGCCCGTGCCATTTCCAGGGTCGTCTGGGTGCGCTGGTTGCTTTGCTGCATCGAATCGACGGCTTCGCCGGTGCCATTCTGGATGCCGGCGACCATTTTTTCGATTTCCTGGGTCGATTGCGCGGTGCGATGGGCCAGGGCACGAACCTCGTCCGCCACCACGGCGAAACCACGCCCGGCCTCACCGGCACGGGCCGCTTCAATGGCGGCGTTGAGTGCCAGCAGGTTGGTCTGTTCGGCAATGGCACGGATCACGTCCAGCACCTTGCCGATGTCACGGCCCTGAGCGGCGAGGCCTTCGATCATCTGTGCGGTGTTCTGCACGTCCCGGGTCATGGTCTGGATCGCATCGACGGTTTTCACTACCTGATCGCGACCTTCACGGGCGGCGTGGGTGGACTGGTTCGACGCTTCGGAGGTCGAGACGGCATTGCGCGCCACCTCTTCCACCGCTGCGGTCATTTCGTTGACGGCAGTGGCGGCCTGTTCGATTTCGTCGTTTTGCTGCTGCAGGCCACGGGACGCTTCTTCGGTCACGGCGCTGAGTTCTTCGGCAGCGGCGCCCAGTTGCGTGGCGGAACCGGCAATCTGCTCGATGGTCTTGCGCAGGTTGGCCTGCATCACAGACAAGGCTTCAAGCAGACGCGCCGGCTCGTCCTTACCGTCGACTTCGATGGTTTTGGTCAGGTTGCCGCCGGCGATGGTTTGTGCGGCGGCCACGGCACGGTTCAACGGGGTGACGATGCTGCGGGTCAGCATCAAGGCGAGCAGCACGGTAGCCACGGCAGCGATGACCGCCACAATGACCACGCCAGTAATGGCGCTGTCGTAATGCTCACCGGCCTGAATCGAGGCGTCTTTGGCGCCGGCGGCATTGATCGCAATCAGCTTGTTAAGCTGCTCGCCCATCTGGTCGGTGCCGTCCTTGATCTTCGTGTTGATCAGGGTGCGCATGTCCTCGACCTTGTCCTGACGGGACAGCTCCATCATCTGGTTCTGCGCTTGCAGGTAGTTGTCCAGCGTCGTCGCGAAGGCTTGATATTGTGCCTTCTCATCGCTATCAGCCGGCAATGCGGCGTAAGCGGCCTGGGCACTGCGCACCTTGTCGACGAGAACGCCGATGCGGGTCTGTGCATCCTGCAGACCGGCGGCGTCACGGTTGACCAGAATGCGGAACGAGAGGATCCGCAGGCGCAAGACGTTTTCCGTCACCACGCCAAGGTAGGCGACGCTGGGCAACTGATTGGTCTGCATTTCGACGGACGCCTGACGGATGACCGACATGCGGTTGACGGCGAAAACGCCGAGCACGATCACCAACAGGGCAATAAAGGCAAAACCGAGGAAGGCACGGGGCGCGATGTTCAGATTACGCAAGGACATAGTAGGACTCTCGGATGATTGAAACTGCGAGCGTCCATGCCGTAATCACTGCCCCGCTAAAGCGGGTTTCAGTCCGGCGTCACTGTTTGTGGAAGTCTTGTGCGCGCCTGATCTTTATATCGGCCAGGCTTGAGGAATTTTGCAGGTAAAGAGCAAATATTTTTCAAATTATTGCGAGTGTTTCGCTATTGAAACACCCGACGCTTTATATGGTGGGTGACAGGTCAGCCCGGCGTCGCCATGCGCCAGACGCGGGCAATGTCCGTAGCACGTTCACGTAACAGACGCGGCGCTTCGGCGCAGGCTTGTTCCAGCGTCATCGGGCCGCTGGTGACGGCGAAAGCTGCGTCGATGCCGTGATCGTAAAGTGCTTGATAGCCCTCGCCCAAGGTGCCGGCAATCACGATCACCGGTACGCCGTGTTGCTTGGCAATCCGCGCCACGCCGAACGGGGTTTTGCCGCGCAGGGTCTGGGCATCGAAGCGCCCTTCGCCAGTGATCACCAGATCTGCGCCTTTCACTGCATCGGCCAGTCCGACCAGTTCCGCGACCACTTCGACCCCGGCCTGAAACCGTGCGCCGAGAAACGCCTTGGCCGCAAAACCCAGTCCACCCGCTGCACCGCTGCCCGGCTCGTCCCGAACATCCTTGCCCAGCGCTTGCGCGCAGAGTTCGGCGAAGTGACCGAGGGCTTGATCCAGTTGCTGCACTTGCGCGGGGGATGCGCCTTTCTGCGGGCCGAAAATCGCCGAGGCGCCGTGGGGGCCGCACAGCGGATTGTTGACGTCGGCGGCGATGTCGAAACGCACCTGCGCCAGACGCGGGTCGAGTTCGCTCAGGTCCAGTCGTGCGAGTTGCGCCAGCGCCAGACCACCCGGCACCAGTGATTGCCCTTGAGCATCCAGCAGTTTCACGCCCAGCGCCTGCATCGCCCCGGCGCCGCCGTCGTTGGTGGCACTGCCGCCGATGGCCAGAATCACCCGTTGTGCGCCGGCATCCAGCGCAGCGCGAATCAGTTCACCGGTGCCGAACGTGCTGCTGATGCACGCATCACGCTGCCCCGGCGGCACCAGTTGCAGGCCGCTGGCTTCGGCCATTTCGATGATCGCGGTGTGGTTGTGCGGCAACCAGCCCCACGCGGCTTCAACCGCCGCACCCAACGGGCCACGCACGCGGGTACGGCGCAACTCGCCTTCACAGGCGTCGAGAATCGACTCCACCGTCCCCTCGCCACCGTCGGCCATCGGGCATTTGACCAGCGTCGCCTGCGGCCAGACCTGCGCCAGGCCCAGCGCAATGGCTTCCGCAACGCCTTGGGCACTCAGGCTGTCCTTGAACGAATCGGGGGCGATGACGATTTTCATGCGAATTCTCCAGTTCCAATGCCCCTCATGCTGCCAGTCGCTTGAAACGTTGACGCCTGTCCGCTGCACAAGTGGCGCAGGCGTTTATTGTTCATTTCGACAAATCGTCGGTCTGCGGCAGCAATTGCACCCCGAGATACAACGCCAGCATGCCGTCGAGTTTCAGCGGATCGACCCCGCTCAACTCGGCAATCCGCTCCATCCGGTAACGCAGGCTGTTGCGGTGAATCCCCAAGGCATCGGCGCAGGCCTGGCTCTGCCCGTCGTGGTCGCACCAACTGCGCAGGGTCGCCAGCAACTGGCCGTTGCTGTCCTTGGCGATGACTTTGCGCAACGGTTTGAGCAGTTCATCCAGCGCATCATCGTTGCGATGGCGCCAGAGCATCACCGGCAAGCGATAACGATTGAGTGTCAGCAGGCGTGAGCGCGGGAGCACTTCGCGGCCATAGGCGAGCAAGTCGCCGACCCGCCGATAACAACGGCGCAACCCGGCCAGCCCATCGGCCTGCCCGCCGACCGCAATGCGCAGGATGTTCCAGCCCAGACCATCGAGTTTTTCCAGCAGCCGATCATGCTCGACGTTCTGACTTGCCGGCCGGCACCACAACAGTGACGACTTGGCCGAACTCACGCACCAACTGTCGGGGTAGCGCGACATCAGCCAGGCACTCAGTGCCTCGACGGTTTGCCCCGGCCCATGCTCCAGACCCAATTCAAATAGATAGGGCACCCGCGTCAGTTGCGGCTTCAGCCCAAGTTGCTGAGCTTCATCGACCAGCCTTGGCGAATCCCCCGCTTCGCTCAACAGCAACGCCAGCAAGTCATCGCAACGTTGCCGACGCCATTGCTGTTCGGATTGCTGGTTGCGTTGGCCGACCAGCATTTCGGCGGTCATGCGCACCAGTTCGGCGTAAGTGCGCAGTTGCTCCGGCTCGCCGGTAATGCCGAGTACACCGATCAAGCGCTGATCGAGCAACAACGGCAGATTGATCCCCGGCTGCACACCTTTCAAATGCACAGCGGTCTGCGCGTCGATCTCCACCACCCGACCGTTGGCCAGCACCAGTTGCGCGCCTTCGTGGCGGGTGTTGATCCGCTCCGGCTCGCCGCTGCCAAGGATCAGCCCCTGGCTGTCCATGACGTTGACGTTGTACGGCAAAATGGCCATGGCCCGGTCGACGATGTCCTGGGCGAGGTCGTGATCGAGTTCGAACATAAGGGTAAAATCCTTGAAAACAGGCGCGGACGGTTGTTCACCCGCACAGGGTCTGGCAGCAAAGCCTGTGCTCAGGCACAAAGACAATCCGGCCAAAGGTGACCGAGACTCTCAGGGCGATCAACGTTACCCTTTGCATCGCAAAAAATCATAATAAAGAGAGAGCCGCCATGTCGCAGAGCGCCGCTGCCGCCCAGACCATCGCTGACGATAAAAATGCCGTCTACAAACGCATCACCCTGCGTTTGATCCCCTTCATCTTCATCTGCTACCTGTTCAACTACCTCGACCGGGTCAACGTTGGATTTGCCAAACTGCAGATGCTCGACGCGCTGAAATTCAGCGAAACCGTGTACGGCCTCGGTGCCGGTATCTTCTTCATCGGCTACGTGCTGTGCGGCGTACCGAGCAACCTGGCGCTGACCAAATTCGGCCCACGGCGCTGGATCGCGCTGATGATGATCACCTGGGGCACGCTGTCGACTTGCCTGCTTTTCGTCACCACCCCGACCGAGTTCTACACCCTGCGCCTGTTCACAGGTGCGGCCGAAGCCGGGTTCTTCCCGGGCGTTGTGCTCTATCTCTCGCAGTGGTTCCCGACCTTCCGCCGTGGCCGGATCATGGCGCTGTTCATGTCGGCGATCCCGGTGTCGGGCCTGCTTGGCAGCCCGTTTTCCGGCTGGATCCTCAATCACTTCGCTGCGGGCCAAGGCGGTTTGGCCGGTTGGCAGTGGATGTTCCTGCTGCAAGGTATTCCGACTGTGATCCTCGGCGCACTCGCCTACTTCCTGCTCAGCGACAACTTCGCCGCTGCCAAATGGCTGACCCCGCATGAGCGTTCGGTGCTGGAAGCCGATCAGGCGGAAGACCTGGCGAACAAACCGAAAACCACTTCCGATTCGCTGATCGCCGTGTTCAAGAACCCCGCGATCTGGGCCTTCGGTTTGATCTACTTCTGCATCCAGAGCGGCGTGTACGCGATCAACTTCTGGTTGCCGTCGATCATCAAGAACCTCGGCTTCAGCGACAACCTGGTGATTGGCTGGTTGAGTGCGATTCCTTATCTGTTGGCCGCTGTGTTCATGCTGGTGGTCGGTCGTTCGGCGGACTTGCGCAAAGAACGTCGCTGGCATCTGGTGGTGCCGATGTTGATGGGCGCTATCGGCCTGTTGATCGCGGTGAACTTCGCGGCGAATCCGGCGATTGCGATTCTCGGCCTGACCATCGCGACCATGGGTGCGCTGACCGGTTTGCCGATGTTCTGGCCGGTGCCGACCGCCATGTTGAGTGCGGGTGCGGCGGCGGGTGGATTGGCGTTGATCAACTCCATGGGGCAGATGGCTGGATTCCTCAGCCCTTATCTCGTGGGTTGGGTCAAGGACAGCACCGGATCGACGGATGCGGCGTTGTATCTGCTGGCGGGTGTGATCGTGGGCGGGAGTCTGCTGGCGTTGCGGATGACGCGGACGTTGCGGGTTTAAGCCTTGGCGGAACACAGAAACGGCCCTTTTTCGGGCCGTTTTTTTATACGCCCTTTTCCATGAACGATCACCGAAACAGAGGCGAATCAGCAACACTCCCGCCTCCAAACTGCGGATCATCAGTTGGTACGCCAGCAACGTTAGACGACATGCTTTGCAATCCTGCTTCGAGAGAAATGACGTACACACTGTCGCTCCCACCACTGGCGACATAAGCTCGCGTGTCATCGTGGCTGATCGTGACACTGACAGATCCAGGTCCGATCGATGTGTAGGCGATGATTATCCCCCTGAGCAAGTCGATGGTCGCAAGCTTGTCGGATTCCACCAGACAGCAATAAGCCAGAGTTCCGGCACGATTAAGAACAATATCTCTTGGTGTTCCACTAACAGGTATAGCTCTGACGCCTGCCAGTGTTTGAGTATCTATTTGCCGTATCTCACCGTTATAGTTTGATGTCCAAAAACCGCAATAGATGTATCTACCGTCTGGACTGACAGCCAAACCATACGGAACATTTGTCCCGATTAATGGAATCGTGGCAGTCACCGTCAATGATTGCGTGTCAATGATCGAAATCGATTTGTTTGTTCCTGTAGCACCATCAACGCAGCAAACAAAGAGACGATCTTGATTCGCAGTGATCGCCAGTGACCATGGATTGACGCCTACCGGGATACGTTGGACGACCGACTGGCTTTTAAGATCAACCACTGAAACGCAGCGCTCGTGATAACTGGACACATAGGCCAGACCACCCGATCGGCTCAATACAACCCCAGCGGTATTCTTGACAGCAGCCAGCGTCGCAACAACTACCGAACGCTCAAGATCAATGATCGCAAGCGGCTGTGTAGTTGTTGGTGAACTGTCGAGGTCACATGCATAAGCGCGCGTCCCCTCTTTGTTGACACCTATGTCCCAAGAAATTTTCTGTCCCGGCACCGCTATATTCTGAATAACACGTGACGTTGTCGTATCGATCACGGCCACCGATGAACTGCTGGATTTGGCGACATACAATCGGGTGCCATCTGCACTGATCGTAACGCCAAGCGGCTGTGCGCCTACTGGCACTACCCCGGCGGGACCATAGGCCTTGATTGTAAAGGCAACATTTGTCGCTGCGCCTCCACTGCTGGCAGTGAATGAAAAGACTCCAGGCTTATCACCGGCAATAACCCCGCTGACGTTAACCGTGCCGTCCGGCTGGGTAGGAAAATCGCGTGCCCCCCCTGCTCCATCGGCATACACCGTACCCACTGGAAGCGTCACCTCGATAACGCCTGCAACCGGCTGGCCTGCCTTGGTCAGGCTCAGTTGGACATCCTTTACTTGCCCGCCGGCAGCCACGGTGTAAGGCCCATTGAGAAATGTGACCACAACCTGTGACTGATTGGCACGAATATCGATAGTGGTCGTTGGCGACACATTGCGGTTACCTAGCTGATCGGCCACTGTGGCGCTCACCGGATGGGTGCCGTCACCGATCTGCTGAAGATCGGTGGTTGTCAGGGTGTAGGTGACCGGGTTGGCAGGATGGACGTAGGTGATGGTTTTGCTCCACGTCCCCACCGTCAGCGTCACCACGTCATACTCGCGCGGATAGCTGCGCGTTAAAGTGAATGTGGCCGGCTGCCCCGGGCCAATGCTGGCCGGATGGCTGACCGTGATACCGGAGACCGGGTTGTTGAACAGCACGTTCAGTATCGGATCGGATTTATCTTTATTGCCGCTGACCCGGGTGACTTCGTAGTGCAGCGTATTGAGACCATCCTTCAACCCTCCCCAAGGCAACTCCATAAAAATGCGGTCGTTCTCTTCACCCGGCTTGATAGGCTTGATCACGGATGTCGCCTGGCTGTTGACCCACAGCCTTACAGAGTCACCTGCCGCGAAGGGAGTAGAAAACAACGTGACCGGGTCGATCACCATGAAGAGTTTGGTGGAGGGCGAATGAATGCTTTCGGGAATGCCGAGATGGTAGACCCCTGGCGGTTGCAGGTTTTCTTCTGCGCCCGGGATGGCCATCGGATACAGCTGGAGCAAGGCGCTGATCTGTGTGGAATTGATGTTGATGCTCGTACTCATGCTGCTCTCCTGGCGTAGCGTGCGAAGCCATCTTCGGGACGTACCCCATCACACCGCGAGAGAAGAGAATCGTCACCTGTCAGATCTGACAGGTGAGTGTGATTTCAAGACGAATGGTCGTCGGTGAACGGTTTTCCTGCAGACACAAAAACGGCCCCACAAAGGGGCCGTTTCGGTTTTATCACTCAGGGCCGAGGTTCAGCCGCCACGTCCTGGTTATCCAGCACCCGGTTCACCGCCAGTTCCGCCAGCATGATCAGTTGCCCGATGCCCAGCAGCACATGCCGCTGCGGCGCATCGATCATCCCGGCGAAATCGCTGGCCATGGTTTTGGCGGAGGTCAGGGTTTCGCAGGCATCCGCCAATAGTTCTTCGCTCGGGATGCCGGGGGCGATGAGGTAGCGGGTGTTGGGTTTGAGCAGCGGTTTTCTGGGGTGGAACGGATTGAGGTAGTGATCGAGGGCGCGTTCGGCGGCTTCGTGGAATTTCTTGGAATCGAGGGTTTCGTAGGGGGACGTTGAATCGGCTTCGGGTGGGTTGGGTGTTGGTTTGATCATGGTGAAACTCCTAAGGCACTTATATAGAGCCACCACTCTCGCTACCAAACGATGGTGGTGGCCAGACGCAGGTTGGTAGACCGGGCCTTAGGAGAAACGGCGCGCCCGAAGGCGCCCTGCGAATGGCCACCATAAAACAGAGACGAAAGACTCTGCAAAATGGAGCACTCTGCATTTAAAGACCCGGGCTACCAAACCCGATCGCTGTTCTTTTCAGCGACAGAACAACGATAAAACCCGGCCTATAAGCGCACAAGCCGGCGGATTCTGGCTTAGTCGTAGGCAACGGCGCAAGGTTGTGTAGCCTGGGGTGCGTGTCTGAACGTGTCCTTTAAACACCACAATTAAACACTCACAAAATCCCCGTCTTTGCGTCCAGCTCCAGCACCAATCCCCCCGGCATCTGCACAAAAATTTGCCAGATCCCGTCCTCCGGCACCTGCGCCAGTTGATACGGCAACCCACTGCCCTGCACCCGTTTCAAAACCACCGCCGCGTCTTCATCGGTACGAAACGCAATATGACTCAACGCAGCCTCATCCAGCGCCGGCTGTTCAATCACATGAACCAGCGCCTGCGCGTCCTGATACAACCAGCGCCCGGGAAACGGAAACGGCGGCCGACGCCCCGGTTTCAGTTCCAATAGCGCACCAAAAGCGTCCTGCAGCGCCTGTCCGTCAGCGGTGTTGAACGCCAGATGATCGAATGTCCACGTCATGTCTGTCTCCTGCGGTTATTCAGGATTGCAGTATCTGCGCTTGCCAATCCCGGAAAAATCCCGCAAAACGCCAAGGATCTTCAACGGATTTTTACTAATGAGCTCAATCCTCGATCTGGAAATCTTCGTCCGCACCGCCGACTCCGGCAGCATTTCCGCCGCCGCCCGGGCGCTGGAGCTGACCCCGGCCGCCGCCAGCATCGCGCTGAAACGTCTGGAAACCCGCCTCGGCATCCGCCTCTTCGCCCGCTCGACCCGCAGCATGCGCCTGACCGAAGAAGGCCGGCGCTACCTGGAAAGCGTGCGCCTGGCACTGGCCACCCTGGCCGAGGGCGAACAGGCGCTGAAGCAGCAGACCGAAGGCCTGAGCGGCGTGCTGCAACTGGCGGCGCCGTCGGACTTCGGGCGCAATGTGTTGCTGCCGTGGCTGGACGATTTCAAGCGCGAGCACCCGCACATTCAACTGCAATTACTGCTTAACGACCGGCATGCGGACCTGTTTCGCGAGACAGTGGATGTGGCGCTGCGCTTTGGCGTGCCGAGTGATTCGACGCTGGTGGCGTTGCCCATTCTGCCGGAGCATCGGCGTGTGGCCTGCGCCAACCCTGCGTATCTGGAGCGTCACGGCACACCGCAAAACCCGGCCGAATTGAGCGAGCACAGCGCCCTGCTCTACCTGCGCAACGGTCGGCCCTATAACACCTGGCGTTTCCATCGCGAAGACGAAACGGTCGAGGTCGAAGTACGCGGCGATTACCTCAGCGATGACGGCGAAGTCGCCCGCCGCTGGGCGCTCGCCGGCCATGGCATCGCCTACAAGGCCTGGCTCGATGTGGCCGAAGATGTCCGCGCCGGGCGGCTGGTGACGCTGTTCGATGACTGGCACGGCGAGAGCGTGCCGTTCAATCTGCTGTGCCCGCATCGGGTGCAGGTGTCGGAACGGGTGAAGGTGTTGCAGGCGTTTTTGCGCGAGCGCTGCGAGGCATTGCGCCGATAAATTCACTTTGCCGCGCCGGATGCTTCTGGTATTTGATGGAAGCTTTCCCACCGACAAAAGGATTTCGGCATGAGCTATCGCACACTGGGTCAATCGGGGTTGCAGGTGTCCACCCTCACCCTCGGCACGATGATGTTCGGCGAGCAGACCAGCGCGGAAGACTCGCTGCGCATCATCGACAAGGCGTGGGATCAGGGCATCAATTTCATCGACACGGCGGACGTGTACACCAGCGGCCGCTCGGAAGAGATCGTCGGTGAAGCCATCGCCCGTCATCGTCATGAATGGGTGCTGGCGACCAAGGTCGGCTTCGGCCCGGTGGACGGTGTGCCGAACCGCAGCGGTTTGAGCCGCAAACACATCTTCAATGGTCTGGAGGCCAGCCTGACCCGGCTCGGCACCGACTACCTCGACATCTATTACCTGCACCGCGAAGACCACAACACGCCGCTGGAAGTGACGATCTCGGCCATTGGTGACCTGATTCGCCAGGGCAAGATCCGTTATTGGGGCCTGTCGAACTATCGCGGCTGGCGGATTGCCGAGGTGATTCGCGTGGCGGACAAACTGGGCGTCGATCGCCCGGTGATCAGCCAGCCGCTGTACAACATCGTCAACCGTCAGGCCGAGACCGAACAGATCACCGCCGCCCAGACTTACGGCCTCGGTGTGGTGCCGTACAGCCCGCTGGCCCGTGGCGTGCTCAGCGGCAAGTACGCACCCGACGTAACGCCGGACGCCAATAGCCGCGCCGGGCGTCAGGACAAACGGATTCTGGAGACTGAATGGCGGGTGGAGTCGTTGCGCATTGCCCAGCAGATTCAGCAATACACCCAGGAGCGCGGGGTCGGGATTGTCGAGTTTGCGATTGCCTGGGTGCTGAACAACGGCGCGGTAACGTCGGCAATTGTCGGGCCGCGTACGGAAGAACAATGGGATGCGTACACCAAGGCGCAGGCGGTAAAGATTACGGCGGAGGATGAGGCGTTTATCGATTCGCTGGTGACACCGGGGCATGCGTCTACGCCGGGGTTTAATGATGTGAGCCATTTTGTGTCAGGGCGCAAACCGCGCCAGCCTTAAGCACCTATGCTTCGACACAGGTCCTGCTCTCACAGGATCTGTGTCGAATGTTGGAAATATCGATCACTCGACCAATATTCACCACAAAAACCACGTATCCTGCGCGCCCCGTTTGACCATCACCCCCGCGAGGACAGTTTGTCTAAAGGTATCGCTCTCTCGGTAACAGCCTCGACGCTGTTTGCCGTCATGTATTACTACACCTCGTTGCTCACCCCGTTGAGCGGCGTAGAAATCTACGGTTGGCGGATGCTGCTGACCGTGCCCTGCATGACCGTGTTCATGTTGCTGTCCGGCGAATGGCGGCGGGTGCTGGAGCTGCTGCGCCGGGTTCCTGCGCTGCCGAAGTTGATCGGCGGCCTGATCCTCTCATCAGCGCTACTCGGCGTGCAGTTGTGGCTGTTCATGTGGGCGCCGCTCAATGGTTACAGCCTCGATGTGTCGCTGGGCTACTTCCTCTTGCCATTGGCCATGGTGCTGACCGGGCGCATCGCTTATGGCGAAAGCCTGTCGTACTTGCAGAAAGTCGCGGTGTTCTTTGCCAGCCTCGGCGTGTTGAACGAGCTGTATCAGGTCGGCGGGTTTTCCTGGGCGACGCTGGTGGTGGTCGTCGGTTACCCGCTGTACTTCGTGCTGCGCAAATACCTCAAGACCGACAACCTCGGTGGCCTGTGGGTGGACATGACCCTGATGCTGCCGGTGGCGTACTGGTTTGTGCGCGGCGGTGAACAGGGTTTCGGCGTGTTCGATCAGTATCCGGCGCTGGCGTGGCTGATTCCGCTGCTCGGTCTGATCAGTGCGTCGGCGCTGGTGGTGTACATCATTGCCAGTCGTTTGCTGCCGTTCAGTCTGTTCGGATTATTGAGTTACGTGGAGCCGGTGCTGTTGCTCGGTGTGGCGCTGCTTCTGGGTGAGAGCATCAAGCCCGGCGAATGGCTGACCTACATTCCGATCTGGCTCGCGGTAGTGGTGCTGGTGTTTGAAGGGTTCAAGCATCTGATGCGCCAGCGGCGCCCGTAAGACGCGCAATAAAAAGCCCGGCCTGCAACATTGCAGGCCGGGCTTTTTACATCTGATGCGAATTACTCGGTGGCGAGCACACCGCGACGCACCTGGTCACGCTCGATCGACTCGAACAGTGCCTTGAAGTTGCCTTCGCCGAAGCCATCGTCGCCTTTGCGCTGGATGAATTCGAAGAACACCGGGCCCATCAGGGTTTCCGAGAAGATTTGCAGCAGCAGACGCTTGTCGTCTTTGTCCGATGCGCCATCGAGCAGGATGCCGCGCGATTGCAACTGATCCACCGGCTCGCCGTGGTTCGGCAGGCGGCCTTCGAGCATTTCGTAGTAGGTGTCCGGCGGCGCGGTCATGAAGCGCATGCCGATCTTCTTCAACTGATCCCAGGTCTTGACCAGATCGTCGGTGAGGAACGCCACGTGCTGGATGCCTTCGCCGTTGAACTGCATCAGGAACTCTTCGATCTGCCCGGCGCCCTTCGACGATTCTTCGTTGAGCGGGATGCGGATCATGCCGTCCGGCGCGGTCATCGCTTTCGAGGTCAGGCCGGTGTATTCGCCCTTGATGTCGAAGTAACGGATCTCGCGGAAGTTGAACAGCCTCTCGTAGAAGTTCGCCCAGTAGGCCATGCGACCGCGATACACGTTGTGGGTCAGGTGATCGATGATCTTCAGGCCGGCACCGACCGGGTTGCGGTCAACACCTTCGATGAACACGAAGTCGATGTCATAGATCGAGCTGCCTTCGCCGAAACGGTCGATCAGGTACAGCGGCGCGCCGCCAATGCCTTTGATCGCCGGCAGGTTCAGCTCCATCGGACCGGTTTCGATGTGGATCGGCTGGGCGCCGAGTTCCAGCGCGCGGTTGTAGGCCTTCTGCGAATCCTTGACCCGGAACGCCATACCGCATACGGACGGACCGTGCTCGGCCGCGAAGTACGAGGCCACGCTGTGAGGTTCGTTGTTGAGGATCAGGTTGATCGCGCCCTGGCGATACAGGTGCACGTTCTTGGAACGGTGGGTCGCTACCTTGGTGAAGCCCATGATCTCGAAGATCGGCTCCAGGGTGCCGGGTGTCGGCGATGCGAACTCGATGAACTCGAAGCCCATCAGGCCCATTGGGTTTTCGTATAAATCTGCCATGGTTGGCGCCTCATCATTCTTATCAATTAACCAGAGTTATTTGTCAGTAATGCTGAGACCGGTGGGCGGCGCACAGGAAATGCCACGCACACTGCGGGCGAGAAAGTCACCGTAGATCAGTTGAAACCCGAATATCTTCATTGTCGACCCAAGGCTCTTGCGGGCGAGGCTTCTGCTGCCAGAAGACGATTATTATTGTATGCGTAACCCGATTCTACACAGCGTAAATAGGGTTGTCTGCCCTCTCTATAAAATCCGCTTTTTTCGGCCCGGTGCAAGGGGTTTGTTGCACAGCCAGATGCCCGCCAGAATCAGCACGCCGCCCAGGCACATGGGCAGCGTCAGTTGCTCGCCCAGCAGGACGGCACCAGCCAGCACGGCGGTCAGCGGGTTGAGCGCAATGAACACGCCGGAGCGGGTCGCGCCGATCTTGCGGATGCCGTCGTAGTAACCGATGTACGCCAGGGCCGATCCCAAGACCCCGAGATAGATCAGGCTCAGCCATTGCGTCATCCCCAGACTGACCACCGCCGCCCCGCTCACTTCGCCACGAACGGCGGCCAGCGCCCAGAGCATCAGCGTGCCGAGCAGAATCGAAAAGGTCACCGTCTGCAACGGGCCGATGCTTTGGTTGAGGGTGCGGGAAAACAGCGAGTAAATACCCCAGCTCAACACGCAGCCGAAAATCAGCAGATCACCGATCCAGGCATCTGGTGTCGCGGCCAGCAGTTGCGGATTACGGCTGACGATCACTACACCGGCGCCGCCGATGCAGATCAGGATTCCGATGACTTTCAGTCGACTCAGACGCTCCTTGAACAATAGCCATGAAGCCAGGCCAATCACCGCCGGATTCAACGCAACGATCAGCGAGGCCCGCGACGCATTGATGTATTGCAAGCCGTAAAAGAAACACAGGTTGTAGAAGAAGATCCCGAAGAACCCCAGCCATGCCAGTTGCAGCCATTGCCCGGCATTCGGGCGTGCGAGGGGAATTCGCGCCAGCCACAAAAATCCGAGCAACGCGACGCTGGCCAGCAAGAACCGAAGGCTGGCAGCGAGGATCGGACTCAGGCTGCCGGCGAGAAATCGCCCGGCCACCCAGGTCCCGCCCCATATCATGCTGACCATGGCGAGGTTCAGATAGACGGGCATGTCCGAGGCCACCGGATGGATTGATTCATGACTATTCATAACGCGCTCGACGACGAAACTGACGGATGCCGTATCATTCGAGTAATTGTCGATCATCGTAAAATGAGCTTTTACTCATGACTTTGACCCAGCTCGAAATCTTCTCTCTGGTGGCCGAACTGCGCGGCTTCACCCTCGCCGCCCATCGTCTGGGGATTTCGCAGTCAGCGGTTTCCCATGCCTTGAAGTCACTGGAGCAGGAACTGGGTGTCGAATTGTTTCGCCGGCATCAATCGCAAGTCGAACTCAGCGATATTGGCGAGCAATTGCTGCTGCGCGCACGGGCGATGCTCGGGCTGGCCAACACATTGCGCCAGGAGGCCGCCGATGCGCGCGGGCTGAAAAGCGGCACCTTGCGTATCGGCTCGTTCGGCCCGACTTCATCGATCAGGTTGCTGCCGCGGATCCTCCAGCAATTTCGCCGGGCGCACCCGGGCATCGAGGTTCACATCGACGAAGGGCCGGACCGGCAGGTGCTCCAGTGGCTTGACGAGCGGCGGATCGACATCGGTTTCGTGGTATTGCCCGAAGAACGCTTCGATACGTTCGCCCTGATGGAAGACCAGATGGTCGCCCTGCTCCCGCTCGACCATCCTCTGGCCTCGCAGGTGGAACTGAGCCTGAAAGACCTGTGCAGCGACCCGTTCGTGCTCACCGAAGCAGGCTCTTCGGAACTGGTCTCGCGACTGTTCAACGCGGCAAGGCTGAGCCCGAATATCCGCTACCGCTGCTCGCAACTGCTGAGCACCCTCGATACCGTGAGCCGGGGCGACGCCATCACCCTCGTTGCCGAAGGTTCGCTGCCCATCGAGTCAAATCCGCAATACGTGAAGCGGCCATTGTCACCCGCCGTGGTGCGCCACATCGGCCTGGCCGTGCTGGATCAGCGTCAGGCATCACCCGCCACTCTGGCTTTCATCAAACTGGCGACTGCACTCGATAACCGCTGAGCGGCGCAAGCGCCAACGGCCATCTATCATGGGCACAGACCCAACGCTTTCCAGAAGGTGCATCCTTGCCCCGCCTGCCGTCGAGAGCCCCACACCACCGCAACAGGATGCGCCCATGCCTCTGACCGTCAGGCCCCGCCGCAAACGCAGCACCCGAATCATCGTGACGCTGCTGTGCGGTTTGCTGCCGATCATCATCGGCACAGTGATTCTGCATATGCAGGCCGAGCGCACGCTGGAACAGAGCTCCCGGCAAACCGCCGAAGAAGCCTTGCGCCAGTTCGACCTGATGCTCGACAACACCGCCCAGTCCGCCCGGGAATTGCTGCCGCTGGCGGGCCAGACCTGCGAGGATGTCAAACTGGCCCTGCGCGAACAGGTCACCCGTCGCCCGTTCGTGCGTTCGACCAATCTGGTGTGGGACAACAACCTCTATTGCAGTTCGCTGTTCGGCGACTTCAAGGAAGCCGTCAATCCGGGGGACTACACCCAAGGCAAGTTATGGCTCATGAACGGCAACCCGGTTACGCCTGATACGGCGCTGCTGGTGTATCGACTGAGCGAAGGCCGGGGCGGTGCGCTGACGACGCTGGACGGCTATCACCTGAGCAATATTCTGCGCCTGATCGGCCGGCAGACATTGTTATTGCTGCAAGTGGGCAATAACTGGCTTTCGGCCGACGGCAAAGTGCATCAAGGTGCCCTTCCCGAGTTGCCGGTGGCCCAGAGCACGTTGAACTCTCCGCACTATGCCTACACGGTGAGCGCCGGTTTCCCTGAAGATGAAACCTGGAACTACATGAGCGACGAATACCCGCCGCTGTTCAGTCTGTTGATTTTCTTTGGGGCGGTGTCAGGGGCAATCGGTTATATCGTGCAGAACCGCGCGACATCCCCCAGTCACGAAATGCTGCGCGCGCTGGAAGCCGGAGAGTTCATTCCCTACTTCCAACCGGTGGTCTATGGCGACAGCAAACGCTGGTCGGGCTGCGAAGTACTGATGCGCTGGAATCATCCCAAAGAAGGCCTGGTGCGTCCGGATCTGTTCATACCGTTCGCAGAACATTCCGGGCTGATCGTACCGATGACCCGTTCCTTGATGCAGCAGACCGCCGTAGTGCTCGGGCCGCTGTCGGCTTCCTTCGAGGCCCCCTTTCATATCGGCATCAACATTACGGCCAGTCACTGCCACGATCTGGAGTTGCTGGAAGACTGCCGCGAGTTTCTGGCGGCATTCGTCCCAGGCAGCATCAGCCTGGTCCTGGAGTTGACGGAACGCGAGTTGATCGAGCCGACCGACATCACCCATCAGCTGTTTGCACAACTGCGTGCCATGGGTGTGAAGATCGCGATCGACGACTTCGGCACCGGTCATTCGAGCCTGGGCTATTTGAGAACATTCAATGTCGACTTCCTGAAGATCGACCAGACATTCGTTGCCATGATTGATAAGGACGCCCTGTCCCGACACATTCTGGACAGCATCATCGAACTCTCCGCCAAACTGGATCTGGGCATTGTGGCCGAAGGCGTGGAAACACAGGTCCAGGCGGATTATCTGGCCGCGCATCACGTCAACTTTCTGCAAGGCTATCTGTTTGGCAAACCGATGCCGGCCGCAGACTTCATCGATGCATTAACTCACCATTAACTAATCGCGATAAAACCGGCGGGCTCAGACCGTCCGCACCAAATTGATACAAGACATCGCTGTTTTTACATAAAGAAAACGTCAGGATTTACTCTTGACGCATTAACTACTACAATTTTTCTTACCTGTTGCTATATTGACAGGTGAGCCACTATCACCGAGTCGCTTCAAGGCTCTTGGCTTATAGCTTTGTTTGCGGTTGGTATCAGCCAAACACACTATTGGAGTAAAGATATTGTCCAGACTCGCTGAATTTCGTGCAGCTGAAAAGGCCCTTCAGGAACAGCTCAAGCAGCTGGAATCGCTGAAGAACGATGCCGGGCTCAAGAAAGAAATCGAATTCGAAGAAAAGCTCCAGGGGCTGATGAAAACCTACGGCAAAGGCCTGAAAGACATCATCGCCATTCTCGATCCGAACCCGGCCAAATCCGGTCTGCAACTGACCGCAGCACCTAAGACCCGCCGCGCTCGTGTGGTCAAGGTCTATCAGAACCCGCACACCGGCGAGCTGATCGAGACCAAGGGTGGCAACCATCGCGGCCTGAAGGCCTGGAAGGAACAATACGGTGCAGCCACCGTTGATTCCTGGTTGCGCGGTTAATCCCCCGCAAACATAAAAGCCCTGCAGATGCAGGGCTTTTTTTTGGACAATATCTAACAAATGCAACAATTTCCCGTCTCTAAAGTTCAGAGCCAAACAGCCTCTTGCACTGGAACTATGCTTCCGGATGTTGCGTCTTCGCAGGGCGAGCAACTTTGTATTTAATCACTTCAGGTATCTAACGGGCTGAGGATCACCGAACAGCTGACTAAAATTTCAAGCTGTTTCTCGCCGCCACTATTTCATCAGCGCTGGCCTTGTAAACCTCGGCTTGCCCGGCATACGAAAGTACATAGGCCTTGTCTGCCTCTACTGCAGCAACCAATGTTTGTGATAGCACATGACGGCCGTTTTCGGTGACGGTACAAGTGGTCTCGAGCGCCGCGAGCGAACCGAGTGTGCTCGAATGAACCTTGTTACAGACACTCTGATAACCGCCCTGGAAAAAGTCCTTCTGCACCGACTTGCGCATCTCCAGCAGCACGCCTTGCAGATTGACCTGATGACCCGTTTCCACACGCGTCATCGTCAACTCCATCACCATCACCTGATTGCCATCGGCATCGGTCTTCACCGCCCGCTGACGGGAAACATCCGGTGCTGTTTCGGGCAACGCTTCGACTTGCCAGCCCGCAGGCCAGGTAATGCTCGGAGCATCCGCGCAGGCCGAAGCGGCGATGAGGGACAAGCCGAAGAAAACGAACAGCGATTTGAACGGTCGGATCATTACCAGAGGCACTCGCGGATTGAACCGTAAAGTCTGAGGTTCGCCCGCTTGCAGGGCAAGCCCGCGCTTTCGGTTTGGCGATGCCGCAAGGCATGCGTATCATTGCGCCCATTCACTCGCCCCAATTTGTTACGGAGGGCCCATGAGCCTGCAAGAACTGAACACCTTCCCTGGCGTCACCGCCACCCCAGACAGCGCAACCCGCAACTTCGTGTTCAATCACACCATGCTGCGCGTCAAGGACATCACCAAGTCGCTGGACTTCTACACCCGCGTGCTGGGTTTCTCGCTGGTAGAGAAGCGTGATTTCCCGGAAGCGGAATTCAGCCTGTACTTCCTCGCCCTGGTCGACAAATCGCAGATCCCGACCGACGCCGCTGCCCGCACCGAGTGGATGAAGTCGATTCCCGGCATCCTGGAACTGACCCACAACCACGGCACCGAAAACGACGCTGATTTCGCCTACCACAACGGCAACACCGACCCGCGCGGTTTCGGCCACATCTGCATTTCGGTGCCGGACATCGTCGCTGCTTGCGCACGCTTTGAAGAACTGGGCTGCGACTTCCAGAAGCGCCTGACCGATGGCCGCATGAAGAGCCTGGCGTTCATCAAGGACCCGGATGGCTACTGGGTCGAGATCATTCAGCCGGCGCCGCTGTAAACGCTGAAAAGAAAAAACCCCATCATCGCTGATGGGGTTTTTCTTTTTTCGGTCCGGGATTTACGCTGGGGCCGAAGTACGGATCAGGTGATCGAAAGCGCTGAGAGAAGCCTTGGCGCCCTCGCCCACCGCAATCACGATCTGCTTGTACGGCACGGTGGTCACGTCGCCGGCCGCGAAGATACCCGGAATCGAAGTCTCACCCCGGTTGTCGACGATGATTTCGCCACGCGGCGACAGCTCGATGGTGCCTTTGAGCCAGTCGGTGTTGGGCAGCAGACCGATCTGCACGAAGATCCCTTCCAGCTCGACCGTGCGCAACTCGTCAGTGTTGCGATCCTTGTAACGCAGGCCGTTGACCTTCTGGCCATCGCCAGTGACTTCAGTGGTCAACGCACTGGTGATCACGGTGACGTTCGGCAGGCTGTCCAGCTTGCGTTGCAGCACCGCGTCAGCACGCAGTTGTACGTCGAACTCAAGCAAGGTTACGTGGGACACGATACCGGCCAGATCAATCGCTGCCTCGACGCCGGAGTTGCCGCCGCCAATCACCGCCACACGCTTGCCTTTGAACAGCGGGCCGTCGCAGTGCGGGCAGTAAGCCACGCCCTTGTTGCGGTATTCCTGTTCGCCCGGCACGTTCATTTCGCGCCACCGTGCACCGGTCGCCAGAATCACGCTCCTGGCCTTGAGGGTTGCGCCACTGGCGAAGCGGACTTCATGCAGCTCGCCGTTCTTGCCCGGGATCAGCTTGTCGGCGCGCTGCAGGTTCATGATGTCGACGTCGTACTGCTTGACGTGTTCTTCAAGCGCGGTTGCCAGTTTCGGGCCTTCGGTTTCCTGCACGGAAATGAAGTTCTCGATGGCCATGGTATCCAGCACCTGACCGCCAAAGCGCTCGGCGGCAACGCCAGTGCGAATGCCTTTACGTGCGGCATAGATTGCCGCCGAAGCACCGGCCGGGCCACCGCCCACTACCAGCACATCAAAGGCTTGCTTGGCGCTGATTTTCTCGGCCTGACGCTCGATGGCGCCGGTGTCGAGCTTGGCGAGGATCTCTTCCAGGCCCATGCGGCCCTGGCCGAAATTTTCGCCGTTCAGGTAAATGCTCGGCACGGCCATGATCTTGCGATCGTTGACTTCGTCCTGGAACAGCGCGCCGTCAATGGCGACGTGGCGGATGTTCGGGTTCAGCACGGCCATCAGGTTCAGCGCCTGGACCACGTCCGGGCAGTTCTGGCAGGACAGCGAGAAGTAAGTCTCGAAGTTGAACTCGCCCTTGAGCGAGCGGATCTGTTCGATCACTTCGACACTGGCCTTCGAAGGGTGACCGCCGACTTGCAGCAGGGCCAGCACCAGCGAAGTGAATTCATGGCCCATCGGGATGCCGGCGAAACGCAGGCTGATGTCGGCACCCGGGCGGTTGATCGAGAACGACGGTTTGCGTGCATCGTCGCCGCTGTCGATCAAGGTAATCTGGTGCGAAAGACTGGCAACGTCTTTCAGCAGGTCGAGCATTTCACGGGATTTCGCACCGTCGTCGAGTGAGGCAACGATCTCGATCGGCTGGGTGACCCGTTCCAGGTACGATTTCAACTGGGCTTTAAGATTGGCGTCCAACATACGGGCGATCTCCTGACTTTATTTGAGGCGAAAAAAAGCCCGAGCGAATCTCGCCCGGGCTTTTCTATTGGGCGGTGCAGCTTACTGAGGTAGGTGCGGAGTCCCGCCCTGCATTGCGTGTGTCACAGACTCAGATCTTGCCGACCAGGTCCAGGGACGGAGCCAGAGTGGCCTCGCCTTCTTTCCACTTGGCCGGGCAAACTTCGCCTGGGTGAGCAGCGACGTACTGAGCAGCCTTGATCTTGCGCAGCAGCTCGGAAGCGTCACGGCCAACGCCGCCGTCGTTCAGTTCAACGATTTTGATCTGGCCTTCAGGGTTGATCACGAAGGTGCCACGGTCTGCCAGGCCAGCTTCTTCGATCAGCACGTCGAAGTTGCGGGAGATGACGTGGGTCGGGTCGCCGATCATGGTGTATTCGATTTTGCCGATGGCTGGCGAAGTGTTGTGCCAGGCAGCGTGGGCAAAGTGGGTGTCGGTGGAAACGCTGTAGATCTCTACGCCCAGTTTCTGGAAGGCAGCGTAGTTGTCGGCCAGGTCTTCCAGCTCGGTTGGGCAAACGAAGGTGAAGTCGGCCGGGTAGAAGAAAACTACGGACCATTTGCCTTTCAGGTCAGCGTCCGAGACTTGTACGAAGTCGCCGTTTTTGAACGCGGTAGCTTTGAACGGTTTTACTTGGCTGTTGATGATAGGCATTGATGACTCTCCGTCAGGGTTGTGAATTCGATGGGTGAATCCTACCCACTCACTCGACGGATGGCTCATTGGCAAACCTGATGCTGCTGATTTGTTTTCGCTATTAGCTGACTGTATTAATAGAAGAAAACGATATCTACGAAGACAACGGCTTATCCGTAATCCGGGCCATCCCGTGAAAGGGGCTCGCTTCAACATAGCGCATCGCGGACTTCATATCCTTCCAGCCCACGTAACTCATCAGCGACTTGAGATCCCAACCGCTTTGATGGGCCCAGGTGGCAAAGCCACGGCGCAACGAGTGGCTGGTATAGCGCTCGGCGGAGATCCCGGCGCGTTCCAGGGCCTGACGCAGCAGCGGAATCACACTGTTGGCGTGCAAGCCCTCCTCGCTCAGATTGCCCCAGCGATCGACACCGCGAAACACCGGGCCACGTACGAGCGCCGCTTCGGTGATCCAGTCGATGTAGGCCTGCACCGGGCACAACTTCAGTAACGCCGGAGCCTGATAGGTCTGACCGAGGTTCTCACGGTCGCCCTTGCTGCGTGGCAGGTACAGGGTGATGCCGCTGCCGGCGTGGGCCTGGACGTGCTCGATTTGCACCCGGCACAGCTCGTCACTACGAAAGCCGCGCCAAAACCCCAGAAGAATCAGTGCGCGGTCTCTACAGGCTCTTAGCAGCAACGGCCGGTCCTGTTTTTCTCGGGCCTCTTTCATTTCCTGCTCAAGCCAGGCAACGGTCTGCTCAAGATCCTGCAGCTGTAACGGCTCGGCCTGTTTTTCCTGCGCGGGATGTAGCGCACGGATGCCCTTGAACACTTTGCGCACCACCGGCGTCTTGGTCGGATCGGCGAACCCCTGACTGTTATGCCACTGCGCCAGGGCCGACAGGCGCAGCTTCAGCGTATTGACCGACAGCACACCCGCGTGAGCCACCAGATAGCGCGCGACGCTGTCCGCCGTCGCGGGCAGGAACCCGCCCCATACCGTTTCGAAATGCTCGACGGCCGCACGATAGCTGCGGCGGGTGTTGTCACGGGTGGCGGCTTGCAGATAGCGATCCAGATCGCTCATGGGCTGTTTTCTCGCAGATGTACTGATTTGAAGATTGAAAAGCGGATTCTGGCGCTTCACACGGGGTAATACCAGTATATCCCGCCCGTTTATCTTGAAACATTTAACTTTATTTTCAGCATGGTACACTGCGTACTTTGGTGGCATGTACCACAGTACGTAATCGTAGGAGCATATATGGCCCGTGGCGGCGTTAACAAAGCAGTAGTCCAGATCGCGCGCTCAGCGATCCTCGCCCGTGGCGAACACCCAAGCATCGACGCAGTACGCATCGAGCTGGGGAATACCGGATCGAAAACCACGATTCATCGCTATCTGAAGGAGCTGGATGACGGCAGCGCACCGGCGGATCCTTCGGCAGAACCCATCGATGACGAGCTCCTGGCACTCGTCACGCGCCTCGCACAACGCCTGAAAGAACAGGCACAGGACCCGATCGATCAGGCGCGCGAACAGTACGAGCAACAACGCCAGGCGCTGGAATCTGAGCTGAATCAGCTTCGTCAGGACCATGCGCAGCTGGAGAAAAAGCACGACATCCAGGGCGCAGCGCTAACGAAAGAGTCCGAAGTCTTGAGCGACACCCGCTCGATGCTGCAAACCGAACAGACACGCAATGCCGGCCTGAATCAGGCGCTGGCAGATTTCGAATTGCGCTTGCAGGACAAGGACGAGCAGATCCGCTCGCTGGAAGAAAAGCACTTGCATGCTCGAGATGCGCTTGAACACTACCGCAATGCCGTTAAAGAGCAGCGCGAACAGGAACAGAGCCGTCACGAAAGTCAGGTTCAACAATTGCAGATGGAGTTGCGTCAGGCGCAGCAAAGTGCGCTGGTTCGTCAGGACGAAATCACTCAATTGCACCGTGACAACGAACGCCTGCTGACCGAGAACCGTGGCACGCTGCGTGAACTGAGCCTGCTGCAGGACCAGCTCAAGCACAGCAATCAGCGTCAGGATCAACTGCTGGAGCAAGCGACGCGTGTCGACAGCGAGCGCACCCTCCTCCAGGAACGCTTGCGCGTGGCGCTGCTGGAAAGTCAGACGCTCAAGCAGAACGTCGACGAGCAGTCGCAGCTCAATCAGTCATTGGAGAAGGAATTGACCAAGGCGCAAGACAGCCTGCGCCTGGCCACCACCGTTGCGGCAGCGCCAGACGCAGCAGAGGCGAAAAAGACTTAAGCGCCGACCGGCGTACGCATGGTGACAAACTCTTCGGCCGCCGTCGGGTGCACCCCGATGGTGTCGTCGAAGTCACGCTTGGTGGCGCCAGCCTTCAGCGCGATCGCCAGTCCCTGCACGATCTCGCCGGCATCCGGCCCGACCATGTGGCAGCCCAGCACCTTGTCGGACTTGCCATCGACCACCAGCTTCATCAGCGTGCGCTCCTGGCATTCGGTCAGGGTCAGCTTCATCGGGCGGAAGCGACTTTCGAAGATCACCACATCGTGCCCCGCTTCACGCGCTTCTTCTTCGGTCAAACCGACAGTGCCGATGTTCGGCAGACTGAATACCGCTGTCGGGATCATCTTGTAATCCACCGGTCGGTATTGCTCCGGCTTGAACAGACGTCGCGCCACCGCCATGCCTTCAGCCAGCGCCACCGGCGTCAGCTGAACGCGACCGATGACATCACCCAGCGCAAGAATTGACGGCTCGGTGGTCTGGTATTGCTCGTCGACCTTGATGAAACCTTTGTCGTCGAGCTGTACGTCGGTATTTTCCAGCCCGAGATTGTCCAGCATCGGACGCCGGCCAGTGGCGTAGAACACGCAATCTGCTTCCAGCACGCGACCATCCTTGAGGGTCGCTTTCAGGCTGCCATCTGGTTGCTTGTCGATCCGCTTGATATCGGCATTGAACTGCAGATCCATGCCGCGCTTGGTCAGCTCTTCCTGCAGATGTTTGCGCACCGAACCGTCGAAGCCGCGCAGGAACAGATCACCGCGATACAGCAACGTGGTATCTGCACCGAGACCGTGGAAGATGCCGGCAAATTCGACGGCGATGTATCCACCACCGACGACCAGGACGCGCTTCGGAAGCTCTTTCAGGAAAAACGCCTGATTGGAGCTGATGGCATGCTCATGCCCCGGGATTTCCGGAATCTGCGGCCAGCCGCCCGTGGCGATCAGAATGTTTTTTGCAGTGAAACGCTCACCGTTGACCTCGACTTCATGCGGGCCAACGATTTTCGCGTGCGCTTCGTGCAGGGTCACGCCACTGTTGACCAGCAGATTGCGATAAATGCCGTTCAGGCGATTGATCTCGCGATCCTTGTTGGCGATCAGGGTCGCCCAATCAAAGTCCGCTTCGCCCAGGCTCCAGCCGAAACCGGACGACTGCTCAAAGTCTTCGGCGAAATGCGCGCCGTACACCAGCAGCTTCTTCGGCACGCAGCCGACGTTGACGCAGGTGCCGCCCAGATAACGGCTCTCGGCCACCGCCACTTTCGCGCCGAATCCGGCCGCAAAACGCGCAGCACGTACACCGCCGGAACCGGCACCAATCACATAAAGGTCAAAATCGTAGGCCATTTCTTTCTCCTCGGCAGGGGATCAGCATACCCGCCGTCGTCCTTTGGGCAAGCACTCCTGCCGATATAGGGGCGGAAAATGAAAAAGCCACCCGAAGGTGGCTTTTTCGTACAGACAGGTCAGGCGCTATCAGTAGGCCTTGCCGGTCTTGTAGAAGTTTTCGAAGCAGAAGTTGGTTGCCTCGATGTAACCCTCGGCACCACCGCAGTCGAAACGCTTGCCCTTGAACTTGTAGGCCATCACGCAGCCGTTCTGGGCCTGCTTCATCAGGGCGTCAGTGATCTGGATTTCACCACCCTTGCCTGGCTCGGTCTGTTCGATCAGGTCGAAGATGTCCGGGGTCAGGATGTAACGACCGATGATCGCCAGGTTCGACGGCGCGTCTTCCGGCTTTGGCTTCTCGACCATGCTGTGTACGCGGTAGATATCGTCGCGGATCATCTCGCCGGCAATGACGCCGTATTTGCTGGTTTCTTGCGGATCGACTTCCTGAATGGCAATGATCGAGCAGCGGAACTGCTTGTACAGCTTCACCATCTGGGTCAGTACGCCGTCGCCTTCGAGGTTGACGCACAGGTCGTCCGCCAGCACTACCGCGAACGGCTCATCACCGATCAGCGGACGACCGGTCAGGATCGCATGGCCCAGGCCTTTCATTTCAGTCTGACGGGTGTAGGAGAACGAGCACTCGTCCAACAGCTTGCGGATACCGACCAGGTATTTCTCTTTGTCGGTGCCCTTGATCTGGTTTTCCAGCTCATAGCTGATGTCGAAGTGGTCTTCCAGGGCGCGCTTGCCACGGCCGGTCACGATGGAGATCTCAGTCAGACCAGCATCCAGAGCTTCTTCGACGCCGTACTGGATCAGTGGCTTGTTTACCACCGGCAGCATTTCTTTGGGCATGGCCTTAGTCGCTGGAAGGAAGCGAGTACCGTAACCGGCTGCTGGGAACAAGCATTTCTTGATCATATAAGTCCTTGAAAGGGCTGTGTGTACGAGTTTCGGCGCAGTCTAATCAGGCGGCGTGCACCTTACAATGCCCCGCACTGGCTAACCGATGTCAACATAGAGAAATATTCTGGCGGATAGTTCAATCCGCACGCAGAAGCTGCGCATTCAGCGTAGCCCAAAGATTCAGGAACACCGCATCGAACCGCGCCTGCTCGCCCGTTTCCCGTTATCATGACGCCTTTGAACCAGCCAACGAGGCCGCTAGATGTCCGCAGCAAAAATCATCAACGGGTACACCGTCGCCAAGGCAAAAGATGGCCAGTGGCATATCACCGCCGCCAACGGCGAAGATGTGTCCGGCCCATTGCCCACTGAAGCGATGGCGGTTGAAGTAGCCGCGGTGCTTGATTACACGCCTCCCTCGCCGAAGCGTCGCGGCAAGGATCAAGACTGATCGGCGACCACAAATCCCGGCCCTGCCACTGTGCAGGGCTTTTTTTGGCCCGCACACAAAGACGTGGCCAATCGCTATAACCTTTTCGCACCGGCGCTGTCATAGCGTCTAGCCCTCTCCTTCCGAAGACGACATCGCCATGAACATCCGTACCCTGCACCGCATGCTGCCACTGATTGCGCTTCTGGCCCTGGCCGGCTGCGCCACGTCCGAAACGACTTATCTGAACAATGGCGAACAAGGCTTGAGCATCGACTGCTCCGGCGAGGCGAACTCCTGGGCCAGTTGCTATGAAAAGGCCGATGCCTCCTGCGCCGGAACCGGCTATCGCATCGTTGGAACGGAAGGTACGCCTGCGTCGAAGGAAAGCGACAAGACACTGGGTGTCGACGTCGGCAATTACAAGACTCGCAGCGTCGTAGTGGTCTGCAAGTAGGTTTTACATGTGGATTTCGGCGAACTTGATCCCCAGCCCGCGAACGACCTCAATCAGGTCATCCAGACGGCCAAACGATTCGACTTCGTCGTTTTCATCCACCAGAAAATAACTGCGCCCGGCGCTCTTCTTGAAAAACACGATCCACTCACCCGGATTCGCCGGGTTCTGAATCACATGTGTGGCTGCAATCAACCCTTCTTTATGGCGCTCGCGCACCTGCTCCCGCTTCATGCACATCTCCAGAAATGACAATGCCGCCCAAGCGTGGCCTGAACGGCATCAATACCGATGACTGACAGTTTATCAGCCGGAAATGCACACCGTGGCGGCATTGCGAACATCCCGAGGACGTATCGGCACATTGGACATGCGTTCATGCAACTTGATACTGCTGCCGCCGGAGCGATCCTCGATGTCAAACACCGCCGCCGGGCCGGATGACAATTTCCCCGGCACGATCACCCGAACCCCGTCCTTGTGCGGCTCCATTTGCAAGGCCCCGCGGCTTTGCGCCAGCTGGTCAGCCAGGCACTGCGCATATTCGTGGGGCTTCTTGCCGGAAATGACGTTCATGGTCGGCAATGTCTCGTTAATCTCCGAAACGCTTGCACAACCACCCATCGCCAATGCCAACGGCACAATGACCACACCCCACTTCATACAGAATCTCCTATAAAGACCGTCGGACAGCACGAATGCCAATTTTCTCCGAGGCTCATTGCATTTAACGCACATGGAATCGCGAATAACTGTTTTTAATTGTCAAAGCAGCGCCCGACGGCCGGATAATAACCTGTCCGGACTGATAAACTGCCGCCAATCGACCTTGCTATCGTTTTGATTTTGTAGAAAAAGCCCTTCTGGAGGCGCCCATGAAATTTATTCACCAGCGCGAGCACCTCAACGAAGACGACATCGTCGTCATCCAATGCTCGCAAACCTGCAACATCCGTCTGATGAACGACGCCAACTTCCGCAGCTTCAAGAACGGCGGCCGTCACACCTACCACGGCGGCGCCTTCGACACCTTTCCGGCCCGCATCACGGCGCCGAGCACCGGTTTCTGGAACATCACCATCGACACCGTCAACCGCCGCGCAATCAGCGTGACCCGCAAGCCGACCCTGACGCACTCGATCAAGATCATCCGTCGTTCCAGCTCGAAACTCAGCTGATCGCCCCCCTCAATACAATCAGGTAAGCATGACCGTGGCTCAAACGACCAAATACGTCATCAAGTACAAACTCAACGGCGAGCGCCGCTTCGAATTCGCTCAGCTGGAAAACGGCACGCCGGAAGAAGCCAAGGCTGCGCTGGATGCCCTGCATGGCCAGAGCGGCGACGTGATCAGCGATATCAGCGTCAGCAAGGCCTTGTAAGGCACGGGTGACAATTCGACCGCAAGCGCCGGAGTGTTCCGGCCTCGCGGGCTGCCTAGACTGATCACTTGGACAAGCACCAAGGAATCAGCATGCCGATGTCACCCGAATCGCCCCTCGATACGCTCGACTGGGTCGCGCTGGAACAACAGCTGGATCAGGACGGCTGTGCCGTTATCCGCTCGTTGTTGCGCCCGGAAACCTGCGAGCGCCTGAGAGCGCTTTACCCGCAAAGCGAACCGTTCCGCTCGCAAGTCATCATGGCCCGCCACGGTTTCGGACGCGGCGAGTACAAATATCTGCGCTATCCGCTGCCTCCATTGGTGGAGCGCCTGCGCAGTACGCTTTATCCGCATCTTGTTCCCCTGGCCAACCGCTGGCACGAACGAATGGGTTTGCCGCAACGATTTCCACCCCTGCACAGCGAGTTTCTCGCGTGCTGTCACGCCGCCGGTCAACTGCGGCCTACCCCGCTCTTGCTGCAATACGGCCCGCAGGACTACAACTGTCTGCATCAGGATTTGTACGGCGAACACGTCTTTCCACTGCAAGTGGCGATTCTTCTGTCAGAGCCTGGCGAAGATTTCAGCGGTGGTGAGTTCGTCCTGACCGAACAACGTCCGAGAATGCAGTCTCGGCCGCTGGTGATGGACCTGAGAAAAGGTGACGCCTTGATCTTTGCCGTCAACCAGCGTCCGGTCAAAGGCGTGCGCGGCGATTATCGGGTCACCATGCGCCATGGCGTGAGTCGCCTGCACAGTGGAAAACGGCATACTCTCGGCATCATCTTTCACGACGCAACCTGACCATCATGCACAGCAATTTCGACCTCTTCGCCGACACCGAGCAGCCACCCCGCTCCGAGCAGATTGGAGAGCAATCGTGGGTCTTGCGTGGCTTCGCCCTGTCCCGTATCGAGCAATTGCTGCCGGCGCTGGAATCGGTCATCGAACGTGCCCCGTTGCGGCACATGATGACGCCCGGAGGCTTCAGCATGTCCGTTGCCACCAGCAGCTGCGGCGCTTTGGGCTGGATCACCGATCGCAGCGGTTACCGCTACTCGGCCGAAGATCCAATCAGCCACCAGCCCTGGCCGCAGATGCCTGACGTCTTTCGCGAATTGGCCCTGGCAGCGGCGAAGCAAGTCGGATTTTCCGACTTCATACCGGATTCCTGCCTGATCAACCGCTATGTCCCCGGCGCGAAAATGTCTTTGCATCAGGACAAAGACGAACATTCCTACGCCGCACCTATCGTGTCCCTGTCATTGGGCTTACCCGCCATGTTCCTGTTCGGCGGCTTCGCCCGCAGCGACAAGAGTCAGCGCATTTCGCTGTTGCACGGCGACATGGTGATCTGGGGCGGCGTCGACCGGCTGCGCTATCACGGCGTCCTGCCGATCAAACACGGCCGGCATCCGCAACTGGGCGAACAGCGTTTCAACCTGACGTTTCGCACCGCTGGATAACCTCACGGAATTTGACCGCAAGGGCCGGAGTGTTACGGTTGGCGGCACTGGTTAACCTGAAATTCAACAGGTCAACGGACTCTCCATCATGAAAACGCTTTCGACCCCTTTGAACACTCAAGACGATCCACGCTGGGCCGCTGTCGTCGCCCGCGACCCACGTGCGGACGGCCAGTTTGTCTATGCCGTGAAGACCACCGGCATCTATTGCCGCCCGAGCAGCCTGGCGCGCCTGCCGAAGCCGCAGAATGTCGAATTCTTCGACACCGCCGAAGAAGCCGAAGCGGCGGGATATCGCCCCAGCAAACGGGCGAGCAAGGATCAAAGCGACGTGGCCGCGCAACATGCCGCGACCGTAGCAGCGGCCTGCCGGCAGATCGAAAGCGCCGAAACCCTGCCGGCACTCAACGAACTGGCAGAAGCCGCCGGCCTTAGCGCCTTCCATTTCCATCGGGTCTTCAAAGCCGCCACCGGCCTGACACCCAAAGGTTACGCCGCCGCACATCGCTCCCGCAGAGTGCGGCAACGCCTGGCGGATGGCGACTCGGTGACCGATGCGCTGTACGACGCCGGTTTCAACTCGAACAGCCGCTTCTACGAATCCGCAGACCAGTTGCTGGGCATGAAGCCCGGCGACTTCCGGGCCGCCGGGCAAAACAACGACATTCGTTTTGCGGTCGGCCAATGCTCGCTCGGCGCCATTCTGGTGGCACAGAGTGACCGGGGGATCTGCGCGATTCTGTTGGGGGACGATCCTCATCAGCTTGTCTGTGACCTGCAGGATCAGTTTCGCCGGGCAAACCTGATCGGGGCTGATGCCGAGTTCGAACAACTGATCGCCCATGTCGTCGGTTTCATCGAAGCACCGGCCATCGGCCTCGATCTGCCACTGGATGTGCGGGGCACCGCGTTTCAGGAACGGGTCTGGCAGGCACTGCGCGAAATTCCGGTTGGCAGCACCGCCAGTTACGCCGACATCGCACAGCGCATCGGCTCACCCAAAGCGGTTCGGGCGGTGGCCCAGGCTTGCGGCGCCAACAGCCTCGCGGTGGCGATCCCTTGCCACCGCGTGGTGCGCAGCGACGGCAATCTCTCGGGCTACCGCTGGGGCGTGGAACGCAAGCGTGAGCTGTTGTCCCGGGAAACCCGGTCTTAACGAATGCCGATGTAGATGGCTACCGACTCGGGGCCAAGGTAGGCCTCGAAGTCGGTGGCGTAGCGGCGCTGGATCTGCGGATTGGCTTCGAAGTGTTTCCAGATCCGGCCCCAGGTGGCGATGACGGCGTCCGGCAATGCGCCCTGCCCCTGAAACACCAGATACTCGCCACTCTCGATCAGAATTGTTTCGAAATCGCTTTGTGGATCAACGACAGCAACGCCGGCGGTCACATCAAAGGCACCCGAGGCATCCGACTCGTAGGCCGAATACACCCCATAAATCGGCGACTCGGTCAGTTTGCCGGGAATGACCTCTGCCAGGTTCCTGCCGAAGAACTCGCCCCACATCGGGCCGATTTTCGCGGTCTCGGCCTTGTGTTCTGCGGCATTGGTGGTTCGAACGCGCAAGCCTGAAACCGTGAACGACTCAACGTGCTGTTGTTGTAAATCCATCGAAGTGCCACTCCCTTTTTTTGAAGTGCGGCCCGGCAGGTCCGCGATGGCGCTTAATGTGTCAGCGATTGACGTCCACGACAACCCGTCCGCGCAACTGTCCGGCGAGCAATTTCGGAGCAGCTTCGATCGCTTCGCTGAGGCCGATTTCGTGGCTGATCAGGGGCAACAGGGCGAAATCCAGATCCTTGGCCAGACGCGCCCAGGCCTCGATTCGGCGGGCCTTGGGCTGGGTCACGCTGTTGATGCCGGCCAGTGTCACGCCACGCAAGATGAATGGGGCCACCGATGCCGGAAAGTCCATGCCCTGAGCCAGACCGCATGCTGCAACGGTGCCTTCGGCGCGAGTACTCGCACAGGCATTGGCCAACGTATGACTGCCGACCGAATCGATCACCGCCGCCCAGCGCTCCTTCGCCAAGGGTTTGCCAGGCTCGGACAAGGCTGCACGATCAATGATTTCGCTGGCGCCCAGTCGCTGCAGATATTCATGCTCCGACACCCGCCCGGTGGACGCCACCACGCGATAGCCAAGTTTGTCCAACAAGGCAATGGCAAAGCTGCCGACCCCGCCGTTGGCGCCGGTGACCAGCACTTCACCCTGCTCTGGCGTCACGCCATTGCGCTCCAGCACCATGATGCACAGCATTGCCGTGTAGCCCGCCGTACCAATGGCCATGGCTTGCGCGGCAGTGAAGGCTTCTGGCAGCGGAATCAGCCAGTCGCCGTTGAGCCGCGCCTTCTGGGCCAGACCGCCCCAGTGGTTTTCACCCACGCCCCAGCCGTTGAGCAGCACCTGATCGCCAGCCTTATAGTCGGGATGCGAACTGACTTCGACCGTACCCGCCAGATCTATTCCCGGCACCATCGGGAACTTGCGCACCACAGGGCTGCTGCCGGTAATCGCCAGCCCGTCCTTGAAGTTGAGCGTGCTGTACGCGACGCGCACTGTCACATTGCCTTCGGGCAACTGCTGCTCGTCGATTGTCTGCAGGCTGGCGCGATAACCGCTGTCGTCTTTGTCGATCAGAATGCCGTTGAACATGACTGCCTCTCAGGGGAAGGATTCAGGGGATCGTGGCATTCAAATAGCACACTGCAACATTTTGCCCCACTCGACTTTCCGCCAATCGCTGAAACCGGCGGGTGATTCCAGATCAGGCGACTATGCTTTTTCGACTGCTTCCGTTTATCCCCGAGAAGCCTTTGTCGATGGAGCTGACAATGTCCCGCGCCCACCCTTTTCTTGCCTGTCTGATGCTCTGTCTGTTGGCATTCAACAGCGCGTGGGCGGCGCCTGCGGCCAAGACGGCAGACGCCGCTGCCGTTGAGCCGACGTGGCCCCAGGTCATCACCAGCGGCAAGTCAAAACTCACCGTGTACCAGCCCCAGCTCGACAGCTGGGACGGCTACACCTTGCAGGCCCGCGCCGCCGTCGAGGCGACCGATGCCGACGGCAAGGCGACTTACGGGATCGTCCAGTTCAGCGCTCATACACTGGTCGACAAGACGACTCGCTGGGTCATGCTCGACCAGTACAAGATCATCAAGGCCGACTTCCCCGCCGACGCCAATCAGGCCGACACCTGGATTACGACACTGCAAAACGATGCGGCCAAGCGCAAGAAAACCATTTCACTCGATCAATTGGAGGCTGCCGTCGGCGTACTGGCCGCCGAACAGAAAGCCGACACGGCGCCTCTGGAAAACACGCCACCGACCATCATCAGCTCTGATGTGCCGGCCATGCTCGTTTATATCGACGGTGAGGCCGCGTATCGCCCGGTCGACGGCACCGGATTGCAACGGGTCATCAACACTCGTCCTCTGCTGCTCAAGGACGGCCAGGGCAAACACTATCTGCACGTGTTCGACGGCTGGATGGTTGCCGATCAATTGACAGGGCCGTACACCCTGCTGTCCTCGCCTTCGGCGGATCTGGAGAAAGCCAAGAAAGCCGCGATCGAGAGCCGGCAAGTTGACCTGCTCACCGGGCAAAGCGATCCCAAGGACAAAGTACCGAGTCTGGCCAAACCGCCGCAGCCAAAAATCTTCGTGGCCACGACCCCGACCGAACTGATCGTCACCGACGGTGCGCCGCAGTGGCTGCCGATCCAGGGAACGCAATTGCTGTATGTCAGCAACACCACCGGGCACATCTTCAAGGAAATCGGCGACCAGAACACTTATGTGCTGATCTCTGGCCGCTGGTTCCGCGCCGCTGACATGAACGGCCCGTGGACATTTACCCCGGCGGACAAGCTGCCGGCCGACTTCGCCAACATCCCCGACGACAGTCCGAAAGAAAACGTCAAAGCCTCGGTCGCCGGGACACCGCAGGCGAAGGAAGCGGCCATTGCCGCCACGATCCCCCAGACGTCGGCGATCAAGAAAAGCGCGGTCAAAATGACTGCCCCGCAGTTCGATGGTGAGCCTCAACTCAAAGCCATCAGCGGGACACCGCTTCAGTATGTGATCAACAGCGCGACGCCAATCATCCGGGTCGATGAAAACAGTTGGTACGCGGTCGAGAACGGGATCTGGTTCGTTGCGACAGCGGTCACCGGGCCATGGACCGTCGCAGGCTCGGTTCCGGCGGTGATTTACTCGATTCCGCCGAATTCGCCGATGCACTACCTCACCTACGTCAAAGTCTATGAATCCAGTGGTGACACGGTCGTTGTCGGCTATACCCCGGGCTATCAGGGATCGACGCTGGATCCTGCGACCGGCGTCGTGGTTTACGGCACGGGCTATCCGTACACACCCTGGGTCGGCACTGTCTGGTACGGGCCGCCGGTGACTTACGGTTTTGGCGTCGCCATCCGCTACACGCCGTGGACGGGCTGGACCTTCGGTTTCGGCTTCGGCTGGAGTTGGGGCGGCAACACTGCCGCGATGGGTTGGGGCTGGGGCGCCTATCCATGGTGGGGCAATTACGGCTGGGGTTACGCGTGGGGGCCACACCTGTATCCGGCGCCGTTGGCCTGGGGAGGCGCAGCCTACGGATATCACGGCGGCGCCGTGGCCTGGGGCCCAGGCGGCTGGGCCGGCACCACCGGCAACATCTATCGGCAATGGGGCGACCGGGCGTCGGTCAGCCGCTATGGCGCGGGCTACAACGCCTGGACCGGCAACCGCTGGGCCGGTCAGGTCGGCTCTTCCTATAACTCACGCACCGGGATTGCGACTGCAGGTCAGCGCGGTGCGGTACACAATGTCTACACCGGCAACTATGCAGCGGGACACAGTGGTGAAGTGGTCGGGCCCAACGGCGGTGCAATTGCCGGAGGCCGCGTTACGGCAGGCAATGTTCGCAATGGCACGCAGGTTACGGCCAATCGTGGCGCCGTCTACAACCCGAACACCGGCAACACCACGCAGTACGGCGGTATCCATGGTCGCAACAGCGGCGCCGCGCGGGTTGGCGACAACGTTTACGCCGGGCATGACGGCAACGTCTACAAGAAAACCGATGATGGCTGGCAATCGATGGTCAAGGGAGGCGCGACACGAGCGCCGATCAACAACAATGCTCAGTTGCAGAACCTCAACCGCGATTCGGCGGCGCGTAACGTTGGCAATCAGCGGTTGAACAACTTCCACAACTCTTCGCAGTTCATGAACCATTCATTCGGTGGAGGCGGTGGTGGCGGATTTCATCGACGCTGAGCCGAATCCCGCAAGACTATAAATCTCGGCTGGCCCTGAACCCGGTTTTGCTGGTAAAAAAACCGGCTTCAGCTTCTCTGCCCTGCTTTGTCCTTCGGAGTCTTTTCCATGAACCAATGGCCAGATACGCGCATTCTCGACCTGCTCGGCATCGAACTGCCGATTATCCAGGGCCCTATGGCCGGTGCCACCAATTCGTCGATGGTGATTGCCGTGTGCAACGCGGGCGGTTTGGGTTCGATGCCGGCGGCGATGCTGAGCATCGAGCAATTACGCGAAGAACTGAAGGCCATCCGCCAGGGCACCGACAAACCGTTCAACGTCAATTTCTTCTGCCACCAGCCACCGGCCGCCGATGAGCAGCGGGCACGGGACTGGAAGAATCTGCTGGAACCCTACTACCGCGAACTGGGTGCCGATTTCGACGCTCCGACGCCAGTATCCAACCGTGCACCGTTTGATGCAGCCGCTTGCGAACTGCTTGAAGAGTTCCGCCCGAAAGTGGTGAGTTTCCATTTCGGCCTGCCGGAAAAATCCCTGCTGGACCGGGTCAAGGCCACCGGCGCGAAAATCCTGTCTTCGGCCACCAACGTCGATGAAGCTATCTGGCTGGAACAGAACGGATGCGACGCAATCATCGCCATGGGCTATGAGGCCGGCGGGCACCGGGGCATGTTCCTCAGCGATGACCTGAGCAGCCAGGTCGGGACCTTTGCCCTCGTGCCGCAAATCGTCGACGCGGTCAAAGTGCCGGTGATAGCCGCCGGTGCGATCGCCGATGCGCGAGGCGTCGCAGCGGCCTTCATGCTCGGTGCGTCGGCCGTGCAGGTCGGCACGGCTTATCTGTTTACTCCAGAAGCCAAAGTCAGCGCCTCTCATCACAAGGCGCTGCGCACGGCAAAAGACAGTGAAACAGCGATCACCAATCTGTTCACCGGGCGCCCGGCTCGGGGAATCCTGAATCGAGTGATGCGCGAAGTGGGTCCGATGTCGGACAAGGCACCGGCGTTTCCACTGGCCGGCGGTGCTCTGATGCCCTTGCGCGCCAAGGACGAGGCCGACTTCAGCAACCTGTGGGCGGGCCAGGCGTTTACGCTGGGCAAGGAGTTGAGCAGTGCTGAACTGACCCGGCAACTGGCGGAAGGAGCGCTCGCGAAACTCGCTCGGTAAAGGCACGGCAGACCGAGGGATTCCATGCCCTCACCTGCCCACCTGAAACCAGCACTTTCCGTTTGGAAGCATTTCGCTATATATTCAGCTATATAGCGATTCACCCCCTCGCATCGGCGCAGTCTACCCCTCTAACAACAACTGCCCACTGCACCTGCCAACAACGGAGCTGTTACATGACCATTCGTGCCTCACGTTTTGCCCCTACCTGCCTGGCCTCCCTGCTTGCGGTATTCGCCGTCGGCGCTGTTCAGGCCGATGAAGTGCAAGTTGCCGTCGCGGCCAACTTCACTGCACCGATCCAGGCAATCGCCGCCGATTTCGAAAAAGACACCGGGCACAAACTGGTCGCAGCCTATGGCGCCACCGGGCAGTTCTATACCCAGATCAAGAACGGAGCGCCGTTCGAGGTATTCCTCTCCGCTGACGACACCACGCCTGAAAAACTGGAAAAAGAAGGCGACACCGTCAAAGGCTCGCGCTTCACCTACGCCATCGGCACCCTGGCGCTGTGGTCGGCCAAAGAAGGTTACGTCGATGCCAAAGGCGAAGTCCTGAAGAAAAACGAATACCAGCACCTGTCCATCGCCAACCCGAAAGCCGCGCCTTATGGTCTGGCAGCCACCCAGGTGCTGGAAAAGCTGAAACTGACTGAAGCGACCAAAGCCAAGATCGTCGAAGGCCAGAACATCACCCAGGCCTACCAGTTCGTTTCCACCGGCAATGCCGAGCTGGGCTTCGTAGCGCTTTCGCAGATCTACAAGGATGGCAAAGTCAGCAGCGGTTCGGCCTGGATCGTTCCGGCGAGCATGCACGACCCTATCAAGCAGGACGCCGTCATTCTGAACAAAGGCAAGGACAACGCCGCTGCCAAGGCACTGGTTGACTACCTCAAAGGCCCGAAAGCCGCTGCGGTCATCAAGTCCTACGGTTATCAGCTGTAAATGTCGCTGACGAGTGCCGATTTCGCGGCGATCTGGCTGACCCTGAAACTGGCGTCCCTGACCACTGCGATCCTGCTGGTCATCGGCACTCCGATTGCCCTGTGGTTGTCGCGTAGCCGTTCGTGGCTGCGCGGTCCCATCGGGGCGATCGTCGCCCTGCCCCTGGTGTTGCCGCCGACTGTCATCGGTTTCTATCTGTTGCTCGCAATGGGGCCGAATGGCTTTCTTGGCCATTTCACCCAGTGGCTGGGGCTTGGCACGCTCACCTTCAGTTTCACCGGACTGGTCATCGGTTCGGTGCTCTATTCCATGCCTTTTGTGGTGCAGCCGTTGCAAAACGCCTTCTCTGCCATCGGCACACGCCCACTGGAAGTGGCCGCCACTTTGCGCGCCAATCCCTGGGACACTTTTTTCAGCGTCATCCTGCCGCTCGCGCGCCCTGGCTTCGTTACCGCGGCGATCCTCGGTTTCGCCCATACGGTTGGCGAATTCGGCGTGGTGCTGATGATCGGCGGCAATATTCCCGACAAGACCCGAGTGGTCTCGGTGCAGATCTACGACCATGTCGAAGCCATGGAATATTCACAGGCCCATTGGCTCGCCGGAGCAATGCTGGTGTTTTCGTTTCTGGTGTTGCTGGCGCTTTATTCCAGCCGCAAGTCGCGCGCAGGCTGGAGTTGATCGATGATTGAAGCACGCTTGAAACTCACTTATTCAGGCTTCGGCCTGGATGTCGACCTGCACCTGCCCGGTCGTGGCGTGACTGCATTGTTCGGGCAATCAGGCTCCGGCAAGACCACCTGCCTGCGCTGCATCGCCGGACTTGAACGGGCCTCGGACGCCTTTGTGCAAATCAACGACGAAGTCTGGCAGGACAGCGAGAAAGGCATTTTCGTCCCGCCGCACAAACGTGCGCTCGGCTATGTCTTTCAGGAAGCGAGCCTGTTTCCACACCTCTCGGTGCTGGCCAACCTGCAATTCGGACTCAAGCGGATTGCCAGGAACCAGCGCCGGGTCGACATGGCGCAAGCCACCGAACTATTGGGAATCGGCCATTTGCTGGAGCGTCATCCGCAGCATCTGTCCGGCGGTGAACGTCAGCGCGTCGGCATCGCCCGGGCTCTATTGACCAGTCCGAAACTGCTGTTGATGGACGAACCGCTGGCCGCCCTCGACAGTCAGCGCAAAAGCGAAATCCTGCCTTACCTGCAAAGGCTGCACGACGAGCTCGATATCCCGGTTCTGTATGTCAGTCACGCACAGGATGAAGTCGCGCGACTGGCCGATCATCTGGTGCTGCTCGACAACGGTAAAGCGCTGGCCAGCGGCCCCATCGGCGAAACCCTGGCGCGTCTCGATCTGCCTCTGGCAATGGGCGATGACGCTGGCGTCGTGATCGAGGGGCAAGTCGTTTCCTACGATCACGACTACCAATTGCTTTGCCTGCAATTGCCCGACACGTTGTTGAGCATCCGTGTGACTCACTCCCCCATGGAGATCGGCCAGGCGTTGCGCTGCAAAGTGCAGGCTCGCGATATCAGCCTGACCCTGCATAACACCGAGCACAGCAGCATCCTCAATCGGTTGCCGGTCACGGTGGTCAGCGAAATGCCCGCCGACAATGCCGCTCATGTGCTGATTCGCCTCGATGCGGGCGGCACTCCGCTGCTGGCCCGTATTACCCGCTACTCACGGGATCAGCTTGGTGTACATGCCGGCCAACAATTATGGGCGCAGATCAAGGCTGTCGCGGTTCTGGCATAAATCGGTCGGCACGACTGCCGGGGTCTGCGGTCAATCGCTGTAACAGCCCGATTGCCGCCCAGGAACCCCGCCATGCCCGATACCGCGCTGACCGATGTGTTGCCTTCGGATCTGCATTACGTCGATGACACCCAGCCGGGACTCACCCGCAAGAAGCTGCGCGGCAAGTTCTGCTACTTCGACGCAACCGGCCAGCGCATCCGCGATCCTGACGAAATCAAACGCATCAATGCGCTGGCTGTGCCGCCGGCCTACACCGATGTGTGGATCTGCGCGGACCCTTGCGGCCACCTGCAAGCCACCGGCCGCGATGCTCGCGGGCGCAAACAATACCGCTATCACCCACGCTGGCGCGAAGTCCGCGATGCCGACAAATACTCGCGACTGCGCGAGTTCGGCATGGCGCTGCCGAAGCTGCGCAAACAGCTTGAAGTGCTGCTGGACGCGCCGGGGTTCAGCCGCGACAAAGTCATGGCTACGGTAATCACGCTGCTCGATGCCACACTGATTCGCGTCGGCAATACGCAATACGCGCGGGACAATCGTTCGTACGGCCTGACCACCTTGCGCAGCCGGCATGTCGAGATCAATGGCAGCGCAATCCTGTTCCAGTTTCGCGGCAAGAGCGGTATCGAGCATCAGATCACCGTCAAAGACCGACGCCTGGCGCGGATCATTAAACGCTGCCTGGAAATCCCGGGGCAAAACCTGTTCCAGTACCTGGATGAACAGGGCGAACGACACACCGTCAGCTCTTCCGACGTCAACGCCTACCTGCAAACCCTGACCGGAGCGGATTTCACCGCCAAGGACTACCGGACCTGGGCGGGCAGCGCCCTCGCCCTGGCGGTGTTACGGGAGTTGCAATGGGAGTCGGAAACCGAGGCCAAACGGCATGTGGTGGAGATGGTCAAAGATGTGGCGCGACAACTGGGCAACACCCCGGCGGTATGCCGCAAATGCTATATCCATCCGGCCGTGGTGGAGCATTTCATGCTGGGCGCACTGGCGGAGCTGCCAAAGCCGAGGATCCGCAAAGGCCTGCGCAAGGAAGAAGTCGCCCTGGCGCTATTTCTTGAACGCATGTCTGACATGGCTTGAAGCGGTCGAACGTCTCGACTAGGCTATCGAACTTCCCCTCCCAAGGACGACCGCAGAAAGTGAACAACTAAGCCTTCAAAAATGTAATCGCGACACGCCTCTCAGGGCGCTTGTCTGTTTTCACGACATTTTTTGGAGGTGCCGATGACTCACGTCTCGCGTACGCCTGCCCTCGTCTCCCTGAATCAACTGGGTTTCCAGTTCGCCAATGGCGAGACGATTTTCGATGCACTTAATTTGAAGTTCGATCACACGCCGACCGCCATCGTCGGACGCAACGGTGTCGGCAAAAGCGTACTTGCGCGCTTGATCGCCGGACAATGGCTACCCACCACCGGCAGCGTGACGCGCACAGTGGCCACAACCTACGTAGCGCAAACCTTGGTCGCTGCACCTGGCGAGACGGTCGCCGAGACCACCGGCAGCGCCGCCATTCTTCAGGCCCTGGAACGAATGAACCGGGGCTGCGGGTCCGTCGAGGATTTCGACCTCATTGGCGAACAATGGGATCTCGCGGAGCGTTTGCGGCGCTTGCTCGATGACGCCGGGCTGGCCGAGGTCGCATTCACAGACTTGACCGAACAACTCAGTGGCGGCCAGCAAGCACGAGTCGCACTGATCGGAGCGTTTTTGAGTCAGGCTTCGTTGCTGGTCCTTGATGAACCGACTAACCATCTGGATTCATCGGGACGGCAATGGCTGATGAACTCACTGGCGCGCTGGCACGGCGGGCTGATCGTCGTCAGCCATGACCGGCAACTGCTCGATGGCATGCAACGGATTGTCGAATTGAATGGCGTGGAGGCAAATGACTTTCGCGGCAATTATTCGGCGTTCCGTGAACACCAGCGGATTCATCAGGCGGCGGCACAAGCACGTCTCGACCAAGCCCGAAGCGAGCGCCAGCGTGAGCACGTGCGGTTGCGGCGTGAACACGACACGATACAACGCCATGCAGCCAATTCCCGACGCAAAGCCGAAACCGCCAACATTGCCAGTTTCGAATACGTGGCGATCAAAGGCGCCGCCCGGGAAATCATGGGCCACGTCAGGCAGGGCCATCAGGCACGCAAGTCCGAGCTCGATGCCCAGGTACGGGAGGCATACGCCAAGGTACAGCCCGCCGACGGTGTGCTGGTCAACCTGCCCGGAAGCACCGTGCCGAACAATCGTCAGGTCTGCACACTGATTGAAGCCGGATTGCCATGGCTGCCCCGCGCAGCAGCAACAAGCCGCCTGAGCCTGGCGATCCGTGGCCCGATGCGAATCGCTGTCAGCGGTCCCAACGGGTGCGGCAAATCGACCCTGCTGAAGGTGCTGGCCGGGCAATGGGCGCCAATCGGCGGAATCGTCACGACTCACGTGCCGTTCGCGTTTATTGATCAGCAGCTGGCCCTACTGGACGATCAGCGCTCGATCACCGAACAGCTGATGATGCAGGGCGCGGGACTGGACGAAGGCACGCTGCGCAGCAACCTCGCTCACCTGCAACTGGATGCTCGTCGCGCCACGGGATGTTGCGTTTCACTGAGCGGTGGCGAACGCCTGAAAGCCGCACTGGCGCTCGCATTGTGGAGAGCAGACCCCGCGCAATTGCTGTTGCTGGATGAGCCAACCAATCATCTGGACCTGCCCTCAGTGGAAGCTTTCGAACGAGCCTTGCAGACATTTCCGGGAGCGATAGTTGCCGTTTCGCACGACCAGGACTTCCTCAAGGCATTGAAACCCACTCACTCTCTGAACTGGCATCGTTCCGGGTGGCTACTTCAACCGACGAACTGACCTGCCTATTTTTTGCACGATTTGTCAGGGCTTCTATAGTTGATCTGATATGAATCAGCTGCGGTGACGCCATGGAAGACATATTCGTCGTGAAGCGTTGCAACAAGATCATCATTCACGGTCGCCGCGCAGGAGAAAGTCTCCACGAACCCGCCGAGGCCACCAGTTGGTATCGCATCAACGACACGCGTACCGGCGGTTTCATCGGGGATGGTTACGATCTGGAAGAGGACGCCCGGCGAGAATGCCAGCGACTGAATGCCGTCAGCTCACGGGTGACGGACTGTGAGTCTTCGGGCGGATAGCTGTCATTTACGGGTCTATACTCAAACCAGCTGAAGGAGCAGCGCCCCAACGGCAGAGAGCTCGCGCTTCGCGGGCTTTTTGCTGCCTCAGAGCGGTTTCCTGAACGGAGGTGTTCCATGTCCGAAAGAGAGTCCATCACCACTCTCCTCACCTTGCTCGAGGCCCGGGAGGCACGCCTTGCCGCGGCCTGCAAAGAGATCGCCGACTGGGTTGATCATCAAGGCGGGCACCCGACCGCCCTGCGCATTCGCGATCGCTTGAACGACATCGAAAAGGATACGCCGCTGATTCGCAGCACTCTTTCGTCGCTCAAACCTGTCGATCGGCCGCTGCCACGCTTCAGGTGATTCACTGATTCGCACAATGCCTGCAAAAAAGAACGTCCTTGGTGGTGAAAGGTCAAACCCTTTACACGTCACCAAGGAGGCGTCTCATGGTCATTCACTTCAAAGTCGACGGGCATCTGGCCTGTGGTCACAAGGGCAACAACCTCAGCTCCAGCCCCGAACTCAATCGCGTCAAGTGCCGCAGCTGCCGCAATACCGACGCTTTTAAAAATGCACGTAAAGACCAGCGCAATGCGGCGCGCCGGGCCGCTCGCCATGCCAAGGCAACGAACCATGCATCCAGTTGGCGTTCCGAGTGGATCGAACGTCTGACGGAGATGGCTGGCCTCCAGCGCCTGCCAAGGGGTTTCACCGGGCAAGCCTTCGTCTAGACCGGGAACACAATGGGCCGTCCGTTCGGCCCATTTCTGCTGATGTGTTTATTACTGTGTAGCCCTGCCGATGCTATGGTGAGTCCTGTCGGTTCCAGTTTCGGTAACTCAGCGTGCAAACATCCCTTGATCCTGAAGACAGCTTCGGAGCGCCCCCCTCGCCTCGCCGCAATCCGTCGCAAAAACGCAGCCGTGAACGGCAGGAACGGATTCTCGGCGTGGCTACACGGCTGATTGCCAGCAAGGGCAGCGATCAGTTGAAGATGAGCGAAATCGCTTCACTCTGCGAGATATCCATCGGTTCTCTCTACCAGTATTTTCCCGACAAAAGCTCGATCATCCTCAGCCTCGCGCAGCGTTACAACGCCGAAAGCCGCCGCTGCATTCAGGTTGCTCTGGAGACGGTCCACAATGCGCAATCGCTGAAAGTCGCTTATTCGGACCTGCTGGATCTGTACTACCAGGTCATCACGGCAGAACCGGTCATGCGCGATATCTGGTCAGGCATGCAGGCTGACAAACAGCTGCTGGATCTGGAACTGCAGGAAAGTCGCATCGCGGCGCAAATGTTGACCCGTGCGGTGCTGCGCGCCTTTCCTGACGCCAATCAACAACAAGTCAGCGATGCGGCTTTTCTGGTCTGGCAACTGGGTGAATCGACGATGCGCCTGGCCATTTCCTGCTCCGAGGCAGAAGGTAAGCGACTGGTCGAAACCTTCAAGCGCATGTCGCTTCGGGAAATACTGCATCCGGCCCTCGCCGACTCTTCGATTTAAATCCGTGACGTCCAACAAATGACCTGTCGTCGGCTGAGGGCAGGCGTTTCTTGACGGAATAACGTGAGCATCTATCGTATTTTTTTGTGAGAGATGCTCACGTTAACAGAGAGATGATCATGACAAGCTCAGAAGCCCAACCCGTTCTGATACTCGGCGCTACCGGAAAAACAGGAAGCCGAATCAGTAAACGACTCATCGAAGAAGGACATCCGGTTCGACCAGGGTCGCGCAATGCACCCATCCCCTTCGATTGGGAGAATCCTTCAACATGGAGCGCTGCTCTCACAGGTGCGCGCGCAGTCTATATCTCCTATCAGCCCGATCTCGCCATGCCCGGCGCGCTGGAAACCCTGCAGGCGTTCGTTTCGCTCGCCGTCGAGCACCACGTCAAACACTTGGTACTGCTTTCAGGACGCGGTGAAATTGAAGCGCAAGAAGCTGAACGGATTGTGCAAAACAGCGGTACCGACTGGACAATCCTGCGTGCCAGCTGGTTTTTCCAGAACTTCAGCGAAGCGCATTTCCTCGATCCGATCATTGAAGGTCAGCTCGTGCTGCCGGTCGGCAATATCGCTGAACCCTTTGTCGATGCGGAAGATATTGCCGAGGTTGCCGTGCAAGTCCTCACAAAACCGGGTCATAAAGGAAAATTTTATGAGCTCACAGGGCCAAGGGCACTGACCTTTTACGAAGCGCTAGAAGAAATCAGCTCGGCGACCGGACGGGATATTCAGTTCACGCAAGTCTCGGCGCAGGCTTACCTCAAGGAACTTGAGCATAGGCAATTGCCGACACCCTATGTCAACCTGTTGCTTTACCTTTTCACCACCGTGCTAGATGGGCGCAATGCGGCTGTAGCCGATGGAGTGAAACAAGCCTTGGGGCGCCCTGCGAATGACTTCAGCGCTTATGCCAGGCGCACGGCTTCGACCGGAATCTGGAACGCGCGGTAGTAAAAGGCGATTGGACGAACACGTATGTATTTATCGGAAACACAAAAGCAGGTATGCATGAGAAATATCATGCAAGCTTTTAGATTTAACAAACGACTAGCGTATGCAGACCTGCTCAGTCCATCGGTGCATTCGCAATCAAAGTCTTGGGTTACAGATACGTGTTCATTCCCCCAACGCTCCATTTCTCGCCCCGGCACCGAATGCTTGAACCCACTGAAAGGAGCTCGTGGTTTGTGAGTCAGCGTATTGATCAACACACGCCCCGAATCAATCTGACGGGCAATACTCACACAGCGTTCATCGCTGTTTCGGTGTACCAGCGCGCTCAGCCCTAAGGCCGTGTCGTTGGCAATCCGGATCGCGTCAGCCTCATACTCACACGGGATGATTGTCAGTACGAGGCCGAAAATTTCTTAGCGCACGATTCGCATTTGATTGTTGGCATCCGTGAAAATCCTGGGTTTCACGAACCATCCCGTATCCAGGCCTTGTGGACGACCATCGTTCCTTTACAACCAGGAACATTGAGTTAAACCAAGCAATGTGCGCCAGCAAGCGACGAGATTCCCGTTGCATTTATCGCGAGGAACTCAGTGTTCCGTGTCAATCACCCATGACCCTTTGCGACGGATGCAACGAATCCTGGCTGGTCGAGTCGGACGGCCAGAACGACCACGCAGCATCGATCAGTAGTCTGAGACCGAGTTGACTCACAACAGGAAATTCTGCCACTTGACCTCCCAAATGATTACACTAGGCCACCAGATTTCAGGGAGCTAGTTCGATGGATTACACGGCCGTAGAAATTTCCTTTCTCATACAAGGATCGTTGATCGCGCACCACCATCCGAAGTGCGCCACCTACTCACTACGGAGAGGACGAGTAGACCACAGACAGACAACAACTACTTAGATAAATAGAGTTCACTCCAAACTCCTCAAAAAATAGATTTATAAATCTTACTCCACGCCAACGCGCCGAGTAATAGGGATTTTTTTGATGTTGCGCTACCGTTCTGACATTGATGGGCTTAGAGCACTTGCGGTGCTCGGGGTAATAATATTTCACTTGAAATTAGGCTTTCTTCCAGGAGGATATACGGGGGTAGATATATTTTTTGTGATCTCCGGATATCTAATTTCCAAAAGCATCTTTGAAGAGATAGGTAGATCAGAGTTCTCAATTGCGAAATTTTACGTCAGACGCGCGCGACGTATTTTGCCCGGCTTTTTATCGGTGGTTGCATTAACTTCAATTGCAGCATACATTTTTTTGTACCCTGCCGAACTAACTCATTATGCTAAAACTGCGATAGCATCTGCATTTTTTGCCGCTAATATTTTCTTCTATAGCAGTCTCGATTACTTCTCCGTTGGCGCCAACGAAATACCACTACTGCATCTATGGTCTCTAGGCGTAGAAGAGCAGTTTTACATTTTTTTCCCTTTAATAGCTTTGGCAGCCATAAGATTTGGAAAGCTTTGGCTAAGCGTAATTATCGCAATCATCATGCTTTTTTCGCTTCTGTACTCCCAAAGTCTTTTATACATAGATCCTACAGCTTCATTTTACCTGCTCCCCTCAAGAGCATTTGAACTCCTGATCGGAAGTTTGATTGCGCTCCCCAACTTGCCTAGTATACGAAACCAAAAGGCGGGCTTAATATCGGCGACAATCGGCATAACCGCGATTGGCTTTAGCTTCTTCTTTTACGATGAAAATACTAAATTTCCTGGGATTGCAGCCTTGCTTCCCTGCCTAGGCACCGCCTTGCTGATAGTAGGCTGCCAGCAAGAAAACATTGTTGGACGCGCTCTATCATTACCGCCGGTGAGATTCATCGGGAAAATATCCTATTCATTGTATCTTGTTCACTGGCCACTTATAGTTTTTGCTGATCGCCTTTTCCCAACAGCCGACCAAAACTTACGTGCCGCGTGCGTTTTTGCATTATGCCTTATTTTGGCTACACTGAATTACATGATTATCGAGCAGCCTTTTCGCAAAGCGAAACAAGACTGGCGCCCGTTTAGAGTACTGAGTCTTTCAGCAACATCACTGTTTTTTGTTGCTGCAATCTCAGGTTACGTAACAGTAAAAAATGGCTTTCCTCAGCCGACTACAGCGCGAACTGTAAATGCCATCGCCATGCTTCAATATAGCTATGCGAAAGACTTTCTTGATGGCACGTGCTTCCTCCGGCCGGAACAAACTTCAACAGATGCGCTTCGCAGTGGATGTATTCCTGCAGCTGGCCAAAAAAGCATCATGCTCTGGGGAGATAGCCACGCTATTCATTTATACCCTGGATTGAAACCTTTGATAGAAGAACGAGGGTATTTCCTGGGAGCGCTAACTACTTCAGGCTGCCCACCGATATTAGAAACCGATGCGGCGTTACGGCCAAACTGCCGGGCATCTAACACTCATGATTTTGAGATTATAAAACAAATTCACCCGTCTCTCGTTATCATGAGCGCTATCTGGCCGTCGAGCCCCGAGACCATAGGAAAGCTCAAGGACACCATCGACAAGCTGTCTAGTCTAGGCATCAAAACAGTGGTCCTCGGCACATCTCCAATATACAAACAAAGTGTCCCACTGCTGGTTATTAAGAAAGTCGAAGCGGGAGAAACCAGCATGATGTCTTCCGACGAGCTGGAACTTCCGGCGATCATAACCAGCAGAAATGCAGCTGCCGCTGTCGTCGCAACTACAAATGCCAAATTTGTAGATGTATTTAAAACGATTTGCCCAAAAGACACATGCGCCATGGCCAGCGCTGACGAAACACCTTATTACTACGATATACACCACTTTACTCCAGTAGGATCTAGACATTTTGCGAAGGAACTGCTGCCTCAGATAATCAACTAAGATGTTCTGTTTGATTTGAACCGCCCCGGAGCAGTCGCTGTGGCGGATCAAATCAGTACAACTGTTTCAGCCGCTGCTGGCATATGATCCCCCACCCTCGCCGTCTCTTGCCTTGCCAGCAGCGATCCGACATTGCGCCAGATCGCGAACCGGGACCAATATCAGGTTGACTGGGTTCAGATAGCGGATAAATCTAATGGCTAATGTTGTAGAATTTCACGACCGCATAAAAACGACACAAAAACATCGCTAAGGGCAAAGGACACAATATGGAATCACTGGCTTTGGGATCAATTAAAAAAACGTGGCTGGAGTACTTCGCAAAAATCGCGAATAACGATCAGAAAATAATCGCCTTTATTGCGGCAACATTTATATTTTATATCGCGCAAAAATCTATCGATGCAAAAATATTCTTGGGCGATGCGAAAGACTACTGGTATTTGAGCTCCTACATTTGGGACTTCTCCTTCCCCCAAAATCTTCGAGGATATTTTTTCCCGCTTTTGCTTTCACCCGCAAAATACCTATCTGAAGCCATGCCGCAATTTGGATACTTTCCATTAAGAGTCCTACAATCCGTTGCGTACAGCTACATCCTTGGTATCGTTTTTCCCGATCTGTTTGTAAAAATCTTTGGGGGGACGAGCACACTTCCGAGAAGACTTATTGTTCCATCACTTGTTGCAATATTTTTTCCTGGGCTTGTCTCGTACCCCCTGAGCGACTTGCCTGCGCTTTCGCTGACTTTCCTTAGCATTTACCTTTTGATCTGCGCCAAAGAAAAAACATCCATCACTGGTATGCTATCGTTTGTTTTCATTGCGGGAATACTTGCTTACGGAGCTTGTAACACCAGATCGATTTACATATTCACGCTAATCGCATTAACAATTGCTGTTCCAGCTGTGATTTTTAAAAACAAATCAATAAAAACCCGACTTCTCGCAACCGTTGTTTTCATTATTGGGTCTGCAGTTTGCTCCACTCCCCAGACACTGATAAACATCAAACATTTCGACACCCCTTCGCCTTTTGTAATATCAAACATTGGCGACGCCTCTCTGTTTGCCACCCAATTAAAATGGGGAATTACAATACAGCGCTATGAGACTCTTCTAGACGAAGAAAATGCAAAAGTGTCGGGTATCTATTATTTCGACCCAGAAGGTGAACTTTTTTTTAGCAATAACGGAATGAAAGATATAAAAGCAACAGTGCCTTGGTACCTTAAAATGGCACTATCAGAACCAATCGAGTTTTCCAAACTATACGTACGACACTTTATCAATGGCATCGATGTGCGCGACCATGAGGTATACACAACGTCCCCTTCGCATGAAAAAGTATTTCGTTCAGCGATAAGCCTGTCGGTATTTTTTTTCGGATTATTTATTCTTGCTCGTGGCCTCATAGAGAAGCCAATTGAACATTCAAAATCCGACACAACAATTTCAACCAAAGTTTTCTGGGTATTATTGTTTATACTTCCGGTGGTAGCAATTATTCCTGGCGCAATAGAGACGAGGTTCTTCATTCCACTACAGATTCTCTGCTACGGCGCAATCGCATTCAAACTCTGCGCACCTGAAATTAAAAATCTGCCATCCCTGAAAAACTTAACGATCGCACTTGCATATGTAGCGATTCTTACGTGCTCAATAGCCATGACAAATACTTCTATATTGTCAAGATATAGCATTATTTTCGAAGACCACAAGGCGCCTCAAAAGTAATTGCGTTCAAATGAATAACGGCCGCCCTTTACGAGAGTCGAGGGCCAGATTCATGGACAACGCTAGATGGCATTGCCGACCAGCGGTGGAGGACTCACGTGACAACCTCTACCGCTGTCAGCGCTTTAGAATACTTCTGCCAACCCTTCGCCAACACAACCCCTCAACGGCCGCATCGCCCACTCGAAGCGCCAGCAAGAACGCCCCATTGAGCAGATAGGGCTGCTGCGGAAGCGGCCCAAATGCCCTCCAACGGGTAAAGAATTGCGCGTTACTTTACTGACAATAATCCGTGCCTTTCTGCACCAAATCAGCACCTTGAACCGCGCCCCGGCCCCGACCTCGCACAGAATCACAGACACCCTAATGATGGAAAAGCAGGACATCCGGTATCTGATGAGTAATAGAGTGGCGGCGACCAAGTGAGTGTGGCCAAATTCAAAACGTCGGCCTAGAAGCAAGCAAGGGTTTGCATCAGCTTTCGCCCGCAAACCCTTGATTTTAGATGGTGCCCGAAGCCGGAATCGAACCGGCACGTCCTTACGAACGGGGGATTTTAAGTCCCATGCGTCTACCAGTTTCGCCATTCGGGCGGTAGCGCGGTGCAGCGTTATCCTGATACAGATTCCCAATCCTGACAGATTGAAGCCTACGCAACAGGAGGGGGGAAATATATACATCAGTCCCCGCTGAAGCAAGTTTGCAAAGGTAATTTTCAAGATTAAATCTTGCTAAAATTTGCAAAAAAAAGCTCCGTAAATCATGGATCTACGGAGCTTGTTTATAGTGGAGGCCGAGGTCGGAATCGAACCGGCGTAGGCGGATTTGCAATCCGCTGCATAACCATTTTGCTACTCGGCCTCAAAGCATTTGTTGTCAGTAGCGCGACAACAAACGCTGTACAAACTTGGAGCGGGAAACGAGACTCGAACTCGCGACCCCGACCTTGGCAAGGTCGTGCTCTACCAACTGAGCTATTCCCGCTTGGTGTGGCGCATTCTATAGAAATCAGAAGCGCCGTCAACCCTTTGATTCAAAAAAGTTTTATTTCTTTTCAACATCGGTCTTCAGATGTGGCCAGGCAGCCCGAAGGTATTGAACCATCGACCACAACGTCAGACCTGCCGATACCATCAGCAATGCATAACCGATGAAAACCCAGAAGCTGAAAACCTTGGGGTTGGCCAGAAGGATCACCAACGCAAGCATTTGAGCAGCGGTTTTCCATTTGCCCAGGTTCGACACCGCCACATGGGCCCGTGCACCGAGCTCGGCCATCCACTCACGCAGCGCCGAAACAACGATCTCGCGACCGATGATGACGGCTGCCGGTAGTGTGAGCCACAAGTTGCCGTGTTCTTGCACCAGCAACACCAGCGCAACGGCAACCATCAATTTGTCAGCGACGGGATCCAGAAACGCGCCAAACGGAGTGCTTTGCTCCAGGCGTCGTGCCAGATAACCATCCAGCCAGTCCGTTGCTGCCGCGAAGGCAAAGACCGAACTTGAGGCCAGATAACTCCACTGGTAAGGCAGATAGAACAGCAAAATGAAGATCGGGATGAGCAGGACACGGAGAACGGTAATCAGATTAGGGATATTCATCGGCACAACTGGCTACGAGGTGAATGGGCATTCTACTCACTATGCAGGTTTGCATAAATCGACTCTGCTAGCTTTTTGCTGATCCCCGGTGCTTTGGCGATCTCTTCGATGCTTGCACGAGACAGCTCCTGCAATCCACCAAAATGTTTCAACAAGTCCCTGCGACGGGTCGGACCTACGCCCGCCACGCCTTCCAGCGTTGACGTACGACGGGTTTTGCCACGACGCGCACGGTGGCCGGTGATTGCAAAGCGGTGAGCTTCGTCACGGATCTGCTGAATCAGGTGCAACGCGGGGGAGTCACCACGCAATGTGAACTCATGCGCAGCATCATTCAGATACAAAGTCTCGAACCCCGCCTTGCGCGTCGCGCCTTTCGCGACACCGAGCAGGATCAGATCCGGCACGGCCAGTTCGTTGAGCACATCACGCGCCATCGACAACTGCCCTTTGCCGCCGTCCACCAGCAGAATGTCCGGCAACTTGCCCTCCCCGTCCTTCAGTTTGCTGAAGCGCCGGGTCAGCGCCTGATGCATGGCCGCATAATCATCACCGGCCGTTACGCCTTCGATGTTGTATCGACGGTAATCCGACTTGATCGCCCCTTCCGGCCCGAAAACCACACAGGACGCAACGGTTGCCTCGCCGCTGGAATGACTGATGTCGTAGCACTCCAGCCGTTGCGGCGGCTCGTCGAGATTCAGCACCTCGGCCAGGGCCTCGAAACGTGCGGCAACGTGCTGACGGTTCGCCAGCCTCGCGCCCAGCGCCTGTTCGGCGTTGGTCACGGCCAATTGCTGCCAGCGCGCCCTCGTTCCGCGAACCCGATGACTGATCGTCAGTTCGCGCCCGCGAAGTTCCTGGATCGCCTCGACCAGCGTGGGAAAGTCTTCATGAACAACGTTGACGATCAGTTCGCTTGGCAAATCCCGCTCAGGGCTGCTGATGAAATACTGGCCAAGAAACGCCGCCATGACTTCCGCAACGTCTTCCTCGATGCCGACCTGCGGAAAGAAGTTCTTGCTCCCCAGAACCCGACCGCCCCGCACGCTGATCAAATGCACGCAGGCACCACCGGGGTTGACGAAAGCAGCGATCACATCGATGTCGCCAGTCCCGCCTTCCATGCTCTGCTGATCCTGGACGCGACGCAGCAATGCAATCTGGTCGCGCAGCTCTGCAGCGCGCTCGAACTCGAGATTGATTGCAGCCTCTTCCATCGCGGTCGACAGTTCATTGGTCAACGCATGGCTGCGGCCCTCGAGGAACATCACCGAGTGCCGCACGTCTTCCGCGTAGACCTCTGGCTCGACCAGCCCGACACAGGGAGCCTTGCAGCGCTTGATCTGGTACTGCAGGCACGGACGTGTGCGGTTCTTGTAATAACTGTCTTCACACTGACGGACGAAAAACGTCTTTTGCAGAAGGCTCAGGCTCTCACGAATGGCCCCGGCACTCGGATAAGGCCCGAAGTATTTGCCCTTGGCCTTCTTGGCGCCGCGATGGATGCTGAGACGAGGGAATTGCCCGTCAGACAGAAACACATACGGATAGGACTTATCATCACGCAACAGAATGTTGTACGGCGGCCGCCACTCCTTGATCAGCGTTTGCTCAAGCAGCAGGGCTTCGGTTTCGTTGGCGGTGATGGTCGTTTCGACCTGGGCGATTCGCCCGACGAGAGCAGCGGTTTTCGGCGCCATCCCGGTCTTGCGAAAGTAACTGGCCAGGCGCTTCTTCAGATTCTTGGCCTTGCCGACGTATAACAGACGCGCATCGCTGTCGAACATGCGATAAACGCCAGGGCGCCCGCTGACAGTCGACAGGAAGGCGCCGGAATCGAATGTTTCAGTCATGGTCAGAGGCTGGCATCAACCATGCCGTGACGAACTGCCAGAAGCGTCAGCTCGACATCGCTGCTGATCGAAAGCTTCTCGAAAATGCGGTAACGGTAGGTGTTTACGGTTTTTGGCGACAAGCACAATTTGTCGGAAATGATCTGCACCTTCTGACAGCCGACAATCATCAGCGCAATCTGAATTTCCCGCTCAGACAAGGCGTCGAACGGAGAATCATTGGTTGGCTGAAACGACTTGATTGCCAACTGTTGGGCAATTTGCGGGCTGATGTAACGTTGACCGGCAAAGACCAGGCGGATGGCCTGTACCATTTCCGGCAAGCCGGCACCTTTGGTCAGGTAGCCAGCAGCGCCCGCCTGCAGCAATCGTGTAGGAAACGGATCTTCTTCACACACGGTGACCGCGACCACCTTGATGTCCGGATGGCTGCGCAATAGTTTGCGCGTGGCTTCCAGGCCGCCGATGCCAGGCATCTTGACGTCCATCAGCACCACGTCGGGCTTCAACTCACGGGCCTTGATAAGGGATTCTTCCCCGGACTCGGCCTGGCCGACCACTTGCAGGCCATCGATATCGGCCAGCATTCGTGTAATGCCTGTACGAACGAGATCATGGTCATCGACCACTAGCACCCTAATCAAGCAGACACCTCGCGATATGGTCTTATTGGGATGCCGGACACCTTAGCAAAAAGTGCCAGACAGACCTAGCGGCAAGCAACATATAAAAAGTTTCAATTCATCATTCAGGGCTTGCCGGCCGTGGGTTTCAGAGCACAGTTGTACTGAAATCGAGCTGCATCCTCAGGAAACATTCGTCCTCGCCCTGCACAACCATTCCTTTTCTGCGATACAGATTCTGCGCCGGATTATTCTTGAACACCGTCAGACGCAATGCCGGTCGACGTTCCTGACGTGCAATTGCAACAACCTGATCGATCGCCCAGGCTCCTGCACCTTGTCCCTGAAATCCCTCGCAGACCTGCAATTCGCGAATATACAGCGCGCGAGCATCGCGACTGAGGCTGAAATAACCGACGGGCCTGCCATCGCACTCAATCAACCAGTTCTCGCGTCCGGCCCAGGCAAGATCGAATGCTTCGTCCTGCCACAGCAGATCGTAGTTGATGTAGTAGGGAAGCATATTCCGACAGGTGATTTCTCGCGTAAACGACAGGTCATCGGGCGATGCCGGTCGTAATTGAAAGCTTGTTTGCACATCCACCACCTGCATGACTTGCCCTCCCTGATGCGACTGCGACGCTACTCAACCCTGAGCAGCTGAAAAGCCACAGTGTGTCACAGGCTCAACCGATAGAGGCCTTCTTGTACCTGCAATAGCAATTTCTGATTGCTGACGCGTAGCGGGCTCTAGTAAGCTCGGCGCATTCATCGGAGACAGACCATGTTCAACGCCATTGCACAGCTTCATGCCACCGGCGCCCAGCGCTCGGTTGCGGCTGCCTGCGTGAACAGCATCTGCGCTCCAGCCAGCTTTTATTTTGGGTATTGGTTTAGCCACTGGCGCGCCTGATACCCACACGGCGCCCATATAGACGGGTCGCCTACCAGAGAATTCTCAACCCCCGGTCGGCCTCCCGACCGGGGGTTTTGTTTTTTCAGGCCCTGAATTTTCAGCGACACACCAGACACTTGAGGAATAACGACATGAACTACGCCACTTATTACCGCTACGACAGCTTTACCGCCTGGCGATTTAGCAGCCTCCGCTCGGGACAGCCTGCCGCCTCCGATCGGTCACCCACAGGTGGCAAGCCAACACACGTAGCCAATACGGCCAACTGTCGAACACCCCAATAGGGCCGAGTCGGCGGGAAAGACCCGCGACCAGCCCAGGAAGACCGAATATGAACTCGTCCGTTTCTGCTCTGCCACTGTCCACCCTGAACCCGGCCAACGAAGCATTGACCCTGCGTCTGCCCAGTTCGCTGCAACTCAAGCAGCAACTGCCCCTGAGCAATGCCTTGAACCAGCGGGTTGCCGATCACCGTCAGGCGATCCGCGCCATACTCAACGGCGAAGACCACCGTTTGCTGGTCGTCGTCGGCCCTTGCTCCATTCATGATCCTGAATCCGCGCTCGAATACGCAGGCAAACTTGCTCGACTGGCCGATGAAGTCAGCAGTGAAATGCTCCTTGTGATGCGTGCTTACGTCGAAAAGCCCCGCACCACCATCGGCTGGAAAGGCCTGGCCTACGATCCCCATCTCGATGGCAGTGACGACATGGCTGCCGGCCTTACATTGTCACGTGAACTGATGCTGGAAATGATCCGCCTCGGCCTGCCCGTTGCCACCGAACTTTTGCAACCCATGGCGGCCGGCTACTTCGACGATCTGCTCAGTTGGGTCGCCATCGGTGCGCGGACAACCGAATCACAGATTCATCGCGAGATGGCCAGCGGGCTGAGCATGCCGGTCGGCTTCAAGAACGGCACTGACGGGGGCGTGGCTATCGCCGTCGACGCAATGCGCTCGGCTGCTCATCCGCATCGCCATTTCGGCGTAGACAGCCAGGGCCATCCGGCAATCATTCCGACTTCAGGCAATCCGGATACACACTTGGTCCTGCGCGGTGGCCACCAAGGGCCGAACTACGATCGTGCCAGCGTGTCCCGAATCCATACCGAACTGAGCCGACTGAAGATCCCGAGCCGGATCATGGTCGATTGCAGCCATGCCAACAGCGGCAAGGACCCTCTTCGTCAGCCGGAGGTTTTCAACGATGTGCTGGAGCAGCGCCTGCAGGGAGACCGCTCACTGGTCGGCATGATGATCGAGTCGCATCTGTTCGAAGGGTGTCAGCCATTGAGCGAGTCGTTGCGCTACGGCGTCTCGGTAACGGATGGCTGCCTGGGTTTCACTGCGACGGAACATCTGCTGCTCAATGCTGCGGAGCGTCTTCGGAATCCGTCCCTGGCCTGAATATGAACCAGCCTTCCGGAGCATGCCTGCCCGGAAGGCCGCTCGATCAAGTCTGCACGTTCAGCAGTGCCACATCGGATACCTGACTGACATCATCCCGTCGCTCAACCGAGTAGGACACGCGAACAGCCGTACCGACATGCTCGCGCCAGAAGCGATAGGGAACGATAAACACCAGGGGCTCAATCTCCATTCCGCTGGTTATTTCCCGATCATCGCGATGAGAGTAGTGCTCGCCATCGCACTTGAGAAAAACCAGTTCACCGACCTCTACCTGCGCATTGCTGATCACTACGCTGACGCCATCAATGGTTTCGCTTACGTCCAGCCCCCCTTCCCGTGCTTCAAGCACTTGTGGTGCGGCCAGCTCGTCGCGTACCAACGGAGCAATGATGATGTTCCTGGAGCCCGACTCGCGCAGCGCTCCGTTTTTTTGTTCGATGACATATCGAACAAGCACTTCGCTGCCACGATGCGGGATGATGAATCGAGGATCGACACCGAACACCAGCGGCGTTCCGACAGCAAAGGATTCGACGATCAAGCTGTCCCGGAATGAGGCGTGCTCTGCAGCCCCCTGCCAGAACAAACCCACTCGATCACCCACCGACATCCCGGCATAAGGCTGGAGAGTGACAGTGGTGCCTTCGTTGACGCGCGCCGGATCAAGATGCCCGCCAACGGCATCGTCAACCGTGGGCGGCAACAGACTGTATAGAACATCCCCCACATTCAGCCGAGTCCTGACGGAGTTGACGGGCAACAACCATTTCATGCTGCTCAACGTCCAGAACACTTCCAGCGAACCGCCATCCAGCGCAGCGATATGAGGACTGCTGACGACAAAAACGATATCCCTCCCCAGCTGAGCCTCGCTGATCGCTCGCGCAAACTCTTGTCGATACGGCAAACCCTCGATATCGAGACCGTGCCAACTCAGTACCAGTCTGTCACCGCATGCCATATCGGGATATGGCGCGATCCGGATGACGACCCTGTTCAACGAGGGCTCAAGGACACCTCTTTCCACCGATTCGAGGGTAACCGCGGGCAATAAATCCGACGGTTCGCGCAGACATGCGTGCCCCGATGAGCCGATCGTCGTTACGGCTAAAACATTGCCCCGTATCTCTTCTTGCACGCTCTGCATATTCATTCGTAGCTCCACTCCATGGAAACGCCCTGCAGCTTGCTTGCTGCGTCGAAGAGCCCCTATTCAATCAGTCAGACAAGAAAAATGATGTCGTCCATCCACACCGCGTTCCGGTCGCAACCGCATCGCAGCAGGTAGGCAATGACGGAACAAATCCATTGGACGAGGCAAAAGATGTCCAGATATTCCGATCCGGATTTCAAACTTTGAGGATATTTCCTGCACACACCGACCCAGTTTCCGCTCCCCGAGAGAGACGCTTCATACATCGAGAGTTCCGAGACTGATTTAGAGTGGCACCCGGCAACTATCGATGAACTTCTGCGATCAAGGATGAAAAATGCAACAAGACACCACCACCCTTTACCCCATCCTCTTGGTGCACGGTTTGTTCGGATTCGAGCGTATCGGCCCATTTGAGCTGTTCCACGACGTCCGGCAGGCGTTGAAGGCCATTGGCGCGCAAGTTTTCGTACCTCACTTGTCAGCCATTCACGACAATGAAGTACGCGGCAGTCAGCTGCTTTGCCAGATCGACTCCGTGCTCAAGGGCACAGGTGCGGTCAAAGTCAACCTGATCGGCCATAGCCAGGGCGCACTGGCGGCTCGCTATGCAGCAGCGCTTGCCCCACACAAGGTTGCATCCGTGACATCGGTCAGCGGGCCGAATCACGGGTCGGAACTGGCGGACTTCCTGCGCAAGGCACTGATCCCCGGAAAGCTGCCGGAAATCGTGGCGCAGAACGTGGCCACACTGTTTTCCGACTTTCTGTGCCTGCTCAGCGGGACCACAGCGCTGCCGCAACATGCATTGGCCGCATTGAACGCCCTGACGACCGAAGGCGTCGGCGACTTCAATGACAAGTACCCGCAAGGCCTGCCCCAGAGCTGGGGCGGGCAAGGCGCCGACCAGGTCAATGATGTGCGCTACTACTCCTGGAGTGGTGTCGTGCCGTCAATGAACCTGCAACAACCCGACCCGGTGCAAGACCTCTGCCGGGCCCTGTCGCAATACTTCATGACCGAACCCTTGCAAAACGATGGTTTCGTCGGGCGCTACAGCTCTCATCTGGGCACCGTGATCCGTTCCGACTATCCAGTTGATCATCTGCGCAGCCTCGGCCGAACCGCTGGCACGCACGCCGGAGCGGTCGATTCGACCCAGTTGTACGTCGAGCACGCCTTGCGCTTGCAGGCCGCCAACCTCTGAGAGCCTGCGTCAGACAACCGAACGGAACTTTGCCGAGAAATCGGCCACTGAATCCGGTAGGCTCCACCCTTTACTGATTTGATTGGAGATTTCCCCATGGCCAAAGCCACCGCCCGACACATCCTGGTTTCCAGCGAAGACAAGTGCAACGAACTCAAGGCCCAGATCGAAGCCGGTGCCGATTTCGCTGAAGTCGCCAAAGCCAACTCCACCTGCCCGTCCAGCCGTCAGGGCGGTGATCTGGGCTCGTTCGGCCCGGGCCAGATGGTCAAGGAATTCGATACCGTAGTGTTCAGCGCACCGATCAACGTCGTGCAAGGCCCGGTCAAGACTCAGTTCGGTTATCACCTGCTGGAAGTCACCAGCCGCCAGGACTGATCCTTCGTCCGATCCGCTGTGTAACGGCCCGCCAGATGGCGGGCCGTTGTGTTTTGGTTACACCACGCGGCTGGCGAACAGCGCCGGGCTCGCGTACAAATTGCGCTTATCGATCACCCGGCTTTAAGGCTGACAATGCGACTGGCTTTCTCCTCTTTGATGTTCACTGCCGTGGCTCTGTTGATGGGCGCCGCCGGTGTGAGTGCTGCACCGCAGCATGCATTGACCGTTTACGGCGAACCGGCAAAGTATCCGGCCAATTTCAGTCACTTCGACTACACCAATCCGCAAGCGCCCAAGGGCGGAACGATGCGTCGTTCGGCGATCGAGATCGGTCACTTCGACCATGTACTGCCCTACATCGACAAAGGCATCGGCGTCACCCAGATCGACGGCCTGCTGTATTCCCCGCTGGCCCAGCGCTCGATGGACGAGCCCTACACCGTCTACGGACTGGTGGCGCAAAAGATGGAGCGTTCCGAGGACGGTCTGTCCCTGCGCTTCTTCATCAACCCCAAGGCACGCTTCGCCGACGGCAAGCCGATCACCGCCGAAGACGTGCGCTACACCTACGACCTGCTGATGACCCAGGGCAGCCTGCGCTATCGAACCCAGTTCGCCGACGTCAAAGGCGTTGAGGTGGAAGCGCCGCTGACCGTGCGCTTCGATTTCAAAAGCAATGAAAACCGCACTCTGCCACTGGATATCGCGACCCTGCCGGTGTTTCCCGAACACTGGTGGAAGACCCGCGACTTCGCCGGCGGTGGCGGCTATGAACCACCGCTGGGCAGCGGTCCGTACCGGGTCGGCAAGGTCGATTCCGGACGCAGTATCACCTTCGAGCGCAATCCCGACTGGTGGGGCAAGGACTTGCCCGTCAGTCGTGGGCTCTACAATTTCGATCACTTCAGCATCGAGTACTTCGGCGATACCGATGTCGCCCGCCAGGTGTTGCGCGGCGGCGCCTACGACTACAACCGCGAATTTTCCGCTACCGGCTATTCGATCGGCTACGACAGCCCGGCCCTGAGCGACGGGCGCCTGCAGAAGGCTCACCTGGCAACCGAAGCACCGCAATCGGCGCAAGGCTTCGTGTTCAACCTGCAAAAACCGATGTTTCAGGATCGCCGCGTACGCCAGGCCCTGGCCATGCTCTGGGATTTCGAATGGAGCAACCGGCAGATGATGCGCAACATGTACATCCGCCAGCAGAGTTACTTTTCCAACAGCGCCCTCGCCGCCCGTGAACTGCCGGACGCTGCCGAACTGAAGGTTCTTGAACCGTTGCGCGGGCAGATTCCCGACGAGGTATTCACCCAGGTCTTCGAGGCGCCGAAAACCGACGGCAGCGGGCTGATCCGCGACAAGCAGCTTCAGGCGCTCGAACTGCTGGAACAGGCCGGCTGGAAACCCGACGGAGACCAGTTGGTCAACGCGCAGGGCGAGCCGCTGAGCTTCACCTTCCTGGTCAGCCAGAACGGCATGGACCGGCTGCTGCTGCCCTACAAGCGCACGCTGAAACAGATCGGCATCAACCTCGACATCCGCCGCATCGACTCTTCGCAATACGTCAATCGCCTGATGAGCCGCGACTACGACATGATTGTCACCGGTTACCCGGTCACCACCTCACCCGGGGGCGAACTGCTCAACTACTTCGGTTCCGCGTCGGCCAACGATCCTGGCGCCAACAACTACATGGTGTTGAAAAACCCGGCGGTCGACACCTTGATCAACGGCCTGATCCGCGCCTCGACCCAGGCCGACATGCTGCACTACGCCCACGCGCTGGACCGGGTGCTGCAATGGAACTACTACTGGATTCCCAACTATTACCCGCCGGGCACCTCGACCGTGTGGTGGAACCGCTTCGGCATTCCCACCGTGCAGGCGAGCAATGACGAAGCGATCGAAAGCTGGTGGGAAATCAGCAGCACGCCGCTGACCAACCAGCAGATGACGGCCGAGAAAATCAGCCGTGGCAGACCCGGAGGGCCGCACTGATGTGGGCTTACATACTGCGGCGCCTGCTGCTGATCATCCCGACGCTGGTGATCATTCTGCTGGTCAACTTCGTGATCATCCAGGCCGCGCCGGGTGGTCCGGTGGAACAGGCCATCGCCCATCTGCAAGGGATTGGCGGCGCCAGTGTCGGTGGCGGCGCGAGCGAGACCATGAGCAGCACCTCCCGCGCCAGCCGAGGTCTCGACCCGCAACTGATCAAGGACATCGAAAAACAGTACGGTTTCGACAAGCCGGCCCATGAACGCCTGTGGCTGATGCTCAAGAACTATGCGCAGCTGGATTTCGGCAAGAGCTTCTTCCGCGGCGCCACAGTCACCGACCTGATCCTGCAAAAGATGCCGGTGACCATTTCCCTCGGGCTCTGGGCCACGCTGATCACCTATCTGGTGTCGATCCCGCTGGGCATCCGCAAAGCCGTGAACCACGGCAGTCATTTCGATATCTGGAGCAGCACGGCGATCATCATCGGTTACGCGATGCCGGCGTTCCTGTTCGCGATGTTTCTGATCGTGGTGTTCGCTGGCGGCACGTCACTGAACTGGTTCCCGGTGCGCGGGCTGGTCTCGGACAACTTCGAATCCCTGTCGACACTGGGCAAGATTGCCGACTATTTCTGGCACCTTGTTCTGCCGGTCACTGCATTGGTGATCGGTGGCTTTGCGACCCTGACCATCCTCACCAAGAACTCGTTCCTCAATGAAATCACCCGTCAGTACGTGGTCACCGCTCGCGCCAAAGGCCTGAGCGAACGCCGGGTGCTGTATGGCCATGTGTTTCGCAACGCGATGTTGCTGGTGGTGTCGGGCATTCCCCAGGCTTTCATCAGCGTGTTCTTCGCCGGCTCGCTGCTGATCGAGGTGATCTTCTCCCTCGACGGCCTCGGGCGCATGAGCTACGAAGCAGCCGTCTCCCGGGACTACCCGGTAGTGTTCGGCTCGCTGTTCATCTTCACCCTGTTCGGCCTCCTGATAAAACTGATCGGCGACCTGTGCTACACGCTGGTCGATCCGCGCATCGACTTCGCCGCGAGGAACGCCTGATGTTCAAGCTCTCGCCTCTGGGCCGTCGCCGTTTCCAACGTTTCAAGAAAAACCGCCGGGGCTGGTGGTCGTTGTGGTTGTTCATTGGTCTGTTCGTGATCAGCCTCGGTGGCGAGCTGATCGCCAACGACAAACCGCTGGTGGTCAGTTATCAGGGCCAGTGGTACTTCCCGGTATTCAAGCGCCACACCGAACAGGAGTTCGGCGGCCAACTGCCGTTTCAGGCCGATTACCGCAGCGATTACGTGCAGAACCTGATCCGCAAGGACGGTGGCTGGCTGCTGTTTCCGCCGATCCCGTTCAGTGACGACACACCGAACTACGACCTCAACAAACCGGCGCCAAGCCCACCGACGTCGGTCAACTGGCTGGGAACCGACGATCAGGCGCGGGACGTGCTGGCCCGGGTGATCTTCGGTGCGCGGGTATCGATCCTGTTCGCCCTGATGCTGACCTTCGTCAGCGCCCTGATCGGCATTGCAGCCGGCGCCCTGCAAGGCTACTACGGTGGCTGGGTCGACTTGATGGGTCAGCGTCTGCTCGAAGTCTGGTCGGGGCTGCCGGTGCTGTACCTGCTGATCATTCTTTCGGGGTTCGTCGAGCCGAACTTCTGGTGGCTGCTGGGGATCATGGCGCTGTTTTCCTGGCTGGCACTGGTGGACGTGGTGCGGGCCGAGTTCCTGCGCGGGCGCAACCTGGAATACGTCAAGGCTGCGCGTGCCCTGGGCCTGACCGACCGCAAGGTGATCTTCCGGCACATCCTCCCCAACGCAATGAATGCCACATTGAGTTACCTGCCGTTCATTCTGACCGGGGCGATTTCCACCCTGACGGCGCTGGACTTCCTGGGTTTCGGCATGCCGGCGGGCAGCGCTTCCCTGGGCGAGTTGATCGGCCAGGGCAAGCAGAACCTGCAAGCACCGTGGCTGGGTTTGACGGCGTTCTTCACCCTCGCGCTGATTCTGTCCCTGCTGGTATTCATTGGCGAAGCATTGCGCGACGCCTTTGACCCGCGCTCATGAACGGATCCTTGAAATGACTGACAACCTGATCGAAATCCGTGACCTCAGCGTCGCCTTCCATGGCCAGGCCGTGGTGCGCAATCTGTGCCTGGACATCCGCCCTGGCGAGTGCCTGGCGCTGGTGGGCGAATCGGGCTCGGGCAAATCGGTGACGGCCCACTCGATCCTGCAACTGCTCCCGGACAGCGAAGCCCGGACCACCGGCAGCATTCGCTATCGCGGCCAGGAGCTGGTCGGTGCCGATCCCAAGACCTTGCGCGACCTGCGGGGCAACCGCATCGCCATGATCTTCCAGGAGCCGATGACCTCGCTCAATCCGCTGCACACCATTGAAAAGCAGATCGGCGAGACCCTGCTCCTGCATCGGGGCATGGGTGGTAAAGAAGCGCAGAAACGCATTCTCGAACTGCTTGAACTGGTGGGCATCCAGAAGCCGAAAGAACGGCTCAAGGCTTACCCTCACCAATTGTCCGGCGGCCAGCGCCAGCGGGTCATGATCGCCATGGCCCTGGCGTGCGAACCGGAACTGTTGATCGCCGACGAACCGACTACGGCCCTCGACGTCACCGTGCAGCGCAAGATCCTGGTGCTGCTCAAATCCCTGCAGCAGCGCCTTGGCATGTCGCTGCTGCTGATCAGCCATGACCTGAATCTGGTGCGCAGCATCGCCCAACGGGTGTGCGTGATGAAGGCCGGGGAAATCGTCGAGCAGGCACCATGCGAGACCTTGTTCACTGAGCCGAAACACCCGTATAGCTGCGTGTTGCTTAATGCAGAGCCTGAGGGTGAAGCACTTCCCCGCGACGAGCGGGAGAACGTGCTGGAAGTCGAGGACTTGCGGGTCGATTTCGCAGTCGGTGGCGGGTTGTTCCAGCGCAAGCAATACCTGGGCGCCGTTGACGGCATCAGCCTGAACATCCAGCGCGGCAAGACCCTGGGTATCGTCGGCGAGTCCGGTTCGGGCAAGTCAACGCTGGGTCAGGCGATCCTGCGTCTGCTCGACTCCGAAGGAAGCATTCGCTTTCAGGGCGTGTCCCTCGACGGTCTCAACCAGAAACAGCTGCGACCGTGGCGCCGGCAGATGCAAGTGGTGTTTCAAGACCCATTTGGCAGCCTCAGCCCGCGCATGTCGGTGGCGCAAATCATCAGTGAAGGATTGGAGGTGCATTGCCAATCCACCGCCGACGAGTGCGACGACCAGGTGATCCGCGTGCTCAAGGAAGTCGGCCTCGACCCCGAAAGCCGTCATCGCTACCCCCACGAATTTTCCGGCGGCCAACGCCAACGCATCGCCATTGCCCGGGCGCTGGTGCTCAAACCGGCGCTGATCCTGCTCGACGAGCCGACGTCGGCACTGGATCGTACCGTGCAGAAACAGGTGGTCGCCCTGCTCCGCCAGCTTCAGGAAAAACACGGGCTGACGTATCTGTTCATCAGCCACGACCTGGCGGTGGTGCGGGCACTGGCCCACGACATGATCGTGATCAAGGACGGCAAAGTGGTCGAACGCGGCGCCAGTCACGACGTGTTCGACTCGCCGCAGCACCCCTATACCAAAGAGCTGTTGGCAGCGGCGCATCCGGGATAGGCATAATCGCGCCACCTGACTTCCGCCAATGGACGCCGCCATGAACACCACCGAAAGCCTCAAGGATTACCAACGGGTTCGCACCCTGGCGATCCGTTCGTTGTTCGAGATCATCGAGCAATCCAGCGAAGGCACGGTGATTGTCGACCGCGACGCGAACATCGTCTGGATGAACGAGCGCTATGCGCGGCGCTTCGGGCTCCACTCTGCGGCCGGGGCCATCGGCAAGCCCTGCGAAAGCGTGATTCCGGGCAGTCTGCTGCGTGAAGTGGTGCGCACCGGGCGGCCGATACTGCTGGACATGCAGGACACCCCGAAAGAACCGCTGGTGGTGATGCGCCTGCCGATCCATGACGATGCCGGATCGGTGATCGGCGCCATCGGCTTCGCCCTGTTCGATGAGTTGCGCACACTGTCGCCGATGCTCAAGCGCTACCTGAGCATGCAGGAGGAACTGGCCTCGACCCGTTCGCTGCTGCGCGCACGCCAGACCAAATACAACTTCGCCCACTTCATCGGCACCAGCGCCGCTAGCCTGGAGGTCAAGCGCCGTGCCCGCCGGAGTGCCAGCGCCGAGTCGCCGGTTCTGTTGCTGGGCGAAACCGGCAGCGGCAAGGAGTTGCTGGCGCAGGCGATCCACGGCGCTTCGCCTCGGGCGCACAAGGCCTTTGTCAGCATCAACAGCGCGGCGATTCCCGAAGCGTTGCTCGAAGCGGAGTTCTTCGGCACTGCGCCCGGTGCCTTCACCGGGGCCGACCGCAAGGGCCGCACCGGCAAGTTGCAGATCGCTCAGGGCGGGACATTGTTTCTCGATGAGATCGGCGACATGCCGTTGCCGCTGCAAAGCAAATTGCTGCGGGTCCTTCAGGAGAAAGAGTTCGAACCGGTCGGCTCCAACGACGTGATCCAGAGTGATGTGCGGGTGATTGCCGCCACCTCGACGGATCTGGAGGCAGCGATCAAGCGCGGCGAGTTTCGTGCGGATTTGTACTACCGGCTCAACGTGCTGCCGATTCAGGTGCCGCCGCTGCGTGAACGGCTGGATGATCTACCGGCCCTCAGTGAAGCGATTCTTGAAGAGTTGCGCAGTCAGCATGAACTCAATCGCGAGGCTCTGGAATTGCTGGGGCAGCATGCCTGGCCGGGAAACATTCGCGAGTTGCGCAACGTGCTGGAGCGTGCGGCGCTGCTCAGTGATGACTTGATGCTGACGGCGAACGACATTCGTTCTGCAATCGGTACGTTTACACCCGTTGAGCGCACGCTGCCGCCCCTGTCAGGGCCTGTAACCCATGAAACCTTCAGTCAGGCGCGGGAGCGTTTTGACCGGCAGTTGATTCAATCAACCCTCGCGCAATGCGAGGGCAAGGTGATTGAAGCGGCTGAGAGATTGGGACTTGGGCGTTCGACGCTGTACAAGAAAATGATTGCGCTGGGGATTGCGGAGTCTCAATAAAGAGACTCCATTCTCCGGACATGGACTGAATCAAAAACATCGCGGGCAAGCCCGCTCCCACAGGTATGCGCTCAACTGTGGGAGCGGGCTTGCCCGCGAAGGCGCCCGCTCAGGCACAAAAAATCTCTGAAACGAGACAAACCTCGTCCACACGCTGCATTACTCAGATTTATTTCCTTATATTTCAATATCTTAGATATCTGGCACAGTTCTCGCTAAAGCCCCTTCCTGCACCCGTTCCACCCACAAAAATAACAATCGAAGGAGCACACCATGAGTGTGATCATCGCCTTGGCAGCCCTCGCGCTGCTGATGCTCGCGGCCTACCGTGGCTACAGCGTTATCCTTTTTGCCCCGATCGCCGCCCTCGGCGCCGTCCTGCTCACCGATCCGTCCGCCGTCGCCCCTGCCTTCACCGGGGTGTTCATGGAGAAGATGGTCGGCTTCATCAAACTCTACTTTCCCGTGTTCCTGCTCGGCGCCGTGTTCGGCAAGCTGATCGAGCTGTCGGGTTTCTCGCGCTCGATTGTCGCGGCAGCGATTCGCTTGCTCGGCACCCGTCAGGCAATGCTGGTGATCGTGCTGGTCTGCGCCCTGCTCACCTACGGCGGCGTGTCGCTGTTCGTAGTGGTGTTTGCGGTGTATCCGTTCGCGGCAGAGATGTTCCGCCAGAGCAACATCCCCAAGCGCCTGATTCCGGCGACCATCGCTCTCGGCGCGTTCTCCTTCACCATGGACGCCCTGCCCGGCACGCCACAAATCCAGAACATCATCCCCAGCACCTTCTTCAACACCACCGCATGGGCAGCACCCTGGTTGGGCCTGATCGGCACGATTTTCGTGTTCTGCGCCGGCATGCTGTTCCTGCAGCGCCAGCGCAACAAGGCTCAACGCGCCGGTGAAGGCTACGGCACCGAACTGCGCAACGAACCGGAAACCGCCGAGGATCTGAAGCTGCCCAACCCATGGATTGCCCTGTCGCCGTTGCTGGCGGTGGGCATCATGAACCTGCTGTTCACCCAATGGATTCCACAGTGGTACGGCAAGACCCACAGCCTCGCTCTGCCAGGCATGGCCGCGCCGGTCACCACTGAAATCGCCAAGCTCACGGCGATCTGGGCAGTGCAAGCGGCTTTGCTGGTGGGCATCCTGATGGTGCTGGCATTTGGTTTTAAAGCGATCAAAAGCAAGCTCGCCGAGGGCAGCAAAAGCGCCGTCAGCGGCGCGTTGCTGGCGGCGATGAATACCGCGTCGGAATACGGTTTCGGTGCAGTCATCGCTTCGTTGCCGGGTTTTCTGGTGCTGGCCGACTGGCTCAAGAGCATCCCCAATCCTTTGGTCAACGAAGCGATCACCGTAACCTTGCTGGCCGGTATCACCGGCTCCGCCTCGGGCGGGATGAGCATCGCGCTGGCGGCAATGTCCGAACAATTCATCAGCGCCGCCCATGCCGCCAACATTCCGCTGGAAGTGCTGCACCGGGTGGCCGCGATGGCCAGCGGCGGCATGGACACCCTGCCGCACAACGGCGCAGTGATCACGTTGCTGGCAGTCACCGGCCTGACTCACCGTGAGGCCTACAAGGACATTTTCTGTATTACGCTGATCAAGACCCTGGCGGTTTTTGTGGTCATCGGCACTTTCTACGCCACCGGCATTGTGTGAGGTATTCATGACGACTCTTACTGGCAAGACCACACTGGTCACCGGCTCCACCAGCGGCATAGGACTGGGCATCGCGCTCACGCTGGCCAAGGCCGGCGCCAACCTGATCCTCAACGGCTTTGGCGATGCCTCGAAGGTGATCGCCGAAGTCGAGCAGTTCGGCGGCAAGGTCGGCCATCACCCGGCAGACGTCAGCGACCCGGCGCAGATCGCCGACATGATCGCCTACGCCGAGCGCGAGTTCGGCGGCGTGGACATTCTAGTCAATAACGCCGGTATCCAGCATGTCGCGGCGGTTGAAGAGTTTCCGGTGGAGCGCTGGGATTCGATCATCGCCATCAACCTGTCGTCGGTGTTTCACAGCACTCGCCTGAGCCTGCCGGGTATGCGCGCCAAAGGCTGGGGCCGGATCGTCAACATCGCCTCGGTGCACGGCCTGGTCGGATCCACCGGCAAGGCCGCTTATGTCGCGGCCAAGCATGGCGTGATCGGCCTGACCAAAGTGGTCGGTCTGGAAACCGCCGCCAGCAACGTTACTTGCAACGCTATTTGCCCGGGCTGGGTGCTGACACCACTGGTGCAGAAGCAGATCGACGATCGCGCGGCCAAAGGTGTCGACCCGCAGCAGGCGCAGCACGATCTGCTGGCCGAGAAACAGCCGTCGCTGGAGTTCGTCACGCCGGCGCATCTGGGTGAACTGGTGCTGTTTCTGTGCAGCGAGGCCGGCAGTCAGGTGCGTGGCGCCGCGTGGAATATCGATGGCGGGTGGCTCGCGCAGTAAGCTTGCAACTGATCGCTCCCACGCTGTCGTGGGAGCCTTCTGACAAACAATAAGAGGCAAACCATGTCCGACATCCTCTGGCAGCCCGATGCCAAACGCATTGCCCGGTCCCGCATGGACGGCTTTCGGCGCTTCATCATTCAGCGTCACCCTGTGCACCTCGATGACTACCCTGCCCTGCACCAATGGTCCATCGACCATCGTGAGGCCTTCTGGCAGGCGATCGTGGATTTCTTCGGTATCAGTTTTCACACCCAGCCCGACGCGGTTCTGCGCGAAGGCCTGAAGATGCCCGGTGCCGAATGGTTTCCCGGCGCTACGTTGAACTTCGCCGAACACCTGCTGAGTCGACGGGACGATGCCGTCGCTGTGATTGCCATCGCGGAAAACGGTCAGCGCGAACTCTTGACCTGGGCCGAACTGGCCCAGCATGTCGCCGGGTTCCAGGCCAGCCTGCAAGCGGCCGGTGTTGTGCTCGGCGACCGGGTTGCCGCCTGCATGCCCAACACCTGGCAAACCCTGGTGGCGATGCTCGCGACCACCAGTCTCGGCGCAATCTGGTCGTGCTCTTCGCCGGACTTCGGCACCCACGGCGTGATCGACCGTTTTGGCCAGATCGAGCCGAAAGTGCTGATCACCTGCGCCGGTTACCGCTACGCCGGCAAGGAGATCGACCAGACCGTCAAGATCAACGAAATCCTCGAGCAGCTGCCGACTTTGCAGCAGTTGATCATCGTGCCTTACGCACGCCCTCACGCCCATGCCACGGATTACCGGACACCCGCCAACGTCACGTTGTGGGACGATTTCTATGAGCCGGGTGATGAGCCGCAATTCGTCCCCGTGCCTTTCGATCATCCGCTGTACGTGCTGTATTCCAGCGGCACCACGGGCGTGCCGAAGTGCATCGTTCACAGCACCGGTGGCGTGTTGCTGCAACACGTCAAGGAGCACGGCTTGCATGTGGATTTGGGCCCCGGCGACCGGTTGTTCTACTACACCACTTGCGGCTGGATGATGTGGAACTGGCTGGTCTCGGCGCTGGCGGTCGGCAGCGCGGTGGTGCTGTACGACGGTTCACCGTTTTATCCGGACAACGAGCGAATGCTGGAGCTGCTCGATGACGAGCAGGTCAGCGTGTTCGGCACCAGTCCGAAATTCCTCGCGACCCTGGAAAGCAGCGGCATCAAGCCCCGTGAAAGCCATGACTTGAGCCACCTGAAAACCCTGCTCTGCACCGGTTCTGCGCTATCGCCGCAGAGTTACGACTTCGTCTACCGTGATTTCAAACCAGACGTCTGCCTGTCCTCGATGTCCGGCGGCACCGACATCGTGTCCTGCTTCGTCAATGGCAACCCGATGTCGGCCGTACGCCGGGGCGAAATCATGGGCAAGAGCCTGGCCATGGCGGTCGAAGTGTGGAACGACGCCGGGCAACCGGTGATCGGCGAAAAAGGTGAATTGGTGTGTACCCGGCCGTTCCCCGCCATGCCCATCGGGCTCTGGAACGATCCCGATGGCGAGAAGTTGCGCAAATCCTATTTCAACCAGTTCCCCGGTGTCTGGGCCCAGGGTGACTATGCCGAACAGTTGCCTCATGGCGGGATGCTGATTCACGGGCGCTCCGACGCCGTGCTCAACCCCGGTGGCGTGCGTATCGGTACGGCGGAAATTTACCGTCAGGTGGAAAAAATCCCCGAGGTGCTGGACAGCGTCGCCATCGGCCAGCAATGGCAGGACGACGTGCGCGTGGTGCTGTTCGTGCGCCTCAAGGATGGCGTAACGCTGGATGACGCGCTGCAACAGCAGATCCGCCAAGTGATCCGCGCCAACACCACACCGCGCCATGTACCGGCGAAAATCGTCGCGGCCACAGACATTCCGCGCACCATCAGTGGCAAAGTGGTGGAGCTGGCCGTGCGCAATGTGGTGCATGGCGAGCCAGTCAAAAACACTGATGCATTGGCCAATCCTGAAGCGCTGAAGCAATTTCGGGATCGGCCGGAGCTGAATCACTGAGATCTGTTCCGCCCCAGAGGCAGATTACGCAGGTCGATTCAGGGTCAACAGTACCGGCTCGATGACCGCGCCGGTGCCAACACTCTTAAGGTATTGCTCAAGAATGTAGAGGTTGCGCTTATGTTCGGCGTTGTGGGTGTAGTACTGATCGAGCAAAGAAACCACCAGCGCCAGCGAATCGGCATTCTCAATGGCCTTGGCAGCCGGATGGTATTGCGTCTCGGAGTTACGCTCAGCCAACGGGTGTTTGCCGTTGGCCAGATTCAGCAGCGGTGTCACATTCAATACCTGGTTGCCTGACCCTGGTTGTGCCACGTCGCTGGCATAGCTGACATCCTCCGTCTGCGCCGCACCATGAAGCATTTCGTGAATCAGGTCATCCGCGACCACGTCATGATTGTAGTTGTGGCCAATGAAATGAGCATTCAGATTACGTGTGTGGATTTTCATGAACATCAACTTCGATCTCTCACTGGCGCTGGCCGCAACCCATTGCCGATAGAGTCCGGGATCGAAAGAAGCGATATTTCCGTTGTCCTTATGAGGGTCAAGGGCCATGTTGCTCAGGGAAAAGCCGTTGAAATCGGTACGGATCAACTTCAGGTACTTCAACACCCGGTCAGTGGCATCTGACCGGTTGCCACCCAGAAACGCTTTAAAGATAGACTCAAGTTCTTTGCTGAAGTCATGGTCGCTGAGCGCCTTGATCGCGTTCTCTATCTTGGCCTTGGCACGTGGCAAACTTTTCTGGATCACCGCACGGGTGTAACTGACCGGTAGTGTTTTATGGAAACGGTCTCCTCTGAAGGGCGCGACAAAGTTGAAATGATTCAACTTTGGCCCCCAGGGTTTACCGCTACGGCTAAGGGCATACCAGTAAAAGTCCTCACGCGCGGCCAGCACCGTCATCGTTTCTACGCTGGTTGCTTTTGGTCGCCAGATCCCCTTCCCGGCTAAAGCGCCTCGGCCTGCCGAGACTGCAGTTTTCCGGGCTCCTCCGATATGCCTCATCTGAGACTGGGCCAGCGCGATAATTTCGTGCGCCTGTTGACTCAAACGCATGCCCCCCTTGTAAACCAGCTTGCCACTACCGCGAAGGATGGAGGGCAGATCGTCCAGTGGATTGAAGATTGAAACCCCTGTGCCGATGATCAGCTTGGCGAGATATCCCAACTTGACGGACATGCTGGTAGCCTTCGCCGAAATCGATGCAGCCGAAAAAGCGAAACCGGCAACGGCCCCCACCAATGCGATGGCATCCATGGCACAACCATAGACTCCGTCCACCAGCCGATTGAACTCTCCGGAACTCAGGTCTTCCACGCACTTTTTGAATGGCACGGCGAGATCCACGATGTAGGTCGCGACGGCGTTACCTTGCGCTCGCTCCTTTTCAAGCGCCGTAGGCACGATTGCGGCTTCTTTCAACTGTTCGAATGTCATCAGGGGATGACGGGATACGATCATCGCCGAGATTTGCTCAATCCTGGGATCAGAGAAATTCTGGTATTCACTTTTTTTCGGGGTGGCAGGTGTGGCCGGCGCAGGCAATACAATCAACTTTTCAATGATCGCTTCGCTGCTGGTCACCCGAAAATCGTTCGCTACACCCTCGATGTAACACTTGCGGTTGATTGGCAGACGTTCCTTGGGAGTGGGTGATTCTTCAGCTTTCAAGTCCCCCCTGAAATCCACCCGTGCCGGCGCCTTGAGCTTCCCGCTTTGAACGATGAATTTGCCCAAATGATCATTGCGATGGATTTCGCCGCGCAAGGTGAACAGCTCATAGCAGTCGAGTTTGCCGCCATGAGAGGCACACATGACAATGCCGAAGCGCCCTGTGACCGCATCTTTATTCGCTTGACTCTCCCAGGTTGCCCTGTGGGCTTGCCCCTCTCCTAAAGGGATGGTTCGGGTCATTACCGCTGAATCACGCACGGTAAAAAACGTCAGCTCACCGCGCAGTACCTCTTGCAGATCGAAATAGGACAACCTCGACATCGCCAATTTGAGCGTGGTGGCCAGTGCTGCGTTCAACCCGCTCAAATAACCACGTAACTGTCGATGAAACTCGACATCGTTGTCTGTCATTCTCAGTAATCGCGGAAAGCGAAGGTAAAGACTTTCGACCTTTGGATCGTATAAGGCCGGCCACCCGCTTCCGGAGATCTGGCCCAACAGATCAGGCTTCTTGCTATCGGGAAAAACGGCACGAAAATCCCATTCCTGTTTCTTCAGGTCGCCAGACACATGCAAATCGATCATGGACATTTTTGTGGGCGAAGAGTAAAGCCCCGGTCGCTGATCAAGCACTGGTTTGTGCAGAAAATCACAATCTGGCGCCGCTCTTTCCAGTGCTGCCTGGGCGATAGCTTTACGATCAGGCATTGGTGTGGAAAAGGCGACGCTGACCTGCGAGAAATTCGCCACATAACTTTGATAGGCAACAACTGCTCGTTGTGTGGTTGCGCTTTCGGATTGACGCAGTTCAACGTCGGTGATGACGCCATTGATCAGTGCCCAGTCAACGATCGGATCGATCAATGCCAGCGCGTGTACATCAGCCAGTGCCTTGCTGACGGGTTCCAGCTCTGCATAGGCCATGATCTGTTCGTAAGTCATCATCCGGGCCGCGCCCCGGGAGACCGCTTCGACCAAAGCCACGCCACGACAGTAGGTAACCCATTCAAGCGAACCTAACGTCAGGGAGGTGGGAACTTGTCTGACAATGAATTCAGGGGCGATCTGTGCCAGACACAAGTGGATGGCCAGCGGTGCCGCATCGTGACTGACCCATTTGTTTACGACCATATGATCGCGCAATCCTTCCAGAACAATTGCCAGAGGTCTGCCAAGGTAACTTGGCGAATACATCTCAAAGGATCCGACGGCCTTTCTATTTAACGCTTTACCGATGAAAGGGTTTATATCGAGCAACATGGCAGTCACCAATAGTTGCCCCGGCACTTCCTGCCCGGCAGGTTCACTGAACCAGTCAAGTTGCCGCAGACAATCTCGAGCCCATTCTTGAGAGTTCGTGTGTTCGATTACTTTTTTCAACAGCGTGGCGGCATTGTCGTGCAGGGCAATGCCGGATTTACTCTCGTGTAACAGATGATCCAGCAGCCTGGTGTTTTTTGGAAGTTTCCGGAGCATGAGCTGCCTGATAGCCGCGCATTGCTCACTGGACAATACAATCAATGCGTCATCGTCCGCTGCAAGCTGCGTCCAATAATTACCAAGCCCGTCGACTTCCGGAAATCGAAACTCGAAACAGCTTATTAGGTTTTTAAGCTCACCTATACTTTTCGGCACGTCGAAGCCATGAAATGTCAGCCATTGTTCAACGAGGATGACTCTGTCTTTCCAAATATACCCGCCTGCCTCTTTGGCGATCTCCACCAGGATCGCCAGTGTGTCCTGGCCAGACTGGAAATGATTGAAATAACCCAACTCGACAAAATCGATCCAGCCGATATCGCTCAATACTTCCAGCTTGCCGGATTCGTTAACACGAATTTGTGCATCGGGTTTAATAGCCTGCTGGCTCATGACACTTTGTAACGGGAGGCTTTCCACCAATTCCGTCAACAACGCACTACCTGGCGCGTAAATATCATCCAGTGAAGAATTCCTCTCCAGTTCTACCTCATAGCCCCAACCGAGTATCTGTTCGTTACCCCTGTGTTGCGTCACGCATTCCTTCAATTCGGAAATTACTTGCTCACGCTCCCTCGCATCTGCGGCACCACGCCGTTTCTCATCATTTTCCGGCACATACTTATCGGACTTTCGCACATCGAAACTCATGTTTTTTCTCTCAATAGATATCAATGCCTGTTTGGCCGGAGCGATAGTACGTTCAACAAAGAAACTTTCCAGCCGATATCTATTAATCAACATTTCATGCTCAGATCATTACCACCAGAAAAAGCGCCAACACTAATCAACCAATCCCCACTCCCCTGTTGCAGCCCCTGTAGTGCCCTGCTGAAACTCTAGTTTAAATCGCAACTTCAAATTATTAATTGAATCCGCATGTTTAAGTGCTTCCTGCACACTGATAACGCCTTCTACAACCAACTTGTAAAGTCCATCATCGAACGTCTGCATACCCAGTTCGCCGGATTTTTCCATGTTGTCTTTCAATGCGCCCAACTCGTTTCGCCGGATAAGGTCGCCGATGGTTGGCGTCCCTAGCATGACCTCAACGGCAGCTCGACGCTGTCCATCAATGGTGCGTACAAGACGTTGCGAGACAAAGGCTTTCAAATGGTTTCCCAGTGCATGCAACAGTTGCGGCCGGCGCTCTTCGGGAAAGAAATTGATGATCCGGTCCAACGCCTGATTGGCGTTGTTGGCGTGTAACGTCGACAGCACCAGATGCCCGGTTTCGGCAAATGACAACGCCTGCTCCATGGTCTCGCGATCACGGATCTCGCCAATCAGCACCACATCCGGCGCCTGACGCAAGGTGTTCTTCAGCGCTGCATGGAAACTGCGGGTGTCGACACCCACCTCACGCTGGTTGATGATCGAACGTTGATGTCGATGGATATACTCGATCGGGTCTTCGACCGTGACAATATGTCCGCTGCTGTGGCGATTGCGATGGTCGATCAGCGCTGCCAGTGAAGTGGATTTACCCGAGTCGGTGGCGCCGACGAACAGGATCAGCCCCTGTTTGAGCATGACCGTTTCCAGCAGCACGGGCGGTAACTTGAGGTCTTCGAAGCGCGGGATGTCGAGCTTGACGTTGCGGATCACGATCGACACGTCATTGCGCTGTTTAAAGATGTTGACCCGAAAGCGGCCGATCCCGGTGCGGGAGATTGCCAGGTTCATTTCCAGCTCCCGGTCGAACTCCCGGCGCTGCTCGGCGTCCATCAGGGACGCGGCGACAGTTGCCACCTCACCGGGCTTGAACGGTTGTTCGCCCAGAGGCGTCAGCACCCCGTCAAACCGCGCACTCGGCGGTGCGCCCGTGGACAGGAACAGATCCGAGCCGTGTCGGCTCGCCAGTTGTTTGAGCAGTGCGTCGATTTCCATGGCCAGTAACACCCGCGAAGCTTTCAATGAACACAAGACCGTGCGTCGTGACGCGACGGGCCTTTCAGCGTCTACCGCACTAGGATAGTAGACGCCGCCTCACCGACCGACGCTCAGGACTGATGTGATGAACGCTGTACCGAACACCAACGACGCCCAGGCATTGATCGCCCGAACCGACTGGAGCCGCAGCCCGCTCGGCAGCGCCGGCACCTGGCCGCAGAGCCTGCGCACCGCGGTGGACATTGTGATTCACTCGCCGATGCCGATGCTGCTGTTGTGGGGTCCGCAGCTCACCCAGATCTACAACAACGGCTTCGCGGTACTGGCCGGCAACAAGCATCCACACGCTTTCGGACAGCCGGCGCACCAGATATGGCCTGAACTTCGAGACTTTACCGACCCGATTTACAGCGCCGTCCTACAAGGTCAGGTGCGAACCTACAGCGAGCGACGCTTCACCCTGCAACGGGACGGCAAGGAGTCCGACTTCTGGCTGGACCTGACTTACAGCCCGATTCGCGACGAAAGTGCGCAAGTGGCCGGCATTCTGGTCACTGCTATCGAAACCAACGAACGCCGACGTATCGCCCTGGAACTCAAGCAGCGTTCCGAAGAAAGCCTCAAGGCGCAAAAACAGACCGAGGAGCGCCTGCAACTGGCGCTGGCGGCTACCGACGCGGTTGGCACCTGGGATTGGGACATCGGTCAGGACCGTTTCATCGCCGATGCGCACTTCGCCCAGTTGCACGGGATCGACCCGGCGTTGGCCAGCCAGTTGCCGATCAGTGAATACCTGCACGGCGTGCACCCGGAAGACCGCGCGCTGATCGCCCGCAGCATCAAGCACTGCATCACCCATGGCACCGAATACGCCGAGGAATACCGTCTGTTGCAGGCCAATGGCGACGTGCGCTGGGTCTTCGCTCGCGGGCGTTGTTACAAGGATCATCACGGGCGGCCGATGCGCTTTCTCGGCGCGGCGCTGGACCTGACCGAGCGCAAGCACACCGAGCAGGCCCTGCGCCAAAGCCAGACCGAGCTGCAACTGATCATCAACGCGATGCCGATCCTGATCAGCTACGTTGACCGCGAAGAGCGTTTTCGCCTGAACAACGCCGCGTACCTGGACTGGTACGGGCTGACCCCGCAGGAGCTTTACGGTCGCACGATCCGCGAAGTGATCGGCGAAGAGTCCTACTTTCTGCGCGCCCCGTACATCGCCGAAGCTCTGGCTGGCCGCCCTTGTTCGTTCAGCCTTTACACCCCCCATCGCGATGGCAGCCAGCGCCATGCCCTGATGAACTACCTGCCACGCCACGGCCCGGACGGCGCGGTGAACGGTTTCTACATCTTCGTGATCGACGAGACCGAACGCAAAAAGACCGAAGAAGCCCTGCGCAACCTCAATGAAACCCTTGAGGAACGCGTGAGTGCGCGCACCGAGCAACTGGCCCAGGCCAACCAGCGCCTGCAGAACGAAATGTTCGAACGCGAACGCGCCGAAGACGCACTGCGCCACGCGCAGAAAATGGAAGCGGTCGGCCAGCTCACCGGCGGCATCGCCCATGACTTCAACAACATGTTGACCGGGATCATCGGCAGCCTCGACCTGATGCAACGCTACATCGCCAGTGGCCGCGCCGATGAGATCGGCCGGTTCACCGACGCGGCCGTGTCATCGGCCAATCGCGCCGCGGCGTTGACCCACCGCTTGCTGGCGTTTTCCCGCCGCCAGTCGCTGGATCGCAAGACTCTTAACGTCAATGAACTGATCCATTCGCTGGAAGACCTGATCCGCCGCACCAAAGGCGACCCGATCGAACTGACTTTGCGCCTGGCCGACAACGTCTGGCCCGTCAGCACCGATGTCAGCCAGCTGGAAAACGCCCTGCTCAACCTGGTGATCAACGCCCGCGACGCCATGCCGGACGGCGGCGAGCTGTTGATCGAAACGGGCAACGTTTATCTCGACGGTAACGACATCACCACCCTCGAGCCGGTCAAGGCCGGTGATTACCTGATGCTGGCCGTAAGCGACAACGGCACCGGCATGACGCCCTCCGTGCGCTCGAAAGCCTTCGATCCGTTCTTCACCACCAAACCGATCGGCCAGGGCACCGGACTCGGATTGTCGATGATTTATGGTTTTGCCCAGCAATCCGGCGGGCACGTCAGCCTCGACAGCCTGCCGGGCCAGGGTACCTGCGTGCGCCTGTACCTGCCTCGCCTGCATTCTCTGGTGGCGGAGCCGGCGGTGATTGAAACGGCGACGCAGACACCCGCCGTCGCGACCGGCGAAACCGTGGTGGTGGTCGAGGACGATCCGGCGGTGCGCATGCTGGTCATGGACTTGCTCAAGGAACTGGGCTATCGCGCCCACGAGGCCGAAGACGCCAAGGGTGCCCTGCCGTTGCTGGAATCCGACCTGCGTGTCGACCTGCTGGTGACCGACGTCGGTCTGCCGGGCATGAACGGCCGGCAACTGGCGGAAATCGCCCGCCAGCACCGTCCGGGGCTCAAAGTGTTGTTCATGACCGGTTACGCGCAGAAAGCCGCCGAACGCCAGGGTTTCCTGGAGGACGGCATGGACATGGTGGCCAAGCCGTTCTCCATTGATCTTCTGGCTGGCAAGATCCGTACGATGATCAGCCAAAACCCGTGACTTGAGGCATAATCCGCGCCCCGCCGTCACCCCGCTACAGGTATTGCACGATGAAAGCCCAAGCCCGCCACATTCTGGTCAAGACTGCCGATGAGGCTGAAAAACTCAAACAACGCATCGCCAACGGTGAAGCGTTCGATGTGCTGGCGAAGAAGTTTTCGACCTGCCCGTCCGGCAAACGCGGCGGCGATCTGGGTGAAGTGCGACCGGGACAGATGGTCGGCGCCATCGACGCGGTGATCTTCAAGAAACCGCTGCGCACGGTGCACGGGCCGATCAAGAGCAAATTCGGCTATCACCTGGTGCAGGTGTTTTTCCGCGACTGATCCAGTTCCCCGAAGGCGCAGCTTCGGCAGCGCCTTCGGGGATCGGACTCACTCCTTGGGGATCAGTGCTCCAGGCACTTGAATCACCCGACTCGCCAACCGATGCCCCGCCTCCGCCGCCTGCGCAGGGCTTGCGCCCGACAAGCGACTTGCCAGATACGCCGCACTGAACGAATCCCCCGCCGCCGTGGTGTCCACCACCTTCTCGACCTTCTGTGCCGGCACTTCGAACGCTTCCCCGTCGCAACGGATCAGACAGGCTTCGGCGCCGCGCTTGAGCACTACCTCCGGCGTGCCGATCTGCGCGTACGCCTCAAACACAGCGTCACAGTCTTCGAAATGGAACAGCGCCTGCTCGTCGTCCACCGTCAGCAACGCCAGATCGACATGGGGCAAGACGCTGCGATACGCCGCTCGCGCCTCTTCTACCGAGGCCCACAGCCGTGGCCGGTAATTGTTGTCGAAGACGATTCGCGCATCGCGCTGGCGGGCTTCAATCAAGGTCTCGATCAGTTTCTCCCGCCCCTTCACGCCGAGCACCGCCAGCGTGATACCACTGAAATACAGCACGTCGTAATCCGGCAGCGCTGCCAGAATTGGCGCGGCCGCCGGGGTCGTGAAACAGTCGCGAACGGCCGCCTCGTTGCGCCAGTACAGAAAGCGCCGCTCCCCGGCAGCATCAGTCTGGATGCAATACAGACCCGGCAAACGACCGGGCAAGCGCTGGACCAGATCCAGGCCGATGTTCTCAGCGGCCCAACTGCGGCACATGGCGTCACTGAAGCTGTCGTCGCCCAGCGCAGTAACGTAGTCCACCTGCGCCTTGTCGCCCATGGCGCGGGACAGATAGACAGCCGTGTTCAGCGTGTCGCCGCCGAAACTCTGTTGCAGGCTGCCGTCGGCACGCTGCTGAAGCTCGATCATGCATTCGCCGATCAGGGCGATGCGCGGGGTGTTCGGCCCCAATGGGGTGAGCGTGTTCATCAGAAACAGGTTTCCATGGTTTCGATCACCGACAACTGCTCGTCCACCAGCAACCCCACGCGCCACTTGTCGAAGGTCAGGCATGGGTGCGAAGTGCCGAAGGAAATGATGTCGCCGACGCGCAATTCCACGCCCGGCGCCACGGTCATGAATGCGTGCTGGTCCATCACCGCCGTCACCTTGCAGGCACCGACATCATCGCCCACCGCTGGCACCACGCCGGCCTTGTAACGCAGCAACGGCACCGGCATCCCGGCATCGAACGCCACGTCACGCTTGCCCAAGGCAATCACGGCAAAGCCCGGCTCCGGCATCGATTGCACATGAGCCCAGACTTCCAGTGCTGGACGCAGGCCTTCGTGCAGATCGCTGCGACGGTCGAGTACACAGCACTGCGCCTCTTTGTAGATGCCATGGTCATGGGCCACATAACTGCCGGGGCGCAACACGCTGAGGAAACGCCCGCCAGCGTTTTGCGCTTCGAACGATTCGGCGATCAAGTCGTACCAGGCCGAACCCGACGCGGTGATGATCGGTTTGGCGATGGCGAACGCGCCGCTGTCCTGCAACTGCACTGCCAGACGCACCAGCGAGGCCGCGAACTCACGGATGCCGCTGACGGCGTGATCGCCATGGATCACGCCTTCGTAACCTTCGATACCGGTCAGGGCCAGCGCCGGTTGCGCACCGATAGCCTTGGCCAGTTCGATGACTTCCTGCTCAGTCCGGCAACCGCAACGACCGCCGACCACACCGTATTCGATCATCACGTTCAGGCGCACACCGCGTGACGCGAAGTAAGCGCCCAGATCGGCGACGTTGTCCGGGTGATCGACCATGCAATAGAAATCGAAGCCCGAATCGGCCGCCAGCAGATCGGCAATCAACGCCATGTTCGGCGTGCCGACCAGTTGATTGGCCATCAACACCCGACGCACGCCGTGGGCGTAAGCGGCACGGGTCTGGGTGGCACTGGCCAGGGTGATGCCCCAGGCGCCGGCGTCGAGCTGACGGCGAAACAATGCCGGGGTCATGCTGGTCTTGCCGTGGGGCGCGAGTTCGGCGCCACTGTCGCTGACAAACTTTTGCATCCAGCGGATGTTGTGCTCCAGCGCTTCGCGGTGCAGCACCAGCGCCGGCAGGCTGATGTCACGCACCAGTTGCGCGCCAATGGCGGCATCACCCTTTTCCACGGCAGCAGTGTTGTTGGCAGTCGTCATGGTCGTACTCCTCACGGTCGCGTCCGCTGGCGGGCGCAGTTATTCGTTGATACGCCGGGCGAGGCTGTTGGCGCTCTCGATCAGAACCCGGCGATAGTCGTTGTAGTTGGTCTTGGCATCCGCGCGCGGTGCGACGATGCACAGGGTACAGATGGCCACGCCACTCGGATCTTTGACCGGCGCGGCGAAGCAATGGGTAAAGGTGTCGGCGACACTGTCGAACGAGAAGAAACCGTCGATGCCGGCCTGACGGATTTCCTTGAGAAACGTCTCCATCGGCAGGCGTTCGCCATCCGGCAGGATGAAGTCGTCGGGGTCGATCAGGTCGCTGATCGCCTGGTCACTCAAATGCGCCAGCAGCAAACGTCCGGACGCGGTCCACGGGATCGGCGCGTTTTCGCCGATATCGGAAGAAATGCGGAAATGCCGCTCGCCCTCTTTCATCAGCGCCACCGTGTATTTGCGCCCGTTGAGCAGGCACATCTGCGCGGTTTCCCGGGTCTGGCTGACAATCTCCTGCAAGGCGTGATCGGCCTCGCGACTGAGGTCGAAGTGCCGCAGATGCGCCTGGCCAAGGAAGTACAGCTGACGACCGAGATAGACGTGACCGTCCTTGCCCACCGGCTCGAGAATCCGCCGTTCGAGCAACGACGCCACCAGTTCGTAGACCGTGGATTTCGGGCTGCCGATACCGTTGGCGATGTCGTTCGGACGCAGTGGCTGGCCGATTTCCTTGAGGAAATCGAGGATATCGAACGCCCGGTCCAGACCGCGTGCCCGGCGTTTGATGGTGTCTTCGGTCATTTCAGTGGTTCCCATTCAAAGTGCCGGGAGTTTATCGCGAAAGATCGCTCCCACGCTCTGCGCGGGAGCGGCCAATGCTCAGGCCTTTTTCTTGTACGCAATGCAGTCGATCTCGACCTTGCAGTCGACCATCATGCTCGCCTGCACACAGGCCCGGGCCGGTGCGTGTTCGGGCTTGAAGTACTCGCCGAAGACCTTGTTGAAACTGCTGAAATCCCGCGGATCGTCCAGCCATACGCCGGCGCGTACCACGTCTTCCAGGCCATAACCGGCTTCTTCGAGAATCGCGATCAGGTTCTTCATGGTCTGGTGAGTCTGTTCGACGATGCCGCCCACGATGATCTCGCCATCCACCGCCGGCACCTGACCGGAAACGTGCAGCCAGCCATCGGCCTCGACTGCGCGGGCGAATGGACGTGGCTGGCCGCCAGCGGCGGTGCTGCCGGTGCCGTAACGCGTAATGCTCATGGATGTGTCTCCTGATTGAAAAAGTGAAAGGTCAGAACCGCGTGCTTTTGAGAAATTCCGCCAGCCGCGGCGATTGCGGACGCTCGAACAGTTCCTTGGGAGGCCCCTGCTCTTCGATGCGTCCCTGATTCATGAAAACGATCTTGTCCGAGACCTCGAAGGCAAAACGCATTTCGTGGGTCACCAGCAACATGGTCATGCCGTCCTCGGCCAGGCCCTTGATCACGTTCAGCACTTCACCGACCAGTTCCGGGTCGAGGGCCGAGGTGACTTCGTCGAACAGCATCAGGCTCGGGTTCATCGCAATCGCCCGGGCAATCGCCACGCGCTGTTGCTGACCGCCGGACAACTGGCCGGGAAAGTGATTGCGCCGCTCCAGCAGGCCGACCCGTTCCAGCCATTTCTCGGCCAGGACCACGGCTTCGTCCTTGTGCATTTTTTTCACCTTGAGCAAACCCAAGGTGACGTTCTGCAAGGCAGTGAGGTGCGGAAACAGGTTGAACTGCTGAAACGCCATACCGGTCATCGCCCGATGGCGGGCGATGACTTTTTCCGGGTGACGCAAGCGTTTGCCGTTGAGTTCGTCATAACCGATGGATTCGCCGTCGAGCAGGATCTGCCCGCCCTGGAACTCTTCCAGCATGTTCACGCAGCGCAGCAGCGTGGTCTTGCCCGAACCGCTGGAGCCGATCAGTGTCACCACGTTGCCGCGCTGCATGCTCAGGTCGACACCCTTGAGCACTTCGACCGCGCCGTATTGTTTGTGCAGGCCACGGATGTCCAGCAGGGGCTGGCCGTTCTGGACGTTGGAAACTTGAGCTTGAGTCATGGCAGGGCCACCCGCTTTTCAATGTGCCGGCCGAGTAATTCGATGCCGTAGTTGATGACGAAGAACAGAAAACCGGCGAACAGATAAAACTCCAGGGTCATGAACGTCCGGGCGATGATCTGCTGGGTGCTGAGCAACAGCTCGGCCACGCCGATCACCGACAGCAAAGTCGAAGCCTTGACGATTTCCGTGGACGAGTTGACCCAGGTCGGCAGGATCTGCCGCAGCGCCTGAGGCAACAGCACGTAACCGAGGGACTGATAGAACGTCAGGCCAATGGCCTTGCTGGCTTCCATCTGTCCGCGCGGCAAGGCCTGCAACGCGCCGCGCACGATCTCGGCCACGTGGGAGCCGCAAAACAGCGTCAGCCCGAGTGCGCCGGCCTGAAACGCGCTGATCTGCCAACCGAGCGCCGGTGCCATGTAGAAGCACGCCAGCACCAGCACGAACACCGGGGTGCCGCGAATCAGGTCGACATAAAAACGGAACGGCGCGCGCATCCAGAACTTGCCGTAAGTCAGCACCAGCCCGGCAAACACACCGATAATCGTGCCGAACAGAATCGCCAGCGCCGACACCTGCACACTGGTCAGAAAGCCTTGCCACAAGGCTTCGCGGGCAATCCACAATTCATGCAACCAGCTGGGGGATTCGTACATCGCAGCCTCCTATCGGCGGATCGCCAGACGCTGCTCCAGGTAACGCAGCAGCATGGCAATGAGGTAACAGGCCGCGACATACAACGCCGTGGTCACCAGCCAGGTTTCGATCACCCGGTAGCTCTCGACGTTGATCTTGCGCGCGTAATAGGTCAGCTCCGGCACCGCAATCGCGGCGGCCAGCGAGGTGTCCTTGAACAGAGAAATGAAGTTGTTCGACAGCGCCGGCAGCACGTTGCGCAACATCACCGGCACGGTGACGTAGGCCCTCACCTGCCACTCGCCCAGACCGATGGCCAGCCCCGCTTCGCGCTGGCCCTTGGGGATGCTCAACAAGCCACCGCGGAACACTTCGGTCAGGTACGCCCCGGCATACAGCGACAGGGTGATGATGAACGACGGAATCTTGTCCAGCCGGATCCCCAGGCTCGGCAACGCAAAGTAGATCAACAGAATCAACACCAGAATCGGCGTGTTACGGATCACCGTCACATACACCGATGCCAGGACCCGCAAGGCGCGATGCCTGGACAACAAGGCAAACGCCATCAGCAGGCCGATCACGCAGCCGATGGCGATCGACACCAGCGCCAGTTCGAGGCCCAGACCGAGCCCCGCCAGCAAGGTGTCGAAATCGCGCCACACGGCGGCAAAGTTCAACTGATAGTTCATGGTTGGCAGTACCTTGAGCGGGGCGCGTCAGGGCGCCCCACTCTCACGGGATCATTTGAATTCGACAGGGAAACCGATGGCGGGCGATGGCAAATCTACGCCGAACCATTGCTTGAACGAGGCCGCGTAAGTCGGGAATTCAACGCCGGTCATGGCCTCATGCAGGGTTGTGTTGACGAAGTTCAGCCAGTCCTGATCGCCGCGTTTGACGGCGCAGGCGTAGGTCTGCGGGCTCCAGGCGTAGGTCGGGCTGCGGTAGCGGCCTGGGTTCTGCACCATCAGGTATTTGACCGAAGACTGGTCGGTAGCAGCGGCATCGGCACGGCCCGAGTTCACGGCCTGATACATCAGATCGACGCTGTCGTACTGATCGACCTTGGCCTTGGGCAGCGCCTGATGCACCAGCTCCTCGGCGTACACGTTCTGCAGCACCGCCACGGTCACGCTGTCGCCGGCGGCCTGCAGGTCTTCGATTTCCTTGTACTTGCTGTTGTTCGGCAACAGCAGGCCGACGCCTTCGCGGTAGTACGGCAGGGTGAACGCCACTTGCTGCGCGCGGCTGGCGGTGACGGTGATGAACTGGCAGCTCATGTCGACCTTGTCGGTCAGCAGGTTGGGAATCCGCGCATCGGACGACTGCACCACGAACTCGACCTTGCTCGGGTCATTGAACAACCCCTTGGCCACCATCCTGGCGATGTCGATATCAAAGCCCTGCAACTTGCCGTCCGCGCCCTGGAAATGCCACGGCGCGTTGGTGCTGCCGGTGCCCACGATCAGTTTTCCACGGGCCAGGACGCTGTCGAGCTTGCTGTCGGCCGCCTGGGCCATGCCCATGACAGCGGACGAAGCCGCGAGAACAAAAACACACGCTTTGAACAAGGATAGTCGGCGATGCATGGCAAGCACTCCAGAGGATTGTTTATTCCGCTATACCGGAACTCGGTTTGTTACTACGGAATAGACAGCAGAAAGTGTGCCACGGGATTCGAGGGGAATCAGCAATGGATCGAAATTTGTTTTGAATCAAAGGGATAAAAAGAAGGGTGAAGCTTGTGTTACGCGAGGTGTCATTACAACGCGCTACCGTTGGCTACACACGACGAGTATTCGGGCCACATATCGGTGCGCTTTGCACAAAAAAATGTGCTCGGCACCTGTCAACTCTGACAGTTGCGACAGCGACCGCTACCCCTTTAACGTCGTGACGTCTTGTGCATCGAGCAAAGGAGGCTCCAATGACAAAGCCGACTCGATATTCAGCGTTGCCCCCGACGTACCGGAAGGTCTTGAAAGCCAGGCGCCTCGTCGTCTTGTACTTCTTCAACGAGCATTGCGGTGCCTGCGTGTTCTCCGGCCCCGTTTTTCTCGAAGTCGCCAAGCCCTTCCGGCCCTGGATGGATATCTTCATGCTCGATACTGCACAGTCGTGTCGACATCCGGATGTCACAGGCACTCCGACGGTGTTGTTCTACAAGGAAGGCGTACTGGTCAAAAAACTGAAAGGCATCGGTACGGATGAATCCCTCCTTCAAGACTTCTCCCAATTCCTCGGCAAAACCAGATATCCCGCCCCGCCACGCAATCCAGCCCATGACCTGAGCTGGCTTCGTCGCACCCTGCGCACCCTCTGCACCGTCCCCCGCGCAAAACGATGGAACTTTTCCTGAAAGTGCCACCTAAGAGCCATCAGGTAATGGCACTTTCGTTCCAATTGATCTGTAACAACTAGCCTCGAGGCCGGATTGGACAAGCTCCCATCCGGCTGCTTTTCTTTATTTCTCAGAAAGAGATAGGTGCTGTTGGCCAATCGGCCACGGCCTTGCTTCGTCCCAGGAGGGGTCTAATGTCCTTTAACGTCATGATGGTTTTCGGTACTCGCCCGGAGGCCATCAAAATGGCCCCTTTGGCCCGGGTTCTGCGTCAGTGGCCCGACATCAAACTCAACATCTGCTCGACCGGCCAGCATCGGGAGATGCTCAAGCAGGTCCTCGACGCGTTCGAACTGACGGTCGATGAAGACCTGCAAGTCATGACCCAGGGCCAGACCCTCAACGGTCTCTCGCAACATCTGCTTGCACAACTCGATCAGGCCTACGAACGGGTCAAACCGGACATCGTGCTGGTCCACGGCGACACCACCACCAGCTTCATCGCCGCCCTCGCCGCCTTCAATCGCCAGTTGCCGATCGGCCACGTCGAGGCAGGCTTGCGTACCGGCAACCTGCGCGCGCCCTGGCCGGAAGAAGCCAACCGGCGCCTGACCGGCGTCATCGCCGACCTGCACTTCCCGCCGACCGGCAAGGCCGAAGCCAATCTGCTGCGCGAAGGCGTACCTCAAGACAACATCGAAATCACCGGCAATACCGTGATCGATGCGCTGCTGTGGATGCGCACGCACCAGCAGCAAAGCCACTGGCGCCCGGCGGCCGACTCGCCCTTGTCGGTGCTCGACGACAGCCGTCGCATGGTGTTGATCACGGGGCATCGCCGGGAGAACCTCGGCGACGGTTTCCAGAACATCTGCCAGGCCCTGGCCGATCTCGCCCTGCGCTACCCGGATGTGCAATTCGTCTACCCGGTACACCTCAATCCGCAGGTGCAAAGCGCGGTGTACGGCATGCTCGCCGACAAACCCAACATCTATCTGGTCGCCCCTCAGGATTACCCGAACTTCGTCTGGCTGATGGGCCGTGCGCACTTCATCCTGACCGACTCCGGCGGCGTCCAGGAAGAAGCGCCGGCCATCGGCAAACCGCTGCTGGTATTGCGTGACGTCACCGAACGCCCTTCCGTACTTGAGGGCGGCACCGTGCTGCTGGTGGGCACCGACACCGCGAAGATCGTCAAGGAAGCCAGCCAGTTGCTCGATGACGAAGCGACCTACAAACGCATGAGCCGTGTCCACAGTCCGTACGGTGACGGCCACGCCAGTGAACGCATCGCCAAACGCCTCCACGCCTGGCTGAGCGCACGCTCGGCGGCGGGTAACGGCGTATGAGTCTGGGTTGGGTCGACTTCTTTGCGTATGTGCTGTTTGGTCTGAAGTATGTGGCGATCATCCTCGCCCTGCTGATGTTCATCCTCGGCCTCGATGACCTGTTCATCGACCTGGTGTACTGGAGCCGCAAGCTGATCCGGCGCTGGCGGATCTACGAGAAATTCAAGCGCGCCGACGAGGAACGCCTGTATTCGATTCCCGAGAAGCCGCTGGCGATCATGGTGCCGGCGTGGAACGAAGTCGGTGTGGTCGGCGAGATGGCGCGCCTTGCCGCCTCGACCATCGACTATGAGAACTATCAAATTTTCGTCGGCACCTACCCCAACGACGCCGAAACCCAGGCCGACGTCGACGCGGTCTGCCAGCACTACCCCAACGTACACAAAGTGGTGTGCGCCCGACCGGGCCCGACCAGCAAGGCCGACTGCTTGAACAACATCATCGACGCAATCCTGCGCTTCGAGAGCGAAGCGAAAATACAGTTCGCCGGATTCATCCTGCACGATGCCGAAGACGTGATTTCGCCGATGGAGTTGCGCCTCTACAACTACCTGCTGCCGAACAAGGACCTGATCCAGATTCCGGTCTACCCCTACGCACCGGAATGGAAAGGCTTCACCGCCGGCCACTACGTGGATGAGTTCGCCGAAAACCACGGCAAGGACGTCATCGTGCGCGAGGCCCTCACCGGCCAGGTGCCGAGCGCCGGGGTCGGCACGTGCTTCAGCCGTAAAGCCATCAGCGCCCTGCTGGAAGACGGCGACGGTATTGCCTTCGATGTGCAGAGTCTCACCGAAGACTACGACATCGGTTTCCGCCTCAAGCAGAAAGGCATGAAATGCATCTTCGCCCGCTACTCGGTCAGCGATCCGAAACTGGCGCTGGAACAACCCTGGGTGTTCGGGATGAACCGCGAGTTCTCCCAGGTGATCTGTGTGCGGGAGCACTTCCCACGGGACTTGCAACATGCGATCCGGCAGAAGTCGCGATGGATCATCGGCATCGTGTTCCAAGGTACCAAGAACCTCGGCTGGAGCCGCAAGGGTCTGCTCAATTACTTCCTGTGGCGTGACCGTCGCGGCTTGATCGCCTACCTGCTGAGCTTTCTGGTCAACCTGCTGTTCCTGGTGCTGCTGGCGATGTGGGCGGTCACGGTGATTTCCCCTGACTCGTGGCGCTATCCGTCGATCCTCGCCGACAGCTCGTTGCTCTCGGTGCTGCTGTGGCTCAACGGGCTGATGTTGTTCAACCGTCTGTTCCAGCGTGGCTGGTTCGTTACCCGCTACTACGGGCTGGTCGAAGGTCTGTTGTCGGCACCGCGCATGATGTGGAGCAACTTCGTCAACTTCTTCGCCAACCTGCGCGCCCTGCGCCAGGTCATGGAGATGGGCGACTCGCGGCGCGTAGCCTGGGACAAGACCACCCACGAATTCCCGGCGCTGACCAAGGCCCAACGTACCCCGCTTGGCCATCGGCTGGTGGAAAAAGGTCTGCTGACCGAAGAGCAACTGGAAGCAGCGATTACCAGCCCGGTGCGCCGTCGCCTAGGGCGCGAATTGCTGCTGCGCGAATACATCGACAGCACACAACTTGTGCAAACCCTTGCCGAACAGCTGGATCTGGAATGGGCGCCGCTCAATCCGTTCAAGCTCGACAAGCGCCTGATCGATGCTGTGCCACGCCGAGTCGCATCGCACTACGGCGTGCTGCCGGTGGGCGAAGAAGGCGAAACCCTGATTCTTGCCTCCGAAGGCCCGGTCAGCCAGGTCTCGCTCGGCGCCATCAGCCGTCAATTGAAACGCCCGGTGCGTAGCCGTCTGGCACCCCAGGGCCGCGTCACATTGGGGATTCGCTACTGGTACGCCAGTCCCCGCCAGAATGAGGAAGTGCGTCATATGCTTGAAGTGCTTGAGCGCCATCAGGACGATGAAGCCTTGCTGGAGCGGGTCAGCCGCCATCAGGTGCTGCTGGGCAATCTGTTGCAGGTACGCGGCATGGTGCCGCCGACTCTTTTCAATCAGGCGCTGATCGACTTTGACGCCGAACAGATGTCGCTCGGCGAACACCTGATTTCCCGGGGCATGATCACCCAGGAAGTCCTGGAACAGGCCCTGGCCGATCAAGCCAGCGAACAGCAAGCCGCCTACCGCATTGTCCGGGAGGTCGCATGAAGCCTGTGCATCGTCAAACCTTGCTGATGGGTAGCCTGCTGTTAGGGCTGAGCGCTGCCTATCCGCTACAGGCTGCACCGCTGAGCGATTTCGAACAGTTCCGCAGCTATCCCTACATGGATCGCAGTTACCGCGAAGCGAAAAAGGGCAACTGGAAAGAAGTCGAGCGACTGATGCGCCACTTGCTGGAAAAGGTCCCGAAAAACGACGAAGCCCGGGCACTGCTGGTTGAATCGCTGGCCAAACAACGCCGTTACAAAGACGCGATGCAAGCGTTGCCGGCCAACAGCGACGCCCTTCTTGACCTGCGCCTGACCTGGATCGAGCAGGATCCGCCGACCAGTACTCAGGTTGAAAGCTGGATGGCCACCAGCAGCCTGAACGACCGCGTACGCCTGTGGCAGGCTTATAGCCTGAGCCTGGCCAAGTTCGGCGGCGCGGCCAAGGCTCACGACTGGCTGGCGCAACTGTCGCCCAAGGGCGATGACAACATCCTGCGTCTGGCGCGGGCCAACTGGTCGGAGCAACTGCGCGACTGGAGCGGCACCATCGATCAGCTCGCACCGCTCGCTGCCCGCAAACAGCTGGATGCCGAAGGCTGGCAACGTCTGGCCAATGCCTACGTCCAGCGCCTCGACGAGAAACCGCTGCAACAATTGCTGCAGCAGGCGCCAAGTCCAGAGGCCGCACGCAAAATCCGCCTGGCAATGGTTGACCGTGCCATCGCCATGGGTCACGAACAACAGGCACAACGCTGGATTCAGTCGTTGCCGGACTCCGATCTGGCCGACCCGGCGCAACGTCAGCGCCTGTGGGAACTGGCACGCAAGACCGAAGACGTACCGACCGTGCAGCGCTTGAGCAACGATCTGCAACGCCCTTGCCTAGAGACCGCGGAATGGTTATCGCGCCAGGATCCGGAAGCAGCACTCAAACAATTTCGCAGCTGCACACCGGACGACGACCCGCAAACCTGGCTGATACTAGCTCAACGCCTGCAAGCCACCGACCTGCTGCAAACCACCCGACTGCCGCAGCCGTGGGACAGTCGCCGTCAGGAGCAAATCTTGAATGTCTGGCAGGATCAGGGACGCAGCGACAAGGTCGATGCATGGCTGGCCGGCCAGACGCAAACACCTGAAATCGTCAAACGTCGGGCGGAACTGTCGCAACGCATGGGCCGCATGACCGAAGCCCAGACCTTGTGGGAGCTTCACTATCGGCAGACCGGCAACCTGAATTCGCTGAACCAGGCCACCTATCTGGCGGTAAACAATGGCGATCGCGCACAGGCGCAACAGTTGCTGGAAACCGCGTTCGACCGTCATCAAGGACGCTTGCCGGCCACTGCACTCCAACGTCTGGCCGGTCTGTATGCGGCTTCGAAAACCACGACACCGGAACAACAACGGCGCATGGCTTCGTTGCTCACCCATGTGGATGGTGCCACCCGTGGTCAGTTGCTTGCGCAGCTCGCGGAGAACGGTCAGTGCGACGCCGTTCAGCAAGCCATCGGTAACCATCCGCAAGCCGCCGGCGATTATCGTGCACTGGGTCGGTGTGCAATGCCGGACCGACCAGGTGAGGCTGTCGTGTATTACCAGCAAGCGCAAAAGCTCGGAGACCGAAGCAGTCGCCTGCCACTGGCCTACGCTCTCGAAGCCGCTGGCGATTCCACTGGTGCGCTGGCCATTTGGCGCAGCATTCCCGCAACAGAACTGAGCGACAACGCCCGCCTCACCGCCAGCCGAAGCGCGCTGAATGCCGGTGACAGCCAGGCCGCTGAAGGTTACTGGCAGCAAAGTACGACGCGTGGCGCCAATGAATGGGCCCTTGGTGCGGCCATCGCCGATGCCCGTGGCGATCATGCCCAGGCACTTGAACGCCAGCGCAAAGCCTTGCAACAAGCGCCGGACGCCGGGCATTTTTACGCAGCGTCGGTCACCGCGCAAAAGGCCGGGGATTTGCCGCAAAGCACTGCGTGGCTGGCCGAAGCTGTACGCCGCGACCCCAACAACCCGCGTTACCGCGCTGACTACGGCATGCGTCTGGCCGGTGCCGAAACCCGCGAGGAACGCGCCACCGCAATCCCCTATCTGCAACAGGCCACCCGTGACTTCCCCGAGGATTATCGACTCGGCGAAACCCTGGCCTGGCGTTATGACGAAGTGGAAGACAGTGCCTCGGCCCGCAAGGAACTGCGCCGGGTGATCGATCTGGAACAAAACCCGGTGGCCGCCGACGACGAGGATGGCAGCATGGAAGCGCGCCGCTACCGTCAACGTCGCGCTCATGAAACCCTCTCCCGCCGTGACAGCCGGACGATTGCCAGCACCTGGTCACCGGCCGGCGTATCGACGAATGACTTCGTGCGACCGGACGAGAGCAAAGGTTCGAACCGCCGCGCCGATTCGCAAAACGTACAACTGGCGATGTGGGATCACGCCCTCGGCGATGAACCAAGCCGCGCCGGCAGTACGCTGTCGGTGTACGGTCGCGTACTGCTGGGTGGACAAGGTCGCTCCAATTACGCCGAATCCCTCGCCGCCGGCGTCGGCCTGCGCTACAAGCCGTGGGGCACGCAGAACATCAACTTCTACGGTGAGATCTACAAACAGAGCCAGTTCAACGATGACGACAACCACAGCCTGAGCCTCGGCCAGATGCTGGTACCGGAAAAACTGCTGGATCAGATCAACGATCACCGCCAGGACGGCCACACCACCACCGACTACCTGTTGCGCGCTACGGCCTCGTTCCTCGATCAGGGCAAGTACCGCAACGACTGGCGCGTCGACGAAAACGATTGGGACGAGCGTTTCCTCTATCTCGACGCCGCCTGGTGGACCAAGGCCGGCGATCACCAGTGGCTGTCGCGGTTCCAGCAGGGGCATGCCTGGAAGCTGCCGAACAGCGGTGCCCAGACGATCATGCCTTACGGCTTCCTCGAATTCGCCAGCCAGGACCCGAGCAACGATTGGCGCCAGGATCTGCGTACCGGTGTCGGTTTGCGCTGGCAATGGTGGTACGACGAAGATCGCTACAACGCCTACCGTTCGAAACTGACGGTACGCACCGAATATCAACAGTCGCTGGGCGGCAATCTGTATGAAGGCGGCAATGGTGTGCTGCTGGGCGTGGAGTGGAATTTCTGATGGCTCGATGGATGTTGTGTTTCTGCCTGCTGCTGGGCGCCACGCTTGCACGGGCCGATGAGCGGGTGTTCTATCAGCCGCTGAATGTCGACGCCGGCCTGACCCAGGCGCAGTGGCAGAAAGTCTGGCAGGACACGGCCCGGCAAGGCACGCGAACCGTGATTGTGCAGTGGACCGCGTACGGCGACTCGGACTTTGGCGGTGCCAATGGCTGGCTCGCCAACAGCCTGAAACTCGCCAGACAGCAAGGCCTGCAACTGGTGCTCGGGCTGTCGATGGACCCGGCGTACTACAAACGCATCGACGAACTGGACAGCGCCGGCCTCGGCGCCTACTGGCAGGCGCAACTCGGCCAATCGCTGGCACAGCACCAGAAGCTGCGTCAGGAGTGGAAGCTGCCGGTCAGCGGCTGGTATCTGCCGCTGGAACTGGATGACTTGCACTTTCTGGCGGCCGACCGGCGGGCAACGCTCCAGCGTCAGTTGAAGGATTTCGCCGCAAAACTGGATGCACCGCTGCATGTCAGCGCCTTCAGTGCCGGCAAGCTTGCCCCGACAGTCAATGCCCAATGGCTGGGGGATCTGACGGCAGCCGGCGCACAGGTCTGGTGGCAGGACGGCGCGGGTACCGGGCGCCTGCCAGTGCTGGTGCGCAACGGCTATGCCAGCGCACTGCCCTGCTCCGTCGGCATCGTGCATGAAGCGTTCCGTCAGGTCAGCCGTGAAGGCGAGGCTTTCCGAGCCGAGCCGGCAACACCGGATGCCACTTCCACCGGCTGTCATCAAAGTGCCGTGTTTTCCCTGCGATACCGGCCGTGGGGACAGGTGATTCTCGACAACCAGCGCAAGCATCCGGGCAGCAATGTACAAAACCATTGAAGACGAAGTCCTGAAGCGAACCGCACCCGCCGAGTTGTGGGACGAGTTCATCCAGCATGAGTTCGAACGGCTGCATTCGTTCTGCCTGCTGATCTATCTGGCCAGCATGGGCATCTGGCTGGCCTTCGACCTGATCGTCAGCTTTCTCGGCGATCAGGGCTTCACCTGGCGTTCGATGATCTTCATCGCCGCGTTTGCAGTCCTCGCCGTGGTGTTGATGTTCACGCGCAAGGCCCGTCACTTCGACTGGCTGAACCTGACCTTCGTGTTCCTCATCACCCTGGGCATACGGCTAGTGATCGACGGCCTGCCACCGACGTTTCACGGCATCTGGCTGGTGCTCGCTGCCGCCACCACGCTTTACAGCGCCTCCGTGCTGCCCCTCAGTCGCTGGTCGTTCTTCGGTGCGCAAGTCGTTACCTGGCTGATACTCAACCCCTTCATGGGGACCGGTATCGGCCTGCTGGAACTCAAAGGCGTCATGACCATCGCCTACAGCGTGTTTCTCTGTGCTTTGACGATCTACACGTTTTTGAAACTGCGCGAGACCAAGCTCTACAACTACATCATGTCCAAGCTGTTGCTGGATCAGGCCTACAACGACACGCTGACGGAAATCCCCAACCGCCGCTCGTTCATGACCCGCGCCGAAAAGAGCCTGCAAGCAGCGCCTCGCGAGCACGACCATTATCTGGCGATGATCGACATCGACAACTTCAAGAAAGTGAATGATGTGTACGGCCACGACATCGGCGATGAAGTGCTCAAGCGGATCGCAGCAGACATCAAGGCGGTAATGGCACCGTTCGAATACGCGCGACTGGGTGGCGAGGAGTTTGCGATTTATCTGGCGGGCGTACGCCGCGAGGACGTCGAGGCATTGGCCGGTGAGTTATGCCGGGTGGTGCGTGAGCAAACCACCCGGCATCCGGTGACCATCAGCATCGGTGTGGCCCGGGTCGAAGATGGCGACACCCTCAACCAGGCCCTGATCAAGGCTGACGAAGCGTTGTATGAGTCAAAGCACACCGGGAAAGACCGGTATACCTTTCATCAGTGAGGCCGTCAGGCCTCACGCTTGAGCAACACTCGCGTCACCCGCCGCTCCTCCACCGCCATTACGGTCATGCCCCAACCTGAATGCTCCAGGCGATCACCCTTCATCGGCAAGCGATCCAGCAAGCTCATGACCAACCCGGCGAGGGTCTGATAATCCTCGGTCGGCTCCGCCACAAAACCGGTGCGCTGGCGGATCTGCGTCAGGTTCAGTGCACCGTTCACCACAAACCCGCCCTGCTCCTCGACCACGTCCGGGCCGGCGATTTCACTGGCGTCCGGCAACTCACCGGCGATCGACTCGAGAATGTCGGTCATGGTCAACACGCCGACAAAATCACCGAACTCGTTTACAACAAACGCGATGTGGGTCGACGCAGCGCGCATCTGTTCCAGTGCGTTGAGAATCGAATAGCTGTCGAGCAGGTTCAGCGTCTTGCGCGCCAGGTGTTCAAGGTTCGGCTCGTTACCGGCCAGATACTCTTTCAACAGCTCCTTCTTGTGAACGAAGCCCAACGGTTCATCCACCGCACCGTTGCGAATCAGCGGCAAGCGCGAATAGGAGGAATGCATCAGTCGCGTACGAATCGCCGCTGCGTCGTCCGCCAGATCAATGTGATCGACATCCGCGCGCACGGTCATCAGCGTGCGGATCGGGCGCTCAGCCAGTTGCAGCACGCCGCTGATCATCACCCGTTCGCGACGGTCGAACAGCTCCGTGCTTGGCGCCTCGCCATCGTCCAGCAAGTCGGAGATCTCCTCGCCCACCTCTTCCACCGCCAGTTTTCGACCGCCCAACAAACGCATCACCGCGTGGGCCGTACGCTCACGCATCGGGCGCAAACCCTGCATCGAGCGCTTGCGACGAGCACGGGCGATCTGGTTGAACACTTCGATCAGGATCGAGAAACCAATGGCCGCATACAGGTAGCCTTTCGGGATGTGGAAACCCAGACCTTCGGCGGTCAGGGCAAAACCGATCATCATCAGGAAGCCCAGACAGAGCATGATCACCGTCGGGTGCGCGTTGACGAAACGGGTCAGCGGCTTGCTGGCAACGATCATGACACCAATGGACACGACCACCGCGATCATCATCACCGCCAGTTCATCGACCATGCCCACGGCAGTAATCACCGCATCGAGGGAGAACACGGCATCAAGTACGACAATCTGCGCCACGATCGGCCAGAACAACGCATAAGCGGTGTTGGTCGAGCGCTCGCCGACGTGGCCCTCAAGCCGTTCGTGCAACTCCATGGTCGCCTTGAACAGCAGGAACACACCACCGAACAGCATGATCAGGTCACGGCCGGAGAAGCTCTTGCCGAACACCTCGAACAACGGCTGCGTAAGCGTAACCAGCCAGGAAATACTCGCCAGCAGGCCAAGACGCATGATCAGCGCCAGGCTCAAGCCGATGATTCGTGCGCGGTCGCGCTGATGCGGCGGCAGTTTGTCCGCCAGGATCGCGATGAACACCAGGTTGTCGATACCCAGCACCAGTTCCAGCACGATCAGTGTCAACAAGCCCAGCCATGCCGTGGGATCCGCTAACCATTCCATAATCTGTCTCTATCTCTCTTCAGTGATTTCAGGCTGCCGGGCACGGCAAAGTGCGGCGCGAAAGCTCGAAGGCTGCGCCATCAACGATAGTCGGGAGTCGGAAAACCGGATGCTGCGAGTGCGTCAAGACCGCGCCATGGCGCGAGGGGAACGTGGTTCTTTGAATAGAACTGGGAGGCTCCGAGAGGGTGTTCATGCAAATCCTGAATGAAAAAAGGCCTTGAAGCGTACAGGCTCAGATGACTTTTCCTACAGCTGGAAATCATTTCAAAATCTGTACGCCTTCGCCGCCGCGTCAGGAATCCGGATAGATCGAGGCCAGGACCCGTTCGGCATTCGCGCCGCAACTCATGCCTTCGGGTTTGGATTGAATGCTGTCGATCACCTCCAGCAACCGGGCCTTGCTTTGGGCCAGGTGCTGTTGCATGACTTCGATCTGCTCGACCTTGCGCGTCAGGCCTTCCACCAGTTCCTCATGCTTGAATTCGCCGGTTCCGGCAACTGGCAGCAACTGTTTGAGTTCTTCCAGGGAAAACCCGGCCTGCTGGGCACTGCGGATGATGTTCAAGGTTTGCAGCACTTGCGGCGGGTAGCGCCGATAACCATTACCCAAGCGCTCCACTTTGGGAATCAGGCCCTGAGCCTCGTAGAAGCGAATGCTCGAAGCGCTCAGCCCGCTCTGTTGCGCCAGTTCACCAATTTTCATTTCAGCCTCGAATTGCCTGCTTGACATTAAAGTTAACTTTAAGCTTAGCCTCTCTCCATCACTGATGAGGAGTCAAGCAATGTCGCCCTTCCAGATTTTGAAACTGCCCAACGGTCAGACCGTCGGCAACCGTATCGCCAAAGCCGCCATGGAAGAAAACCTCGCGGATCGTGACCAGGCACCATCCCGCGAATTGTTCCGCCTGTATCAGGCCTGGGCCGACGGCGGCGCCGGGTTGCTGCTGACCGGTAACGTGATGATCGACCGCCGCGCCATGACCGGCCCCGGTGGCGTAGTGCTGGAAGACGAACGGCATCTGGATCGCTTCCGTCAATGGGCCGAAATCGCCCGCAGTGGCGGCGCGCAGGTCTGGGTGCAGCTCAACCACCCCGGCCGCCAGACCTTCGCCAATATGGGTCAGCAAGCGTTGGCACCATCAGCGGTGGCACTGGAAATGGGCTCGTTCTCGAAATTGTTCGCCGAGCCAAAACCGATGACCGAGGACGACATCGAAGATGTCATTCAACGTTTCGCCAGGAGTGCCGCGCTTGCCGAAAAAGCCGGATTCACCGGCATCCAGATCCACGCGGCTCACGGCTATCTGCTCAGCCAGTTTCTGTCGCCGCTGACCAATCGCCGCACAGATCGCTGGGGCGGTTCGCTGGAAAACCGTGCGCGCCTGCTGCTGTCGGTGATCGAGGCTGTGCGTCAGGCCGTCTCGCCACAGTTCTGCGTGGCGGTGAAGCTCAATTCAGCGGACTTCCAGCGCGGCGGTTTCGACACGGACGATGCCCGTCAGGTAATCGAATGGCTCAACGAGCAGCCGATCGACCTGCTGGAACTGTCCGGCGGCAGCTACGAAGCCCCGGCCATGCAGGGCGAAGCCCGCGACGGACGCACCCTGGCCCGTGAGGCATTCTTTCTGGAAATGGCCAGCGAACTGGCCAGCGTGGCCCGCATGCCGGTGATGGTCACCGGTGGCATTCGGCGCCTGCCAATCGTCGAACAGGTACTCGACAGCGGCATCGACATGGCGGGTATCGCCACTGCGCTGGCCATCGAACCAAGTCTGGTCAAACACTGGCGCGAAGGCCGCCACAGCGAACCGCAACTGCCGCCGATCCGCTGGAAACGCAAACCGCTGGCCGCGCTGGCGAACATGGCCGTGGTGCGTTTCCAGATGGCGCGCCTGAGCCGCGGCCGCAAGCCACATCCCGAAGTGTCGGCACTCTGGGCGCTGATTCGCGACCGCTTGTACCTCAGTCACCGCACCCGGCAGTATCGGCGGGCGATGTCTGCCTGACGCGGAAGAACCACAGCAACATTTGCAGCGAACGGCTGTTTCACTTTGGATCAGCCGTCAAACGAGTAACGCTGGATGATGCCAGTGTATTTTTCGACTTGATACTTTGATCCACCTTTCTGTTTCGAAATCATCCCTGCGTAGACGTCTAGAATTTCACCAAAACGTTCGTACTCGAACAGAAAGTCATCTCTGTCCATGTAGGGGATCAGCGACTTGATATCGCTCATCGCACAGCTACCCGACTTTTTTGCAAGGGACGTCAGTACTTCCGAAAAACAAATCGGTGTTCCCATTGCAATCGCAAGCAGCGTCAGCAACGCCTTATATTCACCGCCTTCGAGCGCCTTGAAATCATCAGTTTTGAGGCTGGCCTTTATCAGGCGATAAACGTTCAGGAAACGAAGCGCACGTCGGGGGGACGAACCAATGAAGGGCGCAAGCTTTTGCAACGTATCAGTCTCGCCTGGCGTGATATTCAACGCTTGCGCCGTGACATCTTCAACGCCGGGGACATTTACTCCGCCAGAATCAGCGAGTACCGAACCAGTTGACTTCACGGACTTGGGAATTTTCGTCCTATCCAGCCGCCCATTCAAGAATTGCGCGCTGGATGCCCTGTCCATTGGGCGCATCCAATAGGGAATCTGGAAAATCTTCTCCAGATAATCAGATACCGATGCAGTCTGTCGTTCTCCGGTTTCACCCATCAAATTCGGATAATGTTGAAGCAATGCCTGACGTACCCAACGTACATCTACGGCAACCATCACCACGAACAACGGAAACGTCAGCAGCAGATGCACAGCCTGCAAGACTTCTACGACTTTATCCGGTGGGCAGCGATCCAGATCATCGATATAGAGCACAATACGTTTAAATGATTGAACGTCAGTTAGAGGCTGCTCTGCTGTGGCCTCCAACTTGGCAATATCCTCATCATCAAGCAACGTTTTGTTCTCTAACAGGAACTCTTTCATTTTCGCAGCAAATGCCTCACGTTCCGCCTCGACGGACTCCTTCAGGCTGCCCGCCTCGGCCACGTTAAAGGCCAGCTCTTCGAAGTCTTTGCGTACGGTGGCGATCAGTCCCAGGTGCTGTGCGTAGGTGCCGTCAGTCGCTCGGGCACGAACAAATTTCTTCAGGCGACCGGCCCCTGTACCTTGAGAGAAATCGTGGTTAGCCAGAGCCAATTGCTCACTTGTAACCTGCACCAGCGCTTTCGCCTCGTCGACGCACGCATTCATCCTCGCCAGTTTTTCGTGCGCGACTTGAAACTTTTCTACCTGCTCGGCGAGCTCACTCTCAATACTTTCATCCAATGCCTTTTTACCTGCTTCCAGCTGTTTCAAAGCCTCACTAACTTTGTCCCAGACGAAGCGAAGCCGCGTAGTCACTCCAGCGACTAACACACTGGCCAACAAGAAACTCTCGCGCACGTTCTCCAGAAAAGGAAGTTGAGCCTTAAGCAGTGCCATTCCTTCTGTCGCGACCCACGGCAACGACAAGGTGATTACGATGAAAGCACCTACGTTCTTCCAGCTCAATAACTGCGCTTTATACCCTCCTGCCAGCAGCTTTGCCCTCCCAGCCTCGCTGTATAGCGCATTGGAAATGTCTTGAAATCCTTTGCAGCTTTCGGAAAAAGCATTTATCCCCAGAACCTCGGCCGCATCATGAAACTCGTCTTTTGCTTTCTTGATCTTGTCGCTGGGATTTTTCGCGCCGAACACCTTTCTAATCGCGGTTAGATAGACAAACGGAGAGGACGCGGTATTTGCTTGAGTCTCCTCAAGCTCCTCGCGAGCCCTAAATAACTGCTCTGAGGCTGCACGCTGCTCTCGGCGGCGGCGAACCAGTTCCTGAGCCGCATCCAGCGTCAACATTCGAGAAGTCGACAAATGCTCGAGCAAGGGGTCTCGCACCTCGGGATTGTGCTTTGTGTACCAACGATCCAGTTCGATGAACAAATGACTGACCAGACTGGCCCACAGATTGGTTTCCGCGTAATGCCAGGCATTGAATCGAATCTGAACAACATCCGTATGGAATGCCTCGGAACCTGACTCAGGAGCTTGGGCGATCGGTTTGCCCTGGCTTAAACGCTCGATGTGTTGATAGATCAACCGCATGAAAAATGACTTTCCGCTGCCCCAGTTACCAAACAATCCAATCGCCAGCGGAGGCGTGAAATCCTTGGCAACGGCCAAGCGTGCAAACGCTTTCGCTTCATCATTCGCACCGAGGCGATCATCCAGATCAGACGCCCAAGGATCATCGTTTTGAGTTATTGCGATGGAAGTACTGACCGGGGAGGTGGAAGGCTTTTTCTGGACCGAATCAAAAGCTTGTCCCCTATCCCCCATATCGTTGGGAACTTGAAAGAGGGCGTCTTGGAGAGGTTTCTCTGAGGGGACAGATGTTTTATTCGGTGCCGAATTAGACTTCTCATGTGCTGTTTGATTGGCTTCCGATGGCTGAATTAGCTTCTCAAGCGGGATGTGTTGCCTTGAGCGCTGCTCAGCTAAAAAATCCGTTTTACGGGTGTAACCGTCACCTTCTTTCAAGCTCTCGTCAGGTCTGTTCGAGTTCTCGTCTCGCTTTTGTAAGCGCTCGTCGGGTCTTTTCGAATTCTCGTCTCGCTTTTGTAAGCGCTCGTCAGGTCTTTTCGAATTCTCGTATTTGTTATCCATTACGACTCCGTCTCCTACAAGCAACCTGAGATAAGGTTGGGTAAAAAGGTATATACACGCTAACGCCCGGCAAACCGCAGGCGAGACAGCTGGCGCAAATCCCCTTCGACGTAGTAGTCGTTGGTCCAGCTGTCATCCGCCGCCAGCGGCTGCACCTGTTTCAACGCCAGTTTCTTCGCAAAGTACCGGAAGCGGTAATGCTCGTAGAAGCGCAGCAGTTCCAGGACATAACGGTCCGCCAGTTCGGTGTCGCCGCGGATGATCAGGAAGTTCTCGTCGTTGCCGTTGCTGGCCGCGGCGCTGAGGTTGTGGCTACCGCTGATGATGGTCGGGCTGTCACTGGTGAAGTCGGTGACGATGGCTTTGGTGTGCACCAGCAGGTTGCCCTTCTGGCCTTTCATGTTCTCTTTCAGCCAGCCCTCCAGCCCGGTGTTGAGCAGCGCGGTGGCGGCGAACTCGGCCGTGCGGTCGGCGTGGAATCCGGTGATGCGACTGGCGGTGTTCTGCAGGCCGTAACGCAGGATGTCGTCATGGGGCTGACCGAGCAACGCGTTGAGAATGGCGTCGGGCAAGGTGAACGCTGTGACGAACAGCACATCCTTCTTCGCCGCATTGATGATGTCGACGAACTCGCGCAGATCGGCACCACCACTGCGCGGCGAAAACCCGGCAAACAGCGGTTGCGCCGGGTTCATGGGGTTGTGCTGGGTGATCCAGTCGCGGGTGGCGCCGACGTCTGCCGGCGTTGCCCAGACCTGCTCGAACGTCTGCAAATAGCTGGACGCGATGGCCGTGTCGTCCAGCACATGCACCACGTTGGCCTGGCGATAGACGCCGTTGGCGGTGAAATTGGTGCTACCGCAGAGCACGGTCTGGGGCTGCCGCTCACCGCCAGCGATGCGACTGAGGACGATGAACTTGTCGTGGAAAATATCGTGGGTCACCCGCCCGCGCTTGCTCGTTTCCGGCAATTTGGCGAGGCTGGCCTCGTTCATTGTGGTGTCTTCGTCACCGGGCCTGGCTTGATACAGCACTCGTACCTGCACGCCGCGATCGAATGCTGCGTTCACCGTGTCGATGATGGCTTGCAACTGATACTCGTAGATCGCGATATCCAGTGCACACTGGCTATCGACTGCGCGCTCGATAAAGCCCTGCAAACGTCCGAGCAGACCGTTCTCCAGCCATTGCCGTGCCGCATCGGGCCAGGCTTCGATGGGCATGTTCTTGTTGGCGCTGATCTGCGCGTCGAGATCCGGAAACTTGCGCTGGAATGCCTGACTGGCGGCCACGGCGCGGTTGAAGATCACGCTTTGATTGGCCGGGTGACCGTCATCCGAGGTAATGCTCAGCTCCAGCGATTCCCCGAGCACCGGCGCATCGGCCGTGCCGTAGGCCAGGTGTACGCGGTAATGCATGGTAGTCCCTGGATTGACCGCGTAATCGGCCCAGCGAAATTTCTGCAGCGGCGCGATATCGCTGGGCGTGGCGTGAAACTGCGGGAAGGTATGTTCCTTGCCGGGGAAGGTCAGGCTGTTGAACAGGAACTGCCACGGCTTGTCGCCCTGCTGCTTCTCGATGGCAAACCCCAACAGGCCTTTGCGACGGGGTTCGGCGAGGTCCATCGCCAGCAGCACACCGTTGGTGCCGGCGTAAGCCTTTACGCGAAAATCGTCCTGAGGATTGGCAACCAGTACGCGCATGATTCACTCCTTGTGATGTGGGCTGGATGCAGCATAGACCTCAGACAGACAGCAGGTCGTCGATATGCCGGTAATCCGCGTCCAGTGCAGTCGCCAACTGTCTGGCCCGGCCCAACCGGATCGGCCCGCGCTCGATATCGATCAACAGACCCGGACAGGCCAGTGCCGGCAACCCTGACCATTCTTTCAAGCGCCCATCGGTGAGCACCAGCAGGCGCTGTTGTTCGGCGGGGAATCGTTTGCGGCGCACCGTCAGCCAGTGTTCGGCCTCGTTCAGCGCCGCCAGCAATGGCGTGCCGCCGCCCGCGCCCAAATCATCGAGCCAAGCTCGCAATCCACTGGAAGCTTTCAAACCCTGCACCTGCCATTTCGGCGCTGAGCCACTGGCAGTCAGCAAGGCCAGTCGCGCCCGTTGCCGGTAAGCGTTGTCGAACAATTGCGCGAGTACGCCTTTGGCATCGCTCAATGCTTGATGACGACGAGTCGAGGCCGAAGCGTCGACAATCACCAGCCACAGTTGATGGGGTGTGCGGGTGCGCAGTTGAAACAGCAGGTCAGCGCGCACTTTCGGGCGGCCGTTGAGCAAGGTTCCCGGCCAGTTCACCGAGCCACTGCGAGCCGCGTGACGCTTGCCCTGTCGGCCATTGTCCAGACGTCCGGCGCGGGGTCTGGCATTCGCCCCCGCGTCGGATCGGGGGCGAATGCCTAAGGCTTTTTTGGCCAGACCGGCACTTCGCGGCGCGCGCCGGTGGCCAGGGCCGGCGCCGGCATTTCACCCCATTGCCCCTGCCCTTCACTCGGCTCGGTCTGGGAGCCGGACGGCGATTGTGCAGGAGGCTGCGCATGGGACGAGGACTGTTCGCGTCGACGATGACGCAGTGCAAATTCGGCCACGGCATCGATGTCCTGCTCGGCAATGGCTTCGGCACCACGCCAAGCCGCATGAGCCCGTGCAGCACGCAGCCAGACCAGATCGGCACGCAAACCATCGACGCCAGCGGCAAAGCAACGCTCGGTGATCTGCGACAGTGCTTCATCGTCGAGAGGAATATTCGCCAAGGCATTACGGGCGTTTTCACAACGCTCGCGCAGGGCTTGTTGCTCGGCTTCCCAACGCCCGCAGAAGGCCTGCGGATCACTGTCGAAATCCAGTCGCCGACGAATGATCTGCCCGCGCTCGACCGGCGCCGTATGACCACTCAGGGCGACGTTGAGACCAAAGCGATCGAGCAATTGCGGGCGCAACTCGCCCTCTTCCGGGTTCATCGTTCCGATCAATACGAACTTCGCCGAATGACGATGGGAAATGCCATCGCGCTCGATCAGGTTGGTGCCGCTGGCGGCCACATCAAGCAGCAGATCCACCAGATGATCCGGCAGCAAATTCACTTCATCGACATACAACACACCGCCGTCAGCCTTGGCCAGTACGCCGGGAGAAAACTGCGCGCGGCCGTCGCTGAGTGCCGCATCCAGATCCAGGGTGCCGACCAGCCGTTCTTCAGTCGCACCCAATGGCAACGTGACGAACTGACCGCTGGCCAGCAGATCCGCCAGACCCCGGGCCAGGGTCGACTTGGCCATGCCACGCGGGCCTTCGATCAACACGCCACCGATCTTCGGGTCGATGGCCGTCAAATACAGCGCCAGCTTCAGATCGTCGGCGCCGACCACGGCGGAGAGCGGGAAATGTGGGGTATCGGTCATGTTCAGCTCTCTTCTTCTATATCCAGCAGCAGGTTCTCGAGTGCTTCTTTGTAGGCACCCGGCTCCTGCCACATCCCGCGCTGCTGCGCTTCGAGCATGCGTTCGGTCATGTCGCGCAAGGCGTGGGGATTATGCTCGCGCACGAACTCGCGGGTCGCCGGGTCCAGCAGATAGGCGTCGGCCAGCAACGCGTACTGGTGATCGTCGATCAGCTGCGTGGTCGCATCGAAGGCAAACAGGTTGTCGATGGTCGCCGCCAGTTCGAACGCGCCTTTATAGCCGTGGCGTTTGACGCCGTCGATCCATTTCGGATTCGCCGCCCGGGAGCGGATCACCCGGTTCAGCTCTTCTTTCAGAGTACGGATCTTCGGCAGATCCGGCTGGCTGTGATCGCCGTGATAACTGGCCGCCGCCTCGCCGCGCAGGCTTTCCACGGCGGCGAGCATGCCACCCTGGAATTGGTAGTAATCATTGGAATCGAGCAAGTCATGCTCGCGGTTGTCCTGATTTTGCAGCACGGCCTGCACTTGGCTCAGGCGCTGGACGAACTGCTCGCGGGCAGCGGTGCCTTCATCGGAACCACCATAGGCATAGGCGCCCCAGTTCAGGTAGACCTCGGCCAGATCCTCACGGGTTTGCCACAGGCGACCGTCAATGGCGCCCTGCACGCCCGCGCCATAAGCGCCGGGTTTGGCACCGAAAATCCGCCAGCCGGCCTGACGTCGCGCAGCCTCCTCGTCCAGCCCCGACTGCTGCAGCGCCTCGCGTTCGGCACGCACTTTGGCGGCCAACGGGTTGAGATCGTCTGGCTCGTCCAGTTCCGCCACGGCTTGTACAGCGGCGTCGAACAGGCGAATCAGGTTGGCGAACGCATCACGGAAAAATCCGGAGACTCGCAGCGTGACATCCACCCGAGGCCGATCGAGCAGGCTCAGCGGCAGAATCTCGAAATCATCGACCCGCTGACTGCCCGTCGCCCAAACCGGACGCACGCCCATCAGCGCCATGGCCTGAGCGATGTCGTCACCGCCGGTACGCATGGTCGCGGTGCCCCAGACCGATAGACCGAGCTGGCGCAGGTGGTCGCCGTGATCCTGCAGGTGTCGCTCCAGAATCAGCGTGGCGGACTGGAAACCGATGCGCCAGGCAGTGGTGGTTGGCAGGTTGCGCACGTCCACCGAATAGAAATTGCGCCCGGTAGGCAACACGTCGAGGCGACCGCGACTCGGTGCACCGCTCGGGCCGGCCGGGACGAAACGGCCGCTCAATGCGTCGAGCAGACCGCGCATTTCGGCCGGGCCGCAGGCGTCGAGGCGCGGGGCAATCACTTCGCGCAGGGCGGTGATGATCGTCTGCACATCTGACCAGCCTGCAGCCTCCAGTTGCGCTACATCTCCCGCCAGTGACTGCTTGATCAATTGCGCCGCGAACAGTTCCAGACGCTCTCGGGTATCTCCCGCCGTACGCCAGACTTCATCGCTCAGCAATTGCAGCTCCATCGGACGCGGGCCAGTCCAGGGCTCGGCCAAGGCGCAATCCAGCGGATCGAACCCCAACTGAAACGCCTTGGCCAACGCCCGCAACAGACTCGACTGCGCCCCTTTACCATCGCCACGGGGAATCCGCAGCAGCGCCAGCAAGGTGTCGATGCGCAGCCGTCCGGTCGGAGACTCACCGAAGATGTGCAGGCCATCGCGAATCTGCGATTCCTTCAGATCACACAGATAAGTGTCCAGACGCGGCAGCCAGATCGCCGCGTCGGCATCGCTGTCGAGGGTGGCATCCAGTTGCAGTTCGCGATCGATCTGCGTGTCACGCACCAGTTGCAGAATGTCGCGCTGCAATTCACGGGCGCGGCGCGGATCGAGCAATTGCGCTTCGTAATACTCGTCGGCGAGCAGTTCGAGATTGCGCAATGGACCGTAGGTTTCGGCGCGGGTCAGCGGCGGCATCAGGTGGTCGATGATCACCGCCTGAGTGCGACGCTTGGCTTGGGCGCCCTCGCCCGGGTCGTTGACGATGAATGGATAGATATTCGGCAGCGGCCCGAGCAACGCGTCCGGCCAGCAGTTCTCCGACAGGCCCACGCCTTTGCCCGGCAGCCATTCGAGGTTGCCGTGCTTGCCGACGTGGATCACGCCATGGGCGCCGTAGGTCTGACGCAGCCAGAAATAGAACGCGAGGTACGCGTGCGGCGGCACCAGATCCGGGTCGTGATACACCGCGCTCGGATCGACCTGATACCCCCGCGCCGGTTGAATACCGACGAAGATCAGGCCAAACCGCAGGCCGGCGATCATCATTCGCCCGTCACGGCACATCGGGTCGTTGTGCGGCGAACCCCAACGCTGCAGCACCGCCGTGCGATTGGCGTCGGGCAGTGCATTGAACATCGTTAGGTAATCATCCATTGCCAGGCTTTGCTGGCACGGACGCTGATCGAGGGTATCGAGGTCGTTGCTGACGCCGCCGAGCAGTTGCCGGATCAGTTCGGTGCCGCTGTCCGGCAGTTCGGCCGGCAGCGGATAACCTTCGGCCTGCAACGCCCGCAGGATATTCAGCGCGGCGGCCGGCGTGTCGAGGCCGACGCCGTTGCCGATGCGCCCGTCCCGGGTCGGGTAGTTGGCGAGAATCAGCGCGATACGTTTTTCAGCGTTCGGTACCCGCGCCAGATCGACCCAGCGTCGCGCCAGTTCGGCCACAAAATCCATGCGCTCCGGCTGCGCCCGATAACACACCACATCGGACTGACTGCGCTCGCTGCGCCAGGCCAGATCCTTGAAGCTGATCGGCCGACTGATGATCCGGCCGTCCAGCTCCGGCAGTGCGATGTGCATCGCCAGATCACGAGGGCCAAGCCCCTGCTCGCTGTCGCGCCAGCCGGGCTCGTTGTCCTGGGCGCAGATCGCCTGGATCACCGGAATGTTGCGACGGAATGGCCGCAGATGCGGCGCTTCCGGGCTGGATTGAGCAAAACCGGTGGTGTTCAGAATCACCGACGCTTCGACCGCGTCGAGCCAATTCTCGACCACCGACAGGCAACCGGGCTCTTTCAGACTGGCCACGGCGATCGGCAGCGGATTGAGTCCGGCAGCCTGCAACCGTTGACAGAACACGTCGATAAACGCCGTGTTGGCCGCTTGCAAATGCGAGCGATAAAACAACACCGCCGCCACCGGTTGACCGGGCAGCCAATCGGCTTGCCAGTCGCTCAGTGCGGCGGTGTTTTTGTTCGGGTGGTAAATCGCCGTGCGCGGCAGGGTTTGCGGCTCGCCCCACACGTAATCCCGCGCCAGCCAGCGGTTGGCCAGACAGCGGAAGAAATCCAGCGCATTGCCCATGCCGCCCTGACGCAGAAACTGCCAGAGCCGGTCGCGATCCTCGGCGCCTACGGTGCTCAAGTCGCTGAGCTCCGGGTCGGGCCGATCATCGCCCGGCACCAGAATCACCTGCACGCCAAGCTCGGACAATTCGACCAGTCGCTCGACGCCATAACGCCAATAAGCGATGCCGCCGTGCAGCGAGATCAGAATGACCTTGGCGTGGCGCAACACTTCATCAACGTACAGGTCGACCGACGCATGGTTCTGCACCTGCATCGGGTTGGCCAGCCGCACGCTCGGGTAATCGTCGGGCAGTTGCTGCGCCGCTTCGGCGAGCAGTGCGAGGCTGGAGTCGCCGCTGCACAGGATCACCAGCTCGGCGGGGGTTTGTCCAAGGTCGGCAATGTTGTCATCCGACACGAAACCGCCGGGCTGGGTCCTGAGCAGGTGCATGGCTTAAACGCTGAGCGCGGCGCGCAGTTGCGCTTCGAGCCTGGCCGCGTCCAGTTCCTGGCCGATCAATACCAGACGCGTCACACGTGCCTCATCGGCGCCCCATTGACGGTCGAAGTGCTTGTCGAAACGCGTGCCCACACCCTGAATCAGCAGACGCATCGGCTTGTTCGGGATCGCCGCGAAACCTTTGACCCGCAGAATGCCGTGCTGAACCACCAGTTGCGTCAGCGCGTCGAGCAGCAAGCTTTCGTCGGCTTGCGGAAGCTCGATGGAGATCGAATCGAAGGCGTCGTGATCGTGGTCGTCGTGATCGTCATCGCCTTCACCGTGGTGGTGATCGTGATGGCTGTGGCGGCTGTCGATGTGCTCTTCGGAACCCGCGCCGAGGCCGATCAGCACGTCCAGTGGCAGGCGACCGTTGCTGGCCTCGATGATTTTTACCGCTGGCGGCAGTTCTTCGGCGACTTCAAGACGCACGCGAGCGAGGTCTTCAGGGCTGGTCTGGTCGGCCTTGTTGAGAATCACCAGGTCGGCGCTGGCCAGTTGGTCGGCGAACAGTTCGTGCAGCGGCGATTCGTGGTCCAGGTTCGGATCGAGTTTACGCTGGGCGTCGACCTGATCCGGGAACGCGGCGAAAGTGCCGGCGGCCACGGCCGGGCTGTCGACCACGGTGATCACGGCGTCCACCGTGCAGGCGCTGCGGATTTCCGGCCACTGGAAGGCTTGCACCAGTGGTTTTGGCAGGGCCAGGCCCGAGGTTTCGATCAGGATGTGGTCGAGGTCGCCACGACGGGCCACCAGTTCGCGCATCACCGGAAAGAATTCTTCCTGAACCGTGCAGCACAGGCAGCCGTTGGCCAGTTCGTAGACACGACCGGTGGCTTCTTCTTCGGTGCAGCCGATGGTGCACTGCTTGAGGATTTCACCGTCGATGCCCAGCTCGCCAAACTCGTTGACGATCACCGCGATGCGGCGGCCCTGAGCGTTGTCGAGCATGTGCCGCAGCAAGGTGGTTTTGCCCGAGCCGAGGAAACCGGTGACGATGGTGACGGGGAGTTTGGCCAGTGTTTTCATCGGATGCCCTTTGGCAAGGTGGCGGGCATACGGGACGAGACCGGCAACGCGGGTGCGTGCCTGGAGAGTTCGCCACCGGATCACCCCGCCCGGTTGAAAGTGAGAATCTGTGACGAGGCAGGTCTCCTGGCTGACGGTGTTCGGGCCTTGGCCCGGTATTCGCTGCGCCTTCCCGCTGGCTCTGGATTGAGTTGGCAGTGGCGTGGCAGCGAACAGCACCGTTCACAGTTGCGGGGGCAGCCGCGGCTTGGACCGCGTTCCCTTCTTAGCTTCGGCGTGGGCCGAAGAACCTCGAAAGCGCAAGGCTACGCATCGTGTGTTGACCGGTCAATGTTTGGATTGGGGGCATATCCGTTGCTGCGGTTATGGCCACTTAGGGTTCCGCCCTTACGGCGGGTCACTTTTGGCAAACGCCCGGAATGCCGGCCCAGCCAAAAGTAACCAAAAGGTCTGCGCCCTGACGTACGGCCCTCGCTGTGGCTCGGGTTCCTTCGCTCCGGGATCGATCCGGGGGCATCGCCTACGGTTTGCTTCGCTGCACCTCCTCTCGATGTGTTTGGCTTCGCCAAACGGTCGCTGCGCTCCCCCCCGGATCAATCCCTCCACTCAGCCTGCCGACGGGCCCTGCGATCAAAAGCTTTACTCGAGCTAACGCTCATCGTGGTGTGTGGTGCGTGGAGGGCTTTTGATCTGGCTTTTGATCTGGCCTTTGATGTGGCTTTTGATTTTTTGCCCCTTCGGCAGGCCGAACGGAGGTGTCCATCAGGGGGTAGGCGCGCAGCGCCGTGCGGCGAAGCCGCATACATCGAGAGGAGGTGCAGCGAAGCAAACCGTAGGCGATGCCCCCTGATGGACACCGTAGCGAGGGAACACTGAGCCTAAGCGAAGTGCCGTACGCCGGGGCCAAGACCTTTTGGTTACTTTTGGCTGGGCCGGCATTCCGGGCGTTTGCCAAAAGTGACTCGCTGTAAGAGCGAAACCGCCAGCGGCAGCTCCCGAAGCAACGGATATGCCCCCCCTATCCAAACACACCTCACCCCATTCAATTGACTAAAAACCCCAGCCCATGGTCTCCTACACAACTTGTTACGGGTGCCCTTCACAGGGTGAAACGGGAAACCGGTGAATCATGTGCTTTACTCTAAAGCCATGTCAGTCCGGTGCTGCCCCCGCAACGGTAAGCGAGAGAGCGTCAGATCCACTGTGCCCACGGCATGGGAAGGTGACGCTTGCAGGTCGGCCTGACGCCAACCCCTCGTGAGCCCGGAGACCGGCCCGCAACACACAGTGCGCACTTTGCGTCACTGAACATAACAAACCCGCGGTGGGCGGGCGCTGTTCGAACCTCTGCGTGCCCGACTCGCAGGGGCTTTCATGCGCTCCATTCACCCGCTGACACTCCAGAGGGAAGCGCCATGTCGATCATCAGCAGCACCGGCAGCAACACGGACAAAATCTCCAGCACCACTACCCTGAGCCAACGCCTGACCGCTGCGATCTTCGCGTCGATCCTGGGTGCCAGCCTGGTCTACTTCGCCGGTTTCTCGCACATCGAAGCGGTGCACAACGCCGCGCACGATACCCGCCACAGCGCCGCGTTTCCGTGCCATTGAGACCTGACGACATGATCAAGCGTATCGCGCAGACCGCAGGTTTCACCGGCCTTCTGGCCGCCCTGCTGCTGACCTTGCTGCAAAGCTTCTGGGTTTCGCCGCTGATTCTCCAGGCTGAAACCTACGAGAAGGCCGAGCCGGTGGCAGAAGTCCACGAACACGCCGCCGGCACCGCCGCCCACACCCACGATGCCGAAGCCTGGGAACCGGAAAACGGCTGGCAGCGCGTGGTCTCCACCACGGGCGGCAATCTGGTGGTTGCCGTAGGTTTCGCCCTGATGCTGGCGGGCCTGTACACCCTGCGTGCGCCGACCAAAACCTCGCAAGGCCTGCTCTGGGGTCTGGCGGGTTACGCGACGTTCGTACTCGCTCCAACACTGGGCCTGCCACCTGAGCTGCCAGGCACCGCCGCCGCTGACCTGGCTTCGCGCCAGATGTGGTGGATCGGCACTGCTGCTTCGACCGCTGTCGGCCTGGCGCTGATAGCATTTGGCGGCAACTGGCTGTTGAAGATCCTCGGCGTGGCGATCCTCGCTGTGCCGCACGTGATCGGCGCGCCGCAGCCGGTAGTGCACTCGATGCTCGCCCCGGAAGCGCTGGAAGCCCAGTTCAAAATCGCTTCGCAGCTGACCAACGTGGCGTTCTGGCTGGCCCTGGGCCTGATCAGCGCCTGGTTGTTCCGTCGCAAAAGCGATGGTCAATACCACGCATGACCGATGACAGCGCAGCGCCGACCTTCGTGGTCGGCCTGGGCTGCCAGCGCGGCTGCCCGGCCAGTACGCTGCGCGCCTTGCTCGACCAGGCCTTGCAAGCCCATCGCATCGAACTCGAAGCTGTCAAGGCTTTGGCGAGCATCGACCTGAAACGCGACGAACCCGGCCTGCAGGAACTGGCGGCACAACTGGCGCTGCCGTTGCTGTACTTCAGCAGCGAAGAACTGGCCAGTTATCAGCAACGACTGAGTCACCATTCACAAATCGCTTTCGAACGCACCGGCTGCTATGGCGTGGCGGAAAGCGCTGCTTTGGCGCTCGCCGAACAACTGATCCAGGCCCCGGCAAAACTGCTGATTTCCCGGCAAAAGTACGCCCAGGCAACTCTGGCATTGGCCGGCGCGGCGTAAATTCCCGATAATCCCCGCTTTCGATCATGAGCATTGTTCATCTGAAGTGCTCTTGAAGCCTCGATCCGCCCTACTTTCACAGGATCCAACGATGACCGTTTACTTCATCGGCGCCGGCCCCGGCGACCCGGAATTGATCACTGTCAAAGGCCAGCGACTGATCCGCAGCTGCCCGGTGATCATTTATGCAGGTTCGCTGGTGCCGGCGGCGGTACTGGAAGGTCATTCGGCAGAAACCGTGGTCAACAGCGCCGAACTTCATCTGGAACAGATCATCGACCTGATCAAGACCTCCCACGCCAAGGGCCAGGATGTAGCGCGGGTGCATTCGGGCGATCCGGGCCTGTATGGCGCCATCGGCGAGCAGATTCGTTATCTGCGCGAGATGCAGATCCCGTTCGAAATCATCCCCGGCGTAACTGCAACCGCTGCCTGCGCGGCGTTATTGGGCGCCGAACTCACGTTGCCGGACATCTCGCAAAGCGTGATCCTGACCCGTTATGCGGACAAGACTGCGATGCCTGTCGGGGAAGAACTGGGCAACCTGGCGCAGCACGGGGCGACCATGGCGATTCATCTGGGGGTCAATCACCTGCAGAAGATTCTCGCCGAGCTGTTGCCGCATTACGGCGCGGATTGCCCGATTGCAGTGATCCACCGGGCGACGTGGCCGGATCAGGACTGGGTCGTCGGGACACTGGAGGATATTGCCGAGAAGGTGGCGGCCAAAGGCTTTCGGCGTACGGCGCTGATTCTGGTCGGGCGGGTATTGGGCAGCGATCATTTCAGTGAGTCGTCGCTGTATCGCGCGGGGCATGCACATTTGTATCGGCCCTGAAGCCGCTTCGCGAGCAAGCTCGCTCCCACACTGGGAATGCGATCCGATGTGGGAGCGGGCTTGCCCGCGAAGGCGTCATTGAATCTCACGCATAAAAAAACGGCGCTCACGGGGCGCCGTTTTTTTATGGTTGCAGCGAACGCCTTAGTAGTAGGCGTTTTCTTTCTGCGTGTGGTCGGTCACGTCGCGAACGCCCTTGAGCTCCGGAATACGCTCGAGCAAGGTGCGCTCGATACCTTCCTTCAGGGTCACGTCCGCCTGGCCGCAGCCCTGGCAACCGCCGCCGAACTGCAGCACGGCAATGCCGTCTTCAACCACATCGATCAGGCTGACCTGACCACCGTGGCTGGCCAGCCCCGGGTTGATTTCGGTTTGCAGGTAATAGTTGATGCGCTCGTTGATCGGGCTGTCGGCGTTGACCATCGGTACTTTGGCGTTAGGCGCCTTGATGGTCAGCTGACCGCCCATGCGGTCGGTGGCGTAGTCGACGACAGCATCGTCGAGGAACGCTTCGCTGAACGAGTCGATATAGGCAGTGAAGCTTTTCAGCCCCAGCGCGGTATCTTCAGGTTTCTCTTCGCCCGGCTTGCAGTAGGCAATGCAGGTTTCGGCGTACTGGGTGCCAGGCTGGGTGATGAAGACGCGGATGCCGATGCCCGGGGTGTTCTGCTTGGACAGCAGATCGGCCAGGTAATCATGGGCGGCGTCGGTAATGGTAATAGCGGTCATGGAAACTCCTCGCAGGCTTGGGCGGAGTTTACGCCAATCGGCGCGCGGCACAAAGTCCCAGTATTTACGTAGGAATAGTTCGCAAATCGGCTAAGCGCCAAGTTCGCCGTCAATCCGCGCTTTAAGCCACTGATAGCTGCGCTTTTCTATCCATTCGTAGCTCAGCCACGAACCGATACCGATGGCCAGCGCACAGACAAAAAACATCAAATACGGGTTGATCCCAAAGCGTCTGGCCAGATAAGCGCCGGCCGACAGCACCAGCACGTGCATCAGATACACCGAGTACGAACAGTCGCCCAGAAGCTTCAGCAGCCTGTTGCGTTCGACATAACGCTCCAGCGCCATGCATCCCATGACCAGCACCGCGCCGGGCACGCCCCAATTGAGCAATCGGGGTTCCGGTGGCAGGTGATAGATCGCCAGCAACGCCGCACCGATCCCCAGCAGCGGCAGCCAGAGCGCCGGGCCGATCCCCAGCAGCGGCAGCCAGAGCGCCGGGCCGATCCAGCCGCGACGATAGAGCATGCCGATGCCGATCCCCAGCAGGAATTCGTAAACGATGTCCGAGCGATAAAACTCGCTGACCCAGCCAAACCCGGTCCAGGCCTGACACACCGCATACAACAGCGCCGCAACCACCAGCAAACGGACTTGCAGCCGAAACAACAGTGCCCAGGCGAACAACACGTAGAACAGCATTTCGTAATTCAGCGTCCAGCCGACATTCAGGGTCGGATAGATCCCGTAGCCACCGGGGTTTTCGGTCGGGATGAACAGCAACGACAGCAGTAAATGACGCCAGTCCACCGTCTGATCCGGCAGCAGCGGCCGGGCAAACACCACCAGCAACGCCATCAGCACGGTGTAGAGCCAATACGCCGGAACAATCCGAAACAGCCGATACAGCAGAAACCGCGCCGGCGGCAGCGCCTTGCCTTCGGTGGACAGGAAAATCACCAGCCCGCTGATCACGAAGAAGATATCGACGCCCACGGCGCCCTTGTCGATGAACAGCTGCCCTATCGGCCCGCGCGCCTCGAAGTCGAAGAAAATCTGCATGAAGTGATGGCAGACCACTGCCCACGCGGCGAGCGCTCGCAGGGCCTGCACTGAAATCAACATCGATGGTGCTCCCGATCCCGTACTCCACAGGATTGGGACAGCGGCCATCGTTCAAACGATCAAAGATTCTCGTACCGGTTCATGTCCAGCACACCCTCTTCCACCGGGTCGGTTTCGTGGATGTACTGGCTCAGGTCATGGAAATAGAACCAGAACTGCGGATGGCTGCGGCGGATGCCCCAGCGTTCGACGATCTTCTCGAACTGTGGCGCATCCTTGGCGCTTTCCATGGCATCGACAAACGCCGGCACCTGGTCCGCCGGGATGTTGAACATGAAGTTCGGATAACTGCTGAGCACGCCCGGGTAGATGGTCAGAGTATCGAGCCCCGGCTGATAGCGCAGCGACTCACCGAGCAGGAACGCCACGTTGCTGTGGGCGCGGTTGCGAAGCAGGCTGTAGACCTCGCGTTTGCCGCTGCGGGTTTCGATGCGCAACATGGTCGCTTCCGGCAGTTGATCGATCACCTTCAGCCCCGCTGCAGGACGCGCCGTCAGGCGGCTCAGGGCCTGTTCGGCATTTTGCAGCGCCGGATCGATGTTCGGCCGCGAGCAATAGGCATCCACGCAGCGGTTGATCGGATCGGGCCGCGCGTTGAGGTCGCCGTAGCGAGCGAGCAACTGCATGGCGAAGTCATGTTTCGGGTCCTTTTCGTCGAGTTTCAGCGCGGTCGGCTTGTCATCATCGATGGACTCGTAATCCAGCCACATCTTGAACTGGCCGCTGCTCTGGTACCAATCGTCGAGGTAATCCTCGCGGGAGTCTGCCGGCATCAGGCGCAGGAAGTTCTGTTCGGCGCCGTTGCGGATCAAGTCGAAGTACAGCCGGGTCTGCGCCTGATGGGAGACGTTGCCGAACACGTCGAAATTGACTGCCAACTGGTAATAGGTGCGTTCGAGCAACGGATAGTCGAACAGCCACATGGTCTGCGGCACCTCACCGATCAGGCCTTTGGTCACCGAGGCGCTGTCGAAGTGGCGGAAGATGCTCAACAGTGCATTGTCGTTGCCCGCCCACAGGGTCGACCAGCTCGGCGCCGGTTGATCCGCGTAGCTATCCCGGCGCAGGGCTTCGTATTTGTTGCGCTTGTTGCGGTAGTCGTGCCACAGGCTCAGGACGCTGCCGACATCGTCGTTCTGCCCCGGCATGGCCAGCAACGGCGTGGCCTGGCCGCGATAGTTCGGGTCGGTGATGTACAGGTCGTGTTCCGGGGCCTGGAACAGCGCCCAGAAGTTGTCGCGAATCACGTCGGTCGCGATCTGCCCACGGCACACCGGGCCGCGAATGAAGGTACGCACGAAGTATTCGGCGTTATCGAGCATGAACTGATACCGCGCCTGCGCCGGAATCGCCTCGAAGGTGGCGAACGGGTTGGCGCGGCTCTGCGGCCCGTAGCCCGGCAGAGCATGCACCTGCCAGTTGCCGTTGTAGAACAGGCTCTTGACCCGCGCCATCTTTGCCGCGCTCAGCGGATAGGTGATGTGGGTCTTGTGCACGATCACGCCCTGCACCGGCCACAGGCGGTAATACACCTGGGTGCCCGGATCGTCATTGGGACGGCGGGTGGCGATCAGATCGATCGGCTGACCGGTGGGCGTGCGCGAACGCACCCACTGGAAGAAATGCCCCGGCTCGCCGTCCTTGAAGTAGATGTGCGCCAGGAACCAGTGTTCGAACAGCCAGCGCCCGACCAGGCTTTCCCGCGCACCTGGCTGGTTGAGCAGGTTTTCCCACTGCACGATCTGCAGCGCTTCCTTGGCACTCGGCGCCAGGCCTTGCTCATCGATCGGCGCGCCGGACGCCAGCCAGCGCTGCAATGTCTGGTATTGCTGATCGGTCAGGCCGGTCACCGCCAGCGGCATACCCTCTTTCGGGTGAGCACCGGCATAGCCGTCGAACTCAGCGGGCATCGCACACATGTTTTCCCGTTGCAGGCCGAGGACGATGTCTTCCGGCAGTTTGGCGTTGGGTGTCAGCGGCGTTTTGTGCCCCAGTTCCAGCATGCGCGCCATCAGTGCGGCCTGGCTGCCCTGGGCGTCGAGCACCGAATAGAAGTCTTTCTGTTGCCAGGCGCGTTTGCCAAAAGCGTCGTAGAACAGCCGCGTGGTCGGCGCTGCCTGAGTGCGCTCGCCATCGTAGACCGGCATCTTGCTCGCGCCACGGGCCGCGCCTTCACCGCTGCCCAGGTTCAATTGGCAGGCAGAGTCGTAGCACGCATGGCAGGCCACGCACTTCTCGGTGAAGATCGGCTGGATGTCGCGGGTGTAAGAAATGGCAGGCGAGATCGCAGGACTTTGCGCCGCCGCGCCAAAGCTCAAAAACAGCAACACCATGCTGACGACGCGGTACGACATATCCCTGATCCTGATCCTGAATAAAAACGCCGCGATTCTACCGTTATGACGCCCGTGCCAACATGAGCGATATTCATGCAAAAGTGCCACATGCTCTAAATCCGCACAGGTTTGTTATGATCCCGCTCCTTCGTCATGGTCTTTTTCGAGTAGTCCCAATGTCCGATCGCAGCGTCCGCCTTCAAGCTCTCAAGCAAGCCCTCAAAGAGCGCATCCTGATACTCGATGGCGGTATGGGCACGATGATCCAGAGCTACAAGCTCGAAGAGCAGGATTATCGCGGCAAGCGTTTCGCCGACTGGCCGACCGACGTCAAGGGCAACAACGACCTGCTGGTCATTACCCGTCCCGACGTGATCGGCGGCATCGAGAAAGCCTACCTGGATGCCGGTGCCGACATCCTGGAAACCAACACCTTCAACGCCACCCGCATTTCCATGGCCGACTACGGCATGGAAGAGCTGGCCTACGAACTCAACGTAGAAGGCGCACGACTGGCGCGCAAGGTTGCCGACGCCAAGACCGCCGAGAACCCGGACAAGCCGCGCTTCGTCGCCGGCGTCCTCGGCCCTACAAGTCGCACCTGCTCGTTGTCGCCGGACGTCAACAACCCGGGCTACCGCAACGTCACCTTCGATGAACTGGTGGAAAACTACACCGAGGCCACCAAAGGCCTGATCGAGGGCGGCGCCGACCTGATCCTGATCGAAACCATCTTCGACACCCTCAACGCCAAGGCAGCGATCTTCGCCGTGCAAGGCGTGTTCGAAGAGCTGCACATCGAATTGCCGATCATGATCTCCGGCACCATCACCGACGCCTCCGGCCGTACCCTGTCGGGCCAGACCACCGAAGCGTTCTGGAACTCCGTAGCTCACGCCAAGCCGATTTCGGTCGGTCTGAACTGCGCCCTCGGCGCCCGTGAACTGCGTCCGTACCTGGAAGAGCTGTCGGACAAGGCCAGCACCCATGTTTCGGCGCACCCGAACGCCGGCCTGCCGAACGAATTCGGCGAGTACGACGAACTGCCGGTGGACACCGCCAAAGTCATCGAAGAATTCGCCCAGAGCGGTTTCCTCAACATCGTCGGCGGTTGCTGCGGCACCACCCCGGGCCACATCGAAGCCATCGCCAAAGCCGTCGCCGGTTACGCGCCACGGCAGATTCCGGACATTCCCAAGGCCTGCCGCCTGTCCGGTCTGGAACCGTTCACCATCGATCGCAGCTCGCTGTTCGTCAACGTCGGCGAGCGGACCAACATTACCGGTTCCGCGAAATTCGCCCGTCTGATCCGCGAAGACAACTACACCGAAGCCCTGGAAGTCGCCCTGCAGCAGGTCGAGGCCGGCGCCCAGGTGATCGACATCAACATGGACGAAGGGATGCTCGATTCGAAGAAGGCCATGGTGACCTTCCTCAATCTGATTGCCGGCGAGCCGGACATCTCCCGCGTACCGATCATGATCGACTCCTCGAAATGGGACGTGATCGAAGCCGGCCTGAAGTGCATTCAGGGCAAGGGCATCGTCAACTCGATCAGCATGAAAGAAGGCGTCGAGCAGTTCATCCACCACGCCAAACTGTGCAAACGCTACGGCGCTGCTGTGGTGGTGATGGCGTTCGACGAAGCCGGCCAGGCCGACACCGAAGCGCGCAAGAAAGAAATCTGCAAACGCTCCTACGACATTCTGGTCAACGAAGTCGGCTTCCCGCCGGAAGACATCATCTTCGACCCGAACATCTTCGCCGTGGCCACCGGTATCGAAGAACACAACAACTACGCTGTGGACTTCATCAACGCCTGCGCCTACATCCGCGACGAGCTGCCGTATGCCCTGAGCTCCGGCGGCGTGTCCAACGTGTCGTTCTCGTTCCGCGGCAACAACCCGGTGCGCGAGGCGATCCACTCTGTATTCCTGCTGTATGCGATCCGCGCCGGCCTGACCATGGGTATCGTCAACGCCGGTCAGCTGGAGATCTACGACCAGATCCCGCAGGAACTGCGCGACGCCGTTGAAGACGTGATCCTCAACCGCACGCCGGAAGGCACCGACGCCCTCCTCGCCATCGCCGACAAGTACAAGGGCGACGGCAGCGTCAAGGAAGCCGAGACCGAAGAATGGCGCAGCTGGGACGTCAACAAGCGTCTGGAGCACGCACTGGTCAAGGGCATCACCACCCACATCGTCGAGGACACCGAAGAATCCCGTCAGTCCTTCGCTCGCCCGATCGAAGTGATCGAAGGCCCGCTGATGTCCGGCATGAACATCGTCGGCGACCTGTTCGGCGCCGGCAAAATGTTCCTGCCGCAGGTGGTGAAATCCGCCCGCGTGATGAAACAGGCCGTGGCTCACCTGATTCCGTTCATCGAGCTGGAAAAAGGCGACAAGCCGGAAGCCAAGGGCAAGATCCTGATGGCCACGGTAAAAGGCGACGTACACGACATCGGCAAGAACATCGTCGGCGTGGTGCTCGGTTGCAACGGCTACGACATCGTCGACCTCGGCGTGATGGTGCCGGCGGAGAAGATCCTGCAGGTGGCCCGCGAAGAGAAATGCGACATCATCGGCCTGTCCGGTCTGATCACTCCGTCGCTGGATGAAATGGTCCACGTGGCCCGCGAGATGCAGCGTCAGGACTTCCACCTGCCGCTGATGATCGGCGGCGCGACCACCTCCAAGGCACACACGGCGGTGAAGATCGAGCCGAAGTACAGCAACGACGCAGTGGTCTACGTTACCGACGCTTCCCGCGCCGTGGGCGTGGCGACGCAGTTGCTGTCCAAGGAGCTGAAAGCCGGTTTTGTCGAGAAGACCCGCGAAGAGTACATCGACGTGCGTGAGCGCACGTCCAATCGCAGCGCCCGTACCGAACGCCTGAGCTACGCCGCCTCGATCGCGAAAAAACCGCAGTTCGACTGGGCTTCCTACACACCGGTCAAACCGACGTTCACCGGCACCCGGGTGCTGGACAATATCGACCTCAACGTCCTGGCCGAGTACATCGACTGGACGCCGTTCTTCATCTCCTGGGACCTGGCCGGCAAGTTCCCGCGCATCCTTGAAGACGAAGTGGTCGGTGAAGCCGCGACCTCGCTGTACAAGGACGCCCGCGAGATGCTGACCAAGCTGATCGACGAGAAACTGATCAGTGCCCGTGCGGTGTTCGGTTTCTGGCCGGCCAATCAGGTGCACGACGACGATATCGAGCTGTACGGCGATGACGGCAAGCCAATGGCGCGCCTGCATCATCTGCGTCAGCAGATCATCAAGACCGACGGCAAGCCGAACTTCTCCCTCGCCGACTTCGTCGCGCCGAAGGACAGTGAAGTGACCGACTATGTCGGCGGTTTCATCACCACCGCCGGGATCGGCGCCGAAGAAGTGGCCAAGGCTTATCAGGACGCTGGCGACGACTACAACTCGATCATGGTCAAGGCCCTGGCCGACCGTCTGGCCGAGGCCTGCGCCGAATGGCTGCACCAGCAGGTGCGTAAAGAGCACTGGGGTTACGCCAAGGATGAAGCCCTCGACAACGAGGCGCTGATCAAAGAGCAGTACTCCGGCATTCGCCCTGCCCCCGGCTACCCGGCCTGCCCGGATCACACCGAGAAGGCCACGCTGTTCGCCCTGCTCGATCCTGAGGCGCAGGAAATGCGCGCCGGTCGCAGCGGCGTGTTCCTGACCGAACACTACGCGATGTTCCCGGCGGCAGCGGTCAGCGGCTGGTACTTCGCCCATCCGCAAGCGCAATACTTCGCCGTGGGCAAGATCGACAAGGATCAGGTGCAGAGCTACACCTCCCGCAAAGGTCAGGAACTGAGCCTGACCGAACGCTGGCTGGCGCCGAACCTGGGTTACGACAACTAACCCGGAGCCCGAACAAAAGACCGCAGCCTGCCCCGCAGGTTGCGGTCTTTTTTCATGGGTTGGCTATGCTTGTCTGACACACACGGCAGACGAGGGATTTATGGACGATCCAGTCGACAACAAGCCACCGACCTTCTGGCAGATGCTGCACAGCGTCATGGCGGCGGCGTTCGGCGTGCAGAGCGGCAAGAACCGGGCAAGGGACTTCACCCATGGCAAGCCCAGCCATTTCATCTTCCTGGGCATTGCGTTCACGGCAGTGTTCGCCCTGACGCTGTTTGGCATCGTGCAACTGGTGGTGCATCTGGCGGGCGCCTGAGCAGCCTCAGTGCATCAGGGTCTGCAGGTTGAACGGATAGCGGTACGAGGCCGGGCGACCCTTCGCCGACATCTTGTGAAAGTGCACGCCGTAATCCGGCGACGTGCCCATGGCCAGCATTCGGCGGGCATGATCCTTGTCGATCAGTTGCAGCAAGGGGATCTGCCGGTCGCGGCCACCGTAGCGATTCAGGTCGACGCCCTGTGCATGGTCGTGCACTTCCACCAGCGCCCAGCCTCCCAGGGTGAAATGACCGCCGAGCAATGCGCTCAAGCGTCCGTCGATCATGGCCTGCAACGCCGCAGGCGAGGTATTGACCGCGCTGAACAGCACGTCTTTGCCCGGCACTTTGCCGATCTCGGAAACCGCTCGCATCGCACCGAAGGCCATTTCGTCGTTGGCCGCCCACACCAATGACACCTTGGGGTAACGAACCAGCAACTGCCGGGCCTGCTCGTAAGCGCGCTGCTGTGTCCAGCCGCCGTAGACCAGTTGCCGCAAACGGACTTCAGGATGTTCGGCCAGCGCCCGTTGCATGCCCTGCTCGCGCAACTGCGACGACGGGGTGATCTTCAGGCCGGAGAACGCCAGCAATTCGATGCTGGCGCCGGGGGCCACCGGTGGATGCAGGCGGATCAACTCCTTCATCAACAGGTAACCGCCCTCCTCATCATTGGGCACGAGGCTGCCGATGCGGTCGGCCCGGTCCCCGACCAGCGCTTGCTGATTGGGGGTCAGCGCGGCATTGACGATAAACAGCTTCACCCCGCTCTGATTGGCCATGCGCAGGATCTGCGGCGCGATGTATTGCTCGTTGGCGAACATCAGATAGTCGGGGCGATCGGGGCCCTGCAAGGCCACCCGGGCCTGGGCCAGGGTCATTTCTGGCTGGCGCTGGGAATAGAGGATCCGCAGATCGACGCCCAGGTCTCGCGCGGCAGCCTGCATGAATTGCGAGTAGCTGACCCAGAACGCCTCGTCCGTGGCACCCGGATTCAGAAACAGCACAGACTCTGCCCGCGCGCCGGCTCCAAAGGCCAGGCCCAGCACAAGCAGACTGATGTGGAGAAACTTGAACATGAAACATCCGGGCCCGGGGAAAAATGGCCGCGCATTATAGCCATTCAATCGCCGGCCATTAGCGCCTGATCCCGCTTTTTGTCCGACAATCGTCGGAAGCGGGCCCGGAGGGGTCGTTTTACTGATGACTGACCCAGAACACCGCTGTGCCCACGACCAGAATGATCAGGAACAGAATGGCCCACGCATCGACACTGCTATCGCTTTTCCTTGCCTTGGTTGGATTGCTCATTGCATCGCCTCTTGTCGGTTTTATCGGTGATTGCAGAAAGACTCGACCACAGTTAAGACGATGATTGTCCGCACGACAAATGTGGGTTAGTTGACACTCATTCCTGTTAGGCGATTTGGTTCTTTACATATACTCAAACATCACTTTTGCGCATAACTGCAAACGGGTATATTGCCCCGGCTCCATTAGGGAGTGCGCGGCCGTGCGCGCGTAATTGCCGAGGCACCATCGGACTCCAGCAAGCGAAAACGCAGCGTTTTCCGAGTAGCCCAAAGCCTGAGAACAGGACTTATATGTACGTATACGACGAGTACGATCAGCGGATCATCGAGGACCGCGTCAAGCAGTTCCGTGATCAGACCCGACGCTATCTGGCAGGTGAGCTGAGCGAAGAAGAATTCCGCCCCCTGCGCCTGCAGAATGGCCTGTACATCCAGCGTTTCGCGCCGATGTTGCGGGTGGCGGTGCCTTACGGCCAACTGACCTCGCGTCAGATGCGCATGATGGCCAAGATTGCCCGCGACTACGACAAGGGCTACGCCCACATCAGTACTCGCCAGAACGTGCAGTTCAACTGGCCGGCGGTCGAAGACATCCCGGACATCCTCGCCGAGCTGGCCACCGTGCAGATGCACGCGATCCAGACCAGCGGCAACTGCCTGCGCAACGTCACCACCGACCAGTTCGCCGGTGTTGCGTTCGATGAGCTAATTGACCCGCGTCCTTGGTGCGAAATCGTTCGTCAGTGGACGACCTTCCACCCGGAATTCGCTTACTTGCCGCGTAAATTCAAGATCGCCGTCAACGGTTCGACCTCCGACCGTGCGGCCATCGAAGTCCACGACATCGGTCTCGAGCCGGTGCACAACGCCGCTGGCGAACTCGGTTTCCGCGTGCTGGTCGGTGGTGGTCTGGGCCGTACTCCGGTGGTTGGCGCGTTCATCAACGAGTTCCTGCCGTGGCAGGACCTGTTGAGCTACCTCGACGCGATCCTGCGGGTCTACAACCGCTATGGCCGTCGCGACAACAAATACAAGGCGCGGATCAAGATCCTCGTCAAGGCGCTGACTCCAGAAGTCTTCGCCCAGAAAGTCGATGCCGAGATGGAACACCTGCGCGGCGGCCAGACCACGCTGACCGAAGCCGAAGTTCATCGCGTCGCCAAACACTTTGTCGATCCGGACTATAAGGCACTGAGCAGTCAGGACGCCGAACTGGCCGCCCTCGACAAGGAACACCCGGGTTTCGCCCGCTGGCGCACCCGCAACACCCTGGCGCACAAGAAGCCGGGTTATGTAGCCGTGACCCTGTCCCTGAAGCCGACCGGGGTTGCACCGGGCGACATCACCGACAAGCAGCTCGACGCCATCGCCGATCTCGCCGACCGCTACAGCTACGGTCAACTGCGCACCTCCCACGAGCAGAACATCATTCTCGCCGACGTCGAGCAGAGCCAGTTGTTCACCCTGTGGGGCGAGTTGCGTGAAGGCGGTTTCGCCACGCCGAACATCGGCCTGCTGACCGACATCATCTGCTGCCCTGGCGGTGATTTCTGCTCCCTGGCCAACGCCAAGTCGATCCCGATCGCCGAATCGATCCAGCGCCGTTTCGACGACCTGGACTACCTGTTCGACATCGGTGAACTGGACCTGAACATCTCCGGTTGCATGAACGCCTGCGGTCACCACCACGTCGGCCACATCGGCATCCTCGGGGTGGACAAGAAAGGCGAAGAGTTCTATCAGGTCTCCCTCGGCGGCAGCGCCAGCCGTGATGCGAGCCTGGGCAAGATCCTCGGCCCGTCGTTCGCCCAGGACGACATGCCGGATGTGATCTCCAAACTGATCGACGTGTACGTGGAACAGCGCACCGAAGACGAGCGCTTCATCGACACCTACCAGCGTATTGGCATCGACCTCTTCAAGGAACGCGTCTATGCAGCGAATCATTAAGAACAACGAGGTCGTCGACGAAACCTGGCACCTGCTGCCCAAGGATTTCAACATCGACGAAATCAGCAACTGCGACGACCTGATCGTCCCGCTGCAGCTGTGGCGTGAACATGCCCGCATGCTCAAGGCCCGCGACGGCGGTCTGGGTGTGTGGCTGGACGCTGACGAAGAAGCCGAGGAGATCGGCGACGACGTGAATGAGTTCCAGGTGATCGCCCTGAACTTCCCGGCGTTCACCGATGGCCGCAACTACTCTAACGCCCGCCTGCTGCGTGACCGTTACGGTTTCAAAGGCGAACTGCGGGCGATTGGCGACGTGCTGCGCGATCAGCTGTTCTACATGCGCCGCTGCGGTTTCGATGCCTTCGCCCTGCGCGCGGACAAAGACCCGTACGACGCCCTTGAAAGCCTCAAGGACTTCTCGGTGACCTATCAGGCCGCCACGGACGAACCGCTGCCGCTGTTCCGTCGCCGGTAAATCCCCGGGTCGTACTCAAAAAAACGCCGGTCATTCGACCGGCGTTTTTTATGCCCGCTTTACCAGAAACGTTGCTGGGTCAAACGGCTCCACCAGCTCAGCAACACGCGATCCACCGAACCGCTGGCCGCCATGCCGATGCGCTCCTGCAGGCTTTTGCGTTCGGCATAGTGCAGGTGATAGACCTCAGACTTTTTCGCCCGGTCCGCCAGGTATTCGTCGCTGGTCTTGAGTTCGTCCACCAGCTGTTTTTCCAGCGCCGCGAGGCCAAGCCAGACTTCACCGGTGGCGACTTCGTCGATCGCCAGCTGCGGGCGATATCGGGCGACGAAGTTCTTGAACAACTGATGGGTGATGTCCAGGTCTTCCTGGAATTTCTCCCGGCCCTTCTCGGTGTTTTCGCCGAACACGGTCAGGGTGCGTTTGTATTCGCCTGCGGTCAGCACTTCGAAGTCGATATCATGCTTTTTCAGCAGGCGGTTGACGTTGGGCAACTGCGCGACTACGCCGATGGAGCCGAGAATCGCGAATGGCGCGCTGATGATCTTCTCGCCGATGCACGCCATCATGTAGCCGCCGCTGGCTGCCACCTTGTCGATGCACACGGTCAATGGCACGCCGGCTTCACGGATACGTGCCAGTTGCGACGACGCCAAACCGTAGCTGTGCACCATGCCGCCACCGCTTTCCAGACGCAGGACGACTTCGTCCTTCGGTGTGGCCAGGGTCAGCAAGGCAGTGATTTCATGACGCAGGCTCTCGGTAGCGGAGGCCTTGATATCGCCGTCGAAATCCAGCACGAACACCCGAGGTTTGCTTTCGGGATTCTTCTTCTGTTTCTTCTCGGATTTGGCCTCGCCCTTGCGCAGGGCCTTGAGCTGATCCTTGTCGAGCAGGCTTTGCTCCAGGCGTTCACGCAAGCCCTTATAGAAATCGTTGAGCTTGCTGACCTGCAGCTGGCCCGCGGCTTTGCGCCGGCCCTTGCTGCGCAACGCAGCAAAACTGGCCAGCACCACCAGAATGGCGATGACCAGTGTGACGGTCTTGGCCAGGAAACTGGCGTATTCAGTCAAAAACTCCACAGTGACTCCTTCAAACGATGCGCCGTTGAAAAACGCGCGCGGGGATGACTCCAGCATACCCATGCACCGCCTCGTCGGCCAGCCGTGAAACCTCTGGAAACAGCCCTGTAACGGGCATTTCAAACAAGCGTATGTTTTTTCATTGACAGCTCTCCATCATCCCCATAACCTCGCCACAACCTTCAACGTACCGGGATGACGCGGACGTGGGCAGCATCTACTTGATTCGACATGGCCAGGCCTCCTTCGGTGCAGACGACTATGACGTCCTGTCGCCGACGGGTGTGCGCCAGGCAGAAATCCTCGGACGTCACCTCGCCGAACTCGGAATCAGCTTCGACCGCTGCCTGTCGGGCGACCTGCGTCGTCAGCAGCACACGGCCAACAGCGCGCTGGAACAGTTCGCCGCTGCCGGCCTGCCGGTGCCTGCTCTGGAAATCGATTCGGCGTTCAACGAGTTCGACGCCGACGCCGTGATCCGCGCCCTGCTGCCGGCCATGCTGCCCGAAGAACCCGAAGCGCTGGACATCCTGCGTAACGCCGCACAGAACCGTGGCGAGTTCCAGCGCATCTTTGCCCTGATCATCGAACGCTGGCTGGCCGGCACCTACGACACGCCCGGCCTGGAAAGCTGGCTGGGGTTCGTCGAACGGGTCCAGGCCGGTCTGAACCGTATTCTCGATCAGGCCGACAACACTCAGAAGATCGCGGTGTTCACCTCCGGTGGCACCATCACCGCCCTGCTCCACCTGATCACGCAAATGCCTGCCCGGCAGGCTTTTGAACTGAACTGGCAAATCGTCAACACCTCGCTCAACCAGCTGAAGTTCCGCGGTCGCGAGGTGGCTCTGGCTTCCTTCAACAGTCATGCGCACCTGCAACTGCTGAAGGCCCCGGAACTCATCACTTTCCGCTGAGTCCGGATTACTGTGACCCTGCTGCAATCAACCAAAAAGGATCGAACCATGACCTCCGTAGCTGATGCCGTAAAAGCAATGCAAGCCAAGTTCAACCCAGCCGCTGCTGCCGGCCTGGATCTGGTCTTCGGTTTCAACATCACTGACGAAGACAAGCACTACGCTCTGATCGTCAAAGACGGCACTTGCGACATCCAGGAAGGCGAAAACGCTGACGCCAACTGCACACTGGTGCTGGACAGCGAAACCCTGAAAGGCATCGTCAGCGGCGAAACCGACGGCATGCAAGCCTTCATGGGCGGCAAACTGCGCGTTGAAGGCGACATGATGCTGTCGATGAAACTGTCCGAGCTGTTCCCGGCGTAAGACGCAGGCCAGCCAAAAACAAATCCCGCCTTGATGGCGGGATTTGTCGTTTCAGCGTCACTGGATGCCGGCGGCGTCCAGCTCCTTGAAGACCTCACGATCGGCGATCTGGGTCTCACTGTCGGGGTACATCAACTGGACGTTGCCCCCGGGGATGATTTCACCTGTCTGCCCATCACGGGCGAAGGTGATGACATACCGCTCCCCCTGATACTTCAAGTAAATATTGTAATAATCCTGTGGTTTATCCGGCGCTGCGAAAGCGCTGTAGCGATAACGAATTCGCGGAACCAGCATCGGCCAGGTATTGCCGAGCAAGTCGCCATTGACCGCCGGATCAGCTGCTTCGAGCGCCACAATGGCAGCCGCTACCACTTCATCGTTGTCGCTCGACTTGAAAGGCAATGGGCGGTTACGCAACATGGTTACGGCGCTTGCCTTGCCCTCGACAACATCACGACGGTACAGGTCGTTACGAAACCATTTTGTTGCATCAAAACGGTTTTCTTCCGGGCTCCAGTCGCCGTAATACATCATTACTTTCTCGCTCATCGCATCTTCCCTTGTGTGCAGATACAAACCCATTGCACTAAAAACCAGCAAAAAAGCCGCTATCACGCCAATGCGCGTGCGAAAACTAACAGTCATGGTTGTGCCAACTGCCCCTTTTTAAACTTCAGTTGCTGCTTCGGCGGCCCCAAAGGCGTGCTGCCTGAACGAACCTTTCCGACAGCGCCGTAATCGTCCAGCGGAAATTTCATGTTCTTTTCGTTTTTCGCTCGACTGTCGGCATGCATCAACAGCTTTTTATCGTTTTCGCTCGCCTGCTCCGGCGGCTGGACCGGGGCTGATTCACCCGGGAGTGCCAGGGTATCGTCCTTTTTGGACAATCTGTATTCAGCAAGACGTCGTTCATAACCGCGCTGCCTGATTCTGAATGCCGATTTGGCTTTGGCATCCGACGCCACACGCTCACGCGCTCCGTCCAGGCCGTCGCGATCTTTTTCACTGCCATACGTCTGGTCATAAAGACTGCGGCGCGGGTAGGCATGAATGGTTGCCCCCGTAGCATCGGCAAGTTTCTGCGCGAGGCTGAGCTCGTAATGTTCCTGACCTTCGCTGACCAGCGCCGTCTCATCCACCCCCAATCCGGTTCGGCAAGCGTAAGAAAAGATGTTGGCGCCCAGAGCAAAGGCCTCAGGCTTCAGCTGACTGGCCTGGGCTGGTCCAAAGCGATAGGTAGCGTCCTTGCCTTCGATTTCATAACCGAACTCGATATTGAACACCACACCATGGGCAAAAATGTCGAGCTGTTTAATCTCGCGCTTTTCTTCGACTCGCTTGTTTATAAAGGCAACCAGTGCGTCCGCGGAATCGATCTCCAGGTATTCGGCTTTGTATTTGTTGACGACAAGCTCTTTGAGCGTCGCGCGCATTTTGGGATCGTATTCGGCTGTAAACAGCAGAAAGAAGGTTTTGTCCGCAGCGCCCTTTTTAATGCCCAGATAGTCTCTCAACTGCCCGACACCCTGGTTGATGAAGCTCATCTTGTTGCCGTAATTTCCGCGAAACTCGGTCCAGCGACTGATGTGATAGGAGCCTACCACCGTCACATAATCGTATTTGAGCGTTCCCGTGACCTGGGTAGTTCCGTGCTGGTCGCTGGTCTGTCCCTGCTTTTTCTTCGGTGGTGGCACGTTCAACTTTCCTTAGTAATCAATGCCCAGGGCATCCAGGTGAGCGGCGGCTTCCTTGCCCCATTGCACGACAATCGATGTCGGATCGGCTGTGAATACCCGTGCCGCGTTACCGTGATTGTCGGTGTGGCCGACCAGACGCTGACCGTCACCGGTTTCGATGCAATAGAGCATGTCGGGAATGGCTTCGCCGGTGCCTTCGTCCACCAGCTGGAAGCGCTCACTGTGCTTGGGTACGGTAATGATCGGCGTGAAAGGAGCGGAGCCGACCTGAGTGCCGACGAACACATCGCCGGAACCGGTAATGATCATGCCGCCATGAGCAGTGGCACTGCCGAGAAAGGCGATGGGCTTGCCATTGATCAGGATGTTGCCGATGCCTTCGGTGACCGTATCACCACACGCCGTGGTGTCGCCGACACGCAACACGGGCATGCCGTTGATGTTCACATCGGGTGAACCACTGGTGCTGGGGTTGGTACCGTGGCCAGTGACCGGACAGGCATTGAGATCGCTCAGGCGCGCGGCAGGCTTTGCCATCGTTTACTTCCGTGTGAGGGCTGGGGACGCGGAATTTACCGGATCTGATCAATTGATGAAAGGCTGCTCTCCTGCCCGGCCTGCACCCTCGTGACCGGTGTCACAAACGAAGCCGCCAGCAATTCCCGGGTGTACGGATGCTGTGCCGAACGAAACAATTCGGCCGTTTCCCCACGCTCGACGACCTCACCGTCCTTCATGACGATCAGGTCGTGGGCCAGTGCCCGCACCACCGCCAGATCATGGCTGATGAACAGATACGTCAGACAGTGTTCCTTCTGCAGACGGCGCAACAGCGCGACAATCTGTTTCTGTACGGTACGATCCAGTGCCGAAGTGGGTTCGTCCAGCAGGATCAAATCCGGCTTGAGCACCAGCGCCCGGGCGATGGCGATGCGTTGCCGCTGCCCGCCGGAAAACTCGTGGGGATAGCGATGACGTGTCGCCGGGTCGAGTCCCACGTCCCGTAACACATCGATCACGGCCTGCTCGCGCTCCCGCGCGTTCAAGTCACTGTGTACCTGCAAACCTTCGGCGATGATCTGCTCCACGCACAAGCGCGGACTGAGGCTGCCGAACGGGTCCTGAAACACCACTTGCAGGCGCTTGCGCAATGGTCGCAGTTGTTTGCCGCTCAAATGTTCCAGCGCTTCACCCTCGAAGCGGATACTGCCCTCGGCATCGATCAGGCGCAGGATCGCCTGTCCGAGGGTGGATTTTCCCGAACCGGATTCACCGACGATTCCCAGGGTCCGGCCACGTTGCAGGCTCAGATCAATGCGATTGACCGCGTGCAGCCAGGACTTGCGGCGCAGCCAGCCACCACCGAGCCTGAAGCGCACGTTGAGATCGCGCACTTGCAGCAGGTCCTCCGCGCCGACCCTGTGCAGCGCCTCGCCGCCGGGTTCGGCATTGAGCAACTCGATGCTGTAGGGATGCTGCGGTGCCCGGAATAACTGCTCGCAAGTCGCTTGCTCGACGATCTCGCCGGCGCGCATCACCGCCACCCGCTGGGCGATGGTGCGCACCAGATTCAAGTCGTGGCTGATGATCAGCAGCGCCATGCCCAGTCGTTGTTGCAGGTCCTTGAGTAACAGCAGGATCTTGCGTTGCACGGTAACGTCGAGGGCAGTGGTCGGCTCATCAGCGATCAATAACTGAGGCTCACACGCCAGCGCCATGGCGATCATCACTCGCTGCCGTTGCCCGCCGGAGAGCTGATGCGGATAAGCCTTCAGACGCTCGTGCGGGTGTTGAATGCCCACAAGGTCCAACAGCTCCAGAATCCGTCTGCGCGCCGCTGCGCCTGCCAGACCTTTGTGCAGCGCCAGACTTTCGCCCAGTTGCCGCTCGATGCTATGCAACGGGTTCAGCGAACTCATCGGTTCCTGAAAGATCATCGCGATCCGGTTGCCGCGCAATTGCCGCAGATAACGCTCATGCACGCCGAGCAACTCTTCGCCCCTATAACGGATGCTGCCATCGATCCGCGTGATGTTCGGGTCGAGCAGTTGCAGGATGCTGTGGGCCGTCACCGACTTGCCGGAACCGGACTCGCCCACCAGCGCCAGGCATTCACCCGGGCGGATGTCGAGGTCGATGCCGTGGACCACTTCCTGGCCTTTGAAGGCAACCTTCAGGTCGCGTATTTCGATCAAATGTTCACGCATATCAAGTCCTCGGGTCGAAGGCATCACGGCAGGCTTCGCCGATGAAGACGAGCAATGAAAGAATCAGCGCCAGCGCAAAGAACGCCGTCAGGCCCAGCCACGGCGCTTGCAGATTGGCCTTGCCCTGACCGATCAACTCACCCAGCGAAGCACTGCCCGCCGGCATGCCGAAGCCGAGAAAGTCCAGTGCCGACAAGGTCGCAATCGCCCCGGTAAGAATGAACGGCAGGTACGTCAGCGTCGCACTCATGGCGTTGGGCAGGATGTGCCGCACGATCACCTGTGCATCGCCGACACCCAGTGCCCGTGCGGCTTTCACGTACTCCAGCCCACGGCTGCGCAGGAACTCGGCGCGCACCACATCCACAAGGCTCAGCCAGGAAAACAGCGCCATGATCCCCAGCAACCACCAGAAATTTGGCTCGACAAATCCGGACAGAATGATCAGCAGATACAGCACCGGCAGCCCCGACCAGACCTCGAGCAAACGCTGCCCGATCAAGTCGACCCAGCCACCGTAATAGCCTTGCAAGGCCCCGGCAGCGATACCGATCAACGCACTGGTGGCGGTCAATGCCAAGGCAAACAGCAGCGATACCCGGGTGCCGAAAATCACCCGCGCCAGCACATCCCGCGCCTGGTCATCGGTGCCCAGCCAGTTGTCGCCGGAGGGCGGGCTCGGTGCCGGTTCCGTGAGATCGTAATTGACCGTGTCGAAACCGAACGGGATTGACGCAAACCACATTCGCCCGCCCTGCCCCTCGATCAGCTCGCGCACCTGGGCGCTGCGATAGTCAGGCTGGAACGGCAGCTCGCCGCCGAAATCCTGTTCGGTGTAGCGTTTGAAGGCCGGGAAGAACCATTCACCTTGAAACGTCACCAGCAAAGGTTTGTCGTTGGCAACCAGCTCACCGCCCAGGCTTACGCCGAACAGTCCCAGAAACAGCCACAACGACCACCAGCCGCGCCGGTGAGTCTTGAAGCGCGCCCAGCGGCGCTGCCCGATGGGAGAAAGTGTCAGCATCAGGCAGCCCTCGCCGTAAAGTCGATACGCGGATCGACCAGCGTGTAGCACAGGTCGCCCAGCAGTTTTATCAAGAGCCCGAACAGGGTGAAGATGAACAGCGAACCAAACACCACGGGGTAATCCCGCGACACCGCCGCTTCGTAGCTCAGGCGTCCGAGGCCGTCGAGGGAGAAGATCACCTCGATCAGCAGCGAGCCGCCGAAGAACACCGTCACCAGCGCCTGGGGCAGTCCGGCGACCACCAACAGCATCGCGTTGCGAAACACATGCCCGTACAGCACCTGCCGCTCACTCAGCCCCTTGGCCCGGGCCGTGACCACATACAGCCGCGAGATCTCGTTGAGAAAACTGTTCTTGGTCAGGATCGTCAGCGTCGCGAAACCGCCGATCACCAGCGCACTGACCGGCAGCACCAGATGCCAGAAGTAGTCCGCCACCTTGCCCCACAGCGTCAGCTCGGCGAAGTTGTCCGAGACCAGCCCGCGCACCGGAAACCAGTCCAGCGCGGTACCACCGGCGAAGACCACGATCAATAGCAGCGCAAACAGAAACCCCGGCATCGCATAACCGATGATGATCGCGGCGCTGCTCCAGACATCAAACGCAGAACCGTTGTGCACGGCCTTGCGGATGCCCAGCGGGATCGATATCAGATAGGTGATCAGCGTCGCCCACAGCCCCAGCGACAAGGTCACCGGCAACTTCTGCCAGATCAGCTCGGTCACCGTCGCGCCACGGAAGAAGCTCTTGCCGAAATCCAGTTGCGCGTAGCTCTTGAGCATCAGCCACAGGCGTTCACTGGCGGGTTTGTCGAAGCCGTACTGACGCTCGATATCGGCCACCAGTTTCGGGTCCAGGCCACGGGTCGCAAGGGACTCGCCGCCAATGGTTTCGACATGGCTTGCACCTACTGCCCCACCGACACCGATCCCCTGCAGACGAGCGATGGCCTGCTCGACCGGTCCACCGGGCGCGGCCTGCACGATCACGAAATTCACCAGCAGAATCGCCAGCAAGGTCGGCACGATCAGCAGCAGACGCCGCAGGCTATAACCCCACATGGGCGAACTCCTTTTGCTGTTTTTGCGCCTGAATGGCGGTCAACGCCGTGGGGCTGATTTCCCACCAGGTGTCGAGACCGGCGTCATACAGCGGTGCAATCCCCGGTCGGCCGAAACGGTTCCACCACACCGTGGAAATGCCCGGCGGGTAATAGTTCGGAATCCAGTAGTAGCCCCACTGCAGCACCCGATCCAGCGCCCGGGCATGGCGCAAGAGACTTTCACGGCTGTCGGCCTGCACCACGCCTTCGAGCAATGCATCCACCGCCGGATCACGCAGCACCATATAGTTGTTGGAGCCTGGATCTTCGGCGCCGTCGGAACCGAAGTAGTTGAACATCTCACGCCCCGGCGCCTGGCTCACCGGATAACCGACGACGATCATGTCGTAGTCGCGACTGCGCACGCGATTGGTGTATTGCGCGGTGTCGACCTGACAGATATCGAAGCCGATGCCGATCTGCGCCAGGTTGCGTTTGAACGGCAGCAGCAGACGCTCGAAGCCTTTCTGGCCGTTGAGAAAGGTAAATTGCAGCGGCTCGCCGGCAGCGTTGACCAGTTGATCGCCCCGGGGTTTCCAGCCGGCGGCCGCCAGCAGTTTCAACGCCTGCAACTGTTGCGCACGAATGTTGCCGCTGCCATCGGTGCGCGGCGCTTCGAACACCTGGCTGAACACCTCATCGGGGATCTTGCCGCGCCAAGGTTCGAGGATTTTCAGTTCTTCGGCGTCCGGCAACTCAGTGGCTGACAGCGCGCTGTGGGAAAAAAAACTGCGCTGGCGCAAGTACATGCTGCGCATCATCTGCCGGTTGCTCCATTCGAAATCCCAGAGCATGGCAATCGCCTGCCGCACACGCCGATCCTGAAACATCGGCTTCTGCAGGTTGAACACGAAACCCTGGGCACCTTGAGCCGCGCCGGGCGCGAGGTGTTCACGCAACAACTTGCCCTGCTCCAGCGCCGCGCCGGCATAACCGATGGTGTAACTGGTAGCGGAGAACTCGCGGTTGTAATCAAAGCCGCCGGCCTTGAGCACTTGTCGCGACACGTCGGTGTCGGCAAAGAACTCCACACTCAACTGATCGAAGTTGTAGAGCCCCCGGGTGACGGGCAGATCCTTGCCCCACCAGTCCTTGACCCGTTGAAATTTCACACTGCGCCCGGCATCCACCGCGCTCACCCGATAAGGGCCGCTGCCGGGTGGAATCTCGAAACCACCACCCTCGGCAAAGTCCCGGGTACGCCACCAGTGCTCAGGTAAAACAGGCAGCACCGCCAGATCCAGCGGCAAGGTTCGGCTGTCGTTGTTCTTGAAGAGGAAGCGCACCTGGGTTGGCGACTCGACCTGCACCTCGGCGACGTCGCGAAACTGTTGCCGGTACTTCAGGCTCCCCTGAGTGGTGAACAGTTCAAAGGTGTAGCGCACGTCCTCGGCGGTGATCGGCGTACCGTCTTCAAAACGCGCTTGCGGATTGAGATAGAAACGTACCCAGCGTCGATCCGCATCCAGCTCCATCCGCTGCGCCACCAGACCGTAGACGCTGTAAGGCTCGTCTTTGCTGCGATAAGCCAGCGGCGCATAAAGCCACCCGTCGATTTCGGCGACGCCGGTGCCTTTGTCGATGTAGGGAATCAGGTGATCGAACGGACCGCTTTCCAGCGAAGAACGCCGCAGGCTGCCGCCTTTGGGCGCATCGGGATTGGCGTAGGCCAGATGCTGGAAGTCCGGGGCGTACTTCGGGGCTTCGCCGTAGACCGTGAGGGCATGCTGAGGCTGCGCAAATATCGCAGGGCTCAGCAGAAGACATACGCCCAGCAAAGTGAGTCTGGAAAACATGGGCAGATCCTTTAACCGCGTGCCTGCCTGATTGTGTTGTGCAACAGGCGGGCACTTTTTATAGGGCCGGTTTTAGAACGATGGGTTACTAAAACCGGCCATGTCTGGTCATTCTCAGAACTTGTAGTTGAGCCGCGTGTACAGCGTTCGCCCGAACGGGTCGCCGTATTTCGGGTCGTAGCCGCTCTGAAAGGTGTAGGTCTGGTTACTGAATGGCGGCTCGCGATCGAACAGGTTTTTCACCCCCAGCGTCACCGCCAGGGTCTTGCGCCAGGTGTAGGTGCCGGCCACGTCCCAGACGTTGTAGGAGCCAACGTAGTCGTGGGTCTCCCGGTCCGAGTCGTGATAACCGCTGGTGTAGCGGTTGGTCAGGCTCGCGCCGAACGGGCCGTGGTTCCAGCTGCCGGTCAGGCTGTGACGCCAGCGGGCCACCGCGCCGGCCGACGCGAAGTCACCCCCGCGAAAATCTCCGAGCTTGTCGATGAAATCGCCCTTGAGCTGCTGCTGATACTCATAACGGCTGACATAGGTTCCTTGCAGGCCAATACCGAAGTCGCCATATGGCGTGCTCGGCAGCCGATAGTCGAAACTGACGTCGACGCCATTGGTCTTGATCTTGCCGAGGTTAGCCAGGCCGGTGACGACGTGATCGATGGAGCCGTCAGGCTTGCGGATCAAGCGTTCCGGATACAGTTCCGGATTTTCGAACACCGCCGACTCGGGGAACTCGGCGATCTGGTTGGCGATGCTGATCCACCAGAAATCCAGCCCGGTGGTCAGGCGATCGAACGGCTGATAAACGAAACCGACGGTGACGTTGCGCGCGGTTTCCGGGCTCAGGTCCGTGTTGCCGCCCGTGGTCCGGTTGAACTGCTGGGCGCAGTCGCGATTGGCGATGCCGCCGTTGCTCGGATTACCCCCGGCGCACAGGCGCGGGTCGTTGTAGTTGGCGTTGGTGAAGGTGGTGAAATTCGGGTTATAGAGTTCATACAGCGACGGTGCGCGGAAACCTTCGCTATACGCGCCGCGCACCACCAGTTCCTTGAACGGCTGGAAACGGAACGAGTATTTCGGGTTGGTCGTGCTGCCGAAATCGCTGTACTTGTCATGCCGCACGGCAGCGGACAACTCCAGGCTGTCGAGCACCGGCACATTGACCTCGGCATATTGCGCCGAGACGCTGCGATCCCCTGACACGCTGCCGTTGGGGTCCACGCCGAGGCTCTGCACATCACCGGCAAACGCGGCGAAATCCTGATGGAAGTCTTCCTTGCGGTACTCGCCGCCCAGCGCCAATGCTGATGGACCAGCACCGAACCAGTCGCCGATCTCGCGGCTGACACGGCCGTCAATCGCCTTCACCCGGCCCACGGCAGTTGCGTAATCACCATCCACCGCGTTGGCCGCCAGCAACGCCGAACCGGCAGCCGTCTGCGGCCCGAACGGGTTGATCACGCCATTGACGATCCCCTGGCTGACGGCGCGGTCGTTCACATAACCACTGCGGATCGTGTTGACCACTTTGTTCTGGTTGTACGAAGCGCCAAGGTTGTAATCCCACCCAACCAGCGTGCCGTCGAAATTCAGCAGCAGGCGCTGACCGGTGTTGTCGTCTTCGTGGCGGCGGGCGCCGACCGCCGTTTCACGCCAGTTCACGTCCACCGGTTGCGTTGAATCAAGGGCAAAACCGCTAGGCCCGGGGGTGATGCCGTTGCCCGGATAAAACGCCGTGCCGGGATTGACCTGATTACCCATCAGGGTGCCGGGACCGATCTGGGTTCGGTTTTTATTGCGCGCCCAGAAGTATTCGAGACTGACGTTGTGATCGTCCGACAGCTTGCCGGTGGCTTTGGCGAAGGCCGAGGTCTTCTCGGTTTCCGGCACCAGATCCAGGTAATTCCAAAGGCTCTGGCGGCAGATACCGTTACGCGACAGCAGACCCGGTGCATTGCAACCGGACCCCGCCAACGGGTTGGTAGCGTTGCTGCCCTGGCTCCAGTTGGCCGGTGATGCCGTGCCGGAGGTGTAATCGAGCCCGCGCCCCGGCTGGTAGTTGTAGGTGTAACCACGATCTTCAGCGGCCAGCCGTTGCTGCTTGTCGTAACTCACGACACCGAAGACGTTGAAGCGATCGTCCTGCAAATCACCGAATCCCCAACTGCCACTGAAATTACGACTTTCACCGCCGCCGGAATGGGTCGGCGTGTCGTAGTTGGTGCTGATCTGGCCCTCGGTGAGGCTGGTCTTGGTGATGAAATTGATCACCCCGCCGATGGCATCGGTGCCGTACAGCGCCGAGGCACCATCACGCAGCACCTCCACCCGGTCGATGGCGGCGAACGGAATGGTGTTGAGATCCACACCGGAGCCATTGATGGCGTTGGTCGCGTTGTTGCTCAAGCGGCGACCGTTGAGCAGCACCAGGGTCTTGTTCGGGCCGATGCCACGCAGGTCGGCGTAAGACGCCCCGCCGCTGCTCGAACCCACCGAACGTCCTGAACCTACGGAGGACTGGTTGGCAGAGATGCGGTTGACCAGCTCTTCAGTCGTCGTCACACCCTGCTTCTGCAATTCTTCCACCCGAAGGATGGTGACCGGTACTGCCGTTTCGGCATCGACCCGGCGGATCGCGGTGCCGGTCACTTCGACCCGTTGCAGTTGAGTGGTCGGTTCTGTGGCACTGCTGTCGGCGGCAATCGCCGGCAATGTGTTGATCGCCAGCAGCAAGGCCAGGCTCAACGGGGATTTAACGGGTGAAAATCGAATCATGAACAGCCATCCCTGCGTTTTGGTTTATGCAGGGATGTGCGATGACCAATAGGGATTTATAGGGCGCGATTTAGACCGTTGGGTGATGAGGTTATGCAAAAAAGAGGAATGTGATTTTCTCAGACCAATTCTGCGTCCCGCAGCAATCGCGTATCCAGCCCGAACCGTTCCTGAGAGACCATCCTGAATTGCCCCTCCGCCAGATCGCAGCTCACCAGCAAGTTCCACGAATGCCGGGTGGCTGCCGAGGGGATCAGTACGAACGGATGCTGGGCGAGCAAAGCATCGGCAAAATCCTGCTGGTTGGGCGACGCCTGTGCCGGGCTCATCCAGTAGGGGTTTGGCAGTTCCTCGGGTTGCACGATTTTCACAAGTGCCTCACTGAGCACCTCAAAGCACGTCAGCACATAGGGACTTCTATCCAGTGCGTTAAAGCTACCATGAGCTGCCACCTCCAGAATGGCGGTAGAGGGATCGATCGAGGCATAGACGACACGCCGGCCGGGCCGGTTCCATCGGCCACCCTGCAGTTCCGAACCAATTCCGCTGTCCCAGGTGCATCGATAAACCTCCGGGTCCAGCCGCCACGCATACCAACGGTCGTCCCAAGGCAACGGGTTCATTGATAAACCCCGTATTTGATTCGGTGCAGATACGCATCGACCGATTGATACCCCAAAGAACTCTCAATCAATGCGACGGGCCTGTAACCGTTTAACCATTTGGTTGCCTTGTTCAACCATTCCTCGGCGCTCGACTGATCGTGGAACACCTCGATGGCGGACTCCAGAGTGTGCGCATACTGGAAGGCGATCATGCTCTGCTGGCGGCTCAGGCGCGTAGGCTCGTCGCTGTTAAGCAAGCGCCGTACGGTTCTGACGGACCTTCCGGTGATGAGCTGCACAAGTTCGCTCTCCCGGTATAGCTCGGACGTTGAAATCATGTTCACAACGTCGCGCAGATCAAAGCCTTCCAGCGCATAACGGATGATGTACATGGTGTCTCTGTCCCATATCCGGCCACGCAGCAACACCTCCACGGGTTTTCCCTCGACCTTCGTCAGACCGGTAAGTCTGGGTGCTTTCGTCTGGGGCACTGGAGCACCCTCCGTAGGGCACCTGGCGTGATCGGCACGCCAGAAATCACGAGGGGAATAAGCAGAGTTTTCGTGCTCGAGATGTGCGGTTCGCATAATCCATCCAATGTCAGGGGCCCGAGCGTTCAGGCCGGTCAGTGACTTCATGTCACGACCGATGCTATAGGCCCCGCTTCCGACGGCCAACCTTAAAAAGTCGTCGGAAATATCCCCGTTTTCGCGCAAAGTCCGGCAACTTCCGTAGGACGCTGCCGGGCGTCTTTCCGCTCTCAACTGCCAAAGTGATAACTCACATCCAGCCACCACTGCCGCCCATACGGGTCGTAGTTGCCGGTCGGGTAATACGGCCAGCCGGCCGAGTCGTCATGTTTGACCTGATTGAGCACGTTGTTCACGGTCAGCCCGACACTCGCCCGGTCGTTCAAGCGATAGCGCGCACTGGCGTTGAACACCGTCCACGGTGACAGACGCCCGTCGCCCGCGCCGTTGGTGACGGAGCCATAACGGATGCCCATCAGGGTCGCCGTGGCCTTCTGATAATCCCAGGTCAGGCTGGCGTTGACCTTGCTGCGCCAGTCGTAGTTGCTGCGCGAAGTGCGCAAGTCCTGGGTCGGGGCTTCGTCCGATTCCTTGTAGAAATGCGACAGCACCAGGGTGTAGCCCAGCGCCGAACTGAACGCACCGTACTGCCCGGCGCCCCAGCGAATGTTGCTCTTGAAATCGAGACCGCTGACCCGCTCGCTGGCGGCGTTGATCGCGTTGACCCGCACCCGCTGCAACTGGTTGGGATCGATGGCGGCATTGCCGGGATTACGATCGACGCGTGCCAGGGTGGACTGACAGTTGGCCGAGTTGATGTCCTGAGTGCCGTTGCGGCATTCGTTCTCTTCCTGCAACAGGCGGTTTTCGTCGACGGTGGTCAGCAGGTCGTCGATTTCCACCCGCCAGAAATCGGTGGAGAAATCGAAATTGCGCGACGGCGACCAGACAAACCCGTACGTCCAGGACTTTCCGCGTTCGGATGCCAGATCCGCCGTGCCGCTCTGGGTGTAATTGACCCGCCCACGATCACAGGCGCCTTCCACGCCCTGGCTGCAGCCGTAGTAGTCGATCTGCGCCGGGTAGTAGCCGTTGCTGTCGGACTGGTAGATGTAATTCAGATCCGGCGCGCGAAAACTGGTGCCGTAACTGCCGCGCAGCAACAGGCTGGTGATCGGCCGCCATTCCAGGCCGAGGTTGTAGGTTTTCTGCTGCTCGGTGCGGCCGCTGAATTTGTATTGGTCCCAACGCCCCGCCGCTGTCGCCAGCACGGTGTCGGTGACCGGAATGCTGAATTCGCCGCCCGCCGCGTAGCGCTTGCGCGAACCGCCGGAGCTTTGTGCAGGCGTCACACCATAGTAACTGCCGTCATTCAGGCTGTCGTCCGGGTCGATGCGGTATTCCTGTTTACCCGCCTCCAGTACGCCGGCAAATCCGACCGCGCCGGCTGGCAGGTCAAACAGATCGCCATTGACCGAGGCGTTGTAACTGGTGGACACCGACTTGCTGCTCTGGGTCAGGTCACCGCGGAACTGCTGCCATTCCTGAGGCGTCAATGGCCGGTCGAGACGCGAAGCATCCGGGGAAAATACCGGGTAGCCGCCACGTGTACCGAGCTGCGGGCCCAAGTAGAAATCCTGGATCGACGACAGCGGCGTATAGCGCGTGGTGCGCACGCTTTTGTATTCCGAGCGATTGGCCGCCAGGTCATAGTGCCAGCCGGTGTCGGCGATCTTGTCCGACAGCCCGAGGGTGCCGGTCCACGAGGTATCGCGCCACTTGCTGTTGTTGCTGGTGCGCCCGCCGATTTCCTCTTCACCGAAGCGCCGATACCAACGCTCCAGATTGCCGCTGTTCTGGTTGATGAAGTCCGGCGACGTGAAGGTCGGGCCACGGGTGTTGTTCTGGATGTGATCGAGGCCATACATCAGATCAGCGAACACCTGACCGCTGTCGCTGAAATGCCAGGTGCCGCGAGTGTAGCCGTCGTAGTTTTCCTTTTGCGTCTGGATCGTCCAGTAATCGTTGTACATCTGGTCGGTGCGGCAGCGCCCGCCGCTGTTGAACAGTTTGTTGTCGAACGTGCCTTGATAAGCACCGCAGCCCGGTCCCAGATAACGGTTGTTGCTCAGGTCGCGACGATAACCGACATCCGCCAGCGGCCCGCTCTGCATGAAGCCCCGGTCATCGGCCCAGATCGGGTCGCGATGGGTCAGCTCAAGCCCGAACAGGCCGTCGAAGTCACCCCAACTGCCGCCGCCGCTGATCTGCAACCGTTGATTGTCACCGCCACCGCGCTCGCTGGTACCGCCCTTGAGGTTGACGTCGACGCCATTCATCTTGTCCTTGAGGATGATATTCACCACCCCGGCAATCGCATCCGAACCGTAGATGGCGGATGCGCCGCTGCTGAGGATTTCGATGCGGTCGATGATTGCCGAGGGAATGTTTGCCAGGTTGGTGAAGTTGACCTTGCCGTCGTACGGCGTCGGGTAATCGGCGACCCGTCGGCCATTGATCAGCACCAGTGTGTGGTTAGGGCCAAGGCCGCGCAGGTTAAGGGCGCTGGCGGCCGGTTGCCAGGTGTTGCCGTAGTCTTCGCCCTGGGTCATGCCGGTGTTCTGGGTTTGCGTGGCGAGCGCGTCGTAAACGTTCTTGTAGCCCCGCGCTTCCATTTCTTCGTGGGTGATGACGTTGACCGGCGTCGCGCCATCGCTCTGCGCCCGGGCGATCCGCGAGCCGGTGACCGTGACCTTTTCCATGCGGTAATCGGCACTGCTGGCGGGCACCACGGCGGCAGCCTTGACCGGTGCGGCGCTCGGCGCATCTGCCTGGCGAATGCTCAAGCCTTGAGCGCCCTGCTCGACTTGCAGACCGCTGCCGAGCAAGGCCTTCTCCACCGCCTGCCGGCCACCCAACGCACCGCGCACTGCACTGCTGCGCTTGCCCTGCACCAGATTCTGGCTGAAAGAAATCGGCACGCCTGTCTGGCGCGAGATATCCAGCAGTACCTCGTCGAGCGCTCCCGGGGCGATATCGAAAGTGAACACCTGAGTGGCGGCGTCTTGCGCCAGAACGGCCGAAGGCACGATGCCCATCGCCAGCGCAGCGGCCAGCGTCAGGCGGGTTGATTGTTGTTTGAATGAGAACATCGAGGGGCTTCCCTGTTGAAGGCGTCTGCAGGGAATGAGCAGTGGGCCGGCGCTTTTTATAGGGGGGCAGATAGACCGGGAAGTTATGGTTTTATAACCGGGCGTCGATGCTCACCCAGTACGGGTTGTGCCAGGTGACGCGAATCGGCAGCGAGCGTTCGAGCAACTGCAAGGTACGGTCGCTGTCGTCCAGCGGATAGAGACCGCTGAGGCGCAGACCCGCAACTTCCGGGCTGAGGTGGAGAATCCCGCGACGATAGCTGCGCAGGCTGTCGATGACTTCGCTCAAGGGGCGGTCGCGCACTTCGAGACGTCCCTGGACCCAGGCACCTTCCTGTCCCTTGCTGCGTTCCAGTGCGAGGATTTCCCGTTCGTTGAACAACAGGCTTTCGCCCGCCTCCACCACTTGCCGTGCGCCGCCGGCAGTGACCACTTCGACCTGCGAATGCAGCATCACCAGCCGCGTCGAATCCTCAGCGCGCTGCACCAGGAATTTCGTACCGAGGGCGCGCATCCATCCGTGTCCGGTCTCGACCACAAACGGCCGGGCCGGATTTTTCGCCACATCGACCAGCAGTTCCCCGCTGCGCAGGGCAAGCAGACGCTCTGCGCTGTCGAATCGCGGCACCACGCGGCTGCGGGCGTTCAGCATCAAGGTACTGCCATCTTCCAGCGTGAATTCGCGTCGCTCGCCTGTTCCGGTCGACAACTCGCCGGCCTCGGGCAACCAGCCATAACGTCGCCCGAGCAGCCCGGCCAGCACCGCGAGGCCGAGCACGCTCAGGCTGCCGCTGATGAATCGACGACGGCTGCTGGAGGGCGCATTCAGGCTGTGCAGCACACTCTCACGGGGCAACCCGCGCAGGTTCGCATGGCGCAACAGATTCAGTCCGCCGCCCATCTGCTCGATGATCTGCTGATGCCGGGGATCCGCCGCACGCCAAGCTTCGAACGCTGCACGCTCTTGCAGGCTGACGTCGCCCGACTGCAACAACGCCATCCATTGCGCTGCTTCGTCGATCAGTGTTTCGTCCGGCCTCATGCCTGCATCGCCTGATAGCAACGTTTGAAGGCTTCGACCATGTACTGCTGCACCCGACTGGTGGAGACGCCGAGGCGTTCGCCGATTTCGCTGTAGGTCAGGCCGTCGAGTTGATGGTAGAGAAACGCAGCCTTGGCCTTGGCCGACAGACCGTTGAGCAAGCGATCCACCGCCAGCAACGCTTCGATCACCAGTTCCCGCTCCTCCGGCGACGGATGCACCGGCTCCGGCGCCAGCGCCAGGCTTTGCAGATAGGCGCGTTCCAGATCCTGCCGGCGCCAGCCTTCGTAGACCAGACGCCGGGCAATCGTGGTCAACAGCGCACGGGGTTCGCGAATAGCCAGCGGATCGGGCAGCGCCAGCACCCGCAGAAAGGTTTCCGAAGCAATGTCCTGTGCGCTGTGCGGGCAGCCGAGGGTACGGCTGACTGCGGCGCATAACCATCGGTAGTCCTTTTGGAACATTTGCCCGATGAGCTGGTAATGCGGGTTGTGACTCCCCATGCCTTACTCCCTGAAAACGGGCTCCACCCGCTGCGAAAATCCATGGATACGCCGGGATCGTCCGGCGTTGATCAGGGCTGCGACTGTGCAATAGCGTCGCGGACATTTGAAGTAATAAAAAATCAGGATATGCAAACCATTGAGCATAAGACGCTTTGTCGCCACGGCAACATTGGCTGACACAACGTTGATCTCGATCAGTGGCGCCCGCCGCGCCTCTCTCTAACCTTGCGCCTCCATCGATAGCCACGGACGGCTCACCGGAGCCTGCGGCTGCCCCTTCAAGGAAGAGCAATCATGCGATCACTCAACATCATTCTTCTGTCTTCGGCGTTCAACGGTCTGACCCAACGTGCCTGGCTGGAGCTGCGTCAGGCGGGCCATTCGCCGAGCGTGGTGCTGTTCACCGATGAAGCCGCCGTGTGCGAGCAGATCGAAAACAGCGGCGCCGATCTCGTGATCTGTCCGTTCCTCAAGGACCGCGTTCCCCATGCGCTGTGGAGCAATCCGCAACGTCCGGTGGTGATCATTCACCCCGGCATCGTCGGTGATCGCGGCGCCAGCGCGCTGGACTGGGCGATCATGCGCGAGCTGCCAACCTGGGGCGTGACCGCCCTGCAAGCGGTGGAAGAAATGGACGCCGGCCCGGTCTGGGCCACCTGCGAATTCAATCTGCCGGCAGGCCTGCGCAAATCCGAGCTGTACAACGGCCGGGTCAGTGACGCGGCGATCCGTTGCATCCGCGAAGTGGTCGAGAAATTCATCGACGGTTTCGTCCCGGTGCCCCTGGATTACACCGATCCCAAAGTTCGCGGCTGCCTGCAACCGAACATGAAACAGGACGACCGCACCTTCAGCTGGCACGATTGCTCGCGCTTCATCAAGCGCTGCATCGACGCGGCGGACGGCCAGCCCGGCGTGCTCGCCAGCCTCGCGGGCGGCCAGTATTACGTGTATGACGCGCACCTCGATCAGCGCACCGGCATCCCCGGCGAGATCCTCGCGGTACATGACGATGCGGTGCTGGTGGCGACAGGTGATCACAGCCTCTGGATCGGCTCGCTGCGACGTAAACCGCAACCGGGCGAAGAAACCTTCAAGCGTCCGGCACGGCATGTGCTGGCCGGGCAATTGGCGGATGTACCGGTGCTGGACTGGTCGATTGCCAACGCGCCATTCAGCGATGAGGCCTATCAGCCGATCCGCTATCGCGAGTCCGGGCGGGTCGGCGAGCTGACACTTGAGTTCTACAACGGCGCCATGAGCACCGAGCAGTGCCAACGCATGGTCGAAGCGCTACGCTGGGCCAAGTCCCGCGACACGCAGGTGCTGCTGGTCAAGGGCGGGCGCGGCAGCTTTTCCAACGGTGTGCATCTGAACGTGATTCAGGCGGCGGAAGATCCGGGCGCCGAAGCCTGGGCCAATATCCAGGCCATCGATGATGTCTGCGCAGAACTGCTCAGCGCACGGCAACTGGTGGTCAGCGGGGTCACCGGCAATGCCGGTGCTGGCGGTGTGATGCTCGCCCTGGCGGCTGACATCGTGTTCGCTCGCGCCGACATCGTGCTCAATCCGCATTACAAGAGCATGGGCCTGTACGGCTCGGAATACTGGACCTACAGCCTGCCCCGCGCCGTCGGCCCGGCAATGGCCGAACAATTGACCCAGGCCTGTCTACCGGTCAGCGCTGCCCAGGCGTTGCAACTGGGCATGGTCCAGGAAATCGGCCCGCGCTGCCCGGACGAATTCGGTTTGTGGTTGCTGCAACGGGCCAATTCGGTACTGACCGATCCGACGTATGCAGCGGTGCGTGAGCGCAAGCTGCGGGTCGATCATGAGTTGATCCGCCAATGCCGCGATAGCGAGCTGCAAGAGATGCAGGAAGACATGCTGTACAACCGCAATCAGTTTGCCGAGAAGTGCCGCAATTTCGTGTACAAGCGCAAGACGTGCTGCACGCCGGCGCGGTTGGTGGAGGACTGGGCGCGGGTGCGTGAGGCTGAGTTGGCCGGTTGAATCCCGATGCAGGTTCGCGATTGCACGATGACGTGATCGCGAACCTGCACCTACAATGCCGACACCTCAATCTCCGGCCCGCCCATGGACATCGACCTCGCCCGCACCTTTCTGGAAATCGTCCGCCACGGCAGCCTCGCGGCGGCGGCGGAAAAGCTGTTCGTCACCCAGACCGCGATCACCGCCCGCGTACAAAAACTCGAAAGCCAGTTGGGCAGCACGCTGTTCGTGCGCAACCGAGCCGGTGCGCGGCTGACTGCCAATGGCGAGGCGTTCGTGGTCTACGCCAATCAACTGGTGCAGACCTGGGAAGCCGCGCGCCGCGACCTGCCGCTGCCCGAGGGCTACGACAACGTGCTGCACATCGGTGGCGAGGTCAGCCTGTGCAACCCGTTGATGCTCAGCTGGGCCGCCGAACTGCGCGAGAAGATCCCCAGCCATGCCCTGCGCATGGACATCCGCGATGGCGAGAACCTGTTGCGTCAACTGGAACTCGGCGTGCTCGACGCAGCGTTGGTCTACCAGCCGGAATACTGGCCGGGCCTGCAGGTCGAGCAAGTGCTGGAAGAGAAACTGATTCTGGTCCGGACACCCAACCGCCCCGCTCCCTACGTGTACATCGACTGGGGCACCGACTTCCGCCGTCAGCACGATGCTGCATTGCCGGAAAAAGCCAAGGCCGCCCTGAGCTTCAACCTCGGCCCGCTGGCCCTGCAATACATTCTGGAGAACGGCGGCAGCGGCTATTTCCGCACCCGTGTCGTTCGCACCTACCTGGAAAGCGGCGCCCTGGAAGTCGTGACCAAGGCTCCGGAGTTCGGCTATCCGACCTACCTCGTCTATTCCCGCGACCGTGATTCGGCGACCCTGCAACAGGCGTTCGATCTGCTGCGCGAAGTGATCAAGGCCGATGACGACTGGTCGCAGCGCTGGAACCCGTTGAGCTGACGACCGCTATGCACCGGAGCATGGCAGTTGTGACCTCAAGGTAGACCCTGCACAAACGGCGGGATCGGCTAATCTGCCGGGATAACGACAATATCCGCAGGTAACCGCAGTGAGGCAGACCACCGAGGCATTTCGCAGCCGCTATCGCGCGGCGATTCATCCGCTGTACAACCCATGGCTGCACGGTGCGTTCGTGCTGCTGTTCGGCGTACTGGCCGTCGGCGCGTTCTGGAGCAGCGTGCAGCAGGTGCGTCCGCTGGAATGGCTGGCGGTGCCGCTGACCTTGCTGTTCTTCAATTTCGGTGTGTACGTGGTGCACCGCCACCTCGGGCATCACAAAAAAGCCTTCGCCAAAATGTTCTACGCCCGCCATGCCGGCGACCATCACAGCTTCTTCACCCCCGGCCACATGACCTGGGACAGTGCCCGCGACTGGCGGGTGATCCTGTTTCCGGCGTGGCTGATCGTGGTGCACACGCTGGTGATCACCCTGCCCCTGTGGTGGCTGTTCGCACAGGTCAACGCCAACGTCGCCGGGCTGTTCGGTGGCTGCATGGTGCTGGGCTACCTCACCTATGAAGTGTTTCACGCCTGCGAGCACTTGCCGGAAAAGCATCCGCTGAGCCGTCTGCCGTGGATTCGCCAGATGCGCCGTCTGCACGAGTTGCATCATCGGCGTGAACGTATGCAGGAGCGCAATTTCAACATCGTCCTGCCGTTGATGGATTACCTGTTCGGCACCCTCTACTGGGAGCCGGAACCCGTCCCCCTCACCGATTCGAGAACGCCCATGACCCGCATGCAGCATCCGATCGACATCGCCGGCGAGCCGATTGCCGTCCTCGCCTACGCCGCCACTGTCAGCCGCTGGCCCGAGTGGCATCCGTCCTCGCTGAAAATCGACGGCCCCGCCGGCCCGTTGCATGCCGGCGCGCGTTTTGAGGAAGACATTCATGCCGGTGGCCGCGAAGGCCATTTGAGCTGGGAAGTCACTGAATACCTGCCGGGCAGGCGCTGGTGTGCCCGGGCTCAGGGCGATCATGGGCTGTCATTGCATCTGACCTACGAATGTTCGGCCGCAGGCGAAGGCACGGCCTTCGTACGTACTCTGGATTACCGCTTCGAAAGTCTGGGTATGCGCATCGCCAATCAGCTGTTGCTCAAACGGCGCATCGAACGTGAGTCGGCGGCCTCGTTGCTGGCCTTGCGCGATATGGCGACCCGGCATCTGGCACTCGCGGGGGCTCACGTGTGAAGCTGCGCCATCTGATCCTGCTGCTGGTGATTTTGATTCTGGCCTTCCTGTTGCTGATGCCGACCAAAGTCGAGCCTGTGGCGTGGAAGCCGCAAGCAGCCCCCTCATTGACTGAAGGAATCTACGCGGACAACCAGCGCCTCAAAAGCGCGAAGCAGGTCGGCCCGGGCAATATCGAAGGCCCTGAGGCGCTGCTGCTGGAAGAGGACTTTCTGATCACCGGCCTGCATGACGGGCGCCTGTTGCGCACCAGCCTCGACGGCCAGCAGCGCCAGGTACTTGCCGATACCGGCGGGCGGCCACTGGGCCTGGCGCGACACCCCAACGGTTTGCTGGTGATTGCCGACGGGGTCAAGGGCTTGCTGTCCCTGGATGCTCAAGGGCGACTGACCGCGCTGACCACTGAAGCCAATGGCCTGAAGTTCGGTTTCACCGATGACGTGGCCATCGACAAGTCCGGGCATTACGCCTACTTCAGCGATGCCAGCAGTCGCTGGGGTTACGGTCATGACGGCGAGGCGATCATCGAACATGGCGGTGACGGGCGTCTGCTGCGCTATGACTTCCAGACCGGCAAGACCAGCGTCCTGCTCGACAAGCTGGAGTTCGCCAATGGCGTGACCCTCGGCCCGGAAGACGCCTATGTGCTGGTCAATGAAACCGGCGCCTATCGCATCAGCCGCTACTGGCTGACCGGGCCGAAGGCCGGCACCCATGACCTGTTCATCGACAACCTGCCGGGGCTGCCGGACAACCTCGCCTTCAATGGCCGGGACCGTTTCTGGGTGGCGCTGTACACGCCGCGCAATCCGCTGCTCGATGGCACCGCCGGGCATCCGTTCGTGCGCAAGATGATCGTCCGGGCGATGACCGTCGTGCCCAAACCGGTGGAGAAACGCGGGTTCGTGCTGGGGCTGGATCTGGACGGCAAGGTCATCGCGAATTTACAGGATGCGAGCGACGGCAATTACTCGCCGATTACTACGGCACGCGAGTATGGCGACTGGTTGTATTTCGGCTCGTTGAAGGCTACGCACATGGCGCGGATGCCGTTGGATGCAGCCTTGAAGTGAATACCGTATCGATTTGCCAGCGATGGCGGACGGTCAGTTGCTGGACCGATCGAACTTGTCCGGATCTTCATCCTCCGGCACCTCGTCGTCCTTCCGCTTTTCTTCCGGATGGCGGACGGTATGTGCTGGACTGTTGGGCTCGGGATGGGTGGGAACCGGGTCGAATGCGCCCTGCTCTTCACTAGGAAATTTGGGATCTTTCATAAGGCACCTCGCAAAGAGTCGCTAAGTGAAGACTCTGTACATTCGAGGTGCCGGTCGTGGCTGTCGTTCCAGTCGTGCCAGCCCCGAAAGTCGATGGCGCGACTGACGGTCAGGTTCGAGCCTGCAATTGCTCGACGATCTTGTCTTTGACCTGCAAGCGTTTCTCTTTGAGTTTCTTCAGTGCGTCATCACTGGGCGCATCCGAGGCTGCCGTCTCGGCCTTGACGACCTCGGCGTCCGCCTGGGAATACTTGTTGATGAGTGCGTCCAGATGTGGATCCTCGGTGCGTCGTTGCTGGATCTCTTCCTTCGTAAGCTTCAAGTCCTGATACAGGTCATGGGTCACCGGCATGGAACACCTCCGTCAATTGATCGGCAGCCGACGCGACCGATTGCGTCAGCCATTACCAGAATGGCCTTGGTTGTACCCTTCTGTCGACCACCTGTCAGACCAGCGGTGGCCGTTCGTCGCCCTGAGGCAAATACGATAAAACCTTACGCCGCAGGCTTCCCTCCATTGAGTAACACCCCCAAAACATCTGCGTGGAGAAACACCAATGGACGGATTGAATCTGCGTCATCTCGCCCTGGCGATCGCCTTGAGCACCGGTATGGGCAGCGCCTTCGCCGCCACCTCCAACAGTTTTGTCGATAACGCGGCGGCCGGCGGCATCGCCGAAATCGAAACCAGCCGCCTGGCCCTGGAAAAGAGCCAGTCGGCAGACATCAAGGATTTCGCCAACATGATGATCACCGACCACAGCAAGGCCAACGATGAATTGGCGGCCATTGCCCAGGCCCACGACATCAAGGTCCCGGACTCCACCACCCTCGTGAAACAGGCCAAGGAGAAGATCCTCGACATGCGCGACGAGTCCTTCGACGCTGCCTACGCCAACAACCAGGTGAAGGCCCACGAAGAAGCCATCGAGCTGTTCAAGAAAGAAGCCAACACCGTGACCGACGACCAGGTCAAGGGCGCTACCGAGCTCAAGGGCTTTGCGCAGAAAATGTTGCCTGGCCTGGAAAAACACTTGGCAGCCGCCAAGGAATTGCAGGCCAAACACCCTTCCAAATAACAACAAGACATACAAAGAGGCCGCCTCCACTGGACGCGGCCTCTTTTTATTGGGCATTCAAAGGTGCGAAAGATCGGCGTCACCGGCCACGCCAACTAGAGTTAACGGGGCATTCCTTGCGCCGGATCAAAAATATCCTCACAGGAACGAACAACTATTTCGAACGGCCAGGGTCATTCACTTCGCGCCGGTCATTTTCCGAAGAGCCGGCCCCCAATTCGCAATGGAGCACGACGCACATGGCAGCACTGCAGAACAGCACACTCGATGCGATGAAAAACAAACAGACACAACTGCTGGGCGAATGGATCAACGGATTGCAGGCCAGCGGCGCCACCCGCAACCTCAAGGAACACGACATACAGCAACAGACCAGCGAATTCCTGCAACTGGTGGTCACTGGCCTGGAAAACGACAACGGCACCAACATTGCCGCGCCGGGCTGGGAAAACACTCGCCAGTTCCTCGAAAAGCTCTCCCACAGCCGCGCGCTGCTCGGTCAGGACTCGCAACAAACCGCCAGTTTCATTTTCTCGCTCAAAGGCCCGCTGTTTGCCTTGCTGCAAAACCATTACCAGGATCAACCGGCGCTGTTGGCCGAACAGCTCTGGGAAATCTCCGAACTGCTCGACGCCTTCGGCCTGCACACCATCCGCACCTTCCAGAAATCCCGTGAAGCGGTGATCAAGCGTCAGCAGGAAGAACTGCTGGAGCTGTCCACCCCGGTGGTCAAGCTCTGGGACGGCGTACTGGCGCTGCCGATGATCGGCACCCTCGACTCGCAACGCACTCAGGTCGTCATGGAATCGCTGCTGCAACGCATCGTCGACACCGGTTCGGAAATCGCCATCATCGACATCACCGGAGTGCCGACCGTCGACACTCTGGTCGCCCAGCACCTGCTCAAGACCGTCACCGCGATCCGCCTGATGGGCGCCGACTGCATCATCAGCGGCGTGCGTCCGCAGATTGCCCAGACCATCGTCCACCTGGGCCTCGACCTGCAAGGCGTGGTGACCAAGGCCAACCTGGCCGACGCCTTGAAGCTGGCCCTGACCCGCCTGGGCATCACCCTCAGCAAAGCGGTTTAAGCGATGGAACGGATCCCGATTCTCCAGATGGGCGACTTCCTGCTGGTGACCATCCAGGTCGACATGCATGACCAGCTCGCCCTCACCCTGCAGGACGATCTGTCCGAGCGCATCAGCAAGACCTCTGCCCGCGGGGTGTTGATCGACATTTCGGCGCTGGACATGGTCGATTCGTTCATTGGCCGGATGATCGGCACCATCTCCGGCCTGTCGAAAATCATGGACGCCGAAACCATGCTGGTGGGCATGCAACCGGCGGTGGCGATCACCCTGGTCGAGCTCGGCCTGAACCTGCCCGGCGTCAGCACCGCGCTGAATGTCGAGCGCGGCATGAAACTGCTTCAGGAACGAGTACGCCAGCAATGACGGTGCGCAGCAGCGGTACGCAACCGATCAACATCGAACAGGACGTGGTGCTCGCCCGGCAACTGGCGCGCAAACTGGCCACCGAGTGCGGCATGCGCCTGATCGACCTGACCAAACTGGTGACCGCCGTCAGCGAACTGGCGCGCAACACCATGGTGTATGGCGGGGGTGGCGACATGGACTGGCAGATCCTCGACGACAACCACAAGGTCGGCCTGCGCCTGACCTTCCGCGATGAAGGCCCGGGCATTCCCGACATCAAACTGGCGATGACCGATGGCTGGACTTCCGGCAGCGGTCTGGGCCTGGGCCTGACCGGCGCCAAGCGGCTGGTGGACGAATTCGAACTGGACACCGCACCCGGCAAAGGCACTCGCATAACGATCACCCGATGGACATGAACATCAGCGGGTCGTTGACCCAGGTCTTGCTGATCGAAGACAGCAGTCAGATCGGCCATGCACGGCGCACGGCGCAGCAGCTCGCCGAGTATCACGGCTTCGATGAACGCGATGCCGGGCGGGTGGCGCTGGTGGCCACGGAACTGGCGAGCAACGTGCTCAAGCACGCCGGTGTCGGCGAGTTGCACCTGCGCGCGCTGCCCCGCGCCAACGGTTTCGGCATCGAGATGCTGGCGGTGGACCGGGCCAAGGGCTTCGATCTGGAGGCCTGCATGATGGATGGCTTTTCCACCGGCGGTACCCAGGGCATCGGGCTGGGCGCGGTGGCGCGGCAGACCGAGGTTTTCGACGTGCATGCCGATGCCCGTGGCGCGGTGCTGCTCGCACGCCTTTATCCACGCAATGACCAGACGCCGGACCTGCGCTACGGCGTCAGCCAGCACTCACTGCACAACGACCCGGCATGCGGTGATGTCTGGCATCTGGCGGTGGATCGCAACAGTATCAGCGCGCTGATCGTTGACGGTCTGGGCCATGGCGAGGACGCCGAACGCGCGGCCCGTGCCGGAGAGAAAGCCTTCGCCCTGGATCCCTTCGCGACCCCGACAATGCTGATGGAAGACCTGCACCGGGAAATGATCGGCAGCCGCGGCGGTGCAGTGGCGTTTGCGCAGTTCCATGGCGAGCGCGACAGCCTGAGCTTCGCCGGTATCGGCAACATCGGCGCCAGCCTCGTCAGCGCCGACAAATCCCGTGGACTGGCCTCGCACCCGGGGATCGTCGGCGGCCAATACCGGAAAGCCCAGCCCTTTGACTATGCTCACGTGAGTGGACATCTATTGATCATGTACAGCGACGGCTTGCAGTCCCGTTGGAACCTTCAAGACTACCCCGGTCTGGTGCATCGCCATCCCGCCGTGATAGCCACCGTCCTGTACCGCGATTTCTGTCGCGGTCGCGACGATGTAACGGTGCTGGTCGTTGCCCTGGAGGCCGCCCATGGCTGAGTCCCCGACTTTGAGCAGTGCAGAACAGAGCGCGTTGATCGCCCAGTTGCAGAGCGAAACCGCGGCACTGCGCGAAGAACTCGATGAAACCAATCAGGGTGTACTGGCCCTGTACGCCGAACTCGACACCCAGGCCGAACAACTGCGTCAGGCCTCGGACCTGAAAAGCCGCTTCCTGTCGTACATGAGTCACGAATTCCGTACCCCGCTGGGCTCGATCCTGAGCATCAACAGCCTGCTGGCCGACGAACTCGACGGCCCGCTCAGCCCGGAGCAACACAAGCAGGTGGCGTTCGTCAGCAGCGCCGCCCGTGAACTCAGCGACATGGTCGATGACCTGCTCGATCTGGCGAAGATCGAGGCCGGGCGCATCACCATTTCCCCGGCGTGGTTCGACATGTTCGACCTGTTCGCGGCATTGCGCGGGATGTTCCGGCCGATTGTCGACGCCACGGCGGTGGACCTGATTTTCGAAGAACCGGTCGGCCTGCCGCGCCTGTACACCGACGACAAGAAGCTCGCGCAGATCCTGCGCAATTTCATCTCCAACTCGCTGAAGTTCACCACTCGCGGCGAAGTCCGGGTTTCGGCACGACTTGAAGGCCAGGACAAAGTGCGTTTCGCCGTCAGCGACACCGGCATCGGCATCGCCGCCGAGCTGCACGGCACCCTGTTCGAGGACTTCTCTCAGGTCGACTCGCCGCTGCAGAAACGCCTGCGCGGCACGGGGCTCGGATTATCCCTGTGCAAGCGTTTTGCGGAGCTGCTGGGCGGCGAAGTCGGCGTGGAAAGCGCACCGGGGGTCGGCTCGACCTTTTTTGTGATCATCCCGTTGGCGATCGCTCTGGAGAACGTCGATGAAACATGACATCCGCCTGTTGATCGTCGACGACAACGTCGCCACCCGCTACGCCCTGCGCCGGCGCCTGGAGGGCCACGGCTACGAAGTGCTGGAGGCCGGTACCGGCGGCGAAGGTCTGGCGCTGATTGCCAGCGAAGAGTTGGATGCGCTGATTCTCGACGTCAACCTGCCGGACATGAGCGGCTTCGATATTGTCCGCGAACTGCGCGCCGACCCCGGCACCGCCCTGCTCCCGGTGATCCATGTGTCGGCGGCGTCGATCCAGACCGGCGACATCATCACCGGCCTCGACGCCGGGGCCGACGCCTACCTGATTCACCCGGTGGACCCGGACGTACTGCTGGCAACCCTGCGCACCCTGCTGCGAGTGCGCGACACGGAAAATGCCCTGCGCGAAAGCGAGGCGCGCTTCCGGGAAATCTTCGTCAATGTTTCGGCGCCGATTGCGGTCATCGATGCAACCCTGAAAGTCCACGAGTGCAACCACGCTTTTGCCCAACTGATCCAGGACAACCGCGACGCGCAGATCCTCGACGAGTGCTTCGCCGAAGATCAGGGCGCAATCCTCAAGGAATTGCGTCTGCGACTGGTGGACGGCGAACGCTGGAAAGGCACGCTGAACATGCGCGTGCAGGGCGAAATCCGCGAAACCCAGTGGCAGATTTCCCCGTACCGCACACCGGAACTGAGCCTGGTGTTCGTCGAAGACGTCACCGAACACCGCCACCGCGAACGCTCGCACCTGGCGCGACTGGACGACACCACCACGCAACTGGCCAAGGAAGTCGCTGACCGGGTACGCGCCGAAGCGCAATTGCTGCAAGTACAGAAAATGGACGCGCTGGGCAAGCTCACCGGCGGCATCGCCCATGACTTCAACAACCTGCTGACCGGGATCATCACCAGCCTGGAACTGATCCAGAAACGCGTCGCCGATGCCCGTCTCGACAAGGTGCAGTTCTACGCCGACGCCGCACTGAATTCGGCGATGAGCGCCGCGTCACTCACCCATCGCCTGTTGGCCTTTGCCCGGCAACAGCCGCTGGACACCCGGCCGGTGGACATCAACGATCATGTGCGTTCGCTCGAAGAATTGCTGGTACGCACCATCGGCGAACGCATCGCCCTCAAGCTTGAGCTGACCACCAAACCGGCCATCGCTCTGGTTGACCCGATCCAGCTGGAAAGTGCGGTGCTCAACCTGGTGATCAATGCCCGGGACGCGTTGCCCCAGGGCGGCAATATCTGGGTCAGCACCTATGCGGCGTACTCCCATGGCGACCCGAATCTGACCGATGGCTCTTACGTGGCGCTGTCGGTGCGCGACGACGGTACCGGCATCGAGCACAGCCTGATCGACAAGGTGTTCGACCCGTTTTTCACCACCAAGCCATTGGGCCAGGGCACCGGTCTGGGGTTGTCGACGATTTACGGTTTCGCCCGTCAGTCCGGTGGCGACGCGCACATTCGCAGCGTCGCCCGGCGCGGCACCGAAGTGACCATCATGCTGCCGGCTACCAGCGACCCGACCGCCGCCGATCTGGTGCCACCTGCGGTGGATCCGCAAGGTTCCGGCGAGCATGTGCTGATTGTCGAGGACATGCCGTCGGTGCGGCTGTTCGTCACTGAAGTGCTGGAGGATGCCGGTTACCGCTGCACCCAGGCCGGCGATATCGAAACCGCGCTGGAGCGCCTGCAAAACGATCCGTCGATCAACCTGCTGCTGACCGACGTCGGCCTGCCGCGCATGAGCGGCCGCGAACTGGCGGACGTCGCCCGGGGCTGGCGCGAGGGGTTGCCGATCCTGTTCATGACCGGCTACGCGGAAACCGCGATCAACCGTCAGGTGTTCCTCGGCGCCGGCATGGACATGCTGGTCAAACCGTTCCAGATCAGTGAATTGCTGGACAAGGTGCGCCGTACGCTCGACGGCGCCTGATACACCGCCATCGCGGGCCCTGACGACGCAGTTAGCGGCTCAAGGCCCGGGCAAGAAACGGCGCAGTCCGGCTTTTCTTGCTCGTCGCCACTTTCTGCGGTGTACCGGCCACAACAATCCTGCCGCCCTGATCTCCAGCGCCCGGACCAATGTCGATCACCCAGTCGCTCTGCGCCACCACGCGCATTTCGTGCTCGACCACAATCACCGTGTGCCCCGCCGACACCAGCGTATCCAGTTGTTCCAACAAGCGGTCGACGTCTCGCGGGTGCAGCCCGGTAGTGGGCTCGTCCAGCACGTACAACGTCGCGCCGCGCTGGTTGCGCTGCAGTTCAGTGGCCAGTTTGATCCGCTGGGCTTCGCCGCCGGACAACTCGGTCGCCGGTTGCCCGAGCCGCAGGTAACCGAGGCCGATATCGCGCAGCACTTCCAGTGAGCGACGGATCGCCGGTTGTTCGGCAAACACCGTCACCGCCTCGTCCACGGTCAATTGCAGCACCTGAGCAATGCTCAACCCCTGCCACTGAATCGCAAGCGTCTCGGGGTTGTAACGTGCGCCATGGCAGGTCGGGCACGGCGCATACACGCTGGGCATAAACAGCAATTCGACACTGACAAAGCCCTCGCCTTCGCAAGTCGGGCAACGGCCCTTGGCGACGTTGAAGGAAAACTGCCCGGCGTCGTAGCCCGCCTCTTGCGCCTGAGGGGTGGCGGCGAACAGCTTGCGTACGTTATCGAACAGCCCGGTGTAGGTCGCCAGATTGGAACGCGGCGTGCGGCCGATAGGCTTCTGATCGACCTGCACCAGACGCTTGATCGACTCCAGCCCGGCGCTGACCTGGCCTGTGCTTGCAGTCGGGGTATCGTCTTCCAGATTGAGCTCTTCCGGCTCGGCGTCATTGTTGCTGCGACCGAGCTGCGCCCCGACCAGCTCCAACAGCGCCTGACTGACCAGGCTCGACTTGCCCGAACCCGAGACCCCGGTCACCGAGGTAAAGCAGCCCAGCGGAAACTCGACGCTGAGGTTGTTCAGGTTGTTGCGGGTGACATCGTCGAGCTTCAGCCAGCCCGACGGTTTGCGCGCGGCGCGGGTTGGCCGTTGCTGTTCGGCGAACAGGTAAGCGCGGGTCTGCGAGTGCTCGATCGTCGCCAGCCCCGGCGGCGGGCCGCTGTAGAGAATCTGCCCGCCCTTTTCACCCGCCGCCGGGCCGACGTCGATCAACCAGTCGGCACGGCGCATGGTTTCCAGATCGTGCTCGACCACAAACACGCTGTTGCCGTCAGCCTTGAGCCGCTGCAAGGCTTCGAACAACGCCTCGCCGTCAGCCGGGTGCAAACCGGCGGAGGGTTCATCAAGCACGTAAATCACACCAAACAGTTGCGAGCCCAATTGTGTGGCCAGGCGCAGGCGCTGCAACTCCCCGGACGAGAGAGTCGGCGTACTGCGTTCCAGCGCCAGATAACCGAGGCCGAGATCGGTCAGGGTGCTGACTCGCTCCAGCAAGTCCTCGGCAATACGCTGCGCGGCCAGGCGTTTTTCCAGCGACAGGTTCGGCGTGTGGCGCACGTCCGGTGCGTTGGCGTGACCGCTGGCGCCATGGGCCACGCGCTGCTGTCGGGCTTCGCGGGTCTGGTTGTGGGTCAGGGTTTCGCCGGTTTCATCGGCGTGTTCCAGCCAGCTCGCGTCCGCCACCGGTTTCAAGACTTCGGCGACTTGCAGAAGCGGCATCCGCGACAACTCGCCGATGTCATGACCGGCAAACGTCACCGACAGCGCCTCGCGCTTGAGGCGCTTGCCATCGCACAACGGGCACAGGCTGCCGAGCATGAATTGCGACACGCGCTTCTTCATCAGCGCGCTTTGCGAATGGGTAAACGTATGCAGGATGTAGCGCCGGGCGCCGGTGAACGTGCCTTGATAACTCGGTTCCATCTTGCGCTCGAGGGCGACGCGGGTTTCTTCCGGCGTCAGCCCGGCAAATACCGGAACGGTCGGGGTTTCTTCAGTGAACAGGATCCAGTCGCGCTGTTTTTTTGGCAGCTTGCGCCATGGAATATCGACATCGATGCCCATGGTCACCAGGATGTCGCGCAGGTTCTGCCCCTGCCAGGCCAACGGCCAGGACGCCACGGCGCGCTGGCGAATGGTCAGTTCCGGATCGGGCACCATCAAGGCTTCGGTCACTTCATAGACCCGGCCGAGCCCGTGGCATTCCGGGCAGGCACCTTGTGGCGTATTCGGCGAAAAATCCTCGGCGTACAGCATCGGCTGGCCCGCCGGGTAACTGCCGGCACGGGAATAGAGCATGCGGATCAGGCTCGACAGCGTGGTCACGCTGCCCACCGACGAACGTGTACTGGGCGTGCCGCGTTGCTGTTGTAGCGCCACCGCCGGTGGCAGACCGTCGATGGAGTCAACGTCCGGCACACCTACCTGATCGATCAGCCGACGCGCGTAAGGCGCTACCGATTCGAAGTAGCGCCGCTGTGCTTCGGCATACAAGGTCGAAAACGCCAGCGACGACTTGCCCGACCCGGACACGCCGGTGAACACCACCAGCGCATCCCGGGGGATGTCGACATCAACGTTCTTCAGGTTGTGTTCACGGGCGCCGCGCACGCGAACCATGCCGGCGGCGGAATTTGAGCTGCGCTTGGAAGTCATTGGCCAGCCTTGGTCAGGGGATTCGAAGCTCAGGCACTGAGCACGGAGCGGATCATCTGCAACAACGCTTCGGGGCCGTAAGGCTTGCCGAGCAAATGGGTGTCGGGGCTGAGCTGGTGATTGCGCGAGATGATGTCGCGGGTGTGGCCGGAAGTGAACAGCACGGCCACCGGCGGCATTTGCACCTTGGCCCAGGCGGCGAGATCAGAGCTTTTGATCAGCCCGGGCATGACCACGTCGGTGAAGATCAGGTCGACCCGGGCGCCTTCCAGCAGCATTTGCATGGCCGCGTCGCCATTCCCGGCGATCAGCACGCGGTAGCCTTCTTCGCGCAACAGCTCCACCGCCGAAGTGCGCACCGCTTCGTTGTCCTCTACCACCAGAATCGTTTCGTTGCCGCCCGCCTGCTGTCGACGTACACCGGGCGTCTCATCGATCAGCGGCCGCAGGCTGCGCGGGAAATACAACTGCACCCGCGTGCCCTCGCCGATCTGGCTGTCGATCTCGACATGCCCGCCGCTCTGTTTGACGAAGCCGAACACCATGCTCAGTCCCAGGCCGGTGCCCTGGCCATCGGCCTTGGTGGTGAAGAAGGGTTCGAAGACCTGCTCCAGCATGTGCGGGGCGATGCCGACGCCGCTGTCACTGACCGAAACCCGCACGAAATCCCCCGGCACGATGCCCTTGCCGGCACAGAACGCCCGGTCCAGCGATGTGTTGGCGGCGCCAAGGACGATGGTGCCCTCGCCTTTCATGGCATCCCGGGCATTGATCGCCAGATTGAGAATGGCGTTTTCCAGTTGATTGCGATCGACGTTGATGTGCCACGGTTCTTCGGGCAGTAGCACATCGATCTGAATGGTTTCCCCCAGTGCCCGTTGCAGCAATTCGCCGACGCCTTCGAAGATTTGCCGTGGATCGCACACCGCCGGCGACAGCGGCTGACGCCGGGCGAACGCCAGCAGTTGCGAGGACAGCTTGGCACCGCGCTCCACCGCCGCCAGCGAGGCGCTGACCCGGCGTTGCACGTTGGCGTTGTTCGGCTCGTGCCGCGCCAGCAGGTGCAGGTTGCCGGCGATCACTTGCAGCAGATTGTTGAAGTCGTGAGCCACGCCGCCGGTGAGGCCGCCAATGGCTTCGAGTTTCTGCGACTGGCGCAATTGCTCTTCGGCGTTGAGGCGCGCTTCCACTTCATCAGCCACGCGCTGCTCAAGGTTGCGGGTGAATTTGAGCAGGGACTCTTCAGCGGTCTTGCGTTCATGGATGTCGATCAGTACGCCAGGGAAACGGTACGGCTGGCCTCGTTCATCGAACTCGCAACAGCCGCTGGCCAGCACCCACAGATGGCTGCCGTCGGCGCGGATCACCCGGTACTCGGCGTTGTAGGGTTCGCCGGTGCGCACCGAATTTTCGACGCACTCCTGCACCCAGGGGCGGTCATCGGAATGAATGTGTGCTTCGGCAATGTGCTGCGGCAGGTTGGTCAGGTCCTGATCCGGGGGGAAGGAAAAGGTCCGGGCGAAGCGCTCGTCCGCCGACAGCACGTTGTTTCTCACGTCCCAGACAAAGGAACCGAGCAATGCCCCGGCATTCAACGCCAGGCGTACTCGCTCGTTGTCGGCACGATAGGCGTCTTCGGCGGCCTGGCGCAGGCGTTCGGACAGCACCAGTTCGGTGGTTTCCACCACCATTGCCATCACGCCTGCCGGAACCCCGGCATCGTTGGCTACCGGGCTGTAATAAAGGTCGAGCCACACGTCCTCGGGCACGCCGTCGCGCAGCAGTACCAGATCCTTGTTGCGATATTCCAGGGTGCCGCCCGCCAGACAGGTGTCGACCACATGCCGGTTGAAATCGGCGACTTCCGGCCAGCCCAGCTCCACCGGTACACCGAGCAGGTATGGATGACGCCCGCCGGCAAAGCGCGAATAGGCATCGTTGTAGATCATGTAACCGGCGTAGCCCCAGAGCATGACCATCGGCAACGGCGAGGCGAGCATCAGTTGTACCGTGTTGCACAGGCTGGCCGGCCAGCTTTCGAGGGGGCCCAGATCCGTGCCGCTCCAGTCGAACGCACGGATTCGCCCGGCCATCTCGCCTTGCCAGCCGTCACACCCATGGCTATCGGATAAAAACTGCATTGGCTGCTTCAACGCCTTGTGGTTGATCCGGTTCAATCGCTGCGCGGTCAAGCGTCGCGCCCGTCTGTTTCGAGCGCACCGGGCAACGATGGTTTCATTAGAGGTATAGCCGATTTCACCCTTACCCGACGCTCAGACTTCGATCAGGTGTTTGAGCGGGTGGTAGCCGGTCTTGAGCTTCGCTGCGACGTCGAGAATCGCCTTCTGGATGCCATCCAGATGCATGCAGGTCAGTTCGATGGCGGCGCTCTGGTTACCGGCCTCGATGTACTCGATCAGCCGCAGGTGTTCGTCATCGCGACAGGCTTCGTGGCTGTCGTCGTCCAGCGCAGCGGCGTACAGCGAAGCGCGGGAAATCAGCTTCTGGAACCAGTCGAGCAGCACCGGGTTGTTCAGGCTGCGGGCCAGTTTTAGGTGGAACTCGCCGAGCAGGTGAATCAGCCGCTCGTGGTCACCAGCCGCATGGGCTTCATCTTCCAGCAGCAAATGCTCGCGCAGGTCCTGCATCGCGGCGGAGTCCTTGCGCCGGCACAGCTCGGTGACGATGCCGATCTCGATCAGACGCCGGGTTTCGAACAGCGAACGGATTTCCTCATCGCTGGGCAGTGACACCGACGCACCTTTATTGGGCTCGGTGGTGACCAGACCGTCGGCCTCCAGCTGCTTGAGCGCGGCGCGAACCGACGTGCGGCTGACATTGAACAATTCCGCCAGCGACGCCTCACCCAGTTTCATTCCCGGACGCAGCGAACGCTTGCTGATCGCCTCGTAAACCCCTTGGTAGACGCGGTCGACCGTGGTTTCCGTTTTCTTTTCGGTCATTTGAAAGCTCCTTCGATGCTGGCAACGCGCCCCGGCGAAAGACTCAGCCAGGGAAATGGGGGTTGCACAAGCAGATTAATCCGGGTATTTCTAAATTGCATTCAGATATTGCATACAATAATTAGAGGATTGCACCATTATGGGTCAACCAATAGCAATTGAAGTGCGTAATGTCTCCAAACGGTACTCCGACGATCCCGGCCTCGCGCCAGCCCTCGACAATGTCTCGGTGAACATCGCCGACAATGAGTTTTTCACCCTGCTCGGCCCCTCGGGCTGCGGCAAAACCACCCTGCTGCGCACCATCGCCGGATTCGAACACGTCAGCGACGGCGAGATCCGTCTGGCGGGCGAAACCGTGAATCACCTGCCGCCGTTCAAGCGCCGGGTCAACACGGTGTTCCAGAGTTACGCGCTGTTTCCGCACATGAGTGTCGCGCAGAATATCGCCTTCGGCCTCGAGATGCAGGGTCTTGATCGCAAGACGATCCCCGGACGGGTCGACGAGATGCTCGCGCTGGTGCAAATGGAGCACCTGGCCGGGCGCAAACCGGCGGAATTGTCCGGCGGCCAGCAGCAGCGCGTGGCTCTGGCCCGGGCTCTCGCGCCGAAACCGAAAGTGCTGTTGCTCGATGAACCGCTGTCGGCGCTGGATTTGAAGCTGCGCAAGGAAATGCAGGTCGAACTCAAGCGCGTGCAGCAGGAAGCCGGGATCACCTTCATCTTCGTCACCCACGATCAGGAAGAAGCCCTGACCCTGTCCGACCGGATTGCGGTGATGTCCGCCGGCAAGATCCTGCAGATCGGCACCCCGACCGACATCTATGAACGCCCGCAGCACCGGTTCGTCGCCCAGTTCATCGGCGACATCAATTTCCTCCCCGGCCAGCTCAAGCGTGGCGACCACAACCAGAACCTCTTCGTGCCCAACGGCATGCCGGTGGAAATCCCCTGCCCGCCCCAAGGCGTCAATGGCAGCAGCGTGCAACTGGCGTTTCGTCCCGAGCGTTCGCAACTGGTCACGGCGGATCAGCCCCATCATTTGCGCGGGGTGATCGAGGCAGTGCTGTATGTCGGCACCGCGACTCTTTACCAGTGCCGCTTGAACAACGACATCAAAGTCATGCTGCGGGAAAACAACGAAGGCCTGAGCGCGTGTCGCGCGGTCGGTGAACCCGTGGCGGTGCACCTGCCGCCCCAGGCCTGCCTGTTGATGGAGGCCTGAGATGAGCGTCAGCAGCACTTCCCCCTCCCTCAACCGTGCTCTGTTGCTCAGCCCGGTGGTGTTGACCCTGCTTGCCCTGATCGCCATTCCGCTGGGGATCATGGGCTACATCAGCCTGCTGCCGCGCAACACCTACGGCGGTGTGGACTGGCAGGCCCAATGGCAACTGCAGAGTTACGTGCAGCTGTTTTTCCAGGAAGGCTTCGACGGCGAACTGGAGCTGAACTGGGTCTACGCCCAGGCGTTGTTGCGCTCGGTGTTCCAGGCCGGTGGCACCACGCTGTTGTGCTTCCTGTTCGGCTTTCCGGTGGCGTTGTGGATGTCGAGCCTGACCCCGCGCCGACGCAATCTGATGGTGCTGCTCATCACCATTCCGTTCTGGACCAACCTGCTGATCCGCAACTACGCGTGGCTGATCATCCTGCGCGAACAGGGCTGGGTCGCCCAGAGCCTCAACGCGCTGTTCCCGAGCGCCGGCGGCATCACCCTGCTCTACAACGACTTCGCGGTCAGCGTCGGCCTGGTCTACAGCTTCCTGCCGTTCATGATCCTGCCGATCTACTCAACCCTGGAAAAACTCGACTGGCGCCTGGTAGAGGCCGCCTATGACCTGGGCGCCAACCGCTGGCACGCGCTGCGCCGGATCATCCTGCCGCTGTCGATGCCCGGGGTGATTGCCGGTGCGTTGCTGGTGTTCGTGCCGAGCCTCGGCGCCTTCATCACCCCGGCGATTCTCGGCGGCGGCAAGACCCTGATGATCGGCAACCTGATCCAGCAACAATTCGGCACCGCACGCAACTGGCCGCTGGGCAGTTCACTGTCGTTCCTGCTGCTGGGGATTCTGCTGTTGTCGCTGGTGCTCTACGCCCTCTACAGCCGCAGCGCGGCGAAAACCCTGAACCGGGGAGCGAAAGCATGATCTCTCTGCACCTGAAAAAACTCCCGGCAACCCGGGAAATCAGCCTGCTGATCCTCGCCTATCTGTACGTGCCGATCCTGGTGTTGATCGTCTACAGCTTCAACGCCAACCGCTCGGCGACGGTGTGGACCGAGTTCTCGTTCGCCTGGTACGGGCGGATCCTGGCCAACCCGTCGATCCAGACGGCGGCGCTGAATTCGATCATCGTCGCGACCATCGCCACCGTTTGCGCCACGGCGATTGCGCTGCTGGCGGCGCTGGCGACTTACCGGCCGTTCTACGGGCAGAAAATGGTCGAGGGCGGAATCAACCTGCCGCTGATCCTGCCGGAGATCGTCACCGCCGTGGCCACCCTGCTGCTGTTCATGGCGCTGGGGATCAAGCTCGGGCTGATGACGGTGATCGTCGCGCACATCGGCTTCTGCATTCCGTTCGCCTACCTGCCGATCCGCGCACGGCTCAACGATCTGGACAAGAGCCTGCTGGAGGCCGCCAACGACCTGTACGCCAACCCGTGGCAGGTGTTTCGCCGCGTGACCTTGCCGCTGCTGTGGCCGGCGGTGCTGTCCGGTTCGGTACTGGCGTTCGTGGTCAGCCTCGACGATTTCATCATGACCTTCTTCGTCGCCGGCCCCGGTTCGACCACGTTGCCGGTGTACATCTTCTCGGCGATCAAGGCCGGTGTGACACCGGAGATCAACGCGATCTCGACCCTGATGCTGGTGATTTCCATCGTTCTCGTGGTGCTGGCCTTCTGGCTCGGCCAACGCGGCAAACAACAATAAACCTGGAGCGCGCTCATGAAAGTCAAAAACATGCGTCTGGCAGTATCCGGTCTGGCCCTGAGTTGTTTCACCGCGTTCGGCGCCCACGCCGCCGAGCCCAAGGAATTGTTCTTCTACAACTGGACCGACTACTACCCGGTGGACCTGCTGGCCAAGTTCGAAAAGGAGACCGGAATCAAGGTCACCATGGACGGCTACGACAGCAACGAAACCCTGCTCGCCAAGCTGCAGGCCGGTGGCGCGGCGTATGACGTGATCGTGCCGTCGCAGTCGATCATGCAGACGCTGATCAAGCAGGACCTGCTGCTGGAAATCGACACCCCGACCCTGAGCAATTTCCAGTACGTCAAAGGCCCGTTCCGCGATCCGAGCTTCGATCCGGGGCGCAAATATTCGGCGCCGTACCTGTGGGGCACCACCGGGTTCTCCTATGACAGCGCCCGGGTGCCGGGTGGCAAGCTCGACGACTCGTGGAAAGAGTTCTTCGAGCCGCGCAAGGAACTGCAAGGCCAGCTCGCCGCCCTCGACACCTCCAGCAGCGTGATCAACGCCGCCAGCCATTACCTGAACGTCGACGAATGCACGGAAAACCCGCAGGACGCCAAGCGCATCCTCGAGCTGCTGCAAAAGCAGAAACCGTTTTTGAAGATGTACAGCTCCGACAACACCGTCGACCGCATGGCCTCCGGCGAAGTGATCATGATGCAGAACTGGAACGGCTCGACGGCCCGCGCCACCTTGCAGAAGAACACCATCAAGTACGTTTACCCAAAAGAAGGCGTGGCGATGTTCCAGGACAACTTCGCCGTACCGAAAAGCGCACCGCATCCGGGTAACGCGAAGATTTTCATCGACTGGATGATGAAACCGGAGAACGCCGCTGCCGTGTCCAACGCGATTGCCTATGCCAACGGGATACAGAGCGATCAGTTGCTGGATGCGAAATGGAAGGTCATGGACGCCATCAACATGCCCGAGGAATACGCTTCGCGGCTGCGTCCGGAGAAAGAATGCAGCAACAAGGCGCGGGAGCTGCAGGATCGGATTTGGTCGAAGCTCAAGGGTTGATCGCCTGACTCAAGACCGCGTCGCGGCCATCGCTGGCTTGCCAGCGATGAGGCCCGCCCAGACAACATAGAAACAGAGGTATGAAATGTCCCACCCCCGCTGGCTCAGAAACATCCGCCCCTACGGCGCTTCCGCCGAAGACCTGCTGATCGAAAACGGCAAATTCACCCAACGCCGCCCGGCCTCGAACACGCCATTGGCCGCCACCGACATCGACGGCCAGAATCAGCTGCTCACCGCCCCGCTGGTGGAAAGCCACGTCCACCTCGACAAGACCTTGTACGGCCAGCCCTGGCGCCCGAACAGCGCCGGCCCGACGCTCAAGGACTACATCAGCAACGAGCGCCGCGTGTTGCGCGAAGTGAAAGCGCCGATTGCCGAACGCGCCGGTGCGCTGCTGGAAAACTGCATCGCCCGGGGTTCGCTGACCATGCGTTGCCACGTCGATATCGACCCGGAATTCGGCCTGCGTCATGTCGAAGCCATGCAACAACTGCGCGAACGCTACAACGACCTGATCGACCTGCAACTGGTGGTGTTCCCACAAACCGGCCTGATCAGCCGTCCCGGCACCGCCGAGCTGATGCGCGAAGCCATGGCCCTGGGCGTGGAAAACGTCGGTGGGCTCGACCCTTGCGGCATCGACAACGACCCCATCGCGCAACTGGATTTCGTATTCAAACTGGCCAGTGAATTCCAGCGCGGCGTCGACATTCACCTGCACGACAAAGGTGAACTGGGCCTGTGGCAGATCGCCCGGATCGCCGATTACACCGAGCGTTTCAACCTGCAGAACCGGGTGATGATCAGCCACGCCTATTGCCTCGGCATGCTGCCGTGGAGCCAGGTCAGACCCGTCGCCGAACGCCTTGCTGCACTGGGCATTTCGCTGATGAGTTCGGCGCCGGCCGACTGCGCAGTGCCACCGTTTTTGGCGTTGCGCGAGACCGGGGTCAACGTGTGCCTGGGCTCCGACGGCATCCGCGATGCGTGGTCGCCGATGGGCAACGGCGACATGCTGGAACGGGCGATGTTGCTGGCGTTCCGTTTCGACCTCGGCAAGGACGATGAATTGGCGGCGGCGTTCGACGCGGCGACGGTCAATGGTGCCCGCGCATTGGGGATCGAGGGTTACGGCTTCGACATTGGCAAGCCTGCGGACTTTCTGCTGATGCCCGTCGAGACCCTCGGTGAAGCCGTGGTCGCGCGACCTGTACGTCAGGTCTATCGCGGCGGCGAACTGATCGCCAGCGGCGGTCGCTTGCTGGGCAGCCGTCTGTGAAACGGATCGGCCTGAAGGCCGGTTGCGTGGTCGGTTTCGACGGCACGCAACATGTGCTGTGGCGTGACGGCGAAGTGGTGTTTGTCGGCTCGCGCATCGAGTTTGTCGGGCGCGGTTATCAAGGGCCCGTAGATGAGTGGATCGACTACGGCAACGCACTGATCGGCCCCGGCTTCATCGATCTCGACGCCCTCGGCGATCTCGATTCCACGGTACTGACCCTGGACAACGGCGATGAACGCGCCATGGGCCGGATGTGGTCGGCAGAGTATCTGGCGGCCGGCCCGCGTGAGTCGTTCAACCCCGAGGAAGAGATTTTCAAATACCGCTACGCCTTCACCCAGTTGATCCGCAACGGCATCACCACGGCGATGCCGATCACTTCGATGTACTACCGCGAATGGGCGGAGACCTACGACGAATTTGCGGCCGTCGCCGACGTGGCGGGTGAACTGGGGCTGCGCACCTATCTCGGCCCCTGCTACATGAGCGGCATGAGTTACTGGCGCGCCGACGGCACCCTCGCCCATCACTGGGATGAGGCTCGGGGCCTGGCCGGGCTCGACGCGGCCGAACGATTCTTCAAGGATTTCGATGGCGCACACGCGGGGCTGATTCGCGGTGCACTGCTGCCGGATCGCATCCAGACCTGCACCCCGGCGCTGCTGCAACGTACATCCGCCTTGAGCCGCGAACTGAATGCACCGATGCGTCTGCATTGCTGTCAGGCGCCCGGTGAAGTGGCGATGGTCGAGCAATTGCGTGGCACCTCGCCGTTGGGCTGGTTGCAGCGACTGGATTTGCTTACACCGCGCAGCCTGTTGCCCCACGGCATCTACACCTCAGGCGATGACGATCTGCAGCGGGTCATTGATGGCGGCGCCAGTCTGGTGCACTGCCCGCTGGTGTTCGCCCGCGACGGCGAGGCACTGAACTCGTTCGGCCGCTATCGCGCCAAAGGTATCAACTTCGCCCTCGGCACCGACACCTGGCCGGCGGACTTGCTGGCCAACATGCGCCACGGTTTGAACATCGCGCGGTTGATGGAGGGCGGCCCGGCGCTGACCAGCGGCCTCGACTTGTACAACGCTGCAACACTCGGCGGCGCCAAGGCTCTGGGCCGTGACGACCTCGGTCGCCTGGCACCCGGCGCCAAAGCCGACATCACCGTATTCAGCCTGCGTGGCCTGCATCTGGGCCCGTTGTTCGACCCACTGAAAAACCTGCTGCTGGCCGGGCGCGGCGACGACTGCATCGCCAGTTACATCGACGGTCGCTGCGTGATGCACGACGGTCAGGTCAACGGTGTCGACTACCCGGCCCTGCAACGCCAGGCCCAACGCCAATACGAAAAACTGATGCGCAGCCACAGCGACCGGGCTTTTGGCCGACCGGACTGGAAAACCCTGTTCCGGCCAGCCATTCCGTTCGCCGATGACTACAGCGCCGAAGCGCCGTTGAGCGCCATCGATCCACTTCTTTAGAGATATCTGCCATGCACAGCTTCGATTTCAGCCAACTGAGCCCACGGGAAAAATACAAGATTCTGATCGGCAGCGTGGTGCCACGCCCGATTGCACTGGTCACCACCATCGACGGCGAAGGCCGGGTCAACGCGGCGCCGTTCAGCTTCTTCAACGCGCTGTCGGCGGACCCGCCCATTCTTGCGCTCGGCGTGGAGAACTACGGCGACCAGAGCCCCAAGGACACCACGCGCAATATCCAGATGAACCAGGAATTCACCGTCAACATCGTCAACGATGCACTGGTGGAAGCCATGAACGTTTGCGCGGTGCCATTCGCACCGGGATTCGATGAGTTGACCGCTGCGGGCCTGACGGCGATCCCCGGCACCTCGGTCAAATGCCCGCGTATCGGCGAAGCACCGGTGGCGCTGGAGTGTCGGCGGATGATGGCGCTGAACATCGGTCAGTCGCGGGAGATCATTTTTGGCGAGGTGTTGATGGCGCATGTGCGCGACGAGTTGATCGACCCGAAAACCCTGTACATCGATCAACTGGGGCTGGATGCGATCGGGCGCATGGGCGGCCATGGTTATGCACGGACCCGGGATTACTTCGATCTGCCGACCCGCTCGTTGCAAGCGTGGACGGAAGCACCGGGGGGTGGCGAGCGGTTCTGGCCTGGCAAATAAAAAAACGGCCCACCGAGGTGGGCCGCCGTGACAGGTCGATCAGTCAGTGCCGTACTTCGGCGACCGCGGCCCGTACAGCAGGCCTGCCGGATGTCCGGCCGACAGCAGTCGATTGCTGGCCACACCGGCAATCGGGTAGCCGGCATCGGTGGAACTGTTGACGATCTGTTTCACCGCAGCGGTGATCAGCGCGCCAATCAGGCCGCCGCCACTGTTGTTGCCACCCTCTTCGCTCGACGCCCGGGCCGCACCGGTCCACAGGGTGGCACCGGTTTTCAGGTCCACCAGTTTGGCGCTGGCGGTCACTGCGGTTTCGCTGCTGATCACCATGTAGCGCGTGCCGTATTCGCTGACGGTGATGTACAGCGCCGCGTCGGCACCGAAGATTTCGTGCAGTTTGTTGACCGGCGCCTGATGAATGTCATCCGGCGTGGTCAGGCCGTTCTGGCGGAACGTCTCGTCGACCAGGGTAATCGGCAGCACGTAGTAACCGGCCTCGGCCAGCGGGAACGTCACTTGCGACAACAGGCTGTAGGACGCCTTGACGTCCGGCGAGGTGTTCAGCGGCGGCAATACCAGAATGGACTTCGGACGCGCTTGCTTGTACGCCGAATAGTCCACGGTTTTCGGTGCGACGCAGCCACCGAGAACGGTCAGCGCCAGCCCGGCGGCCAGCAGTTTCAAGGCACGGGAGATCATTTGGCGTCTCCGGTCTTGGCGTTCTTGAGCAAGAAGTCCATGTAGGTGCCGGACTCGGGGAACAGGGTCTTCTCGGTGCGCAATTGCTGCACCATCTGATCGTCCTTGCCCATGCTCAGGTACAGCAGACCGAGGTGTGCGTGGTAACCCGGCGGTACGGGCTTGCCGCTGGCGCGGATTTTTTGCAGATCGGCTTCCAGCGCTTCGGCCTGGGCCTCTTTCGGCGTTTCGCTTTTGAAGTATTCGTAGACTTGTGGCTGGTAGCCTTCCCACTGGTACAGGGTTTGCGGGCTGCTGCAACCGGCCAGCAAGGCGCTGGCGGTCAGGGCCATCAGCGACCGAGACAGGGACAGATTCATGGTGTGTTGCTCCTTGCGATGGGCGTCTATCAGTTGCCCGGTTTCCAGGCGCCGGCGTTCATGCCATCGACCAGGCGATTGATCGCCTCGCGCATGGCCAGATCGAGGACTTTGCCGTTGAGGGTGGAGTCGTAGGCAGCGGTGCCGCCGAAGCCGATGATTTCGCGGTTGGACAAGGCGTATTCGCCGGCGCCCTGGGTCGAATAGACCACTTCGGAAGTGCTGATGTTGACGATGTTCAGGTTGACCTTGGCGTAGGCGACCTGAGTCTTGCCACGGCCGAGAATGCCGAACAGCTGATGATCGCCGGTCTCTTTGCGGCCGAACTCGGTGACGTCACCGGTGACCACGTAATCGGCGCCTTTCAGACGCTGGGCCTGGCCCTTGATCGCCGCTTCCTGCTGGATTTCGCCCATGTTGTCGCGGTCGAGCACGGAGAAACGGTTGGTCTGCTGCAAATGAGTGATCAGGATGGTCTTGGCCTGGCCGCCGAGACGGTCGACGCCGTCGGAGAAGATCCCGCGCATGTAGCTCGAACGGTTGTCGAATTTGCCCACGGCCATCGGGATACGGACACCGGTCCAGGCTTGGGTGGCGCTTTCCACCTTGGCCACCGGCAGTGCGCGGGAGCTTTCGGTGGCGCAGCCGGAAAGCGAGCCGGCCAGAGTGCCGAGGACGGCAATCGCAACGCCCGAGACCAACATCCGGGAGATCATTCTCACTGTGCATTCCTTCTGAAAAATGATGTGTCCCGGCACGGCAAAAATCGTGGGGGATCGGGAAAGGGCCGGCATTATGCCAAAGTGCCATCAGTGAGGACAGGTTTTTTTGACGTCAGTGAATTGGCTTTCTGATCACCCAGCAGACATCAGTGGAAATCGCGGCTTTGCACCCGAATCCCTTTGAGCAACGGGCTGAGATCGCTCAAGCGTCCGGCAATCAAGTGCCGCACCTCGCCTTCGCGCTCCCAGCGACCATCGACCTTGAGCAGTTGCGAGCCGACCAGCACCTGACGCTGACGCTCGGCCAGATCGCGCCAGACCACCACGTTGACGTTGCCGAACTCGTCTTCCAGGGTCACGAAGGTCACGCCACTGGCGGTGGCCGGGCGCTGGCGGCCGGTCACCAGCCCCGCCACGCTGACCGGCCGGCCGTGCTCGACCTCCAGCAACTCCCGGGAACTGCGACAGCGCCGCGCCCGCAACTCGTCGCGCAACAACGTCAGCGGGTGCGGCCCCAGCGTGGTGCCGAGGGTGGCGTAGTCGGTGAACAGGTCTTCGCTGACACTCGGTGTGGGCAGCCGCACATCGGGCTCCTCCTGACTCGGCAACCCGGCAAACAGCCCGAGCTGCTTCTGCACCCCGGCCACCTCCCAGCGTGCCCGATGACGGTGACCGGCCAGGTCGCGTAACGCACCGGCATCCGCCAGCAACGCCTGGGCCCGACTGTCGAGCCCGGCCCGGTCACCCAGATCGGCGACATCGGCAAACGCACCCCTCGCCCGAGCCTTTTCAATGTTCCGCGCATCGTCCTCGCGAAAACCCTTGATCATGCGCAAGCCCATGCGAATCGCCGGTTGCTCGCCGGTGATCGGCTCCAGGCTGCAATCCCAGTCGCTGGCGCGCACGTCCACCGGGCGGATCTGCAAATGATGCCGGCGCGCGTCCTGAAGAATCTGATCCGGGCTGTAGAAACCCATCGGCCAGCTGTTGATCAGCGCACAGGCGAACGCCGCCGGTTCGTGGCACTTGAGCCAGCAACTGGCATAGGTCAGCAAGGCAAAACTGGCGGCATGGGACTCGGGAAAACCGTAACTGCCGAAGCCCTTGATCTGCTCGAAGATCTGCGCGGCGAATTCCGGGCTGTAGCCGTTTTTCTTCATGCCGGCGGCCAACCGCTCCTTGTGAGGTTCCAGCCCGCCGTGGCGTTTCCATGCGGCCATGGAACGCCGCAACTGGTCGGCCTCGCCAGGGCTATAGTCGGCGGCGACGATGGCGATCTGCATCACCTGCTCCTGAAACAGCGGCACGCCGAGGGTGCGCTTGAGCACCACTTCCAGTTCCGGGGACGGATAGGTTTCCTTTTCTTCCTTGTTCCGGCGGCGCAGGTACGGATGCACCATCCCGCCCTGGATCGGCCCCGGCCGGACGATGGCCACCTCGATCACCAGGTCGTAGAAGTTCTGTGGGCGCAGGCGCGGCAGCATCGACATCTGCGCCCGGGACTCGATCTGGAACACGCCGATGGTGTCTGCGCGACTGATCATGTCGTAGGTCGGGCGATCGTCAGCCGGGATGGTGGCCAGGCTCAGATCCTGGTTGCGATGACGACGCAGCAGGTCGAAACAACGACGAATCGCGCTGAGCATGCCGAGAGCAAGGATATCCACCTTGAGCAGCCCGACCGCATCGAGGTCGTCCTTGTCCCACTGGATGATCGTGCGGTCGGCCATGGCGGCGTTTTCCACCGGCACCAGGGTGTCCAGCGGCTGCTCGGAAATCACGAAACCGCCGGGGTGCTGCGACAGGTGCCGGGGGAAGCCGATCAGTTGTCCGGTCAGGCTCAGCACCCGGTGCAGGATCGGGCTGTCCGGGTCGAAGCCGTTTTCACGCAGGCGTTCCACGGGTGGCGTCTCATCGCTCCAGTGGCCGCAGCAGTCGGCCAGCGCATTGATCTGGTCCGGCGGCAACCCCAGCGCCTTGGCCACATCACGGACCGCGCCGGCAGCGTGATAGGTGCTGACCACCGCCGTCAGCGCCGCACGACGGCGGCCATAACGACGGAACACGTATTGCAGGACTTCTTCGCGGCGCTCGTGCTCGAAATCCACGTCGATGTCCGGCGGCTCGTTGCGTTCTCTCGACATGAAACGCTCGAACAGCAACGTGGTGCGATCCGGGTCGATCTCGGTGATGCCCAAGGCAAAACACACCGCCGAGTTGGCCGCCGAACCGCGACCCTGACAGAGGATTTTCTGCTCCCGGGCGTAGCGCACCACGTCGTGCACGGTGAGGAAGTAGCTTTCGTAGCCGAGTTCGGCTATCAGCTCCAGCTCATCGTCGATTTGCTTGAGCACCTTGGGCTGTGCGCCTTTCGGCCAGCGCCAGGCGATGCCTTCTTCGGTCAAATGACGCAGCCAGGAACTGGCGTCGTGTTCCTCGGGCACCAGTTCTTTGGGGTATTGATAGCGCAACTGACCGAGGTCGAACGTGCAGCGGCGGGCCAGCCTCACAGATTCGTCGAGCAGGTTCTGCGGATACAACTCGCGCAACACATCGAGGCTGCGCAAATGTCGTTCACCGTTAGGGTGCAGGCGCAACCCGGCTTCGGCCACCGGGACGTGGTGACGGATCGCGGTCATGGTGTCCTGCAAGGCCCGCCGGCCACGAGCGTGCATGTGCACATCGCCGCTGGCCACCGCTGGGATCTGTACTTCATCCGCCAGACTCAGCAGTGCGGCCAGCCGTTGCTGATCGTTCTGCCCTCGATGCAATTGCACCGCCAGCCACAGCCGTTCACCGAAGGTCTGTTTCAGCCAACGCCCCTCTTCCACGTCATCGACCGCATCCGGCACCCACAGCACCAGCAACCCCGGCAACGGTTCACTGAAATCTTCGCGCAGTATTTGATACTGACCTTTCTGGGTGCGCCGTCGAGCCTGGGTGATCAAGCCGCACAGGGCCTGATAACCCTCGATGTTCTCCACCAGCAACACCAGTTTCGGGCCGTTCTCGATGCGCATCTCGCTGCCGATGATCAGCGGCAGCTCCACGGACTTGGCCGCCTGCCAGGCACGGACAATTCCGGCGAGGGTACATTCATCGGTGATCGCCAGCGCCTGATAGCCGTGTTTTTTCGCCCGTTGGAACAACTCCAGCGCACTGGACGCACCGCGCTGAAAACTGAAGTTCGACAGGCAATGCAGCTCGGCATAACCCTGATTCACGCGAACCAGCCCTGCAGCCACAACGGGCCGCCCTCACCCACAGCCCGGTACGCCCAGCCTTGCTGGCCGGCGCGGTTCTGGATCAGGTAATAATCGCGGCGCACGTCGTCACCGTCCCACCAGCCGGACTCGATCCGTTCCGGGCCCATGAGGATGCGCGCCGAACCTTCGGGCACGGACTGCGGCTCGCCCAACAACCAGCCCGGACGCTGCACGCCCGGCAACGCAGCACAAGGCTGCTTGTCATCGGCGTTCTGCCACGCGCACTCCGGTCGATGATCGGCCTGGAAGCGCAGCCCCTGCACCGCCTCATCCCCCAGCCGTGCGCGCAAGCGTTCGCGCAGTTGCTCCCAGGGCAACGTCTGCTGCGGGCGGTCGTCGAACAGTTCCTGAAACTGCGGCACGAAACTCGGCAGATCCTCGGCGCGCAGACGAAAACCGCGCACCGGGGCTTCGACCTGAACCTGCTCCAGCCGGCCACGGGCCAGTTCGAAGAGCATCGCCGGGTCGCGCTCGGCGCTGAGCAGGCCGACCTTGATCAATGTGTCCGGCAACCCTGCATGCTCCAGATGCAGATCGAAACGCTGCACGCCGCTGTCCCGTCCGCACAGAAACGCTGACAGATCCCCCGTCAAACGACGCAACGGAAACAGCAGCGCCTGATGGGACTGCACGTCGAAATTGAGTTCGATGCGCACGTCGAAACGATCCGGCGGCAGGTAGAACGCCAGCGCCAGCGGCCGTGCGCCGAACAGCGTGTCCAGATGCTTGAGCATCGGCGCCTCGAAACGCCGGGCCAGAGCCTGACGCGGCAAGCTTTGTACCTGATGGAGGTGGCGCAGGCCCATGCGCGACAGCGCCGTGGCTACACCCGGTTCAAGCCCGATGCGGTCGACCGGCAATTGCCCGAGGTGATGGCGCAGGGCTTCACCATCCGGCACCACCAGGCCGTCATAGGCGTTGGCCAATACACGCGCCGCCACCGGGTTGGGCGCGGCGACGATGCGGTGACGAAAGCCCAGCTCCGTCAGCTCCGTGCGTAAGCGCGCCTCGAACTGCGCCCAGGAACCGAACAGCCCGAGGCTCGACTCGATCTCGAACACCACGGTGCGCGGATAATGCACGCTGACCTGGGCGCTGAAGCGATAGGCCCAGGCGGCAAGAAATTGCTGCCAATGCTCGACCTCGGCCGCATCGTAATCGACGGTGACAAACCCTTTACTCATGGCCTGCGCCGCGGTCATCGACTGCCCCGGACGCAAGCCCAGTGCCCGCGCCGCCGGGTTGACCGCTTGCAGCACCCGGCGCTGAGCCGGGCCGCTGAGCAGCGCCAAGGGTTGCTCGGGATCGGGGCGCTGACGCAGCACGGCGTCGAGGGCCAATTGCGGGAACAGAATGCAAACCCAGCGCATGGCGACCTCAATGCCCCACAGCGAAGGCAATCGGTGCGGTACGCGCCAGTCCGCCCCGGCATTTGAGTACGCGCAATTGCGCCGGGCGCGCATCGATGGCAATCCGCAACGCGGCTGGCGACGGGTTGACCGCTTCGCTCAATGGCCGCCACGCGAACGCCAGGGTCTGGCCGGTTTCCGCCGCCACCTGCAAACGGCGCAAGGCGCGGTCATCGGCCTTGTGCGGCCAGCACAGCACCGCGCCGCAACTGCCCGAGCGCAGGCATTGCTCCGCCGCCCACAAGGCATCACGCTCACTGGCCTGGATTACCGACAACTGCCGCAGATCGACCCCGGCATTGGCCCAGGCCTGCGGGTATGGCACGAACGGCGGCGCCACCAGCACGATGCGCTCGCCCGCCGCCGACAGCCGCGCCAGGGTCGGCCACACCAGTTGCAGTTCGCCGACACCGGGCCCGGCCAGGAGGATTTCGCTCAGCGCCGCTTCCGGCCAGCCACCACTGGGCAAGGCTGCGTCCAGCGCCGCATGCCCGGTGGGTTGCGGGCTGACGGTGGGTGGCGCAGGCCGGCCCTTCCAGATCTGGCCGCCATTGAACAGCGTATCCAGCGCAACGACGGCACCCATCAGCCTTGCCTCACCAGACCGCAGAACACGCCTTCGATGGCCAGGTCCTGATCGTCACGCACCACAATCGGCTGGTACGCCGGGTTACGCGGCAACAGGCGAACCTCATCGCCGACCCGCTCGAAGCGTTTGATGGTGACTTCGCCGTCGAGCCGCGCCACCACGATCTGGCCGTTGAGTGCCTCGGGGTTGCGGCGTACGCCGACCAGATCGCCGTCGAGAATCCCGTCCTCGATCATCGAGTCGCCCTGCACCCGCAGCATGTAGTCGGGCGTGCGGGAGAACAGCGCCGGATCGAGCATCAACCGATTGTGGATGTCGGCATCGGCGCCGATGGGCGCACCGGCAGCCACCCGGCCGAGCACCGGCACTTCAAGCAGTTCCGGTCGCGCCGGCTGCCCGAGCAGGCGAATGCCCCGGGCCTGATGCGGATTGACCTCGATGAACCCGGCTTCGGTGAGCGCCAGCACATGCTTGCGCGCCACGCTGCGGGAGGCAAAACCAAAAGCCTCGCTGATTTCAGCGAGGCTTGGGGGCTGACCGTGTTCGGCGATGCGTTCGCGGATAAAGGTCAGGATGGCGGTACGGCGGGGAGTCAGAGTCGTCATGGAGTACATTTGTACTCTTGTGGGAATTTCCTGACAAGCACCGCCAGTCAGCTCAAATCCTGTGACTGATCGTTCCCACGCTCTGCGTGGGAATGCAGCTGTCAGTTCAAACCGCGTTCGGCGAGAAACCCTGCGATGTAGTCGATAAACGCCACAACCTTGGCCGTCGCCCGCCGATGACTCGGGTACACCGCCAGAATGTGCGGGCCGAAGCTGTCTGGATCGATCTCGTAATCAGCCATGACCCGCACCAGTCGCCCGTCGGCGATGTACGGCGCGGCGCTCCACAGCGGCGTGTGCAGCAAGCCGCGCCCGGCCAAAGCGCTGGCCAGCAACAGGTCGTAATTGTCGCTGCGCAACAGCGGCGCCGCCGGTTGCGCCAGGCTCAGGCGCTGGCCGTCGCGCTCGGCCCACCAGAATTCGCGGCTAAGCAACGGATGTCGGTACAGCAGCCATTCATGCTGATCGAGGGTTTGCGGCGTCACCGGCAAGCCCTTGCGCGCCAGGTATTCGGGGCTGCCGCACAGCGCCAGGCGATTGCTGCCGACCACCCGGGCAATCAGCCCCGGCAAATCGTCATGGCCCTCGCGCAGCGCCAGGTCGTAGCCGCTTTCCAACAGATTGACGAACTCGTCGCACAAATCCACTTGCAGGCTGATCTGCGGGTATTGCTGCAAAAAGCCGTCACACACCTGATCGAGAAACGCCCGCCCGTAAGCCAGCGGCGCGGTGATTTTCAGGCTGCCGCGCAGGCCGTGTTGCAACTGTTCGATTTCTTCGCCGGCCTCATCCAGCCGTTGCAACACCTGACGTGCGGTTTCCAGATAGAGCCGGCCGATTTCCGTCAGCAGAATCCGCCGCGTGCTGCGCTCGAACAGCCGCGCGCCAAGTTCGGACTCCAGATGATTGACCGCTTTGGTCAGGGCCGACGGGGTCTTGCCCAGTTGCTCGGCAGCGCGGCTGAAACTGCCGAGCTGCGCGGTGACCACAAACATTTTCAGTGCACCCAGCTTGTCCATGCTTTTTCCATTCAGGCAAAAACGTTTTTCGTGAGGGAGGCGTTCTGTCGGGCGTTGGCAGCCACTAATCTGGCCATCAGACGCAATAACAAGGAAATGTTCAATGAAAAGATTCATCCCGCATTTCAGCAAAAACCTGTTGATCGCCGCTGTGAGTTTTGCCTCGATGGAAGCCATGGCCGCCACCGATCTGGTGCTGCTCAACGGCAAGATTTTCACCGCCGACCGCGCTCAACCGCAGGTTCAGGCGCTGGCCGTGGAGAACGGCAAGGTGCTGAAAATCGGCACCGATGCGCAGATCAAGACCTTGATCGAACCCGGCACCCAAGTGATCGACCTTCAAGGCAAGGCCATGATGCCCGGCTTGATCGACAGCCATTCCCACGCGATTTTCGGCGGACTGGAAATGGTCTCGGCGAACATGGAAGACGAGGTGGTCGAACTCGACGAACTGGAAAAACGCCTGCGCGGCTGGCGTGACGACGGCAAGGCCCGGCATGGCGATGTGCTGAGCGTGGCCGGCATGAGTTCGGCGTACTGGGCCAAGGCTGAAGCGCTGGGCAAGATCTTCAACCATGGCGAATGGGCCGACGTGCCGGTGGTGTTCACCGGCAGCGATCACCACACAGCGTGGGCCAACAACGTGATGCTCAAGCGTGCGGGCATCGACGCCGCGCTGCTGAAAACCCTGCCGGACGCGGAAAAAGACACCATCGGCAAACTGGCCAGCGGTGAGCCGAACGGCTTTGTGGTCGATGCCGGTTGGGATCGGGTCGCCTCGAAAATGCCGGTGCCGAGCCCTGCCGACCTGCTCAAGGCTGCGCAATCGGCGGTGCGCTTCAACAACAGCCTCGGCATCACCGCGTGGATGGACCCGGCCGCCAACGCCGCGCCGGGCGAGCCGGTGTTCGCCCTCAAGCCCACCGAGAAAACCGTAGGCGTGCTGCCGGCCTACAAGGCCCTGTCGGACAGCGGCGGCATGACCGCCCACGTTGCCGCGCTGCTGGTGGCCAACCCGAAAAGCGTCCCGGCCGATCTCGACACCCTCGACAAGGTACGCCAGCAGTTCCAGGGCATTCCCAACCTGACTTTGCCGGGAATCAAGATCTTCGCCGACGGCGTGATCGAATACCCGGCCCAGAGCGCGGCGATGATCGATCCCTACAGCAACTCGCACAAACAGGGCGAACTGCTGATCGATCCGCAGCACTTCGGCGAACTGGTCAGCGCCATCGACCAGCGCGGCTGGCTGGTGCATATCCACGCCATCGGCGACCGCGCGGTGCGCGAGTCACTGAACGGCATTGCCCAGGCACGCAAGGACCGACAGAGCGGCGTGACGCACTCGATCACCCACCTGCAAATGGTCAATCCGAAGGAATTCGCCCGGTTCAAACCGCTGAACGTGATTGCCTCGATGCAACTGCTGTGGGCCAGCGCCGACGACTACACCACCGACATGATCAAGCCGTACGTCAGCGCCCTCGCCTTTCGCTATCAATACCCGGCGCACTCGCTGCTCAAGCAAGGCGCGACGATTGCCGGCGCCAGCGACTGGCCGGTGTCTTCGCCGAACCCGTTCAACGCCATCGCCCAGGCCATCACCCGCACCGGGCCGCTGGGCGTGCTCAACGCCGACGAACGCCTGGACCGCGAAACCATGTTCTACGCCTACACCGTCAACGCGGCGCGTACCATCGGCCTGGAGCAACAGATCGGCTCGCTGAGCCCCGGCAAGCAGGCCGATTTCATCGTGCTCGACCGCGACGTGTTCAGCGTCGATGACAAGGCGCTGCATGACACGAAGGTGCTGCAGACCTGGTTCGGTGGTCGTCAGGTGTACGCCCCTACCCTCTAATAACAATCGCCGTCCCCCCCCTGCCCGCCCCCACGCCAGCCGCCGGGGTCCGGCGCAGCCTTGCCTGCTTCCTGCCCATAACAATCACAACATCGGGACTTCACATGAAAGCCATGCCTCTGCTCGCCCTCACTTCCTTGAGTCTGTTGCCTTTGAGCAGCCACGCGATCCCTCTGAACGATGATTTCGCGGTACTGGTGGATCTGACCCTGGCCAGCGACTACCGCACCCGCGGCATCTCCCAGACCCAGAACGATCCGGCGGTACAGGCCGGTTTGACCCTGGCCCACAGCAGCGGTCTGTACCTCGGTGCGTGGAGTTCGAACGTCGATTTCGGCGGTGGCCTGAAAACCCGTCAGGAGGTGGATTACTACGCCGGCTGGCTGTGGCAGGCCACCGAGGATGTGAGCCTGGACCTGGGCACCATCCGATACGCCTACCCCAAAGAAAGCCAGTTCAATCAGACCGAGGTCTACGGGATTCTCGGCGTCTACGGGGTGAAGCTTGCGGCTTACTACTCTAGTGACGCCCCGGGCATCGACAGCAAACAGAGCTCGCTCTACAGCTACATCGGCTATGAAACCGAATTGCCGTTCGATTCCGGGCTGAAGCTGCGCTACGGCAACATGGACTTCAAGGACCCGCATCTGTACTCGGCGTCCGGGCATGGCGAAGAGTCCTACCGGGAGTGGGAAGTCAAACTGACCCACAACCTGGCCGATGTGGTGCTGGGCCTGAGCTACATCGACACCGACCTTTCGCAGAGCCAATGCCTGAGCAACTGGGGCTTCAAGGATGTGTGCACGGCGACGGTCGTGGCCAGCGTCAGCAAATCCTTCTGAGCCCAGGTTGATTGCGGTGAACCTAAGGTGTGAGTTGCGCCAGGTACTGCCACGGATAGATCCCGCGTTGATGGCCGTCGCTGAACACCAGTTGCAATCCGTAACCCTGCTGGTTGAGTTCGATCACGCGCACTCGATCATCCACCAGCGGAGCCGAACCCCGCAGGCGAAACGCCCGGCATTGCGAGCACGGACACTGGCGGCGCAGTTCGGCATGGTCGAGCAACTGCTCGCGGCCGTCCGGCCAGCTCAGCCGCAAGCGGTGTTCACTTTGGGAATTGCCGATCGCCAGCGGATTCATTGCAGCTGACTCAAGGCAATCCGCACGGCTTTGCGCACTTCCGGGTCGCCGTCATCCTGCGCGGCCTGCAACGCCGCCACGGCGCCGCGATCATTCAACTCGCCCAGCGCCAGCGCCGCTTCCTTGCGCAGGTTGCTGATGCGATGGCCGAGGGTGTCGATCAGGGCGTCGAGGGCCGGCACGTAACGCAAACGACCGAGGCTGCGGGTGGCGCGCAGGCGAACCTGCCAGTAGTCGTCGCCCAAGGCTTCGATCAGTGCCGGGCCTGCATCGGTATGGCCGACTTTGCCGAGGGTGGTTGCGGCCTCTTCGCGCACTTGCCAGGCGTTGTCCTGCAAGGCCTGACGCAAGGCCGGCAGCACATCTGCGCCACTCGCCAGGCCCAGGGCGCCGGTGGCTGCGCGACGTACTTCGGTGTCAGGATCGGCGCTTGCCAATCGGGCCAAGGCTGGCAGTGCGTCGAGTTGTTTGAGCCAACCGAGCACGCCCACGGCTTCACGACGGACACTGGCGTCGGCATCGTTCAGCGCCTGAATCGCGGCCGGCGCAGCGCCGGGGAAACGCAACTCGCGCAAGGCCCGGAACGCGGCAATCCGCACGCTGGTTTCGACATGAGCAGTCCACGGCAGAATCACCCTCCCCGCCGCTTCGGTCTTGAGCAGGCTCAGGCTCTGCGCCGCAGCGGCTTGCACCGCTGGCGACGGATCCGTCAGCGCCTGGCACAGCGCTTCGACCACCGGTTCGTCTTCCCAGGCTTCCAGCAAACGCGCCGCTTCGGCACGCACCTCTTCGGCTGGGTCTTCAGCCAGTCGCTCGACCAGCCAGAGCAAGCCGTCCGGTTCTTCGAGGTCAGCCAGGTCAATCAAGGCAATCCGGCGTACTCCCGCGTCATCAGCCGTCAGGCGCGGTTGCAGGGCGAGAATGTCGTCGTTATCGGTCACAGCAAAAAATGAGGTCACAGGGCAAATCTCGGCAAGGCGTTTTCAGGAGGCAAACCGAGCGGGTTGAGGCGCGGCAGCGGTCGGTCGTTGTCGTGGCGCAGCAGGTCTAGGCAGTGGCGCTTGAGGCGCGAGAACTCGTGGCTGGTGACCAGTCCGGTGGTGCGTGGACGGGGGAAATCCAGGCGCAGGTCTTCGATGATTCGCCCCGGCCGTGCGCTCATCACCAGCAAACGGTCGGCTAGGAACAGCGCCTCGTCGATGTCATGAGTGACGAACACCACGGTGGTGCGAATCCGCGTCCAGATGTCCAGCAGCAGTTCCTGCATGTTCAGGCGGGTCAGCGCATCCAGTGCGCCGAAGGGTTCGTCCATCAGCAATAGCCGTGGGCGATTGACCAGCACCCGGGCGATTTCCACCCGTTGCTGCATGCCGCCGGAAAGTTGATCCGGCCAGCGCTCGGCGAAGCCTTCGAGGCCGACCAGATTGAGGATGTCATCGGCGGCGCGATGGCGCTCGGTCTTGCCGATGCCGCGCATCTTCAGGCCGAAAGCAACGTTGTCGCGCACCGTACGCCACGGGAACAACGTGTGATGCTGGAACACCATGCCGCGCTGTGGCGACGGGCCGGACACTTCAGTGCCGTCGACTTTCAACTGCCCGCCATGGGGTTGCAGATGCCCGGCCAATGCGCCGAGCAAGGTCGACTTGCCGCAACCGGACGGGCCGAGAATGCACACGAACTGGCCCGGTTCGATCTGGCAATCCAGCCCCTGCACCGCTTCGAACGCCTGCCGGCCTTCGCCGAGGACGATGGATAACTGGCGGATGTCGATCCGCCCTTCCGGGGTTTGCATCACGCTCATCAGGCTTTTCCTCGTGGTCGGTGCCAGGGCGTGAACAGCCCGCCCAGGCGTTTGATCAGCAGGCTGCTGCCCATGCCCAACACGCCGATCAGCAACATGCCGACCACGATGTCGGCGTAGTTCTGGATGGTGTAGGACTCCCAGGTGTAATAACCGATGCCGAACTGGCCGGAGATCATTTCGGCGGTCACCAGACAGAACCACGACGTGCCCATGCCGATGGCGAGCCCGGTGATGATGCTCGGCGCAGCGCCCGGCAGGATCACTTCCAGCAGGATCGCCCGGCGCCCTGCCCCGAGGCTTTTCGCCGAGGCGATCAACCGTGGATCGACACCTTCGACGCCATGCACGGTGTTGAGCAGGATCGGGAACAGTGCGCCGGTGAAGGTGATGAACACCATCGACAGTTCGGATGACGGGAACATCAGGATCGCCAGAGGAATCCACGCCACGGCGGGGATCGGGCGCAGCACTTCCAGCGGTGGCAGCAGCAGGTCTTCGGCCCATTTCGAGCGGCCGATGGCCAGGCCAAGGGCGATGCCGATCACCAGTGCGGCGAGGTAACCGGCGAAGACCCGGCCGAGGCTGGCGCTCAGGTGCTGGATAAGCTTGCCAGAGTCGCCGAGGCCCAATGCGGCTTCGATCACGGCCAGCGGGGTTGGCACGTTGGCGAAGGTGACGAGGCCGAGGTTCCAGTGGTGGCTGGAGGCGAGTTGCCAGAAGAGCAGGCAGAGCAGCAGTGAGGCGGCTCTTGATATCCAGCGTCCTTTTGAGATTTTCATGATTAGCGACTGACCACGGCCTGCGCGGTGGCATCGGTGAAATCAAACACCTTGCCTCCCTGCGCCGAAGCAAACTGCTGCGCCTGCCCTTTGAGCAGGAACGCACTCAACCGCCCCTTCGCATCACTGGCAAACCACGCCTGCTCCGCCAGCAACTTGATCCCGCTGTCACTCGCCTGCGCATACACCGCCCGGATGTTCTTGCCTTCCGACTTCAGGCCCGCCAGTGCGGTAAACGCCTCTTCAGCCGAGGCATAACGCCGAACCTTGTCCTCCCCCCGCACCCAGATTTCCGCGACATGGCTGAAATCAGAAATGGCTTTCCCGGTCACCGCATCGACAGACTTCAACGGCGTCTGCGAGTAATTGGCCAGTTGCGCGGTGTAATCCAGATTCGAGGCCTTGAACGCCGCGCGAATGTACTGATCGTCGATAAAGGTATTCAGGTCGAGCCCGCGATCGGCCTTCTTCAGCAGCTTCAGCGTGTCGATGGCAGTGCCCACGGCCTGGCGATATTCCGGTTTCCAGCTCAGGTCGCGAGTCTGCACGCCGAGCGGGCCGTGGAACAGGTAATTGACCTCGGCATCGACGCCGGTGACTTTGGCGATCAGTTCGCTGTACTTCTCCGGTTCGGCGGCCAGCAGTTGATTGGCCTCGATGCTTGCGCGCAGGTAGGCGACGACGATTTCCGGGTACTTTTTCGCGTAGGCCTGATCGACCAGCGCACCGTGGAAGGTCGGCGCATTGGCCTGGGCGCCGTCGTAGATCTTGCGGGCGAAGCCGCGGCTCGGGAACAGCTCGGCGAACGGCACGAAGTCGGCGTGGGCGTCGATCTTTCCGGCCTGCAACGCGGATCCTGCGACCTCCGGCGGCTGAGCGATGATGTTCACGTCCTTGAGCGGATCCCAGCCCTGCTCGGCCACGGCGCGCAGCAACATGCCGTGGGCGGTGGAGGCGAACGGCACGGAAATGGTCTTGCCCTTGAGCTCGCTCAGCGACTGCACGCCGGACGCGCTCGGCACCACAATGCCGTTGCCGCTGCCCTTGATGCTGCCCGACAGCACGCTGATGAACAGGCTGTGCTTGCCGGCGGTTTCAAACGCCACGCCATTGAACGCGCCGGGGAAATCGGCCATGGCGCCGAAGTCGAGTTTGCCGGCGACCATCTCGTTGGTCAGCGGTGCGCCGCTGGTGAAGTTCTTCCACTGCACGTCGTATTTGGCGTCCTTGTAGGCGCCGTCGTGGGGCAGGTATTTGTCGAGCAGGCCCAGCTCGCGGATCAACAAACCGCCGGCGGCGCAGTTGATGGTGGTGTCCTGGGTGCCGATGGCAATGCGGATGGTTTCGGCCGAGGCCGACAGGGTGAACGAAGCCAGTACCAGACCGGCGATTGCTGCACGCAACATGGTTGAATCCCCTCGAATCATTTATTGGATGTTCGTCTCCGCCGCGATCAGGGCGCGGTGGGAAACGAGGGGTGTCTTGAATCAGGCGTCCGGTGTTGCCGGATAGCGTTTTAGCGGAGCAGGTACGGGATTTCGACTTTCACCGCACCGGTCGGGCAGTCCTTTTCGCACGGCATGCAGTACCAGCATTCATCGAACGCCATGTAGGCCTTTTGCGTGGCCGGGTTGATCGCCAGCAGGTCCATCGGGCAGACGTCGACACACACGGTGCAGCCTTTTTCGGCGATGCATTTGTCCTCGTCCACGGTGACGGGGGCATTGGAGCGGAAGAAGATTTCCTGGGCTTGATAGGCCATGGTCCGGACTCTCTCTAGTGATGGCTCAAGCGGCAAAAGCGCCGACCCGAAGGCGGTCGTAGGCCTGCATTTCCTCGGCATCGAGGGGGATGATGTAAGGCTCGACGGCTTTCTTGAAACTGGTCATGCGCCCGTCTTCGCCCTTCTTCAGGTGGCAGTGGCAGAACCATTCGCGGTCGTCCCGTTGCGGGTGATCGACGCGGTAGTGGTACAAACCCCAGCGGCTTTCGGCGCGGAACAGCGAAGCGCGCGCAGCCATTTCGGCACAGTCGCGGATCACGCTGGTTTCCATCGCGCGCATCAGTTCGTGGGCGTTGTTGGCCTTCATCTCGTTGAGATCGCGTTCGATGTCGCTAAAACGTTGCAGGCCGATTTCCATCTTCTTCGTCACTTTCGGCGGTTGCAGGTAGTCGTTGACGAAGCGCCGCAGCTTGTACTCGACCTGCGCCGGCGGCAGCCCGTGTTCGCGGTCCAGCGGTGCGTAGACCCGGGCCTTTTCCTTTTCGATCTGCTCGGCATCCAGCGCGGAGAACTCGCGCCCGGCGACAAACTCCGCCGCGTTGTGACCCGCAAACCAACCGTAGGTGAACGCGCCGAGCATGTAGTTGTGCGGTACGGCGGCCATATCACCGGCCGAATACAAACCTTTCACCGACGTCTCGGCGCGCTCGTTGACCCACACGCCGGATGCCGAGTGGCCGCTGCAAAAACCGATTTCCGAGATGTGCATCTCGACCATCTGCGTGCGGTAATCGGTGCCGCGATTGGCGTGGAACTGGCCACGGCTCGGGCGCTCGTTGCTGTGCAGGATTTCCTCGATGTTCTGGATGGTTTCCTCGGCCAGATGATCGAGTTTGAGGAACACCGGGCCATTGCCGCTTTCCAGTTCCTGGTGGAATTCCCACATCATCTGCCCGCTCCAGTAGTCGCACTCGATGAAGCGTTCACCCTTGTTGTTGGCGGTGTAGCCACCCAAAGGGCCGGTGACGTAGGCGCAGGCCGGGCCGTTGTAATCCTTGATCAGCGGGTTGATCTGGAAGCACTCGAGGTTCGCCAGTTCCGCCCCGGCGTGATATGCCATCGCATAGCCGTCGCCGGCGTTGGTCGGGTTTTCGTAGGTGCCCATCAGGTAACCCGAGGACGGCAGACCGAGGCGCCCGGCAGCGCCGCAGGCGAGGATTACGGCTTTGGCCTTGATCACGTGGAAGTCGGCGGTGCGGCAGTCAAACCCCATCACACCGTTGACGGCACCCTCCTCGTCGGTCAGCAAACGGGTGCAGACCAGGCGATTGGTGATGCTGACCCGTGCGCGTTTCAACTGGCGATACAGGACTTTCTTGATGTCGTGCCCTTCCGGCATCGGCAGCACATAGGCGCCCATGTGGTGGACTTTCTTCACCGCGTAATCGCCGGTTTCGTCCTTCTCGAACTTCACGCCCCAGCGGTCGAGCTGCTCGATGGTTTCGAAACTGTGCGTCGCATAGGCGTACACCGCCGCCTGATTGACGATGCCGTCGTTGGCGATGGTGATTTCCTTGGTGTACTGCTCCGGTGTCGAATGGCCGGGAATGATCGCGTTGTTCAGGCCATCCATACCCATGCTGATCGCGCCACTGCGCTTGACGTTGGCCTTGTCGACCAGCAGCACGCGCAGATCCTTGTTCCGTTCCTTAGCCTTGATCGCCGCCATCGGGCCGGCGGTGCCGCCGCCGATCACGACGATGTCGTATTCCTGTTCGAGTGTCGTTCGACTCATGCCTGCTCCCCTTTTTGCCGGTCGATCCGCAGGCGGTACTGGAACGCATCGCCACGGTAGTAAAGGTGTTCGAAATCCAGCGGCTGGCCATTGGCGTCGTGGGTCAGACGCTCGATGCGCATGATCGGCGAGCCGGCCTCGACGTTCAGCGCCTGGGTCAGGTCGCTGTCGGCCAGCACCGCGTCGATGGCCAGATCGGCGTGGCCGAGGGCGATGCCGCAGTCGTTTTCGAGGATCAGGAAGATGTCGCGGGTCACCAGATCAGCCTTCTCCAGCCGTTCGCCGACGGCTTTGGGCAGGTAGGTGATTTCCAGCGAGATCGGCTCGCGGTTGATCAGCCGTACGCGTTTGATCTGCGCGACGATTTCGCCTTCGGCGACCTGCAAACGCTCGGCGACCAGTTTGTCGGCGGCGATGAATTTGAAGCTGCGCAGGCGGTTGATCACCTCGTAGCCACGGCCGGTCATGGACTCGGCGAGGCCTTGCAGGGTGCTGACGTTTTGAAAGGTCTTGGGCTTGGCAACGAAGGTGCCTTTGCCGTGGATCTTGAAGATCAGCCCTTCTTTTTGCAGATCGCCCAGCGCCTGGCGCACGGTGATGCGGCTGACCTTGAACAGCGTGCCGAGCTCGCTTTCGGACGGCATCTGGCTGTCCTGCGGGTATTCGCCGTCGAGAATCCGGGCGCGCAGCACGTCGCGCAGTTGGGTGTGTAGAGGAACACTGCCCAGGGAGAGAACGTTATCGGTCATCACGGGATCACTTGTTATAACGAGTTATGACGTGATCTTAGAGACGTTATGACAAGCTTGAGAAATACCGAATGAGCATAAGGTTAGATGCGCCTTCAGTGGCGCTTGAGGATCCGGTCCATGACCCAATCGGTCTTCAGGGCCTCTGCCCCGGTCGCCGGATGCTGTGATTCGCCGCAAATCTGCGCGTTCATGCCCAGCACGTGATGCCACTGGATATGTTCGTGATGGGGGATTTCCAGGCTGATGACCTCTTCGGCATGCAGTTCGACCGGATGCTCGTCGAACACCGAAAACCCGATCCGCCCTTGGCTGCCGATGATCTCGACCCGATCCTCGCGCCGGTCCGCGACAAAGCTCCAGCAGCCCATGCCCAGTGCGCCCGAGGCAAACCGCCAACTGGCGCTGACCGCATCTTCCGCCGCGTACAACCCGGCCTGACGCGCGGTGAAACCGGCGACTTCAACAATGTCACCGAGCAGATACTGGAACAGATCGAAACCATGGCTGGCCAGATCCGCGAAATAGCCGCCACCGGCCACCGTCGGATCGGTGCGCCAGTTGGCGCTGCCGTCCAGATCCCTGGGCGACGGCGCCTTGGTCAGCGACCAGCTCAGGTGTCGTATCTCGCCGATCCGCCCCTGCTCCAGCCATTGCCGAACCTGCTGGAAGCGCGGCAACGAACGGCGGTAATAGGAGACGAACAGGTGCAGACCGGCATCGGCGAACACCTGCTGCATCTCGCGGCTTTGTCCGGCGTTGAGGGCCATGGGTTTTTCCACGCAGCAATGCTTGCCGGCAGCGGCGACTTTCAGGCTATAGGCGTGGTGACTGTCGGGTGGCGTGGCGATGTACACCGCGTCCACTTCGGGGTCGTTGATCAGGGCATCGACGTCGGTGTAAGTCCGGGCGATGCCGTGGCGCGCCGCATAATCGGTCACGGATTCGAGGCGTCGCCCCATCACCGCCACCAACGCCGAGCCGGGCGCCTTGTAAAAGGCCGGCCCGCTCTTGCGTTCGGCGACACTGCCGCAACCGATCATGCCCCAGCGCACCACGTTCATCGTCACGCCTTAGCCGATGCGCAGTGCGCGCAGGTCGAGGTGGCCGTTTTGCAGCGGCGGGCACCAGTAGTAGCCGCCAGTGATCGGCCGGCTGATGCGGTACAGACCGTCGGTGATGCCGTCTTCCAGACCGCTCATGCGGCGCAGTTGCGCTTCGAAGGCATCGAGGGAGAAACCGAACGCCAGGAACATCAGACCGGCGCGCTCACCTTCGATCCACGGCATCGAACGGCGCACGACGAAGGCTTCCGGGGCGAAGCTTTCCTGGGCGGTGCGCTTGACGTGGGCGGACACCGGGGCGTCGTCGATCTCTTCGTTGTCGCTCAGGCGACGGCCCATGATGTTGTCCTTGTCTTCGGCGGACAACGCATGGAAACCCTTGAGGTCGTGCTGCCACTGCTGGATCGCGGCGAAGCTGCCACCGACCAGACCTTCGGCGCCTTCACTTTGCAGTGCGGCGGCGATGGCGGCTTCGTCATGCGGGTTTTCGGTGCCGTCTTCATAACCGGTGAGGTCATGGCCGTCCTTGTGGCGGAAGGCTTCCTGCATCTGTACCAGACGCAGCGCCGGGGCCAGTGCGGCCTCAAGCGCGGTGCTGCGGTTGAGCAGATCGCCACGGTCGACACCGTGCAGCCAGACCCACAGGGCGTGCTGGGTCGACGGGTTTTCCACGCCGACGCCGGTCAGCGCAGGGAAGCTGCGCAGGCCGTCGATGTTCACATTCAGGGCCTTGGCCAGGGATTCACCGAAACCGACCACCGCCGACTTGCCGTCCACCAGGTTCAGCAGGTTGTCGATCGCCTGCGGCAGCGCTTCAACCGACTCGAGGGCGAAAAACAGGTGACGTGCTTGTGGCGGAACTGGGGTGGCGAGGATGCCCGGCTGGTAGTAACTCATGTCGACTCCTTGGAAAGAGCGCGGAGTTTAACTGTAGCCGGAGAGTTTGTGGGGGATCAGATGACACACTCGTTGCGCCACGCGCTCGGGCTTTTGCCGGTCCAGCGCTTGAACGCCCGACGAAAACTGCGCACGTCGCTATAGCCAACTTCCTCGGTGATGCGCTCGATCGGCATGTCGGGATTGGCCAGCAGGCTCATGGTGCGGGCCTGGCGCACTTGCTCCAGCAGCGCCTCGAAAGTCAGTGAGTGCTCGGTCAGCCGCCGGCGCAAGGTGCGGCTGCTCATGTTCAGGTCGCCGGCGATCTTTTCGATATGGCTGCCCCGGCTCAGGTCTCGGGCAATGGCGCGCTCCACAGCCTGGATCAGATCGAGCTTCTGATGGACTTGCGCCGCTTCCAGCTCCAGCAACTTGACTGCCTGACGCAACGCCAGCGAATGATGGTTGGGCAGGTTCACATCCAGCCATTGCACGTCGATCAGCATGCGGTTGTGCAGGCAGCCGAAGCGCACGTCCGGCCCCAGCAGCCGCCGGTATTCATCAACGTAATCCGGCGCGGCATGCACAAACTCCACGGCAATCGGCTTGAACGTCTCGCCCACCAGCGCCCGGCCGTAGACCAGCAGGCTGGCGTAAAACTCTTCGACGGCGAATATCTGCACCTCAGCGAACGGCAAACGGCATTCCACGTCGACGTACACTTGCTCGCCCACCACATCCACGCTGATCACCACGATCCCGCCGGACGTGTGCTGATGGCGAATGCCCAGCTCGAACGCATCACGCAGGTTCTTGCACAGCGACAGCACATGCCCGAGCAACCCCAGTGTGCCAAGCACATTTTGCGCGCCGACCCACAGCCCCAGCCCCTGATTGGGCAAGGCCTTGAGCGCCCGCTGGATCATGGCCACGGCCTGGCGATAGGAAATCCGCTGCGACGGGTCCTGCAGATCCTCGACGTCAAAGCCCAGGCCACGGCACAGGCTTTGCGGCTCGATGCCCTTGTTGGCGGCGACTTCGGCCAGGGTCTGCAGCAGAAATGGCGACACCAGCGCCAGATCGAAGGTGGGGTCTTGGAGTTTTGCGTTCATGGGGGCTGACATTCCGGATCACGCTGAATTGTTATTTTTGTTACCGGTTATGTCGAAGGAAGTTAGCACAGGGTTGATGAAGTGTCCGCAGAAGCCCCCTTCCGTGTCCGCCAATACCCTGCCCCGGCGTGCGCCAAGGGCTTATTTCTATAGTGGCCGGGCGTCCTGCGCGCCGGCGGTGCGCCCAAACACAATAATAATGAGGACGGACATGACCCCGAACCGCGCGACATTCCCTGTGCGACTGGCGCTGAGCCTGCTCGGCTGCGCCACCACCCTGCCGGCGCTGGCCACCGAAGCCGGCGTCGACAACATCGGCCCCGGCACCGACGGCTTCTTCATGCTGCCGCTGGAGGTCGACAGCCTTCCCGAGAACATGGTCGCCTTCAACCTCTACTACAACCATTACAAGGCGACCAAGCTGAACATCAGCTCGTTCGGCGGCAAGGTTCCGAATGTCGAGATCGAATCCACGGCGGTCATCCCGCGCATCGACTACTTGAGCCCGGTGCGGGTGTTCGGCGGACGCCTGGCCGGCTACATCGCCCAGCCGTGGCTGAAGCAGGAAGTCTCGGTGTTCGGCCAGAGCGACACCCGCGAAGGCATGGGCGATACCACCATCGCCCCGATCATCCTGTGGGACATGGGCAAGAACCTGACGCTCGGCGCCGCCGTGGAAATCACCGTGCCCACCGGCGAATACAGCGTCGACCGGCTGGCCAACACCAGCAACAACTTTTACACCTACAAGCCGCTGTTCTCCTTCACCTGGCTGCCGACGGACAAGACCGAAGTCTCGATGAAGACCACCTACAGCTTCAACGAGAAAAACAAGGACACCGACTACAAGTCCGGGCAGATCTTCCACTTCGATTACTCCGCCAGCTACAAGATCACCGACGACCTGATGCTCGGCGTCAATGGCTATTACCTCAAGCAGACCACCGACGACAAACAGTTCGGCCACACCGTGCAGTTCGCCGGCCAGGACGTTGACGACGGCGTACGCGGCAAGGTGTTCGCCATCGGCCCGGCGCTGCACTTCACCTTTCTCAAGTACGCCAGTGCGGAAATCCGCTGGGCCAGGGAGTTCGACGTGGAGAACCGGCCGGAGGGCGATATGTTGTGGGCGAAGGTGAGTATTCCCTATGCGTTTTGAGCGCATTTGTAGGAAAACGCGCCTGAATGTGTAGCCGGAAAACCTGAAAAACACTGGGGTGGAATAGGCCTACAACGGCGGTCGAGATTGCCGGACAACGGAGGGAAACGTCCTGCAGATTTGAAAGGGGGGACTTGCAGATACTGGGTCCCGCTACCTCATGGTTCCTCAAGGGCTCATGGGGTGCATCGTCTGCCAGTGACGACAATGGGCCCTTCCCCCCTTAGACTGCTGAAATTGATCACGGAGATCACTATGAGCATATTGCATTCCCCGTTCTACTCTGACTTCGACTCCGAAGAAGAGGCAGAGAGCTACGATCGCTGGTTTCGTGCCAAGGTGCAGGAGGCACTGGATGATCCTAATCCGGGCATTCCCCATGAAGAAGCCATGATGCGGCTCGACCAACTATTAGAAGAGAGACGCAAGAATCGACGCGCTGCCGCTTGAATGGAGCGAACAAGCTCTGGACGATCTGGCTGACATTATCGATTACGTTGAACAATACAACTCAAACGCTTCAACGGCTCTGCAGCACAAGGTTGGTGCAGCAACGCAAAGGCTTTCATCAATCCCTTATGGTTACCGGTCCGGTCGAGTGCCAGGCACTCGGGAAATGGTGGTCAATCCAAACTATCTGCTGGTCTATCGAGTGAACGGGCGCATCAAAATACTGACGTTAGTCCACACCCGACGACAATACCCACGAACCTCATCAACCTAAAAAAAGGGCGGCCAAATGGCCGCCCGAAGCGTACTACACGAGAGTCCTTTTACAACGTCAGCTGCCCCCGCTCCTCCTCGGTCAGCTGCTGTTTCGCCTGTTCATCCAGCACCCCGGCGCCCAGCACCTGCACCGGGCTGTTGGGGTTGTAGCCCGGCGTCGGTGCACGGCTCGCGCCGTCGCGGGTCGGGGCCAGTTGCTCGTTGCCGAAGCTCAGCACCTGCACGGTGAACACCGAGGCCTGGTTCTGGCGCGACGCGGCTTGCTGCTGACGGGCGACGTCTTCTGCTGCCTGGGTCGCCGATGACGCGGCGGAACTGGCCGAGGTGATCGCCCCGGTATTGACCGCCGAGACCACCGGCACACCGGTCGCCTTGCCCTGCACCGAGATGTTGGCGGCGTTGACCACCGTCAGCGCAGCGATGTTGACGTTGCCCGAGACGCGAATCCCCGCCTCGCCCGCATCGATGGTGCCCAGCGGCGCGATCAGGTCGATATCCCCCGGGGCCACTTCGGCAATCGGATTGAGCGTGGCGATACCGGCGCCGGTGCTCGGCACCGATGGCGACAGGGTCACGTTGCCCCAGGTGTCGTACACGCGTTTCGGCGGCGTGTAGACCACGGTGGTTTTCGAGCCGCGACCGGCGTTGATGTCGCCCTTGGCGGACCAGCCAAGGATCGAGCCGCCAAAAGTGGTCATGATCCGGCTCTGCCCCAGCAGAATGCTGCCCTCGGAGTAGAGCTGAATATTGCCCGAGCCCTGGGTGATGATCCCCGCCGTGGACGGCGGCGCCGCGCCCTCGATGCCGAACACCTGACCGCCGCCCGGCGTGAGCATCTGGATGTCGCCGCCGAACAGGGTTTTCACCCCCGCTCCGCCGTACATCGTGATATCGCCGTCATAACGGACCGGATTGCCGGCCACATCGGTAGTCGGGAACAGCGCCGCGATGGCGTTGCGACCGCGCAGGTAACTGCCTTTGCGTGGGCCGCCAACCTGGTTGTACTCCAGGCCACCGGCACGCAGTTCGGCGAAGTACACCTGGCGGGCGAAGATCGCTTGTTCGGCACTTGGCAGCGCAGCGAAGAAGGTTCTGGCCTGTTCTTCACTGCCGCTGAAGCCGTAGCCGAGGGTCAGCCAGCTTTGCAGTTCACCGAGGTAGTTTTTCACCACTTTGCCAGGTTGCGCGGCAAGGGACAGGTTCGCGTCAGCGAGATTGTCCCGGCTCAGGTAACGGGCGATGAAACGTCCGTAATCCGCACCTTGTGCACCGATGCCGGCCTGCAACACGACGCTGGCGCCGGGTCGACTGTCGCCCTGCACAATCGGCCCGAGGCTGGTGATGCTCGCGCGATCTTCCATGAGGATATTGCGCCCGGCATTGATGTCGAGCAGGCCGGGGCCGGTGATGTCGAAGCTGCTGTAGAGAATGTCGCGCCCCGCCGAGACCCGCGAAACATCACGCGCACCGTTGTGGACGAACAGGTTGCCCGAAGAGGCAATGGTTTCGCCGTTCCAGCCCAGATCCGACGGCGCAGCAGTCGGTTTGCCCAGGTCGGTGCCGGCCGCGACGATATCGCGACCGGCCAGCATCCACACGGGCGCAGCCGCGACATACCAGGTGCGCAGTGAATCGCTGAAGCGCAAGGTTTCACCGCTGCGCACACCGACCAGATCACCAGCCAATGCGTAAAAACGTGCCGGTGCCTGCACACCGCTGGTGCCCGAATACGTGTCGGCACCAAATGCAAACAACGGATAACTCAGGTTCTGACTCGGTGCCACGCCATCAACGCTGTAATTGCTCAGGAGCGGCTTACTGCTGCCGTATTGCGCATAGCCGCTGAACGCCGGCGCGAACGGCGTGGCGATGGCCGCCCGGCTGGCGCCGGACTGATCGATGGCATAGCCGCCGGCGTAGATCGAGTCGCCGGCCAGCATCTCCAGTTGGCCAGCGGTTGAAGGTGCCAGTACCAGCGAATAAGCCGATGCAGCTGGATACGCGCTGGAGACAGACACCGCAGACGCGCCGGCATAGATCGAACCCTGACCGGCCACGGCGCGCAAGATCGACGGGTAGACAAAGCGCAGATCGCTCGGCGAGCTGTTGCGATTCGTCAACGGCCCCTGGGTGCTGGTCTCGGCCAACTGGGTGCTTGGAGTCAGATTGCCCCCGACTGAAAACAGATCGATGGCGGTGTGGTCGGTCCACAGCGAGAAGCCCGCCAGCCCGCCTCCGCCATGCACGACGCCGGCGGCATCGGTGAACGGCGTGCTGTTTTGCAGACGCACACGCCCCGGGTCCGCCGCGCCACCGAGCACCAGATCGCCACGGGTGCTCAGGCGCATGCCCGAGTCACCCGGGATCAATACCAGACCACCGGTAGCAACGCCCAAGGTCGAGGTGAACGGGTCGAAGGCCCGGGTTTCGCGCGCATCCTGCAACGCCGGTGCCGCACCGTATTGCAGGTTGATCGCGCCGAGCGCCCCGCCTGACAACTGCGCCGCGCCGCGCAGGTTGATCAAGGCACCCTGCAAATCATGGTTCGGTGAGCCATTGCCGTTCTGCCCTGTGCTTGCTTGCCGCGACGGGTTGAGCGTGCCGCCGATGCGGATATCCATGTCGCCGCCACCGGTCAATTGCAGGCTGCCGTCGCTGCCGACCCGTCCGGTGCTGCCGACCGCAACGATCAAGCCTTGGCTGCGCGGGTTCAACCCGGTGTCGCCCAACGGCCGGAGCATGCCGCCGTCGCCGCCGGCGCGCAGGCTGACATTGCCGCCACCCAGCGCACCAAAACCCGTGAAGCCGACCAGATAAGGGCCGCTATCGGTACCCTGATCCGGTAGGGGTTGGGTCGCATAGCTGCCAAAGTTGATCCACCAGGCAGTCGGCACATCGCTGTTGCCGGTGCCCTGGCGCCAGAGCCAGTTGCCCACCGAGACGCTGGCAACCTGCTCGCGAAGCTTGGCCAGGGGGTTGAGGCTGCGACGGCCCACGGCGTCGCCGGACACCGAGCCGCCGGCATTGATCGTCAGGTTGCCGCCCCCCTGCGGATACCACGCCTGATACAGGCTGTCGCTACCGCCGTTGACCCATTTTTCATAATCGGCGCCCTGGCTCCCCAGCACCGAACCGTTGTCGGTCAAGGTGCCACGGCGCAAGTTGTAGCGCGGATCGACGTCGCTCGATTGAGTGCCGGCGGTGTAAACCCCGAACGGCGAGTCCATGCTCAGGTTGCCGGCCGCCAACAGGTCGAGATCGCCGGTGCCGGTGCGCAACACGCTGAACATCTGCGAGTGAGTCGTGGTGCTGATGCCGCCCTTGTTCGGTGCGCAGGAAAACGGATCCGCATCACACCACCACAGGTCGCCCTCGGCCACCGGTGTGCCCGCCGGCATCCCGGCAATGTTGTCCGGCGCCCAGAGGAACTTGGCCGGCAACAGGCAGGCGCCGGGGAACACGTCACACAAATACAGTTCATCATCGCTGACCACCGTGCCTTCCGGATAACCCATCGGGTTGCCGTCGACCCAGGTCGTATCGAGTTTTTTCTCGGTCACTTTCAAGCCGTAGTGGGTATCGGCCAGACGCAGGTTGCCGTCACTGGTCAGCGGTTTCAGTGCGCGGCTGTCGGCGGCATCCAGGTCGGAGCCGGCTACCAGACGCATCGACCACGACGTGCTGCCCGCCGGCAACATGCTCGCCACGGCCCAGTTACGACCCTGTTGAGTGGTGTTGGTGTAACCGCGCAGTTCAATGAAAGCCGTACCGTCAGCCAGCACCACATCGGTCATCGACGGAATCAGCGAGCCACGCAGCAGCGCCAGCGCACCGCTCAATTTGACCCCGCCAAGCACGTTATCCGCACCGAGCGTGCCCGGCAGCGGCACGCCTTTGGGCCAGCGCAGGGCTTGCAGTGCGGTGGCCGTGTTCAAGCGGGTGCCGGCGCCCAGGCGACTGCCGATCGGCAAGGTCACGTCCTGTGTGAGCAGAGTGCCGGCCGCGTACAGCAAATTACCCGCCGAGTCGTGGATGGCGGCGGACAATACGCTGCCGGCATTCAAGGTGTACGCACCGGCCAGAACCGCCTGGGTCGGCAACAGTGTGCCGCTGGCGAAGGTGGCCGCCTGAATCGGCAAGTCGTAGTTCAAGGTCGTGCCGCTCGGGAACAGCGTACCCTCGGCCAGCGTCACACCGCTGCCCGGCACGATCAGATCGCCGCCGAACGGCTGCACGCCCGGCAGCAGTTTCCAGCCGGCGTCATCCACGGTTTCCGGCGGCGGCGCGAAACCGTCGTTGATACTGCCGTAGATATCGAGGTTGCCACCGGCCCGCATCACCAGACTTGCCGACTCACCGGAGCCATACAGCGCAGTTCTTTGCGTGTGCGGGTTGAGGCTCGCGTAGCGATAGCGCGACAGGTCGATCTCGCCTTCGACCAGCAGATCGCCGTCGGCGGTCTTGCTGACGATTTCCACGCCCGGGCGCAGATGGAAGGCATCGCGGTAGGTCGCGTTGTTCAACCCTGCCAGTTTGCGTTGCAGCAGGTCACTGTTGCCCAGCGCCGCGTTGATGAAGGCGTCGCTGTCGCCATGAATCCGATCGAACAACGCCTGATCAATCACCTGATACGGGCGGCCGCTCGCTGCCGGATCAACGCCGTCGCGGGCATCCGTGTAGCGGCGCACGGCGTTGAGGCCAATGGAGCGAGCGCCTTGGATGCTCAGCGTGCCATTGGCATCAATCGCGATATCACCGGCGCCCAGACGCGGCGCGTTCAGCTCCAGGGTGCCCCGTGCACGACCATCGTTTTGCCCGGGCAGATTGCCCAACGCGGCATCGGTGCCGTGGCGCAAATCGATCCGCGCGCCGGAGGCCAGCGTCAGCACGCCCGCACCGGAATCGAGCTCGACCATCGCCCGGTTCGGCGCATCGATGATCTTGCCGTAGCTGTCGACCCGCAGCACTCGACCATGAGCGTCGAGGACCGAACTGCCGCCCAGGGTCAAACCGTTTTTGCCGGACAGACGAATGCTGCCGACCCGCTCGCCACTGGCATCGATAGTGCCGGCCACGCTCAGGTGGCCATTGTCCAGGGAGACATTGACCTCGCCGGCACGCAGGCCATCGCCGATAAGCAGATCGCCCTGTTTGAACTGGAAGCTGCGACTGCCGAACACCTGGCCGTCGTTCAAGCGCTGGTTGAGCGCGGCAAATTGCTGATTCAGATCGCCGCCCAGTTGCTGCGCACGAATCTCCACGCCCCCGGCCTTGTACGGCACCCAGGTGCCACCGGCATCGTAATGACCGCTGCTGGCGCCGAGGATCTGGCCTTGCAGATCGACCACCCCGGCGCCCGCCCCCAGCGCCACCGCGCTGAGGTTGCCGGCCTGATTGTTCTGCGCCGACAGGTCGATGCGCGAACCGGCTGCCTGACGGATATTGCCGCTGTTGCTGAAGAGCGATACGTCACCGCCCCAGCTGTATTTGTTGACGTCGTTGAATGGCAAGGTACGCCCGGCCAGATCCAGCTGTGCATTGCCGGTCAGGGTCAGGTCATTCTCGGCCTTGACCACCAGTTTGCCGCTGGCCAGCGCAATCCGGCTGTCGAGGACAATATTGCGTGCATCGAGGGTCAATTCCGCGCCCAGCGCATCGGCTGCCGCGCCGGTGGCGCTGCCGGTCAGGGTCAGGTTATTGCCCGCCTTGAGCGCGTTGATCGAAGCCGCTTCACCGGTCAGCAACGGCGTACGCAACGTGAGGTTGCCGCCGCTGTAGGCATAGCCCTTGACCGGGTCGTATGCGCCCTGCTCCTGATACACCGCAAGACTGCCCTTGTGATTGGCGGTGATGCGCTCGCTGGCGCTGAGATTGACGTTGGCAAACCCCAGCGCCAGACGATCGTTCTGATCCAGGCCGCTGGGCTGCGGATTCGGCCCGTAGCCGAATTCGATCCGCTGCGCTTCAACCTGCAGGGTTCCCTGTCCGGTGCCGGCGCCACCACTGACCACGGCTCCCGGCGCCTGAGTGGCACCGTTCCAGGTCAGATTGGCGGTGCGCAAGGTGGCTACATCCTGGCTGCCGCCCTGGCCGTAGATCGCCGGGGTCGTCAGGATCAGATTCTGCAGTTTGCTCTGGCCGGTTTGCGGGTCCAGCGTATCGAGCGTGGTGGTGCCAAAGAAGTTGAACGAGTCGCGAGCGGTCAGGTTCAGCGACTCCAGGGCCGGTGCCCCGAACTGGGTGTCGCCCTGCAGCAAGCGATTGAGCACGTTCTGGCTGAGGGTCAGACCGACCGGCACGCGTCCCGCCGCATCGACCAGGGCTTGTGTATTGCCGATATTGACCGCGCCGACCGCCAGGGTCAGGTGGCGGGTGCCGAAACGCACCGCCTCATCAAGTTCGAAGTGGTTGTCGGTGGCAGCGCTGATACTGCCGTTGGAATACAGGATGGCCGGATTACTGCACGGCGCCAGCGTGCAGGTGCCGATATGGATACTGCCGGCACCGGTCAAGTCGACGGCTTTCTCCGGCGCCAACACGCTGTTCCAGCCATTGGAAACCAGCAGCAGGCTGGCTTTCCCCGGCTGGTAGACAAAGCCGTCGGTGGAGTCGAACGAGACATCGCCGCGCCCCAGGGTATTGATCCCCGCCCCGGCCTCGACGGTAATGCCGCCGCGGGTGTTCTGAGTGCGCAACATGACTTCCGGCGCCGAGAGGATCGCGCCTTCACGCAAGAAAATGTCGGTGCTTGAGCCGCCGTTGACGAAGGTCACGATATTGCCGCCAGCGCCGTAGTCCACGCTCGGAGCCGAGCCGATGGCCAGACGTCCGGCATTCAGACGGTTGAGGCTGTCGGCATACAGCGAGACACCTTGAAAACCCGGCGTCGGCTCATGGCCTGCGCCCAGCACTTCGAGCACGCCGATGGACTGTTCGCGTACCACGGCCGTGCCCGTAACGCCGCCCTCGGCGGGCTGAAACAACACCTGGCCGTTGAAATCCAGGGCAATGGCAGGCTTTTCACCATGCTCCAGATTCAGACTCAGGGTTTTGCCATCCATCGGTGCCAGTGCCCGTGGTATTCCACGCCGCGCCGCATCACTGGTGATGAACTGGCTGTAGCTGGTTTCGTTGTATTGCGAGTAGCGGCGCAGCACATCGGCCGACGTCAGCGTCAGCGTGCTCGGCAGACTGTCACGCACGCCGGTATTGGCAATCGACATCCGGCCGCTGCTGGTCCATGAACCATTGCGCATCTGCAGCGCGCCCCCCATGGCCGCCGGCGTCGCCTGGCCGTTGACCTCGACCCGGAACGCCCCGGGCAGCAAGGCGAATGTCGAAGGCAGCAAGGTATAGGTGCCGGCCGGCAAACCCGGCACACCCGCACCGATCGTGACCTGTTGACCGATGCGCGGATCGACTGCGCCAGCCTCGGCGACCACCGGGGCATAGACACTCTGATTGCCCGGCAGGATTGCGTAGACCGGGTTGCTCCCCAGGCCCGGCAGGCTGAACGTGCCGTCAGCGGCATTGCGCACCAGCGGGTTATAGCGGGCATCGGTGGAACCGCCACGCCCGGAGACGAAACCGGCGCCGCGCAGATCCCCCCCGCCCGACAGGTCAATCACCGCGCCTTGCGCGACATCCAGGTACTGCGACTGCACGGTCACCCCGGCCGTGGTGCCGACGATGCCCTTCAACACCACCGGGCTGCCGTTATAGCGGTAATCGATGCCGTCGGTCGTGCCGCCGTAAGGCATGACCAGTCCGGCGGCGCTGACCGACGTGAGACTGCCGGGCAACAACGTAACCTCACGGGTCTGCACCGACTTGCTGCTCTCACCCAGGGTAATCAGGCCGAGCGGTGCCCGCACCACCCCGCCCTGTTCGATGTGGCTGGCGGCGAGGATCAACTCGCCGAACACCGAGTAAGGCAGTGCAGCCGGGACGCCACCCTGAGCGAAAATGCGCAAGGTGCCATCGCTCGGATCGGTCTGCTGGTGGAAGCCGGCGCGCACTCGGGCGTGGATCCCGCTCACCGGATAAATCTGTGCGGCGCCGAGGTTCAAGTCACCCGCCGTCCACAGGTCGGCATAGGTTTGCGTGGAAGAGCCGATGAACCGCAGGTCGCCCTGACTGGCCAGCGTGACGTCGGCAAAGCTGCGGCGACCGACTTCAAGGGCCGGCGCACCGAGTTGCAGGATATTGCCCTTGGTGCCGAACGACAGGCTGTTACCAATATCCAGCAGGTCGGCGCTGGCGGTGAACTGCGCCGCCGAGACGTCGGGCGTCGGCGCATGCATGACCCGAGGGCGGATAAAGGCACTGGAGTCGTAATACGCGCCCGGCCCCAGCAACCGCAGATAAGGCGCAGACAGATTGATCCGCGCATTGCCGCTCGAACCCTCGGCCAGGGAAATCGCGCCGGCGTACAGGCTCAGACTCTGATTCAGATGCAGATTGACGTCGCCATCGAACGAAATCAGGCCATTGCTCAGCAGGCCCAGATGATCGAAGCCGCCGGCCATCAAGGCATCGGCACTCAGCCGGGCACTGCCGTAAGTCAGCATGGGCGCGGCGTCACCGGGTGCAAGATCGGCCGCCAGGGTGGTCTTGCCGGCGCCCTGGCCGATGATGATTTCCCGTGGCCGCCGGACCTCGTTGCTGGCGGTATTGATGCGATACAGCGGCGTTTCCAGGGCGATGTCCAACCGTCCGCCACCGGCGCCGGCACCACCGGCTGTGGCGCGCAGGTCGCCGTCGATGAACAGGCCGTTGTAGGAACTCAGGGAAATCCGCCCGCCGTCGGTGGCAACCGTGGTTGGCCCCTGCCCGGCAATGTCCAGCACCGCCTGGGTGCCCGAGGCGTCAAGGCGCGCACCCTGGCGCACGATCACATACGCGTCGGCCGATGTCGCGGTGGCCTTCTTCGAATCGATTTCACCGCCAATGACGATGCTGCCGCCCTTGCCGACCTGGCCGTACACCCTTCCCAAGGCATCGACCGCTGTGGCGGCGCGCGCCGCTACATCGAGCACCGCGTGCTCACCGATCCAGATTGAGCGGTTGTGCGCCTGTATCGGCGCTTCCTGCTGGCTCTGGGCCGGGTCAATGTTGCCGAACTGCTGCTGGCGAATATCGATCGTGCCGCCCCAGGCCTGCAGCGTACCGTCAACGGTGATCTGCCCCGCCCCGCGCAAATTGATGCGCTGCCCCGGATCGACGCTCAGGCGTGAACCCGTGCCGAGGGTCAGTGTGGCGTTGCCCGGATCGATCAGCCCCACGAGGGTGGGACCGGCCTGCAACGACAGGCTGGCGCCGGCACGTTGGGTCAACAGCGCTTTGGTCGGGTTCTCCTGATACAGCGTCGGTGTCCATAGTTCCAGCGCCGTGCGCGGATCGCCGCCACTGACCCGGTTCGCAGCATCGTCAGTAAAACGATAGACCGGTGTGGTCACATCGATCTGCGTGTCGCGGGCCACTTCGAGGCCGTTCAGGCCAATCACGCTGTAGGCCGAAAAGCCTTTACCGAACAGGCTCGGCGCCAGTTGCAGCGTCGACTTCGCCGGCGCTTCGTCAGCCGCGCCGATCATCACTTTGCTGGCCTGCACCAACAACGTACCGCCACCCGTCACGCCGTAGCCGCGCAACTCGCCATCAAGATTGAGTTGCGAAGTGCCGGCGGCACTGTTGGCTGCCGACTCCAGCGTGACACTGCCGCCCTTGGCGCCACGGGTCTTGCCGTTGGCCAGGATCGCCCCGCCGGACGACACATCGAGCAGGCTGCCGCTCTGGATATCGATGTCGCCGCTGCTGCGGATCGAAATCAACCCGCCATCCAGCCAGGCCAGACTGGCCGCGTCGTCGGGGTTGGTGCGTTGATTGCTCCACAGCCCGCGGGTATCGAGTTGCACGCCATGGGCCACGGTGACCCGTTCCGGATGGCCAGCGGCCGGGGTGATTCGGGTGTCGGTAACGCTGCTGGTCTGCAACTGATTGAGCACGTTGCCCAGGCGGATACTGCCGCCACGGGCACTCAGGTCAGCATTGACCTGAACATCCGGCCCGTACAGGGTGATCTCGCCACCGGCATCGACCTGCAACGCGGCGTCCAGGGTAATGCGATCCTTGGCCGCGACCTTCAAGGTCCCGAGCCTGAAGCCGTTGAGTTGTCCGGCGTCGAGGAACAGCTTGCCCTTGCGTGCGTCGGAGACCGCTGTCAGCAGATCCCGGTCAGCGCCGTCGAGCATCGGTTCGCCACCGATCTGCACCTGATCGAGCAGCGGGTTCAGCCCATACAACAGACCGCCGGCCGCCGCCACATACGCCGGGTCATAGCTGCCGACGATCAGTTGTGCGCGACGCGCCAGCGCAGTCTGGCTCTGTGCATAGCCATCCAGCGGCGCACGCGGCGCCTGAGTCTGGCGCTCGCCCTGATACACCTCGCCGAGCAACTGCCCGTCGAGCACCGCATTGGTCGTGCCGATCACCAGTTGCCCGGCATCGCGACCCACGGTATAGCCGGATTCGCGGCGCGATTGCGGGGCAATCAACGGGCTGTAGTAGTAACTGGTCTGGCCCCAGCGTTCACTGCTGTCCTCATAGCCTTTGTACAGGCCGGTGTAGAGCATGTCCCCCGGTGCCCGCGAGACTTCGTACAAGCGCCCGTCGGCACCACGCAACCAGCTCTGGCGGATCTCGCCGCTCTGCACATCGAGCGTGCCGCCAGACAGATTGATCAGCGAGCCCTTCTCGGTGACCACATCGTTGCCGGCAAAACTCACCGCGCCCCCCTGGGCCATCCACTCGCCGATACTGTGGCCCTGAGTGCCGAGATAGCCGCCGACCTCCAGCAAGCCACCGGCGGTGTACCAGCGATCCGTCGCATAGCCGTTGGTGCCCGCCGGTACATACACCAGTTCACGCACATCGACCCACACGTCATTGCTGTTGAGCGCACCTTTTTCGCGGTTGACCGACGCGTCGCGCTGCTCATTGCCCTGAACGTTGATTTTGATGTTGTTGGATTCCATCGCGACTTTCACGCCGATGGCCCCGGACACATCGATCAGCGCCCCGTCGCGCACCAGACTGCGTCGCCCTGCCGCCACGGCCACCTGGCCGCCGGTGGCGAGGGTGATCGAACCGTTCTGGAACTCGACACTGCCACCGCTCTGAATCTCGATGCGCGACTGATCGCTGCGCACCTTGTTGTTGGGGCCGACGCCGGTCAGTGCGGCTTTTTGTTGGCTGTCGAGCGCGGTCAGATCACTGCTGTCGAGCATGATCGCCGTGGCACTGCCCTGCCCCAGCGTGACACTGCCGCTGGTATCGGTCGCCGGGTTGAGCAGGTGAATGGTGCCGCGCGTGGCCACCGAAGTACTGGCCAGCAGCACACCGTTCTGCACGACTTCGTGGCCGGTCAGGGTGATGTCGCCGGTGGCGGCCTGGATCAAGCCGTTGTTGCTGACCTTGCCGGCACCGCTGCCACTGTTGAAGCCGGGAATCACTTCGCTGCCGAAGGTCGTGGAGAAGCCGTTGCCCTCGGTGCCCGAGCCTTTGCGGATGTAGAAGCGGTCACCGGCACCGAGCACGGTCTGGCCCTTGGCGGTGCTGATGCTGCCGTCGTTCTGCACTTCGCTGCCGAGCAACAGTGCGTAGCCACCGGCATCGGTGGACGTCGCGGGGCCGGCGGTCTGGATCGATGCGCCGCGCTCGACCAGCACCTTGCCGGCAGCGTCGGTGAAGGTCGGCTGGCTGCCGCTGCTGTCGAAATACAGGCCCCGGTCACGGAACTGAATGTCGGTGATGTTCGCCGCGGCGGCCACCAGGTTGCGCACGTTGACCTGGCTGCTGCCGCTGAACACGATGCCGTTGCGGTTGATCAGCATCACCGTGCCGGCGCCCTTGATCTGGCCCTGGATCTGGCTCGGACGCGCAGCCGGATCATTGACCCGGTTGAGCACCGCCCAATTGGCCTGCTGGGCGAATTCCACAGTGGTGTTGCGCCCGACGTTGAAGGTTTCCCAGTTGAGAATCGCCTTGTCGGCGGTCTGCTCGATGCGCACATTGGTCTTGCCGTCGGCCTGGGTCTGCTGCGGGCCTTTGGCGTTCTGCCAGCCTTGCGCGAGGCTGTTATCGACTTGCAGGCCGCCGGCGCCCAGACCGTCCGGCACCACCTGCACCGAACCCAGCGCCGCTGCGCGACCGGCCGCCTGCGCCGCTTGTTGCGCGGCAATCGCCGCGACCGTGTTGTTCAAGGTCTGTATCGAACGCTGCAACTGCTGGTTGGCCCGCTGTTGCTGCGCCAGCGGTGGGGTCATGCCCGGCAACCCGCCGCTACTCGGGCGGGCTGCTGCCGCTTGCTGTGCAGCGCCCTTGGCGGCGAACCAGTTCGAACTGAACGCCGTCTGCGCCTGCGCACCGCCCGCCACCAGACACAACGCCACGGCCTGGGCCAATGGCTTGAGCAGCCACAGCGCCGGGTCTATGGCATCACGTTTTAACGACTGAACGCGGGTACGGCGACGGGATGGGCGAGCGAGCATCACTACGAGTCCTTTTGATTGCCGCAGGTCGGCGACAACCTGCTGTTACGACATAGGCGGTTGGCGAGGGACGCGACCGAACCGATGTCACACAAACTTCATGATTGAGGTGTAATTGCCCGCCCCGGCCATCCGTGACGAGCAAAAAAAATGGCAGCCCCGAAGGGCTGCCATTCGTGTTGCGGGTTAACGCGAAGCTTACAAAGGACGACCGATAGCGTTGCACACGCTGGCGTTGTTGATGTCCAGGTTGTTGCCGCTGGTGTTGGTGATGAAGTTGGCGGTAACGGCGTTTTTCCAGTTGGTCGGAACAACGCTGAAGCCGTGGCTGATGGTCGCTGCAGCGTTGCCCGGCACGCTGTAGTGAGTGGTCAGGAAGGATTTGATGTCAGCGGCCACGGTTGCATCCTTGTAGCACTGGCCGAAGATCAGGTTGGTGTAGGCAGCGATCGGGTAACCGCTGGATGGGTTGGCGACAACCGGTGCCCACTGGGCAGGGTTGGACGGTGTGGTTGGCAAGGCAACCGAAGACAGTGCGGTGGTCACGTTACCCGGGGTCGGCTGCACGCCGTTGACGCGCGATACCACAGCGTTGCTGCTGGCGTTCACGCCGTCCGGACCGACATAACCGATGGAACCGTCAACCGCGTTCACCGCAACAGCGACGTCAGCAGTGTTGGCAACGCCGACAAAGCTCGATGGCAACGCGGTACCGGCTGGCAGCAGCGAGTTGGCGAAGGTCGAGTTGACCGAGAACTTGGTGTTGCAGACGTTGTTCAGGTGACGGGTGAGGATTTCCGAAGTGCCGCTGGAAGTGGTGCGGTAAACCACACGAACCGGGGTGGCATCGGAGTTGCCCAGCAGTTGACCCCAAGTGGTTGCAGTACCCGAGAACACGTCGCACAGCTGCTGGCTGGTCAGGTTCAGAGCGGTCTGGCCGGCCTTTTTGTAAGGGATGGCGACCGAAGTGGCGACCGATGGCAGTTGGATCAGCGGGCCGTACGAAGCACCGAAGTTGGTGTTGTAGGTGCTGATTTCCGAGGCGCTGAGGATCGAGTCGCTACCGGCGAAGTGTACCGAACCGGTGGCGCTGAACAGAGCCGAGTTGTTGGTCAGGAAAGCGGTCTTGCCAGTGCCGCTACCGGTGCCGGCGTAGGTGAAGTTGGCTGGCAGGATGCTGTTGCTAGAGCCTTTGTACAGAGCAGCAGGCAGAGTCGCGCCACCACCGGTTACGTTGGCGGCCATGGCCTGGGCGGAAGCCAGGGCAGCGACGGTCAGGGAAGCTGCGATCAGAGTGCGCTTGAACATGAAGAATCTCCTTTTCAACTAGGTTGGGAACACAGGTTTTCGGATTGCTTGCATGACACTGGGAGGACTCACCGCTGACCTTCGCAAGCGGGGTCCGTGGTTAAGTCGCACTGAGAAATTCGCAGTTTCCGGTGACAGATAAAGGAAAAAACCTCGGGAGGTGCGAGGTGATTTTCGAGGGATTTTCTCGGGTGTTCTGCTGGTTATCCGGAGTGTCTGCGGCGGGCTTTTCGAGGGAATCGGCCACAGCCCTTGAAGGGCCGTTGCAGATGACAGAAAGGAGAACCCGAGGACGGTTGCTTCCGCGCTCGGGTGATAGTTGGACGAGAGGAAAAAAGATTGGAAAAGTTTACTGCACCAGCTGATTGATCTCGATGATCGGCAGCAGCACCGCCATGACGATCACCAACACCACCCCGCCCATTACCACAATCATCAGCGGCTCCAGCAATGCGGTCATGCCCATCGCCCGGCGTTCGATATCGCGGGACAGGGTTTGTGCCGCACGCTCGAGCATCGGCGGCAGCGCACCGGTTTTCTCGCCGCTGGCGATCAGGTGAATCAGCACCGGCGGGAATACGTTCTCCACTTTCAGCGCCGCCGCCAGGTTGACGCCCTCGCGCACCTTGGCGGTGGCCTCATTCACGCTCAGGCTCAGACGATCATTGGACAAGGTCTGCCGCGCCGCCTCCAGTGCCCGCAACAACGGCACCCCGGCGCCGCCGAGAATCGCCAGCGTCGAGGCGAACCGTGCGGTGTTCAGCCCCAGCACAAACCGCCCGATCAGCGGCAGCTTCAGCACCCGATGATGCCAACTCAATCGCGCCGCCGGATTGCGCAGATACAGACGCCAGCTCCAGAAGGCACCGGCCATGATGCCTGCGCACAACCAGCCCCACGCGCGGATGAAATCACTGGCATTGAGCATCGCCAGCGTCAGCCCCGGCAGATCCTGCCGCGCCTGAGAAAACGCGCTGACCACCTGCGGCACCACGTAGCTGAGCAGGAAAATCACGATGCCGATCGACACCAGCCCGACCACGCCCGGATAGATGAATGCGGTGAGGATCTTGCCGCGCAGGTTGTTGCGTTCCTCGATGTAATCCGCCAGCCGTTCCATCACCTGCGCCAGATCTCCGGACTCCTCGCCCGCCGCAATCAGCGCCCGGTAAATCTCCGGAAAATCCCGTGGCCGTGCCGCCAGCGCTTCGGCCAGGCGCATGCCGCTGCGCACGTCGGCACGAACGGCGCTGAGGGTGTGGGCGATGTGTTTTTTCTCGGCCTGTTCGACCGTGGCGCTCAGTGCAGCTTCCAGCGGCAGACTGGCGCCGAGCAGGCTCGACAGTTGCCGCGTGGCCCAGGCCAGATCGTTGTCCGAGAGCTTGGCGCTGAACAATCCACCACCGCCGTGCTGGGAAACGTTGCTTTCCTTCTCCACCGCCAACGCCGTCAAGCCGCGACCGCGCAGCACGCCAAACGCAGCGCCCTGACTGTCCGCCTCGAGATGCCCGGATTCGATCTTGCCGCTGGCATCGGCGGCTTCAAAACGATAGCGATTCATCAGGCGTCCCGTGTCACACGAAGGATTTCTTCCGGCGCCGTGGCACCGCTTCGAATCCAGCGTTCGCCGTCCTCGCGCAGGCTGAACATCCCGGCCTTGCTCGCCGCTGCGCGCAACGCCTGCTCCCCTGCCCCTTGGTGAATCAGCGTGCGGATGTCGTCATCGATGCAGAACAATTCGTGAATGCCGGTTCGGCCGCTGTAACCGGTGTGATTGCACGCCGCACAACCGACCGGGCGCCAGGTGCCGGGCGTCGCCGGATCTTCCTGTTTGCACTGATTGCACAGCCGTCGAACCAAGCGCTGGGCCAGAACCCCGAGCATCGACGAGGCCAGCAGAAACGGCTCGACGCCCATGTCGACCAAACGGTTGACCGCCGACACCGCGTCGTTGGTGTGCAGGGTCGCCAACACCAGGTGACCGGTCAGCGAAGCCTGCACCGCGATCTGCGCGGTTTCGAGGTCGCGGATCTCGCCGATCATGATGATGTCCGGGTCCTGCCGCAGAATCGCACGCAAGGCCAGGGCAAACGTCATGTCGATCTTGGCGTTGACCTGAATCTGGCTGATGCCCGGCAAGTCATATTCCACCGGGTCTTCCACGGTGAGGATGTTGCTGGTGCTCGCATCGAGTCGCGCCAGCGCCGCATACAAACTCGTCGTTTTGCCGCTACCGGTCGGGCCGGTGACCAGCACGATGCCGTGGGGCTGACGGATCAGGTGATCGAGCTTGGCCAGCACCTGCGCGTCCATGCCCAGGGTTTCCAGATGCAGGCGTCCGGCCTGCTTGTCGAGCAGACGCATCACCACCCGCTCGCCATGGCCGGTGGGCACGGTGGAAACACGAATGTCGATCGGCCGCCCGGCGACGCGCAACGCAATGCGCCCATCCTGCGGCAAGCGTTTTTCGGCGATATCGAGCTGGGCCATGATCTTGATCCGCGACACCAGCGCGCCGTGCAACGCCTTGCGCGGCGAGACCACGTCGCGCAGCGTGCCGTCGACCCGGTAGCGCACCACCGAATGGGTTTCGAACGGTTCAATATGAATGTCGCTGGCCTCGTCCCGCGCCGCTTGCGTGAGCAAGGCGTTGATCATGCGGATCACCGGCGCGCCGTCCTGGGTGTCGAGCAGGTCGGTGATTTCCGGCATGTCCTGCATCAGGCGATCGAGATCGACTTCGTTTTCCGCCGCCCCGACCACCGCTGCTGCGCTGCCGGTATCGGCATAGGCCGTGGCGAGCAAACCGTCGAGTTCCTCATCGCGCACCCGCTCAAGTTTCGCCGCGCCGAACTGCCGCCGTACTTCGCTGATCGACCAGCCCGGCGTCGACGGGCACACCGTCAGCACGCCGTCACGCAGCAGAATCCGCTGCGCCTTGGCCCAGGCGTAAGGCAAGCTGCTCATAACCGCGGGCCTGCTTCAATCGGCACAGCCTTGATGACCGCGCGCGGCCCGGAAGTCGGAACGGCTGCCGGCACACCCTGCGCAGCGGTCGGCAATTGCGGCGCCTGCATGTCCGGCATCGCCCAGCTGCGTTCCGGTTGCAGACCGCCCTGAGCGCGGCGCATGAAGTCGTAGCGGTTGAGGGTGATGCTGCGGCCCGCCGCGCTGTCGCGGATGATGTACGGGCGCAGGAACACCATCAGGTTGGTCTTGGTGATCGAGCGACGTTCATTGCGAAACAGCGCGCCCAAACCCGGAATGCTCGACAGCCATGGCACTGCGTCATTGCTCTGGCTGTAGCCGTCCTGCAGCAGACCGCCGAGCACCATGATCTGCCCGTCATCCAGCAGGATGCTGGTGTCGATCGCCCTTTTGCTGGTGACGATCCCCGCCGAAGTCGAAGCCGCCGAAGCGCGTTCGTCGATGCTGCTGACTTCCTGATAGATGTCGAGCTTCACCGTGCCGCCCTCGGAAATCTGCGGCCGCACGTTGAGCTTCAAGCCGACCTCTTCGCGGGTCACGGTCTGGAACGGGTTGTTGCTGGTGCCCCCGCCGCCGGTGACATAGCTGCCGCTGACAAACGGGATGGTCTGACCGACGAAAATGCTCGCGGCTTCGTTGTCCAGGGTCAGCAGGTTCGGCGTCGACAGCACGTTGGTACCGCCCTTGCTCTTCAGCGCCCGGGCCAGCACTTTCAAATCGAGAATCTTGCCGATGCCGGGGATGTCGACGGTGCCGTTGACGTAGCCGAGGTTCAAACCTTTGGGCAACACATCGACACTGGTCTTGCCGTTGACGTTTATCCCCGAGCCGCCAAGGTTGGCGCCGCCGATCACGCCATTACCGGCCAGATTGCCGGTCTGCCATTGCACGCCGAATTCGCTGGCATCGTCCTCGCCGACTTCGACGATCAGGCTTTCAATCACCACTTGCGCGCGGCGCTGGTCGAGCAAATCGATCACTTCACGCAGGTTGCGGTACAGCGGTTCCGGCGCGGAAATCAGCAAGGTGTTGGTGGTCGCGTCGGCCTGAATGGTCACGCCGCCGGCGCTGAAGGCCACGTTCTGTTCGCTGTTTTGCGCATTGCTGCTACCACTGGTGGCGCTGCTGCCCTGAGCGTAGCTGCCGCCGGTGCTGCCGTTGTTGGTAGTTGAAGTCGAGCCGTTGGTTTGCGTGCCGCTCTGGCCGTTCTGCCCACCGTTCGAATTAGTGGAACTGCCCATGGCGCTGAGCACCGAACGCGCACTGTCGCTGGTGCCGCTGTCGCTCTCGCCGGTCAACAGTCCGCGCAGGGCCTGCGCCAGTTTGCCGGCCTGGGCGTTGCGCAGATACACCACGTGCAGATTGCTCGGGTTGCTCTGGGCGTTGTCGAGTTTGTAGATCAGGTTGCGCGCCAGCTCCGTGCGCTCGGGGCTGCCGGCGCGGATGATGATGGTGTTGGAGCGCGGGTCGCCGATCACCGCGATTTTCTGGGTCGGGTCATTGCCCGGTGCGTCGAGCAGGTCGGCGACCATCGGCGCGATGTCGGCGGCGATACCGTTCTGGATCTGCACCACGTCGGTGTCGATGGCGGTCGGGGTGTCGATGGTCTGGATCAACTGGGCGACGCGCGTGAGGTTCTCGGCGTAGTCGGTGACGACAATGGTGTTGTTGCCCGGATAGGCGTTGATCGGGTTGTTCGGCGACACGATCGGGCGCAGCACCGGGATCAGGTTCACCGCGTTCTCGTATTGCAGGCGGAACGTGCGGGTGAGCATGCCGTTGCCGGCCGGTTTGTCGGCGCTGTAGATCGGCCCGCCGAGCAACTTGGCGTCGGCCTCTGGCACCACCTGCGCCACGCCGCCGACATCCACCACGCTGAAGCCCTGCATGCGCAACGCCGCCAGCAGCATGTCGTACGCCTGATGCGCCGGCACCTGACCTTCGGAGACCAGCGTCAGATTGCCCTTGACCCGAGGATCGACCAGAAACTGCTGGCCGGTGGAGCGCGACAACGCCCGCACCACCGCTTGAATATCCGCGTCGACAAAATTCAGCGTCACCGGTTGATCGCCCAACGGATTGGCCGGCAACGTCGTGCCCCGCGCCGAACCGCCACTGCGAGCGCGTTCGGTGATGTTGTGCAATTGCTTCGGCGCAGGTCTGGCCTGAGCCTGCGCCCGCTCGCGGTCGAGCACCGCGTCGCCACTGCGCTGGGTGTTGGCCAGCGGCCGGCCGAGTTCGCTGTCCACCAGCAGCGGCGGTTGATTCGGTGGTGTGGTGTTGCTGCACGCGCTCAATGCCATCAACAGCATCGGCAACGCCATGCGTTTGGATCCTGACCCCTTCATGAAGCTTCCTTAGCGCCCAGCGCCTGATCCATGCGTACGGTGCCCGACAGAGTGCCGGCCGTGTCATCGGTCGCGGCGTCGTCTGCGCGTTGCAGACGGGCCTCGACCACTTGCAGTGAAAAATTCCGGGGTTGGCTCAGCAGCCAGTCGAGCACGGCGTCGGCCGGTGCGGCGTCGAAGGTCAACTGCCAGCCGGCGGATGCGGCCGCCAATTGGTAATGGCCGCCCAGTCCGCTGGCCTGCAAGGTCTGTTGCAGCGACTGCTCCAGGCTCTGCCCGTCGGGGCGCACGCTGACGTCGCGCAACAGCACTTCCAGCGCTTCGGCCTGGGCGCGCAATTTCGGGGTTTCGACTTGCGAGGCGGCGATCTTCTTCAGCGGCGGTTGAACCAACGCCACCCACACAAACAGCCCCAGCAACAGCGCCGCCATGCCGCCGACCATGCGTTTTTCCCGCACGGCCAACGGCTGCCAACGGGCCTGCAACTGAGCATTGAAGCGCTGCCAACCGGCGCGGTATTTCGCAAGCGAGGGGCTATTCATCTTCGGCTCCGCTGCTGTCGTCGTTGTCGGTGGCGGCGGTCGCCTCGCCGGCCGGACGCAAGACCCAGCCGTCGTCATTCGGGCTGATGCTGATGCCAGCCTGGGCCAGCGAGCCTTGCCAGTCCTTGTCGTTGCCCGAACGCCGGGCCTCCGGCAGCAGACTCAATTGCAACGCGCCGTCGACAAACTCCAGCCGCTGCACCGTCCCGGCCATGGACGGCATGCCGCTGCCAGCCTGCAACACCAGCCGCGTGAAATCCTGCCCCGGCGCATCCACCGCGCCTTGCTGGCGCGCAGCAATTTGCTGACGGGCCTGTTGCAGCGGATTGAGGATCACCGGCAACTCGGGGAACGCCTGCTTCACCCGCTGCGCCATCTGCGCCTTGAGCTGCTGGCCCTGCCCGGCCTCGCGGGCGGCGTACAGGTTCAAACCGATCACCCACACCGCCAGTGCCAGCGCACAGCAACCGAGCGCCCTGCCCCAACCACGATGCTCGGTGCCCGGTTGCTGAAGGCCGCCGTGCAGGCCCCAATTCGGCAATGGGCCGGCGTTTCGCTGTGTGTCGGTCAATATCGATTGCACCGCTTCCGGCGCTCCATCACCGATCCAGTGCGCCGGCAGACCGGTTTCCAGCAGCCACGCTTCATCAATCATCGGCTGCACCTGCGCCGCATTCGGGCCATGGCGCAGCAACAGATGATCGTCGTGCAGGCAGCCAACGCCGCCCGCCATCACCGGCAAACTGTAGGCCGCCGGGTACAGACCTTTGAGGTTCAAGCCGAATTGCCCGAGGTACTGCAAATCCTTGCGTGCTACCCAAGCAATCTGCACCTGGCCGCTTTCATTGCGAGCACTGTGGGCGATGTGCATCTCGGCGCTGTCACCGAGCATCAAGGCCTGCGCCGCACATTGCACCGCCGCAGCAGTTTTGTTCGCGGGCAGCGGCGGCAAATCGATGCTCGCCAGCAGGCTGTCCGACGGGTGCAGAAAACATACCAGCGGTTGCTTCGGCAGCGCGCCAAGTCGCACGCGTTCCTGGCGTGTGACCTGCCCCTGACGATCCAGCCACGCACACTCCACTTCACTGTCGAGACTCAGCTCCGCCAGTGGCGGCAAACTCACGCGCAACTGGCTCATACGCCCACCCGCGACCAGATCACCTGCGGCAAACGATCCTGACTGCGATGCAGCAACGCATCGAGGCTGACCCGCCGCTGATCACGCCGCGCCTGCCCGCGCAGCCGGAACCAGTCGCTGGTGATGCCGACCTTGACGCTGGTGATCTCCAGTTGCGGCAGTCGCAGACGATTGACGAAATCCCCGCGATTGACGAACCAGCGCCCGGCGTCACGCTCATTGATCAGCGCCTGCGCCCGCTCCAGCGACAGCCCCGGCACATAAGCCGCGAGCACTGGCGCCGTGGCGGTGTTGCCGTTGAGCCAGGTGGTCGCCGGAATCACCGTCAGGTACGGCGCCAGCTTCGCCAAAACCGCATCGTTGACCCCGTCGACACTGCGCAGATCGTCAAGCGTGCGCAGCATCGGCAAGGTCGGCGATTGCGGTTTGCGCGACGCGGACGGCGACGTGGCGCGCCCACTGTCGAAGGTGTTTTTCGCCACAGGCTTGTCCACCACTTGGGCATTCAACAGGTGCGGATAAGAGCCGATCACCCGCTGACTGATGCGGCGGCTCAAGCCGCTGCTGACACCAATCAACTCGCACAAGCGCTCGAACGCCTGCACCTGCGCATCATCGATCCGCTCGTTGGCCACCAGATTGCGCAGGTTGAACTTGCCCTGCTCGTCCTCCAGCCGCCCCTCGAAACCCTGGGTGTTCAAGCGCTGCGCCCAGGGCTGATCGAGTCGGGTCAACGGATCGCGCTGCCGCGCATCCCACAACAATTGTCGGCTGATCTCCAACCCGCCGTGCAACACCCAACGGCCCTGCACGCGCAGTTGTTCGGCTTCCAGCGCCCGGGTCGAAACGCTCTGGCGCGTCAGCATGCCGGCGGCGATCACCGCGACCACCGCCGCGATCAGCAGCGCACTGATGATCGCCATCCCCTGCTGGTTCGATTGGCTGTTCATGACCGGCCTTACAACTGCCAGGAACCGATGTCGGCATTCACACCGTCGCCGTCAGGCTGGCCGTCGGCGCCGAGGGAAAAGATGTCGATCTCGCCGTTGGCGCCGGGATTGAGGTACTGATAAGGACGACCCCACGGGTCATTCGGCAGGCGCTCCAGGTACGAGCGCCAGTTGGTGTTCTTCGCATCGGCCGGCCGCTCCACCAGCACCTTCAGGCCCTGGCTCTGGCTCGGGTAAGTGCCGTGATCGAGGCGATACAGCTTCAGCGCCTGCATCAACCCGCCAATGTCCTGCTTCGCCGCCGTGGCCCGCGCCTGATCCGGCCGGTCGAGCACCTTGGGCACCACCATCGCCGCCAGAATCCCGAGAATCACCACCACCACCATGATCTCGATCAGCGTGAAACCCTGCTGCCCACGGGGCATCCGGCTCGGTCGACTGGGCTGTTTGAATTGCGCGATATCCATCTCGTCATTCCCTGGCTTGATTCGATTCGACGCGCAGTGTTGCAAGAAGATATGTCAGGGATGTTGAAAATCCTCGGGTGTTTTCGTCGTCAAGCCGTCAAGCACGGGCGTTAGCGTCAAGGGCTGCCCGACTGCCCGAGCCCCCGATGCGCACCCCCTCCCCGCAAGCCGGATTCACCCTGATTGAAGTGCTCGTCGCGCTGGCGATCATCGCCGTCGCCATGTCCGCCGCTGTGCGTGTGGCGGGGTTGATGACGCAGAGCAGCGGGGTTTTGCGGGATCGCTCGATTGCGATGATTGCGGCGCAGAGTCGGATGGCTGAACTTCGGTTGGAAGGGAAATTGCCGATGGGGGTTAAGGCGATGGAGTGTGATCAAGGGAGGTTGTTGTTGCGGTGTGAGCAGGTGATCGGGGGGGCGGAGAATGGGCGGTTGCTCAAGGTTGGTGTGCATGTGTTTGATCGCAGCCATGAAACGCCGGCGTTGGCGAGGCTGGAGACGTTGCTGAACAGTCCTCAGGACTGAAGATTGGGTTTGTTTAAACGAGAGGGCTGATCTATTTTCCGAGATAAATCAGCCTCTCTTTTTGTCAATCATCTCTTCTCGGTTTGATATTCAACATGTGAAATATTGATGGTAATTCCTTTGTTGGCCGTGGCCATTCTGGGCGAGGCTAAATCATAGACCACCCGAAAGTCTTCACCGATACGGCTCTCGGAAATTACGTTAAAACCGTACTGCGCCCGAAACCAAGTTACCAAGCTAGTCACATCAGATGGCACATTACGCACTAAAACTTCTGCTGTTGTTCCCATATCGCAACCCCTCCCACAAAGTAAGTTTCATTTATCCAGAACATTAGACAACAAGCACCATGATCAAGGGTCGACAGGCTCCAGCCAACTGTCATTTATTACAGTCTTTTATATCGATTTTGAATTACCAGCCAGTAAACATATTCCCGAAAAGAGCATTATTTTATTTACTGCAAAAGTGTGTACCGCCAGCTATCGGATTAGTTTGTGACAATCAGATAGCCCCAAAACTTTTGACTGCTGCACTCTAAGTTTTCCTGCTGGTCCTTTCAGAAAAAATTGCCGCCTTCTATTTCATATGTTTAACTAAATCGTCGAAACACGTTTAAAGACACCAACCGTTACTTCCTGAAGGCTACAACGCCTTGCGTCATTGCCTACGACTGCGCCAGAATCCGCCGGCTTGTGCGTCCAGGGTGCGGGTTTTATCGTTTCCGGGTCACTGAAAAACAGTGATCGGGTTTGGTAGCCCGCACATGAGAGTTGCACAGCATCACCATTCGCGGCGTCGTTTCGTCTCGGCTTTATGGTGGTCATGCACAGGGCACCTTCGGGTGCGCCGGGTTCCTCATGTGCCGGTCTACCAACCTGAGCATGGCCGCCACCTTCGTTTGGTAGCGAAATTGGATGGCCTCCCTTTTTGAAGCATGAGGAGTTACATCTATGATCAAGCCAACACCCAACCCACCAGAAACCGATCCGGTTTCACCCTACAAATTCCCCGACTCCCGAACCCTCAACGAGGCCGCCGAACGCGCCCTCGACCACTACCTCACCCCACAACAACGCATCATGGGCAGCCACACCAAACACGACCCCATGTTCCTGGCCAACCCCGCCTACAACAGCGAATCCCTCCTGGCCAACGCCAGCGAATCCCTCGATTCCGCCAGCGAAATGCTCAGCAACTTCGCCGCGATTCTGGAACCTGCGCACCGCAAGACTGCGCTGGGGATTGCGCAGGTGGTTATGGTTGCGGGGCTTGCTGTGAATCAGGCGTTGGATCATGTTGAGGTGAAGACGTGATCGGCTGAGCGCTGTAGCTCAACAGCTAGAAAGAAGTGGCCGAGGTTGTCAGCTGTAACCAACAACTTCGGCCAATTGAACAGTGCAATTGTTCCCAGCACGGCTTTAGACTCTCTGTTTGGTCGCGAGTACCATAACGCCCCTCGCATTATGCGAAACCTTGGAAAAGGTAAGCTGTAATTACTCAGAATTCTTCCAACCACGGCAACTCAACATCAACCTCACATTCTTCGTCGCTTATTGACAGCCCTAGATTTATCTTCTCTGGTATTGGAGTCGTTATACTCGACACATTGACTTCGATAATTGCCGTAATCTCCTCGCTTGAGCCCCTTTCTTCGGTTCTTTCAAGATCATCCTCTACAATTCTAAGTTTCCTCGACCAAATAGTAATCTTACTCACTGAAATTTCGGCTTTTTCAAAGCCTTTTTTGAGGTCACCTGCGCTTACGATACTGGGTGCCGTTACTAAAACCTTCCTGATCATATGGAGTTTTCCTTTGATGTTTAAGTACACCTCAAGCGTCCTCCCAGATGGGCACTAATGCCAACTGTCAGAAATATCAGGTAGCTAGACGTATTTGAGATAGTCATTACAGCGAATGGCTTCTACGCCAAGGCCGCGCTAGATATTTAGAGAAATTGGTAAGGACCAGATAAGGGGACAGTCTCTGAGGGATCCTGCGTATGGTCGCCCCCCTCGTTTGGTAGCGAGGGGGATTGACTCCAATTCAATCAGTACTGGAACAAAGGTGGAACAACGGAACAAAGGAAACTGATTTATTTTATGGAAATAATCAGTCCCCTTCTTTACGTTTTGGGTGTCAGTTGAAAAGAGTCGGAATAAAGCTCCAGAGATCATGGAGCACGCCGACAACAGATCTATAGGCCAGAAATCCGGAGTCGGGATGATTGCAGGCAACGTTTCATATCTTTGTCCGGTTTGTGGATACACCGGGCTTGAAGAGGCTCCGTACGACGAACTGGGCTGCTCTTCGTTTGCCATCTGCCCGTGCTGCGGTACGCAGTTTGGCTACGACGACACGACCGCGGCTCATGCTGAATTGCGTAGATCATGGATCTCCAGCGGGATGCTCTGGTGGAGCGAAGCGCAAGCGACGCCGAGCGGTTGGGACCCGATAAGGCAACTACAGGCGTTCGAAAAAGACATCCAGGTATGAACCTTTCGCCGCACATGGTCAGGTAGGAGACATTGCTCCCAGACCAAATAAACGGATGTGACAAGGATGACTATGCTATCGGCTTGCCCTAGCCGAAAAATCGTCAACCGATGCCGTTTACGAAGCAATGGAGTGCGGGATGAAAATCATCGCTTTTGTAGCTATCTATCTCGCCGGTGGGATTGCCCTGTTTCCCCTCCTCGACCTCTTTCGTCCGGTAGGCATTTCTCTCGACCAATTCTATTCGGAGTTTTACCTCAGCTCCGGCGTTGATGTGGCACAACGGCTAAGCCTGAGCTTCATCTACGCAAGCGCGTTTCATCTGGTGCGGTCTGCCTTGTTTTCTGAATCCGCAAAAAGCTGGGTGCACACGACCAACATCAAAGACCTTTGCTATCTCGCCTTACGGTGTTTGAGTACTTTTTGCATCAGCCTGGTGAGCCTCGGACTGGTTGGAAAAAGCACGCAAAAAGCGCCCTACACGGACTTTCATCAGTATTTTACTTTTCTGGTTATCTGCATGCTCGCGGGCGCTTGGGCGTGGGGGCTCAAGGACTTTTTGATAGGCGTCATTTATTACGTCGCAAGAAAAATCACGAGAACGACGGAATGAAGGAGCGCCGAGTTATTCCGGACAGGAAAATTGGCCTCCTTTTGCCATTTGTTTAACCAACTCCCAGATGCTCGTTTAAAGACACCCTCCGTTACTTCCTCAAGGCTACAACGCCTTGCGTCATTGCCTACGACTACGCCAGAATCCGCCGGCTTGTGCGTCCAGGGTGCGGGTTTTATCGTTTCCGGGTCACTGAAAAACAGTGATCGGGTTTGGTAGCCCGCAGCGCTGACGCATTGCGTCACCTCATGCAGTTGCATTCATGCGACTGGATTTATGGTGGCCATGCTCAGGGCTTCTTCGGAAGCGCCGGTTCCAGTGCTCCGGTCTACCAACCTGCGTATGGTCGCCACCCCCTCGTTTGGTAGCGAGAGTGGTTGACTCCAATTCAATCAGTACTGGAGTTACATCAATGATCAAACCAACACCCAACCCACCAGAAACCGACCCGGTCTCCCCCTACAAATTCCCCGACTCCCGAACCCTCAACGAAGCCGCCGAACGCGCCCTCGACCACTACCTCACCCCACAACAACGCATCATGGGCAGCCACACCAAACACGACCCCATGTTCCTGGCCAACCCCGCCTACAACAGCGAATCCCTCCTGGCCAACGCCAGCGAATCCCTCGATTCCGCCAGCGAAATGCTCAGCAACTTCGCCGCGATCCTGGAGCCTGCGCATCGCAAGACTGCATTGGGTATTGCGCAGGTGGTTATGGTTGCTGGGTTGGCAGTGAATCAGGCGTTGGATCATGTTGAGGTGAAGACGTAAGCGGCTGAGAGCTGTAGATCAATAGCTAGAAAGAAAATGGCCGAGGTTTTCAGGTCTAACTGACAGCCTCCGCTAAAGGGACGGTCCAGTTTTTTCCGACACGTTTCAACGACAGATTCAGACATCACCCATTTCTGCGATTCACGGTCTACTCCTTTTGGCCATTAGCGTCCGTTGCCTCTGCTCCGAGCGTCTAGTAAAAGGACTTATCCAATTCCCGATACTGAAGCGAATTTATGAATAACGGCCATGGTCAACGTGTTTGTAATCGATGTGGCGAGCTCATTACGGCTTACTGTCCATCGGTTGAAACGCTAGCGATCATCGGGGTCTTCCACAAGAAGGGTGACCAAGCCGTAGTAGATGAGATAGTCCGTCGAGAAAATATTGATCCGGATATCGTTTGGGAATACTTCCGCCATCGAATGTCACCTCTGTGCGAGCAAAAGCTTGCCCACTGCCCACACTGCGGAGGGCAGTCGAGGACTTGGCGTGCGCGCCAATGCATGCATTGTTTTAGAGACTGGCACTGACGCAAAGCTGTTATCGAGTTGCCGGATGCGCCTTCATAGCCAGATAGCGGCGACGCGGGTTAAGCAACAAAAAGGGGACCGATTGAAATGAATCAGTCCCCTTTTTCACGATTCGACTCGCTCGCGAAGGCGCCAGAATTGATACCAGCTTAATCAGCAGGTGATCCCGAGGTCTGCTTTACCGGCAATTGCAAATTATCCAACGCCCGATTCACCGCCAACTCTCCGAGCATGATCAACTGCGCAATGCCCACCAACGCCCGACGCTGCGAGGCCGGCACCAGACTGGCGATGTTTTGGGCAATGGTTTGGGCCGAAGCGAGAGTTTCACTGGCATCAATCAGCAGTTCTTCGTTTTTGTTGTCCGCAGTCACGGCATACATCCCGCGGGTTCTGCGTGGGGGCGGCGTGGAGCCGGGCGGACAGAGGTAATGGTCGAGCGCGCGGTCGGCGGCTTCGTGGAGTTTTCTGGAATCGATGGATTCGTAGGGGGAAACCGAGTCGGTTTCAGGCGGGTTGGGTGTTGGTTTGATCATGGTGAAGCTCCATTTTTATACCTGGTGGAACCACCAACACCTGTCGCTAAACAAGTAAGGGTGGCAGCTGTACGCGGGTTAGCGAACCGAGAGGTATAAGACCCGGCAGACCCGAAGGTCTCCCACGCACAGCCACCATATCGTCATCGCAAAAATCTGCGACAAACGGGAGCGTCGTTGAACTTATACCTGGTCGGGTCGCTAAACCCGGTCGCTGGGTTGCCAGCGACACGTAGACGATAAAGACCAGGTACAAAGCGCACAAGCCGGCGGATTCTGGCGTAGCTGTAGGCAACGGCGCAAGGATATGTAGCCTGAGAGAGTGTCTGGAGATGTCTTTTTAAACATAAGTGTTTATCGAGGCCTGATTCCGTCACTTATCCTTCAACAGACCCGTCCCGTTATCCCAACAGATGGAGAAAAGTGGCCCAGATTGCCAGTCGTAACTGACAACCTAGGCCATATGAACAGCTCTATTTTTGCCGGCAGATCTCGACGTCATCCTGAGTTTTCAGGTCTGTGTCGATTCCCAATCGGTACCAGCAGTAATCAGTAATCCACCCCCGCTCCTCTGCTGTCAGGCGTTATATCTTCCTGATCTCTCCATCGTTGGCGTGGATGTTGTAGAACTTCATCCGAAACGTAGGGTGCTTCTTGATGAGGACAACGGTCTCGATGTCTCCGTCCTCAAGGGCTTCGTAGTAGCTGAAGTAGAACATCGTCATCGCGGCAAGGATTGCTGCGATCAGAAGCTTTCATTCCTTTGACGCCGGTGCTTGAGGCTGAATAGCTTTCAGCATGAAAGAGGATTAATCGAATTTCTGCAAATAAATCAGTCTCCGTTTTTTGTCCGCGTTTTTTATGGTTTAGGCTGCGGACAGCCTCTCCATTGATCCGTTCCGGATTTGCTCAACTCCGGTTCAAAGTGGAGAAGGAGCTGCTGATTCATAGCCGTTCCTTCTAAAAGCTCAGGTGCTACAACCAGTTATAAAAAGTTGAGCAAAAAAATCCTGTCGGTCGCTTTTAGTGCCTAAAATTGACGAGCGCTCTACGTCGTAATCGGCCGCTTCATGAGGTGCAGGGAGAGGTCAATCGTAGGCTTTGATGGAGCACAATTCATGATGGTCGTACAGTACGCTTTGAACAGCCAATCTCCTAAAATATCAATCATTTCGTGAGTATAGGTACCTTATGATTCTGATAGATTTCGTTAGAATTTCCGGATTCAGGGGTATCTGCTCATTGGAGCTCTCGCTTCGGCCTATGACTGTGTTGCTTGGCACGAATAACGCCGGTAAAACCTCCATTTTGAAAGCTTTACAGCTTGCGGTAGGGGACTACTCCCGCTTTTTAAGTGATGAGGATTTTTTTATCGGCCAGAATGGACAGGAAGCGACTGAGATTATTGTCGATGTGCGGATCATACCGGTTGACGACTCTAATTTACGTGCTACTAGCTTCAACGAAGCTTGGGCAACGGAGTTTGGGGATAAAATCAAAGCAGAAGCAGATGGAAAGCAATTCGTAGCTTTGCGGACAAGGTCGAAGAAAAATCTAATAAAAGGCGGCTTTGAAACTGCTCGATATTCCCTAGAAAGGTGGAACGCTTTTGATAACTGGGCGATCGAGAGAAATAAAGAAACGCGGCTAAATTCTAGACTGTTGTGCCTTCCTGTAATTCCAATTGAAGCTCAGAGAGATATTCATTATGAACTTCGAGAGCGCTCCTCGTTCGTAGGGAGGCTGCTTTCCGGTGTCGTTTATGATGCGGAGGAAGTTCTGGCATTAGAAGAGCTCATACGCGAGGTCAATGATCTAGCTGTTGAAAAAAGCCCTGAGCTTAGGCTCTTGAAGCAACATCTTAGCGCTCTTACTAAATCATTTTCTGGTGAGGGAAGTGCCGAACTCAACCCTTTACCCAAGAAAGTAAGGGACTTGTCAAAGAACTTTTCAGTCAGTTACGGCGAATCCGCGGAAAATACATTTTCTATGGAATATCACGGTATGGGGACGCGAAGCTGGGCGTCCCTCCTTACTGTAAAAGCATTCATCGAGATAGCCTGTCGAAATCACGAGGAAGAATCAGAGCCATTTTTTCCAGTGATTACTGCTGAAGAACCGGAGGCTCATTTACACCCGAATGCACAGCGCACTCTGTATCGACAACTTTCTGACAGTCCGGGGCAAGTGATCGTCAGCACTCATTCGCCCTACCTAGCGGGTATGACTGACATCATGAATATCAGGGCTATTTCACGAGCCCCACACGGATGCAAAGTCAGTCAGGTAGCGTACAAAATGACGCCTGATGAAGTTCACATGCTTTCGAGAGAAATAATAAACAAGCGAGCCGATATACTTTTTTCGAAAGCTATAGTGCTTTGCGAGGGCGTTACAGAAGAACAAGTTTTACCAAGCCTTTTTGAGATCTATTCTGGCTTCACCATGTGTGAAATTGGCGTATCCTGCATTAGCGTAGGCGGAAAAAACTATGCACCATTTATTAAGCTTGCATGTAGCTTGGGAATTCCTGTCTTTGTAGTTAGCGATAACGACGGAAACACCCAGCTTGAAATAGAAGCACAAATAAGCAAAATAAAAAAAGACTCTCTCCTTGAACTTGCTGATGATTTGTTTGGCATCTCGTATCTAAGCCAAGGAAACGACTTTGAATCTGAAGTGTTTACCTCCTTGGGACTAAAATCCGAAATCATTGAGGCCTTGGTAAAGTGTGAAACCAAAGGTTCTACAAACATTAATTGGGTAAGTGCGAAACATCGAGAGCTATCTGCGCTGCGTGATCCTGATATATTAATTAAAATGAGAGAGCTTAAAGCGTCATACTCGGGTTTTTTAGGTGATATATTAATACAGAATATTGCCGAAAGAACCAAGGAACAGCGTATTCCTCGTGCAGCTCTTGAGGCTTTTGATAACATTAAAGAGTGGCTAAGATATGATTAAGCTATCTGATAAACAGGCTGAGATTGTCTATGCTCCGCTCAATACATGTATGCAAGTTCTTGCTTCGGCTGGTTCGGGGAAGACAAGGGTCCTGACGGAGCGCATTAGGCATATTTTAGGGTCAACAAAAAAAGATGGTGTAATCGGGCTGACTTTCACTAATAAAGCTGCCGATGAAGTGAACTCGCGCCTCGAGGATGCACCTGAATACTCCGACCGCTGCTGGATATCCACAATCCACTCAGTAGCGCAAAGAGTAGTTGATCAGTATGGGCACACGATAGGCCTTCCCTCTGAGTTACATATTTACGAAAGGGATGAGGACAGAAAGGCAGTCTTCATTCAGTCACTAGTGGATGATGGTCTTGATGTCGACAACTTTCTGGGGATTGGCGAAAAACCAGCATCAAGAACAAAAGAAATTCAGCGATACATGGAGGAGTTTTCATTCATTAAGCGTGCGTTATTGACAGAAGTCGAAATTATATCACGGCACGCAAGCAACTCTTTATTCCTGTCTATATATAGAAAATATCAAGAAGCACTCCTGGAGAGCGGCGGCATTGACTTCGACGACATTTTAGTTTTTGCACATAAGATTTTAGTAGAGCAAAGTTGGTGCGGGGACATTTACAGAGCAAAGTATAAGCATATATGCGTGGACGAAGCTCAAGACTTAAATAAGGCTCAGTATGAGTTCATTAAAGTTTTAGCCGCAGGAAAAATAAAAAGCGTAATGTTTGTTGGGGATCCAGACCAGATGATATTTGGGTTCAATGGCTCATCCAAAAAATTTTTATGCGAACGATTTATGGAGGATTTTTCCCCGTCGCAGTACAGACTGATCGAGAATTACCGCAGTTCTTTGGCGGTTATCGAGTGGGCAAATAAATTGCGTCCTGGTTCTCAGTTAGGTATGACTATCGCGCTGCAAGGTATCGCTCAGATTCAGGCATGCGACGATGAAGACGCAGAAGCTAAATGGATTACCAACACTATCACCCATATATTATCTACGGGTACTCATGAGGAGATTGAAGGGACTATTACACTAGAAAATATAGTGGTTATTGGTAGAAATAGATTTGTTTTCCGAGCTCTCGAAACAGCACTTGGTAACGCAGGAATTGACTACTATGTTAAGCGCGGTGAGAGGCTTCAGCTACCCACCTCTGTGTTTGGAAAAATTCTTGATTTGGCTATAAGGTTAAAGTTGAATCCGAAAGATTGGTTGGATGGCGGGCGCTTGTGCGAAGCTTTAGATATTGATAAGAATCAGGCTTGGGGTGATTCTGGCGTGCTAATTGATTTGGCCGAAGAGCTTGGATCAAGAGGTGAGCTGCTTTCTAGCGTATACGGAGATTTGTTGTTGGCTATCAACGAACTAGATAGCGAAACTCCTAATATACCCAAGCTTTGCGTTAATTTTTCAGCCACTTTATCCTCTCTGATTGCGAGCTCCTCAATAAAAGAGGCGGAAGTTGAACGATCTTTAGCAGAGCTCGAAGAATTTCGAGGGTGCTGGACGACCTATAAAAAGAAAGGGTTAGGAGAATCATTAGGTGCGTTTAGAAACTCTATGGCGTTAGGTCAACTCAGTGAGCCTTATAATAAGACGGGCCTAACTTTAAGTACTGTTCATACGATGAAAGGGCTCGAAAAGGATATAGTTTTTGTATTGGGCATGTGTGAAGGCGTTTTTCCGGATTATCGTGCTGTGACACCAGAAGCGGTTGAGGAAGAAAGAAATAGTGCTTTTGTCGCAATAACACGCGCTAGGCGTTGGGTTTTTGTTTCACATCCTGGAAAGCGTTTGATGCCTTGGGGAGATATCAAACCTCAGCGACGCTCAAGGTTCGTTGATGAATTACTAAGATCCTGATTTAAGTTCCCATGGTGCGGGCTAGATTCATCGCCCGCACGATATTACCAGACATATAGAGTTATTTTTTCGAGGGAAATTAGTATCAGGCCATTATTCCTGAAAGTCGCAACCTATTGACAATTATTCGATTCAGCTCACGCATTTAAGGTTGCAACAATCTAAACACCCATGACTTCGCGATTAAAATCAGAATCGACTCGATTTTCAAAGGCGTATCGAATGACTGCTATTGGCTGAAAGCGAATCAAAGGGACGAAACAAAGGCGACTGATCTATTTACTGCCCCCCTTTTGGAACGTATGCCTAGTGAACAACAAATCAGCCAACTTTTCTTTCTTTTATTTTTCCTATTAATCATTGTGACTTTGAGGCTCAGCCTCATAAGGTTGAAAACAATAAATACCCTCACACTGAAGCCGACTAACAACATAACTTGGAATTGCCAAACCATTCAGAATAAAATCGGGCGCCTCGCCCTCTACAGTGTAAGCTTGAAGTTCATTATTATAGTGCCGCACCGTTCTAGAAAACTCTATAAAAGTCTTATCCGGCTTAGGAGACTGTGGGTTCTGACACAAAATACAGAATGCTTCACTTAGCAGCCAATGCCCGCTCAACTTATCTTTCAATGCTGGATCTTTATGGCGATGGTAGAGATTAGTTAACAATACGAGATCAACTCTATCGTAGGCAGTTGTATCTGCATAAGACTCAAGCGTGAACAACCCTTGCGTACCATACAAATAAGAGTACCACTTCTGCATATCCATAGCATCATCACACCCCACGACAAGTACATTCAACTCATTATCAGGAGTTACAGGGGCGAATTTCTCATGCGCAGAAACGAGAAAACTTTTAAGATTATTATCCATATGTCGCTGTCGAGACAGCACATGGCCACCGCTAAAAAACAAGCTTTCCAGGTCTTTTACGACATTATCGAAATCGCTAAGACGGCCTAACGATCCAATTTTAAAGCCATCACTTTCATCTATCGCGTGTTTTTTAGAAAAATCGGCGCACTTTACCTCCACATTATATTTAAAACCTTCCACTCGGACTGAACAGTCTACATCTTTCGGCGGATTGACCTTATCTTCATAGATAAATCCATCAGAAAAGAACCTCGCAAAATGAGCACACACGGTCACCTCTACCGCTGCCTGTATATAGGCCTGCTCACTAACATTATCAGACTTCAAACCAAGCTTATTAAAGCAGAGACTTTCTCTTTCCGAGAGATTCATATGAGGCGCTAAATAATTAATAGCCTCAACAAGTCCGGAAGCATAGCTTTTAGTCGATACAAACCTATTATTCAGATCAAACTGCAAAGTCGTTACTTTTGAATTCATTCCATCCCCCGCCTTACTCGACATCTTCCCCTCCCAACGCCAGCATAGCTTAGATAGCCGTTAAGTCATATCGCCCTACTCGATTTGCTTCGCGTCACAACCGATTAAACTTAGATTATTTTCACAAACTTAGCTTTTAGATGAACATCAAAGGGGACAGATTTATTTTCGGAAATCAAACCACCCCGAGTTCTCGACCTACTTACTAGGAATAGATCCGCCCCCATTCGTCCCCCTAGATGACTCTATGAGATATACGACTCCCACTGCACCCCCCGCATCACTAAGCGCCCTGTAACTTTAGACAATAGTGCAAGCAGGCGTGCAAGGCCAACGGCAGGATCATTGAACGCAAGGTAAGTATCTGAGCCACTCACACCAAACAAAACACCTTCATTCTTCACAAGAATTCCCTTTGTTAAATCAAAGTAAACATCTGGCTGACGCGCCTCTTGCAGCGCTACCAGGGTTTGTTCAATGCTCTCTAAAGGAGATCCGCCATATGTGAGAATAACGTTCAATATTCGGTTATAAGGCCAATCCAAGTCACCCAACTGCACACCTTCAAGCGTACTTGGAGAAAGTGCTTTAACGCTCTCAATATTGAGAAACACAGCCTCAAGGACAGATGGCGTTATATCTGTTTTAATCTCGAAAGTTGCAACGGTTCCTTCTTGAAATATGAGATCATGGCCGCTAGCAAATGGAAGTCTAGGCATGGACTTCAACATCAGAACAATATCTTGTTGTTTAGAACGCCGCCCCTCCGAGTCAATAATCACTCCGCTTACGACGCTGGTCATTTCCGGAAGATGTGCAAGAAGGAAGTCTTGAATAAGCCGCTCTCGCGCTGAACCTGCTGTGACAGAGTGCCCCAGCACCTTAGTCATTTCGTATTGAGCATTTAGGGCTTTTACAGCCCCATGACAGTATTCAACTAGTGGCTTCACTGACCTGCTCCCTGCAAGGAAATAGTTTTCGGGATTGTCTACTAATCGGTAGACAGCTGCAAAGAAACCAAACCCAATACAACTCAATGGCTCCGCTGACCGGAAGTGATCATTCACCCAATTAAATCATGGCCTCGTGAGGCTCGGCATCTCCACCCCCTCCCCCAACCTCTCCACCCCCAGCCTCACCCTATCCCCACCTTGCTCAATCACCACCCCATCCCCCTCCACCGCCACCAACCTCACCCCAGGACTCACCCGCTCCCCCTGCAAAAAACTCCTAGGCGGCCCGTCATTCAGGCTAAGTATCGCCACCGCCCCCCGACTCCCCGCCATCACCCCGCTCACCTTGATCTCCACCGGCGCCGTGCGGTTGGAAAACCACTGCAACGCCGGGTTATCGCTGCGCGCAGCGAGCAGTTGCGGCGTGGCCGCCGGGGTGTGGGATTCGGCGGTGGTCAGGAGCAGGGATGACCAGGTGGCGATGCCGACCAGGGCGGCCAGCAGTGCGGCGGCCTGGATGATTTGGGGGGGTGAAAAGCGTGCGGTGAATCTCATGGGCTGAATCTCCTTTTAGTCCCGGTGACCAGACTACGCGGCAATTCTCACGGTTTTATTTCACACGCCTTACATGTTGGCCGTGCAGGATGGTTTTTTGGGACGGGGCTGGACGCAAGGGAGTGCGCATTCGATGAACCGGTGCAGGCAGCAGGGTTTTACGCTGATCGAGTTGATGGTGGTGCTGGTGATCATCGGGATCGCCAGTGCGGCGATCAGTCTGAGTATCAAGCCCGATCCGTTGCAGTTGCTGCGCAAGGACGCCGAGCGCGTGGCGCAGTTGCTGCAGATTGCCCAGGCTGAGGCCCGCGCCGATGGGCGGCCGATTGCGTGGTTGAGCGATGGCAAAGGGTTTCGGTTCAGTCGGCGCAGTGACAGTGGCAAGGGCTTTGATCATTTCGATCGGGACCCGCAGTTGCGGCCGCGTCCCTGGCAGAGTCCGAAGCTGGAAGTGCGGGTGGAGCCGAAGCAGAAAGTGGTGCTGAACGCGGAGTGGATCAATCCGCCGCTGCAGTTGACGCTGTCTGACGGGCTCAATCGGTTGAGTGTGCTGCGCGATGCTTCGGGCCGGATTAGCGTGCAATGAACAGACAACAAGGTTTTACGCTGATTGAGGTGATGGTCGCGATTCTGTTGATGGCGGTGGTCAGTCTGATTGCCTGGAAGGGGCTGGACAGTGTCACTCGCGCCGACAGCCATTTGCAGGCCAGTGGTGAGCAGAGTGACAGCCTGTTGCGGGCGTTGAATCAGATGCAGCGGGATGTGGAAATGCGCGCCGGGATCGAGCTGACGGAGCCGAAGAAGGTCGGCGCCGAGGATGAACCGGCGACCGCGCCGCCTGCCGTTACGGTGCGCAGCAGTGACAGCAAGGGGTTTCGGCTGGACATCATTCGTAGCGCGGCGGATCAGCCGGGGGCGTTGCAGCGGATTCGGTGGTGGCTAAAGGGGGATACGTTGTATCGCGCGGTGGCGCCGGCGCGTAGTCGGTATCCGTTGCCGGCGCCTACGGCTGGGGTGGCGGTGTTGGGTGAGGTGAGTGATTTGCAGGTGCGGGTTTGGGAGATGGATAAGGGGTGGCGGCAGTTGAGCGGGAATCGGCGGGAGGATCCGTTGGGGTTGGAGGTGAAGTTGACCCGGCAGACACCGCAAGGGCCGGAGAAGTACCGGCAAGTGATGGGGCCACTCCAATAACCTGGTTCACTGAGATCCCTGTGGGAGCTGCGGTGCGACGATTCGACTTGCCAGCGATGGGGTCTTCACATCCAACATTTCATTGCCTGACATACCGCTATCGCTGGCAAGCCAGCTCCCACAGGGTTCTATGGTGTTTGTGGGGGTTGTGTTAGTTAGCTGAGGACTACGACGCCGCCCGGCAACTCGGTGCATTTGACGCCGTAGGCATCGCGGATCAGTGCGCCTACGCCGGCCAGTTGGTCGAGGGAGAAACGTGCCTGTACGCGGCGCTGGCCGAGCTCTCGGTTGAGCAGTAGCAACATCCCCGGGCGATAGCGGTTGATCTCGTCGATCATCTGGCTCAGGGTCGCGCCGTTGAACACCAGCATTTGCTGCCGCCAGTTAGTCACCGCCGCCGTGTCGACGCTTTGCACGGTGCCAACCTGTTGCGCGTCGTAGGTCAGTTGCTGGCCTGGTTCCAGTCGCAGGCTGCGGCCTTCGACTTCCACGTCCACCGCGCCATCGAGGCACGTCACGCACACCTGTTGATCGAGGTTGCGCAGGTTGAACCGCGCCCTGCTCGCCCGCAGCCATCCGCCACCGGCCTGCATCGCCATCGGCAGCCGTGCGGTCTGCACTTCGACTTCGCCGCTGACCAGTTCAAAGCCTTGCACGCCCTCATCTACCGAACGCTGGTTGATGCGGGTCTGGGTGTTCAGTTCCAGGCTCAAGCCATCGGCCGGTTCGACGCGGCGTTGCTGGCCGACTTCGGTGATGTAATCCGCGCCGAGCCCGGAGAACCCGCCCGGGATCGTGCCGCGCACCAGCAAGAACGCCGCCGATGCGGCAATCGCGCCGCCGAGAAAGGCCCGGCGTCCGAACCGTCGTGGCGCCTGCATCGCTTCTGCCGCCGGTTGCAGCAGGTGCCACAACGCCTTGCACTCTTCGAAGGCGCGGGCGTGTTCGGGGCTTTGGGCGCACCACTGGCGCAGCGCTCGGGCGTCGGCGACCGTGGCGCGGCCGGAGGTCAGCAGGATCAGCCAGTCGCGGGCTTCGCTTTGCAGACGCTCGGCAGGCGTGGGCTCGGCAGGTGTCAGACGGAAGATGTTCAAACGCACAGGTACTCGACGGGTTGATCGGGACACTAAATCGGAGCTTCATTCACTAGACGGTTTTCCGGCCCCGCGACCGAACCGCTGAAACACTTTTCTTTCCAGTTTGGCCGCGCAGTGTCCGAGGGCAGCCTTGATTTCCTTCTCGACCATGCGCGTGGAAATGCCGAAACGCTGGGAGATTTCCAGGTGCGGCGCTTCTTCCAGCCGTGCGGCGATGAAGATCCGGCGGCGCCGGGCCGGCAGTTCGTAGAGGGCGCTGAGCAGGGACTGGATTTCCTTTTGGCCGCCGACCACGCGCATCGGGTCCAGCGCTTCGTCGCTGACTTGCAGCAGTTCTTCGACTTCGCTGCCGGTGAGCAGCCGCGCATCGGCCTGGCGGCGGTCGGCGGCGATGTTCAGGGCCATGCGATAGAGGTAGGCGTTGGGCCGCAGCAGGTTCGGCGGCGCTTCCATGCGGTCGACCCGCAGGTAGGTTTCGTGCAGCACGTCGTTGGCCAGGTCTTCCGAGCCGAGACGGCGTCGCAGGCGCACCCGAAAGTCCTCGTAGGACGTCAGGAACAGCTGGACCATCGAACTTTGTCCGGCGTCTTTCATCCCCCGGAAACTCCTTCCCATTGTGTGCATTCCATGCGCTTTCCTGACGATTCGGGTAACAACAGCAACGTGACTGGCTGGCGCAATGCGCCGGGTGTCGGCCGGTCGATCTTGAGCGTGTGAAAACTGTCTACCAGCGCTGCATCGCGCCGAACATCGCCGGTCGAGGTGACCAACCGGTTGTGCTGCACCACGCCGTCGCGCCCGATCCACAGCTGTAACACCGCGCGAAAACTGCCGGGCCGGGTCAACGGCGAGCGGCACAGGTTGCGTTCAATCGCGGCCTGCACCGCCGTGGCGTAGCTGCGGTTGACCGCTGCGCTGGCGGGGGTCGGTTTCTCCGCCGGCAATGACACTTCCTCGACTTGCGCCACTTGCAAGGTGAACGCGTCGTCGCGGCTGTACTTGGCCATCAACCCACTGCCACCGAGCATCCGCCGCAATGCTTCGGCGGCGGTGAATTCGCCATCCACCGCCAGGGAGCGTCGACCGCGACTCAACTGGCTGTCGACCAGCACCGCCATGCCGGTGGCGCGGCTGAACTGATCAAGGGCGCGGGCCAGTTCCTGGGCCGGGATGTGCAAGGTCAGGCGCATCGTCGCCGGCACCGGGTCGGCGCTGGCGCGGCTCAGAAACAAGCCAAGCAGCAGCCCCAGACAGAGCTGGCGCATGAGCGCTGAGCGCACAACATCCTCCCTGGCACGGCCTCGCTGCACGGCTGATGTATCCCTGAAAACCGTCATCCTGAGGGCTGTTTATGAATCTGGTGTGACGGCCACTGCAAAAAAACCATCACGGGATCGGCGCGCCCGTTGCACTAGACTCTTGAGCTAGAGCGGCCCCTTCGGGCCGGCCAGGAGGCCAGCATGAAATCACTGTGGACATTGGCGCTGAGCGGGCTGTTATTGACGCTGTCGGGCGGCGTGCATGCCGAGCAGGCAGTGGGTTGCGTCGAGGTGACCGTGGGCGGTTACAAGGCGCCGAATTACGACTGCCTGAGCCAGCAGATGGGCAACAACCCGGACGGCGCGGCGGCTGCGCAGAAGAATCAGGAAGCGATGAATGTGCCGGTCAACAAGCGCCCGCCGAATCAGGTGGGACTAGCAACGCCGGCGGCTACCAGTACGCGGATGGGCAATACGTTTGGCACGTCGGTGAAACCGCAGCGGCCGCCGAACTAGTGTTTACCTGTTCCTTCCCACGCTCCCGCGTGGGAACGATCATCAACTAGTGATCGCTGGGAACTTGCCGAAAACTCACCGCCAGGCGATTCCAGCTGCTGATGGTGCTGACGGCCATGGTCAGGTCCACCAGTTCGCCTTCGTTGAACTGTGTCCGCGCCTGCTCATAGACGTCATCCGGCACATGACTTTCCGCCAGCAGCGTCACCGCATCGGTCCACGCCAGCGCCGCCCTCTCGCGCAGGTTGAAGAAGCCGCTGTCGCGCCAGACCGCGATGGCGTACAGCCGCCGATCCGTCTCCCCTGCCCGCCGCGCTTCCACCGAATGCATGTCGGTGCAGAAGGCGCAGCCGTTGAGTTGCGAGGCGCGGATCTTGATCAGGTGCAGCAATGGCGCCTCGATGCTCAGGCTGCTGGTCAGCGCTTCCAGGGCAATCATTGCTTTCATGGCTTTGGGTGAAGCGCTGTAGTAATCCAGACGCGGGGACATGGGCGGGTCTCGGGCAGCAGAAGAGTGATTTCACGGTAAGCGCTGACAGGCCAGGGTTACAGCCCCAATTCGACGGAAAACCGGTACACCACTGATTAATGCCAAACACAAATCCTTGTGGGAGCTAGCCTGCTAGCGATGGCGCTTTGTCTGCATCATCAATGGTGACTGACAGGACGCTATCGCGAGCAGGCTCGCTCCCACATTGGATCGGGGCCAATTTCGGGTATTTGTGATGCGCAACTACTGTCGACAGCGCATTCGGGAGTAATCTGGCCGGCACACTCAATTTCCCGGAGAGCCTCGTCGGTATGGAACTTCATGTCGTGATCAACGGCCGCAAGGATCTGGCCGGTCAGTTGTATCAGCAGCTGCGCGGCGCCATTGAATCCGGGCGTCTGGCCGCGGGCACGCAACTGCCGCCGAGCCGTTTGCTCGCCGAGCAACTGGGGATTTCGCGCAAGACCATTTCCGACACTTACGCGCAGCTGACTTACGAAAACTTCCTCACCGGCGTCATCGGCAAAGGCACCTACGTCAACGCCCGCTCGACGCCGGTGCAGCGCAAGCAAAGTCATTCCGAGCTGGCCAGTGCCGAGGTGATCGAGAGCTGGTGCAACCTGCCGGTGTTCCTGCGCCATCCGACGCTGGAAGGCTCGCTGCGTTACGACTTTATTGGCGGCGCCACCAGCAAGGGGCAATTCCCCCACGATGACTGGCGCCGCTGTGTGTCTCATGCGATGCGGCAAATGGCGGGTTCCAAGGGTTTCTACAGCGTGGCGGAAGGCTTGCCGGCGCTGCGCAATGCAATTGCCCGGCACATTGCGTTCTCCCGTGGCGTGAACTGCCAGGACGAAGACATCGTGGTGTGCAACGGCGCGCAACAGGCACTGGACCTGATCGCCCGGGTGCTGCTGCGCCCCGGCAGTCTGGTGGCTATGGAAGATCCGGGTTATCCGCCGGCGCGGCTGCTGTTCGGCACCCATGGCGCGACGGTAGTCGGAGTGCCAGTGGATGCGGAAGGGATTCAGGTCGAGCAGATTCCCGACGGCACTCGGTTGATCTACGTGACGCCGTCGCACCAGTTCCCGCTGGGGATGCCGATGAGCCACGCCCGGCGCGAGGCCTTGCTGGCCCGGGCCTATGAGCTTGGCGCGATCATCATCGAGGACGACTATGACAGTGAATTCCGCTACGAGGGCCGGCCGACCGATTCACTGCACAACCTCGATCAGCGCGGCATCGTCGCTTACGTCGGCACCTTCTCCAAGACCCTGCTGCCCGAGCTGCGGCTCGGCTACGCGATCCTGCCGCCAGCGATCCTCGAAGCGGTGATCCGCGCCAAGCAGCTCACCGACCTGCACGCCTCCACCCTGCCGCAATGGGCGCTGGCCAAGTTCATCGCCGAGGGTTGTCTGCTCAAGCACATCCGCCGCTGCCACACCGTTTACGCCCAACGCCGCGAGCGGATCCTGGCGCGCATGGCCACCGATCTGTCGCCTTGGCTGGAGGCCGTGCCGGCCAGCGCAGGCTTTCATATGGCGGTGTTCTGCCGGGTGCCGATCGACTTGCCGTTGGTGATCGAACTGGCGAAAAAGGTCGAAGTCGGGCTGTACGCCATCGACGGCTTCTATTACCAGCAGCCGGCCAGAAGCGGGATGTACTTCGGTTTTGGCGCCATCGAAACGCTGGATATCGATATCGCGCTGGACCGCCTGCGCGACATTCTGCAACAGGTCGCCGGGTAGATTGGTCTAACGGATTACCCGCCGATTGGTTATTGGTGATCCGGGGGTGCAGGCCTATTCTGCACAGGCGTTATCCCTCAATGAGCAGGATTCGTCCGGCCTGATTCAGGAGTGTGAGCAATGTCCAACGAAGTGATCAACACCGTACAGGTGCAGGCTGCGGCCGGCCGCTCCGAGGAGCTGGGCAGGCAGTTGCAGAAGATCGTCGAAACCCTTCGCGAAACGCCGGGCTGCGATTCCTATCTGGTCGACCGTTGCCCTGACGACAGCCACCGCTGGACGGTCAGTGCTCGTTGGCAGTCGGAGGCGGCGATGCAGGCGCACTTCAACCGGCCTGAGGCGCAGGGGTTTATTGATTTGATCGACAGTCGGCTGGCCAATAGCGTGGATTTCAACTCGTTTCCGATCGTTTGACTTACTGACGCCATCGCTGGCTTGCCAGCGATGGCGTATCTAAATGCGCTGAATTCTCCCAGATTGGTCACCCGATCTTCCCGAATATTGGCCGTTTGAATGCATCACTTCGCGGACTACTGTGAAAGCCGACTCCCCCACTTCACAGGTGACCCGCCATGAAACTCCTGCCCATTTTCGCCGCCGCTCTCGCCCTGTCTGTTTCTGCCGCCGCCATGGCCCACGACGCCTCCGAGAAGGTCTCGGTCCTCCAGGACCAGATGCTGAAAAACGTCCCCGGCAAGAAAGCCATGATGATCGAGGTCGACTACAAACCCGGCCAGTCCTCCATCGCTCACAAACACGACGGCACCGCCATGGCCTATGTACTCGAAGGCGAAGTGACTTCCCAGGTCAAGGGCGAACAAGCGATCACCTACAAGAAGGGCCAGTTCTGGTACGAACCCGCCGGCTCCGAACATCTGGTGTCGAAAAACGCCAGTAAAACCAAACCTGCCAAGTTGCTGGTGTTCATGGTGCTGTCGCCGGACGAGCAAGTGTTGATCCCCTTGAAAAACTGATGGTTGTTTAACCAGCCATAAATAAAAGGCGCAAATTGTTGATTTGCGCCTTTTTTATTTCTCGCGGCAATTAGTCGAAAACGCTTACAGCCAATAAAACTATTGCATGACAGTCATTCAGCAAATTGTCAGGTTGTTTTCAGTTTGGCGGGAGTAGTCTGAGGCAACTGTCGCCGATTCTATTTAATGAACCCCGACATTCCTGACTTTCCGACTGAAGTTGCTTCACGGGAGACTCACCATGAAACTTGCCTTTGCCAGTACCTTGGCGATATCGGTTTTAGCGTTGTCCGCCTGTTCAGTTCCTACCGCCCCCAAAGCGGTTTCCTCCCTCGACACACTGTTCACCCAACCCGTCGGGCGCAGCAGCGCCGCTCAGGTCAAAAGCGGTCCCGGTGTCTCGTTGGGCGTCGTCTACAGCCCGAGCACCCAGACCAACCGCGAATACCTGCGCGAGTATCAGGCCAACGCCGGCACCGGTTTCGGCCAGAGTTTGCTGGTGCAGCCGATCCACGACGCCTACGTCGCCACCTCAAAACCGGACATGGCGGTGGATTGGGTGAAAGCCTCGCTGCAACGCCAGTTCGGCTCGGTGACGGTGTACCCGGACATGCAGAGCCTGCGTGCGGCCAACCCGGATGTGGTGGCGATCGTCGACACTCATAGCCAGTTGATTACCTCGCGCAGTTCGGACATCAAGGCGGATGTGAGTGCGGACTTCTATGACGGCAAGTTCAACTATATCGGGACGGCCAAAGGGTCCGAGGCGAAAGAGTTGACGCCGGTGTGGGCGGACTTCAAGCGTTCGGATGAGATTGTTGCGGATATTAATCAGCAGCAGGAAGTTCAGGTCCGGGCGCTCCAGAAGTTTGACCAGTCGCTCAGTAATTTGCTGACCAGGCCGACAGATAAAGTGTCGATGCTTGATAACAAACAAGGACATAACTTGCAGTAACGAGAAAACCATCGGCCATAAAAAAGCCCCCGCATCTCACAATGCAGGGGCTTTTTCATTCAACGGCTACTCAAGCAAGCTCAAGCTCCGCAGTCGCCGCAGCAGGCACGACAGCCTGACCGCTCAGCGCCACGTCGTTCAGCTCACGGTTGGCCACCGCGTACATGGCGTAGTCGGTGCCGCTGGCGGCACGGATTTCCACCAGCATGGCGCGCCAGCGCTGGATCATCGCGTCGTGTTGCGCCATCCACAGCCCCAGACGCTCTTCCACGTCCAGGTTGCCGCCGCCCGCTTGCAGAACGGCGATGGTGATCGCGCGTTGCTGCCAGTCGACGTCGTCGCGGAACGCTTCACGGGCCAGGGCCTGCCAGTTGTTTTCAACCGGCAAGGCGCTGATCTGCGAGATGTACCAGGTGATGTCCAGCGCGCTGCCCACGGCGAAGTACGCCTTGGCCACTTCGGCCGGATCCTGGCCAGTCACGTCGGCCGCTTCGATGATCGGCAGCAGCGTGTAGAGGTGGGTAGTCCCCGCCACCATACGCGCCAGCAGTTCCGGTACACCGGCAGCCACGTAAGCCTGATAACGCTCCTGCCAGTTTTCACGGATTTCGCCGCTCAGCAGTTCGTCCAGTTTCAGGCCCAGCTCCTTCAGGTGCGGACCGAAATGCGCGACGTCACGGGCAGCGTTCTGCTCGTTGCGACGGGCACGCAGGAACCAGCGCGTAGCGCGACGGCCCAGACGCATCAGCTCGTCCATCAGCTCCAGTTGCACGTCAGCGGAGACCTGATAGTCCAGCGCTTCAATCTGACGGAACCAGTGCGGGAGGTGGAAGATGTCACGCACGATCACATAAGCGCCGGCCACGTTCGCCGGGGTCATGCCGGTGGACTCTTTGAGTCGCTGAACGAAGGTGATGCCCATGTGGTTGACCAGATCGTTGGCGATCTGGGTGCTGACGATCTCGCGCTTCAGACGGTGACGACGCATGGCATCGGCGAACTTGCTGACCAGGCTCGGCGGGAACGCGGTTTCCATGTCGCGGGTCAGGTAGTCGTCGTCCGGCACCAGCGAGTCCAGCAGCTGCTGCTTGAGGTCGATCTTGCTGTACGAGATCAGCACCGACAGTTCCGGACGCGTCAGGCCCTTGCCCGTCGCGGCGCGCTCGGTGAGCTGCTCCTCGGTCGGCAGGTACTCGATGGCGCGGTCCAGCTTGCCACGGCCTTCCAGATCGCTCATCAGGCGTTTGTACTCGGCGGCACGCTCGTAGGCACGGCGGGCAGCCAGGGACAGAGCCTGGGTCTGCTTGTAGTTATTGCCCAGCACCAGACCACCGACTTCGTCGGTCATGCTCGCCAGCAACTGATCGCGTTGCTTGCCGGTCATGTCGCCGGCCTGAACCACTTCGTTCAGCAGGATCTTGATGTTCACTTCGTGGTCGGAGCAGTCCACGCCGCCGGCGTTGTCGATGAAGTCGGTGTTGGAACCGCCGCCATTCAGACCGAACTCCACACGACCCAGTTGGGTCATGCCGAGGTTACCGCCCTCGCCCACAACCTTGCAGCGCAGCTCGTTGCCGTTCACGCGCAGTGCATCGTTGGCCTTGTCGCCGACATCGGCGTGGCTTTCGCTGCTGGCCTTGACGTAAGTACCGATACCGCCGTTCCACAGCAGATCCACCGGTGCCTTGAGCAAGGCGTTCAGCAGTTCGGTCGGGGTCAGCTTGTCGGCCTGAATGTCGAAGCGCTCTTTCATCTGTGGCGAGATGGCAATGCTCTTCGCGCTGCGCGAGAAGATACCGCCGCCTTCGGACATGATGCTGGTGTCGTAGTCGGACCATGCCGAACGCGGCAGGTCGAACATGCGCTGACGCTCGACGAAGCTGGTGGCCGGGTTCGGGTTCGGGTCGATGAAGATGTGCAGGTGGTTGAACGCGGCAACCAGTTGCAGCTTGTCGGACATCAACAGACCGTTACCGAATACGTCGCCGGCCATGTCGCCGATGCCGACCACGGTCACGCTGTCTTCCTGGACATTGATGCCGCGCTCGCGGAAGTGGCGCTGTACGCCGACCCACGCGCCCTTGGCGGTGATGCCCATCTTCTTGTGGTCGTAACCGGCCGAACCACCGGACGCGAACGCGTCACCCAGCCAGAAGCCGTAGTCGATGGCGATGCCGTTGGCGATGTCGGAGAAGGTTGCAGTGCCCTTGTCCGCCGCGACCACCAGGTACGGGTCATCGTCGTCATGACGCACGACGTTGACCGGCGGAACCAGTTTACCGTCCTTCAGGTTGTCGGTGATGTCCAGCAGGCCCGAGATGAAGATGCGGTAGCAGGCGATGCCCTCGGCCGCGATCTCGTCACGGCTGCCGCCCAGTGGCAGGCGACGCGGCAGGAAGCCGCCCTTCGCACCCACCGGCACGATGACCGAGTTCTTCACTTGCTGGGCTTTTACCAGGCCCAGGACTTCGGTACGGAAGTCTTCTTCACGGTCGGACCAGCGCAGGCCACCGCGAGCAACGTTGCCGAAGCGCAGGTGCACGCCTTCGACGCGTGGCGAGTAAACGAAGATTTCGAACTTCGGAACCGGCTTCGGCAGCTCAGGGATCAAGTGCGGGTTGAACTTGAAGCTGAAGTACGACTTGTTCTGGCCGTTGGCGTCGGTCTGGTAGAAGTTGGTACGCAGGGTCGCTTTGATCAGGTCCAGGTAACGACGCAGGATGCGGTCTTCGTTGAGGACTTGAACGTCGTCCAGCGCGGTCAGGATCGCTTGTTCCAGACGCAGTTGCTTGTCGTCCAGATCATCGCTGCCCAGCTTGCGTGCCAGGTAGAAGCGGGTCTTGAACAACCGGGTCAGTTCACGAGCGATGTCGGTGTGGTTGTTCAGGGTGCTGGCGATGTAACCGAGGTCGAAGCCCAGACGGATCTGCTTCAGGTAGCGAGCATAGGCACGCAGCAGCGCGACGTCGCGCCATGGCAGGCCGGCGGTCAGCACCAGACGGTTGAACGCATCGTTTTCGGCGTCGCCGCGCACGATGTGGACGAACGCGTCCTGCAGGGTGTCATTGAGCTGCTGGATGTCCAGGTCCATGCCTTCGGCGGCAGTGAACGCGAAGTCGTGGATCCAGAACTCGCGGCCGTTGTTGTGACGCAGGCGATACGGGAACTCGCCCAGCACGCGCAGGCCGAGGTTTTCCAGGATCGGCAGCACGTCGGACAGCGCCAGCGGGGTATCGGCGTGATACAGCTTGCAGTGCAGCTCGCGCGGGCCGGAAGCCAACGGCTGGTAGAAGCTCATGGCCAGCGGCTTCTTCTCGCTCAGGTTGAGCAGGTGCTGCATGTCGACCACGGCCGAATGCGCAGCGAAGCGCTCGCGGTAACCGGCCGGGAAGCCTTTAGGGAAGTCGGCCAGCACGTTGGTGCCGTTGGCTTCGCCGAAGGTTTCGACGGTCAGGGCGGCGTAATCGTCCTGCCAGCTGCGGCAGGCCTGGATGACTTCGTTTTCCAGTTGCAGCGGGTCGATGTCGATGCGGTTTTTCGGATCGACGCGCAGGATCAGTTGCACGCGGGCCAGCACGGACTCGGAGAAGAAGGTCCAGAACTCGCAGTCGGTCGCCTTCAGGCGCTCCATCAACACTTGCTGGATTTTCTGGCGAACTTCGGTGGAGTAGATGTCGCGCGGCACGTAGGCCAGGCAGTAGCAGAAACGACCGTACGGGTCTTTGCGCAGGAACACGCGGATCTTGTTGCGTTCCTGGATCTGCACGATCGACATCACGGTGCTGAACAGTTCGTCGACCGGGGTCTGGAACAGGTCGTCACGCGGCAGCACTTCCAGAACCTGGGCCAGTTCCTTGCCCAGGTGAGCCTTGGCCTGGAAGCCGGAGCGACGCTCGATTTCCTCGACCTTACGGCGGATGAACGGGATGACACGTACGCTTTCGCCATACACCGACGAGGTGTACAGGCCCATGAAGCGGTGTTCCTTGATGACTTTGCCGTCGGCGTCGATTTCACGGATCGACACGTAGTCCGGGTAGGCCGGACGGTGTACGCGGCTCGGGTGTGCAGCCTTGGCGAACGACAGCAGGGTCGGTTCGCGCAGGTAGTTCACGGCGTAGTCTTCGATGTGGCGGTCTTCGTTGGTCAGACCGGTGCGCAGCATCTTGGTCAGGCCGAGGAACGAATTCTGGTCGTATTCGATGTGGCCGCCATCGGCCTGATCGACCACGGTGAATTCTTCGTAGCCGAGGAAAGTGAAGTGGTTGCCCACCAGCCATTCCAGGAAGCTCTTGATTTCGTTCTTCTCGCCGGCATCGACGGCGAATGCGCTGTTATCGAGCTTGGTGAGGATTTCCTGCACCTTGGCCTTCATCGGCTCGAAATCGGCGACCGCGACGCGGACTTCACCCAGAACCTGTTCCAGTTCCTTGCTCAGCACATTCAGTTCGGCCGCGTTGGCGCAGCGGTCGATTTCCAGGTACATCAGCGACTCGTGCAGGATGCCTTCGCCGGTGGTGCCCTTCGGCAGGATTTCCAGCAGTTCGCCCTTGCTGCCACGACGCACGCTGAGCACGGTGGTCTGCAGGGTGTGAATGCTGTAGCCGCGGCGGTTCAGCTCGGTGCGCACCGAGTCCACCAGAAATGGCAGGTCGTGGTGCAGCACTTCGACCGCGGTGTGGGTCGACTGCCAGCCGTGACGTTCGTAATCGGGGTTGTAGACGCGCACTTGCGGTTGCGCGTGATCGAAGCGCTCAAGCAGGCGCCACGCAGAAAGAGTACAGCCAGCGAGGTCGGAGAGGCGACGTTGGGTCAGCTCGTCCAGGGAAATGATGCCGAAGAATTGTTCAGCGAACAGCGCCACTTGTGGCAGTGCCTGTTCACTGATGTGCTGCGCCAGTGCCGCTTGCAGTTGGTGCTGGAAGTCGGCTTTGCTGGCTGCGGTGAAGAACGCCATCTGTGGTACTCCGCTTGGGCTTGTTATTGATGGAAAGCGTCGCGTACAAAACCCCTTTCGGGGCGTTCCGTCGCCCTGTTCCTGAATCTCGGGCAGAGGAAACAGGGTGACAGGTGGGTGAAGCTGGACGAGACACTCAGGTCACATTCACCTTCCATGAATGGGCATCTGCAAAAACGACTGTCCGGCATCATTTTGGAGCCTGCGACAATGCCTTTACGGGTGCTCATCCGTTGCGCAGCTTAATGGGTGCGACAATGTGTCTGCTTGCGGTGCTGCGACATATTCGGTCATTGGCACGTAAACCCGGGCAGGCGCATCGGTAAACACTAGCATTCATGGGACGGAACGCCGGTCTGAATCCCCGGTTTTACGGTACAGGCGTGCCAGAAATGACCATTGACCTGTGTCGCGTTCGCGACACATCCTCTGACACTCTCACATGCAGAAATTCCCGGGGGCTGGCAGAATCGCGCCCAATTGCGACCAACAAGCCCGCCGAGGCAGGAATTCCCCATGCAAATGACCACCGCCCTTTTGATCGTCAACCCGTGCGACGACGAAGAAGACAACATGGCCATGCTCTGCTGCCACAGCGACAAGGGCGAAATGTTTCTGATGAGCCGCTATCCGGACGAGGATGAGCTGGAGATCACGCTGGATGGCGAGCCGTCGACCCTCGATGGCGTCAAGGTCACCCTGACCAAGACCCTGCTGAAGATCGAAATCGCGGCGGCGGATGCCGATGCGCTGAATGGCGATGATGTGCTGGAAATCACCTACAACCCGGACATGGTAGATCTGGCCGAGGTCGAGGAGACCCTTAAGAACATTCTTGATGGTACTGGCACCTTTATCAGCCAGATTTGAGGGTGTCGGCACTGGCCCTATCGCGAGCAGGCTCGCTCCCACATTGACCGTTTAAACTCGGTCTATTGTGGGAGCGAGCCTGCTCGCGATGAGGCCCGAAAAAACACCACATCTCCCCCCGCCCTACAAATTTCCAACAATTGCCCCGGTCATTTCCCGCACTTTGCGCAAAATGCCGTTAGTCGCCACCCCCTGCGATGGATTAAAGTAACGCCCCCAGCCCCGGCGTTATCCGAACGCCTGTGGCCACCCTTTCCAGGAACAGTCATCGATGGAACATCGTGAAGCGCTGCTGGCGCTGCGAACCTTTCTTTCAACGCAGATTCTCGGCCAGGAAAAACTCATCGAGCGCTTGCTCATCGCCCTCCTCGCCGACGGCCACATGCTGGTCGAGGGCGCTCCGGGTCTGGCCAAGACCAAAGCGATCAAAGAACTCGCCGAGGGCATCGAAGCCCAGTTCCATCGCATCCAGTTCACCCCGGACCTGTTGCCGGCCGACATCACCGGCACCGAGATCTATCGCCCGGAAACCGGCAGCTTCGTGTTCCAGCAAGGCCCGATCTTCCACAACCTGGTGCTGGCGGACGAAATCAACCGTGCCCCGGCCAAAGTGCAATCGGCGCTGCTCGAAGCCATGGCCGAACGTCAGGTCAGTGTCGGGCGCAGCACTTACGAGCTGTCGCCGCTGTTTCTGGTGATGGCCACGCAGAACCCGATCGAGCAGGAAGGCACCTATCCGCTGCCTGAAGCCCAGCTCGACCGCTTCCTGATGCACGTAAAAATCGGTTTCCCGGACGCCGCTGTCGAACGCCGGATCCTGCAACAGGCCCGGGGCGAAGCCCTGAACGGCGAAACCAAGCCCGAGCGCCGGGTCAGCCAGCAGGCGATCTTCGCCGCACGCAAGGAAATCCTCGGTCTGTACATGGCGGACGCCGTGGAGGAATACCTCGTGCAGCTGGTGATGGCCACGCGCAACCCGGCGAAGTTCGATCCGGAAATGGCCGAGTGGATTGCCTATGGCGCCAGCCCGCGCGGCTCCATCGCCCTTGACCGCTGCGCCCGCGCCCACGCCTGGCTGGCCGGTCGCGACTTCGTCAGCCCGGAAGACATCCAGGCTGTGCTGTTCGATGTGTTGCGTCACCGCATCATTCTGTCGTTCGAGGCCGAGGCCGCCGGCATCGATCAGGATCGGGTGGTGCAACGGATTCTCGACGTCGTAGCCGTCGCTTGACCCCCATGAACGCCTCACTGCCGTCCGAACCCGGTATCCGCATCTCCCTCGCCGAATTGATCGAGATGCGCCACCGCGTGCGCGAAGTGCAGCTGTTTTCCACGCCGAGCCAGCGCAGCCCGCTGATCGGCCTGCATCACTCGAAATTCCGGGGCCGTGGCGTCGACTTCGATCAGGTGCGGGTCTATCAGGCCGGCGACGACGTGCGCACCATCGACTGGCGCGTCACCGCACGAACACAGGAGCCGCACACCAAGCTCTTCCATGAAGAACGCGAGCGACCGATTTTCATCATGGTCGAGCAAAGCACGCGGCTGTTCTTCGGTTCCGGGCTGATGTTCAAATCGGTGCTCGCGGCGCAAGCGGCGGCGCTGATCGGCTGGGCTGCGCTTGGCCACAACGACCGGGTCGGCGGACTGGTGTTCGGTGACAACGAGCATTACGAAATCAAACCGCGCCGCAGCAAGCAAAGCCTGCTGCAACTGCTCAACCGCTTGGTGAAGGTCAATCAATCACTGCACAGCGAGCGGGAGCCGGATCGCGATGCGTTTGGTGTCGCGTTGCGCCGGGCCCGTGAAGTGTTGCGCCCGGGCAGTCTGGTGATCGTGATCTGCGACGAGCGCGCCTTGAGCGACAGCGCCGAGCAGCAACTGAGCCTGCTGTCGCGCCATTGCGATCTGCTGATGCTGCCACTGTCCGATCCGCTGGACCACGCCCTGCCCGCCGCCGGGCTGCTGCGATTCGCCGAGCGTGGCGCACAACTGGAACTCGACACACTGAATTTCGATCTGCGCCAGACCTATCGCGCCCAGGCCGAAGCGCGCATCGCCCGCTGGGAATTGCTCGCGCAGAAACTGCGGGTGTTGCTGATGCCTCTCAGCACCCAGAGCGAAATGGTCGAGCAGATGCGCGAGTTCCTCAACCCGCAGCGCCCGGGGAACGGTCGATGAACGGCCTCGAACAACTGCAACCGCTGATTTCCCCGCCACCGATTGCCTTCTGGCCTCCGGCGCCGGGCTGGTGGTTGCTGCTTTTGCTGCTGCCGCTGATCGGCTACGCGTTGTGGCGTCTGCGCCGCTTCATTCCGATCAAGAAGAAACCCGTCGTGCGCGCCGAAATCCCGCTTGATCCGGTGCGCATTGCCGCGCTCGCCGAACTGGCGCAAATGGTCAAACCCTACGACGGCGCACCGGCTGGCGCCTGGCTGCAGCAGCTCAACGGCCTGCTCAAACGCCTGTGCCGCAACCATTACCCCTACAGCCAGAGCCATACGCTCAACGGGCGCAAGTGGCTGGCGTTCCTCGACAATCGTTGCCCCGCCGCCGGCCTGACCCGCTGGATGGTGCTCGTCGAGGGCGCTTACAAACCCGAATGCAAACTCGACGACAAGGCCATCGCCGGCCTGACGCAAGCCGTCGATACGTGGATCCGCAAGCATGTTTGAATTCGCCTGGCCGTGGATCTTTGTGCTGTTGCCGCTGCCGTGGCTGATGCGCCTTGTGCTGCCGGTGGCCGACAGTGGCGAGCCGGCGTTGAAAGTGAGCTTCCTCGGTGATCTGGAAGGCCTCGCCCGCCGCCGCGCCCGGGCCAATCTGCCGGCGTGGCGCCAGCAGGCACCGTTCATGCTGCTGTGGCTGTTTCTGCTGATCGCCGCCGCACGCCCGCAATGGCTGGGCGAGCCGTTGCCGATTGCTGCGAGCGGTCGCGATCTGCTGGTGGCGGTGGACGTGTCCGGTTCGATGGACTTCCCCGACATGCAATGGAACGACGAAGACGTCAGTCGCCTGTCGCTGGTCCAGCATTTGCTCGGTGACTTCCTGGAAAGCCGCGACGGCGACCGGGTCGGTTTGATCCTGTTCGGCAGCCAGGCTTATCTGCAAGCGCCGCTGACGTTTGACCGGCGCACCGTGCGCGTGTGGCTCGACGAAGCGCGGATCGGCATTGCCGGCAAGAACACCGCGATTGGCGACGCCATCGGTCTGGCCCTGAAACGCCTGCGCATGCGCCCGGCGCAGAGCCGCGTGCTGATTCTGGTGACTGACGGCGCCAACAACGGCGGAGAGATCGAGCCGCTGACCGCCGCAAAACTGGCGGCCAACGAAGGCGTGAAAATCTATCCGATCGGCATCGGTGCCGATCCCGAAGAGAGCGGCGCCACCGCACTGCTCGGCGGTAACCCGACCCTCGACCTCGACGAGCCGGCACTCAAGGCCATCGCCGACGCTACTGGTGGCCGTTATTTCCGTGCCCGCGACGGCAAGGAACTGCAAGCGATCAAGGACACCCTCGACCAACTGGAGCCGGTGGCCCAGCAACCGACCCAGGCGCGCCCGGCTCAGGCCTTGTATCAATGGCCACTGGCATTGGCGTTGCTGTTGAGCATGTTGCTGGTCGCCCGTGAATTGTGGCCGGACAACCCGCTGCAACGGCTGTTCACCAAGGAGCTGTATCTGCAAAGCCCCCTGCCTGACTGGCGCGAGCGCCTCAAGCGTTTGCGTCTGCGGAGGCGCCGATGATCGCCCTCTGGCCGCACTGGTTCCGTCCTTGGTGGTTGCTGCTGTTGCCGCTGCTCGGCTGGCTGATCTGGCAGCTCTGGCACCGGCAGAAACGCGCCGGGCGCTGGCAGATGATTCTGCCGCCGGCGTTCCATGCCGCGCTGCTCAGTGGCGGCAGCGGTCGCGACAGCAAACTGCCGTGGGTTGCATTGGGTGTTGCGTGGTTCCTGACGATCCTGGCGCTGCTCGGGCCGAGCTGGGAGCGGGTCGAACAAACCAGCCAGAAGCCGGCGGATCCGCTGGTGGTGGTGCTGGAGCTGACCCCGGAAATGCTCGCCACCGACTCGCCGCCGACGCGTCTGGAACAGGCCCGGCGCAAACTGTTCGATCTGCTCAAAGCACGCAGCGATGCGCAGACCGCCATCGTCGTTTACGCGGGCAGCGCCCACACGCTGGTGCCGCTGTCGGATGATCTGGCGACCAGTCGCAATCTGCTCGATGCCCTCAAGCCGTCGCTGATGCCGGAGAGCGGCCATCGCGCCGATCTTGCCGTGAGCAAGGCGCTGACCTTGCTGGAACAAGGGGCGCTGGGTCAGGGCCGTATTCTGCTGATCGGCTCTTCGCTTTCGGAAGAAGAACGCCAAGGCATTCGCCGCGCACTGAGCGGGCAATCGGCGCAGCTGCTGATGCTCGGCATCGGCACCGCCGAGGGCGCGCCGATTGCTCAGGAGGACGGCAGTTTCCTCAAGGATGCCCAGGGTGCGATCCGCGTGCCGCAACTCGACAGCCCCGGCCTCGGTGCCTTCCTCAATTCCGTAGGTGGCGAGTATCACAGCGCGCGGCTGGATGAATCGGACTTGCGCAGCCTCGGTCTGCTCGATGGCCCGCGCAGCCTGCGCAATGACGGTCAGACCCTGCGCCTCGATACCTGGGCCGATCAGGGTTACTGGCTGCTGTTGCCGCTGTTGCTGCTTGCAGCGTGTGCCGGGCGCCGTGGCTGGTTGTTCTGTCTGCCGCTGCTCTTCTGCCTGCCGCAACCGAGCTACGCTTTCAGTTTCGAAGACCTTTGGCTGCGCCCTGACCAACAGGGTTTGCACCTGCTGAAACAGAAGCGTCCGGCCGAGGCCGCGCAACACTTCGAAGACCACCAGTGGCAAGGGCTGGCGTTGTACGAGGCCGGCGATTACAGTGGCGCCGCCGAGCGTTTCGCCGAGGGCAGCGATGCCCGCGCCCACTACAATCGTGGTAACGCCCTGGCAAAAAGCGGTGAGCTGGAAGCGGCGATCGACGCCTATGAACAAGCCCTGGAATTGCAGCCGGACTTGCGTCCGGCACTGACCAACAAGGCACTGGTGGAAAACCTGCTCAAGCAGAAAAACACCCCGCCGCCCGCCGAGCCCGAGAAGCAACCGACGCAGCAAAACGTGCCGGGCGACGAACCACCGCCCGCGACCGCGCCGCCACCGGCGATCAAGAATGACGCGCAAAGCGAGGCCCAGCCTGCGGAGTCGGCCAACGAACCGCCGCCGACCACCCCGCCACAGCCAGGCCCCAACGAACTACCGGACAGCGCGCCGGACGCGGAACAGAATACGGCCCCGACGCTGAGCCCCGGTGAGGACAACCTCGAAGGCGAGCAGCGTCAGGCACTGGAACAATGGCTGGGCAAGATCCCGGACGATCCGGGCGAACTGCTGCGACGCAAATTCTGGTACGAACAGCAACAACATCAGGATCAGGAAAACACTCGATGACCCGTTTCACCGCACTCTTGCTACCCCTGCTGATCTGCACGGCCACCGCTCAGGCGGCCGAGCTGACGGCCAGTGTGGATCGCAGTCGCCTGAACTCCGGCGAGACGGTGGAACTCACCCTCGAATCCAACGATGTCACGCAGTTCGGCAAACCGGACCTGACCCCGCTGGAACCGCTGTTCGAAGTGCGCGGCACGCGTCAGGTCAACCAGCTGAACACGCTCAACAACGAGAACCGCGCCACCACCCGCTGGATCATCACCCTGCTGCCGAAACAGAATGGCAGCGTTGAAATTCCGTCATTGAAACTGGGTGAAACACAAAGCCAGCCGATCACCGTACAGGTGGTGGAAAGCGACGTAACCGAAGAAAAGAACGTGCTCGACCCGGTGTTCATCGAGTCCAGCCTCGACCAGAGCAACGTCTATGTGCAGGCTCAGGCCGTCCTGACCCTGCGCATCTACCATTCGGTGTCGCTGTACGACGACAGCAGCGTCACCCCGTTGCAGATCACCGATGCACGGGTTGAACAGCTGGGCGATACACGCACCTACGAAAAAGACATCAACGGCGTGCGACATGGCGTGATCGAAATGCGCTATGCGATCTTCCCGCAGCACAGCGGTTTGCTGACCATCACCCCGCAAACCTTCAGCGCCACACGGGTGGACACCCAGCCTGCCAAGGACGCCAACGCACAGGGTCCGAAACCGGGCAAGGTGTTGCGAGTGACCTCTACGGAAATCCCGCTGACGGTCAAACCTAAACCCATCACTTATCCGGCCGATGCGCCGTGGCTGCCGGCCCGTAGCCTGAGCCTGAGCGAGAGCTGGAACCCGGAACCTGATCACTCTCAGGTCGGCGACTCCCTGACCCGCAGCCTGACCCTCAAGGTCGAAGGCCTGGCCAGTTCGCAACTGCCCGCCCTGCCGGCCACCGAGGCCAACGGCCTGCGTCGCTACCCGGATCAACCGGTGCTCAATAATCAGAGCAGTGAGCGTGGCCTGATCGGCAGCCGTGAAGAACGCGAAGCTTTGGTGCCGAGCCGCAGCGGTTCGATCGAACTGCCGACCGTGGACGTGGTGTGGTGGAACACCTTCGAAGATCACCTGGAACACACCAGCCTGCCGGCCCGCACCCTGCAAGTGGTGAACAACCCGAGCCTGCAGGTCGACACCCCGGCTGGCAGCGCGCAATCCTTCAACACCGCCGACAGCGAAGCGCTGTGGTGGTGGAAACTCAGCACGCTGATCCTCGCCTGCACCACCCTCCTCGGCTTCGGCCTCTGGTGGCGCGCCCGCTGGCAACCGGCAATCCTGCGCGCCGCACAAACCGGCCCGAGCCCGCGCACGCTGCTCGACGACATCAAACGCGCCAGCCAGGCCAACGACCCGCAAGCCACCCGCCAGGCGCTCGACGCGTGGGCCCGTCAGCAGCCGGAGACTCTGGCGGATATGGCAGCGCGTTTTGTGCCGTTGTCGGATGCACTCGATGGTTTGAACGGCGCGCTCTACAGCGAGACCGGGCAGCATTGGCAGGGTGAGGATCTGTGGCGGGCGATTCGCACGATTCCGACGGCGGAGCGGGTGCAGGATCCGGTTGGGGATAGTGGGTTGCCGCCGCTTTATCCGAAGTAAGCGAAAGAACACCAGCAAACGACATCAAACGATGCCGCACGTCGCGCTCGAATTTGTTTCTGGCACGATCCGCAGACCACTCGACGTGGTCTGCCCTCCTTCTTTATTTGCTTGTAAGCAGATGCTCGAGATTCAACACCGACACTCGCCCTGCCTGGTTGTTTTCCTGCTTTGCTCGCTCGATGGCCGACGCAATCAGAGCGAAGCACTTTCCCGCTTCCACACCTGAGCTTGTCATCGACCTGATCGCGTCCAGCGCCGCATACCTGACGGTTTCACTTTCGTGAAACATGACATCCAGCAATACAGCCAGGACGCGTTCATCAGTAACATTAAAAAGGGGACAGATTTATTAATCAAATAAATCTGTCCCCTTTTACTTTTTTTTCTTTTGTCTCTTGTCAGTCCCTTTGTGAATTTCCTGGTGGTTATTTATTGAAAAGCTCATACACCCATTTTGCCAATATTTCCGGCGATGTTGATTCTTTCCTCATGCATTCTTGCCCGCGATCTTTCGCAACAATAGCCAACCCCCCTTTTTCGGAAACCTCAATATACGGACCTCCAAATTCATCTACTTCAGTATCTAAAGGAAAACTCTCATAGGGGTTTCCTTGCTCCCGCGCATATTTGAAAAAACAATCGGTTAGCTGCTCAAAGTCCATCGCTAATACCCTCAAGTTACTTTATCTGTTTGATGTAACCTTGCGTCACCAACTCGTCAATGCTCATTGGCAATTGATACTGCGTCCCCATACCAGGTTTTCCAAACCAAGGGGATGCAGGTCCAGCGTTTACACCTGGGATGGGCTTCAAGACTTCATACTGCCTATAAGGAGAATTCAGGCTTGAGTCAGGCAAGGCGCGATTTTCAAACGGTACGTCAATCGGAGCCGCAAATTTACCCTGATCATTGAAGTTACCTTTATCATCATAACGACCACCAAATCTGTCAAACGTACGACCCGGCTGGAACTCGGTAATCGTCGGCTCCCTATGGAACCCCCCGTCAAAACCATTATTTTCTTTTGTTGGCCAATCAGGGCTTCCGTCAGGTTTCACCCAACGCGGATCAACACCCATCTTTTCAGCAGTCGCGACCTGCGCTGTCGTCGGGTTGACCACTGGCCCCCGCTCCCAGCCTTTTGGTCCTCCACCGCCCCCTTTTGAGCCACCAGTTCCTTCTCCCCCCTTCGTCCCGCCCTTCCCACCTCCAGGCGTTTTGATCGTCGGCGCGATGGCAGACACGCTCTGCGCTAGACCTTCAACAGCCGCCATCGCCAATTCATGACTGATACCGAGCGTCTGGACCAGCGTGTCGGCAATAGCTGCAACCGTATGCCCGGCGGTAATGCCCGCCAGCATGTTCTGGAAGCCATAGTTCTCGGTGATCAGCAGATCAAAGAGGTGAGCGGCTTCAGGTGATGCAGAAGCGGCCAGGTCTTTGAGTTTCTGGGCTTTGCTCTCCGCGTCGGCAACCAGACTGGAGAAGGGACCGCATCGATCCGGATTGGATGCACACTGTGCGACCGCCTCAATATCCTGTTTCTGGCTCAGCTCATGGTATTCGCCATAAGCCTTGTTTGCGCAGGTCGAGTCGTTTCCGCAGTTGATCATCTCCTTCGCAGCGCGCTCAAGATCCGAGTGCGACAGGTAGTTGTACTGCGTAGCCGTGGCCGCAATGTTCGCAGCGATATTGGGGTCGGTCCCGGCAAGCACAGCAGAAAGCACGGCCATCAACTGCGACATCGCCAACAGGTTGGCTTTGGACTGACCGGCCCCCGGCATATTCGGATCGTAATCGGCAGGCAGTATCAAATCCGCCAGGTATTGAACCATGGCCTCGTTCGCGCCACCCGCCAAGGCTCCGGTCTTGAAGTCTCCGCCCATGGCCATGGATTTCAGACCACCCACAAGCGCGTGCGCTGCAATCTTGGTCGGGCTTCCATCCACCAGATTCAAATTGCCGATTTTGTTGGCCGCCAGAGCACCGCCGATGTCGATAACAGCACCCAACATATTGTTGATGAAGTTATCGCCCAGGCTGCCGCCCTGCAGAGCTGTCTGGGCAAGCGTGTCGGCACTGGTCTTGAGAACCACCTGCCCTGCGCTGTTCCAGTCGAACCCGAGTTCGGTCGGGTTGTAACCAAGACCTGTACCGATCCCGCCCAGCATCCCGGAAAGCACATAGCTCTGGATGTTGTCGCTGCTGAAGACGTCTTTGAGCACCGAGCCCAAATCACCTTTGTTGCTGATCGCACTATTGGCGGCGGTGGTCTCGACGGCTATCAGAACCGCGTTGGCAACACCTGCGGTAAAGGTTCCGGCAGTGGCACCAATCAAACCTGCGCCCGCGCCCCCGGTGACCGCTGCGAGCACAATGGCCAGAACCAGTTGCGCAGCTACACCCAGCCCGGAGTTCGAGTACTTGAAGCTCTTGTGAATTTCCTCGACACGGCGCCAGTCAACGTCGCCCCGCAGTTCCGCCTCTTTGAGCCAGGCCAGTTTTGGATCAGCCGCGACCATGGTGTCGATGGTCTGACTGACACTTTGCTGGTCGATCTTTTTGATATCGATCTTCAAACCGTCAACAGCTTTGATGACGAGTTTGCCGTTGGCTGTCAGCTCGCTTTGGCGCAGGGTTTCATCCGTATTGCCCTTGCCTTTTGCCGAGTTCCATCCCGCGTTGCTGTTGCTCTTGGTATGGCTCTCATCGTGTAGATCCTTGACCCCTTCAAATGTGATGGAGCCACCACTGTCGAGCGTGATGTCGTGACCACTATCCAGTTTCGCCACTTGATAGCGCTGATCACCGGTACTTTTCAGGGTCAGGTCGCCACCCGAGGTGATCTCACTGCCCACGTGCGTGATGTTGGTGACTTCATCACGCTTGGTTTTGAGGCTGCCGAAACTGCCCTTTTTCTTCTTGTCGTAAAGCGAGTAATCCGAGTCCTGTTTGGCCAGGACCTCCAAATTGTTCCCCGCCACCAGATACGCCTCATCGCCCGCCGTCACACGACTGGACACCACACTGAGGTCTTTACCCGCATCCAGCCTGACGTCGCCGCCAGCCGAAATACCGGACATGACCTGGCTGACATGATCCTCCTGGACCGTGAGCTTCTTGCTCTTCGACAGTGAGTGGGTTTCGTCCGCCGCCGAAGTGATCAGCAAGTCTCCCGTGGCCTTGATCGATGCATCGCGCTTGGCATCGATCTGGCTCGCAACAACGGCGATATCACGTTTGGCATCGGCCTTGAAGTCGCGCCCGGCGTCGATCTCGGCACCCAGTTGGGTGACGTCGCTGCTGTTGTGGCGGTCGTCCTGGAAAACGCTGTTGTTGACCTGGACGGATGAAACGTTGATGTCGCGCCCGGCATTCAGGACCATGTCCTGGCCACTCTTCATCACGCCGCCGGCGATGTTGATGTCTTTGGCCGCTTTGACGGTCAGGTCATTGGCCGCTTCGATCCTTGCCGCGTTGTCGGCGTAGTCATGATGCTGGGTGCCAAACCGGGTGCTGTTGTCGGAGGAGGTGATCGTGCGTTCATTGGTCACGTCCCCGGTGCGAGTGGTCAGGTTCACATCGCGGCCGGTGATGATGCCGCCGGACTTGTTGACGATATTGTTGGTCGCCAGCAGGTCCAGACGGTTACCCGCCTCGATCAGGCCGCTGTTGACGATGTCCTTGCTGGCTGTCGCCGACAGGTTGTTCGTCGCCTTCAACGTCCCGACGTTGTCCAGGTTGCCGCCGGCAATCAGCGTCACATCGTTACCTGCAATCAGCGCGCCGGTCGGGCCGAGGCGGCCGTTGGCCTGGGCCAGGTACAGCACCGGCACCAGCACTTTTTCGCCGTTCACTTCGTGCTCTTCGAGCCAGACGATGTCGTGGGTCAGCGCCGCCACCTGTTCGGCCGTGAGGCCCACGCCCACCGACAGGTGGAGGGAGTCCTTGCTGGCGATGGCGTTGTCCATCAGGTAGCGGAACATGTCCTCGTTGTTGCTGCGACCGTCGATGAAGGCCTGGCCGGTTCGGGCGGTCACTGCTTGCTGGACCAGACGCTGTTCGAACAGACCGTCACCGAGGCGCTTGGCGCTCTGATCGGGGTCGTAACCCAGCTTGCCGAGCAAATAGTCCGAACTCATGAAGGACTTGAGGTTGGTCAGCGCCGGGTTGGTTTCGATCAGGTATTTGTGGCCGTTGGCCGGGGCCTTGGTGTCCGGCAGGCCGGTTACGCGAGTGACCGGTCGAGTGTCGACCGACTCCCGAGCATCATTGCCCCGACCGCTACGGCCCGGACCGGCGGGCGTTACCGGGAGATTCACGTCGAGCGTGCTGGCAACCGCCTTGACCATCGTCGGGTCACGTCTGAAGGTGTCGACGGCGCGAGTGCTGTCAGAGACCGGCGCGGGCGTGTCGACCAACAAGCTGCGCGGGCCACCGCTGCTGCCTGCGACCAGATGCTGCTCGGCGTTGACCGACTCACCGGCCACGGTCCAGGTCGGTGATGGTCCGGTGGCGACGACCGGGGCAAGATCACTGGCCCCCTCGGTGCTCATACGGAACAGGCCTTTGTCGCCGGTTGGCAGGGAGAAGCCCGGCAGGGTCAGCGGGTTGACTTGCTGTTGCGCCAGATCAGGCGGCAACTGGCTGTTGACCCGGATGACGGTTGTGCCGGTCGCGCCCACGTTGGTGTTGCCGACCTTGTTGGCACCGCCGGTGGAGCCGTAATCCTGATGGATGACGCTGTTTTTCAGATCCTGGGTGGCGGTGATCGATACGTTGCCGCCAGCCTGGATGACGGCGTTGCGACCGGAGTTTACGCTGCTGCCATCGCGCGCGATTTCCTTGTCGTCCCTCAGCTCAAAACCCTGCAATCGGGTCGGCATTTGCACCAGGTTATTGGCGTCGTACTGAGATTGAAGGCTGGTGTTACCCCAGGCGTATCCGGACAGGGTAAGGTCGCTGACCCCCTTGTTCGTCACGGAATCCTTGATCGTGATGACACGGATCATGCCACCATCATGGCCTTTCTCACGTTCGGTGCCGGAGGTCACGACACCCTGAGCGAATTGGCCAGTGCCGTCGATGTAGTAGACGTTGGGGAAATCAGGGTTGTTACGCTGGTTGTACGCCACCACCTCAGGCATGAACGTGTTGAACGAGCCCGAGTCGATTGCACCGGTGCGATAGATACGCGTCCGTTCGACGCTGCCACTGACCGCGCCGACGTTCCTCATATTGGTGGCGTTGATGGTGATGTTGCCCGACGCACTGAGGGTACTTTTGCTGTTGAGGAATTCACCGCCGTTGAAAACGAAATCGCCACCCGCCCTCAACAACGAGGACGCCGTGGTGTCGTTGTCCTGACCGCCCTCGAACACTTCACGGGCAATCAGGTTGACGTCGTAGGTGCCACCCGAGCAATCGCCACACTGCACGGCGATGAAGCCGGACACCAGCTTGCGATTCAGAGCGAAGTTTTGCGTGCCGTCATCGCCGGAAGTACGGTTGGCGAAGTTGGCAGCGTCGATCTTGAAAGTCTTTCCACTTTCCATCGAGCCCGACAGGTTCGAGACCTGGCTGGCCTGCGCAGTGCCATAGCCCTTGATGGTCACGTTGCCCAGACCGTAGAAGTCGCCGTTCTGGTTCGTCAGATTGCCAACACTCAGCGTCATGTCGTTGCCGCTGAAAATCAGCCCGCGATCATTGAGCAAACTGCCGGTATTGATGTTCAGGTTCTGCGCCGCGCCCAAGGTGCCGTAGTTGGCGACACTGCCGGCGTTGACCGTCAGATCTTCACTGGACGTGATGCGGCCCGAGTTGATGAGTGCTCCACCGGTACTGATCGTCGACGATCCGCCACTGGCGATGCTGCCGGCGCCACCGATATTGACTTGCGCGGCGCTCAGGTTCAGCCCGCGCAGGCTCGACATCCGGCCATTGCCGCCATAGGTGCCGCTCAGTTGCATGTCGATGACGCCATCGCTGGCGAGAAGACCGTCGTTGCTCCAGTTGCCTCCGCGTATCTGCAGAAGATCGGAGGCCAGCAGTTTGCCGCTGGCACTCTGGCTGAATTGCCGGACATTCACGTTCAGGCGTCCGGCCTGGATCACGCTGGAGTTGTTCCAGGTGTCAGCCGTCAGATCGAGCAGCCCGCCCGTGGTGATGCTGCCACCCGCACCGAGCACATTGGCCGTGGAGATATCGAACCGGCCACGTCCGACATGGTTGAGCTGGCCCCCCTCGTTGAGGAAGCTACCGACGGCCAGCGTCATATCGGTGTTGGCGGTTTCCAGCACACCATTGCGGTTGTCGAGCAGACCGCCAATCTGGAATTCGGTCTTGCCGTCAGTCCCCAGCGAGCGCAGGCGACCATTCTGGTTATTGACGCTGGCGGCTTTGACGGTCAATTGGCTGTTGCTTTCAATGACACCCGCGCCGTTGCTCAATGCACCGCTCAAACCGAAGTCGATGCGTTGACCGGCGATCTGCCCGGCGCCGTTGTCCAGGCTCGAGCCCGTTACGCCGACCAGTCCCTTGGCATAGATCACGCCATTGCGGTTATCGAATGCGGCGGTAGTAATGTTCGCGTCGGTGCCTTGCGCAGAGAGACGCCCGCCGTTGTTGTCGAGGCCGGCCAGTGCCGACAGCTTCAGGCCCTGCGCCTGGATGACGCCACCCTGGCGGTTGTTGTTCAGGTCGAAACCGTTGCGCAGTACGCCGACGGTTCGCGCCTCGAGCGCGCCCTTGATGCTGGACAGAATGCCGCCACGGTTGTCGATGTTGGCCGCGCTGACAACCACACTGCCCTCTTGGGCGATGACTTTGCCGCTCTGGTTATCGAGGTCGCCCGCGATATCGAGGGTCAGGCCGGTCTGGCTCTGGATCGCCCCTTTACCATTGGCGAGGCTGGCGGCTTTGAGCTGCAAATCGGCGTTCTGGCTGTAGATCAGGCCGTCGCCATCGTTACGCACCGCTGCACTGGCGGTGATCTGCAATTGATCCTTCGCCGCAATGGTGCCGGCGCCGCCGTTGTCGAGGGAGCCGGTCAGCAGTTGCAGTGAGCCCTGGCTGGCGATCTGACCGTTGCGGTTGCTTAAATCCGTGACGCCTTTGATCACCACCGGGCCTGTGCCGGCCAGTTTGCCGGCGTTGTTGTTCAACTGCCCCGCCAGGTTCAGGGTGATCGCATCGTTGGCAGCGAACTTGCCGGCGCTGTTGTCCAGGCTAGAAGCGCTGGCGTTGATCGCCCCGAGTGCGTTGATGGAGCCATCGGCGTTGGTCAGCGCAGCGCTGGTGATGTCCAGTGCGGCGCCGCTGTTGATCAAGCCGCCCTGATGGTTGTCGAGTGCGCCATTGAGCGTGAGGGTCTGCCCCGCCACGCTGCTGAGGATGCCCTTGTTGCTGTTGTCCAGACTGCCGGCCTTGACGTCCAGATTGCCTTGCGCGACCAGTGCGCCGGCGTTGCTGTTGAGCAGCGCGTCCTTGAGCTCGACGCTCACGTCACCATTGCGGCTGGACAGCGTGCCGCTGTCGCGGTTGTCCAGACTGTCACCGTTAACGCTCAGTGCCTGCCAACCCGACATCAGGCCATTCCGGTTGGTCAGTGTGGTGCCGCTGATCTTCAGTTTTTCGCCGCTGATCAACTTGCCGGCACTGTTGTTCAAGAGCCGCCCGATGACATCAAAACCCAGGTTGCTGGAGATTTCGCCATCCTGGTTGTTCAGGTCGCGCAGGCGTTTGAGGGTCAGCGGTCCCTTGGCGGTCAGCAAGCCGTTGCGGTTGTCGAGATCGCCATTGGTCAGATCCACGGTTACGGCTTTGTCGCCCAGCAGACGCCCGCCGTTCTGGGTCAGCGAGGTCAGGGTCAGATCGATGTCACCGCTGGCGGAGACTTCGCCACCGTTGCTGGAGTCCAGGGATTTCGCCGTCAGCGACAGGCTGCCCTGACTGTTGATCAAACCTTTGTCGCGGTTGTTCAGCGCCATGGCATCGAGCGTAACGGCACTGACGCCCTGCAATATGCCGCCCTGGTTGTTCAGGTCGGCAGTGCGGACGCGCAGCGCCTGCGCCGCACTCGTCAGGCCATCGCTGTCATTGCGCAACAAGCCGTCTACGGTGAGGTCGAGGTCGCCACGGCTGATCAGGCTACCGCCGCTGTTGTTCAGGCTGGCACTGTGTGCGTCGATGGTGGCGGCGCCGATCAGGCCTTTGACGTTGTCCAGTGCCTGGGCGATGCGCAGGGTCAGACCCTGAGTGCTCAGAACTTTGCCGTTGCTGTTGTCGAGGTTCTGCGCGGTGAGGGTGAAGGCTTCGCCGCTGGAGATTTGCCCGCCCTGGTTGTTCACGTCATTGAGTTGCTTGAGCAGCAGACTGCCCGGGCTTTTGATAAGGCCGTTCTGGTTGTTCAACTGTCCGTTGTTCATGTCCAGGATCAGACTGGAATTGCTGAACAGCTTGCCGCCCTGCTGATCGAGCCCGGTGACCGATGCCTTCAACGCACCCTCACTGGCGATCTGGCCGCCATCACGGTTGATGACCTGGCCGGCAACAAGATTGAGCGTATCGGCACTGCTGAGTCGACCGGTGCTGTTATCAAATGCCCCCGTGGTGACGGTGACGGCCTTGCTGGCACTCAGGGTGCCGGCCTGGCGGTTGTCGAGGCTGCTGCTGGAGAGGATCAGAGCCCCATCGGTAACGATCGCACCGCCCTGGTTATCAACCTTGCCGCTGCTGTCGAGCGTCAGGTCCGAGGCACTGGACAGGCTGCCCCTGACGTTGGTCAGTTGCGAGGTTTTGACGGTCAACAGGTTTTCGCTGCTGACGTTGCCCTGGCTGTTGTCGAATGCACCGGTCAACGTCAGGCCCATGGCCTGTTGGCTCACCAGCTCCCCGCCACTGTTGTCCAGCGAACCGCCCTGTACACCGAAGGTTGTGCCGGCACTGATCAGACCCTTGTTGCGGTTGATCAACTGTTCGACGGTCAACGTCAACGCCTGGCCGGTGAAGATTTTGCCCGCGTCGCTGTTATCAAGCTTTTTACCGGTGACCTGCAGATCGCTGTTGGTGCTGATTTCACCGCCACGGTTATCCAGGTCAACGACATTCAAGGTCAGGGCCTTCGTCGAGCCCACCAGACCGTTCAGGCGGTTGTCGAGCGCTTCGGCATCGATTTTGAGCACGCCCGTAGCGATCAACTGGCCGTGCTGGTTGTCGAGTTTTTTCGCCTGCACCGTCGCATCGGATTTGCCGACAATGTTGCCGGCACGGTTATCCAGAGTCTGATCCGTGGCGAGCGTCAGTTGGCCGTCGCTGCTGATCAAGCCCTCGCGGTTGTCCAGGCTGTCGCTGTGGCTATCCAGCGATGCCGCGGAAATGACACCTTTGGTGTTGTTCAGCGCTTGTGCGATACGCACGACCAGACCTTGCTGGCTCAGCAGTTTGCCGTTGCTGTTATCGAGGTCATGGGCAGCGAACGTGAAGGCTTGCTGGCTGGAGATCTCACCACCCTGGTTGTTCACGCCATTGAGTTGCTTGAGCAGCAGTTCGCCGTGGGCGTTGATCAAACCGTTCTGGTTGTTCAACTGACCATTGTTCAGGTCGAGACTCAGACTGGTTTTGCTGAACAGCTCACCACCCTGCTGATCGAGCCCTCGCACCGACGCATTCAGGGCGAGTTGACTGGCGATTCGACCTTTCTGGTTGTTGACCTGCACCGCAGTGAAGTCCAGCGAACCGCCGCTGATAATCCGCCCACCCTGGCTGTTGTCGACGTCACCGGTGACGATCCGGCTGGTATCCTTGCCGGAGATCAGGCCTTTCTGACTGTTATCGAAGCTGGCGCTGTCGAGTGACAGGGTGCTGTCGGTGCTGATGGCACCGTTGCGGTTGATGAGCGCGCCATTGCTGGTCAACGCCAGCGCACCGGCGCTGCTCAGGCTGCCGGTGCTGTTATCGATCCGCCCGGCATTGATGGTCAGTTTGCCTTCGCTGCTGATCAGGCCTTGCGTGTTGATCAGTGCATCATCGAGTGTAATCGACAGCCCTTTGAGGCTGTCGAAGGTGCCGCCGCTGTTATCGAGCGATCGGCCACTCAGGGTCGTTGCACCCTTTGCAGCGATCAGGCCTTTGTTCTGGTTGATCAGCCTGGCGACGACCAGCCCCAGGTCGGTATCGGTCAGAATCTTGCCGCCATCGCTGTTGTCCAGTCGCTGGCCCTTGATGTTCAACAGCTGGCTGCTGGAGATCTCGCCCGCCCGGTTGTCGATGTCGTCCACCGTAACGGTCAACGCTTTCTTGCTGCCGACCAGACCGCCATTGCGGTTGTCGAGTGTGCTGCCGGTCAGGCTCAGATTGCCCTGCGCGACCAATGCTCCACCCTGCTGTTGCAGTAGACCGATCGTGGCGATCAAATCGCCTTGGCTGGAAATCCGTCCTGCGGCGTTCTGCACTTCGCCGGCCTTGATGCTTACCGCACCCACCGCACTGACCAGACCCTTGGTGTTGTCCAGCCGCGTACCTTCGTAGGCAATGCCGGCCTTGCCGATGATCAGCCCGTTGTCACGGTTGTCCAGGCGATCGACCGTCAGCGTCGATGCCCCATCGGCCTGGATCAGCCCGCCACGGTTGTCCGCCGTATCGCTGCGCAACTGCAGCGTACCCTTGCCGGAAACCTTGCCATCACGGTTATCGAGATGCCCTGCCCGCACATCGATAGCGCCTTTGGCGGTGATTTCACCCTTGTTGCGGTTGTCGAGCAGACCGCCGACACGCACCACAAGTCGCCCGTCACTGACCACTACCCCGGCGTCGCGGTTATCGAGACTGCCGGCCTTGAGGTCGAGTGCCAGCGCCGAACCGAGCACACCGTCGCGATTGTCCAAGGCGGCGCTCAGATCGATGTTGAGCCCAAGATCGCCAAGAACCTGACCGCCGACGTTATTCAACGCCGTACCGTTGAGTCGCGTGACCCCGGCACTGGAAACCTCGCCACTGCTGTTGTTCAACTGACCGATGGTGGCTGTCACGCCCCCCTTGCCGTTGATCAAGCCGCGGGTATTGAGCGCCTGATTGGCGGTGACGTTAAGCGCACCATTGCTCAGGACTTGACCGTCATTCTGGTTGTCCAGTGTCCCGGCAACCACATTGAGGTTTTGAGCCGCACTCAGGGTGCCACCCTGGTTGCTCAGGACCTGCGTGGCATTCACCGCAAGATTGCGACTGGCCACGATGCTCTTGCCGTTGTTGACGACAGTTTGCGCACTCAGGCTCACATCACCGTTGGCATTGCGACCGCCATCGGCATTCACCCCGGCTTCGATGACCCCACCGTTGGTGATTTGCCCACCGGCGCTGAGGTTGATGCTGTCCCGGGCCGCGAGGGTTTGCTGGTTGTTCAGATTGCCTTGGGTTTGCACGTTCAGTGCCGTACCGGCGTAGACCGGTCCACGCGCATCGAGGCTGGCGGCTTTGACGTTGACTGCGCCGGTGGCCGAGGTATCGACCATGCTCAATTGACCGTTGGCATCGAGCTGGATGTCGCCGCCGCTGGCAATCAGCTTGCCGTCGAGTTTCACCCCGACCCCGGCCTCTGTGCCGACCAGTTTGATCGCCCCGGCGTACATGCCGCCCAGTGCCGAGGAGTCGATAGCCAGCTGTGGCTTGGCGCTGCCGTCATCGGCGCGGGCCGTGGCATTGAGGTTGTCGGCGTTGACGTCGTTGCGACCGGCGATGATGGCGAGGTTTTTCGCCTGAATCTCGGCGTTGATCTTCGCGCTGCGGGTGATGATTTCGAAACGGTCGACGTTGGTCGCATTGAGCCCGGCGCCTTCGATGGCGACCGAACCCTGATCGACCTGGAACCGGTCCAGTCGGCCGCTGCCATCGAGCACCGGTTTACCGGTGGTCAAGGTCACGCGCGGCGTATTGATGAAACCGCAACCGTTGCAACTGATGCCGTACGGGTTGGCAACGATGACTCGCGCCGACTGCCCTGCCACTTCGGTGTAACCGCGCAGCTGGCTCGGGCTGCCGCCGATGACCTCGTTGAGAATCGCCTGGGCCGACCCGCTGTTCTTCAGGTGCGGGTTATCAATGATGTAGCCGCCCAGTTGAGTGGAGGAAGCCTGACTGGAACCGTTGTTGAGGATGACGCCCTGGGCGCTGACGTTGTACTCATGAAACTGGTTGTGCGACAGGCCGCTGCCGTTAGGCGTGGCGATGTTGATGATTTGTACGCCGTTACCGGCGCGGTCGAGGGTGGTGCCGGGGTTGGCCACCACGATGCCGTCGGCCTGGGCCCACATCGGTTGCCAGAACATGACGTTGGCCAGCAGAAACGCCAGCCCGCGCTTGGGCATGCCCCAAAAAGTATCGCGTTTTTTTACGGCCGCAGATGGCAGGCGAGCGAGAAAGGCGTACTGGCGAACGTCCATGTCGAAGGTCTCAATGCAACAAACGGAAATGGGCAGGCAGACCGCAGGCGCAGCGCTTCCCGACAGGCATTCACACGACGCCGGTCGACCGAGAAGTGAGTAAGAGGAAAAGTTGCCGGGGCAACCTGGATGTAGCGGGATCGGTCACGGAGCAGGCCGCGACACATCTGCCAGCTCCCTCATAGCAGCACACTGATGTCACAATAGTGGCGCGATATTAGATGGCCACTATTTTGGCGTCAATTAATGTGTGAGTCCGTGCAAGGTTGCCGACGAACGGTAGTAATACAGTCATACTTTTCGGGAGATGGCTTCTAAATTCCCGATCGGCCCACCTGTCCCAATAATCTGTAAACTCCCCCTCTTTCGCCGCTTTCATATCCACGCGGCCATTACCTTTTTTTATTGCGGAGTCAGCCTTGCGTCTGTTTCACACCTCCGACTGGCACCTTGGGCAGAACCTGCACGGCCAGGAGCGCGATTTTGAACACAGCTGTTTTCTCGAATGGCTGCTGCGCCAATTGAAGCTGGCGCAGCCGGACGTGCTGCTGATCGCCGGCGACATCTTCGACACGGTGAACCCGCCGGTCAAAGCCCAGGAACGCCTCTACGATTTCATCGTGAGCGCCCACGAGCAGCAGCCGTTGCTGACCATCGTGATGATTGCCGGCAACCACGATTCCGGCTCGCGGATCGAGTTGCCCGCGCCGTTGATGCGGCGTTTGCGTACCCATGCGTTGGGCCGGGTGTTGTGGCTGGACGACGGCCAGCTCGATTCGGAACGCCTGTTGTTGCCGCTGCCGAATGCGTCCGGCGAGATCGCCGCGTGGTGTCTGGCGCTGCCGTTCCTGCGCCCGGCCGAAGTGACCGGCGCACAGCTGGGCGACAACTATTTGCGCGGCATTGGGCAGGTGCATGAATGGTTGATCGAAGCGGCCAACGCCAGGCGCCAGCCAGGCCAGGCGCTGATCGCCATCAGCCACGCGCACATGGCCGGCGGCTCGGTGTCGGAAGACTCCGAACGCAGCCTGATCATTGGCAACGCCGAAGCCTTGCCCGCCAGCCTGTTCGGGCCGGGCATCAGCTATGTCGCCCTCGGCCATTTGCACAAGCCGCAGAAGGTCAATGGCGAAGAACGGATTCGCTACAGCGGCTCGCCGATTCCGTTGTCGTTTTCGGAAATCAGTTATCAGCACCAGATTCTCGACGTCGTGCTCGACGGAGAAACCCTGGTCAGCGTCGAGCCGATACTGATCCCCCGTTCCGTCAATCTGCAACGCCTCGGCCCTGCGCCGCTGGCGGAAATCCTGCTGCAACTGGCGGACCTGCCGAACATTGACCTGCTGGCCGAAACCCAGCGCCAGCCGTGGCTGGAAGTGCGCGTGACCCTCGACGAGCCGCAACCGGATCTGCGCCATCAAGTCGAAAGCGCCTTGCAAGGCAAGGCTGTACGACTGGTGCGAATCGCCGCCGAATACGCCGGCAACCGTGGCGCTGACAACGCCGAGGACGGCAGCGCGCTGATCGAGCTGGATCATCTCACCCCGCAGGAATTGTTCAGCCGCGCCTGGCTCGACAATTACGGCAACGAGGTCGATGAGCAAACCCTCAAGGACTTCGCCGAACTGCTGCAAGACGTACAAATGGAGGGCGAGCAGCCATGAAGATTCTCGCCATTCGTTTGAAGAACCTTGCTTCGCTGGCCGGCCCGTTCGAGATCGACTTCACCGCTGAACCGCTGGCCAGCGCCGGCCTGTTCGCCATCACCGGCCCCACCGGCGCCGGCAAAAGTACCCTGCTCGATGCCTTGTGCCTGGCGTTGTTCGGCGCAGTACCGCGTCTGAACAACACCGGACGTGACGCCAAGGTGCCGGACGCCGACGGCGAAATCGCCACCGGCGATCCGCGCACCCTGCTGCGGCGTGGTACGGGCGAAGGGTTTGCCGAGGTGGATTTCGTCGGCGTCGATGGCCGCCGTTATCGCGCGCGCTGGGAAGCCAACCGCGCCCGGGAAAAGGCCGGCGGCAAGTTGCAGGCCAGCCGCCAGAGCCTGCGCGACATCGATCAGGATCAACTGCTCGCCAGCCAGAAAGGCGAGTACAAGGTTCAACTCGAAGCCGCGCTGGGCCTGAACTTCGAACAGTTCACCCGCGCCGTGCTGCTGGCCCAGAGTGAGTTCAGTGCGTTCCTCAAGGCCGATGACAACGACCGCAGCGAACTGCTGGAAAAACTCACCGACACCGCGCTGTACACCCGCCTCGGCCGGCGCGCGTTCGACAAGACCAAAGAAGCCCGCGAAGCCCACAAGCAGTTGCAGGATCAAGCGACCGGCGTGACCCCGCTGCCGCCCGAGGCCCGCGCCGAACTCGACGAACGCTTCAATGCTGCCCAGCAGCAATTGAAGTTGCAGCAGGCCCAGCTCAAACAGCTTGAGCAGCAGCACACCTGGCTCAAGGATCTGCACCTGTTGCAGGACGCGCAGCAGGCAGCCGCCGAGCAACTGCAGAGCGCCGAACATGAGCGCGAAACGCTGGCCGGCGAACGCTTGCGACTGACGCGCCTTGAACAGCTCGCCCCGCAACGGCACCAGTTCGCCCGCAAGGCTGAAATCGACGCACGGCTGACGCCACTGGCGGCGCAAATCAGCGCGCACACCCAACAACAAGATGAGCTGACTGAACGTCAGGCTCAACTTGAACAAGACATGAGTGCTGTACAAATCGCCCTGACCGAAGCGCAGAAGCAACAGAGCGAAAGTGCGCCGCTGTTGCGCCAGGCCTTCGATGAGCAAAGCACCCTCGCCCGTCTGGCCAAGGATGTTGCTTCCGGCACCGAGGCAAAGCAGGCCGCCGAACAGGCCAGCACTGAGGGCCAAAGCGCAATCCAGACCCTGCTCGATCAGCAAAAGCAGGTTGCCGAGCGCCTGCAACGCATCGCCGCCGATCTGGAGCAAAGTGCTCATCTGGCACCGTTGAGCGAAGCCTGGAATGCCTACCGCGACCGCTTGCAGCAACTGATGCTGATCGGCAACCGGTTGAACAAGGGCGAAAGCGAACTGGCGAGTCTCGAACAGAACGCCACCCGCGCCACCGAAGAACTGGCCACGCAAAAGCAACAACTGGAAGTGCTGTTCAAGGAGGCCGGCGCCGAGCCGGACGCGGTCGCCGAGCAGATCGGCATTCTCGGCACTCTGCTGCAGGACAACCGCAAACAACTGCGCGCCTTCGAAGATCTGACGCGCCTGTGGGCCAGTCAGCAGGAACTGGACAAACGCAGTGCCGAGCTGCAACAGCGCCAGCTCGATGCGCAAGAGGAGCGCGAGCGCCTGACCCAGGACGGGGTGAAAACCAAGTCCGAACTCACCGTCGCCGAACAGACCCTCAACGTCACCCGCGAACTGCTCGAACGTCAGCGTCTGGCCCGCAGCGCCAGTGTCGAAGAACTGCGTGCACAGTTGCAGGACGACCAGCCGTGTCCGGTCTGCGGCAGCAACGATCATCCGTATCACCAACCGGAAGCCCTGCTGCAAAGCCTCGGTCGTCACGATGAAAGCGAACAGGCCAACGCGCAGCAAGCGGTCGATCAACTGAAGGAAAAACTCACCGAACTGCGTACCAGCGTCGGTGGCGTGATTGCTCAACAGAAAGAGTTGCTGCAACAACAGGAACAACTGGCGGTACAACAGCAAGCGCTGACGCCGAGCATCGAGTCTCATCCGCTGGCAACCCAGTTGCTGAATCAGGACAGCGACAAGCGCGCGGCCTGGCTGACGCGCCAGAACGATCAACTGAACCAGAGCATCACCCAGGACGAACAGCGCCAGACCGCCCTACTCACTCTGCAACAGGACTCAGCACGCCTGACTCAGCAATTGCGTCACGCCGAAACCGCGCACCAGCAAGCGGCGCAGCACCTGAGCAATCAACAGCGCGAGCTGAGCGCTGACCGGCAGCGTCTGGACGAAGAACTCGCAGCCTTCGCCACGCTGTTGCCTTCCGAAACTCACGAAGCCCTGCGCGCCGAACCGGCCGCGACCTTCATGCAGCTTGACCGGCAGATTGCCGAGCGTCTGGCGCAAGTCGATCAGCAGAAGGAAGAGCTGGCTGAACAGCAACAACGCCAGCAGACGCTCGAGAAGGAACAGGATCGTCAGCAGAGCCGTGTCCAGCAGCTGCAAACCGCTGAGCAACAGCTCAACGCGCTGACCGCTCAGCAACAGGCCAGCCAGGAGAAACTGGCGCAATTGCTGGGCGATCACAATTGTGCTGAGCACTGGCAGCAGCAGCTTGAACTCGCGGTGGAACTGGCACGCAACGCCGAATCCACCACGACTCAAGCACTGCAAGGCGTGCGCACGCAACTCGTGCAAATCGCCGCCGAGCTCAAAGCGCAGCAAGAGCGTTTGCAGGCACTGGAAACCGAAGACCGCGATCTGGCGGGCAAGATTGCCGACTGGCGCGCTCGCCATCCGGAACTGGATGACGGCGGCCTCGAAGATCTGTTGCGGGTCGATGACGCGCAGGTCGGTGAGCTGCGCGAGCGTTTGCAGCGCAACGAAAAGGCCCTGGAACACGCCAAAGTGCTGTTGCAGGAACGCGATCGCCAGTTGCTCGAACATCAGGCGCAGCACAACGGCCACCTCGAAGCCGAACAACTCACTGTCGCCCTCGCCGACGTACAGAACCAGTACGGCGTCAGTGAACAGCTCTGCGCCGAACTGCGCGCCGAGCAAGTCGAAGATCAGCGCCGGCAGAACGCCAACTCCGCGCTGGCGCAGCAGATCGCCGATGCCTATGCCGAATATCAGCGCTGGGCGCGGCTCAATGCCTTGATCGGTTCGGCCACCGGCGACACCTTCCGCAAGATCGCCCAGGCTTACAACCTCGACTTGCTGGTGCATCACGCCAACGCGCAACTGCGGCAACTGGTCAAACGCTATCGCCTCAAACGTGGCGGCAGCATGCTGGGTCTGCTGGTGATGGACACCGAAATGGGCGACGAACTGCGCTCGGTGCATTCGCTGTCCGGCGGTGAAACCTTCCTGGTGTCGCTGGCTCTTGCATTGGGTCTGGCGTCGATGGCATCGAGCACGCTGAAGATTGAATCGCTGTTCATCGACGAAGGCTTTGGCAGCCTCGATCCGGAATCCCTGCAACTGGCCATGGACGCCCTCGACGGTTTGCAGGCTCAAGGCCGCAAGGTCGCGGTGATTTCTCACGTGCAGGAAATGCACGAGCGGATTCCGGTGCAGATTCAGGTGCAGCGCCAGGGCAATGGTTTGAGCACACTGGAGGTGAAATGAACACGTTGTATTCGTTCCGCCGCTGCCCGTACGCGATGCGGGCGCGGATGGCGCTGCGCTATTCGGGCGTGCCGGTGGAGATCGTCGAAGTCAGCCTCAAGGCCAAACCGGCGGAGATGCTGGCGATCTCGCCCAAGGGCACGGTGCCGGTGCTGGATGCCGGTGGTCAGGTGATCGATGAGAGCCTGGAAATCATGCGCTGGGCGCTGGCGCAGAATGATCCGGATAACTGGTTGCTGGGTGACGATTCAAGGATTGCCGAGTTGATCGAAGCCAACGATCAAGTGTTCAAGGTGCATTTGAATCGCTACAAGTACGCCGAGCGTTATCCGGAACAACCGATGGAGGTTTATCGCGCCGAAGGTGCGTTGTTCCTGCAGAGGCTGGATGAGTTGCTCGAAGACCACGACTACTTGTTGACCGATCATCCTTGCCTGGCCGATATCGCGCTGCTGCCCTTCGTCCGCCAGTTCGCCCATGTTGATCGTGACTGGTTTGCGACAACACCTTATGAAAGATTGCAGGCGTGGTTACAACGCTTTCTTGAGTCGGATCTGTTCACCGCCATCATGAAAAAGTAAGCGCCTTACGCCAGCACCTGGCACATGCCGATGGCCGAGCAATCCACTTGGAACGGTCCGAAAAAACTCGCTTCGTTTTTCACCGGTGGATTGCCGGCCAGCAGCCCCAGCGCATTGGCCCGTTCGATGTTGTGGGCGATGGTGTGGTTGGCCTCTATGGCCCGGGCCAGCCCGCCGACCGAGCCCTGGCCGAATCCCAACAGGGACGCGCCATTGGTCATGATCGCCAGACCGGCGATGATCCAGAATCTGTAGCCTTTCATGCTCCGACGGCTCCCGCGAGTTCAACGGAATCCACCGCTGCGTTTTGCGAGCGAAGTTCGAACTGGACGCCGGGATGCGCGACCTGGATCGGCGCATCGAAGCTGTGTTGCGACTGGGACGCGAGGCTGACGAACAGCACCATGACCAGGTACAGACCGATGGCCAGATAGGCGCCGCGTTTGGCGGAAGTGATGATTGAACTGGCCATGATGTGTGCTCCGTGGACAATGTTTCGACGCCCACAGAATCAATCAAAAAAGCCGTGGCAACCACTCAGCGTTTGCCATAGTAACCATCAGCTTCGTTGATTATTTAGCCGGTCTATCTCGCCGTTTGAAAAAGTCTATCGCCTGACAATACACACGCAAAAAACTGCCCAAGGCTGCGATCTTTTGATTTTGCTTTTGATAAACAAGATCAAAGGATCGCAGCCTTGGGCAGTTCCAGGGCGTGACGGAAATTTCAGTGTTGGGCTTTGTGATCCAGTGCGGCATAGAAGTTGGCGCTCTGTTGCAGGTATTTCTGGGTGTAGCTCTGGGTGTGGGATTTTTTGTCGCTGATTTCAACGTTGGCGCTGGCTGGCAGAGCAACGGTGGCAGAGATGGCAGAAGCGGCGATAACGGAGAAGAGATTGAAATTCATGGCGGTAACCCTCGAGTTCGGTTGGCTTGCTTGCCCGGTTGGGCCGTGAAGCAAACTTAACGCTCGAGGGTTGCTGCGTTGAAATGCTTTGCACCATTACCTGTTATCAGCAGGATTAATACAAAGCGTCAGGCCCCGTAGACCGGGGCCTGCGGCTTATTGACGCACGAGAAACTTGAGGTCGCTCGGGGCGTCCATCGGCAGTTTTTGCACGGTTTTGCCGAGCAGACCGGTCTTGCCGTCGCGTTCGACCACGACAATCTGGTTGCTCTTCTGGTTGGCGATCAGCAGGAATTTGCCGCTCGGATCGAGGCTGAACTCACGCGGGTGATCGCCTTCCACCGAACGTCGCTGCAGTTCCTTGAGCTGGCCGCTGGCCGGGTCGATGGCGAACACCAGCAGCTGATTGGCAGTGCCACGGTTGCTGACGTAGAGGAATTTGCCGTCGGAGGACGCGTGCAGCGCCGCAGCGGCTTTGTCCGACGTCGGCTGGCCCGCCGCCAGATCAACCATTTGCGTCTGGGTCAGCACGCCGTCCTTGTAATCGAACACGGCAACCTGGGCGCTCATCTCCATGGTCAGCCAGGCATGTTTGCCGTCAGCGCTGAACAGCAGATGACGCGGCCCGCTGCCCGGAGGCAGTTGCACCGAAGCGGTTTTCGCCGGAGTCAGCGGCAGGTCCGGATTGGCTTTCGGGTCGAACTGGTAGACGAAGACTTTGTCTGCACCCAGGTCGTTGGAGAACACATAACGGCCATCCGGCGAGGAAATCGTCGAGTGCACGTGGTTCGAGGCCTGACGCTCGGGATTGACCCGGCTAGCCGGGTGCGCGCTCATCTGCACCACCGGTTTGAGCTTGCCGTCGCTGCCCACCGGCAACACCGCGAGGGTGCCGCCCGGATCTTCAACCACCGAGTAGTTGCTGACGAACAGATGGCTTGCATCGCCGCTGAGGCTCGAATGGGTAGGCTCGTTGCCCAGGCTCTGCACCTGATTGATCAGGGTCAGGGCGTGGGTCTTGGGATCGATCGAATAACTGCTGACGCGACCGACCGGGTCTTTCTGGCCCGGGCCGTTTTCGTTGACCACGAACACCCGGTGCTGATCCTTGGACAGGGTCAGCCACGACGGGTTTTCGCTCTTGATCACCTGCAGCGGTTTGGCGTCGATCTGGCCGGTGGCGCTGTCGAAGTTCATCCGGTAGAGGCCCTGGCTGGTGCCGGCGGTGTAGGAGCCGACCAGCAACTGGAAGCTTTCGGCCGAGGCACTGGACAAGCCCATCGCACCGACGCTGCCGGCCATCAGCAACGGCCAGAATTTACGCATGTTCATTCGGTTTCATCCTCGTCGTCGGCGCTGCTGAGTACATCACCGAGGCAGACCAGACGGTGTTCGCCGACGGTTTTGGTGTCGCTGGCAAAACCGATGATCAACCAGCTCTGCAGGTCCTGGTCGAACGTCGCCGCTTCAACCTGGGCCGGTGTGAACTCCCAATGCTTGGCCGTCCGGCCATCGATGCACTCGATATGCAGGTTATCGTCTTCATCGAGGGCGAATTCGAAGGCGTGCAGGCCGTCGATTACGACCATACCGCAGTGTTCGAGGGCGTTGAGAAGGGTGTCTGGTACGGCAGTCATGTCGATCATGTCTTTCAGGGGGAAAGTGGCAATGATAGCTCAAAGCCTCGCTCTTGATCGTTCCCACGCTCTGCGTGGGGATGCAGCCCGGGACGCTCCGCGTCCCTTCCAAAGCTGGAACGCGGAGCGTCCCTTGAGGCGTTCCCACGCGGAGCGTAGGAACGATCAACAAAGCGCAGCGTGGGAACGATCATGTGGTTAGAGGGCCTCGCGGGAAGGCTTGCCGTCGACCAGCCGCTGAATCCGCAGCGGGTTGGCGTTTTTCAACGGTTCCGGCAGCAGGCTGTCGGGGTAGTTCTGGAAGCATACCGGGCGCAGGAAGCGATCGATGGCCAGGGTGCCGACCGACGTACCACGGGCATCGGAGGTCGCGGGATAAGGGCCGCCGTGGACCATCGAATCACACACCTCAACGCCGGTCGGATAACCGTTGAGCAGGATCCGCCCGACCTTCTGCTCCAGCAACGGCGTCAGTTCCGGGAACTGCACGAAGTCTGCCGGCTCGCCGATGAGGGTCGCCGTGAGCTGACCATGCAGCCCCAGCAGCGCCGCACTCAGTTGCGCCTGATCAGCTACCTCGACGATCACCGTGGTCGGGCCGAACACTTCCTCCTGAAGCACTTCATCCCCATTGATCAACAAACCGACATCGGCCTTGAACAGTTGTGGTTGTGCCTGATTGCCTTGCTGCGGGTTGCCGGCCAGATGCTCGATGCCGGTATGCGCCAAGATTTTTTGCAGACCTTTGCCATAGCTGCCAAGGGTCCCGGCATTGAGCATGGTTTGCGCCGGTTGATCGCCGATCAGCGCAGCGACTTGCTCAACAAACGCCGTGAACTGCGGCGAACGAATGCCGATCACCAGGCCCGGGTTGGTACAGAACTGACCACAGCCCTGCACCACCGACGCGGTCAGATCACGGGCGACGGTTTCCGAACGCACGGCCAGGGCCTGGGGCAATACGATCACCGGATTGATGCTCGACATCTCGGCGAACACCGGGATCGGTTGCGGACGCGCGGCAGCCATGTCGCACAGTGCCCGTCCGCCCTTCAACGAACCGGTGAAACCGACGGCTTGAATGGCGGGATGCTTGACCAGCCACTCGCCGACGCCACCGCCGTAGATCATGTTGAACACACCGGCCGGCATCGCGGTTTTCTCTGCTGCACGAATCACCGCGTCGGCCACGAATTCGGCCGTGGCCATATGGCCGCTGTGGGCCTTGAACACCACCGGGCAACCGGCGGCCAGCGCCGACGTGGTGTCGCCGCCAGCGGTGGAAAATGCCAGTGGAAAGTTGCTCGCGCCGAACACCGCCACCGGGCCGAGGCCGATGCGGTACTGACGCAGATCGGGACGCGGTAGCGGTTGACGATCCGGCAGCGGCAGGTCGATTCGCGCGCCGTAGAAATCACCGCGCCGCAGGACTTTGGCAAATAGCCGCATCTGGCCGCTGGTGCGGCCACGCTCACCCTGAATCCGCCCGGCAGGCAGAGCGGTCTCGCGGCAGACCACCGCGACAAAATCATCGCCCAGCGCATCCAGCTCATTGGCGATTGCATCGAGGAACTGCGCGCGTCGTTCGGCGCTCAAGCTGCGATAGGCCGGGTAAGCAGAAGCGGCAGCTTTGGCGGCGGCGTCCACTTCCTCCTGCGTCGCCTGAGTGAAATTGTGAGGGAGCGCCTCGCCCGTCGTGGCGTCGATGCTCTGCAGTTTGACGCTGCCCGCCGCGCTGCGACGCCCGCCGATGTAGTTGTGACCGAGAATCTGAGTCATGGGATCTCCTTAAAGGGTGCCGATGCTGTCCGGTTGGAAAACCGCTTCAACCGAGGCGATGCCGTTGACCAGCGGCGCACCGAATTCGGCCTGGCTGATCTCGAACACGTCGCCCGGCTGAGTGCGGATGCCATCGGCGAATGACAGGGTCGCGGTGCCGAAGAAATGAATGTGCACGTCGCCCGGACGCAAGAATTGGCTGTACTTGAAGTGGTGATATTCGAGGTTCGCCAGGCTATGGCACATGTTGGCCTCGCCACTGAGGAACTCGTTCTGCCACAGCACTTCACCGTCGCGCAGGATGCGGCTGGTGCCGGCCAGATGTTGCGGCAATTCACCGACGCGCAGCTCCGGGCCGTAGCTGCAACTGCGCAGTTTCGAGTGAGCCAGGTACAGGTAGTTCTTGCGCTCCATGACGTGATCGGAGAACTCGTTGCCCACCGCGAACCCAAGGCGATACGGCTTGCCGTCGTGGCCGATAACGTAGAGGCCAGCCATCTCCGGTTCTTCGCCGGCGTCTTCGGCAAACGGCGGCAACGGAAACGGCTGACCGGGACGCACAACAATGCTGCCGTCGCCCTTGTAGAACCATTCCGGTTGCACCCCGGCCTGCCCCGCCGCCGGTTTGCCGCCCTCCACACCCCACTTGAAGATGCGCATGGTGTCGGTCATTGCCGCTTCGTCGCCGGCCTGCTGGTGCATCTTGTCCCGGGCCGAGGCGCTGCCGAGGTGCGTGAGGCCGGTGCCGCTGACCAGCAGGTGCGCCGGGTCCGGGTGGTCCAATGGCGGCAGGATGCGCAGGTCTTTGAGCAACTGCGCGTAATCGTGGCTGATACCGAGGCCGAGGGATTGCACTTGCTGCGCCAATGTACTGCCGGCTTCAATCGCGGCCAGGGCGAGATCACGGACCGTGCGCGCATCCTGCACTTCGCGCACCAGACTGCCCTCGACCACCCCGACACGGCGCTCGCCGTTACTTAATTCGAATTGAACCAGATGCATGATGTTCTCCTGTTGAAACAAATCAGGTGCGCGTCGCACCGCGTGCACTCGCCGCAAATTGCTCGACCGGCAGCACATGCTTGCGCTCCAGCAAGCGATAAACGACGCCCGTCAGAATCAGCCCGAACACCATCACCCCGGACAGGAAGTACAGGCCCGAAGCGAGGTTGCCGGTGTATTCCTTCAACGCGCCGATCACGAACGGTCCGATGTAACCGCCGAGGTTGCCCACCGAGTTGATCAAGGCAATGCCCGCCGCCGCACTGGCGCCGGCAAAGAATCGCCCCGGCAGCGTCCAGAACACCGCCGTGCAGGAAAACAGCGCGAACGCCACCAGACACAACGCCGCCAGTTGCGCCACCGGCAACGACAGCCAGGCGCTGAGGAACAGGCCGAGGGCGCCCAGCACATAAAGCACCGCCAGATGCCCGTAGCGATCATTCATGCGGTCGGAACTGCGCGGCACGATCAGCAGCCCGACGATGCCGAAAATGTACGGCACCGATGACACGAAACCGGTCACCAGATCGCTGCCGCCGAACTGTTTGATCAGGGTCGGCAGCCACAGACCAAGTCCATAGATGCTCAGGGTCACCGGCAGGTAGAACAGCGCCAGCAACAACACACGTTTGTCCTTGAGCGCATGCAATGGATTGCCGTGGCGGGTCTGGCCGTACTCCTGCAGATCCTTTTTCAGCTCACCGGTCAGCCAGTCTTTCTCGGCCTGGTCCATCCATGTCACTTGCTGCGGACCGTCCGGCAGCCAGCGCAATACCGGCCAGGTCAGCAGGATCGCCGGGGTGCCGATGACGATGAACAGCCACTGCCAGCCATGCAGACCGAGGATGCCGTCCATGCCCAGCAGGCCGCCGGATACGGGGCCGGTGATCATCATCGCGATGGGTTGGGAAAGGATGAACAGCCCGAGGATCTTGCCGCGATGGCGCACCGGGAACCATTGGGTGATGTAGTACAGAACGCCGGGAAAGAACCCCGCCTCCGCCGCGCCGAGCAAAAAGCGCATCACGTAGAAACTGTGCGGGCCCTGGACGAAGGCCATGCCGATGGTGATCGCGCCCCAGGTGATCATGATCCGCGCGAACCAGCGCCGTGCACCGAAGCGTTCGAGCATCAGGTTGCTGGGGATTTCCAGCAGAAAGTAGCCAATGAAAAACAGTCCGGCACCGAGGCCGTAGGCGGCGTCGCCGATGCCGATGTCGGCGCCCATGTGCAGCTTGGCGAAGCCGACGGCGGAGCGATCCACATAGGCGATCAGGTACAGCAGGATCAGGAAGGGAATCAGTTTCAGCGTTATGCGCCGGACAAGCCGCAGTTCCTGGCTCATGGGATCGGTCTCCGATTGTTGTTTTTATGGAACCTCGGGGGACGCCTCTCACGGAAAACCGCCAGGGCCATCCCTCCGTCGAAAACGACTATATAGTAATACTAATTACCCAACAACACTTCCAAACCGTCGATTTTGCGCTTATGTTTAGCTGAATCTCGCAAACAATAGTCTTACAATAAGAGAATCGATCATGTCTGATAAGCAACCCACCCTGCGCTCCGCCCAATGGTTTGGCACGGCCGACAAGAACGGCTTCATGTACCGCAGCTGGATGAAGAATCAGGGCATCGCCGACCATCAGTTCCATGGCAAGCCGATCATCGGCATCTGCAACACCTGGTCGGAGCTGACACCGTGCAACGCGCACTTCCGCCAAATCGCGGAGCACGTCAAACGCGGTGTGATCGAGGCCGGCGGCTTTCCGGTGGAATTCCCGGTGTTCTCCAACGGCGAATCAAACCTGCGCCCGACCGCCATGCTCACCCGCAACCTGGCGAGCATGGACGTCGAGGAAGCGATTCGCGGCAACCCGATTGACGGCGTGGTGTTGCTGACCGGTTGCGACAAGACCACGCCGGCGTTGTTAATGGGTGCGGCCAGTTGCGACGTACCGGCTATCGTTGTCACCGGCGGGCCGATGCTCAATGGCAAGCACAAGGGCAAGGACATCGGCTCTGGCACCGTGGTCTGGCAGCTCAGCGAACAGGTCAAGGCCGGCACCATCACCATCGACGACTTCCTGGCCGCCGAGGGCGGCATGTCCCGCTCGGCTGGTACCTGCAACACCATGGGTACCGCCTCGACCATGGCCTGCATGGCCGAAGCACTGGGCACTTCCCTGCCGCACAACGCGGCGATTCCGGCGGTGGATGCGCGGCGTTACGTGCTGGCGCATATGTCCGGCATGCGTGCGGTGGAGATGGTGCGTGAAGACTTGAAGCTGTCGAAGATCCTCACCAAGGAGGCCTTCGAAAACGCGATCCGGGTCAACGCAGCGATTGGCGGTTCGACCAACGCGGTGATCCACCTCAAAGCCATCGCCGGGCGCATCGGTGTCGAGCTGGATCTGGACGACTGGACGCGTATCGGTCGCGGCATGCCGACCATTGTCGACCTGCAACCGTCCGGGCGCTTCCTGATGGAAGAGTTCTATTACGCGGGCGGCTTGCCGGCTGTACTGCGCCGTCTTGGCGAGGCCAATCTGATTCCGAATCCGGACGCACTGACCGTCAATGGCAAATCCATAGGGGAGAACACCAAGGAGGCACCGATCTACGGCGAAGACCAAGTGATCCGAACCCTCGACAATCCGATTCGCGCCGACGGCGGGATCTGCGTGTTGCGCGGTAACCTGGCGCCGCTGGGCGCAGTGCTCAAACCGTCCGCCGCCACGCCGGAACTGATGCAACACCGTGGCCGCGCCGTGGTGTTCGAGAACTTCGACATGTACAAGGCGCGCATCAACGATCCGGAACTGGACGTCGATGCGAACTCGATTCTGGTGATGAAAAACTGCGGGCCGAAGGGTTATCCGGGCATGGCCGAAGTCGGCAACATGGGCTTGCCGGCCAAGCTGCTGGCCCAGGGCGTGACTGACATGGTGCGCATCTCCGATGCACGCATGAGCGGCACGGCGTACGGCACCGTGGTCTTGCACGTCGCCCCGGAAGCGGCGGCCGGCGGGCCTTTGGCGGTGGTGAAGGAAGGCGACTGGATCGAGCTGGACTGCGCCAGCGGGCGTCTGCACCTGGACATTCCGGACGCCGAACTGGCGGCGCGCATGGCGGATCTGCAACCGCCGCAGCAGTTGTTAGTGGGGGGTTATCGTCAGTTGTATATCGACCATGTGCTGCAGGCGGATCAGGGGTGTGATTTTGACTTCCTCGTCGGTTGCCGAGGGGCTGAAGTGCCGCGCCACTCCCATTAACACCGCCGTTCCCTGTGGGAGCGAGCTTGCTCGCGATTACGATTTATCATCCAACATCCAGGTTGGCTGACACTCCGCTATCGCGAGCAAGCTCGCTCCCACATTTGCTTTGTGTATCTGCCTCAAGATTGTGTGGTGCCTGCTATGATGCGCGGCATCTCCATCGCTCAGGATCGTGCCGTTCCCCATGGATTACCGCAAACCTTCCGACCGTAAAAGCATGCACTCGCGCATCGTCCAGGAACTGGGCATGCAGATCGTCTCCGGCCGTTTTCTGCCTGACGACAAACTGCCCGCCGAAGCCTTGCTCTGCGAGGAATACGCGGTCAGTCGGCCGGTGTTGCGCGAAGCCACGCGGGTGTTGGTGGCCAAGGGGCTGGTGTACTCGAAGCCCCGGGTTGGCACCGTGGTAAAACCGCGCCGTGAATGGCACATGCTCGACCCGGACGTGCTGCACTGGCTGATGCAAAGCAGCCCGCAGAACGAGTTCTTCAACGTGCTGACCAGCGTGCGCAGCATCATCGAACCGGCCGCCGCCGCCCTCGCCGCCCAGCACGCCACGGATGCCGACATCGCCGCCATCGGCGAAGCCTACCAACGCATGGAAGCCGCGCCGACCCCGGAAGCCTTGCTGCAACCGGATCTGGACTTCCACAGCCGCATCGCCGACGCAACCCACAATGATTTGCTGGCGAACCTGTGCAACATGTTGTCGGTGGCGATTGCCGAGGCGTTGAAGCATTCCAACCAGCGGCCGAATCTGCATGAACTGGCGTTGCCACGGCACAAGGCAATATTGACCGCGATCGAGAACCGGGATGCGTTGGGGGCTCGGCATGCGACGTTGGTGCAGTTGGATGATGCGCGGAGTGCGTTGAGTGTTGTGCTCGGCACCGAACTGTCCTGAAGCCATAAAAAAGCCGCAACCCTTGGGTTGCGGCTTTTTCGTTTCAGGCTCGCCGATCAGTGGGCAAACAACGAATTGCCCTTCTGCCCCGCCAGTTTCTCAGGCTTGATCAGGAACTTGGCCAGTGCCGGCAGCAGCCACAGCGCACCGAACATGTTCCACAGCAGCATGAAGGTCAGCATCAGGCCCATGTCGGCCTGGAACTTGATCGCCGAGAAGATCCAGGTGCACACGCCGATGGCCAGGCACAGACCGGTGAACAGCACCGCTTTACCGGTGGATTTCAGGGTCTGGTAATAGGCTTCCTGCAACGGCAGGCCGGCACGCAGGAAACTTTCCAGACGGCTGTAGATGTAGATGCCGTAGTCCACGCCGATGCCCACGCCCAGCGCCACCACCGGCAAGGTTGCGACCTTGACGCCGATGCCCATGAACGCCATCAGCGCGTTGCCCAGTACCGAGGTCAGTACCAGCGGCAGCACGATGCACAAGGTCGCCGCCCAGGAACGGAAGGTGATCATGCACATCACCGCCACGCAGATGTACACCAGAATCAGGATGGTCAGCTCGGCCTGTTTGATGACTTCGTTGGTGGCCGCTTCGATCCCGGCGTTACCGGCCGCGAGGATGAACTCAAGACCGTCCTTGTTGTTGTCCTTGGCGAATTCCTGCACGGATTTCACCGCACGGTCCAGGGTTTCCGCCTTGTGATCGTTGAGGAACACCAGCACCGGTGCCAGCGAGCAACTGTTGTTGTACAGGCCGTCGGCACGGGCGATGGAGTTGTTCAGCACGTCCGGGTTGCGCGACAGGGTTTCCCATTTCAGGTTGCCCTCGTTCATGCCCTTGATCATCTGCTTGGACACGGTCACCAGCGAGATCGCCGACTGCACGCCCTCGGTGTTCTGCATCTTCCACATCAGCTCGTCGATCGGCGCCATGGCCTCGTAGCGCGAGCAGCCTTCGGACTTGGTCTTGACCATCACCACCAGTACGTCGGAGCTGGTGGAGTAGTTGTTGATGATGAAGTTGTTGTCCTTGTTGTAGCGCGAGTCCGGACGCAGTTCCGGCGCGCCCTGATCAAGGTCGCCGATCTTCAGGTTCTGGCTGTACCAGAGGCCGCCACCGAAGGCGATCAGGGCCAGCGCGATGGACACCGGTGCGACTTTCGGGCTGGCGAAATTCGACAGCAGGCGCCAGAACGGGTGTTCGCGGTTCGCGTCCTTCTTGCTCTTGGCGATGGCGCGCTTGCTGATGCCGACATAGGAAATCGCCACCGGCAGCAGGATCAGGTTGGTGAACACGATCACCGCCACGCCGATGGACGCGCCGATGGCCAGTTCACGGATCACGCCGATGTCGATGATCAGCAGCGTGATGAAGCCCACCGCATCCGCGAGAATCGCGATCATCCCCGGCAGGAACAATTGCCGGAACGTGCGCCGCGCCGCAGTCAGCGCGTTATCCGCCTCGCTCGATTGCAGGGCGATACCGTTGATCTTCTGCACGCCGTGGGAAATCCCGATGGCAAAGATCAGGAACGGCACCAGCATCGAATACGGATCGAGACCGAAACCGAAAAAGTGCATCAACCCCAGTTGCCAGACCACCGCCACCAGCGTGGTGCTCAATACCGCCACGGTACTGCGCAGGCAATTGGTGAACCACAGCAGCAGGATCAGGGTGATGACGAAGGCGATGCCGAAGAACATCACCACCATCACCAGGCCGTCGATCAGGTCACCGACCTTCTTGGCGAAACCGACGATGTGGATCTTGACGTTGGGGTTCTGCGCTTCGAACTTGTTGCGGATCTTGTCTTCCAGTTCATGAGAGAACTGGCGGTAGTCCAGCGCCAGCAACTTGCCCTGGTCCTGCGGGTCCGGGTAGGACTCCAGCAGCGGGATGTCGACGATGCTCGACTTGAAGTCGTTGGCCACCAGACGCCCGACCTGACCCGACTTGAGCACGTTGTTGCGCAGCATGTCGAGGCTGTCCTGGGAGCCGTCGTAGCTCTGCGGGATCACTTCACCGCCGGCGAAACCTTCCTCGGTCACTTCCGTCCAGCGTACGCTCGGGCTCCACAGCGACTTGAGGCCGGAACGATCGACGCCGGAGATGTAGAACACCTCGTCGTTGATCTGGCGCAGGGTCTCCATGTACTCCTTGGAGAAGATGTCACCGTCCTTGGCCTCCACCGAAATGCGCACGGTGTTGCCCAGGTTCGTCAGATCGTTGCGGTGCTCCATCATCTTCTCGATGAACGGATGCTTGAGCGGGATCATTTTTTCGAAGCTGGTGGACGGGCGGATCAGCGTCGCCTGCCAGAACAGGAAAATACTGACCAGCAGGCAGATCACAATCACTGCCGGGCGGTTGTTGAAGATCAGGCGTTCGAGGAACGTCGCCTTGTCCTGATGATGAGTGCTCAAGGAAGTCATAGCCCCGCCTTCTTATTATTGATTCGGCTCATTTGCCCAGCTCGGTGCCGTTTGGCGTGGTGGTGTGGACGCCACCCTGCCCGCTCAGGATCAGGTTGCCGTTGCCGGCGGCGGTGACCGACGACAGCGAGATGCGATCCGGGCGGTTGAACACGCTGAAGGTTTCACCGTTGTCGCTGCTGCTGATCACCGTGCCGCCGTTGCCGACGATGATGATCGAGCCGTCGTCGAGCCGCGTCGCTCCGGAGAGGCCGAACTCCAGCGCACCGCGTGCAGCCTTGAGTTCGACCTGCTGCCAGGTGCTGCCGAAATCGGTGGAGCGGTAGAGGTTGCCGCGCAGCCCGTAGGCCAGCAGCGTGGAAGGCTGGGCGGTGCCGATCACACCGAACAGCGAGCCCTGATACGGGCCTTCGATTTTTTCCCAGGTCTGGCCCCAGTCGGCGGAGCGGAACATCGCGCCCTGCTCGCCCACGATGAACAGCCCGGCGTCCTTGACGGCGGCGATGGCGTTGAGGTGGAACTGGTCCTGGTTGTCGAGGCGGTCACTGACGTCCTGCCAGTTCTTGCCACCGTCGGTGGTTTCCAGCAAGGCACCGTAGGCACCCACGGCCAGGCCGTTGTTGAGGTCCTTGAACCAGAGATCGAGCAACGGCGATTCGCGCTTGAGGTCTTCGAACTGTTTGGTCCAGGTCTGACCGCCGTCTTCGCTGGCGAGGATCTGCGCGTCATGGCCGACGGCCCAGCCGTGCTTGTCATCGACGAAATACACCGCCGTCAGCAACTGCCGGCTCGGCACCTTGGCCTGGGTCCAGGTCTTGCCCTGGTCGTCGGAGTAGAGAATGTGCCCGCGATCCCCGACCGCCACCAGCCGTGAACCGGCGTGAACGACATCGAGCATCAGGCTTTTCGGGGCCTTGGCCGATTCGATGGCGTAGACCACGTCGGCAGGCGCTTCGGCAGCCAGGACAGGCGCCGACAAGGTGGCAAAGCCCAGCAGAGAGAGTGCTGTGGCCAGCAACGCGGTGTTGCGTAACGCCGGCGGGCGGCAACGACTCATAGACCTTCCCCTATTTATTATTGTTAGGCCATTCGGCCTTCAAGGGCGCCGCAAGTGTGCTCCGGCGACGGCTGGTCAGAAGCATAGTCCTGAAACCCGCAATCCAGAGCCACTTCGGAAGCTGGCTCATCCTATCGGGCATTCGAAACGTCTGACAATCGGCGCAACGTTATCTTTTGTTAACCGAAAGGGATTACAGCGGCGGCTGAATGCGCGGGCATTCGTCCGACTGATGGACGGGAATCTTGCGTAGGGGACTTGCACGATCGGTATTATGGTATACCATCAGACGCACAGACACTCTTAATCCCCTACGGAGCAGCTCATGAGTTTCGAAATTCGCAAGATCGTCAGCTATGTCGAAGAGACCTTCATTGAAGGCGGCAAGGCTTCCGACACCCCGGTGACCATGGTGGGCCTGGCCGTCGTGATGAAGAACCCGTGGGTCGGCAATGGCTTTGTCGAAGACCTCAAGCCACAGATCCGCGCCAATTGCTCCGACCTCGGCGCGATGATGGTCGAGCGTCTGGTGGGCATCATCGGCGGCGCCGAGAAGATCGAGGCTTACGGCAAGGCTGCGGTGGTCGGTGCCGATGGCGAGATCGAACACGCCTCGGCGGTGATCCACACCCTGCGCTTCGGCAATCACTACCGCGAAGCGGTCAAGGCCAAGAGCTACCTGAGCTTCACCAACAAGCGCGGCGGTCCGGGTACTTCGATTCAGATCCCGATGATGCACAAGGACGACGAAGGTCTGCGCTCGCACTACATCACCCTGGAAATGCAGATCGAAGACGCCCCGCGCGCCGACGAAATCGTCGTGGTGCTCGGTTGCGCCGACGGTGGTCGCCTGCATCCGCGCATCGGCAACCGCTACATCGATCTGGAAGAACTGGCCGCCGAAAAAGCCCAGTAATCACAATAAAAAGGCATTGCAGGAGCGCTCCATGATTCGGCATACCGCTGAACTCACCCCGGCCGGCACCAGTTATCTGGCGACCGGCCAGGGCCACCCCGTGGTGTTGATCCACGGCGTGGGCCTGAACAAAGAAATGTGGGGCGGCCAGATCGTTGGCCTGGCCACGCAATACCGGGTGATCGCCTACGACATGCTCGGCCATGGCGCCAGCCCGCGTCCGGCCAGCGGCACCGCCCTGCTCGGTTATGCCGATCAGTTGCTGGAGCTGCTCGACCACCTGCAATTGCCGCTGGCATCGGTGATCGGTTTTTCCATGGGCGGTCTGGTGGCGCGGGCCTTTGCCCTGCATTACCCGGAACGCCTGAAAAGCCTGGTGGTGCTCAACAGCGTGTTCAACCGCAGCGAAGAGCAGCGCGCCGGCGTCATCGCCCGCACCGCCCAAGCTGCCGAACACGGGCCGGATGCGAATGCCGAAGCGGCACTGTCGCGCTGGTTCAGCCGTGAGTATCAGGCGGCCAACCCGGCGCAAATCGCCGCGATTCGCCAGACCCTGGCCGGCAATGATCCGCAGGGTTACCTGACCACCTACGAATTGTTCGCCACACAAGACATGTACCGCGCCGACGACCTGGGCAGCATCCAGGCGCCGACGCTGATCGCCACCGGCGAGCTGGACCCCGGATCGACCCCGGAAATGGCCGAGCAACTGGCCGCGCGCATTCCTGGCGCGAAGGTTGCCGTGTTGCCCGAGCAACGGCATATGATGCCGGTAGAGTCGCCTCGGCTGGTGAACCAGACGCTGCTGGAATTTCTCGAAACCGCACACGCCCGACAAAACCATATAAAGGGGATCGTTGCATGACTCTCGCACGCTTCCAGATGTGCATCGGCGGAGAATGGGTCGACGCCCTCTCCGGCAAGACTTTCGAAAGCCTCAACCCGGCGCTGGCCGAGCCTTGGGCTGAACTGCCCGACGCCGATGAGGCCGATGTCAAACGCGCCGTGCAAGCCGCGCAGACCGCCTTCGACAGCCCGGCATGGCGCGGCCTGACCGCCACCGCGCGCGGCAAATTGCTGCGTCGCCTCGGTGACCTGATCGCCGAAAACAAGGAACAACTGGCGCAGCTGGAAAGCCGCGACAACGGCAAACTGATCCGCGAAACCCGGGGTCAGGTCGGTTATCTGCCGGAGTTTTTCCATTACACCGCCGGCCTCGCCGACAAGCTCGAAGGCGGCACCCTGCCGCTGGACAAGCCCGACCTGTTTGCCTACACCGTGCACGAAGCCATGGGTGTGGTCGCCGCGATCATTCCGTGGAACAGTCCGCTTTACCTGACCGCGATCAAACTGGCGCCGGCACTGGCCGCCGGTAACACCATCGTGATCAAACCGTCCGAACACGCCTCGGCGACCATTCTGGAGCTGGCGCGCCTGGCCCTCGAAGCCGGGATTCCTCCTGGTGTGGTCAATGTCGTCACCGGTTACGGGCCGAGCACTGGCGCCGCCCTCACCCGTCATCCATTGATCCGCAAGATTGCCTTCACCGGCGGCGCGGCTACGGCCCGGCATGTGGTGCGCAGCAGCGCCGAGAACTTCGCCAAGCTGTCGCTGGAACTGGGCGGCAAGTCGCCGAACATCATCTTCGCCGACGCTGATCTCGATAGCGCGATCAACGGCGCCATCGCCGGGATCTACGCGGCGTCCGGCCAGAGCTGCGTATCCGGTTCGCGACTGCTGGTGCAGGACGAAATCTACGACGAGTTCGTCAGCCGACTGGTGGAACGCGCCCAGCGCATCCGCATCGGCAACCCGCAGGACGACAGCAGCGAAATGGGCCCGATGGCCACCGCGCAGCAACTGGCGGTGGTTGAGGGTCTGGTGGCCGACGCCATCGCTGAAGGTGCGCGTCTGCGTCTGGGTGGCAAACGTCCGAGCGGTGTGGGCGATGGCTGGTTCTACGAACCGACGCTGTTCGAATGCGACCGCAATTCGATGAAGATCATGCAGGAAGAAGTCTTCGGCCCGGTGGCCTCGGTCATCCGCTTCAAGGATGAAGCCGAAGCGCTGGCGATCGCCAACGACTCACAGTTCGGCCTCGCTGCCGGCATCTGGACCCGCGATCTGGGCCGCGCCCATCGCCTGGCTCGGGACGTGCGTTCGGGGATCATCTGGGTCAACACCTACCGCGCGGTGTCGGCGATGGCACCGATCGGCGGCTTCAAAAACAGTGGCTATGGACGCGAAAGCGGCATCGATTCGGTGCTGGCCTACACCGAACTGAAAACGGTGTGGATCAACCTCTCTCAGGCGCCGATGCCTGATCCGTTTGTGATGCGCTAGGAGTCCAGCGACATGATCGAACCCGGCATTTACAAAGACGTCATGAGCTCGTTTCCGTCCGGGGTCACGGTGGTCACCACCCTCGACCCGGACGGCGGCATCGTCGGTATCACCGCCAGCGCCTTCAGTGCGCTGTCGATTGATCCGGCGCTGGTGCTGTTCTGCCCCAACTACGCTTCCGACACCTACCCGGTGCTGCGCGACAGCAAGCGTTTCGCGATCCATTTGCTGTCCGCCGACCAGACCGCCGAGGCCTATGCCTTCGCCGGTAAAGGCAAGGACAAGGCCAACGGCATCGAGTGGCATTTGAGCGAGCTCGGTAATCCGATCCTCGCCAAGGCCACGGCGATCATCGAGTGCGAACTGTGGCGTGAATACGACGGTGGCGACCACGCGATCATCGTCGGTGCAGTGAAGAACCTGATCCTGCCGGCGCAACCGGTGACGCCGATGATTTATCACAAGGGCAAGCTCGGTGCGTTGCCGACACTGGGCTGAGCGGAGGACACATGAGCAACGAAAAGTATGAGCAAGGCCTGAAGATCCGCACCCAGGTGCTGGGCGAAGCCTATGTGCAGCGCTCCATCGAGAACGCCGACGACTTCACCCGCCCGCTGCAGGAAATGGTCACCGAATACTGCTGGGGCCACGTCTGGGGACGCGAAGGCCTGTCGCTCAAGGAGCGCAGCATGATCAACCTGGCGATGATCTCCGCGCTCAACCGCCCGCACGAACTGAAACTGCATGTGCGCGGCGCCTTGCGTAACGGCCTGAGTCGTGAGCAAATACGCGAAATTCTGCTTCAGGTCGGTATTTATTGCGGCGTCCCGGCAGCCGTGGACAGTTTCCGGCTCGCCCGTGAAGCCTTCGCCGAAGCCGACGCCGAGGCCTCCAGTTAACCCCTCGGCTGTTTGAATGCCCGTCTGGCATGGACAGCCAACTTAAAGAGCGGACCCCATGAAACGCCTGCCACTCGACGACAGCTTCAAGGTCAATCGCAACCCCGTCACCCTGCGCGAAATCGTGCTGGATAAACTGCGAAGCGCCATCATGAACTTCCAGCTGCTGCCGGGCGATCGCCTGGTGGAGCGCGATCTGTGTGATCGCCTGGGCGTGAGCCGTACGTCGGTGCGTGAAGCCTTGCGTCACCTGGAATCCGAAGGCCTGGTGGAGTTTGCCGACGCCAAGGGCCCGCGCGTGGCGATCATCACCCTCGCCGATGCGGTCGACATCTATGAGCTGCGCTGCGTGCTCGAAGGCCTGATCGTCCAGCTGTTCACCCTGCGCGCCAAGGCCAAGGACATCAAGGCCCTGGAAAAAGCCCTCGACGAGAACCGCAAGGCGCTCAAGGACGGCGAACTGCAACAGGTGATCGACTCGGTGCAGGGGTTCTACGACGTGTTGCTGGAAGGCTCGGGCAACCATGTCGCGGCCACTCAGTTGCGTCAGTTGCAGGCGCGCATCAGCTACCTGCGGGCGACCTCGGTGTCCCAGGAAAACCGTCGCGGCGCGAGCAACCAGGAAATGGAAAAAATGGTCGAGGCGATCAAGAGCGGCGACGCACTCGCAGCGCATCAGGCCTGCGTCGATCACGTCCGCGCTGCGGCTGCCGTGGCCCTCGAGTACCTCAAGCGTAAACAGGAAGAGACCGGCGCCACACCGGCGATCACCCTGCCCATCGCACTGAAAGAACCGCGTATAGGTCACTGACATGTTCAGCCCGAGCTTTTGCCCGAAATGCGGTGGCGCCGACCTCGGTCAGCAGGTGCCGCCGGGCGATACGCACGAGCGCCTGATGTGCCGCGGCTGCGGCTACATCCACTATGTGAACCCGAAGATCATCGCCGGCTGCATCATCGAGCAGGACGGCAAATACCTCCTGTGCCAACGGGCGATCCCCCCGCGCCCGGGCACCTGGACCCTGCCCGCCGGTTTCATGGAAAGTGGCGAAACCACCGAACAGGCCGCCCTGCGCGAAGTCTGGGAAGAAAGCGGCGTGCGCGCGGAAATCGTCTCGCCCTATTCGATCTTCAGCGTGCCGAAGATCAGCGAGGTCTACATCATCTTCCGCGCCCTCGCACTGGAGATCACCGGCCAGTACGGCCCGGAAACCCGGGACTGCAAATTCTTCGCCCCCGAAGACATCCCGTGGGAGCAGATCTACTACCCGGCAATCCGGCAGATCCTCGAACGCTACATTGAGGAACGCCAGGCCGGGGTGTATGGCATGTACATGGGCAATGACGACAGCGGCAAGATTCATTTCATGCGTTGATTAAACGTCACTTGCCAGAGATGCAGAGCCGGGCCTGGGGCCTCGACAGTTGTTCACTCAATCCGGCATCGCACGAATGATATCCGCCAGATCATCTTTGGTGATTTCATTGGCTTTGAGAGCAGCGGAGATGTCTTTCTTGGAGAGTGGGAAACGCTTGAAGATGTCTTTCAAGGTATCGGCATCAATATTGGCCAGCCAAAGAGGATCGATAAAAGAACCGCCATATTCAGGCTTCATTGGGACTTCTTCGTGGGCAATGGCACCTTTGTGATTCAGATACACCACATAACGATCGTGCCCTTCAGGAAAGCTTTTATCGTGATATAGCGTTGTCCCCATCGGCAGGACATAGTAATTGTCATCGCCACCTTGCCCTTCGATCAGCAGGGGTTCTTTGGTTTTAACCATCTCCAGATCGCGTCCCTTCGCACTGTTCCCGAAAATCAGAAAAGCCAGAAAGACTGCATTTAAATATAGTGCAACCACCAGCCAGAGGCCTACTCGCCCACCTGCAAACATTCCTTTTGTCATGCGCATCAATATTCCCTTAGAGTCCACCGTGCAGAACCTCAGGCATTAAATTCCGTCCGGCGGACGATCTCCTGATCCAGAAAAATATCAAAAGATCGCGGCCGCGTTCGATTCTGTAGTTCCTGCGGGTTTGCAGGCAAGACGTTACGGCGCCATCCCCTCCACAATAATGATCTCCGCCCTCGCCCACTCCTCGCGGTAGCTTCTCGCCTCCTGATACGCCACCGAGCGATAGCACGCCACTGCCTGCTCGTAGCTGTCGAACTCGATCACCACGCTGCGCTGGGGCGTCGTCCGGCCTTCCATCGCTTCGCTGCGCCCGCCTCTGGCCAGGAACTTCGCGCCGAACTCGGCGAACGCCTTCGGCGCGCGCTGGGTGTATTGGCTGTAGTGATCGGGATCGGTGATGTCCACGTGAGCAATCCAGTACGCCTTCATAGTGACCTCTTGGTTGAATTTGTATTATGGTATACCACGAATTCCATCCACATCGAGAGTCCAGCATGGCCTTCAACAGCATCGAAGAAATCATCGAAGATTATCGCCTCGGCAAAATGGTGTTGCTGGTCGATGACGAGGATCGGGAAAACGAAGGCGACCTGCTGCTGGCCGCCGATCGTTGCACGCCCGAGGCGATCAGTTTCATGGCCCGCGAGGCTCGGGGGCTGATCTGCCTGACGTTGACTGACGATCACTGCCAGCGCCTGGGGCTGGAGCAAATGGTGCCGAGCAATGGCAGCGTGTTCAGTACCGCGTTCACGGTTTCCATCGAAGCGGCGGTCGGCGTGACTACCGGGATTTCCGCCGCTGACCGCGCTTGTACGGTGGCCGCTGCGGTGGCGCCAAATGCTCGCGCTGAAGACCTGGTGCAGCCGGGCCATATCTTCCCGCTGCGCGCCAAGGAAGGTGGCGTGCTGACCCGTGCCGGTCACACCGAGGCCGGTTGTGATCTGGCGCGGCTGGCCGGGTTCACGCCCGCCTCGGTGATCGTCGAGGTAATGAACGACGACGGCACCATGGCCCGCCGCCCGGATCTGGAAGTCTTTGCGCGCAAGCACGGGATCAAGATCGGCACCATCGCCGACCTGATCCACTATCGCCTGAGCACCGAACACACCATCGAGCGCATCGGCGAGCGGGAGTTGCCGACGGTGCATGGCACCTTCCGTTTGATCACCTTCGAAGACCGCATCGAGGGTGGCGTGCACATGGCGATGGTCATGGGTGAATTACGCCGTGAGGAACCGACGCTGGTGCGCGTGCATGTGATCGATCCGCTTCGCGATCTGGTCGGCGCCGAGTACAGCGGGCCGACGAACTGGACGCTGTGGGCAGCGCTGCAACGGGTCGCGGCCGAGGGCCATGGCGTGGTCGTGGTGCTGGCCAATCATGAATCGTCGCAGGCGTTGCTGGAGCGGGTGCCGCAACTGACTCAGCCGCCACGGCAGTTCAGCCGATCGCAATCGCGGATCTATTCGGAGGTCGGCACCGGGGCGCAGATTCTGCAGAACCTGGGCGTCGGCAAGCTGCGCCACCTGGGCCCGCCGCTGAAATATGCCGGGTTGACCGGCTACGATCTTGAGGTGGTCGAGAGCATTCCGTTCACCGAATAACCCCGTTTGCCAGATAGCCGGTAAGGCAAAGTGCTTGCACAATGTTTGGAATACCATAATATGATATTCCATAGACCGGACGACCTGAAAAACCGTCCAGCTACTGCTCCCGACAGGCGGGCAACAACGCAAGCCCGCTCAAAAACACAACAATGAGGGCGTAAAAATGGTGTTGAACAAAGCTGCAACCGCGATCTTTCTTGCGGGACTGCTGAGCGTGACCGGTCAGGCCGCGATGGCCGCCGAGAGTGTGAACTTTGTCAGCTGGGGCGGTAGCACCCAGGATGCGCAGAAACAGGCCTGGGCTGATCCGTTCAGCAAGGCCAGCGGCATCACCGTCGTGCAGGACGGCCCGACCGACTACGGCAAACTCAAGGCCATGGTCGAAAGCGGCAACGTGCAATGGGACGTGGTCGACGTCGAAGCCGACTTCGCCCTGCGCGCCGCCGCCGAAGGTCTGCTCGAACCCCTCGATTTCAAACAGATCCAGCGCGACAAGATCGACCCGCGCTTCGTCAGCGACTACGGCGTCGGTTCGTTCTTCTTCTCCTTCGTCCTCGGCTACAACGAGGGCAAGCTCGGCGCCAGCAAGCCGCAGGACTGGAGCGCGCTGTTCGACACCAAGACCTACCCCGGCAAACGCGCCCTGTACAAATGGCCGAGCCCCGGCGTGCTCGAACTGGCCCTGCTCGCCGACGGCGTGCCGGCCGACAAGCTCTACCCGCTGGACCTGGATCGCGCCTTCAAGAAACTCGACACCATCAAGAAAGACATCGTCTGGTGGGGCGGCGGCGCGCAGTCGCAGCAACTGCTGGCTTCCGGTGAAGCGAGCATGGGCCAGTTCTGGAACGGCCGGATCCATGCCCTGCAGGAAGACGGCGCACCGGTGGGCGTGAGCTGGAAACAGAACCTCGTAATGGCTGACATCCTGGTCGTGCCGAAGGGTTCGAAAAACAAGGACGCGGCGATGAAGTTCCTGGCCAGCGCCAGCAGCGCGAAGGGCCAGGCCGACTTCTCCAACCTGACCGCCTACGCCCCGGTCAACGTCGACAGTGTGCAGCGTCTGGACTCGACGCTGGCCCCGAACCTGCCGACTGCCTACGCTAAGGACCAGATCACTCTTGATTTCGCGTACTGGGCCAAGAACGGCCAGGCCATCGCGACACGGTGGAACGAATGGCTGGTCAAATGAAAATGGCGGCCACCGCGTCCCGTCCCTCCACTGCCACCGGGAGCGCCGCCAGCGCTGCCGGGTCGGCCGCCGGAAAAAAGGCCAGTGCCATGGCGCCAGCCCCGTCCCTCAAGCAACGCTGGCGCGGCGCCGGCAACCTCGCGCCGGCGCTGCTGTTCCTCGGCCTGTTCTTTCTCGCGCCGTTAATTGGCCTGCTGTTGCGCGGCGTGCTGGAACCGGTGCCAGGCCTTGGCAACTATGAGCAACTGTTCGCCAACTCGGCGTACGCCCGGGTGCTGTTCAACACTTTTTCGGTGGCCGGACTGGTGACGGTGTTCAGCCTGCTGCTGGGCTTCCCGCTGGCCTGGGCAATCACCTTGGTGCCACGGGGCTGGGGTCGCTGGATCCTCAACATCGTGCTGCTGTCGATGTGGACCAGCCTCCTCGCCCGCACCTATTCGTGGCTGGTGCTGCTGCAGGCTTCGGGCGTCATCAATAAAGCCTTGATGGCCATGGGCATCATCGATCAGCCGCTGGAAATGGTGCACAACCTGACCGGGGTGGTGATCGGCATGAGCTACATCATGATCCCGTTCATCGTGCTGCCGTTGCAGGCGACCATGCAGGCCATCGACCCGATGATCCTGCAGGCCGGTTCGATCTGCGGCGCCAGCCCGTGGACCAACTTCTTCCGGGTGTTCCTGCCGCTGTGCCGGCCGGGTCTGGCATCCGGCGGGTTGATGGTGTTCGTGATGTCGCTCGGTTACTACGTCACCCCGGCGCTGCTGGGCGGGGCGCAGAACATGATGCTGCCGGAGTTCATCATTCAGCAGGTGCAGTCGTTCCTCAACTGGGGCCTGGCCAGCGCTGGCGCCGCGTTGCTGATCGTCATCACCCTGGTGCTGTTCTACTTCTACCTGAAGCTTCAGCCGGAATCCCCGGTTGGCGCCAGTAACGCGAGGTAAGCCGACATGCTCCTGACTCCCAATGCCATGAGCCGCCGGATGCGCTTCGGCCTGTACGCCACCACCGGGCTGATCGCGCTGTTTCTGCTGCTGCCGATTGTGTTCATCGTGCTGCTGTCGTTCGGCTCGTCCCAGTGGCTGGTGTTCCCGCCGCCGGGCTGGACGTTGAAATGGTACGGCCAGTTTTTCTCCAACGCCGACTGGATGAACGCCGCAGCGGCCAGCCTCAAGGTCGCGGTGCTGACCACGATCTGCGCCGTGGCCCTCGGTTTGCCGACTGCCTTTGCGCTGGTGCGCGGGCGCTTTCCCGGCCGGGAAATGCTCTACGGCCTGTTCACCCTGCCGATGATCGTGCCGCTGGTGATCATCGCCGTGGCGGTGTACGCGCTGTTCCTCAAGCTCGGCTACACCGGGACGATGTTCGCGTTCGTCGTCAGCCATGTGATCGTCGCGCTGCCGTTTACCATCATCTCGATCATCAACTCGCTGAAGCTGTTTGATCAGTCGATTGAAGACGCGGCGGTGATCTGCGGGGCGTCACGCCTGCAAGCGGTGTTCAAGGTGACCTTTCCGGCGATTCGCCCGGGGATGGTCGCCGGCGCCCTCTTCGCCTTTCTGGTGTCGTGGGACGAAGTGGTGCTCAGCGTGATGATGGCCAGCCCGACCCTGCAAACCCTTCCCGTGAAAATGTGGACCACCCTGCGCCAGGACCTGACGCCCGTGATCGCCGTCGCTTCGACGCTGCTGATCGGCCTGTCGGTGTTGGTCATGGTGATCGCCGCCGCGCTGCGCCGGCGCAACGAAATCAGCGCCTGAGCGCCAGGAGTACGACATGAGTGCCGTGATCAAAGACGCATCCCAGCAGAACGACAAACCCCTGGTCAGCCTGCGCAACCTGAACAAGCACTACGGCGATTTCGCCGCCGTGGACAACATCTCGCTGGACATCAAGGACGGCGAATTCCTGACCTTCCTCGGCTCCAGCGGCTCGGGCAAAAGCACCACGCTGTCGATGCTCGCCGGCTTCGAAACCCCGAGCAGCGGCGAGATCCTGGTCAACGGACAGTCGCTGGTCAACGTACCGCCGCACAAGCGCGACATCGGCATGGTGTTCCAGCGTTACTCGCTGTTCCCGCATCTGTCGGTGCGCGACAACATCGCGTTCCCGCTGGCGATCCGCAAACTCGCGGCGGCCGAGCGTGACAAACGTGTCGATGCGATGCTGAAACTGGTGCAGCTCGAACAATTTGCCCATCGCCGCCCTTCACAATTGTCCGGCGGCCAGCAGCAGCGAGTCGCCATCGCCCGTGCGCTGGTCTACGAGCCACGCATTCTGCTGATGGACGAACCTCTCGGCGCGCTGGACAAGAAACTGCGCGAAGACTTGCAGGACGAGTTGCGCCAGCTGCACCGCCGCCTCGGCATCACCATCGTCTACGTGACCCACGATCAGGAAGAAGCCATGCGCCTGTCCCAGCGCATCGCGATTTTCAGTCACGGCAAGATTGTCGGGCTCGGCAGCGGTTATGACCTTTATCAGAATCCGCCGAATGCGTTTGTGGCGTCGTTCCTCGGCAACTCGAACTTCCTCAAACTAAAGGCTCAGGGCAACGGCGCGGCGAGTTTTGAAGGGCAATCGCTGTCGATTCGCCTGACTGCCGGATTGCAGACCGGGCAGGATGTTTTGCTGATGGTGCGTCCGGAAAAGGCTTTGGCGTTGAGTGTGCAGCAAGCGGCCAGCGAGCCGTTGGCGGCCGGTTGGAACGAGGTTTCGGCGAAGGTGGTCGAGGTGCTGTTTCTGGGCGAGAGCCAGACGTGCAGTGTGGTCACGTCCGGCGGGACTTCGATGACGGTGAAGGCGTTGTCGGCGGCGGGGATGCCGTTGAAGGCTGGCGATCCGGTGCAGGTGCGTTGGGCGACAGCCGATGCCTGCGTCTACACCGAGTGGGCCGAAAGCGACTTGAACAAAGCGGCGGGCGCTCACTGACCTGCGGACTTTTCGCGTGTTACTTGCGGCCACCGCAACGTCGGGTTGCGGTGGCCTTTTTTTAAACGATGGCCGTCAAACCTTCGATCTGATCCGGCCAAACCGTCAACACCTCAAACCCGTCCTCCGTCACCGCCACCATGTGTTCCCACTGCGCCGACAGCGAGCCATCCTTGGTCAGCACCGTCCAGCCATCCGGCATGTTCTTCACATGGCGCTTGCCGGCATTGAGCATCGGTTCGATGGTGAAGATCATCCCCGCCTTCAGCTTCAGGCCCTGATTCGGATAACCGTAATGCAGCACTTGCGGCTCATCGTGATAGACCTTGCCGATCCCGTGCCCGCAATACTCGCGCACCACACTGAAACCTTCGCGCTCCGCCAGGCTCTGGATCGCATGACCTATGTCGCCCAACGTGGCGCCCGGACGCACGACGCGGATGCCGGCGCACATGGCCTCGTAAGTGGTCTTGATCAGATGCTGCGCCTCGGCTGAAGCCTCGCCGACCACGTACATGCGGCTGGTGTCACCGAACCAGCCGTCCTTGATCACGGCGATGTCGAGATTGAGGATGTCGCCATCCTTCAACGGCGTGCCCGATGGAATGCCGTGACAGACCACATCGTTGACCGACGCGCAGACGGTTTTCGGGAAGCCGTGATAACCGACGTTGGCCGGAATGGCTTTCTGCACATTGACGATGTAGTCGTTGCACAACTGGTCGAGCTGATCGGTGGTGACCCCGGCCTTGACGTGGGGCACCAGCATCGCCAGCACCTTGGCGGCCAATTGCGCAGCCACACGGGATTGGGCAATTTCGGCCCGGGTGTTGATCTTGATCGGGTTTCTCATGCCTTGGCTGCCTCTTTGACCGGTACGTTCTGCGCGGCATCGGCCAGGGCACAGATTTGTTGCAGATCCAGACCACCGGCTTGCTCGGCGCGAATCAGCAAGCGGCAAATGGCGTGGTGATCGAGGTCGGGATACAACTCGGCGAGCATGCCGATGCGCATCCAGTGCTCGGCCTGCGCGTTGATCGAGCGGCTCAGTGCGTTGCTGGAGATGCGCAGATTTTCGTGCATGTCCTCTGAAATCTTTACGATGCCCATGGCAAGATCCGATATGGAATATATATGGAACGTATATTAATCGGGCATTCCTTCGAATTGCAAATTTCGCTGACCAGTCAAATCGCAGGCAAAAAAAAGCTGCCAAAGTTGGCAGCCAAAATCATGAAAAGCACGCGATGTATTGAGGGCAAGTATGGGCACCCGATAATGACACTGTCATGACAGCGCTAAATTCATTGAACCGCCCTCCCCGCGTCATCAGGTTGTCATCGAAGCCATTGCAGAATCCTCGCAAACCGCCCGGGCCTGGGGCGGTGGATTTTGCAAGGATTCCCATGAAAGAAGACGCCTCGCTGTTTGCTGCCATCGATCTCGGTTCGAATGCGTTTCGCATGATGATCGGTCAGTCGGTCCGCAGCAGAAAGGGCTTCATGATTCAGGAAGTGAAAACCTTGCGTGAACCAGTGCGGCTGGCGGAAGGATTCGATGGCCGGGCGCTCGACGAAATGGCGCTCGATCGCGGCTGGCAGGCCTTGGCGCGGTTCGGCAAAAAGCTGCGCGGTTTCGAACCGGGCCGTGTGCGGGCGGTGGCCACCAGCGCCGTGCGCGAGGCCGACAATGCGCAGTTGTTTCTCGGCAGTGCGGAGCGGCATCTTGGCTTTCGCATCGATGTGATTTCCGGGCATGAAGAAGCGCGTCTGGTCTACGCCGGTGTGGCCCACACCTTGCCGGTCGCCGATGACATGCGTCTGGTGGTCGACATTGGCGGCGGCTCCACCGAACTGATCCTCGGCCAGGGCTCCCAACCGTTGCTGACCGAAAGCATCGCCATCGGCAGCGGCACCCTGAGCGCACGCTACTTTCGCAATGGCGATATTTCCCCCGGCGCCCTTCAAGAGGCCGAGCGGGTGGCCATCCTGCAATTCGAAAAGGTCGCCCGCCGCTATCGCGCCCAGGGCTGGCAGCAGACTATCGGTTCCTCGGGCACGGCGCGGATGCTGGCCAAAGTACTCAAGGCCAATCGCCTGAACGACTTCGGTCAGGGCGGCATCACCTACGGCGGCCTGCTGCGGCTGTCGCTTCGCTTGCTGGAAGTCAGCAATGTTCGGCATTTGAAACTCGCCGGCCTGCAATCCCATCGTCAGAGCATTCTGCCTGGCGGTCTGGTGGTCATGCTCGCAGCCTTCAAGGTGTTCGGCATCGCGCAAATGGAGCCATCGGAACCCGGTTTGCGGCTGGGTGTTCTGCACGGTCTGATGAGCAACCACTGATCGGTTTTCGCTGCCGGATATTTATCGTCAGATCAAGCCGTTCATGACGCTGAAGACGCCCTTTGAATACTCGATGACGCCTTCGTATAAACCTCGGTAAATCGCTCCCTTCCCTTCCCTTCTCTGATTTCGTTCTATGGTTAGATCGAAATGGCTGAATTGCACGCTGACTAATGGTTGCGACAGTTGATGTCTGCGCCTATGTTGCACGCGAGCTTTTCCCCCGCGAATGGAACGCGATCAACACCACAAAGAGGTGAAGAAATGTCAAAGGAATCACGCCCTGCCGTACTTGGGCTGATCGGCAATACTCCGCTGGTACAAGTCACTCGCTTCGATACCGGCCTGTGCACCCTGTTTCTCAAGCTCGAATCCCAGAACCCCGGCGGCTCGATCAAGGATCGCATCGGCCTGGCGATGATTGACGCCGCCGAACGCGACGGTCGCCTGCAACCCGGTGGCACGATCGTTGAAGCCACCGCCGGCAACACCGGCCTGGGCCTGGCACTGGTTGGCCGCGCCAAGGGCTACCGCGTCGTGCTGGTGGTGCCGGACAAGATGTCCACGGAAAAAGTCCTGCACCTCAAGGCCATGGGCGCCGAAGTACACATCACCCGCTCCGATGTCGGCAAGGGTCACCCCGAGTACTATCAGGACGTCGCCGCCCGTCTGGCGAAAGACATTCCCGGCGCCTTCTTCGCCGACCAGTTCAACAACCCGGCCAACCCGCTGGCCCACGAATGCAGCACCGCGCCGGAAATCTGGGCGCAGACCGAGCATGATCTGGATGCCATCGTGGTCGGCGTCGGTTCCGCCGGTACGCTGACCGGCCTGACCCGTTTCTTCAAACGCGTACAACCGGACCTCGAGATGGTCCTGGCCGACCCGGTCGGTTCGGTCATGGCTGAATACAGCCGCAGCAAGCACTTGGGCACCGCTGGATCGTGGGCGGTGGAAGGCATTGGCGAGGACTTCATTCCGTCGATCACCGACCTGTCGAGCGTGCGCAGCGCCTACTCGATCAGCGACGAAGAAAGCTTCGATCACGCCCGTCAGTTGTTGAAAGCCGAAGGCATTCTCGGTGGTTCGTCCACCGGCACCCTACTCGCCGCCGCGCTGCGTTACTGCCGTGAGCAGACGGTGCCGAAACGCGTGGTCAGCTTCGTCTGCGACACAGGTACGCGCTATCTGTCGAAGGTCTACAACGACCAGTGGATGACCGATCAGGGCCTGTTACAGCGCAAACGCTACGGCGATCTGCGCGACCTGATTGCCCGACGTTTCGAAGACGGCAAAGTCGTCAGCGTCGGCCCGGACGATACGCTGATGACCGCGTTCCAGCGCATGCGTCTGGCGGATGTTTCGCAACTGCCGGTGCTGGTGGAAGGCAAACAACTGGTCGGTGTGATCGACGAATCGGACATTCTGGTGCGCGTACACGAAGATGCCACGCTCTTCAGCAAACCCGTCGCCAGCGCGATGACGGACAAACTGCAAACCCTCGCCCCCGCCGCGACCCTGGCTGAACTGGAAGCCGTGCTCAGCAGCGGCCTGGTGGCGATCATTGCCGACGCCTCGGGCTTCCACGGCCTGATCACCCGCGTCGACATGCTCAACCAACTACGGAGATCCCTTGCATGAGTCAGCACGACAAGAACGCCCGCCCGCAGGGTTTCGCCACCCGCGTGATCCACGCCGGACAAACGCCGGACCCGACCACCGGCGCGCTGATGCCGCCGATCTACGCCAACTCCACCTATCTGCAAGACAGCCCCGGCGTGCACAAGGGCTTCGACTACGGCCGCTCGCACAACCCGACGCGTTTTGCCCTGGAGCGTTGCGTGGCGGACCTGGAGGGCGGCACCCAGGCGTTTGCCTTCGCTTCCGGGCTGGCGACGATTTCCACCGTGCTCGAACTGATCGATGCCGGCTCGCACATCGTCTCCGGCAATGATCTGTACGGCGGGACTTTCCGCCTGTTCGACAAGGTGCGCCAGCGCAGTGCCGGGCATCGTTTCAGCTACGTCGATCTGGCCGACCTGTCGGCGTTCGAGGCTTCGCTGCAGGACGACACGCGCATGGTCATGGTGGAAACCCCGACCAACCCGCTGCTGAGCCTGTCCGACCTCGCCGCCATTGCGCGCATCTGCAAGGCCCGCGGGATTATCTGCGTGGCCGACAACACCTTCGCCAGCCCATGGATCCAGCGTCCGCTAGAACTGGGTTTCGACATCGTGCTGCACTCGACCACCAAGTACCTGAACGGTCACTCCGACGTGATTGGCGGCATCGCGGTCGTCGGTGACAACCTTGCACTGGCCGAGCGCCTGGGCTTCCTGCAGAACGCCGTCGGTGCCATCTCCGGCCCGTTCGACGCGTTCCTCACGCTGCGCGGTGTGAAGACCCTGGCGCTGCGTATGGAGCGTCATTGCAGCAACGCGCTGGAGCTGGCGCGCTGGCTGGAGCAGCAGCCGCAGGTCAAACGCGTCTACTACCCGGGCCTGGAATCCCATCCGCAGCATGAACTGGCGAAGCGTCAGATGCGCGGTTTCGGCGGGATGATTTCCCTGGATCTGAACAGTGATCTGGCAGGCGCCCGGCGCTTCCTGGAAAACGTGCAGATCTTCGCCCTGGCCGAGAGCCTCGGGGGCGTGGAAAGCCTGATCGAGCACCCGGCGATCATGACCCACGCCACCATCCCGGCGGAAACCCGTGCCAAGCTCGGCATCGGTGACAGCCTGGTGCGTCTGTCGGTGGGCGTCGAGGATATCGAGGACCTGCGTGCGGATCTGGCGCAAGCGCTGGCCAGCATCTAACCCGCAGAAACGTCAAAGCCCGCACGAAGCGGGCTTTGGTGTTCGAGTAGGCGGCCAGTGCTGGTCTCTGGCTTACGAGGTTTCTCAGGACTCCCACAGTACAGGCAATGTGCTCTGCTGCTTCACACGGCATAAGGGCTGGAACCCAGCGCGGGGTTCTTTCTAACCGTGTACCCTTCGGAACGCGCCCAACGCTTCCTCGCTATCCGCTTGCGCATCAGTCTGCGTCTTCGCCTACATTCTTGAGCCTAGCAAACACGCCACTTTGCGCTACGCGGCTTTTAGATTGATTTTCTTCTAGCGCTTGTCTGCAAGGAAGTTAACCGACTATCGCCTTCGCGCTCCTTGAACCTGCCACCCGATCGGGGCGAACTATACTTTTCGAGTTCGCTGTTCAGGTTTCATGCAAAACGTCGACACCCGTGCGCCTTGCGGCGCGCCCGTGCCAATCGCCAATCTGGTTAACCCCGGGGCCAACGAGCCACACCGTCAACCGACGGGCAATGCTCGGATGCTGGGTGGCTGATGGGTCGTGGAGAAAATCATGAAACACAAGCTTTGGTCAGGCATGGTCCTGGCGGTCGCTGCAACAGTGGTGGTGATGCCCGAAGTCTGGGCGGCGCAGGCGCAGGCTGTGGCGTCTGACGGGGCGGATCATGTGGGTGCGGGTTCGGTTGCCTCGGATGGTTCGGATCACGTGGGCGCCAAGGCCGTCGCTTCTGACGGAGCGGATCATGTGGGTGCCGGGGCAGTCGCCTCCGATGGCGCCGACCATGTAGGCGCTGGCGCAGTCGCATCCGATGGCGCCGACCATGTAGGCGCTGGAGCAGTCGCATCCGATGGTGCCGATCACGTGGGCGCTGGGGCAGTCGCTTCCGATGGGGCCGATCACGTGGGCGCTGGCGCAGTCGCTTCCGATGGTGCCGATCATGTGGGCGCTGGGGCAGTCGCTTCCGATGGGGCCGATCACGTGGGCGCTGGTGCAGTCGCTTCCGACGGGGCCGATCACGTGGGCGCTGGTGCAGTCGCTTCCGATGGCGCAGATCACGTGGGCGCCGGCGCAGTCGCCTCTGATGGGGCCGACCATGTGGGCGCTGGCGCAGTCGCTTCCGATGGCGCCGATCATGTGGGCGCTGGAGCAGTCGCTTCCGATGGCGCAGACAAGGTGGACGCCAGACGGCTCGCCTACTCTCGCCGTGGCGTGGGCTCCGATCAGGTCGCGTCTGCCCTCATGACCGGCAGTTATTCAGACCAGTTCAACAGTCCTCAGTAATGCTGTTCGGCGCGACCGGCGGCCTGCCGGTTGCGCCGAACTAGCACATTTGTGCTAATCGACCACCCCGTTCCCTGGCGTTATATTCCCTCGCAACCCCCGACACTCCCCAACATTGCCGCTGCGCAGTGCGCGGGATCGTTGTGCCTGGAAAAACAACAACACCAAGGAAGCAACACCATGAACCTGTACCTCAACTTCGCCAGAATCACGGTGCTCGGTGCCCTGCTTATCGGCGCCGCCGGTTGCCAGACCGCCAAGCCCACCGAAGACAGCATGCGCGAACGGGCCCAGACCGTCATCGGCAAGCCCGTCTCCAAAATCGGCAACATCCGCAACGACAGCACCCTGACGTATTACACCGCCTACACCGCCGCCGGCGAATACAACTGCGAACTGCCCAGTGGCGCAATCATCGCGGTCGCCAGCATGGGCATCATGACGCCTCCACTGTCTTGCCTGCCCAAAGGCGCGTCGCCGATTCCGGTCCAGTAAACCGTTCCATCGCCTTCTCATCCGGTAAAGGATTCCGTTCGATCATGAAAACACTCATCGCCACCCTCAGCCTCGCCGCCGTCGTGCTCACCGGCTGCGCCACACCGAAACAATGGGAAGCCACCGGCGGCAGCAAGACCGACGGCGTCGTCCAGGTGTCCTATGAACTGGGCCAGTTCGAAAGCGGGCAAACCTCCGCCGCCCAGGGATTGGCCACGGCCGAAGGACGCTGCAAGGTCTGGGGCTACAAGAGCGCCGAAGTGTCCGGCTCGGAGAAAAACATCTGCCGCACCATGGGCCAGTACAACTGCCTGCAAACCACCATCACGCAGGACTATCTGTGTAAGCGCTGACCGCTTCGGTCTGCCGGTCGCGCAGCGCACGCAAGGTCGCGCGCAGCTCGGCCGGGCGCACCGGTTTGGACAAAATTGCTATCTGGCGGTCATGCAGGGCCGCCTGGATTTTTTCGATGTCATGCCCGGTGATGATCATGGCCGGCACCGCAAAACCCCGCTGACGACGAACGTCATCGATGCACTCGATACCGGTGCTGTGCGAACCAAGGTCATAGTCGGCGACGATAATGTCGCAGTCGGTGACCAGCCCCTGCCCCGTCAACTCGGCCTGCACGACGCAGCCCCAACGTTCGAGCAACGCCGACGTCGCCAGCAGAACGTTATGGTCATCCTCCACCAGACACACCTTCAACCCCGTCAGCAATCCGACCTGACGAACCTCGTCGCGACTGACCGGAAACTGTGGCGCCGCCCGTGGCAATCCTTGCAGCGTCACGGCCGTGCCATGCCCCAGCCGCGAGCGAATCAACACATCGACACCGATCATCTGCCCCAGCCGCTTGACGATCGACAGGCCCAGCCCCACGCCTTCAACGTCCTTGTCGCGCAGTTGACGAACCCGATAAAACTCCTCGAAAACTTTGGGCAGATGTTCCTCGGCGATGCCGCTGCCACGGTCATACACCACGATGGACAACCCTGCGCCCTTTCTGCGCACGCCCACCAGCACCGGCCGCTGCGCGCCATATTTGAAACAGTTGGACAACACGTTCTGCACCATGGTCGCCAGCAAGGCCGGATCCGTGTACACCCAATGCTCGCAACGGTGCAGACGCAGATCCACTCCGGCCCAACGCGCTGCTTCGGCATTCTGGCGAATCAGTTCCGTCAGCCACTGCCCCAGCTCCAGCGTTTGCATCCTGGGTTGAACCCGGCCGTTATCGAGGGTGTACAGATCGAGGATCGAGCGGAAAAGCTGCGACACGTTAAGCAGCGACCGGTCGATATTGTCCACCAGCCGCCGCTCATCCTCGCCCAGCCGCGATTCGCGCAGGCACGCGGTAAACAGGCCGATGGAGTGGATCGGCTGGCGCAGGTCATGACTGGCCTGGGCCAGGAATCGCGATTTCTCCAGGTTGGCCGCGACGGCTTCTTCAGATGCCTTGCGCGTGCGCTCCAGCAACAGGTGCGCATACACCGGAATCACCGTGCTGGTGATCATCAGCATCAGCACCATGAACGGTTGCGCCTGCCAGTACGGCGTCAACCGATAGACCGCCAGCAGCGCGAGCAATGCCAGCACCGTGGCGATCGCCAGATAGCGCGAGCCGTAGCGCATGCCGTTGCCGAGGTTGACCCAGACCATGACGGCATAGATGGGCAGCGCAGCCTCGCCGCCGACCACCAGCCCGAAACTGGTGCCGGTGTAATCGTGGACCATGCCGAATATCCGCCGCGCCGGATAATGCCCCGGCCAACGCACGATGGCCTGACGCAGCCCGACGGAGGCCAGCAAAAACAGGGCAATGTAAGTGACCACCGGCAGATAGGTATCGAAGCGCTGGCCCGGCAGGAAACCGAGCACTCCCATGTACACCAGCGCGATACTGGCGATGATGATGCGCAGATTGGCCTGGTCGAGCTCGGTGTTCTTTTCGAACTTCATGGGGAACGTCCTTGTGCGGCAATCGTCAGAATCAGCACGAACCGACAGGCAACGCCTTCGCCCGGTGCTAAGGTGCACGCCGTGAGAAATGTCGACCCAGGGAGGGTTGTGCCATGACATGCCGAATCATCATAGCCGACGATCATCCGCTGTTTCGCGAAGCGATGGTGCGCACGGTAAGTCGTCTGTTGCCTGAGGCGCAGATCGAAGAAGCCGGCGATCTGGAGGCGGTGCTCGCCCTGCTGCCTTCCGGCGATGAGCCGGACACCTTGATCCTCGATCTGCGTTTCCCCGGCCTGACTTGCGTCAGCCAGCTCGGCGAACTGCGCCGGCGCCTGCCGCGTACCACGCTGATCGTGGTGTCGATGGTCGATGACGAGGCACTGATCGGCGAAGTCATGACGGCGGGCATCGATGGTTTCATCGGCAAGAACATTGCCCCCGACGAGATCGGCGAGGCCATCCTGTCGATCCGCGAAGGCGAAGTGCTGGTGAAGTTCGCCCCGTCGGGCCTGCTTCCACTGGAAACCGGCACCGCCCTCACCCCGCGTCAGCAGGATGTCCTGCGGCTGATCGCCCAGGGCAAGACCAACAAGGAAATCGCCCGTGAACTGGATATTTCCCCGTTCACGGTGCGGATTCATGTGTCGTCGTTGTTGCGGGCATTGAATGTGCCGTCGAGGGCGGCGGCAGCGGTGAAATATTCCGGGGCGATGTAACGTATTTCTGCGTCAGCGGTGCGGGTGCACCGTCAGCGCCACCAGTTTCACCACGATTGGCCGGACCACCAGGATGCACAAAAACGCCACGGGCATTGCCAGTTTGTAGGCGTGCAGTGCATTGCTAAGGTAGTCCGACTCAATGCCGGAGTTTGCTGCGGTGATCACCAGTGACATCAGGAACGCCATGATGGTCGCCATGTACAACGCGAACACGTACGGCGTGGCACGGGCAGACAGCTTGCGCGGGCTGAGTGCGGCGATGGTTGAGGGAAGTCGCTGATTCATGTCGGTCCTTGTTGTTTGAAATGCTCGGGCGTCGAGCACCCTAACAACCCGAGCATCCGGAAACTAGACGGATCATCGTGAGGACTTTATAAACAAAATCTTATGAATATTCAGTGACCGGGATCCGCACATGAATCTGCTGGGTGCAATCGATTGCTTTATCAAAGTCGTTGAGGCGGGATCGATCGTCGGCGCCGCAAAAGTCCTCGGGGTCAGCGCTGCCGCCGTCAGCCAGACGCTCAACCGCCTGGAGGCTCACCTCGACACACGCCTTCTGCAACGCACCACCCGCAGCATGGCGCTGACCGAAAGTGGCTCGGTGTACTTCGAGAAAGTGAAGCGTATAGCGCTCGATCTTGAGTCCGCGCAGAGCGCCATCAGCCACCCTCAGACGCTACTTCAAGGGCATCTGAGCATCGCCTCCACCGCCGGATTCGGACGCCACGTACTGGCGCCGGTCATTGCCGGTTTCGCCGAGCGCTACCCGCAGCTGACGCTCGAGCTCTCGACCACCGACCGCAAGATCAATCACCTGCATGAAGGTATCGACCTGAGCCTGCGCATCGAGCCGCAACTGGAGGATGGCATCATCGCGCGCAAAGTCGCGACAGTGCCATTCGTGATTTGCGCCAGCCCCGGTTATCTGCAAAGGGCCGGTTACCCGGCTACCCCGGAAGATCTTCCGCAGCACGCCTGCCTTGCGTTCCGTTACCCGCTGGACGGGCGCTTCCTGCGCTGGTGGTTCATCCGCGACGGTCAGCGCTTCGAAGCACCGATCAATGCAACCGGGATCAGCGACGACATCGATGCCCTGGCGCAGATGACGGCTCATGGCGCGGGCATTGCGCGACTGGCCGAATTCGTTGCCGCCCCCTACCTGGAAAGCGGTGAACTCGTCCGGCTGCTTGAACCCGGCGACGGATCAAACCTTGCCGTCACTGCCCCTCTCGAAATCTACGCCTGCGTGCAGGAGCGCGCCGCCATGACCCCCAAGGTCAAGGCATTTACGGACTATCTGTTTGAGCATCTGCAAACACGATGGCCCGTTCGCTGATTGTCAAGGATCAACCTGCGCCATCAGTTCCTGCACTGACTCCTGGCGTTTCGCATAACGCTGCGCCAGCACCGCACAGACCATCAACTGAATCTGGTGAAACAACATCAGCGGCAGAATCAGCACACCGATGGTGCTGCCGGCAAACAACACCTGCGCCATCGGCACACCGGTGGCCAGGCTCTTTTTCGAGCCGCAGAACAGGATGGTGATGCGGTCTTCCAGGTTGAAGCCGAACAACTTGCCCAGCAGCGTCGACGCCAGCAGCACCAGCCCCAGCAGGATGCAGCAGGCCACCACGAGACCGAGCAGGTCAATCACCGGAATCTGGTGCCAGATGCCTTCGTTGACGGCTTGACTGAACGCGCCGTAGACCACCAGCAGAATCGAACCCTGATCGACGAACTTCAGCCAGTTCTTGTTGCGACCGACCCAGGCGCCGATCCAGCGACGGGCGATCTGACCGGCGATGAACGGCAGCAGCAGTTGCACGCTGATCTTCAGGATCGCATCGACGGTCGAACCACCGTCGCCATGCACGTTCAGCAACAAGGTCACCAGCAACGGCGTGAGAAAGATCCCGAACAGGCTGGACGCAGCCGCGCTGCAGATTGCCGCCGGAATATTGCCCCGGGCCAGCGAGGTGAAGGCAATGGCCGACTGCACCGTAGCCGGCAATGCACAGAGGTAAAGCATGCCCATGTACAGGTTGTCACCGATCATCGGCGACAACAGCGGTTTGAGCGCCAGCCCCAACAGCGGGAACAGGACAAAAGTCAGGCTGAACACCAGCAGATGCAGGCGCCAGTGACCGGCGCCAGCGATGATCGATTCACGGGAAAGCTTGGCGCCGTGCAGGAAAAACAGCAGCGCAATTGCAATGTTGGTCAGCCAGCCGAAGCCGACCGCGACCTGGCCGCTGGCGGGCAGGAAGCTGGCAAGCAGCACCACGGCGACGAGGGTCAGGGTGAAGTTGTCGGGCAGGAATCTTGGGCGCGTCATGGTTTGTTCATCCGGGGGTTGCCAGTACGTGGAAGCGACTCTAACGTGACTGGAAATTACCGACTAACGCCGAAGAGCCGCAAGATGCCGCCAAAAGGACACGACAAGAGCGTCAGACGCAGCATTCCCGGGCTGCCGAGCCTGCCGCGTCCGTTGTATGGGCGCACCGAATCGCTGCCCAATCGAGCCCTGACCCGGCGCCATAGCCATCCATGGGTGCAATTGTCTTACGCGATCCAGGGCGTGCTCGAAGTGCAGACCGCCGCCGGTCGTTTCGTCGCCCCGCCGGAGCGCGCCGTGTGGATTCCGGCGGGGGTGCCGCATCGGGTATTCAGTTCGCCGCACACGGAAATGCGCAGTCTGTACATCGATTGCAGCGTGGCGGGTTGGGCGCTGGAGCGTTGTCATGTGCTCGGCGTCAGCGATCTTTTGCGGGAGCTGATCCGGGCCTTCAGTCAGATTCCTGTCGAGTATGACCAGAGCGGCCCTCACGGACGCCTGGCACAGGTGATCCTCGATCAATTGGCCGAAGCCCCGCAAATCGACCTGATGCTGCCACTGCCTCAGGACATCCGTTTGCGGCAGATTTATCAAAGTCTCGAGCAACATCCGGAACAGCAGACCACACTCAGTCACTGGAGCGAAAAGCTCGGCGTGACTGAGAAAACCCTCAGCCGGCTGTTCTTGCGTGATACCGGTCTGACCTTCCGCGCATGGCGCCAGCGCTTGCGTTTACTGGGCGCGCTGACACCGCTGGAGCGTGGCGAGCGGGTCACCGAAGTGGCTCTGGCCTGCGGTTATGATTCGACATCGGCGTTCATCGCAGCCTTTCGCCAGCAGTTTGGCGAGACGCCTGGAGAATTTTTTCGCTAATTTTTGTCGATATTTATCGAATTAGGACATGCCAATCGACAAACTTCAGGGTAGAGTTTCGTCCATCAAGAATGATTGACACGTTTCGACGATAACAATGATCAACCACCCTTTAGCGAACCTGTCGGCGGTAACAGCATGATCGAAGTCACTGAAGTCTCCATTGCTCAACTGCGCTCGGCGCTCGAATCCGGCCAGACCACCGCGGTTGAACTGGTCCAGGCCTATCTGGCGCGTATCGATGCCTATGACGGCCCGCAAACCGCCACCGCCCTGAACGCGGTGATCGTGCGCAACCCCGAGGCCCTGAAGGAAGCCGAGGCGTCCGATGCCCGTCGCGCCAAGGGCGAAACCCTCGGTCCGCTGGACGGTATCCCCTACACCGCCAAGGACAGCTATCTGGTCAAAGGCCTGACCGCTGCGTCCGGCAGCCCGGCATTCGCCGATCTGGTGGCCCAGCGTGATGCGTTCACCATCGAGCGCCTGCGCGCCGGCGGTGCGATCTGCCTGGGCAAGACCAACATGCCGCCGATGGCCAATGGCGGGATGCAGCGCGGGGTCTACGGCCGCGCTGAAAGCCCGTACAACGCCGCTTATCTGACTGCGCCGTTTGCTTCCGGCTCGTCGAACGGTGCCGGCACCGCCACTGCTGCAAGCTTCTCGGCATTCGGTCTGGCGGAAGAGACCTGGTCGAGCGGTCGCGGCCCCGCATCCAACAATGGCCTGTGCGCCTACACGCCGTCCCGTGGGGTGATCTCGGTGCGCGGCAACTGGCCGCTGACGCCGACCATGGACGTGGTGGTGCCGTACGCACGGACCATGGCCGACCTGCTGGAAGTCCTCGACGTAGTTGTGGCCGAGGACGCCGACACCCGTGGCGACCTGTGGCGCCTGCAGCCCTGGGTGCCAATCCCGAGCGTCGCCTCGGTGCGCCCTGCTTCCTACCTTGAACTCGCAGTGAAAAGTGACGCTCTGGCTGGCAAACGCCTGGGCGTGCCGCGCATGTACATCAACGCCGACCCTGAGGCCGGCACCAGCGACGAGCCAGGCATCGGCGGCCCGACCGGGCAACGCATCAACACCCGCGCCTCGGTGATCGACCTGTGGAAACAGGCTCGCCAGGCCCTCGAAGCTGCCGGCGCGGAAGTCATCGAAGTGGATTTCCCGCTGGTCTCCAACTGCGAAGGCGATCGTCCGGGCGCACCGACCGTGTTCAATCGCGGCATCGTCTCCAAAGAGTTCATGCACCACGAACTGTGGGACCTGTCCGGCTGGGCCTTCGATGATTTCCTGCGCGCCAACGGCGACCCGAAACTCAATCGACTGGCAGATGTCGACGGGCCGAAAATCTTCCCGCACGACCCGGGCACCTTGCCCAACCGTGAAGGCGACCTCGCCGCCGGCATGGACGAATACGTGCGCATGGCAGAACGTGGCATCACGCCGTGGGATCAGATCCCGACGCTGCCGGACGGCCTGCGCGGTCTGGAAAAGACCCGCAAGCTCGACCTCGAAGACTGGATGGATCGCCTCGGCCTCGACGCCGTGCTGTTCCCGACCAACGCCGACGTGGGCCCGGCGGACGCCGACGTCAACCCGGCCTCGGCGGACATCGCCTGGAGCAACGGCATCTGGGTCGCCAACGGCAACCTCGCGATCCGCCACCTCGGCGTGCCGACCGTCACCGTGCCGATGGGCGTGATGGCTGACATCGGCATGCCGGTGGGGCTGACGTTTGCCGGCCGTGCCTATGACGACTCGACGTTGCTGCGTCTGGCAGCGGCGTTCGAAGCGACCGGGTCGAAACGACTGGTGCCGCCACGCACGCCAGCACTGGCGGCAGGCAAGTAAATGCAAAACGGCGGGATCAATTGATCCCGCCGTTTTTTATCGCTCTGCCAGCTCTTCCAGCAAATCCGCCGAAGGCACGAAGAACAGACTGCCGGTGACCGCCGTGCTGAAGTCCAGCAATCGATCGTAATTGCCGGGCGGTTTGCCGACGAACATGTTTTCCAGCATCTGCTCCAGCGGTTCCGGTGAACGCGCGTAACCGATGAAGTAAGTGCCGAATTCACCTGCGCCGGGCCGGCCGAACGGCATGTTGTCGCGCAGGATTTTCACCTCTTCGCCATCCTTGGTGATGGTCGTCAACGCGCTGTGGGAGTTGCTCGGCTTGACCGCGTCATCCAGCTCGATATCGGACAGCTTGGTCCGCCCGATCACCCGTTCCTGCGCTTCGACCGGCAATTCGTTCCACGCCTTCATGTTGTGCAAATACTTCTGCACCAGCACATAACTGCCGCCGCTGAACGTCTGATCTTCATCGCCTACGAGGGTGAAATGCTCGGCTTTGCGACCGACCGGATTCTCCGTACCGTCGACAAAACCGATGATGCTGCGCATGTCGAAATAGCGGAAACCCTGCACTTCGTCGGTCACCGCCACGGCGCCGTCCAGCGCCGACATCAGTTGCGTCGCCAGCTCGAAACACAGATCCATCTGATCCGCGCGAATGTGCAACAGCAGGTCGCCCGGCGTGGAAACGGCACGCCGCCCTTCTACACCGAATTCGCGAAAGTCATGCAGCGACGCCGGTCGCGGACTGCCGAACAGACGATCCCAGGCGCTGGAAGAAAACCCGCAGACGCAGGACAGATTGCCCGAAGGCACGCGCTTGCCGACCGAGCGTGTCAGGCCTGCGATATCGGCGCACCAGCCGCGGACCTTTTCGGCCGCCTCGGCTTCGGCGTTGAGGGTCGCCACAATGAAGATCGCAGCGCTGGTGATCGGGCTGCAGACGGCTTGAGGATCTGGCGTGTCGATGATCGTCGCTCCTGGCGTGATGGACTGGCTCGACAGCGAGGTTAGCAAAGAAGTGTTGAATGAAGTATTACCCGCATCTGCCCATCTCACCTGACACTTCGTTATTCACGAACAATACCCACGAAATAAACGATTTTTCTTCGTCGGAATTCTCCTACTAGCATGGCCCCGTCTACCCCGAAAAACATAAAGACAGGGAGAACGACATGCACCCCATCAACATCGGCGAACCCTGGATGTGGGCCGCCTTCATCGTTTTTGTCCTCGCCATGCTGGCCGTTGACCTGTTTGTCTTCGGCGGGCGCAAGGCCCATCGGGTCTCGGTACGTGAAGCCTCATCCTGGGTGATTGCGTGGTGCATGCTGGCGCTGGCTTTCGCCGGGTTGCTCTGGTGGTATCTCAACGGCGAATTCGGCCCCGAAATCGCCAAGGTCAAGACCCTGGAATTCCTCACCGGTTATCTGATCGAGCAATCGCTGTCGATCGACAACATGTTCGTGTTCGTGATGATTTTCGGCTACTTCGCCGTGCCGCCGGAGTTGCAGCGCAGGGTGCTGCTGTACGGCGTACTCGGGGCGATCGTGATGCGCGCGGCGATGATCTTTGCCGGGGTGTGGCTGGTGTCGCAGTTCACCTGGCTGTTGTATGTGTTCGGCGTGTTCCTGATCATCACCGGGATCAAAATGCTGGTGTTCGCCGAACAGCAACCGGACCTCGATAACAATCCGCTTCTGCGCTGGGTGCGCGGCCATCTGCGGATCACCAACGGTTTTCATGGCGAGCGCTTTTTCGTGCTGCAGAACGGCGTGCGCTGGGCCACGCCGATGTTTCTGGTGCTGGTGCTGATCGAGGCCAGCGACCTGATGTTCGCGGTCGACAGCATCCCGGCGATTTTCGCGGTGACGACCGATCCGTTCATCATTTTCACCTCGAACATCTTCGCGATCATGGGCCTGCGGGCGTTGTACTTTCTGCTGGCGGACATGGCCGACCGCTTTCACCTGCTCAAGTACGGACTGGCGCTGGTGCTGGTGTTCATCGGCGGGAAGATGACGGCGATGCCGTGGTTCCACATGCCGGTGGAGTGGTCGCTGGCGATTGTCGGCGGGGTGATACTGGCGTCGGTGTTGCTCAGTCTGGTGCTGACGAAGAACAAATCGCCCGAAGAAAGTCAGGCGAAATAACGGCCGAGGGAGCGAACTGGATGCGCTCCCTCGGCTTTGAACTTACTTATCGGACTTGATGCTGGTCCAGACTCGCGTCCGCACCCGTTCCAGCTTCTGTGGCAATGGCTGCACCACATACAGCGTCTTGAGCGCCTCGCTGGTCGGCGTCAGGTTCGGGTTGCCGGTAATTTCCTTGTTGATCAGCGGCAGCGAGTCCTTGTTGGCATTCGGGTAGCCGAGGAAGTCGCTGATCGAAGCGATGACCTTCGGATCCAGCAGGTTGTTGAGGAATTCGTGGGCCTCTTCAACGTTCTTCGCGCTCTTCGGAATGGCGAAGGTGTCGAACCAGATCGGCGCGCCCTCCTTCGGCAGGCGCCAGTCGACCACCACGCCGTTTTTCGCCTCTTTGGCGCGGTTGCCGAACTGGTAGAAGCTGCCGGAATAACCGATAGCCACACAGATGTCGCCGTTGGCGATATCGGTCATGTACTTGGCCGAGTTGAAATAGGTGACGTAAGGGCGAACCTTGAGCATCAGGTCCTTGGCTTTCTCATAGTCCGCCGGGTTCTGGCTGTTCGGGTCGAGCCCCAGATAATGCAGAGCCAGCGGGAGGATTTCCGAAGGCGAATCGAGCATCGCCACGCCGCAGGATTTGAGTTTTTCCATGTTCTCGGGCTTGAACACTAGATCCCAGCTGTCCACCGGCGCATTCTCGCCCAGCGCAGCCTTGACCTTGGCCGGGTTGAAACCGATCAGCACCGTGCCGACCATGTACGGCACGCCGTACTGGTTACCGGGATCGTTGGAATCAAGCAGCTTGAGCAGCGCCGGGTCCTGGTGACTCCAGTTCGGCAGTTTGGACTTGTCGAGTTTCTGGAACACGCCGGCCTTGATCTGGGTATCGAGGAACTGGTTCGACGGCACCACCAGGTCGTAGCCGGAGTTGCCGGTCAGCAACTTGGCTTCGAGGGATTCGTTGGTGTCGAAGGTGTCCCAGGTCACTTTGATGTTGCTTTTGGCGGCGAAGTCCTTGGGCACCGACGGCAGGATGTAATCCGCCCAGTTGTATACCCGCAGTTCGCGCTGTTCGGCCTGCACGGCGCCGGCCAGCAGCGTCAGCCCGCAAACAGTAGCGCCCAGAATGCGTTTCATCGTGACCATATTGTGTTTCCCCGAATGCAGCGTGAGTCGATGGTTTTTATGTTCTGTACACGGCAGCGGCTGTCAGGTCAGCCAAGGGCAAGGAAGGTGCAGCGTCTTGTTGTGGCTTCGATTCTTGCCGACAAGCGCACAAGGCGCACAGTAGCCGATTGGCCAAAAGGGGATCGATATGGCCAATTTGCGTGACCGTCAGAATACTGAAACGACAATGCCCGGCGAGTGGCCGGGCATTGTTTGAACAGACGGCGATCGGTCAGTCAGTGAAACCCAACTTTGTCGCCCTGCTCTGCTGCGTCTGCCCGCGCGTCGCCAGGCAGTAATACAACGGGCACGTCACGATCAGGCCGACCAGCCATGACAGGTCCGCGCCGTCCACCAGGTTGGCGTAGGGGCCGACGTACAACGAAGTGTTGGCAAACGGCAGCTGCACGATGATGCCGATGAAATAGGCAATGATCGCGTGCAGATTGAAGCGCCCGTAGATCCCGCCATCGGCGCGGAAGATCGAGGCGATGTCGTAGCTGCCGCGCTTGATCAAGTAGAAGTCGATCAGGTTGATCGACGCCCACGGCACCAACACCAGCAGCAACGCCAGAATCAGGCCGATGAACTCGGAGATGAAGTCTGCCGAAGCCCCCAGCGCCACCACGCAGCAGCCCGCCAGCACGACGCTCGACAAAATCACCCGCACCTTGATGCTCGGCGTCCACTGGCTGGCGAAGGTCTGGATCGAGGTGATGATCGACAGCACCGCGCCATACAGATTCAGCGCGTTGTGGCTGATGATGTTGAGCAGGAACAGCACCATCAGAATCGGCCCCAGCCAACCGGTGGACTGCTTGACCGCCGCCATCGCCTCGGTGCCTTCCGGCGTCGCCAGCACCGCTACTGCGCCGAAGGTGAACGACAGAATCGTGCCCAGCGTGGCGCCCAGATAAGTCGCGATAAATGGCTTGCTGATCCCGATGTCCGCCGGCAGGTAACGGGAATAGTCCGAGACGTACGGCGAGAAACTGATCTGCCAGATGATGCCCAGCGACACCGTCGCCAGCCACCCGGACAGATTGAAGCTGCCACGGGTAAAGAAGTCCGCCGGCAAGTCATGGGCAAAGATGTAGATGAAGCCGGCCAGCAACGCGCTGCCCATCACCCAGGTGCCGATGCGGTTCAGTGTGTGGATGAAGTTGTAGCCGATCACGCCGATGGCCGTGGCGCTGAGGGCGCCGATCAGAATGCTCAGCGGCGCCGGCACCGACGGCGCAATGCCGACGATGGATTTGCCCGCGAGCACGATGTTGGAAATGAAGAAACCGATGTAGATGATCGCCGCGAAGAACACGATCAGCAGCGCACCATAACGCCCGAACTGGCCACGGCTCTGCACCATCTGCGGAATGCCCATGCGCGGGCCTTGCGCCGACGCCAGGGCGATCACCACCCCGCCGATCATGTGCCCCAGCGCAATCGCCAGCAGCCCCCAGAACAGGTCGAGATGAAACACCTGAACCACCATGGCGCCGGTGACGATGGGCAGTGGCGCAATGTTGGTGCTGAACCAAAGGGTGAATAGGTCGCGGGCCTTCCCGTGGCGTTCCGCGAGTGGGACGTAGTCGACCGTGTGATTCTCGATCAACGGATCTTGCCGGGACATCTGGGACATATATGAACTCGATTGGGTCTGTTCTTATCGTTGTATGAAGCCAAACCGGGGACGATCCTGGTCGCCCCTCAGATGAACACCATATTATGGTATTCCAACATTTTCACAAGACTGATCCGCTGTTTACGGCGGCAACTGATCCGGCATCCTCCCCGATAGCCAGGCTTTACGGCTAGACGAAAGCCCCGTAAATGTTGAGTTTCCGACGAATGCACCACGTTTATCGTTTCACCAAAAAAGCGCTTGCAATCGATGTATTACGGTATACCATCAGACCCACAAACGAATAAAAACACGCTTCACCGCACTCGAGGATTGACCAATGATCGATGCTGCCGTCTACAAACAAGTCATGGGCTCGTTCCCGTCCGGCGTCACCGTCATCACCACGCTTGATGACGACGGCCAGATCGTCGGCTTGACCGCCAGCGCTTTCAGTTCGCTGTCGATGGACCCGGCCCTGGTGCTGTTCTGCCCCAACTACAGCTCCGACTCCTATCCCGTCCTGATCAAGAACAAACGCTTCGCCATTCACGTGTTGTCCGGCGGCCAGCAGAGCGAAGCCTATGCGTTCGCCCGCAAAGGCAAAGACAAGGCCCAGGGCATCGAGTGGACACTGAGCGAACTGGGCAACCCGATCCTGGCCAACGCGACAGCTATCATCGAATGTGAGCTGTGGCGCGAATACGAAGGCGGCGACCACGCGATCATGGTCGGTGCGGTGAAGAACCTCATCGTGCCCCAACAGGACGCCGGCCCGCTGGTGTATTGCCACGGCAAGATGGGCGCCCTGCCCGCTTTCGCCTGATCCGCACAATTGCATTTAAACAGGCCTGCATGCGACCGGCCGACCACAAGAGATTCGAGGTAGCGTCATGAAATTTTCCCTGTTCGTACACATGGAACGCTGGGACGAAAGCGTCAGCCACCGTCAACTGTTCGAAGACCTGACCGAACTGACGTTGATGGCCGAGGCCGGCGGTTTCAGCACCGTGTGGATCGGCGAACACCACGCCATGGAATACACCATCTCGCCGAGCCCGATGCCGCTGCTGGCCTACCTCGCCGCCAAAACCACCACCATTCACCTCGGCGCCGGCACCATCATCGCGCCGTTCTGGCACCCGCTGCGGGTCGCCGGTGAATGCGCCCTGCTCGACGTGATCAGCAACGGCCGGATGGAAGTCGGCCTGGCCCGTGGCGCCTATCAGGTGGAATTCGACCGCATGGCCGGCGGCATGCCTGCTTCCAGCGGCGGCCAGGCGCTGCGGGAAATGGTCCCGGTGGTGCGCGCCCTGTGGCAAGGCGACTACGCCCACAATGGCGACATCTGGAAATTCCCTACTTCCACCAGCGTGCCGAAACCGATCCAGCAGCCGAACCCGCCAATGTGGATCGCCGCCCGCGACCCGGACTCCCACAACTTCGCCGTGGCCAACGGCTGCAACGTGATGGTCACGCCGCTGATGAAGGGCGATGAAGAAGTCCTCGACCTGAAAAACAAATTCCAGACCGCGCTGGACAACAACCCCGACGTGCCACGTCCGCAATTGATGGTGTTGCGTCATACCCACGTGCATTCAGTGGATGACCCGGAAGGCTGGAAGGTCGGCGCTAAAGCCATCTCACGTTTCTACCGCACGTTCGATGCATGGTTCGGCAACAAGGAAGTACCGGTGAACGGCTTCCTCGCTCCGAGCCCTGAAGAGAAATTTGCCGGTCGGCCGGAGTTTGAGCTGGAGAGCCTGCACAAGACGGCGATGATCGGCACGCCGGAAGAGATCATTCCGCGGATCAAGTACTACCAGGAACTGGGGGTGGATGAGTTTAGTTTCTGGTGCGACAACAGCTTGCCGCATGCGGAGAAGAAAAAGTCGCTGGAGTTGTTTATCAAGCATGTGGTGCCGGCGTTTCGTTAACCAATCTGCTGATTGTATGTACCCAATAAAAACGCCCTGATAATCCAGGGCGTTTTTTGTGCCACGCTTCGGAAGCTAATTATTTCCCTGACGTTGATTTTTTCGGTTGGCAATAAATGTACATATCAACGAGGGCGCGACAGTGACCTTCTTTATAAAAATCTGAGTTTCCAGTAATCGTACCCTGCTACAACCCAGTACCGTTCACTCGTCGGAATCAAAAAGCTGAAATCCGCATTCGCTGCAGTCCAGCCCGGCTCGACCAGTTCCTCATGAACACGCACATCATCCATGTGCATGAATATTTTTCGATCAAAATTGATATAAAAGCTTGGAAGGCGTGAACCAATAACATTGGCGCGCTTGTATAAATCAGGCGTCAAGCCCTCGCCTGTCAGATAGTAACGCTCAATGCTTTCAAAAAGCTTCGCATCTGCCCCGATAAAATCGCGTAAATCGTGTGAAGACAGAATTTTTCCGTTTGAGTCATGGAGATACTTTGGAAAGTTATCTGCAGTCATTTTGAGGATGCCGCCTCTGAACTCCTTGCAAGCAAGCTCATATTGCTCGAGCGTTATACTCCCGGTATTCAAGTAAGCTCGATAGTCTTTTTCCGCATCCAGGGTGAAGTTATATTTTTCGTCTACGATCCAAAAACTATTGCCTTCACAAACAAAGAAGCAAATGTTTTTATCACCGCTCCACAGCTCATCAAAAATTGCTTGGTTGACTTTCATTCCCTGGGCTCCTTCAAGAAACGCTCTAAAAATCAAACAGGCTTAGTGATTAAATCTGCCTACCTCCGGACCCTGAAGGATCTTATGGTGGAGCAGAGTTAAGGCACCTACCCTTCAGCTCGTTCGACTGGCATACCGCTGTATGGATTACCAACATCGTTGCCGAACTCGACAATTGCGCTTTTGACTTGCGCGAAAACATCCGGAGACATATCGAGCGCGCTTTGATTCTTCATAAACTCAAAAAAGCTCACGAGCCCAAGGCGCGCACAAACGCTGATTGCTGCATCAGCCACATCGAAATCAAAGCCGTCCCACGAAGAGTTCAGAATCCCCTCAACTTTCTTTTTTACCGAAAAAGGGGACAGATTTATTAAATTAAACAAATTCACCCCCTTCTCCCACTAGAACCAATCAAATTCTATCGAGTCAAGAATTTTTTGGAGTTTAATGGGATCTGCCCCTCCCCCAAAAAAGTACTCGTTCCCACCAAAGTCTTTTAAATCGTCCGGAGTACCTTTCCAATAAAGTATAAAAAAATTTCTCATCCAATACATCTTCTAAAGCTCCGCCATCTTGAAATGTCGAAACTCTAATGTAAGGCCCATAAACTTCATCGATACAAACTAAAATCCGCTCACCAGTCTTCGAGTCGATCACGTCTTCAATCCCACTTTATGCTGTCGACTACTCTAACTCTTCCTTCGCCTGAAATGTATTTCAAATAAATCCGTCCCTTTTTGCTTTTCGGCCCCCTTTCCTTTTGCATTTCAGCCCGCTTATTTTCGATCTATTTTTACATTTACATTCTACATAGATTTATAAATTCATCGAGCGGAAGCACTACCCCCTCATCTGCTGAAGGCAAGAGCACGTCGTGTATTTTAACTACTTCCATCTCAAAATCGATGACAACATCGAACAAAAAACGAAAGGGGACAGATTTATTAAATCAAATAAATCTGCCCCCTTTTCCTTTGGCTAATGGCTGTCTTCTTGCTTTTCCCGCTTGCGCTCAATACCCAACGGCAAAACTATGCTAAGAGCTTGCATCGAGGATTGAAAAATACAATGCCTCACTTGACAAAAAATGGGACGGATTTATTTAATAAAATAAATCCGCCCCCTTTTTCTTATTACTCCCCAGCCTTTGGGCGACCGTTTTCCAGAACAAAAGGGGACAAGAACAAAAGGAACAAAAGGGGCAGATTTATTAAATCAAATAAATCTGTCCCCTTTTTTTCGAAATCAAATAAATCTGTCCCCTTTTTTTCGCTTACTTTTTTATTGTATTTGAAGTCGTACCTTTAACCGAGTCAATTCAAGTCCGACCATTGTGCAAGATGGCTTTCTATTGATGCCATTAAAAAGCCTGAAAAGCTATCCCAAGCTTTAGCGGCCGAACTTTGACCTTCAAAGAATTGAAATACTGGCGGATCATCAGAGACGGGTAGAAAATAATTAATTTCATATCCTTGATGCATGCAGAAGACCTTAGCATCAGCAGGTAAAAGACCAGAGAGACTTAACTCATCAAGCAATTCTTCCGCCTCCAACTTCAGGTCAAGTAATCTCGGATAAAATATATCTACACCACAAAAAATCTTACCAGCCGAGCGTCCCGCAATCGTCAAAAAATCACGATATGCCAACGGAATTTCACAACCAAAATGTTGCTCGACTGATGCAATATCCACTTCGGAGCAACCAACAATATTGGACTCTGAAATCACTCCTCGCTGCACTAACTCGTGAAAAATATCCCGAACGTTCTTCATCTTGGCTTTCCTGTTTCTACGTTAACAATCACTCCAGGGAACCTTTGTTGAAACTGACTTATAACCCCGCTGCATGAAACGCAGACAGGCAGCTCTGAGTAAATATTCACGACCCCTTTCGACGAAGGGGTTCAGAAACAAAAGGGGACAGATTTATTAAATTAAATAAATCTGCCCCCTTTTTCCGTCCCCTTTTTTCCTTAAATAAATCTGTCCCCTTTTTTCCTCTGGGGGAGTACCTTTTTCAGGTGCTCCTTTTGTATCAGTCGAACCTTTCCCAGATCCAAAACCTGCAGTAAAAAAGGGGACGGATTTATTAAATCAAATAAATCCGTCCCCTTTTCTGTCAAATCAAATAAATCTGCCCCTTTTTTTCTTTGACTAATTAATCAGTTTCTCCAAAACCGACATTTCTACTGAACTCAAACAAGAAACATCAATGGAGAGCAATTCACCATCCAAGGAAACTCCAAAACAAACATTACCACTCTTTACAAAGCGCGATACGGATGCCTCCCGCCTGAAAACAACCGCAACATTGCTGACTCCCATAACAAGATCAAAATCTGCGGAGAAATCATCCAAAAAATCATCTGAGTAGCCACCTTCCCCACTCCACTCCCTTACATCGCATACGGGAACACCCAGAGCGACCGAATCGGCCTCAGACAAACCCTCGCCACTCAGAAAGCTAACAGAAGCAACAGTAACGACAGTTACACTTACAATCACCCCGGATGACCTACTTACCCCGATTTCAAGCAGGGAGGTCTTTCCATTACCTCCCCGCCAATAAAGTGGCGGCAGCCTGCAATCCGGATCAAATCGAATCGAGAGCGGCACATACTCGTCCACGATTACTTCAGGGGCTTTCTTCTCAGAAATATTATTTATTTTCAACATGATCATTTATACAGCGCATGCTTTACAACCGGGAGCACATCACCCGGCCGCCCAGAACTGAATATTAACTCCCAACGCCCTACCTGCATAACTTCACCATATTTAATCCCTTGAGTAGCAGCATTATTAAGAGCTTGTTGAAAGCTCCCCAACATCGCCTGACTGCTTAGACTGGATGTATGCGACAGTCCATTTCGTGTCAAAAATTCTTCCATGTGCTTTGTAGCATTCGGGTGAACCCAGAAGCTACCCCCGTCTGTACTGATTTCGAACGATTTCGGTATCGAGGTACCATTGAGAGATGGCTGAGTAGGTTTTATTTTGTCCCAGATGGTACTCGTTACCTTTGTTCCGCCACCTTTGCCCCCGCCCAGCATCCCACCCATCACTGCTAAAAGATCACTCAGCCATCCAGCACTTTCGGGGGAAATACCCTTGTTTATCAAGTCAAGCTGTGACTGCGCCTTCGTCAACGTAGAAATCGCGGAGTTATTCTGAAGCTGAAAACGATGTAGATCCTCCTTAAACATAGATGGAATACTGTCGTCAAAATACATCTGCGCAAGACGCTCTTGCAAACTATAGCGATCATTAAGAAGATCACCGTAGTATTGAAGGCATTGCCCTATATTGGCTTTGCACATCGATGCCAAGGCATCATCATCAGATACAGACTGATCCCTTATGCTTTTTTTAACCTCGGCACAATTTCCTTTTTTTTCACAAGTACGTGCGAAACTCTCCAGATCATCTAACTCTTGATGCCCGGCAAAGTTATACTGGGTTGCATTACTGGTAATCCATGCCGTTTGTTGCAACGTGGTGGCGTCCGTATTCCCCAGCGCAGTAGCCGACAACACCCCAACAATCTGCGACCCCATCAGCAGCAGGTCAGGATTACCCTTGAACCATTTGTTCATCTCGCCAACAAGCGCTTCGTTCGCGCCAGCCGCCAATGCGCCTGTGGCAAAATCCCCGCCGGTCATTTCAGAAAGCAGTCCCCCCACCGCCGCGTGGATGATCACTTTGCTCGCAGTACCATCATCAACAACACCCTGAGTGAGATCACCCACAAGGTTGAAGCTGAACGCCGCTACAGTATTGAAAAGTGCGGTTTTCAATACATCACCGACGCTTGCATCGCCTCCTACTGCTTTGGTGATCAGTGCAGAGGTACCGCCTTGAATTATCTGGCTGCCTGCGAACCTGCCAACGCCTTCCCAAGTCGCCAATGACGGCCCAAGCAACTTGCCGGTGTTAGGGTCGTATTTCAAACCCGTCAACTTAGTGAGGTACTCAGACATCAATCCGGCTGTCACTCCGGAAATAACGTAGCCCTTCAATGCATCGGGTGAAGTGACGTCCGCAAAAACAGCCCCGAGATTTCCGCCATTGTTGATGAAGCTGGTTGTTGCGTTCGTGGCTGCTCCTGCCGCGACTGCGGCAAGACCAGCAGCCCAAGCGGTCCCCATACTCGCACTCAGTGCGGTGAACGCAGCGGGGCCGACAAAGGCTGCCATGATGATTGCAATGATCATCTGCGACGCCGGGCCAAGACCCGAATTGCTGTATTTGAACGACTCGTGAATCTCTTTCACTCGCCGCCAATCAACATCCCCCCGCGCCTCGGCATCCTTCAGCCACGCCAACTGCGGATCCGCCTTGACCATGGTGTCGATGGTCTGGCTCACCGACTCCTGGTTCACATCCTTGATATCAATCTTCAGCCCATCAACCGCCTTCAACACGATGTTGCCCTTGGCAATCATCTGGGTCTGGCGCAGGGTTTCGTCGGTGTTGCCGCGCCCTTTGGCCGATACCCACGCGGCGTTGTTGTTGGTTTTGGTGTGGCTCTCGTCATGCAGATCCTTCACCCCTTCAAAGGTGATGGAACCGCCGCTGTCCAGGATGATGTCCTTGCCGCTATCGAGCTTGGCTACCTGGTAGTGCTGATCGCCTTTGCTGACCAGCGACAGGTTGCCGCCGGTCTTGATCTCGGTGCCGACGTGGGTGATCTGGGTGACTTCGTCGCGCTGCAGTTTCAGGTTGCCGAAACCGCCCTTCTCCTTCATGTCGTAGAGGGTGTAGTCCTTGTTTTGCGCGGCCAGCAGGATCAAGTCGTTGCCGGCGTAGACGTAGGCTTCATTGCCCGCGCTGATCTTGCTCGCCACCAGCGTCGTGTCGCGACCGGAGCTGGTCTTGACGTCACCACCGGCGATGAACTCGGCGGCTTTCTGGACGGTGTGATTGTCTTCTTCGTGGACGCGTTTCTTGCCGTCCTTGCTGTGGGTTTCGACGTTGTGTTCGTCACCCGCCGAGGACAGGTAGATGTCGCGCTTGGCGTCGGCGGTCAGGTTGCCCTTGGCCTCGGCGGTGCTGGCCACGACGTTGAGGTCGCGGCCGGCGTCGAGCTTCAGGTTGCCACCACTGTTCACACTGGAACCGAGGTTTTCCACGGTGGTGGTGATGACTGAGCGATGGCCGCCCTCGAACGATTCGTGCAGTTCGCTTTCGTTGCGCGTCGCCAACAGGTTGATGTCGCGGGTGGCGCTCAGGGTGGCGTCGCCGCCGCTGCTGATGGACGAGGAGTTGACGAGGTCGTTGCCCGACTTGATGGTCAGCGTGTCGCGTGCGCTGATGTTGCCGCCGTCGTCCACCAGGGTGCGCATGCCGTGACCGTCGCGTACGGCGACGGCGGTGCGATCGTTGACGATGTCGCCCTTGAGGCTGGTGAGGCTGACCTGATTGCCGCGAATCTCGCCGGCCAGCGCGTTGCGGATGCTGTCGGTGGCCATGAGCGTGATGCGCTCGTTGGCTTCGACCAGGCCGCCCTGGTAGAGGCTGCCTTTGACGTCGACGGACAGATCCTTGGTCGCCTGCAACGTGCCGACGCTGACCAGATCATTGCCCGCAATCAGCTCGAGGTCGCGCCCTTGAATCAGACTGCCGCCGCGCACGTTGCGTGATTCGGCCTGGGCCAGATAGAGCACCGGCACCAGCACTTTCTGGCCGTCGACGATGCGCTCTTCCATCCACACGATGTCGTGGGTCAGTGCCGCCACTTGCTCGGACGTCAGGCTCACGCCCACGGACAGGTTCAGCTCGTTCTTGCTGGCGAGTGCGTTATCCATCAGATAACGGAACTGTTCGTAGTCGTTGTTCAGGCCACCGGCAAGGAAGCGCTGGCCGGTCTGGGCCATCACTGCATCGCTGATCAGTCGCGTCTCGTAGCGGCCATCGCCGAGGCGGCGAGCCGTTTCATCGGCGCTGAAACTGAGTTTGCCCAGCAGGTAATCGGAACTCATGAACGGCGCGGACTGGGTCAGCTCCGGGTTGGTTTCGATCAGGTAATGGCTCTGCGGATTCGAGCTCTGCACGAACAGGCCGTACGGGCCTTTCGGCAGACGGAACGTCGAGGAAGCTGTCGGATCGACTGCGGCAAACGGCACGCCCTTGAAATCGACCGGAACGAAGCTGATCTGCTTCACCCCATCTGCGTCGACGCGTTCGATTCGGGTGACGTCTTTCGGCGCCTGGGCGCTGGCGTCGGTGCTGTGTTTGCCCAGGTTGATGGTGACGCCGCCGACGGCGGTTGTCTGATCGCTGGACAGCTTGCCGGTCAGTTGGTCATAAGTGTTGTCGTAGAGGGTGCCGTTCTGGATGCTGTGAGCGACGTCCAGTTTGACCTTGCCTCCGGCCTGAAGCACCGACGAGTAGACTTTTTCGGGGGTATCGCCCGTCGTGGTGACATCACTTGTCTGCAAAAATCGTTCATCACTCGAACGACTGACCAACTCGTTGAAACGTTCCTCATCAAAGTGACCCGCCGCAGTCGCTGCGTTGAACGCTGGGATGTCGGTGAACTCCATCTTGTCCCAGAGGCTGTTGTCGATGTGCCCCGGTGTACCGATCTTCACTATCCGTTGGCCCGAGCGCGACATTGCGCCCTGGTTCAGCAGGCTGTCGGCCGTCACGGTCAGATCGCCGTTCGCCGCCAGCAGGCTGTAGCGGTTTTCGACGTTATTGGCATGAAGAGTGAGGTTCTTGCCGGCGACAAACCGCGCCGCCCGCGAGTCTTTCAGGACTTTGTCACTGAACTCGGTGGTAATCGTGATGTAGCCACGCTTCCAGCCATCCCCGCCGCCGCAATGCTGGGCGCAGACCCAGCTCAGGCTGCCGGACGATGGCCCCGAAGCGATTTCGAATTCGGCCTTGGCGTTTTCAAACGAAACGGCGTTGATGTCGATATCACCTTCGCCTTCGACGGTGCCCGACAGGTTACTGAACGACGCCGCCCGACCTCCGCCCACGGCGTCGAACGTCAGCTTGCCGCGGCTGTAGATATCGCCATAGAAGTTGCTCAGGCTGTTGCCGTGCAACTCCATGGTGCCGCCGCTGAACAACAGCGTGTCGGGGCCGTTGCTGATGCCATTGGTGGCGTTGAACAGCAGGTTGCCTTGAGCGCCCAACGTGCCTTTGTTGTCGATCCGTGCAGCGGAGACCGTGAGGTTCTGATTGGCAATCAGTCGACCGAGGTTGTCGAGAGTGCCGCGCAGGGTCAGCTCGGTGTCACCACCGCTGACCAGGCGACCGTCCTGCTGAATCAGGTCATTGGCGCCGATAACGAGTTTCTGTTTGGCGGACACGCGTCCGCTGTTGATCAGGTTGCCGCCGAGGTTCAGCGTCAGGTCGCCGTCAGTGGCCAGTTCACCGGCGTTGTTCAGACTGGCGACGTTGAGCTTGAGCGACGAAGCACTGGCGATGCGATCCCCGACATTGAGGTTCAAATCCTGCGCGCTGGTATAGGTCAGGCCACCGTTCAGTTGCCAGGTGCCCACGCCATTGACCGACGCGATATCCCAGACGCCGTTGCCCAGACCGGTGAGGCTGCCTTGAGAGCCAGTCAGGTTGGTCAGGTCCAGATCGAACAGCCCTTTTGCGGCGTGACGAACGCTGCCGCTGAGGTTGTTGAGCTGAGCACCGCCAAGCTCCAGATCCTGACTGCCGATCTCGATGACGCCGTTCTGGTTGTTCAGGTTGCCGGTCAGTTTGATTTTGCTGGAGGCGCCGCCCAGTGCGCGGATCTGCCCGCCGGCGCTGTTGTTCAATTGACCGCTGATGAGTTTCAGATCGGTTGCCGACTCGATCAGCCCGCCCTGATTGAGCACCTGGCTGACCGCTTCGAATGCCAGTCGATTGCCGCTGATCTCTCCGCCCGCGTTATCCAGGCTGGAGCCATCGAAAATCACCTGATCTTTGCCGAACAGCTTGCCGGCATGGTTGGTCAGGCGTGTCACCGTCAGCTTCAAGTCACCCAGCAGGCTGGAAATCAATCCGGCCTTGCCATCGACTGCGCTGTTGTCGAGGTCGGCGCTGGTGATGTTCAGGGTGTCGGCCTGTAGCGTACCGCCCTGGTTCTGCAGGCTGCCGGTGCCCAGCGCCAGTTCTGCGTGGCTGCCATTGGCGAGGATCGCACCCTGCTGGTTCAGCAGGGTGTTGCCGACGATTTTCAGGCCATCGCTGCCGGCAATGATCTGGCCCGCATTGCGGTTGTCGATGGACGTACTGTTGATGTCCAGACGTTTGCCGCGCAATGTGCCGCCGCGGTTGTCGAGTTCGACCAGTTGCTCGAGCAGCAGATGCTGCTCACCTGCGTCGACCACGCCCGTGACGTTTTTGAAGACACCAGCGATGTTCAGCGCAATGTCACCGCCCGTGCCGACGATGCCGCCCTTGTCGCTGTTGTTCAGCTGTGTTGCGGTGACTTCGATGGTTTTGCCGAGCAGGACACCGGCGCTGTTGTCGACCGTGTCGCTTTCAATGTAGAGGTCAGCGTCGCTCTGGATCCGGCCCTTTTGATTGAGCAGTTGCGCCTGGCCGGCAACAGCGTGCTTGAGAATCAACCGGGCACCGTCGACACCCGCCGCCAGCAGACCGCCCTCGCCGTTATCCAGGCTGGCGGCTTGCAGGTTGAGGCGATCGCCAATCACCCGCCCGCCACGGTTGTCGATGTGGCCATCGCGAGCGTTTACCAGCAATTGTTGCGCGGCCAGCACGCCCTTGCGGTTGTCGATACTGCCGGCCTGTACGTCCACGTCACCCTTGCTGGCTTGCAGTCGACCCAAGGCATTGTTCAGGTGCTTGTTGACCACCAGCGTGAGCTGGCCGCTTTCGGCGCTGATTGCGCCTTTGTCGTTGCGGGTGAGATTGTCCAGCGTCGCATCGACAACACCGCCGAGCAGTTGGCCATTGGTGTTATCCAGATCGCGGGCGGTCAGGTTCAGGCTCGTGTTGCCCTGAATCAGGCCCTGGGTGTTGTCCAGGTCTTCGCTGGTCAGCACGCTGTCATCAGATGAAATCGTGCCCTGGGTATTGTCGAGTTTGCCGCGACTGGTGACCTCAAGGGTTTTGCCGGTCAGGCTGGCATTACGGTTGTCGATGCTCCGGGCCGCGACGCTCAATCGATCGGAGGCCTGAATCTTGCCATCGTGGTTGACGAGGTCCTGATCCAGCGTCAGGTCGACCTTGCCGTTTTCGGCACTGATGACTCCTTTGCCGCTGTTATCCAGCCGGGTGCCGGTGATCCGGATCGAATCGGCCGCCAATGTGCCGCCCTGATTGAGCAACTCGGCGCCCGATACAACGAGGTCGGTCTTTGCCTGGATCTTGCCTTTGCCATTGTTCAGACGTTCGTGGGCGACGACTTTGGTTTCGCCCTGGCTGGCAGCAATCAGGCCGCCAGCGTTGTCGAGTTGTCGGGTATCGAGATCCAGACGTCCGGCAATGATTTTGCCGTCGTCGTTTTGCATTGCCCGAGCATTGAGTTTCAAATGGCCGCCGGCGATTTCGATTCGGCCCTTGCGGTTGTCCAGACTGTCGACGGAGAGCGTTGCCGCCTGGCCGTCGGCGAAGCGGATCAGACCACTGAGGTTGACGATTGCCGGGACGTTGAAGGCCAGGCTGGTCTCGCCGTAAATCCGTGCGTCAGCCCCTTGGTTGACCAGTCGAGTGGCGCCCAGCGCAACGGTTTTGGCCTGGACGATACCGTTCTGGTTGTCGAGCAAACCTGCAGCACTGGCGCTCAGGGAGCGACTGGCCAGCAGGCTGCCACGGTTGCTCACCGCGCCACTGTTGATGGCAACATCGCCATTGCCGTTACGGCTGTTGTCCGCGTTCACTCCGGCTTCGATCACGCCGGCGTTGGTCAGCGTGCCGCCGCTGGTGAGGCGCACGGAATCCCGTGCAGCGAGGCTTTGCTGGTTCACCAGGTCTTGTGCGGTCTGCACAGCCAGTTGCGTGCCAGCGTAAACCGCCTGTTGGGCTTCAAGACTGTTGGCCTTGATGTCGATCGCATTGCTGGCCGTGGCCTTGGCCATTGTCAGCTGGCCATTGGCGTCGATCTGGATATCCCCGGCGCTGGCCGCCAGTTCGCCCGCCAGTTTCACGCCGACACCCGCCTCGGTGCCCACCAGTTTGATCGCCCCGGCGTACATCCCGCCGAGTGCCGATGAGTCGATCGCCAGTTGCGGTTTGGCGCTGCCGTCGTCGGCCCGCGCGGTGGCGTTGAGCGTTTCGGCGTTTACATCGTTGCGACCGGTGGTGATGTTCAGGCGTTTGGCGTGGATCTGAGCGTTGATTTGCGCACTGCGGGTGATGATTTCAAAGCTGTCGACAGCGCTGGCGTCCAGACCTTTGCCGTCGATGGAAACGCTGCCCTGATCCACCTGAAAGCGATCCAGACGTCCCGCGCCATCCAGCACCGGTTTGCCGGTGGTCAGGGTCACGCGTGGTGTATTGATGAAGCCGCAACCGTTACAGCTGATGCCATATGGGTTGGCAACGATTACGCGCGCCGACTGCCCTGCCACTTCGGTGTAACCGCGCAACTGGCTCGGACTGCCACCGTTGACTTCGTTGAGGATCGTCTGCGCCGCCGCGCCGCGCAGATTCGGGTTGCCGAGAATGATCCCGCCCATCTGCGTCAGTTGGGTGCGACCGGTCGCGTTGTTGAGGATGACGCCTTGAGCGTCCACGTTGTAATCGTGGAACTGGTTGTGCGACAGCCCCGCGCCGTTGGGCGTGGCGATGTTGATGATCGGCACGCCGTTGCCGGCCCGGTCGAGCGTGGTGCCGGGGGCACTGACCACGATTCCGTCCGCTTGCGCCCACATTGGCTGCCAGAACATGACGTTGGCCAGCAGGAACGCCAGACCGCGCTTGGGCATGCCCCAGAAGTGATCGCGTTTTTCATAGGCAGCAGAAGGCTGCCTGGCCAGAAAGGCCAGGTGGCGAATGTTCATATCAGAAACTCAAAGCAGGCGGAATTAGAGGAAGAAATCCATGCAGAAATAGATCGGCGCTTCGCGCTCGGTCAGCGCGGCGGGTCGTTCCAGGGAATGGGCGAAGGTCACACTGGCTGCCACATGCTGGCCACGAGCAAACAACTCCAGCGAGTTGCTCGACATGCGTCCGTGCTGGTCACCGTTGTAGCGATCATTGCGAATCACGCCCTGGTCGTAGCCCAGGCTGGTGCCGTATTCGGCGAACACCGGACGCAGCCATTCGGCGGTCACCGGGCGTGCCCAGCGCAGGTCATTGCGCCAGTAGCCGCCGCTGTCGCCGGATAGCGATTGATCCTTGTAGCCACGGACCGATGACAGTCCGCCAAGGCTGGTGCGCTGCGGACTGAACAGCACGTCTTCACTGCGCTGGCCGGTCATCAGGCTGCTGAAGGTGAGCGACTCGCCCCACAGCTTGAACGGCTGCAGATAACTCAGGGTTGCGGTGTATTTGCGGTAGCGCGCGTCCGGCTCGCCGGGGCCCGGATCGTGGCTGCCCTGGGCGTCGAATGCGCCGATGCCCTGCTGCATGCCGGCATCGAAGTTGACGAAGGCACTGCCGACACGGCGTCCGTGGTTGAAGCCGAACTGCGCTTCGCTGATGCGGTTGCTGCTCAGGCGCAGTTTGCTGTCTTCGATGAAGTTGTTGCTGCGCAAGTACGACAAGCCAGTGCTCAAGGACGTCTTGCTGACGGCGTCGCGGTGGATCACACGCTCGGCGCGAAACTGGTGGTTTTCACTGTCGCCGGTCTGCTTGAAGTTGTAGCCGTTGGCGGCGATCTGCGAGCGGTATTCGCTCTGGCTGTAGGTGTAGCTGAAGTTCCACCAGCCCCACGGCAGGTTGTAATTGAGCATGGCGTTATTGGAGGTGTGCTGATGGTCTGTCATCGCATCGTGACCGCCGCGCAGGCTCAACTGATCGGCCAGGCCCAGCGGGCTATCCCAGTCGAACGTGGTGCCCCACTGCTGCTCGCCGGTGCTGCGCTGGCCGTCGTTGCTGCGCGACAACCCGACACGCCAGGGCTTTTGCGGGGTGTTGTTGACCAGTACATCACTGCCACCGACGTTCTTGCCCGGTGAGAGCTCCATCTTGGCCTGATTGGACGGCAGGCGATTGAGCTGGTCGACCATCTGCTCGATCTCGCGCAGGTTGACCAGTTCGCCGGCCTTGCCGGGAAACGCCATCGACAGCTCACGCTCGGAAAGTTTGCTGTTGTCGGCACCTTTCAGGCTTTCGAGTTTGCCTTCGACCACCAGCACTTTCAGGTGCCCGGCGGACAGGTCCTGTTGTGGCAGGTAGGCACGGCTGGTCACCAGCCCCTTTTCGATGTAGTGGTCGGTGATGACTTTGAGCAGTTCATTGAGCTGCGGCACGCCCAGGCACTGGCCGATGTAAGGCTTGAGCAGGCGCGCCTTGTCGCTCTCTGACAGGCTGTCGGCGCCTTTGAGTTCGATGTCCTTGATCGGGAAGCAACGGGTGTCGGTCGGCGCCGCCGGTTGAACTGGCCTGGCTTCCTTGCCGGGCAGATCCTTGAGTTCTTCGAGACGCCGCTGCTGCTCTTCAAGCAGGCGGTTCTGGCGGTCGCGAATCAGGTCGGTGTCACCGGGGGTGGGTGCAGCGGATACAGCATTAAGTGGAGAAAGGCACAGCAAAGCCAGGCACAACCTCGCCACGAGGGCGGGTGAGGACATGTTCGATCCCTCGAGACGGAAAACGATATCAGAATAGTGGCGCCATGTTAAAGTGCCACTATTCTGGCGTCAATTTAAGGATTTACCGAAATAGTGTTGCCGACGAACGGCATCGGTGAAATCGTCCGACTCCGACAGAGATGCAGGAGGTTTCGCAGATCAACCAAGGAAAACCGGCCACAGCATCGGCGAACGTTCCGAGAAGCGAAACATCCGACAGATCCGGCTCACTTAACCTCAATGCTCAACAGCCTGTTTCGTCGCCACATCCTCCGGCGCCAGTACCCGGCCATCGGCTGACAGCAACTCCAGCTTCCTGATCGGCTTCCCCTTCTGCGCATCGACCATCACCGACCCCGGTTCACCGGGCTCGAACATGAATTCCCCACCCCACTGCGACAGCGCGACGATCACGGTTTGCAGCGCCCGGCCCTTTTCCGTCAGCACGTACTCCTTGTAAGCACTGCCATCGGACGCCGGCACCAGGCGCAGGATGTCGCGCTCCACCAGGCCTTTGAGGCGAACGCTCAAGATGTTCTTGGCGATTTCCAGACTTCTCTCGAAATCGCCGAAACGACGGATGCCTTCCAGCGCATCGCGGACGATCAACAACGACCACCAGTCGCCGATCAGGTCCAGCGTCCGGGCGACCGGGCAGGCATTGCCGGCAAGGCTTTTGCGCTTCATTTCGGGTTTCTCCAGCAATTCGGCAGGTTCGATTCGGTTGCATCTTACAACCCGCGCTGCAAAACCGATAACGCCATGCGCCCCGAACTTAGCACCTGCGTACAAGTGGCCGAGCTGCTTTGTCGCGATAGTGATTGCTGCCATCACGGCATCCACACAGGCCCATACCCAAGGAGTTTCCATGAGCACGTTCACCACCCAAGACGGTACCGAGATCTATTTCAAGGACTGGGGCAGCGGCAAGCCCGTGCTGTTCAGCCACGGTTGGCCGCTGGACGCCGACATGTGGGAATACCAGATGGAATACCTGAGCAGTCGCGGCTACCGCACCATCGCCTTCGACCGACGCGGTTTCGGCCGCTCTGCTCAACCGTGGACTGGCTACGACTACGACACCTTCGCCGACGACATCGCGCGGTTGATCGAGCACCTCGATCTGCGTGACGTGACCCTGGTCGGCTTCTCCATGGGCGGCGGTGATGTCAGCCGCTACATTGCCCGCCACGGCAGCGAGCGCGTTGCCGGGCTGGTGCTGCTGGGCGCGGTGACACCGCTGTTCGGCAAGAAACCGGACTTTGCCGAAGGCGTCGACAAGTCGGTGTTCGACGGGATCAAGGCCGGCCTGCTGAAGGACCGTGCGCAGTTCATCGCAGACTTCAACGCCCCGTTCTATGGCACCAATCAGGGCCAGAAAGTCTCCGACGGCGTGCTGACGCAAACCCTGAACATCGCCCTGCTCGCCTCACTCAAAGGCACCGTGGATTGCGTCACGGCATTCTCGGAAACCGACTTCCGCCCGGACATGGCGAAAATCGATGTGCCGACGCTGGTGATTCACGGTGACGGTGATCAGATCGTGCCATTCGAAACCACCGGCAAACGGGCCGCTGAGCAGATCAAGGGTGCCGAGCTGAAAGTCTACGCAGGGGCGCCGCACGGCTTTGCGGTTACCCATGCGCAGCAATTGAATGAAGACCTGCTGGCGTTTCTCGATCGCTGAGTCCGTGTGATCCGAACACGCCCTGCAAAGGGCCGCCGACAGCCCTGTCGGCGGCCCTTTTTTTTCGTTGTCCCGGATTCCGGTGCCATGGCGAGGCCTAGCATTTACGGGGCTTTGAAGCCTCTGCATCACGTTTTTATCTTCACATGCCAGCTTAATAATATTTTACCGATAACCACCCCCTCCCTAGTCTGATCCCAAGCACAGAGAACAGGTCGACAGCGGCCTGAATCCAACGGCCTCGTGAGAAGGGATCAGAGATGACCACTGAAATAATAAAAACAGACACGCTTGTTGTCGGCGCCGGTCAAGCGGGTGTGGCCATGAGTGAACACCTGAGCAAACTCGGGGTGCCGCACCTGGTGCTGGAGCGCAGCCGCATCGCCGAACGCTGGCGCACCGGGCGCTGGGACTCGCTGGTGGCCAATGGTCCGGCGTGGCACGACCGCTTTCCGGGAATGGAATTCGATGACGTCGATCCGGATGGTTTTGCCCACAAGGAACGCGTCGCCGATTACTTCGAAGCCTATGCGAAGAAATTCAATGCGCCGATCCGCACCGGCGTGGACGTGAAGAGCGTGGTGCGCAATGTCGGGCGTCCGGGCTTCACCGTCGAGACTTCCGAAGGCGTGATCGAAGCCGCCCGCGTCGTCGCTGCGACAGGTCCGTTCCAGCGTCCGGTGATCCCGGCCATCGCGCCGAAGGATGAACGCCTGCTGCAGATTCACTCGGCCGACTATCGCAACCCGCAACAACTGCCGGCCGGCGCAGTGCTGGTGGTTGGTGCCGGTTCGTCGGGCGTGCAGATCGCCGACGAATTGCAGCGTTCGGGCAAGCAGGTTTACCTCTCGGTCGGTGCCCATGACCGCCCGCCTCGCGCTTACCGCAACCGTGATTTCTGCTGGTGGCTCGGCGTACTCGGCGAGTGGGACCAGGCTGCGATGAAACCCGGCCGCGAGCACGTGACCATCGCCGTCAGCGGCGCCCATGGTGGCCGCACTATCGACTTTCGAGGTCTGGCCCATCGCGGCATGACCCTGGTCGGCGTCACCGAATCGTTCAGCGACGGCGTGGTGACCTTCAAGCAAGACCTGCGCGACAACCTCAAGCGTGGCGACGAGAACTACCTTGCGCTGCTGGATGCCGCCGACGCCTACATCGAGCGCAACGGCCTCGATCTGCCGCTGGAACCGGAAGCCCGGGAAACCTATCCGGACCCTGAATGCGTGAAAAACCCGCTGGCCGATCTCGATCTGGCCGCCGCCGGCATCACTTCGATCATCTGGGCCACCGGGTTTGCCGTGGACTATTCCTGGCTGAAAGTCGCGGCGTTCGACGACAACGGCAAACCTCAACACCAGCGCGGCGTTTCCAGCGAAGCGGGTGTGTATTTCCTCGGTCTGCCGTGGCAGTCGCGACGCGGTTCGTCGTTCATCTGGGGCGTGTGGCACGACGCCAAGCACGTGGCCGATCACATCGCCACCCAGCGCAAATACCTGGCTTATCGCGATGCCGAGCAACGCGAAGCCGCGCTGCACAACAAAGCCGCCGACACTGTCGACGCTTGATTTCCCTCTTCCATACCGGCGCCTGTCGCGCCGGGTTCGATTTCGTCAGGAGCCTTACATGAGTCAGCCAACCCACACCCGCATCCGCATGTTCAACACCAAGGACACTTACCCGAACCAGACTCTGGACAACGATCTGTGCCAGGCCGTGCGCGCTGGCAACACCGTGTATGTCCGTGGTCAGGTCGGCACCAATTTCGACGGTGAACTGGTCGGCCTCGGCGACCCGCGCGCGCAGACCGAACAGGCGATGCGCAACGTCAAGCAACTGCTTGAAGAGGCCGGCAGCGACCTGAGCCACATCGTCAAGACCACCACTTACCTGATCGATCCACGCTACCGCGAACCGGTGTATCAGGAAGTCGGCAAATGGCTGAAAGGCGTGTTCCCGATTTCCACCGGGCTGGTGGTGTCGGCCCTGGGTCAGCCGCAGTGGCTGATGGAGATCGATGTGGTTGCGGTGATTCCCGAGTAATTCGACCTTAGCGAAAGGAGGCCACACATGACATTTTCCATCGCCGCTCGCTGCCCCGAAACCGGACAGTTCGGCATCGCCATCAGCTCCTCCAGCATCGCCGTCGGTGCCCGCTGCCCGTGGCTGCTGCCCGGTGTCGGCGCGGTGTCGAGCCAGAACATCACCCTGCCCTCCCTCGGCCCGGAAGTGCTCGCCCTGATGGAGCAAGGCCTGGCGCCCGAGGCGGCGCTGGACAAGGTGCTGACCCGCAACGGCTACAGTCAGTACCGGCAGATCACGGCAATCAACCACCTCGGCCAGACCGCGCATTTCAGCGGCGCACAAACCCTTGGCGTACACAACGCGGTGTCGGGCGAACAATGCGTGGCGGCGGGCAACATGCTCGCCGGACGCTCGGTGATCGAAGCCATGGTCAGCGCGTTCGAAGACGGCGAAGGTCAATTGGCCGATCGCCTGCTCAAGGCCTTGCACGCCGCACAGGCCCTGGGCGGTGAGGCAGGCCCGGTGCATTCGGCAGCCGTGGTCGTGGTCGGCGAGTTGACCTGGCCCATCGTCAACCTGCGGGTGGACTGGGCCGATGTAGACCCGATCGGCCAGTTGCAGAAACTCTGGGATGCCTATCGTCCGCAGTTGCAGGACTACATCGACCGCGCCCTCGATCCGGCCAAGGCGCCGGGCTACGGAGTTGCCGGAGACGACCGATGAGCGACAGCGTCGCGTTGCTCAAGACGCTGGTGGGGTTCGACACCACCAGCCGCGAGTCCAACCTGCAATTGATCGACTTCGTGCGCGACTATCTCGAAGGTTTCGATGTGCCGTGCGAGCTGATCTACAACGATGAGCGCAGCAAGGCCAATCTGTTCGCCACGATTGGCCCGGCGGATTTGCCTGGCATCGTGTTGTCGGGGCACACCGATGTGGTACCTGCCGATGGTCAGCCATGGACCGTGCCGCCGTTCGAACTCAGCGAGCGTGACGGCAAGTTGTACGGTCGTGGTACGGCGGACATGAAGGGCTACATCGCCTGCGTGCTCGCATTGGTGCCGTCGTTGATCGAAGCACCGTTGCGCATGCCGGTACACATTGCCTTGTCCTATGACGAAGAGGTCGGTTGCCTCGGCGTGCGTTCGTTGCTCAAGGTGCTGGAGCAGCGTCCGGTCAAACCGCTGCTGTGCATCATCGGCGAACCGACCGAACTCAAACCGGTGCTCGGGCACAAGGGCAAGCTGGCGATGCGCTGCGATGTTCAAGGCCACGCCTGTCATTCGGCCTACGCGCCGCTCGGGGTCAACGCCATCGAATGCGCCGCCGAATTGATCGGCGAGCTGGGACGCATCGGCCGGCAACTCAAGGATGAACATCTCGACCCGCGTTTCGACCCGCCGTATTCCACGGTGCAAACCGGCGTGATCAGCGGTGGCAAGGCGTTGAATATCGTCCCCGCCGATTGCCGTTTCGACTTCGAAATCCGCGCCCTGCCCTCGCAGGATCCGGCGATTGTCGCGCAGCAACTCAAGGCTTACGCCGAACAGCAAATGCTGCCGCGCATGCGGGCCGTCAGCGAGCAAAGCGATATCCGATTCAGCGAATTGTCGGCGTATCCGGGGCTGGCGACGGATGCCCGGAGCCAGGCGGCGCAATTGATCGACACGTTCTGTGGCTCGGACGATTTCGGCACCGTGGCTTTTGGCACCGAGGGCGGATTGTTCGACGCCGTGGGTATTCCCACGGTGGTGTGCGGTCCCGGCAGCATGGATCAGGGCCACAAGCCGGACGAGTTCGTCAGCCTCGATCAGCTCAAGGCCTGCGATGCGATGCTGCAGCGGATGCTGGCTTCGATTCGCCTTTGAAAAACCGGTCTGGCTGCTGGATTCAAATTCGCAGCCAAGCCGCAATATCACCGACAGACAGCTGCTCCAATGGAGGTCAGCTGCGTTGCCGTTCATGGCGCTGAAACGCCCGAAACAGAGCGCTTTCAGCTGACCGAAGAGCCTCGTATTTTTAACGTCTGAAGCAACAAAACTACTAATTTATCTCTCACCTTTCCTTGCCCATGATCGAACCCAACAAGAAATGCGCCGTCCGTGCCGGCGCTCACTGAAGTACGTCCACGTACTCGTCCTTGCCTTGGAGTTCGTCATGGCCACCTCTGCAACAACGTCCGCACCGCTCATTGAGAAACACACGATCGGCTACGTGCCGCCCGAAGATCGCCACGGAAAGGTTCGGGATCTGTTCACCCTCTGGTTCGGCGGCAACATCGCGCCGTTGCCCATCGTCACCGGCGCCCTCGGCGTGCAGTTGTTTCACCTGAATCTGCTGTGGGGCATCGTCGCCATTCTGGTCGGCCATCTGGTCGGCGGTGTGCTGATGGCGCTGCACTCGGCGCAAGGCCCGCAGATGGGCATCCCGCAGATGATCCAGAGTCGTGCGCAATTCGGCTCCCTCGGCGCACTGCTGGTGGTGTTGATTGCCGGCGTCATGTACATCGGCTTCTTCGCCTCCAACATCGTACTGGCCGGCAAGTCGCTGCATGGCGTGGTCGACAGCGTTCCGGTGCCGGTCGGCATCGTCATCGGCGCACTGGGTTCGGGGATCATCGGGATCATCGGTTACCGCTTCATCCACGTGCTCAACCGCATCGGCACCTGGGTGCTGGGGATCGGCATCGTAGTCGGCTTCGGCTACATCCTGACTCACATACAAACGGCTGACTTCCTCACCCGTGGCAGTTTCAACCTTTCGGGCTGGCTCGCGACGGTGTCGCTGGCAGCGCTGTGGCAGATTGCGTTTGCGCCGTATGTGTCGGATTACTCGCGCTATCTGCCAGCCAATGTGCCGGTGGCCGCGACGTTCTGGACCACTTATCTCGGTTCCGCGCTGGGCTCCAGCCTGTCGTTCATCTTCGGTGCCGTCGCCGTGCTTGCAACGCCAGTGGGCATGGACACCATGGATGCGGTGAAACTCGCCACCGGCTCGATCGGCCCGCTGATGCTGGTGCTGTTCCTGCTCAGCGTGATCAGCCACAACGCGCTCAACCTGTATGGCGCGGTGCTGTCGCTGATCACCCTGGTACAGACTTTTGCCTACCGCTGGATTCCGACCGCCAAGAGCCGCGCGGTGATTTCGCTGATCGTGCTGCTGGCCTGCTGCTTCGCTGCGGTGGGTGCGTCGTCGGACTTCATCGGCCACTTCGTCGACATGGTGCTGGTGCTGCTGGTGGTGTTGGTGCCGTGGACAGCGATCAACCTGATCGACTTCTACGCCATCCATAAAGGTCAGTACGACATCGCCTCGATCTTCCAGGTCGACGGCGGCATCTACGGCCGCTACAACCCGCAGGCCTTGCTGGCGTATGCGATCGGCATCGTGGTGCAGATTCCGTTCATGAACACGCCGCTGTATGTCGGCCCGGTGTCGGCGCACATCAACGGCGCGGACCTGTCGTGGCTGGTGGGGTTGCTGGTGACTTCACCGTTGTATTTCTGGCTGGCGAGTCGTGACAGTGCTTATCGTCGGCGGCTGATGACCGGGAAGCTGGCGGGCAGTCTCTGAGATAGATAAAAAAATGCCCGGTTCGGCAAACCACCGAACCGGGCATTTTTATCGAGTCACGCGTTCGATCAGGCCGGCACACCCAGAATAATGTGCGAAGCCTTGATCACCGCCGTGGCACTGACGCCAGCCGCCAGACCCAGTTCGTTCACGGCGTCGCGGGTCACGATCGAGTAGACCTTAGAACCGCCGGCAAGCTCGATCACCACCTCGGCGTTGACCGCGCCATCGGTCACGCTCAGCACCTTGCCTTGCAGGCAGTTACGGGCCGAAAGGCGAATGTCGCTGGATTCGGTCATCAGCATCACCCAAGGCGCCTTGACCAGGGCAACGGCTTCTTTGCCCACCGCAATGCCGAGGCTCTTGAGGCTGGCCAGGGTCACGACCGCAACCAGCTTCTCGCCGCCCGGCAGGGTCAGGACGACTTCGGCATTGACCGAGCCTTCCTGAACTTGGCTGACCTGACCTTTGAACACGTTGCGGGCACTGACTTTCATGATGGACGTCCTTTTGTTGACTTTGGAGTTAGGAAACGGCCTGCATCATCGAAGCAATCGCTATGTAGTTACAACTACAGCGCTGCACCTCTTTGAACATCGACTCCTGACTCTAGCACCGCCAATGTGAGTCAGATCAACAGGTCTTCATAGAAAGCGCCGTAAGGAAGCTCAGGGTGTTCGATCTGGATTTCCAGAATCCACACACCGGCATTCGGCGCCTGATCGAAATCACCGAGATTGCCGCCCCGATAGATCGCATGAGGAAAATCACTGACCCGGTGGCCCTTGATGTCCAGATTCAGTTTCCAACCCATCGCCTCAGCCTGATCGGTGGCGTAGCGATACAGTTCGACACCGGTTACGCCTTGACGCCAGAAGGCCTCGACCTTGTCGAAGAGTTCCTTGGAGGCTGCCGCACAGGCGATCATTTGCGGATCGGAACCGGTGACGAACGTCGCCCCGGCATCGCCTTCGTGGCCTTCCCAGACCACGCCCATGTCGATGAAGAAAATGTCGCTCTCGCCCAGCACCGGATCGCCGTCGGAGCGCTCCTTGAAAGTCTTCAGCGTATTGGCGCCGAAGCGGATCAGCAGCGGATGCCAGATCCGGTCCATGCCCAGCTCGACGAGAGTTTCCTTGCCACGTGCATGGGCTTCGGATTCGCGCATGCCGGGTTTGATCACCTTGGCGATCTCGTCCACGGCCTTCCAGGTCAACTGCTGGGCGTGGCGCATGGTCTCCAGCACAAAACGCTCACCTACTGCTTCTTTACCGCTCAGGGCTGTGGTCATCGCTGATTCCTTCTGGCTAATCGCTTGCGCTGTATAGTTTTTTATATTGCGAAACAGGACGCCTAAGATACAACCATGACACAAAGTGTCAATTCTCTTCTGCACGCACCACGCCGCGCTCCTCGAGCAAGCGCACAAACATGCTCAGACTGCGCGACACCGTGCCCCGCCGCCACACCAGCCACGTGGTCAGATAGCGAAAATCCGCCGCCAGCGGCCAGACGCTCACCGTCGCGCAACCCGGCATGCTCTGCAGCATGCTGCGCGGCATCAGGGCCAGACCCGCCCCCGCGCTGACGCAGGCGAGCATGCCGTGATAGGACTCCATTTCGAAGATCTTGCCGGGTACCGCCGCGTCGGTGCTGAACCATTTTTCGAAGTGATGGCGATAGGAGCAGTTCGAGCGGAACGCATAGATGTTCTCGCCATTCACGTCCGCAGCGCGTTTGATCGGCCCGTGATGCAGCGGCGAGATGATGACCATTTCCTCTTCGAATGCCGGAATGCCTTCCAGTGCCGGGTGCAACACCGGGCCATCGACAAATGCGGCCGCCAGGCGCCCGGAAAGCACTCCGTCGATCATCGTCCCGGAGGGGCCGGTCGAGAGGTCCAGATCGACCTTCGGATGCTGCTGGTTATAGGTCGCCAGCAAACCAGGAATCCGCACCGCTGCCGTGCTTTCCAGCGAGCCCAGCGGGAATGCACCTTGCGGTTCCTCGCCGGCCACCGTAGCGCGCGCCTCTTGCACCAGGTCGAGAATCCGCCGCGCGTACTCGAGAAAACTCCAGCCGGCGGGCGACAGACGCAATCGGCTTTTCTCGCGGATGAACAGGTCGACGCCCAGATCCTCTTCCAGCTGCTTGATGCGCGTCGTCAGGTTCGACGGCACGCGATGGATCTGCGCCGCCGCCGCGCTGATGCTGCCGTGTTCGGCTACGGCCTTGAAGATTTCCAGTTGCACCAGATCCACAGTCATTCTCCAATCGTGAAAGAAACGCTCTTTATTATTCAGTTTCCAGAAATCAAACGCCACCCTACTCTGAGCGCATCCACTGACCTCGCAGGACGATGCCATGAGCCCGATTTCCAGCCAGACCCACGCCATCTCGATCAACCCCGCCACCGGCGAGCAGATCGGTCACTACGCCTTCGAATCCGCCGAGGCCCTCGATGCCGCGCTGACCCGTGCCGCCTTCGGCTTCGGCAAATGGAAACGCAAGCCTTTGCAGGACCGCTCCCGCGCACTGACCGCCCTGGCCGGTGCTCTGCGCGACAGCAGCGAAGCCATGGCGACCATGATCACCCAGGAAATGGGCAAGCCGATCGCCCAGGCCCGAGGCGAAATCGAGAAATGCGCCAAGCTCTGCGAGTGGTACGCCGAACACGGTCCGGCCATGCTCAACGCCGAGGCGACTCTGGTCGAAGGCGGCAAGGCGCGCATCGAATACCGTCCGCTGGGGCCGATCCTCGCCGTGATGCCGTGGAACTTCCCGATCTGGCAGGTGCTGCGCGGTGCAGTCCCGGCGCTGATCGCCGGCAACACCTACGTGCTCAAGCATGCACCGAACGTGATGGGCAGTGCCTATCTGCTGCGCGATGCCTTCACCCGCGCCGGGGTTGCCGATGGCGTGTTTGAAGTGATCAACGTCACCCCGGAAGGCGTTTCGACTGCCATCGCTGACCCGCGCATCGCCGCCGTGACCCTGACCGGCAGCGTCCGCGCCGGCATGGCCATCGGCGCACAGGCCGGTGCCGCGTTGAAGAAATGCGTACTGGAACTGGGCGGCTCCGATCCGTTCATCGTGCTCAACGACGCCGACATCGATGAAGCCGTACAAGCGGCAGTGATCGGTCGTTACCAGAACTCCGGCCAGGTCTGCGCCGCCGCCAAACGCCTGATCATCGAAGAAGGCGTGGTCGAAGAGTTCACCCGCAAATTCGTCGAAGCCACCCGCCAGTTGAAGATGGGTGATCCGTTGTCCGCCGACAACTACATCGGCCCGATGGCTCGCTTCGATCTGCGTGACGAACTGGATCAACAGGTGCGCGACACCCTCGAAGAAGGTGCCACCCTGCTGCTCGGCGGCGGCAAGGTCGAAGGCGCAGGCAACTACTATGAACCGACTGTGCTGGCCGACGTCACCGACCGCATGACCTCGTTCAAACAGGAACTGTTCGGCCCGGTGGCCTCGATCATCACCGCCCGCGATTGCGCTCACGCCGTGGCCCTGGCCAACGACAGCGAGTTCGGTCTGACCGCCACGATCTACACCGCCAACGTCGCCCTGGCCCAGCAACTGACCAGCGAACTGGAAACCGGTGGCGTGTTCATCAACGGCTACTCCGCCAGTGACCCGCGCGTGACCTTCGGTGGCGTGAAGAAAAGCGGTTTCGGCCGTGAGCTGTCGCATTTCGGCGTGCGCGAGTTCTGCAATGCGCAGACCGTGTGGCTGGATCGCCGCTGATCCGCTGAGAAAAAGCCCGGAAGCGTTTTGCGCTTCCGGGCTATTTCATTTACGCCGCAGCCTGTCGTGGTTCCGACACCGTCCGATCCTTGCTCAACAGCCCCAGCACCACGGCTGCCGACGCCAGGGTGATGAGCGTCAGAATGTGCAGCAGATACTGGAACGCCGAAGCGTAACCTTGCACCAGACGTTCATTGGCCAACCCTGGAATCGTGTTGATTGCGTGAGCCATGTCGCCTGTCGTCACCCGGTGCGCGGTTTCGGCAATCAATGCAACGTCGGCGCTGCCGGCCACCGATTGCAGATCGGCATGCAGCAGCGAGGCAAGCATCGCCGCCACGCTGGCCAGTGCAATCCCCTCACCCGCCACCCGCACCGTATTGAAGATCCCGGCCGCCATGCCGGCGCGCTCTTTCGGCACCACGCTGACCGACAGTCCGTCCATCAAGCCCCACGGCAAACCTGCGCCGATCCCGATCAACACCATCGGCACTACCAATGCGAATTTTGATTCGCCGACGTTGTACAGACTCAGCCAGTGCAGCCCCACGGCGGCAATCAAGAAACCCACGCCCGATAAAATACCGGCCGAAACAAAGCGGGTCATCGAAGCCGCAAGTATCGGCACCACCAGCATCGGCGCCGACAGCGCCAGCAACAGCAGGCCGGCATCGATTTCACTCAAGCCTTCGACGCCGATAAACCGCAGCGGCAGCATCACCACCAGCACGATGTAGCAAAAGCAGGTGCCGATCGGCAGCATCTGCACCCCGATGAAGCGCGGAAAACGGAACAGCGTCAGATCGAGCATCGGGCGTTTGACACGCATTTCGATGAGGACGAACAGCGCCAGCAACAACGCCGAAGCGCCCAACAGACCGATCACCAACGGACTGCCCCAACCGCTTTCGGGTGCCTGGATCACACCGAACGTGAACAGCGCGAGCATCGAACTGAACGTCACGGTGCCTGGCCAGTCGAGACCGCTGGCGTCGGGATCGCGGGTTTCACGCATGCGCGGCAGGCCGAACACCATTGCGATCACACCGATCAGCGCGGTGAAGACAAAGATCGCGCGCCAGTTGAACGCCTCGATCAGCGCCCCGGCCACCAACGGCCCGAACGCCAGACCGATGCCAAACGTAGTACCGAGCATGCTGTAGGCACGAGTGCGCGCGTGGCCTTCGAACTCCTGCGCCAGCGCTGCCGAACCACTGGCCAGCGCCGCCGCCCCGGCCACGCCCTGTATCGCCCGAAGCACATCCAGCCAGAACACCGAAGGCGCCAGGCTCTGGGCAATTGATGCCCCGGTGAACAGCAGCATGCCGGCGGTGAACAGGCGTTTGCGTCCATAGACATCAGCCAACGCCCCCGCCGCCATCAGCAGACTGCCGAACGACAACATGAATGCATTGGTGATCCAGGTCAGCGCCACCGGACTGCCGCCCAAGTCACGGCCGATGGCCGGCGTCGCCACCGCGCCACCGGTAAAACTTAACGGAAGCACCAGTGCCGACAGGCAAATCGCCGCGAGAATCAGCCGCTTATCGCGCGCGTCATGGTATTGGGAGACGGTTTTCATGATTTCATCCAATGAAAAAAATGAGGCTGCGATCAACAGAGCGCAGCCTGCGATGGCTTCAACGGGGGTTGTGTCAGTCCTTGAAATCCGTGGACAGTGCCAGCTCATTCCACTGCGCCAACTCCTGCGCCACCAAGCGGTTCTTCGCCTCGATTCGCGCGACGGTGTCGCTACCCAGCGCCAGCCGTTGCGGCGGGTTCGGTGCATTGACCAGCGCCAGCATGGCTTCGGCAAACTTCACCGGATCGCCCGGCTGCGCATGATTGGCGGCTTCGGCGAAAGTACGCATCTTGCCCACGGTTTCGTCGTAGTCCGGCAATACCAGCGCGGTCTTGACCAGCGATTGTTCGTCGAGGAAATCCGTGCGGAAGAAACCCGGTTCGACCACCGTGACATTTATGCCCAGTGGCGCCAGTTCCTGATGCAGCGCTTCACTGATGCCTTCCACCGCGAACTTGGTCGAGCCGTAGACACCCCAGCCCATGTAGGCCTGATAGCCACCGATGGACGAAATGTTGATCACCCGTCCGCTGCGCCGGGCGCGCATATGCGGCAGCACGGCGCGAGTCACGTTGAGCAGGCCGAAGACGTTGGTGGCGAACAGGCGCTCGGTTTCGCTGGCGCTGGTTTCTTCGACGGCGCCCAATACGCCGAACCCGGCATTGTTGATCAGCACATCGATGCGGCCGAAACGCTTGATCCCCTCTGCCACCGCCTGGTGGGCCTCGTCTTCACGGGTGACGTCCAGACGCAACGCCAGCAGGTTCGGGGGCTCGCCGAGACGATCCGTGATGTCCTGCGGTTTGCGTGCGGTGGCAATCACCGTATCGCCGGCACGCAGGGCATGTTCTGCGATGAGGGTGCCAAAACCACGGGAAGCTCCGGTAATCAGCCAGGTACGCATAACAACTCCTCCTGTCAGTGACCCTGACGTTTTGCCGGGCCTTCTCGATGAGTTGATGCGACTTTAAAGCCATGCTACTGATGCGATAATCCCAACAAAATTACATGGCTTTGTGAAAGGTGCTCATCAATGAAAAATCCGTCCACGACGGATCTGTCGATCTTTCTGAGCATCGCCCAGCATCTGAACTTCAGTCGTGCAGCGGTGGATCTGGGCCTGACACCTTCGGCACTGAGTCACTCGTTGCGGGCTCTGGAAAACCGCCTCGGCGTGCGCCTGTTCAATCGCACCACCCGCAGCGTGGCGCTGACCGAGGCCGGCGAACGGCTTTACGCGCGGCTGAAACCGGCGTTTCGCGATATCGAAGATGCGCTTGAAGACCTCAACCATTTTCGCGACAAACCTTCGGGCAACCTGCGCATCACCTCCGGGCGCCAGGCATGCGAACTGGTGCTGCTGCCGATTGCCAGCGAGTTTCTGCAGGCCTACCCGGACATTCGTCTGGAAGTGGTCGAAAGCGATGCGTTGCTGGATATCGTCGCTGCCGGATTCGATGCCGGCGTACGTTTCGGCAATCGGCTGGAGGCGGACATGGTGTCGCTGCCCATCGGGCCGAACCTTCGCTCAGTGGTGGTCGGCTCGCCAGCGTTTTTCCAGCGACATCCCGCACCTCAGAAACCGGAAGACCTGCATACCCTGCCCTGCATCCGCCATCGGTTCCCGAGCGGTTCGATGTACCGCTGGGAGTTCGAACGCGGTGGCATTGAACAGGAAATCGAAGTCAACGGCCCGCTGACCCTGGGCGATGTGAGCCTGATGGTCGGCCCGGCGTTGCAAGGCCTGGGACTGGCCTATGTGTTTGAAGACATGGTCAGCGAACACCTCGCGGCCGGGCGTCTGGTGCAGGTGTTGGCGGACTGGTGTCCGTACTATCCCGGGCTGCACCTGTATTACCCGAGCCGACGCCATGTACCGGCGCCGCTCAAGGCTTTCATCGACTTTGCCCGCAATGTTCGCGACGGCAAAACCGGGTAATTACAGATACTTCAACCAGGCGATGTCCCGGCGCCGAGCCTTGAGTGCGGAGAACCATCTCACTGCCGGGAACAGCGCAATCGCCAGCACCATCGCCGCCAGCCACACCGCCGCCACCGACGAGAAACCGAAATAACTGCCCTGATTAAGCCCGACCAACGCCACACCGATCAGGTACAGCACCTTCAACACATACAGGTGCAGCAGATAGAAAAACATCGGCGCCGAGCCGAACACCGTCAGCCAGCGAATCCAGCGTCGCTCCTGCGAGCGCTCGAACACCAGCAACAGCAACAGCCCGACGCTCACTGTCAGCGTGATGAACAACAGCGACGGCGGGTATTTGGTGATGTTGAAGAAACTCATCAGGGTTTGCAGGCTGCTGTCATTGATCGACCACGGTTTCTCGCCGTAACCGTTGACCAGCCGCAGCGCCATGAAACCCAGCAGCCCGGCGAAGCCACCGATCAACAAGCGCCGCTGCCGCACACCTGAATCGGCAGCGCGAGCGAACCACGGCCCCAGCGCGTAACCCAGACCGATCACACCGATCCACGGCAGTAACGGGTACGAGGTGCGCAGGCGCAAGGTCTCGCCCGCCTCGATCCAGCCCCGGTCATGCAGGATCGCCCAGGGCACATGCAGCGCCGATTCCGTTCCGAAATGCACACCATCGAGCAGGTTGTGCCCGGCGATGATCGCCAGGCTCAGCATCAACAACAGCCAGCGTGGCAGCCAGACCAGCAGCGACAGCGCGATCATGCTCAGGCCGATTGCCCAGATCACTTGCAGATAAATCACGCTCGGAGGCAACTGAAACGTCCAGGCGAAATTCACCAGGGTGAATTCGAGCACCACCAGGAACAGACCACGTTTGAACAGAAAGGCACTGACATCGGCCTTGCCGTCGTACTTCTCCCCGAACAGCCACGCCGACAACCCGGTCAACAGTACGAACACCGGCGCGCACAGATGCGCCAGGGTGCGGCTGAAAAACAGCGCCGGCTCGGTGCTGGCGATGTCCATCGGATCGGACACCTGACGATGCAGCAGAAAGGTTTCGCGCACGTGATCCAGCAACATGAACAAAATTACCAGGCCACGCACCGCATCAATGGACAACAACCGGCCAGTCGCCGGCGGGACGTTTCGGGGAACAGCAAGGGTCATGAAGGGTTCGCAATCGAGTGAGGAGTTCGACCGGGCCGGGTGCAATCGGCCCGAATATTTGCGTTACCTTATAACATGAAAGGTCGCTTCAATTGCCAACGGTTCTCAAGCAGAACGCAGCCTCTCAAGCAGCACCTGCAACGGATGACGCACCGTCCGGTCGGCCTGGCGCTTGACCTGGCTGCGGCACGAATAGCCGGTCGCCAGCGCTTCACCCCGCTCTACCGGCGCCTCAATCTGCTTCGCCCAGGACTGCTCGTAAATCACCGCCGAGGTTTCGCGATTGCGGGCTTCGTGGCCGTAGGTGCCGGACATCCCGCAGCAACCGGTGGCCTGGGTCGTCAGCTTCAAACCGACACGTTCGAACACCTGCTCCCATTGCCGGGTCGCGGCAGGCGCGTTGGTTTTCTCGGTGCAGTGCGCGAGCAGGCGGAAGGTTTCCTCGCGGTGCTGATCGGCTTGCTCCGGCATGACCTTGAGCAGCCACTCCTGCACCAGCGCCACCTCCGGGCATTTTTCCATTCCCGGCACCTTCAGATATTCCTGGCGATAAACCAGCGTCATCGCCGGATCGAGCCCCACCAGCGGCACCCCGATCCCGGCCAGTGCGCGCAGTTGCCCGGCATTGCGCAACGCTGCGCGATTGAACGCCGACAGGAAGCCCTGCACATGCAGCGGCTTGCCGTTGGCGCTGAACGGTGCCAGATAAACCTGATAGCCCAGTCGCGAAATCAGCTCGATCAGATCCGCCAGCAATGGCGCCTCGAAATACCGGGTGAACGCATCCTGCACCAGCACCACACTGCGCTCACGTTGTGCCTGAGTCAGCGCCGAAAGCGCCTCGACCGACGCCGGCTGAACCTGCCAGCGACGCATGGCCGCGTGGAAATCGAAACGACTGAGCAACGGCACATCGACCATGCCGCCAAGACGCTCGATCAAACGACGGCTGAACGAGGCGCCCATCAAACCGTTATAGAGAAACGGAATCCGCGCCATGTACGGAATCGTGTACTCCAGCGAGGCGATCAGATAATCCCGTGCCGGCCGCAGGTAACGGGTGTGGTACAGCTCGAGGAACCGCGAACGGAAGTCCGGCACGTTGACCTTCACCGGGCACTGCCCCGCACAGGACTTGCACGCCAGGCACCCGGCCATGGCGTCGTACACCTCATGGGAGAAATCCTTTTCCTGGGCGCGGCTGTTGCGCCAGCGCTGCAACAGCGTGCTGAAAAACGGCGGACGGCGACTGGCATCGGACAACACATCCACACCCGCCTCGCCCTGCAAACGCAGCCATTCGCGAATCAGCGAGGCGCGGCCCTTGGGCGATTGCGCACGCAGGCGAGTAGCTTTCCACGACGGGCACATCGCATCGTCGGGATCGAAGTTGTAGCAGGCGCCGTTGCCGTTGCAGTGCATGGCCGCGCCGTAGTCCTGCCAGACTTTCTCGTCGATCTGCCGATCGAGTTCGCCGCGCAGGGTCACTTCGTCGATCTTCAGCAATGCCGCACCGGGAATATTCGGTGTGGCAATCTTGCCCGGATTGAACTGGTTGAACGGATCGAACGCCGCCTTCAACGCTTGCAGTGCCGGGTACAACGCGCCGAAGAAGGCCGGCGCGTATTCCGAGCGCAGGCCTTTGCCGTGCTCGCCCCACAGCAGGCCGCCGTAACGCTGGGTCAGCGCGGCGACGCCGTCGGACACCGGTCGCACCAGTGCGGCTTGTTGCGGGTCTTTCATGTCGAGAATCGGCCGTACGTGCAGCACACCGGCATCGACATGGCCGAACATGCCGTATTGCAGATTGTGGCTGTCGAGTAGGTCGCGCAGTTCGGCGATGTATTCAGCCAAGTGTTGCGGCGGCACGGCGGTGTCTTCGACAAACGGCTGCGGCCGCGCTTCACCGGCGACGTTGCCGAGCAAACCCACCGCACGCTTGCGCATGCCGTAGACGCGATTCACCGCCGCATGACCGACGGCCAGCGTATGGCCCAATCGCTCGACTGTGGCGTCGTTGCCCAGATGCTGGACAAAGGCCTCGACCCGACCTTGCAGCTCCTCGGGATCGTCGCCGCAGAACTCCACCAGGTTGATCCCCAGCGTCGGCCGGTCGGCGCTTTCCGGGAAATACTCGGCAACGCCGTGCCAGACGATGTCCTGCATCGCCAGCAACAGCACTTTGGAGTCGACGGTTTCAATCGACAGCGGCTTGAGCGCCATCAACGCCCGGGCATCGCGCAACGCGTCCATGAAACCGGCGTAACGAATGTTCACCAGCATGGTGTGCTTGGGGATCGGCAACACGTTGAGCTTGGCCTCGACCACAAAGCCCAGCGAACCCTCGGCGCCGCACAGCACGCTGTTGAGGTTGAAACGGTTGTCTGCCTCGCGCAGGTGCGCCAGGTCGTAGCCGGTCAGGCAGCGGTTGAGGTCGGGGAAGGTTTCCCGGATCAGCTCGCCCTGCTCATCAATGATCTGCCGCGCGCAGCGATACACCTCGCCGGCCCGACCCTCACGGGAGCACTCCGCTGCCAGCTCGCTTTCTTCCAGTGGGCGGCCGTGCAAGCGCTCGCCACCGCGCAGGACCATGTGCAGTTCCAGCACGTGGTCGCGGGTCTTGCCATAGGTGCAACTGCCCTGGCCGCTGGCATCGGTGTTGATCATGCCGCCGACGGTGGCGCGGTTCGACGTGGACAGCTCCGGGGCGAAAAACAGCCCGGCGGATTTCAGTGCCGCGTTCAGTTGATCCTTCACCACGCCGGCCTGCACCCGCACCCAACGCTGTTCAACGTTGATTTCGAGAATGCGGTTCATGTGCCGCGACAGGTCGACGACGATGCCGTCGGTCAACGACTGGCCGTTGGTGCCGGTGCCTCCGCCGCGAGGTGTTATCACGACTTTCTGGTACGCCGGCTCGGCAATCAGGCGTGCCAGCAGCGCCACGTCGTCGGCGTCGCGCGGGAATACCGCTGCTTGCGGCAAGCGCTGATAGATCGAGTTGTCAGTGGCCAGCACCACTCGGCTGGCGTAGTCGGCACTGATTTCGCCACGAAAGCCACTGGTTTCAAGGGCTTTGAGAAACTGTTGGTAGTCGGTGTTCAGCGTGGTGGAAGGCGACAGCTGGGCAATCATCGGGCGTGCAATCTCGGTCAAAAACGGGCCGTGTGGCGGTGAACAGTTGTGCGCAATGAATGATTGCGTCACGCTCCCGCCATCTCATAGGCCTTATGTTCATTGCAGAGCGATGCCGGGACAACCGTAAAATCGACCCGCAATCCATGACTAAAACGAATGAATCCGCGAACTCTCACTCCCTCGATGTCATTGCTGCTGGCGTTTGAAGCCGCCGCACGCCATGAAAGTTACACCCGCGCCGCCCACGAACTGTCGCTGACCCAGAGCGCGGTCAGTCGTCAGGTGCAGATTCTGGAAAAGATGCTCGGCATGCGCCTGTTCAGTCGCGAAGGCCGGCGGGTGATCCTTACCGACGTCGGGCGCATGTACCAGCGCGAACTGTCCGAAGCCCTTGGGCAGATCCGCAGCGCAACGCTGCAGGCCATGGCGTTTGGCTCGGGCATTCACAGCTTGCGCCTGGCGACTCTGCCGACCTTCGGCTCGAAATGGCTGTTGCCACGCCTGAAGGATTTCTACACCGCGCACCCGGGCATGACCGTGCATCTGCATTCACGCATCGAAACCATCGACTTCGATACCAGCGAAATAGACGCGGCGATTTGCGTGGGTGGCGGTGACTGGCCGGGGCTGACTGCCCACCGCTTGCACACCGAAGAACTGGTGGTGATCGCCAGCGCGCAACTGTCCGATGCCGAACGTCTCGCCGCCAATCAGCACATCGCCGGGCAGCTGTTGCTCAACGTCAGCAGCAATGCTCAGGCGTGGAGCGAATGGTTCAGCCATCACGCCCTGCCCCATCGCAGCATGCGCATCGGGCCGAGCTTCGAGATGACCTCGCACCTGATCCAGGCCGTGCGCGCCAATATCGGTATCGGACTGGTGCCGAGGATTCTGGTGGAGGATGAACTGCACAATGGTGAATTGCTGCAACTGGGGGAACCGATCAGCAGTCGGCGCAGTTATTACCTGGTGTACCCGGCGCGCAATGAATCGCTGGCTTCGTTGAAGGCTTTTCGGGATTGGTTGGTGCAGACGCTCTGAGTTGACTTGCCGATGTTCGGGTGAGCGGAGGCAACCCGGGGGCGAATAATCGCCCCCCTGCATTGGCTAGCGCTTCAGCGGTGGTGGCGCCTTGGGACCTTTGATCAGTGGTTTCTCCAACTGTTTCCCATCTGGCCCGTAGAACAGGCGCGCGATGTGCGGCGGCATTGGCTGTGGCGCTCTGGCGGTCATGATGAACCCTCTGAAATCGGATTGAATTCAACCCATTTAACCTTCGCGGAATCTATCAACAAAAATTCAGCACCAAAAGGTACGTCGGTTCCATCGCTGTTGAGCCAACACGGAGATTGCAACAGAAACTGCCCACTTGAAGATTCGGGCGGCCACTCCACCGGCCAGCCTAGAACGCGCCTTTCATCATCCAGATGCAGGGTGATGACGCGATCATATTTCGCAAATGCGCTGAACCATTGGCTAGGGTAGGAAGATTGTTTCGTTACGTTTCTGCTACGCAACCAACCATGTAAGTTGCCACTGGCGGACAGGCAACAAGCCAGCAACCCAAACACCAGCGAAGCAAAAAACGCCCATGCTGTTTCAGCCTGGGAATCCCACGTTCCTACAGAAAAACCCTCCCTCCCAACCCACAAACAGACCTCACCAACGCCCAGAACGGCCCCGTGAATCACAAACGTAAAAATCAACGCCTGCACAATCTGCCCGAACGTATCCGGCCGCTTGAATGCCGTCAGGGTGTAGAAAATCCAGGTCGAGACAAACCCCGGGATCAGGTACTGCAACAGCGGAATCACCTCTTTCACCAGATCATCCATGATCGGCAGCTCCTTGAATCAAAAAACCAACCCTCCAGAAACAGTAATGCCGGCCCGTAATGGGCCGGCATTCAAAGCCTAGTGCACGCGGGAAAAACGCCCGCGATCAACTGTCACCGCGCATTACGCATCCTGCAGAATCAGATCCGCGCCTTTCTCCGCCACCATCAGCACCGCCGCGTGGGTGTTGCCCGACGTCACGTTGGGGAAGATCGACGCATCGACGATCCGCAGCCCGTCCAGACCATGCACCTTGAGGCGCTTGTCGACCACCGAGTTCTGCTCATCCGCACCCATCGCGCAGGAACCGCACAGGTGATAGATCGAGCCGCAGTTGTCACGGAAGTACTGGAGCATCTGCTCGTCGGTTTCCACCGCCGGCCCCGGCAAGACTTCATCGACCGTAATACCCTTGAGCGCCGGAGCGCCCATGATCTTGCGCATCAGGCGACTGCCCTGGATGACCTCGTCGATGTCCTTCTGCGTGCTCAGGTAGTTCGGGTCGATCAACGCCGCATCGCGCGGATTTTTCGAAGCAATCTCGATGTGCCCACGACTGGTCGGGCGGCACGGGTTGAAGCACAGCAGGAAGCCTGAATACGGCTCGGGCTTGAGGCTGGCCTTGTTGTTTTTCGGAATCTGGTACGACAGCGGATTGAAATACAACTGCAGGTTCGGATGGCTCTGCTCCGCGTTGCCCCGGAAGAAACCGCCAGCCTGATTGACGCTCATCGCCAGCGCGCCCTTGCGGGTCAGCAGGTATTTGACGCCGAGTTTGAACTGGCCGAACAACGAGCTGAGCTCATCGTTCAGGGTCGGAATATTGGCCTTGTAGTAGTAGCTGACGCACAGGTGATCCTGCAGGTTCTGCCCCACCGCCGGCAGGTGTTTGACCACCGGAATCTGATGCTTGGCCAACAAGGCGCGATCCGCCACACCGGACAGTTGCAGGATCTTCGGCGTATCAACGGCGCCTGCGCACAGGATCACTTCCTTGCGCGCCATGAAGGTGCGTACCACGCCATGCTGGGTGATGGAAATGCCGGTGGCACGCTGTTGGCTTTCATCGAACAGCACCCGATCGACCAACGCGTAATGCTCGACCGTCAGGTTCGGCCGGCTCAGTGCCGGATGCAGATGGGCGAAGCTGCTGGAGCTGCGCTGACCGTTGCGAGTGTTGACGTCGTAGATGCCCGCGCCTTCGAATTTCGGCCCATTGAAATCATCGCTGCGCGGGTAACCGAGTTCGTCGCAGCCCTTGAGGAACACGTCGCAGATCGGGTGGGTCTGGCCGGCCATCGGGGTGATGCTGATCGGGCCGCTGCCGCCGTGGTATTCGGTGTCGCCCAGCGGGTGGTTTTCCAGTTTGCGAAAGTACGGCAGCACATCCTTGAAGCCCCAGCCGTCGTTGCCGTTGGCCGCCCAATCGTTGAAATCATGGGCCTGACCGCGCACGTAGATCATCGCGTTGATCGAGCCCGAACCACCCTGGACCTTGCCGCGCGGGGCGTAGATTTCACGATTGCCCAACTGCTTCTGCGGCTGGCTGTAGTACATCCAGTTGAAGGTCGGGTTGTAATACATTTTGGCGAAGCCGACCGGGATCTTGAACCACAGGGAACTGTCCTTGCCGCCCGCCTCCAGCAGCAGCACCGTGTGTTGGCCCGAGGCCGAAAGCCGGTTGGCCAGGACGCAGCCAGCGGCGCCTGCGCCAGCGATGATGTAGTCGTATGTCATGCACGGTTACCGCGTAAGTCTTTTTATCGAACCCGCCCGTTGCCGGGCGGGGAAATCCCGTCAGCCCTTGGCCGGCGATGTGTCTTTGACGTCGGCCGGGGTCGGGGCCATTTGCAGGTGCAGGCGTTCGCCGGTGTACGGCGAATGCTTGCGCACCACGTCCATGTTCAGCTCCACGCCCAGACCCGGCTCGGTGGACGGGATGATGTAGCCGTCCTCCCACTGCAACGGCTTTTTCAGGACCTCGGCATGGAAGCCGCCCCAGGTCTCGATGCTTTCCTGGATCAGGAAGTTCGGCGTGCAGGCCGCGAGCTGGAAACTCGCTGCCGCACCAATCGGCCCGTTGTACAGATGCGGAGCGATTTGCGCGTAATAGGCCTCGGCCATGCTGGCGATCTTCTTGCCTTCGAGCAGGCCGCCGCAGCGCGCCACGTTCATCTGCAGAATCGACGCACCGCCGGCCTGCAACAGCTTGAAGAACTCGTACTTGGTGGTCAGGCGCTCACCGGTGGCAATCGGAATGCTGGTCTTGGCGGCGACTTGCGCCATGGCCTCCTCCTGGCCCGGCGGCACCGGCTCTTCGAACCACAGCGGGTCGTATTTCTCCAGGCGTTTGGCCAGGCGAATCGCCGAGGACGGCACCATTTGCCCGTGAGTGCCGAACAGCAGATCGCACTTGTTGCCCACCGCTTCGCGGATCTTGCGGCAGAAGGTTTCGCAGCGTTCCAGCACTTCCAGCGAGATCTGGTGACCGGAATACGCGGTGTACGGTCCGGCCGGGTCGAACTTCACGGCGGTGAAGCCCTTGTTCATGCTCTCAATGGCGCACTCGGCGGCCAGGTCCGGGTCGTCGTAGTCGTACTCGCCACGGCTGTTGACCGGATACAGGTAGGTGTAGGAACGCAGGCGTTCGTGAACCTTGCCGCCGAGCAATTCATAGACAGGTTTGTTTGCGGCCTTGCCGATGATGTCCCAGCAGGCCATTTCCAGACCGCTGACCACGCCCATCATGGTCAGGTCGGGACGCTGGGTGAAACCGCTCGAATAGGCCTGACGGAAGAAGCGTTCGATGTGGTGCGGATCCTGATTCAACAGGTAGCGTTCGAACACGTCTTCGATGATCGGCAGCATGGCTTTGGGGCCGAAGGTCGCGGCGTAGATTTCGCCGACGCCTTCAATGCCGCAGTCGGTCTTGAGCTTGACGAACAGCCAGTACATGCCGCCGATGTGCGGTGGCGGTACGGCGACGATATGGGTTTCAAGGGCGACGATTTTCATCTCAGGCACCTGTCTTGTTCAAAGAGGTCTTGTTCAAGGATTTGCGATTGATCCGGGCACGCAGGGTCACGGCAGCCAGAGTGCCGATCAGACCGATAGTGGCGATGTAGCCGAAATAGAGCTTGTAGCCGAGGGCGCCGGGGAAATGCTCAGTGAGGTAGCCGTTGATCAACGGGATAAAAGCATCCGGCATGTAACCCACCACCGAGACAATGCCGATGGCCACGCCGGTGATCCGCAGCGGAATGTTGCAGCTGTCGAGGATCGCCCAGTACAGACCGCGAATCGCGTAGGTCATCAGGCCGATGAAAATCACTGTCGCGATCAGCAGCCCCATGCTGTTGAGCGCCGGGAACACGATCAGCCCGACAATCGCCAGACTCGCCAGCAACAGCGCGACGATCAGCACCGAGATGTTAGAAAACTTGTCCCCCAGCCAGCCGCCGCCGATGCCGCCGATCGGGCGCATCCACAGTTTGATGGTGGTGATGGTGCCGGCCATGACGGCGGTCAGGCCGCTGCCTTGCAGGTAGTCCGAGAAACTGTAGGTGGCCCAGAAGATGTGATACCCACAGAACACGATCGCGGTGACCAGCCACAGTTCAGGAATCTTCACCAGGGTCGCCAGATCAGTGAGCAAGTTGAATTTGCCCTTCTCCACCGGCGGCGTGTCCTCCATCGACTTCGGGTCCTTGATCAGCACCAGCACGCAGCCGATGGCAATACAGGTGAAGGCGTAGAGGTAAACCACGTGCTTGAAACCTTCGGCGGTGGACTCGCCACGGGTTTCGGTGGCGAAGGCGAACAACGCCAGCGCGACCGTCGCCAGCAGCGCTTCGACCAGCCCGCGACCGCCATCAAGGATGCCGAAGAACCGGCCCTGCTCGCTGTGATGAGCAATCATCTTCACCCGCTTGAGCACCGAGGCCCAGAACGTCAGGCCGGTGGTCAGACCCCAGCAACCGAAGATGATCATCAACCCGGTCATCGAAGGCGCGGTCGAATACCACAGGCCCAGCGCGCCGGTTGCCACCAGCGAGAAGAAGATCAGGAAGCGCGGCGCGATACGGTCGGCCAGCCAGCCGCTCGGCAAGTAGCTGAGCAGGAAAATCGTCCCCAGCATCGAGTACAGATAACCCAGCTCGCTGTGGTTGATCTGGAACACCTCGAGCATGGTGGTCTGGTAGACCTGGCGCAGGTACAGAATCGGGTAGATCGCACCGGCGGCGAGCACCAGCAACATCAGTTGGAAATAGCGACTTCCCTTGTCGCTCTGGCTTTTCGAAGCCGAATCGGAACCCTGAACAGCGGCAGCAGAGGATGCATGCTTGGACATTGAAGTGACCTCGGGCGACCCGTGCTCCGGGCGCCCCTGATAATTGTTTTTATAGGTGTAGCGTGAGGCGTGATGCGGTGGATCAGTACTTCATGACCACGAGACGGGTCTGGGTGAATTCGAGCATGCCGTGCTTGCCGTCATCGCCGCCCAGGCCCGAGCGTTTCCAGCCAGCGTGGTAGCCCTGGTACGGATCGGCTGGCGTACGGTTGACGTACAACTCGCCGGCCTCGATGGCGTTGGCGACTTTCTGCGCGGTGCGGTAGTTCTCGGTGTAGAGCACCGACGACAGGCCGAACTGGTGGTCGTTGGCCATGGCCAGCGCTTCGTCGATGTCGCGGTACTTGAGCACCGGCAACACCGGGCCGAAGATTTCTTCTTGGACGATTTCCATGTCCTGACGGCAGCCGCTCAGCAGCGTCGGCGGGTAGAAATGCCCCGGGCCTTCCGGCAGCACGCCGCCACTTTCGAGGACAGCGCCGTCGCCAATCGCGCGCTCGACCATGGCGTGAATGTTCTTCTGCGAACTGGCGTTGACCAGCGGGCCCATCAGGCTGGCATCCTCGGCGCGGTCGCCGAACTTCACAGCGGCAATCTTGGTTTTGAGCAGCGCGAGGAAACGGTCGTAGACGCTTTCCTGCACGTAGACCCGCTCCACCGCCGTGCACAACTGACCACAGTGAGTGGTCTTGGAGGCGATGATCGCGCTCGCGGCCGCTTCAAGATCGGCGTCGGCCTCGATGATTGCCGGAGTCTTGCCGCCCAGCTCCAGCGAAGGCTTGGCGATGTTGGCCTTGCAGTAGTCGAGAACAATGCGCCCGGCGTTGACGCTGCCGGTCAGCGTGATCAGGCCCACGGCTTTGTGGGTGCAAACTGCAGCTGCGGTGGCGTGATCCATGGTCAGGATATTGATTACGCCGGCCGGCATGCCCGATTGCTCCACGGCTTTGGCGATTTCGAATGCCGAGGTCGGGGTGTTGTTGCTCGGACGCACCACTACCGTGTTGCCGGCAATCAGCGCCGGAGCAATTTTGCGCAAGAGGGTGTAGACCGGGTAGTTGAACGGAATCAGGCACGCGACGACGCCAATCGGCTCGCGGTGCAGGAACAGGTTTTCGTCGGGGCTGTCGCTGGGAATGATCTCGCCTTCGATGCGGCGCGCCCATTCGGCGTGGTAACGGGTGATCTGCGCGGCATAACGGGCTTCGTTGCTGGCGTCGCTCAGGCTCTTGCCGGACTCGGCGGCCAGGGCGGCACCGATGGCTTCGGCGCGATCTTCAAGGGCCGCTGCAAATGCTCGCAGGTGTTCGGCGCGCTCGATGCTGGTGAGTTTGCCCCAGACTTTCTGCGCCGCTGCAGCGGCATCGACTGCCGCCGTGGCTTCTTCGGCGGTGGCGGCCGACACCTGGCCGATCAACGCTTCCGTGGCCGGGTTGTAGACCGCGATCAGCGCCGCGCTGGCCGGCTCGATGAAGTGGCCGTTAACAAAATTTCGCTCGACTCGCATGTGCATCGCCCATCGTTTGTTTTTATCGATGCCGCCAGTCTTGTCATCGACAGCGGGTTCAACAAACGATTTATCCGGCGATCAAACATTCGAAAAAGGCACGTTACTCAGAAAATCGCCTTCGAAGGCTCAAGTTGGCGCTGCGCCAGCCAGATCTCTTCCTGCAACCACTGACTGAACGCCTGCAATTGCGGCATCTGCGTCTGTTCCGGGCGGGTCACCAGCCAGTAGGACTGGTGCCCTTCGACATGCACGTTATGCACCTGGGTCAACTGCCCGCTGGCCAGTTCCGAGGCGACCATGTGCCAGTCGGCAATGGTGATCCCCAGACCATCGACCGCCGCTTGAATCGCCAGGTCCAGCAGGTCGAATTCGTAACCGCCCTGAGTGTCGACACCCGTGATACGCGCCGCGTCGAGCCAGTGTTTCCAGGTCAGGTAGCGCTGATCCTCCCTTGCCAGCACATGCAACAGGGTCAGGCGATTGAGATCGATGCCCTGATCGCCGCCCTCCCGCGCATACAGGGTCGGCGCGCACACGGCGATGTGTCGTTCCTGAATCAGCAGCGAACTGTCGAGCCCGTCCCACTCGCCGTCGCCAAAACGGATCGCACAATCGAGGGTGCTGGTTTCCGCCAGGCTGTCCTGCAAGCGGGTGGTGATGCTCAGTTCCAGCTCCGGATGCTGCTCGCGCAGGCGCCCGAGGCGCGGCATCAACCAGCGGCTGGTGAAGGTGGGCGGCGCATTGATGTGCAGGCGGTTGGCGTGGGTTTTCTGCTGGATGCTGCGCACGGTCAGCTCGATCTTGTCGAACGACTGGTGCAGTGCCCGCAGCAGAATCTTGCCGGCACCGGTCAGTTCGAGATGGTGATGGCGGCGCTCCAGCAGACTTTCGCCAAGCTGCTCCTCCAATTGCCGCACCTGACGGCTGACCGCGCTCTGGGTGACGTTGAGCAACTCGGCGGCGCGGGTGAAGCTGCCGGTGCTGCCGGCCACTTCGAATGCTTTGAGCGCATTCAGGCCGGGCATTTTGCGTTTCATACAAGGCACTCGAAAACCACTGACAAGGCGCAAAGCATCCCACGACATTGGCGAATTGTCCTACAGGATTTTCCGAGTAACATGCATTCGATGCAGGTTTCCCTGACGTTTTTATCGTTTGTTCTGCAGCGGGCGGATGGAAAAACTGCGCGGCATCTCTAATAAAAACAATCGAGAGCCGCTCCATGCCCTTCCCTGCATCTTTGCGCCTGCGCACCACCTCCATCGCTCTGTTCTGCAGCATTGCCGCCCCGGCCATGGCGGTCCAGGTCACCGACAATCTCGACCTTGGCGGCGCCATTCGTGCCCGTTGGGATGTGGACCCCGATCGCGACATCCAGAAGTTCGGCCTCGACACAGTGTTCCTCAGCGCCAAGTACAACTCCGACTCGTGGATCGGTGAAGCGCAGTACCGCTTTTACGGTCGCTCCTACCCGTACCAGTACACCAAGAATTACGGCGATATCCGCTTCGCCAAGTTCGCGTGGGTCGGCTACAAGTTCAATCCCGACCAGCAAGTACAAGTGGGCCTGAACACCGTGCCGTTCGGCTTGCAGCCGTACTTCGGCAGCACGTTCTACGAAACCCTGGGCAACGTCATCGGCCTGGAAGACGTGCAGCAGATCGGCACCAAATACATCCAGCAAAGCGGCGACTGGAACATTCAGGCCGGCTACTACCTGCGCCCGGCCTGGCAAGGCAAAGGCACCAGCAAAGGCGTGACGTATTCGAGCGTGGTGTCCGAGGCCGACAGCTACGTGGCCGACGGCAGCAACAACCAGGAACGCAACACCGTGGTACTGCGGGTCGCCAAGGCAATGGATCTGGGGCCGTGGAAGTCCGAGGTCGGGATCTCCGGCCTGACTTCGAGCCTCGAGAACAAAGACACCAACAACGACGGTCGGCGCAACGCCGTGGCCGTGCACTACATGGGCAAGAACGGCCCATGGGGCGTGCAATTGCAGGCAGCGCGGCAGCAGATGTCACCGCGCAATCCCGGCAGTGATGAAGTGGTGACCCTCGGTGGCTACGACGGCACTTACAACGTCGCCAGTCGCGGCAATCTGTACGTGGCCGACCTGAGTTACGACGTCGGCGGCAAATACCTGTTCGACCAGATCAGCGGGATCAAGCTGTACGCCAACTACAGCGCCTTCGACAAGTCCGCCAGCGGCTTCAAGACGTCCGAGCGGATGATCCTCGGCACCTCGTTTTCCGTGAGTAAATTGTGGGTGGCCACGGAGTGGTTGTTCGGCAGGAATGATCCGTACATCGGAGGCAGCAGCTACACCCAGAGCCTTGGCGCGGGAGGGCTGGATCAGTGGGAGAATCAGTTGTATGTGAACGTCGGGTATTACTTCTGACGTTCGAAAAAATCGCAGCCAGGGCTGCGATTTTTTTTGCCTGCCCGTTGCGAATTCACCTTGCATCCGCACCGCCCCGATAGTCAGATAGCCCTCATCCCAAAACAACAATAAACCGCCCGTTCCGGAGTCCCGCCTCCATGCGTCAACTGCCCTCGCTCAACACCCTGCGCGTGTTCGAAGAAGTCGCCCGTCATCGCAGTTTCAGTCAGGCCGCCATCGGGTTGAACGTCACCCAGGGCGCAGTCAGTCGCCAGATCAAACAGCTTGAAGACTACCTCGGCGTGGCGCTGTTCGTGCGCACGCCTCAAGGCCTGTCGCTGACCGAAGCCGGCAGCAATCTTTCCCCGCATCTGGCCGAGGCCTTCGACCACATTGAGCGCGCCTTGCAAGCGGTGCGCGTGCCGAATCTGCGCCAGCGCTTGAAAGTGCTCGCCCCGCCGACCTGGGCCACGCGCTGGCTGTCGCCACACCTGCGCGCATTCTGTCAGCGCTACCCGGACATCAACCTCAGCGTGACCAACCAGATCGGCCACGACAGCCTCACGGAAGTCGATTGCCACATCCGCTTCGGCCTCGCGGCGGCGCCTCACTGCGTCAGTCAGTTGCTGGTGATGGAGCGCCACATCGCGGTGGCCAGCCCGGAACTGTTCAACGGCGATCAGCCACCGGAACTGCGGCAGTTTCCGCTGCTGCACATCCTGCACGACGGCAAGCGTTTGAAGGTCTGGGAAAACTGGCTGGCGGCCATGGGCCGGGATGACATCGATGCCGGGCAAGGGCTGGAATTCAGCACCCTGGACCAGGTGATCCACACCGCACTGGCTGGCGGCGGTCTGGCAGTGATCGACCGGCAGATGATCGAAAAGGAACTGGCCAACGGCAGCCTGCTGCCGATCACCCCGATTGAGGTGATCGGCCCTTATGGCTATTGGCTGGATGTGGCGAATGACAAGCAAGGGCTGTCGAAGGTGAAGCTGTTTACCGAGTGGCTAGGGGTTGTCAGCAACCCCTGACCTGTATTCCTCAGACGGGCGTGGCGACTTTGCCGACCGGTCCTACCCCGACGTCCACCGAACTCTGCGCCTTGCACGCCTGACTCAACGTCAACGACTTGGTCTCCGGCGCCCACGCCCACGACAACAACGCGCCAATCCCCAGGATCGCCGCAAGAATCCCCATGGTCGGGCTCAATCCGATCCCCGCCACACTCACCGGCAACAGGAACGTACTGACCGCCGACCCCAGACGACTCACCGCCGTCGCCAGGCCAATCCCGCTGGCCCGTACTTCCGTCGGGAAGCTCTCCGCCGGGAACACGCCCACCAGGTTGCTCACCGCCGACAACACCAGCGTGAACACACCGAACACCAGCACCATCAGCCACGCCGCACTACCCGGCAACACGGCCAGCAGAAACAACGCCACCGCCAGAATGATGAACGAGTTGATCAGGAACCCGCGCCGGGTGAATTTGATCGTGCACCAGATGCCGATCAACGCGCCGAGGATCAGCAGCATGTTGAGCATCAGCTCGGTACCGAAACCTTCGGCCAAGCCCATCTTCTGCAGGATCGACGGCAGGAAGGTGTAGATGGCGAAGTACGGCATGACGATGCAGACGAAGAACAAGCAGTTGAACGCCGTGCGCTTGCGGTACTCGGGGCTGAACAGCACCGCGTAGCCCGAGCGGGTTTCGCTGGAGCGGGTTTCATCCAGCTCGACGTTATCGCCGAGATGCTTTTTGACGATGGCACGGGCTTCCGCCACGCGGCCCTGATTGACCAGCCAGCGTGGAGATTCCGGGGTGCCGATTCGGGCGATCAGAATCAACGCCGCCGGGATCGCCGACGACGCCAGCATCCAGCGCCAGGCATCATCACCGAGGCTGAGCATGGCGGTGCCGACAAAGGTCGCTGCGACATAGCCGAAGGTCCAGATCACGCTGAACGAACCCAGCAGCACACCGCGATGTTTCTTCGGCGCGAACTCGGCAAGCATCGCGTGCCCGACGCTGAAATCCCCGCCCAGACCGATGCCGATCAGCACTCGGCAGAGGAACAGACTCATGGCCGTTTCGACGTAAAACTGCATCACCGAAGCGAGCGTGATCAGCACAAAACTGACCAGGAAGATTTTCTGCCGGCCGACCTTGTCCGAGATCCAGCCGAAAAACAGACTGCCGAGAAACAGGCCGATCAACGCCGATGCGCCGATCAGGCCCTGCCAGAACGCATCGAGCTGCATCTGCGGGCTGAGCAAGGTGAACGCGATGCCGATCAGGCCAAGGATGTAGCCGTCGGTGAAGTGCGCGCCGAAAGTCAGGCCGGCGATTTTGATATGGAAGCGCCCGATGGGCAGGTCATCGATCTTTACGGGTTGAGCGGACATGTTCGTCTCCAATTGTTGTTATTGACGGAGAAACGGAAAGCTCTGGGAGAATCCTGCAGGAGCGAACTCCCGCAGGATTCGGGGAGGCCTAGAGGCCGCCCATCAACAGGTATTTGATCTCCAGATAGTCATCCAGACCGTACTTCGAACCTTCACGCCCAAGGCCCGATTCCTTGATGCCACCGAACGGCGCCACCTCCGTGGAGATGATCCCTTCGTTGATGCCGACCATCCCGGCTTCCAGCCCTTCGGCCATGCGCCAGACCCGACCGATGTCGCGGCTGTAGAAGTACGCCGACAGACCGAATGGCGTGTCGTTGGCGCGCGCCAGCACTTCGGCTTCGTCCTTGAAGCGGAAGCACGCGGCCACCGGGCCGAAGGTTTCGTCCTGGGCAATCAACATGTCGCCGCTGGCTTCGGCGAGGATGGTCGGTTCGTAGAACGTGCCGCCCAGCGCATGACGCCGCCCGCCGCACAACAGCGTGGCGCCCTTCTCCAGCGCATCGCTGACGTGGGTTTCGACCTTGGCCAGCGCAGCGGCGTTGATCAGCGGACCTTGCTCGGTCTCCCCCTCCAGGGCACTGCCTACGCGCATCGCCGCCACGGCTTCGGCGAGTTTGCCGGTGAAGGCTTCGTAGACGCCGTCCTGAATGAAGAAGCGGTTGACGCACACGCAGGTCTGCCCGGTGTTGCGGAATTTCGAGGCCATCGCGCCTTTGACGGCCGCATCGATGTCGGCGTCGTCGAAGACAATGAACGGCGCGTTGCCGCCCAGTTCCAGCGAGACCTTTTTCAAGGTGTCGGCGGCCTGGCGCATCAGCAGTTTGCCGGTGCGGGTCGAGCCGGTGAACGACAGCTTGCGCACCACGCTGGACGCTTGCAGCGCACCGCCGATGGCCACCGCATCGCCAGAAACGATGTTGAACACACCCGCCGGAATCCCGGCCTGCTCGGCCAGCACTGCCAGGGCGAATGCCGACAACGGCGTTTCTTCCGAAGGCTTGAGAATCATCGTGCAACCCGCCGCCAGCGCCGGGCCAACCTTGCGGGTGACCATCGCCAACGGGAAGTTCCATGGGGTAATGGCCGCGACCACGCCGATGGCTTCCTTGGTCACGATGATCCGCGCATCGGCCTTGTGGCTCGGGATCACATCACCGTAGGCACGCTTGGCTTCTTCACCGAACCACTCGAGAAAACTCGCGGCGTAGACCACTTCACCCTTTGCTTCGGCCAGCGGTTTGCCTTGTTCGCGGCTGAGCAAAGTCGCCAGTTCCTGCTGGTTGGCGAGCATCAGATCGCTCCAGCGTTTCAGACGCTGGCTGCGCTCCTTGGCGGTGAGTTTGCGCCACGCCGGCAAGGCACGATTGGCGGCTTCGATGGCGAGGTTGGTTTCCTCGGCGCCAGCCTTCTGCACGTCGGTGATCAACTCGCCATTGGCCGGGTTGCGCACCGGATAAGTCGCACCGCCCTGGCCCCACTGACCGTCGATGAAGTTGCCGTGACGAATCAACCCGCTCATGCCACCGCCCCCTGCAACATGAAGCGTTCCTGCCCCGGACGGGCCGTGCGCAGGATGCGTTTGCCGGCGGTGTAATCGTTGATCACGTCGCATGGAGTGTAGTTGCGCTCCAGCTCGTGCAGCTCTTCGGCGTCGAGCCTGGTTTCCAATGCCGCCAGTGCGCTGTCGAACTGCGCCGTAGTGTCGGCACCGACCAGCATGCAGTCCACGCCCGGATGGTTGGCGACCCAGGCCTGGGCGATCTGTGCGTTCGACACGCCACGGGCGCGGGCCACGCGCTGTACCGAATGAGCGATCTCGAACGAGGCTTCGTCGCTGTACATCTGCTGGGTGAAGAAGTCGGTCTGGTTGCGGGTCGACTGCACGTCACCGGTCAGCAGGCCACGGGCCAACGGGCTGAACACCGACACGCCGATGCCCTGATCGCGGCAGAACGGGATCATCTCGCGCTCTTCTTCGCGGTAGGCGCAGTTCAGTTGCAGCTGCATGTTGATCGGCTTGACCCAACCGTTGCGCTCGCAGGCCATGAGGATTTTCGCCAGTTGGCCGGTGAGCATGGTCGAGACGCCGATGTAACGTGCCTTGCCGGAACGCACGATGTCGTTCAGTGCGCCCATGGTTTCCTCGACCGGGGTGTTCACATCGAAGTAATGCAGCATGAACACGTCGACGTAATCCATGTCCAGACGCTTCAGCGAGGCATCGATACTGTCCATGATGTGCTTGCGCGAATGGCCACTGGCATTGATCGCGTTGCGAGTGCCGTAGCCGACCTTGGTGGTGATCACCAGGTCTTCGCGACGGGCCAGACGCTTGACGATGCGCCCCACCACTTCTTCGCCGACACCGGCGGAATAGAAGTCCGCCAGGTCTATGAAGTTCACACCGTTGTTCAGCGCGTGAGCGACGATCGGCTCGCTTTGTTTTTCATTGAAGATCCACGGTTTCCAGTCCGGGGTGCCCATGTTCATGGTGCCCAGGCACAGGCGGGAGACTTGCAGGCCGGAGTTGCCCAAACGGATGTATTGCATGGCGCGGACCTCAGGCTTTTGGCGTGTAGAAAGGGTTGCTGATGTGGTTGACCACATCCTTGAGCTGCGCGGTTTCCGGCTTGCCGGTCAGGGCGGCGCGGATCGCGGTGCGGCAGGCGTTGTAGTTGTTCAGGTACACGGCATCAAGATCATCGCAGGCCGGGTTGACCCAGTTGGCGGTGACGATCGCCCACTCGTCTTCGGCTTCCGGTGGCAGCGTGCCGTCTAGCAGCGCTTCGAGCACAGCCTTGGCGATACCGGCCTGAGAAGCGCCCCAGGTTGCGTTGCCGTGCAGGTCACTGCTGATGGCAGCTTTGTTCACATACAGGGTCATCGGCTTGACCGGGATGTTCGGCTGGGCGATCACCATGAACGGGCAATGGCCCTGGCTCGGCGATGCCAGACTGTTGGCGAACGCCTGCCCCGCCGGCCCGTTGCGCGGGCCGATCAGGATATTGATGTGCGCGGCGTTCACGCCCGGGCCTTCGAAACCTTCACCGATGTACAGGTCGAGTTCTTTCATCAGTCATTACTCTTTGCGATGCAGAGGGATTTTTTGGGGTGATCGACAGCTCACGCGGGCCGGATGGCCAACGGGATCAATAACGGACGTGGGGAGACGCGAAGGGAGAATCGGGACATGGCTGCAAACGCTCTCTGGTTGTTATTGATGAGCTGTGTTTGCGATTTTTTAACACCGGGTATCAGGCCACCCGTAACCATTAAAAATCATGGGGCAATGACTTTTAGTCATAGCCTTTTGTGATGACGAAAAAAATCCCGCACGAAAGCGGGATTTTCGAAGTGCGTCGATTACGCGACGACAGGAATCATCGGATCAGCAGCCGCCAGCGCGATGGCACGGTCAGCGGCCGGCGGGTAGATCCATTGGGTGTTGATCTGGGTCTTGAGCGACTTGCCCTCCTCCTTCACCAGTTTCACCTGACGATCCCAGCCCTCGGTGTACACCGCGCCCCAGGCGCCGAGGTCGAGGCAGGTCACGTATTTCGGCTGGCTGTACGGGGTCGGATCGACACCGAGAATCTGCGCCGCGACGTTGTTGCCGGCATGTCGGCCGAGGGAAATCGCATGCTGGCAGGTCATCAAGGCGAAGTTGCCGATATCGTCGGTGGCCGCATAAGCCACGTCGCCGGTGGCGAAGATATCGTCCTGGCCAATGACTTTCAGGTGCGCATCCACATGCAGACGACCCTGACGATCGCGTTCGGCCGGAATCTGCTCGGTCAGGCTACTGGCGCGCACACCGGTGGTCCAGACCACGGTTTTCGCCTCGATGCGCTGGCCGTCCGACAGGGTTACGCCGTTTTCATCGACCGACAGCACCGACACACCCAGTCGCCATTCGACGCCGAGTGCTTCGCTCGCTTCGGCAATCGAGACACTGATGGCCTCGCCCATGGCCGCGCCGACTTTCTGCCCACGGTCGACGATGATCACTTGGACGTCAGCCTGCTCGCCCAGCACTTCCCGCAGACGTGCCGGCATTTCGGTGGCGGTTTCGATGCCGGTGAAGCCGCCGCCAGCCACAACTACAGTGTTGCGCGCCTGGCTGACAGGCTGATCGGCCAGGGATTTCAGGTGGTTTTCCAGGCGAATTGCCGCTTCGATCTGGTCAACGTCAAAGGCGTGTTCTGCGACGCCCGGGGTATCCGGCAGCGCCAGGCCACTGCCGGAAGCCAATACCAGTTTGTCGTAATGGAAAACCTGAGCGGCGCCGTTGGCGTCGGTGTAGCCCACGGTTTTGGCGTTCACGTCGATAGTGTTCGCGGCGCCCTTGATGAAGTTGACACCCACCGCGTCGAACAGGTCGCCCAGCGGCGCAGCCAGCGTGTGGGCATTCGGCTCGTAGAAACGCGGACGTACACGCAGCTCAGCCTGCGGCGCCAGCACGGTCACATCGATGTTGTCGCGGTTGTGAATGTCGACCAGACGGGTCGCACTCAGCGCCGTCCACATGCCACCGAAACCTGCGCCGATTACCAGAATGTGCTGTTTCATTGTTGTCTCCAGGCCCGAAGCCAAGTCGTAGAAAGAGGTTCAAGAATTCACGTTTATCGGGAGTCGGCACGCTTTGGGGTTCTGAAAGCGCTGAACACTGCTCACCGGATAACGGCGACTGTATTGGTCGCCGTTATATCCAACAAGTCAGATTATCCGATCATTCAAATCGAAAAATTCGATAGCTGATTTGACCCCTTCTGAGGATTTCGAAACCATAAAAGTCGCTGCACACCGAGCGAATACGGGTTTCAAGGCAAAGGTTCAGGCGCTCATCAGATTTGTCCGCCACGAATTACCCTGTTAACATCTGCGACAACTACAGTCGGAGATAGCTATGTCGCTTTACAGTGCGGGCGTCGAGTACGGCATCCATTGCCTGGCGTTTCTGGTAGGCAGCGGCGGTGACAGTCGCGAAGCGAGCGTGCGCGACCTGGCGGATCTGCAGGGGGTGCCGCTGGATTACCTGGCGAAGATCTTCACCAAACTGGCCAAGGGTAAGCTGGTGGTGGCCACCGGCGGTGTACGTGGCGGTTTTACGTTGGCGCGCCCGGCGGACGAGATCACCCTGCTCGATATCGTCAATGCCATCGACGGCCCGAAGAATATTTTCGAATGCCGGGACATCCGCGGGCGTTGTGCGCTATTTGACGGCTCGCCCCCGGATTGGGCCGTGGACGGAACCTGTTCAATTCACGGGGCGATGATGGTTGCGCAGAAACGCATGGAAGAAGCCCTCGCCCAGCAGACCATTCTCGACATCGCCAGAAAGGTCGGACGCAAAGCGCCGGCGGAGTTCAATAGCCAAGTGGAAAACTGGATTCAGGACCGTCGCGACAAAAAGACCGCCGGCTCGGGCATCCCGCTCACCGACATCACCGACTGACAGGCAAAAAAAAAGCAGAAACCGAACACACGGTTTCTGCTTTTTCATTTCGGCCGTTCTGCCTCAGAGGCAATCGCGTACCGATTTGCGCAGCGAGCCGGACTTGGCCCACGGCGGCCCCTGGTACAGCGACACGCGGCTGCCATCCTTGTACTTGACGATATCGAGAATCTCGTCGGCCGTGACGATGCTTGGCGCCGTGATCCGGTAACCGTTGGAAATCGCGACCTGCGAAGTCTTGGGAATATCCTGCTGCCACAACGGCAACACGCATGCGGCGTAGTCCTTGGGAGCCTTGCCACTGACCTTGCTGAGATTCGGCTCGCCCGGAACCAGCGATGCCGGCAGTGAACACCCGGCCAACGCGGCCATCAGCAGGCCCCCGATCAACATCCGCATATTGAATCCTTCATCTTAAAAAGCGCGAATTTACCCTGTTACTGGTTGAACATCCATCGTGGCGCAATGCTTTGACCCCGAAAACCGGGCTCTCTGGCGTCACGGCAAACCATTGCTCCGACCAACGGCAGTTTGTTCACGGCCGTTCAGCTCATTGACCAGAACCACTTGCCCCGCTCCCGAAAAATGCGGCTACTATTTTCTACCGAGAATGTTCCGGAGGTGATCATGCGGCTCAATGAATACGAACACGAACTTCAACGTGACCTGCAAAGCGTGGCATCGGACCTGAGATGGTCGGCGGTCGACCTCAAGCGTATTGCCGAACAGTTGCGCAAGTCCGGCAACGAGGCGGATGCGCAAAGCGTGCTCAGGTCCTGCGAGGTGCTGCAAAGCGATGAAGAACGTTTGCAACTTTATGCCAGGGAAGTGAAAGCCCGCGCCATCAGCCGAACCAAAATCCACTGACACCCCAAACAAAAAGCCCCGGACAATCCGGGGCTTTTTCATTGCAGGCCTTCAGCCTGTCTTGCGGCCGTGGGTGCGGCTTTTGTAACCCGGAAGTGCAGCGGCATACGCCAGTGCTTCCTCCCGGCTGGCGAAAGACGCCAGTCGATCACCCTGCGTGCAGACCCGCCACGGGCCGTTGTTCACGCTGAGTACGTCGTAGCCATTCATGTGCATTTTGTTCAGCATCGCCATGCTCATAGGCACCTCCTGTCGACTATCGATCAACTGCACTTTTGCACCTTACACCGGGTACGACAGGGTGTGCCGACCAGACGTCGCCCCATAGCGGCGTCAAGCGTCTGGCACTTTTGCGCTTTTCAACCACTCTGACATCACAAGCACCTCTAAACCAAGGCACGGCTTGAATATTGCATTTTCATGACCGATTCATGACAACCGGCAATCGGGTAACAAATGAAAGTACGTGCAACCATCATCTGCGAACAGGATCGACACATTCTCCTGGTGCGCAAACCCCGATGCCGCTGGAACTTGCCGGGCGGCAAGGTCGAGCCCGGCGAGACCAGGGCCGACGCCGCGACGCGTGAACTTGAGGAAGAAACCGGCCTGCTCGCCGATGGCATGCTGTATCTGATGGAGCTGGAGGCTGGCGGCACGCGCCACCATGTCTACGAGGCGTCGGTGCTGAACATTGATCAGGCACGCCCGCAGAACGAAATAGTCGATTGCATCTGGCATCCGCTGAATGCGGTGCAGAACCTGAGTGTCAGTGAAGCAACCCTGCAAATCGTCCGCGCCTTTCAGCGCCGACTGTGAGTCAACCGGCGAACGCCCGACGCCCGGCACTCATTTCAGTGCGCAATTCACCGATGAAGTTGGAGATGTCACGAATGGTGACCAGATGCTCCGGTGACACGCCGTTGAGCAGCAGATCGACCCGCCCGCTGTCCGGTTCGTAAACCTTGATCTGCAACAGCCCCTGCCCTGTTGGCGTGCAGTCACAGTAAAGGGGCGAAAAGCCGGACTCGACGATGCGGCAAATGTCGGCAATGGCAAGCATGGGCGGACGCCTCGCGGGCGAAAGATCGGTCGATCGATTGAGCATAGATGAGCTTTTTCGACCTTGCGCGAGCGTCCGGCCGCAGAAAATGCCAACCGCTTCACATCCTTGCGCAACACCGATCAGTTGGCGTCGCGCCCCCAGATCCAGTTCCAGATCCCCGGCAATTGCACCGGATCCGAGCTCTTCTGCACCGTGCGCGCCAGTGCAGCTTTTTCCAGCAGTGCGTGATCGTCGTAGAACGGTTTATCGGCCAGGCGCACGCCTGTGGCAGCAGCGCTGTCGAGCAGAATTTGCAGATACTCGCGGGCATGTCGCGCGGTATAGCGGTTGAGGTCATGGAACGTCACCACCACCGGAATCACCCCGTCCACCGTCGGCAGCTCGCCGAGGGCGATCCGCTCACGCACTTCCGAGAGCTGACGCAGCATGTTCGCGCGGCGTCTGGGACTGCCGTTGAAGCCCCAGATCTTGCCGTCGTTGGCGCTCAGGTCCGTGAGCAATACATGCAGACCATGTCGCTGATAGGCCGCGAACGTACGTTTGTCGTAGTTCCAGAAAGGTGGGCGCAACAAAATCGGTTGCGCGCCGGTGATCGCTGCGATGTCCGCCGTGCCGTTGGTCAGTGAGGTTTCGAGTTCCTGCGGATCGAGCGAGCGGTGATTGGTGTGCCAGTGCGTCGCGGTGTGGAATCCGAGAATGTGCCCTTCATCGTGCTCGCGATGCATGATCCGCCGGCCGATCTCGCTGTTGCCGGCCCTCGGCGCGCGGGTCTGGACGAAAAACACCGCTTTGATGTTCGGTTGCAGCGGGTTGTCTTTCAGGCTGTCGAGCACGGTTTCGGTGGGGTTGTAGAAACTCGAAGCGCTGGGGCCGTCATCGAAGGTGAGCAGAAACCTGACCGGCGCCTGCGCACCCAGGCGCGAACGGGTTTGCGCGGTCAGTTCGATGGGAGCGGCAATGCAACCGGCCAGCCCGGTGATGATGGACGCAGCGCAGAAAAGCTTGAACCAGAGTTTCATGTTTTGCCTTGAGCCCGACCGTTGCGGTCACGTTGTCGATTGGCAAAACTCCCTCGCCGCTGCTGCCTCCCTGCGACCCACCGAAATGGGCCGAGGTTGGATAAAGATAACAGGGTTTTGTTCCGGTGCTCACTCAGTGTGCCAATGCCTGCTGGAACGAAGTGTCGATAATCCCCGCAGTGGTCAGCGGCGCCGGCAACGCCTTGACCTTGAACAGGAAGTCCGCGGTGCCTTGCAGGTCGGCAGCGGCTTGCTGATCCACCGGGCCGACGGTCATGTGCGCCTGGCGCAACCAGTGCCGTGAGACTTCTTGATCGAGATTGGCCTTCTTCGCCCACAGATCCGCATATTCGTCAGTGTGGCTGTCGACCCAGGCCCGGGCCTGTTTCAGGCGCCCGAGGAAGTCGGCAATCGCTTCACGCTTGCTGTCGATGGACGGCGCGGAAGCGGCGATGGCGCTCAAACCCGGCATCAGGTTTTTTGCGGTCAGAATCGGTCGTGCACCGGAGAACACGATCTGCTGGGAAATGTACGGTTCCCACACCGGGAAGGCATCGATGCTGCCCTGAGGTAATGCCGCTGCCGCGTCAATCGGCATCAGTTTGACGAAGTCGACGTAGTTCTCCGGCAACCCGCCCTGCTCCAGCGCCCGCAAGGTTAACTGCTGGCTCCAGGCGCCCGGCCAGTAGGCGACTTTCTTGCCTTTCAGATCCTCGATGGTTTTCACCGGCGAATCCTTGGGCACCAACAAAGCGATGGTGTCCGGGTTCTGCCGCGACACGCCGATCAGTTTTACCGATGCCTGTTTCGCGGCGAGGAACAGAAAGCCCGAATCGCCGAGAAAGCCCAGATCCAGCGAGCCGGTCTGCAATGCCTCGGCCAATGGTGCCGCAGCCTGGAAGTGTTTCCAGTCGACGGTGTAAGGCGCGTCCTTCAGCACGCCGGATGCTTCCACCGAAGCGCGGATGTTGTAGTAATTCTGATCACCGACGTGCAGGACCACAGGTTCGGCAGCGTAAGTCAGAGGCGAGGCAATCAAGGCGCTGGTCAACGCAGCGCGTAGGAAACGGGAGAGCTTCATGGCGAGTCCTGCAAAGGGGATTTTTATAGACCATAACGCTCTTATAAATCGCATTTGAAATTCTATTAGTTCATAAGCTCAGCACGGTCGATAAGCGCTGTTTGTCTGGCAACAGTGGCGCGGCACAGTGTTTTCCCGGCAACAGTTCAAAGCGCGTAAATCGCATCAAAACCCCGTAAACACGGCACTCGGGGCATATGGCACAGAGCCTGCAATATTCCATTCATGCAGGAAGCATTCGATAAAAATATCTTTCTGGACATAAGAAACTGTTGCCTTGCCGGAGCGTGCCCATGAAATCCCGCTTACCGTTTTCCCGAGTCAAAACGCTGCTCGCGGCCTGCGCTGTAGCCCTGAGCCTGCAACCTCTCGCCCACGCAGCGGAAACCCCGCCCGCCGAAGTGCATCTGGACTATGCCTATTACTCCCCCGTCAGCCTGGCGCTGAAACATCTGGGTTATCTGGAAAAGGCTCTGCCCCAAAGCAAGGTCAACTGGGTGCTGAGCCAGGGCAGCAACCGTTCGCTGGAATACCTCAACAGCGGCGGTGTGGATTTCGCCTCGTCGGCCAGCCTTGCTGCGGTGCTGAGCCGCGCCAACGGCAGCCCGATCAAATCGGTGTACGTTTACAGCCGCGCCGAATGGACCGCGCTGGTGGTGCGCAAGGACTCGCCGTATCAGACCGTCGCCGACCTCAAGGGCAAGAAAATCGCCGCCACCAAAGGCACCGACCCGTACCTGTTCACCCTGCGCAGCCTGCAACAGGCCGGGCTGAAAAAGGACGACGTCGAACTGGTGCACCTGCAACACCCGGACGGCCGCACCGCGCTGGAAAAAGGTGACGTCGACGCCTGGGCCGGCCTCGATCCGCACATGGCCGCCAGCCAGGTGCAGGCCGGTTCGCGCCTGCTGTACCGCAACCGCGACTTCAACAGCTACGGCGTGGTCAGCGTCACCGAGCAATACGCCAAGGAACATCCCCAAACCATCGACACCGTGATCAAGGCCTACGAACAGGCCCGCGAGTGGTCGGTAAAGAACCCGGACGAACTGGCCCAACTGCTCGCCAGCGAATCCGGCCTGCCGCTGGATGTGGCCAAGCTGCAACTGTCGCGCACCGACCTGAGCAGCCCGCAACTCACCGCCAAGGATGTGCTCGCCTCGAAAGCCGCCGCGCCGATTCTGGTCTCCGAAGAGCTGGTGCGCCGTGGGGTGAATGTCGATCAGGTCATCGATCAATTGATCGACACCGGTTTCCAGCAAGTCGCCGCCCAGTAACCAATCGGGCTCACAACAAGTCCGCGCCCGTCGCGGATTTGTCGTGAGCGGAGAACCGCCCATGAGCAATGACCTGCCCGCCCGTATCGCCGTGCCGGTGGCGCGCCAACGAAACCGGCCTCTGAATCCGCTTTGGCGGCGGCGTCTTAAAGGCCTGGCCCTGCCGCTATTGATCGTGATCGCCCTGGAGATCATCGTGCGCGTCGGCTGGCTGCCGTCCTATCAAATGCCCGCGCCAAGCGAGGTCGCCCTGACCCTCACCGATCTGGCCGAAGGCGCACTGTGGAAACACATCGGTGCCAGCCTGATTCGCGTGCTGATCGGGTTTGCCATCGGGGCTAGCCTGGCGCTGGTGTTTGCCGCGTGGGTCGGCCTGAGCCGCGAGGCCGAGGCGTACCTGGAGCCGACGTTCGCCGCGCTGCGCTCGATTCCCAGTCTGGCCTGGGTGCCGCTGTTGCTGCTGTGGCTGGGCATCGACGAGACTTCAAAAATCGTCCTGATTGCCATCGGCGCGTTCTTCCCCGTGTACGTCAACGTGGTCGCGGCGATTCGCAACATCGACCGCAAACTGGTGGAAGTCGGTCACATCTATGGTTTCAGTCGTCTGCAACTGGTACGGCGGATTCTGCTGCCCGCCGCCCTGCCCGGCCTGTTCACTGGACTGCGCAGCGGCATGAGTCTGGCGTGGATGTTTCTGGTGGCGGCCGAACTGATCGCGGCGACCAAAGGCCTGGGCTATCTGCTGAGTGACGGGCGCGAAACCTCGCGTCCGGACATCGTGCTGGCGGCGATCATCGTTCTGGCGCTGCTGGGCAAACTCAGCGACGGCCTGCTCGCCACACTCGAACGCCGCTGGCTGGCCTGGCGCGACACCTTCACCGGCCAGGGCAGCAAGGACTGACTCGCACAACTAAGCTGAATCTTCAGGCAGTGTTCGCCGGAGGTTCGGCCAATGTGCGGAAGACTCTCGCAGTACCGGGGCATCCACGATTTCGTCGCGGTGCTGAGCATTCCCGATGCGCTGATCAATCACGTCGGCGATGCGCCGCTGGCACGCTACAACGCGGCGCCCACCACCGCGCTGTCCATTCTTCATCAACACGAACAACGCTTGTACGCCGACAACCTGCGCTGGGGCTGGCGCCCGCACTGGGCCAGGGATCGCGCGGCACCGATCAATGCGCGGGTCGAAAAAGTCGTCCACGGTCCGTTCTTCCGGGCGATCTGGCGTCATCGCCTGATCGTGCCGGTCGACAACTGGTTCGAGTGGGTCGACGGGCCGGACAAGAGCCGCCAACCCTGGCTGATCCATCGACTCGACCATCAACCGGTGTTCTGCGCCGCCATCGGCCAGGTTCCGACACCTGGATCAGAACCTCGGGAAGACGACGGCTTTGTGATCATCACCGCCGACAGCGCTGGCGGCCTGCTCGATCTGCATGATCGCCGACCCATCGTATTGTCTGCCGAGGGCGCGCGGGAATGGCTCGACCCGGCCACGCCCGTGGAGCGTGCCGAGCAAATGCTCCTGTTTGAAGGGTTGGGCAGCGAAGCGTTCGAATGGCACAAAGTCGGCAAAGCGGTCGGCAACTCACGCAATCAGGGTGCGGAGTTGATTGAAGTAGTGGCTTAAATATTTTGTGGGCCGGCACGTCTATCGAATAGCAGGAAGACGTGAATCAAATTGATATCACACAGCATGTGAGAACCGTTCGTTACAGTCAGTGTTTCAAACTCGAAACAATCATTGAATCGGTCGTTTGATTAAAACCAACCGCCTGTCTGACATTTCAATCGTCATACATACATTTAGTAACACTACAGATAGCATGCGCGCCGCATTTCCTATTGGCATACCAGTTGACCAAAGAGTCAACAAACCGGGAATACCCTACAAACTTACAAGCCTTGCAGAGAACTAAGTTGCGCGACGATTTTGCAATCAAACAGGCCAACGGCCTGGAGTGTATTTATCTGTCCATGACAGAACGCTTTCAACTCGACTGTTTTATCGCCCACTACATAAAGACTCGAAACCTGCGTGACGTACCCGAGATCGACCGCCTCCTGCGCACCACTCTCCAGAACTATCCCTGCCACCCGCCGGTGATGGTCAACGAGCTGAATGCCTGGATCGACAAGACCTTGGGTTATCGGGCCTCACACCCCGATTTCACACAGCTGGACGATCTTTGATGAAACGAAAAAGCCCCGCAATCGCGGGGCTTTTTCGTTGCGGCGTTCAGGGTTTCAACGGGCGTTCCTGGTCGCGATCGGACAACTCGCGGCTGTCGTCGTGTTTACAGGTCTGCTCCTTGTGTTTCTCCCGCTCGATCTCTTCTTCGCTCGGTTCTTCATCTTCTTCGGGACGTTGCTGCTCCGTTGCCATGTTCACCTCGCCGTCATAAGTCATCAGTCATCCTTACAGCGTAGAACAGATTCAGACAGGCAACTTACAACCACCAGCGCAACAGAAAGAAGAACGCCATGCTCAACAGCATGCTAAGCAACGTATTACGCGTGTAGATCACGAGTCCGATGGCGACTAACGAACTCAGCAAATAGGGATTGTCCCACTGCAAATTCAGCTGTTTATCCGGCATGAACACAATCGGCCCGCAAATCGCGGTCAACATGCCCGGCACGGCGAAACCGAGAAACTGCCGCGCATTACTGCTCAAACGCACCGGCAAGCGCGGCTCGAGAAACACATAGCGGTTGAGGAACACCAGAATTCCCATGCCGAAAATCACTGCCCAGACCATCATGTGCGCTCCCGATACAGCTTGTTGCAGATAAACCCGGCCATCATTCCCGCCAGCCCCGACAACACCAGTGCCGAACCCCACTGCCAATAACTGAACAGCACCGAGCAGAACAGCGACACCGCCACGCAGACCACCGTCGGCACATTGCGCACTACCGGGGTGATCAGGGCGATAAAGGTCGCGGCAATCGAGAAATCCAGTCCCAAGTGTTCAAGCCCTGGAATGCTGCTGCCGAGCACGATGCCGGCCAGGGTGAAGAGGTTCCAGGCAATGTAGAACGTCAGGCCGACGCCGAGGGCATACCAGCGATTGAATTGCTGACGGTCGTGCTGGCTGGTCAGGGCGAACAGTTCGTCGGTGAGCAAAAAACCCAGGCCGATGCGCCAGCGCCCCGGCAACGGCGAAATCACGTGGCGCATGCTCATGCCGTAGAGCAAATGCTGCGACGTCAGCAGCAGCGTGGTCAGCAGAATCGAGAAGATCCCGGCACCGCCCTTGAGCATCCCGATCGCCACCAGTTGCGCAGCACCGGCAAACACGATGGTGGACAAACCCTGCCCCTGCAGTGGCGTGAGGTTGGCTTCGATCGCCATGGAGCCGGCCAGCAGCCCCCACGGCGCGGTCGCCAGGGATAACGGCATGATCGCCGCGGCTCCGCGAAGAAAGGCACTGCGCGGCATTAATGAGTCAGACATAACGCTCTTCAACCGTGAGACAAGACCCCGGACTCTGCCAGCAAAGACGCTTTCATGGCTTGAACAATCTTGCGCAGTTGCCAGAAATCTCCCAGCCGAGAGCCGCCGACCGGCGTACCATGACAGCCATTCACCTCTGCGTCAGGGAGACGACATGCTGTATCGAATTGCCGCCGACGGGCTGGTGCTGTTTCACCTTTCGTTCATTCTGTTCGTGCTGTTCGGCGGGCTGCTGGTGCTCAAGTGGCACCGGGTGGCCTGGCTGCATCTGCCGGCCGCGACCTGGGGCGTGATGGTCGAGGTGTTGCACCTGACCTGCCCGCTGACCTACTGGGAAAACCTGATGCGCCACGCCGCCGGGCAAACCGAATATGCCGGCGGTTTCATCGAACATTACGTCTGGCCGATCATCTACCCGGCGGGGCTGACCCCGCAGATTCAGCTGGCACTGGGGAGCGTAGTGCTGGTGATCAACCTGCTGGTCTACGGGCGCCTGATCCGCCAGTGGCAACTGCGCCGCGCTGCACGCATTCCGTTTTAACGCGACTTCAAGGCTTCCAGCCAGGCCGGGTCGAGGCGCGTCTGATCGGTGTCCAGGCCGAGCGTTTCCATCCGAGTCCTGTGCGCTTCGACTTCCCGGTGCAATTGCCCATGATCACTGGAGTTGCCATCCAGTTCATGCATCTGCGTCAGGCCCAAATGATAGAAGCGCAGCACTTTCATCGCCGTCGGATCGCCCTTCTCGACCGCCGTCGTCACCTGATGCATGACATTGGTGACGCTCATCAGGCTGCGCTTGAGCCGCCAGCCGTACACCGCCGGGGCCATCCAGGTCTGGTTCCAGAAACGTCCGCGCAACAACGCCGCCGTCAGCAGGAAGGCACCAAACACCCCGCCGACATTGAACCGCAGGTTATCCCCGCCCGGCTCACCGAACAGCGCCACCGCCACGGTCGAAAACGCCATCGCCAGCACCAGGAACAGCACCGCGATAATCAACGTGCTGCGCCGGGTCTGCTGGCGATAGGTGATGGCATCGATCGGTTGAATCTCGAACATCGCGACAGGCTTCCATGGCTTGAAATAAAAAGAGGCCGGCGCATTATCGCCTCTGAGGCGGATTTAGCTATGCTGGAGCTCCTTTTCATCTTTTCATCGTCCAGCGGGGGACATGGCGATACCACGCAGATCGTGCCATCTTCATTCATGGATACACTCTATTCGGATGCCATTGGCCAGGCCGGCAATGACATCGTTTTAAGGATCACTGCATGACCCAACGACACGTAATCAATGCCTCGGTCAGCCCAAAAGGCAGCCTGGAAACCCTTTCCCAACGTGAAGTTCAGCAACTGAGCCAGGCCGGAACCGGCAGCACCTACACCCTCTTCCGCCAGTGCGCCCTGGCAATCCTCAATACTGGCGCCCATGTCGACAACGCGAAAACCATTCTGGAAGCCTACAAAGACTTCGAAATCCGCATCCACCAGCAGGATCGCGGCGTGCGTCTGGAACTGCTGAACGCCCCGGCCGACGCCTTCGTCGACGGTGAAATGATCGCCAGCACCCGGGAAATGCTGTTCAGCGCCCTGCGCGACATCGTCTACACCGAAAACGAACTCGACGCCCTGAGCATCGACCTCAGCACCTCCCAGGGCATCAGCGACTACGTCTTCCACCTGTTGCGCAACGCACGCACCCTGCGCCCGGGCGTCGAGCCGAAAATCGTCGTGTGCTGGGGCGGCCACTCGATCAACACCGAAGAATACAAATACACCAAGAAAGTCGGCCACGAACTGGGCCTGCGCAGCCTCGACATCTGCACCGGCTGCGGCCCGGGCGTGATGAAAGGCCCGATGAAAGGCGCGACCATCGCCCACGCCAAGCAACGTATCCACGGCGGCCGCTACCTGGGCCTGACCGAGCCGGGCATCATCGCTGCCGAAGCGCCGAACCCGATCGTCAATGAGCTGGTGATCCTCCCGGACATCGAAAAACGCCTGGAAGCCTTCGTCCGCGTCGGCCACGGCATCATCATCTTCCCGGGCGGCGCCGGTACTGCCGAAGAATTCCTGTATCTGCTGGGCATCCTGATGCACCCGGACAACGCGGGCTTGCCGTTCCCGGTGATCCTGACCGGGCCGAAACATGCCGCGCCGTACCTGGAACAGCTCGACGCCTTCGTCACCGCCACCCTCGGCGAGGCAGCGAAGCAGCATTACGAAATCATCATCGACGATCCGGCCGAAGTGGCGCGGCAGATGACGGCGGGCCTCAAAGCCGTGAAGCAGTTCCGCCGCGAGCGCAACGACGCGTTCCACTTCAACTGGCTGCTGAAGATCGACGAAGGCTTCCAGCGCCCGTTCGATCCGACCCACGAAAACATGGCCAACCTCAAGCTGCACCGCGATCAGCCGGCCCATGAACTGGCGGCCAATCTGCGCCGGGCGTTCTCCGGGATCGTTGCCGGCAACGTCAAGGACAAGGGCATTCGCCTGATCGAAGAACACGGCCCGTACCAGATCCGTGGCGACGCCGCGATCATGCAACCGCTCGATTTGTTGCTCAAAGCCTTCGTCGCCCAGCACCGGATGAAACTGCCGGGCGGCGCGGCGTATGTGCCGTGCTATCGCGTGGTGTCCTGACCCTTCGTGATGGATGCAGCCTTGGGGGAGCACACGCGTTCCCACAAGGCGCATCGCCACTACCAAACCGCCCTGTTCTCTGACACAAAAGCCCCGCTGATTCCCCACGACAGCCACCGCGCGCGCGTACTAAGCTGGGCGATTGAATTTTCAGGGACGATCCATGAAACGTTTTGCCGCCTGCCTGTTGTCTCTTCTGGCCCTGACAGCCAATGCGGCAGATCTGCAACTGCTCACCGACAACCATCCTCCGCTGCATTTCCTTCAGGGCGACCAACTGGTGGGCTTCGGCGTGGATGTGGTGCAAGCCCTGGCAGCGCAGACCGGCGATCGCATTCACTTGCAGCAAGTGCCACTGCTGCGTGCCCTGCGCATGGCCAGCGAGACGCCGGACACCGGGGTATTTACCGTGCTGCGCACTGACGCACGGGATGACCGCTATCAATGGGTCGGGCCGCTGATCGAAGTGGAAACCGCGCTGTATGCCCATGACAACTTCCAGCCACCGGTCCGCAGCCTGCGCGAGGCCGATCACCTGGGGCGGATCACCGTACCGCGCAAATGGCTGGTCTACAGCTATCTGCAGGAACAGGACCTGAGCAACCTCTACGGTGTGGAAACCCCGGAACAGATGATGCGTCTGTTCAGTCTCGGGCGGACGGACTTCGTGGTGTCCGACACGTTGTCCAGCGCGTCCCTGGCCCGCGAACAGGGTATGGAACCGGGCCGCCTGCAATATCAGATACCGCTGATGAAGCGCGACACCTACATCGCGTTCTCCCGCCAGACCGATCCCAGGCAGGTCGCACGCTGGCAACAGGCGCTGGACACCCTGCGCGCCGACGGCCGTCTGGAGAAAATTCGCCAGCGCTGGCTGAGCAATACCCTGCCGCGCTGATCACGCATCAACGTCTTTGATAACAACTATCTGAAAAGGTGTTTTTTCTTCTGGCGTCTGTAGCCCTAAAGTGGCAGTCATCTTCCTCCCACTTTCTGGTACAGACCCATGAAAGACTTCATTGCCCTTGGGTTTATCGTCGCCCTGATCGGTGCCACTTCCGCCGCAATCGCCAGCGCACATGGCCACGGACCCGCTGTCGCCATGACCGGCACCCTGAATGTCGACACCGTCGGCATTGACCGTGAGGCCAGGGGCAGTGTGGAGCAGAATCTTTACGTCGCGCAAAACGACTCCGGATTCGCCTACGACTATTGAGCCACCAGCCGCGCGGCCAACGCCTTGGCCTGCGACGCAACATCGGTCACCGCCGTACTTTCCCACCACATCCCTCTCAGTGGCGGGCCCATCGCGAACAGTCGTTGTGACACCTTTCCCTGCGCATCCAGCACCGCACCGTCCACTGCCGCCGCAATCCCCAGCGCCAACGGCCCCGGCTGCACCAGCCCACGGGACAGCAACTGCTGCGGCAAGGGCCGGTCGACCCGGCGCCAGTCGTATTCGATACCACTGGAATTGATCAGCGCCGCACCCTGCACCACGTGCGTTTCACTCTCGCCCCGACGGCGGACGCGAATGCCGACACCACCGCCCGACACCGGCTCAAGGCCTTTATAAGACGCGGCGTGAATCCGCAGACGCCCTTCGCGATGCAGGCGCTCGACCAGTTCTGCACTCAGCGGCGGCGAACGATGGTGATGGCTTTCCCACCACGGTCGCACATGCCGCACGAACTGCCGTCGCTGCACGTCGCTCGCCTGGCTCCACAGCCGACCGATATGCGCGCGCACCGTATCCAGCGGTGCCTGCCAGTCGATACCTTGCTCGATGGCATCTCGGCAATGCCGGCGCAATTCGCGCAGTAACTGGCGTGGTGTGCGAATGCTGTGATCCTCGGCGAGGAAGTCCACCCACGCGGGCGGTTGCCGACGCACATGGGGCAGCAGCCCGTGCCGGGAAAACACTTCGATCGGCCCACGATGCCCGGCCTGTTCCAGCGAAACCACGGCATCGACCATGGTCAGGCCGGAGCCGATGATCAGTACCGTGGATTGCGGATCGAGCTGGCGCATGGCGCTTACATCCCACGGATCGAGCCCGGCGGCGTTGAGACCGCTGGATTGCTTTTGCGGCGTTCGGGCAGCCGGGAACATCCCGGTGGCGAGCACCGCGAAAACGCCTTGCAATCTCTGGCCGTCGCTCAAGGTGAGTTGCACCGAATCGGCGGAAACCTGTACATCAATCACCTCTGCGCGCACATGCTCGACCGTCGAGCCATGCGCCGCGCCCACCTGCTGCGCTTCGGCCAGTCGCTGCTGCACGTAGACACCGAACAGCCCCCTGGGCGGAAACAGTTCACTGACCGGCACATGCTGCTGATCGGACTCAGGCCAGCCACCACCGGCAATGTGATCGATCAGCCATTGAGTCAGGTCATCCGCGTTGTCCGGATCGACGCTCATCCGCGCCGCGTTACCGTTGAGCGTGTGGCCCAGCTCAACCGCGCTGTACGCTTCACCCCGGCCCAGTTCGGCCCGAGGCTCGATCACCAGAATCTGTCGCCGGCCCGGCAGGCGCAGCAGTTGCACCGCCAGCATGGCGCCGCTGAGGCCGCCGCCGACAATCAGGATGTCGGCGTGACGGATCGCGGTCGTATCGGTTTGAGTCATGCCGTTCTCTCTGCCAAGGGCTTGCTCCAGTCAGTGTCGTGCAGACGCTGCGAGCGAGTCTAGACAGACGCGACCTTTTTCTCCCGCCTATGCAGCTCACCCAGATTTCGATACCCGCTGCCCGGATGGATCTCCGGCAACCTGGGCCCTTCGCCAAACAGTTTCTCGCGCAACGTTCCCGGCGCGTAATCGGTCTTGTAGACGCCACGTTTCTGCAACTCCGGTACCAACAAATCCACGGCGTCGATGAAGGTTTCATGGGTCAGCGCGTAAGCCAGGTTGAAGCCGTCGACGTCGGTTTCGTCGACCCATTCCTGCAACAGGTCCGCCACTGTTTCGGGGCTGCCGACGAACAACGGGCCGAAACCGCCGATACCGACCCAGTCGGCCAGTTCGTTAGGCGTCCAGACCTTGTTCGGATCCGCGGTGGAAAACGCTTCGACTGCCGATTGAATGGCGTTGGTGTGAACGTGCTTGAGCGGTTCGTCCGGTTTGAAGCGGCTGAAGTCGATACCGGTCCAGCCGGAAATCAGTGCCATTGCACCTTCGTAACTGACCCAGGATTTGTACTCTTCGAACTTGGCTTTGGCCTTGGCGTCGGTCTCGCCGAGGATCACGGTTTGCAGGTTGAAGATCAGGATCTTCGACGGATCGCGCCCGGCCTCGGCGGCGCGGCGGCGGATGTCGGCCACGGTCTTTTTCAGCAGCACCTTGGACGGTGCCGCGACGAACACGCATTCGGCATGCTCGGCGGCAAACTGCTTGCCCCGACTGGACGCCCCGGCCTGATAGAGAACCGGCGTGCGCTGCGGCGACGGTTCACAAAGGTGAATGCCCGGCACCTGGAAGTGTTTACCGTGGTGGCGGATTTCGTGGATCTTGCTCGGATCGCTGAAGATCCGCCGTTCGCGGTCTCGCAAAATGGCGCCCTCTTCCCAACTACCTTCCCAGAGCTTGTAGCAGACCTCCAGGTATTCCTCGGCGAAGTCGTAACGCGCGTCGTGCTCGGTCTGGGCTTGCTGGCCGATGTTCTTCGCGCCGCTCTCCAGATAAGAGGTGACGATGTTCCAGCCGGCACGGCCCTTGGTCAGGTGATCGAGGGTCGACAGGCGTCGGGCGAAGGGATACGGATGCTCGAATGACAACGAAGCAGTCAGACCGAAGCCCAGGTGCTCGGTGACCAGCGCCATCGGCGGGATCAGTTGCAGCGGATCGTTGACCGGCACTTGCGCTGCCTGTCGGATGGCCGCCTCGCCGTTGCCGTTGTACACGTCGTAGATGCCGAGCACGTCGGCGATGAACAATCCATCAAACTTGCCGCGCTCGAGGATTTTCGCCAGATCGGTCCAGTACTCCAGATCCTTGTATTGCCAGGAACGATCCCGGGGATGCGCCCACAGGCCCGGCGACTGGTGACCGACGCAGTTCATGTCGAAAGCGTTGAGACGGATTTCGCGGGGCATCAGAAGGTACTCCCGATTTTCAGGAGGCGTTTAGAGGTTTGATTTGAAGCGGTCATTTGAGGCGACTCCGTGATTCCGGATGAGGATCCAGAACCCATAGCAGGAGTCATGCCTGAATATATTCTCGTTATGTATCAATAGATTGAGATACAAACCTAAAGCAATCTGCACGTATAAAAGAACAAACTGTTCATCTACTGTCGGCCCGGCAACAGTCAGATCACCACATTACGCACAAAGCGCGCCGCGACGTCCCCATCGTTGCGATAGGTGTGCGGCTGGTTGCTGGCGAACATGTAAAACTCCCCGGCGGCGATGTGCTGCGGCTGGTCGCCGAGCATCAGGGTCAGACAGCCCTCAAACACGAAAATCTGTTCGCTCCAGCCTTCGGCATCCGCTTGCGAGGGATAAACCTCCCCCGGTTGCAGGCACCATTCCCACTGTTCCACTTCCCGGGTGGCCGCGGCCTTGGACAACAGCACCGCTTTGCTGCCGGGAATGCTGCCGGCCCAGGCCAGTTCGTTGATCCGGCTCGGGTCACGATTGTCCGGGGCCTGGATCAGATCGCTGAACGCTACTTCGAGGGCTTCGGCGACGCGGTCGAGGGTGGTCAGGCTGACGTTTTTCTCGCCGGCTTCTATCGCCACCAACATGCGCCGACTGACCCCGGACTTTTCCGCGAGGGCCGTCTGGCTCATGTCGGCGGCGTGGCGCAGGCGGCGGACGTTCTGGCTGACGTGTTGCAGGACCGAAGCCCGTTGAACAGAATCTTTGTGCACTATATTGCTCACTGGCTGGGGTTGGGCAGTATACTGCGCAACATTTGGCGCATTGTGCGTCCCCTCTTCAAAAGTGCGCAAGATCATGACGTCAGCCAGCTCCCCCCAAACTCCCCTGCGGTTTTCCCGTTTCAGCAAAGCCGAGTGTGTGCTGGTGCTGATCACCATGCTGTGGGGCGGCACCTTTCTTCTGGTGCAGCACGCGATGACTGTCAGCGGCCCGATGTTTTTCGTCGGCCTGCGCTTTGCCGCAGCGGCGAGCATCGTGGCGCTGTTTTCGTGGAAGCACCTGCGTGAGCTGACCCTGTTCGAACTCAAGGCCGGCGCCTTCATCGGTGTGGCGATCCTGCTCGGTTATGGTTTGCAGACCGTTGGCTTGCAGAGCATCCCGAGCAGTCAATCGGCGTTCATCACCGCGCTGTACGTGCCGTTTGTGCCTTTGCTGCAATGGCTGGTGCTGGGACGGCGCCCGGGTTTGATGCCGAGCATTGGCATCATGCTGGCGTTTACGGGGTTGATGCTGCTGTCGGGGCCGTCCGGGGCTTCATTGAATTTCAGTCCCGGGGAAATCGCCACGCTGATCAGTGCCATCGCCATAGCGGCGGAGATCATCCTGATCAGTAACTATGCAGGACAAGTCGATGTGCGCCGGGTGACGGTGGTGCAATTGGCGACGACTTCGGCATTGTCGTTTCTGATGGTGGTACCGACCGGTGAGGCGATTCCCGACTTTTCCTGGCTGCTGCTGAGCACAGCCCTCGGGTTGGGTGCGATGAGTGCGGCCATTCAGGTCGCCATGAACTGGGCGCAGAAAAGTGTTTCGCCAACCCGCGCGACCTTGATTTACGCCGGTGAACCCGTATGGGCCGGGATCGCCGGGCGGATTGCCGGCGAGCGTCTGCCTGCAATTGCATTGGTGGGCGCGGGACTGATTGTGGCGGCGGTGATTGTCAGTGAGTTGAAGACCAAGGGCAAAGCGACACAAGCGGTCACAGAAGAGTTCGAGCGCGAGACAGAAGGCTAAGCGGGGTTTTTACGACTACCTTGTAGGATTCAGAGACATCCTCGCGTTTGGCGATCCGGGAGCTGGCACGTATGATGCTTCACAAACTTCCGCAGATTAGAAGCCTATGTCCCTGATAGTTCTACTGCTTCTGCCTTTTGTGGGCAGCTGTCTGGCAGCCGTGCTGCCGCACAACGCACGTAACGCCGAATCCCTGCTGGCAGGCCTGGTCGCTTTGATCGGTACTGTCTCGGTCGCCCTGCTGTATCCGCAAATCGCCCACGGCGGAGTGATCCGCGAAGAGTTCACGTGGCTGCCCAGCCTGGGGCTGAACTTTGTCCTGCGCATGGACGGCTTTGCCTGGCTGTTCTCGATGCTGGTGCTGGGCATCGGCACCCTCGTTTCCTTATATGCCCGTTATTACATGTCGCCGGATGATCCGGTGCCGCGTTTCTTCGCGTTTTTTCTGGCGTTTATGGGCGCCATGCTCGGGCTGGTGATTTCCGGCAACCTGATTCAGATCGTGTTCTTCTGGGAGCTGACCAGTCTCTTCTCGTTCCTGTTGATCGGCTACTGGCACCACCGTCACGACGCCAGGCGCGGCGCCTACATGGCGCTGATGGTCACCGGCGCGGGAGGACTATGCCTGCTGGCGGGGGTCATGATCCTCGGCCATGTGGTCGGCAGCTATGACCTGGACAAGGTCCTGGCCGCCGGCGATCTGATTCGCGCACATGCCCTCTACCCCATCCTGCTTCCCCTCATTCTCATCGGCGCCCTCAGCAAAAGCGCGCAGTTCCCCTTCCACTTCTGGCTGCCCCACGCGATGGCGGCGCCGACACCGGTTTCGGCCTATCTGCACTCGGCGACCATGGTCAAGGCCGGGGTCTTCCTGCTTGCACGGTTGTGGCCGTCGCTGTCCGGCAGCGAAGAATGGTTCTACATCGTCAGCGGCGCCGGCGCCGCCACGCTGTTGCTCGGCGCGTACTGCGCGATGTTCCAGAACGATCTCAAGGGGCTGCTGGCCTACTCGACCATCAGCCACCTCGGCCTGATCACGTTGTTGCTGGGCCTGAACAGTCCGCTGGCAGCGGTCGCGGCGGTGTTCCACATTCTCAACCACGCGACTTTCAAGGCTTCGCTGTTCATGGCCGCCGGGATCATTGACCACGAAAGTGGCACCCGCGACATCCGCAAGCTCAACGGCCTGTTCAAACTGATCCCGTTCACCGCCACCCTGGCGATGGTGGCCAGTGCCTCCATGGCCGGCGTGCCGCTGCTCAACGGTTTCCTGTCGAAAGAAATGTTCTTCGCCGAAACCGTGTTCATCAACGCCACTGCGTGGGTTGAAGCGACGTTGCCAATCGTGGCGACCATCGCCGGTACGTTCAGCGTTGCCTACTCGCTGCGCTTCACCGTCGACGTGTTCTTCGGGCCCACCGCCACCGACCTGCCCCACACCCCGCACGAACCGCCACGCTGGATGCGTGCACCGGTTGAACTGCTGGTGTTCACCTGCCTGCTGGTAGGGATTTTCCCGGCCCAGATCGTCGGCCCGTTGCTGGCGGCGGCTGCACTGCCGGTAGTCGGCGGCGTACTTCCGGAGTACAGCCTGGCGATCTGGCACGGTCTCAACGCACCGATGATCATGAGCCTGATTGCCATGTCCGGCGGCATCGTGGTCTATCTGCTGCTGCGCAACCAGCTCAAGCGCGGCCGCTTCAAATTCCCGCCGCTGGTGGGCCGCTTCAACGGCAAGCGCCTGTTCGAGCGCAGCCTGGTGGCGATGATGCGTCTGGCTCGCCGACTGGAACGGCGGATCGGCACCAAACGCCTGCAAACCCAGCTGTTCCTGATGGTGCTGGCGGCAGTGCTCGCCGGGCTGATCCCGATGCTGCACAGCAGCCTGAGCTGGGGCGACCGGCCGAAAATTCCCGGCTCCATCGTGTTCGTGACCCTGTGGCTGCTGGCAATCGCCTGCGCCCTCGGCGCCGCGTGGCAGGCCAAGTATCACCGTCTCGCCGCCCTGACCATGGTCAGCGTCTGCGGCCTGATGACCTGCGTGACCTTCGTCTGGTTCTCGGCACCGGATCTGGCCCTGACGCAACTGGTGGTCGAAGTGGTGACCACGGTGCTGATCCTGCTCGGCCTGCGCTGGCTGCCACGGCGGATCGAAGAGGTTTCGCCGTTGCCAAGCAGTTTGCGCAAGGCCCGTGTGCGGCGCCTGCGCGACTTGCTCCTGTCGATTGCCGTCGGCGGTGGCATGGCGCTGCTGTCCTACGCGATGCTGACCCGGCAGACGCCGAACGATATTTCCTCGTTCTACCTGAGCCGTGCCCTGCCTGAAGGCGGCGGCAGTAACGTGGTCAACGTGATGCTGGTGGACTTCCGTGGCTTCGACACCCTCGGCGAAATCACCGTGCTGGTGGCCGTGGCGCTGACCGTATTCGCCCTGCTGCGCCGCTTCCGCCCACCGAAAGAAAGCCTGCAACTGCCAGCCCAGCAACGCCTGCTGGCGCCGGACGTGGTCACCGATCTGGTCAACCCGCGTTCGGCCAGCGACACCGCGCTCGGCTTCATGATGGTGCCGGCGGTGCTGGTGCGCCTGTTGCTGCCGATTGCGCTGGTGGTGTCTTTCTATCTGTTCATGCGTGGACACAACCAGCCGGGTGGCGGCTTCGTCGCTGGTCTGGTGATGTCGGTGGCGTTCATCCTGCAATACATGGTCGCCGGCACCCAGTGGGTCGAGGCGCAAATGAGTCTGCGGCCGCTGCGCTGGATGGGCACCGGGCTGCTGTTTGCCACGGTCACCGGACTCGGCGCAATGCTCGTGGGTTATCCGTTCCTCACCACCCATACCTGGCATTTCAGCGTGCCGGTGCTGGGTGACATTCATATCGCCAGCGCGCTGTTCTTCGATATCGGCGTCTACGCCGTGGTGGTCGGCTCGACCTTGCTGATCCTCACCGCCCTCGCCCACCAGTCGGTCCGGGGTCACAAAACCGCTGCCATCAAAGGAGCCGTCTGATGGAAGAAGTCATCGCAATCGCCATCGGCGTGCTCGCCGCGTCCGGGGTCTGGCTGATCTTGCGTCCGCGGACGTTCCAGGTGGTCATGGGCCTGTGCCTGCTGTCCTACGGCGTCAACCTGTTCATCTTCAGCATGGGCAGCCTGTTCATCGGCAAAGAACCGATCATCAAGGACGGAGTACCTCAGGACCTGCTTAACTACACCGACCCGCTGCCCCAGGCACTGGTACTGACGGCCATTGTCATCAGCTTCGCCATGACCGCGCTGTTCCTCGTAGTGCTGCTCGCGTCGCGGGGCCTGACCGGCACCGACCACGTCGACGGAAGGGAGCCCAAGGAATGACGGCGATGACTCACCTGATCGCCGCACCGATCCTGCTGCCGCTGCTGACCGCCGCCATCATGCTGATGCTCGGCGAAAAGCACCGGCCGCTGAAGGCGAAGATCAACCTGTTCTCCACCATGCTGGGCCTTGTGGTTTCCCTGCTGTTGCTGCAATGGACCCAGACCACCGGCGTACCCGGCTCCATCGGCGTCTATCTGCCGGGCAACTGGCAGGTGCCGTTCGGCATCGTGCTGGTAGTCGATCGGCTGTCGGCGTTGATGCTGGTACTGACCGGCATCATCGGCGTCAGCGCCCTGCTCTTCGCCATGGCCCGCTGGGATGGCGCAGGCTCGAGCTTCCACGCGTTGTTCCAGATTCAGTTGATGGGCCTGTACGGCGCGTTCCTCACGGCGGACCTGTTCAACCTGTTCGTGTTCTTCGAAGTGTTGCTCGCGGCGTCCTACGGTTTGCTGCTCCACGGCTCGGGCCGGGCGCGGGTGTCGTCGGGGCTGCATTACATTTCGATCAACCTGCTGGCCTCGTCGTTGTTCCTGATTGGCGCGGCGCTGATCTACGGCGTCACCGGCACGCTGAACATGGCTGACCTCGCCATGAAGATTCCGCTGGTGCCGGAAGCCGACCGTGGCCTGCTGCATGCCGGCGCGGCGATTCTGGCGGTGGCGTTCCTTGCCAAGGCCGGGATGTGGCCGCTGAACTTCTGGCTGGTGCCGGCCTATTCCTCGGCCAGCGCCCCGGTGGCGGCGATGTTCGCGATCATGACCAAGGTCGGCGTCTACACCTTGCTGCGCCTGTGGACGCTGCTGTTCTCCGGGCAGGCCGGCGCTTCGGCCTACTTCGGCGGCGACTGGCTGATCTACGGCGGCATGGCGACCATGCTCTGCGCCGGCGTGGCGATCATCGCCGCACAACGCCTGGAGCGCATGGCCAGCCTGAGCATCCTGGTGTCGGCGGGGATTCTGCTGTCGGCCGTGGGTTTCGCCCAGCCGAACCTGATCGGCGCGGCGCTGTTCTATCTGGTCAGCTCAACACTGGCACTGAGCGCGCTGTTCCTGCTGGCGGAATTGATCGAACGTTCACGCACCGCCGTGGAAGTGCCGCTGGAAGACGAGAACGAGCTGCTGCCGCGTCCGCAGCAATGGCAGCCGCCAGTCAAGGGCATCAACCTCGACGATGACCAGAAAGCCGTAGTCGGCCAGGTGATTCCGTGGACCATGGCCTTCCTCGGCCTTAGCTTCATTGCCTGTGCGCTGCTGATCATCGGCATGCCGCCGCTGTCGGGGTTCATCGGCAAGCTGAGCCTGATCGGCGCCCTGCTCAATCCGTTGGGGTTCGGCACTGGCGAACCGATCTCGAATGCTGCCTGGGCGTTGCTGGCACTGCTGATCCTCACCGGCCTCGGCTCGCTGATGGCGTTCTCGCGCCTGGGCATCCAGCGCTTCTGGTCGCCGGAGGAACGCCCGTCGCCGGTGTTGCGCAAACTGGAATGCACGCCGATTTTCCTGCTGCTCGGCCTGAGCATCGCCCTGACCTTCAAGGCTGAACCGCTGCTGCGTTACACCCAGGCCGCCGCAGACGCGTTGAACAACCCGCAGCAATACGTGATGGCGGTGCTTGGCACCCGCGCCGTACCGAGCCCGGAAGCCAAGGCTGCGCTGCTGGAGGTGCAACCATGAAGCGCCTGTTTCCAGCTCCGTGGCTGTCACTTGCTTTGTGGCTGCTGTGGCTTGTGCTGAACCTGTCGATCAGCCCAGGTAACCTGCTGCTGGGTGCCGCGCTGGGCTTCTGCGCGCCGCTGATGATGCGCAAACTGCGCCCGCAACAGATCCATATCCGCCGTCCGGGCACAATTCTGCGACTGTTTCTGCTGGTCGGGCGCGATGTGATCATCTCCAATCTGGCGGTGGCGTGGGGTGTACTCAACGCCGGTCGCCGGCCGCCCCGCTCACGATTCGTCAAGGTGCCGCTGGACCTGCGCGATGCCAACGGTCTGGCGGCGCTGTCGATGATCTGTACGGTCGTGCCCGGCACCGTGTGGTCGGAGCTGGCACTGGATCGCAGCATTCTGTTGCTGCACGTCTGGGATCTGGATGACGAGGCGCAATTCATCGAGCACTTCAAGGTCACTTACGAGCAGCCATTGATGGAGATTTTCGAATGAGCCCGCTGCTGTCGAATGCGATTCTGCTGACGCTGTTTCTGTTTTCTCTGGCGATGGTGCTGACGCTGATTCGCCTGTTCAAAGGGCCGTCGGCACAGGACCGGGTACTGGCGCTGGACTACCTGTACATCGTTGCCATGCTGATGATGCTGACCCTGGGGATTCGTTACTCCAGCGACACCTATTTCGAAGCGGCGCTGCTGATTGCGCTGTTCGGCTTCGTCGGCTCGTTTGCTCTGGCGAAATTCCTGCTGCGTGGCGAGGTGATCGAATGAATGCTGAATTGTCTCTGTGGGTGGAAATCCCGGTGGCGATCCTGCTGGTGCTCAGCGGCGTGTTTGCCCTGATCGGCGCGACCGGCCTGCTGCGGATGAAGGACTATTTCCAGCGCATGCACCCGCCGGCGCTGGCCTCGACCCTGGGCGCGTGGTGCGTGGCGCTGGCGTCGATCATCTGTTTTTCCGCGCTCAAGTCCGGGCCGGTACTGCACGCGTGGCTGATCCCGATCCTGCTGGCGATCACCGTGCCGGTGACCACCCTGCTGCTGGCGCGTGCGGCGTTGTTCCGCAAGCGCATGGCCGGCGACGATGTGCCGGCTGAAGTGAGCAGCCGACGCACCGAGAGCGGCAGCTAGATCCAGGCGACGGCCAGCAGCCCGGCTCCCAATATCAGACACAGCGGCGAGTAGACCCAAGTGTCGAGCCGGGCAAACCGCGATCCCTTCACTTCCTTGAAGAAACCCACGAGCTCCGAATCGCCGATCGCCCTCGCGAACATCAGCAGCGCAATCGCGCTGATCACCCATTGCAACGCCCAGTGATGCACCGGCGCAACCCACCAGCCCACCCTCATGCACACCAGTGCGGCAATCAGTAGCAGGGCCGCCGCCACCACCAGCGTGATCCAGCCTGACGCCTTGAACGCCGGTCTGAGGGCCTGCCCGCCGTTATCCACCGGAACCTGCGGAATCACCGCCACGGCCGCCCACTGCCCACCCATCGCCCAATACACATGCATCAGGCTGATCGCCGCAAATATCGTCACCAGCCATTGAGCCAACACAAAGGTCATGGTCGAGAATCCTTTCAAAAGGCTTGAACAAAACATCCTAGCCGGCATTTTTCCATGTGCACGACCGGTCGGCGGTGCGGTAAAGTGCCGCCCCATGAAATTCACCCGTTCCGATCGCTCACTGCTGGCCTGGATGCTCTATTGCTGCGTCCTGTTCAACGTGTTCGCCTGCAGCATCGGTCACGGGCAAATGGTCGGGATGCAGCTCAACGGAATCGGTGGCCAGTTCTGCGCCGTCGACCCGAGCACCCAGGCGCCACTCGCGTCCAATCCTTCCGAAGAAAAACTGCCAACCCTGGCCAAGGCGTTCGGTTGTCCGCTGTGCTCCACCGGAGGCATGGGCCCGGCGTTCAACTCCAGCCTGACCCTGGCGATCCTGCCGGAACAACACAGCCCGCCGCTGCCGGTCATCGTCAGTGCCGACCTCCCTGCCCGCTTCACCTGGCCTTCGGCCAATCCTCGCGCCCCGCCGCTCGCCTGAGTGACTTTGCCTTTTTGATTTGTCAGCCCACTACGCCAACGCGTTGCGTTCGCCTGTGCGCTGACTCCTAGACAAGCATTCAGGATTCAATCGATGAAACAACTTACCTTGCTGGCGAGCCTGTGCGGCTGCCTGTCCGTCAACGCCTGGGCCCAATCCACCGTGGATCTGGCGCCGATCACCATTGACGGCGAGTCCGCCGCCGAACCTGGCCTCAGCCTCGACCAATCCAGCGGCATGGCCTCGCGCCTCGGCCTCAGTGTGCGCGACACTCCAGCCTCGGTGGCCATCGCCAATCGCAATGACATCGAGCGCCATGGCTCGCAAAACTTTCAGGACGCGGCCAACACTCTGCCGGGCGTGAACGCCAGTGCGCCGCCTGGTTTTGGCGGATTCGTCTCCTATCGCGGTTTCACCAGCAGTCAGATCACTCAGATGTTCAATGGCGTCAACGTCTCCGGCGGATTGGCACGGCCGGTGGACTCGTGGATCTATGACCGGGTGGAACTGGTAGGCGGCCCGTCGTCGCTGATCAACGGCGCCGGCTCGGTCGGCGGCTCGCTGAACTACGTGACCAAACTGGCCACTCGCGATGAGCAAGCCGCCGAGGGCCGGGTCAGCTACGGCACCTACGACACCACCGAAACTGCGTTCGGCCTCAACCACGCTCTGAGTCAGCCCGGCGCCGACGTGCAGCATTACGCGCGCCTCGACGTCAGCCACAACACCAGCAACGGCTACATCGACCGTCAGGAACGCGATGCCTGGAGCATGGCGTTCTCGCTGCTCAGCGATCTGACGCCGAACCTGTCGCACACCCTGGCTCTGGAATATCAGGACGAACACGAAGACAGCCCGTACTGGGGCACGCCGGTGCTCAACCCCAAGGCTGGCGAGTTGAAAATCGACCGCCACAATCGCTTCAACAACTACAACGTCGAGGACGGCCGCTACGAGCAACGGACGATCTGGGTGCGCTCGATCATCGATTACCGGATCAATGACAGTACCACCCTGCGCAACACGCTCTATCACCTCGACAGCCAGCGTGATTACCGCAACCTCGAAACCTATCAATACAACGCCGACAATAGTGCGGTGAACCGCTCCACGGCCTATCAGGTCCGGCATCAGGGTGAGCAGGACGGCAACCAGTTCGAACTGCGCCATGACAACACCCTGTTCGGCCTCGCCACCACCTGGTCCGGCGGTTTCGAGTACAAGGTCAACCAGACCACCAACTCACCGCTCAACGTCAAAGGCGCGAGCACCGTGGACCCGAACAATTATCGCCCGGGGCATTTCTACGACATTCCAGGCACGAAACCGGGGTTTGTCAGCGACAAGACCAACGAGGTCACCACCAAGGCGCTGTTCGCAGAGAACCGCCTGGCGCTGACCGACAAGCTTTCGTTGCTCACCGGCCTGCGCTACGACGACATCGACCTGGACGTGACCAACCGTCGCACGGTGACGGCGAGCAACCCGCGTCACCTCAAGCGCAGTTGGGAGCCTGTCACAGGGCGCGTTGGCCTGACGTATCAGTTCATTCCGTCGGCCAATGTCTACGTGCAATACAGCACCGCCGCCGAGCAGCCCGGTGGTACGCAAGACTTCGATGTATCAACGGGCAAGCAATGGGAAATCGGCAGCAAATTCGACTACCTGAACGGACGCGGTTCGGCGACGGTCGCGGCTTACACCATCGAGCGCAAGGACTTTGCCGTCACCGATCCCCTGGACCCGACCAACAGCATCCCGGTCGGCCAGCAGACCTCCAAAGGCATCGAGATCGCCAGCTCCCTGCGGATCACCGACAAGCTGCTGGCCGAGGGCAATTTCGCGTGGGTTGATGCGCAATACGATGAGTTCAACGAGAAGAACGCCGCCGGCGTGGTGGTCTCACGCAAAGGCAACACGCCGACCAATGTGCCGGACCGGGTCGGCAATCTGTGGCTGACCTATGACTTTTCCCCACAGTGGCAAGGCGGGGTTGATGCACGGTACGTGGCGTCGGTGTATGCGGACAATGCCAACACCATGACCGTGCCGTCGTACACCTTGTTCGGGAGTTTCCTCAGCTACAAGGTCGATTCGCACACCACCGTCACCGGCCGGGTGCGCAACCTGACGAACGAGGTGTATGCCGAGTTCGCTCATGTGTCGCCGGCGTATTACCTGGGCACGCCGCGCACCTTTGAACTGGCGGTACAGACCCGCTTCTGAAACGCAGCGGCGAGGGAGAAACTCCCTCGCCGTACTGCTATAAACCTGCCTGAACCTTGTCCGCCACATCCTTCGGCAGCCACGCCTGCCACACATCCGGATGAGCCTTCATGAACGCCTCCGCCGCTTCCCGTGGCGGAGTGTGTTTCTCGCTCATATCAGCCAGTGCCTTGTTCAGATCCTCAATCGGAAAATCGACTTTGCTGAAGAACGCCGCGATCTGTGGGTATTGCTTCTGGAATGGCGCAGACACCCCGATCGACAGCTTCGAGGCCAGTGAACGGGTCGGTTTCGGGTTGGGATTGTCGGCGTCCGTCAAGGTCTTCCAGGCCTCGGCGTCGAACGGAGGCTCTTCCAGCTGCACCAGTTTGAACTTGCCAAGCAGTGGCGTCGGCGACCAGTAATAGAACAGCACCGGTTTGCCCCGGCGGATCGACGAACTGATTTCGGCATCCAGCGCCGCACCGGAACCGCTGCGGAAATTGGTGAAGTCGTCCTGCAGCCCGTACGCCGTGAGCTTCTGCTTGTTCACCACTTCCGAGGTCCAGCCGATCGGGCTGTTGAGGAACCGACCCTTGCTCGGGGTTTCCGGATCCTTGAACACGTCCTTGTACTTCTTCAGATCACTGACGCTGCGCAAGTCCGGCGCCAGCGGCTTGATGCCTTTGGCGGTGTCGCCCTTGATCACGTATTCCGGCACCCACCAGCCTTCGGTGGCACCCTTGACCGTATCGCCCAGGCTGGCGACCTTGCCTTCGGCCTCGGCCTTGACCCACACCGGACTGCGACCGGCCCATTCCTCGCCGATCACCTGGATGTCATTGTTGGCCAGCGCGGTTTCCAGGGTGATGGTGGTGCCCGGCAACGTGTCGGTCGGCAGGCCATACCCCTTCTCGACGATGATCCGCAGGACATCGGTGATCAGGCTGCCGCTTTCCCAGTTCAAGTCGGCGAAGTGGATCGGGGTCTGTGCCGCATTGACCGCCGGCACCGCAGCCATCAAGCCCATTGTGGCCAGCCCAGCGGCCAGCAACCGTCGAAATCCGTTCATGCTTTGCACCTCGTGCTGTTCACAGCAATAGCAGGATGGCCTGACAGAAGACCACAAGCCTCTGAATACTCAGTCAACTGACTGTAGACGAGGTTCCTGCTTTTTCAGGGGCATGAAACGGACGAGGCTACTTTTCAGACATTTCCTGCAAGCGTTGAAGCTCGCGTCTGACCATGCTGGCGTATTCCGCAGGCTGCAAGGCGTAGATCTGCGAGGCGACCCAGCCGAGCCATGCGCCCTTCAATTCGACTTTCGCATCGAACAGGCGCCGGGCTTCATCGCGGGCGCTGTCGAGGTTCTGCAAATGGAAATCGGCGCGACTCACAGCCGTCACTCGCTGGCCTTGAAGGTCACCAGTTCGCCCTTGCGCCACTTGGCGGCTTTGGCGGTGACGGCTTTCAGGGTCTTGGTCAGGCCTTCCTGCAATTGCTCATTGGCAGCGAACACAGTGACTGCGCTGTGGCCTTCCTTGAACACGATGGCATGGCCGTCGGCCGTGCTGACGAAGGCATAGTCGCCCAGTCCGTACACGGTCATCTTGATCTCGCGAAAACGGATGTCCATCTTGCCGCCTTCACGGCTGGGCAGTACCGAAGCGCTGAAGTGATCGCCGACCTTGAGCTTGAGGCCGGGCTTGTCATCGACCACCAATGCGCTTTCGGTGTCGATTTCGGCAACGTAAATGCCTTCAGCGTTTTGCTCGGTGATGTAAACAAAACGCGACTGAAACTGCTTGACCAGCTTTGCCCGCAAATCACCCAGCACGAACAAAGCATGCATATCGAGGTTACTGACTGCCAAAGAAACATCCCCACACTTGAAAGAGTGCCACGCGCGAATAACGCGCACGACGTTAAAAACGGCCAGGCCGATGGTGTTGCGCAATGACTCGAATAAAAGCCTGAACGGGCAAAGTGCTTGTTCAGCGCGAGGTTCACAAGACTACTGGAATGGCGCTCGCGAAACCTGCAAAGACGTTCTCCAAATGTTGAAGGAAAAAGCTTCACGGTCGGCCAGAGAAAACTGACTACAAACTTTAGGGAAAATACTCACCAAGAAAAGCACTTTTCCGACATATCGCACGCAAAAAATTGCTTTAGATAACGCCATGCCGTCAACAGGTGTTGGCGATTCTAGAGCAGCGACGCTGCTTGCGACTACCCGCAACCGTCTGTAAATGCGGGTCAATCCATGAAAAGGACTTCATATGTGCACTTTGACGCATTTTGCCGCCGCTTACGAACAACCCTTTGTCTTGAATGCCTCAGGCCTTGGCATTGACGCCGCACCAGAGTCCTGTGGCCGGGAACCGCGGTTTCAAGTGATTCCGGCCGGTAACGCCTTTTTCCATATCAGGGAAAAGTCGACCGGCCGCGTAAGAGGTTTCCGTGAGAATCACAACGCCGCCTGTGCGCTTGCCCGCTCGCTGGAATCACGGGTGGCCCACGATCATTAAACGCAATCAGTGCAAGCTGCTGCCTGGCTCGTCTTTCAACTGCGCGAGCCACGCAGCCCTGCACTCTTCGGCCTCGTCACGACTGGCGAACGCCGTGCCCCGACGCTCACCGTTGAGCAACACCACCCAGCAGACACTTTGCCCCATCGCACGCAGCCCGGCCGGAACACCGCTGCCGATCATCACCGCGACATCGACTCTGCATTGCATGCTGACCTCCCAACTTCATTAGCTACCTAACTATGCAGGCATGTTAATGATTTGGATCAAGCGGATACAGCAACGCACGTGCACAGCTTCATTGCAATTCCGGCAACAATGCTTCAGCGCGGGTTCTCGGGTTTGTACCCCAGGCGCAGCCCACCCCAGTGCCGCCCCTTGACCATGATCGGCACCGACAGGTCGTGCATCAACTCGCCGGTATCGCGGGTGTAGGTCTGCAACAGCACCGGTTGCTGATGACTGCCGCAACGTAGGCCTGTGCGGTCGGCAAACTTGCGCTTGGTGCGGTTGTGCACGGTATCGGTCTGCACATCGCCGGTCAGCGGCTGGCTGAATACCTGATTGTGGGTCGGCACATAACCCTGCTGCGTACAGGCGATGGCGAACACCAGGCCTTCGTGGCGCGGCAGCAAGGGCTCCTGAATCGCTGGCAGCACTTGATCGGTGTAGCGGTCAAAACGGGTCTGGAACTTGGCAGGCTGAGTGTTCGGAATCGGCTGATACTGGCGATCGAACAAGTCCTCGAGACTGATTCGCCTTTGCTCGACATCGGCCTCGAAACGCGCGGCTATCTGTCCCGCCCCTTCGCGGGCCAGGTCGTAGATGCGCTGGTGATAGTCATCCAGCCCGACTTCGGCCAGACGCTCGCTGATGGTTTCCGCCTGCCCTTCCATCTGCACCGCTGCTTCGGCCAGGCGCCGGGTCTGTTGGTCGCTGATCGCCAGATCGCTGCGCATTTGCTCGATGGCGGTGAACAGACTGTCGAGCTGTTCGCGATTGGTTTCGGCGCCCCGGGCGATTTCGCCGACCTGGTTTTCAACTCCGGCCGCCAGCCGCGCGATGTTTTCCAGGTGCTGACCGGTGTGTTCGACCTGCTCGACACCGGTGCGCAAATCGTCGGAGAGCTGGCGGATCTGCTCCACCACCTGCGCCGTACGCTGCTGAATGTCGGCAACCATCTCGCCCACCTCACCGGTGGCCGTCGCCGTACGAGCCGCCAGACCACGCACCTCATCTGCCACCACCGCAAAACCGCGACCGTGCTCCCCGGCCCGGGCCGCTTCGATGGCAGCGTTCAGTGCCAGAAGATTGGTCTGGCTGGCAATCGACTGAATCACCAGGGTCACGCGCTGAATGTCGTCGCTGCGCTCGCTCAACGCCTCGATCAGTTCACGACTGGCATTGGCGCGCTGGCTGAGCTGATGCATGCGCGAAATCGAATTCACCAGCTCGGTGCGCCCCGCTGCACTGCTGTGATGGGCTTCGCTCGCGGCGCCCAGCGCTTCGCGGCTGAGCTGGGATGTGGCTTGCTCGGTGGCGATCATCACTTCGGCGTTGTTGACGATCTGCGCGGCAGCATCGAGTTGCGACTGCAACTTGCCGGCCAGTTCCTTGACGGAAAACGCCACACCGGCAGCTGACAGCGCGTTATGACTGGTGGTGTAGGAAAGGTCGCGAGTCAGCTCGGACATCGCGTTGCTGCTATCGACCGGTTGCGCATCGGGGACAGCACGGGAGCGCAGGCGCGGCAGCCAGACAATCAGCACCGCCAGCGGCATGCCCACGTATAACGGCCATTCGCCGAAGGTCATCCCGGCCAGCAACAGCATCAGGGCGATGCTTTGCAGGGTCGGCGACAGCCAGCGATTCTTCGGCAAAACAACTGGTGCAGGCAGAGCCGCAACCAGAGATCCATCTCTCGTCATTTTGTTACCCCACGCTTGTTCTCATTGTTGTGACTGCATTAAACGCCACTACAAGGCCATTATCCATGGTCCGTTAGTCGTGGGTCTGTGGCAGGTCAATGGAACGGTGCGGGGATTTCCGGCAGACGAGAAAAAGCAAAGATCGCAGCCTTCTGCCGCTTTAAACAAAAGCTGCAGAAGGCTGCGATCTTTTCGCGACGACCCGCATTGAAGGGGTCGCCTCAGGAATCAGGCCTGACGCTGGTGCTTGTCGATTTGCTCGTGACGCTCTTGAGCTTCGATGCAGTACTTGGTGGTCGGGCTGATCAGCAGGCGTTTCAGGCCGATAGGCTCGCCGCTGTCGTCGCACCAGCCAAAGCTGTCTTCCTTGATACGCTCAAGGGCTTGTTCCAGTTGAGGCAGCATGCGCTGGTCGCGATCGATCGCGTTTACCAGCCAGGTGCGCTCTTCTTCCACCGAGGCGGCGTCCGCCGGGTCAGCCGGGGTGTCCAGGCTCTCGATGGCAATACGGTTTTGCTCAATGCGCTCGTGGGTTTCGACTTTCATGTTCTGCAACAGCTCGCTGAAGAAAGCGTGTTGCTCGGCATTCATGTAGTCATCTGCCGGCATGGCCAGCAACTTGTCCTTTGTCATTGATATCTCTATAAAAAAACGTGCATTAAGGCGAATTAGGGAGCGTTCCGGCGAACCGCCTGCGGTCATCGGAAAGGCATCGTTTATTGCAAACGCCACCCGGCACTCAATTTACGAAGGGGCGGCAGTCTAAGGCCCGTTTGAGGCCTCAGCAACTGTAAATACAGGGAATTTGTCCGACAAAGCCCGGAAAGTGCTCTGACACAGGCCCCACGGCGCTCATCGGAGTGCGTTTATAGCAAGAAATTCAGTCGAGCGGCTGTATATAGAAGACAAACGGCGGATGAGCGGCGCTTTGTCGCATTTCTTTACAATCTCCGACGGCAAAACCAGCCCGTTCTCGGGACTGACAATCTCCCCAACCTCGGCTACGTTATGCCTCCCCCGGTTCGACTTGAAGGAACGCGTCATGAAACTGATCGGCATGCTGGACTCCCCTTATGTGCGCCGCGTGGCGATCTCCGCCAGGTGCCTGGGGATCGAACTGGAACACGACCCGGTGTCGGTGTTCCGTCACTTCGAGCGTTTCCAGCAGATCAACCCGGTGGTCAAGGCGCCGACCCTGGTCCTCGACGACGGTGAAGTGCTGATCGACTCGACGCTGATCCTCGACTACCTCGAAGCCCGATCCGGCAAAACCCTGCTGCCCGCCGACCTCACCCAACGGGTAAAAGCCCTGCGCCTGATCGGCCTCGGCCTCGCCGCCTGCGAAAAAGCCGTGCAGCTCTACTACGAACGCAACCTGCGCCCGGCCGACATTCAATATCAGCCGTGGGTCGAGCGCGTCGAAGGCCAGCTCGCCGCCGCTTTCACCGCCCTCGAACACGAACTGCAAAAACATCCGCTGCCTACCGATGGCACCCTCCAGCAGGACGGCATCACCCTCGCCGTCGCCTGGAGCTTCACCGGCCTCGTCGTCCCTGACCAGATCGACGCCCAACGCTTCCCGCGCATCGCCCAGTACACCGCGTACGCCGAAGGCCTCGAAGCGTTCATCAGCACCCCGATGACCTGACCATGAGCACCACCGAAACCGCCACCCCGGCCCTGAAAGAAATCTTCAACGCCGAACGCCTGCAACACATCGCCAGCGAAATGAGCGCCGTGTACCCGGCGTTCAAGACCAAGGCCTTTCTCAAGCACGCCAACGACGGGCTCGCCGACCTTTCGGTCATGCAGCGCATGGCCCGCGTCAGCGAAAGCCTGCACGCCGTGCTGCCTCTGGACTACGCCGATTCCCTCGCCGTACTACGCGAACTCGCCCCACGCCTGAACAGCGGCTTCGTCAGCATGAGCCTGCCGCACTACGTCGCGAGCTACGGCGCGCACGCATTCGACACCTCCATGGAAGCCCTGAAGTACTTCACCACGTTCGGCTCCTCCGAGTTCGCCATCCGCCACTTCCTGCGCAGCGACCTGGAACGCTCGCTGGAACGGATGCACGACTGGGCCCAAGACGAAAACCACCACGTCCGCCGCCTCGCCAGCGAAGGCAGCCGCCCTCGCCTGCCATGGTCGTTTCGCCTGGAGCCGGTGCAGGCCGATCCGCTGTTGGCTGCCGGGATTCTTGACCGGTTGAAGGCGGATGAAAGTTTGTACGTGCGCAAGTCCGTGGCGAATCATTTGAATGACGTGACCAAGGAACACCCGGAGTGGGTGCTGGATACGATTGAGGGATGGGCGCTGGAGAACAAGCACACGGCCTGGATTGCGAAGCATGCGCTGCGAAGCTTGATCAAACAGGGCGATATGCGGGCGCTCACTGTTATTGGTGCAGGGGCCAAAGCTGAGGTTGAGTTGCTGGACGTGAAGATAGAACCGGCGGTTGTACGGCTTGGGGAGACGATCACTCTGTCGTTTACGGTACGTTCGTTGGTACCGGTGGAGCAGCGGTTGGTGATTGATTATGCGATTGACTATGTGAAGTCGAATGGCGGGACTTCGGCCAAGGTTTTCAAGTTGAAGACGTTGGTGTTGGCGGGGTTTGGGAGTGAGGTTGTGACACGCAGGCAAGTGATCAAGGACTTCACCACGCGCAAGCACTATGCGGGGAAGCATGCGGTGCATATAACGATTAATGGGGAGCGGTTGGGGAGTATTGCTTTTGATGTTCTCACTGCTTAAGTTCAAAAAAATGCGCCTATCAGAAAAACCAAAAAGTCGACAATTCTAATGATCAGCTACAGGGATATTAGACCATAGGCTAATGCTCGAAACCAAAATTTTCAGTTCCGATACTGAGAAACATATGGCAAATTGACAGTGCAAAAATCAGATTGGAAATAACTGAACTCCCGCAAACCAGCTTAATAGCAATTCAGGGAAGCACGCCTTGGCATGGACCGATGATTAAATGCATATCACAGAATTAATACTGGAACAGTACGGACCTATTAGAGGCATTTTCAAAAAAAACGCAGCCCGAGGAGTTCGGATAAATCTCGGTGACAATCACTGTTATAAAAAACAATGAAACCAGGCGATAAACAATGGGATTTTAGAAGCATTTAAATCTCATAACTCATGACGTTATTGTATGGAGCCGCAGCTCCCAAGAATGGCGGCACGCCGAAACTCCGACTCCAAAGACACGCGACCGGCTCGGCAACAACCAAGCACCCCGCAAAAAAATCACAAGAAAGTCAATACACATTAGGAAATATCTACCCCCCAACTATAAATCTCTTAACACCTGCACACCTCTTACCAATAAATCAGCATCGCGCAAGGAGCAACATGCCTCTATCATCAGAAACAAGAAGCCTAATCCACGACTACTGCATCAGAGATTTACCAGGAGATATATCCTGGCATATAGATCAGTTTGCAATTATTGACGATCGTGAATTACAGCTTAGGCTAGGGCGAGCCTTCTATGCTGCCCGATACACATACAAGCTGATGGAAGCCACTTTCGCCCAAGGTGATGAGCAACATCCATTTGTAAAATTTCAAATCATGCAGTACGCATCCATATACGAAGCAGTTATAACAAATTTATTCTGGGGTAAATTGAAAGACCACCCAGAAGTATTAAAACTTCAAATCCACAAAGCATACAAGCCTGTTCAGGCGCTAGGAAGCCTCACAAAAATAAAATACGGAGAGGAAGAAGTCTTCACGTGCGTCTATCGAGACGCAAAAACCCCAAAAAACTCCATACCTTTTAAAGACAAAGTTGATTGCGCTGTTCGCGTAGGCCTTCTGGAGGCCGCTTACGCCGAAGATATAAAGCGAACTTACGAACTGCGAAATCTCGCCCACATTGAGACTGAAGCTTCTAAGCAACTAGATGTTGAAATCGCTCAATCAAAGACAGCTTATTGGCGCCTCACTCCATTTTTGGAGTATGCAGCCAACTTCTTGAATACCTACACCCCCCAATAACAAACTCAAACTTACAACGCTCCCCTCAGAGACCAAATGAAAATTTTATTTATGAAAAATGAAAAAACACAAAAAGCGCAACAATGCCTTATTAAACAATAAAAATTAAATCCATCCACGTCAGTCCCAGCCGAACCAAAAAAACTTCGAGCTTGTCAATAAGCGCTTAACCACGCACTCAAAGGCCTCAACATGGATAATAACAAAACTTTTCTACCTAGCAACAATACAAACCATAACGCACTTGTTGGCGATGAATGCTTCGGTGACAAAGACTACATTTACCAATGGGGCTTTGCAAACTCTGTAGATATTCTGTTAAACACTGCCTTAACAAACGATTTTATTGAGGACATTGAGTCAGGCCGCCCCATCAACATAACAAAAGACGCCATCATATACCCAATCCTATTTTGCGCCAGACACCACATTGAACTCCACTTAAAAATGCACATAACCCGGGTATGTGCACTACGCGAGATCGAGATAGACAATACAAACACACACAAGCTAAGCACGCTGTACAACCAACTTGTCGACACCTGCAAAAAAACAGACAACCGCATACTGAAACATGTAACACCACTTTCCGAGTACATTCAAGACTATGACAAGCTCGATGAAACCGGACAGGTATTTCGTTACCCTCGAAGCAACGAGGACGAGCCGCACTTACGAGGTCAAAGATTAATCGACCTCCTAACTGTAAAGCGCCGCTGGGATGAAATGCGCAATTTGATGGATGAATTAGCCATTTATATTCATGACTTTTTCATCCCCGAATACGAGGCCAATACTCTGACCAAAAAGCTGAATCGAGAAGAACTTTTTTCACTTGCCGCACAGCTTCCTGACTACTCCACTTGGGCAGATACCGGAAGCGAGCAGCTATTGAAAATCAAAAAAGAATGGATGGACAGTAAAAACATTTCAGGCAGAGACTTCACCGAAGCAATCAATCAAATCAAAATAAAACCTTTCCTCTCCCACCTAATAGGAATTGAAAAGCCTTTAACCGAAATCACTCAAGACACCATCCATAAAATGCTAAATGTCAAAAACGGGGAAAGCACAAACACAATTTCAATTATGGAATGGCATGCAATTTCAGCAATTTACGAATGCGAAAGCCATATATACATGCCAGAAGACTACTTCACATCAGTAGCTGCTGCGACGAACAGTGATGAAGCCTACATAGATGCAGCTCACATAATGAGAAAACTATGCTGGCATCCTCATCGTTTTTTAGACGGGCTGACCAAACTCGGACAACACAGCCTAGCCAAAACATTCAATGAAATTCAAGACCAGTTCTACATTCCACGCGACGTACCAACGAATCAAAAAGGAGATTTGGCGCAATTCCTTAATAGACGTTTCAAAAAATAAAGTCAGGGACAAAAATGGGGACGGATTTATTTTTAAGACGTCCGTCCTCTCCTCCGCCGCCCCCCCCCAAAATTACCAACTGCCATAGGGAATACCAAACTTCTCAATATAGCGCTTAGCCTTTTCATTAACCGGATAGGCGTAACGTCCTTGATTCTTGCCTTGACTTGGACCCAGCCGTTCAATCTCAGCTTGCGCCCTTGCTACCTTGACCGGGTGATGACAAGCATCTCTAACCCACACTTGCACAACTCCGCCCGGCGCCAACCCCAGATAAACCGAAGAAACATAGGTAGCTGTTTGCTCTGGCGTTTTCGCGCATCGCTGGTTGACCGACGCCAGCATCAGTTGCCTGGCTTCCTCGGGTATGTCCACCCAAACACGATAGGTTTGTGGCTCTACGATAGATTGCCAGCGAACGAAGATTCGTTTGGGAAGGTCCGCGCCTACCACTGCTTTCGCAGAACTACCTACGCCGTGCCAACCTTTGGCGGACTCTGTGCCATCCTCTGGTTGTCCGCCCGACGCCGATCCAGAGCCGGTGTGCAGGAACGTTCTTCCTTTGATGTCTTCCACCGAAGTGTCTTCCACCCAAACCTTCATGTAGCGAGGTTCAGTAAAGCCGAGCTCCCACCATTCGGACTTGGGATCATTTTCGCCTGACAACGGAGCAGTCAAATGACAACCAGCAATCAACAGCAGGCATAGCAAACTTATGAATTGCCTCATTTGCTGACAGCTACCAACTTCCGTACGGAATTCCGAATTTATCGATATAGCGCTTGGACTTTTCACTGACTGGGTAGGCATAACGCCCCTCATTCTTGCCCTGACTAGGCCCCAACGGCTCGATCACGGCTTGGGCTCGGGCCACTTTCACCGGATGGTGGCACGAGTCCCTTACCCAAACCTGCACGACGCCACCAGGAGCCAATCCCAGATAGATCGACGCCATATATCTCGCTTTTTGATCAGGCGTCTGCGGGCAACGCTGATTGGTAGATGACACCATCAGTTGCCTGGCCTCCTCAGGAATGTCCACCCAAGCCTGCCATGTCTTCTGTTCTACGATGGATTGCCAGCGAACGTAAATACGAATGGGTAGGTCGGCACCCACTACTTTTCTTCCACTGCCGCCAACGCCCTTCCAGCCCCTTGCGGACTCTGTGCCGTCTTCAGGTTCACCGCCAGCGGCGGTGCCACCGCCAGTCCTGGAGAAGACTTTGCCGGTGATATCTTGCACAGAGCTATCTTCCACCCAGACCTTCATGTAGTCCGGCTCAATAAAAGCCATCTCCCACCATTCGGACTTAGGATCATTTTTAGCGGAAAGTGGATTAGCAGACTGGCAGCCAGTCATGAAAAGTGCACAGATGAGAGTGACGAGTAACTTCATTACCAGAGCGTCCAGTCAGGTACGTGAGGATGTTGCACACGAATCGCGTCTGCCGTAGGCGCATTGATATACACGGCACGGAGACCACTGCCGTCTTTGCGACCAAGGGGATGGTTCCAGTTTGCGGACATGTGAATGTACTTCAGCTTCAGCTGTTTTTCCTCTTGTGGTGTAGTGCTGTAGTCACCTGCCACAAACCGGTTGCACAGTGATTGAAGCTCGGAAGGAACGGCTAACTCTGGCGTGTCCGGAATGTCGTTGAAACGAACACCCTTTTCTTTAGCCAACTGGTGCATTACACGCAGATATACCCTGGATAGCTTACCGCTCACGGGGCGCTTGAGCTGAACGGCCACGTAAACGCGTTTCTTGCGAGTACTGAGTCTATCTTGCAGATCTACCGGAAGGAGTCGCGCAGCGGGGGTGACAATTTCTAACATTTCCGCCGGCCAACCTTTGTCCAACCATTGTTTTTTCACAGCCAGCGCATCTTGGTAAATCGAGGTGGTGAACACATCGGTAAATTGCGAAACCTCAAGGGATTGCATAGGGCTGATGAGCACACACTCTTCAACCTCATCGCGGTAACCCCCACCAATATCCGAGTGAACGCCTGGCAGCGTGATCTCCAAATGGTCGGCTTTGACGCGACTCAGCGCAAAATTCGCTCGGCACTCATCTCGGGCAGATAATTGAACGACATCTGTAAAAAAACGACGGTCAAGGTACAACTTGATGCCCGTTGCGATTGGACTTTTGACGTCACCCAGATTCGACCATCCAGCAATCGAAGGCACCGTGTCAAAAAGGCCGATGAAGCCAATATTTATGCTGCTTTTGAATTGATCAACGAAGGTCCGGCTGAGGTGCTTTTCAATGTTTCTTAAAACATCCCCTAACGGTCCCTGTTTTCCACGGGCGACTTCGTTGGCGAAATGCCGAGCGGCAGCAGCTCCGCGACTAAAACCGAATACATCAAATTTCAGCGAGGTAATTTCCCCATTGGGATGTAGATCCAACACGTCTTTTACACGCAGTTCAATCTCCGCAAATGAGCTTTGAACTCGTCCTGCAACACCGGTATCACCTCGCCCAGTACCAGCACCGAATGTACTGTCCTGTTTACCAGATCGCGTTCCAATCCCCTCGACATACACCATCCGAAACGCTTGTTTGTACAAGCTATCCCCTTCGGCTTCCTGGGGTGCGAAATACAGCTCACTCAGTTTCTGCACATTACTTGTGTCGTTGGCGTAGCTGCTATCAGGATCACTCATGAAAGGCTTGCAACTGGTATCGATATCTTCGGGCGCAATTGGATGATGGGCACCACAAAGCAAGCCTGCTGCGGTGTTATTCGCATTGTTCCCCGTACCATCGAAGAACACTCCGATCCGCAGGGCTATGCCGATTTTTTCAGGCTCACGCGCAGGCTCTTTCCCGTGTTTCTCATACTCAGCCCAATGCTGGGCATGAATATCAACGGGTTTGGTGCCTGTGTTGCGATAGTTTTTAGGCGGGTTGGGAATGTAGCCACTCAATCCTTGATTCCTCGTTCTGATCCTTGAGAACGGGCAGAAGGGTGACAGTCGATGCAGGGTGGCGCAAGCCGTGGCCCAGTGCCAGCGCTTGGCTTCCTGCTGCGACGAAGGGCTCCTCTCGTCGCCGCAAATTTGGGTTTATGCCTTGAGTTACACGTAATCCAGTACCTGACTCACAACCAACCTCACAACAAGCGCTGGTGCGCACTCACCACACAAGTCACGCACCAGGCCCATTTGAGCAGTTACCACTGGCCGCTTGCGAGACAGCCGACGATTTCCCAACCGCTGTATTCCCACCAGGAATATCGATCATCGGAGCAACTTCTGGCCAGACTGGCCATGTGGATTTCACCCGCTGTTTGTTGGGTACCGAAAGGCGTGCCATTAGAAGCTGTTACTTGATTGACAGTTTGAGGAGCCTTGAGGGTGGTCGGATGTACGGAAGCATTCGCGACGGTGGCGGTGAAAGCGAGCGTTGCGGATACGGCCAGAGCAGTGATGGACTTTTTCATTTTCGAATCCTTTCAGTTATCTGACATGCGGCTTGTGCATTGGCCTGACCTGCCTTAATCAATAATCTGAACAGATCGGGCGCTCGTAAAAAGCCTACCACCGCGCTGCCGGATGCACAGTCGCTCAACTGTGCTATTGACAAGCTGATGGAGTGAGGGGAGAGATCTTTTCGAACGCTCAAGACTCGGGCGACGCGCCGGGTTCTTTTCCTGTCTATTACCCTGCGTGCAATGGTGGCGTCACGCCATGAATGATAAGGTTCAACCTCAAAATCACGGACGACACCTCGTGCACAAACGTTCTCTTGCTGCAGCAGCAATAACCTTCACCATCAGCCTTTCCGCTCATGCCTCCCCTGTGCCGCAGGAGGAGCTGGAAGAGTGCCAACGAATAGAAAACTCGGCCAAACAGGTCATGAAAAGCAGGCAGCAAGGCGCGCCCATGGATTCGGTGTGGGAACTGGCCGAAGCGGCAGGCAAGCAGAGCGAGTATGTGGGTGAGTTGTTCAAGACGCTGATCCGCGAGGCGTACGCGATTCCTCAGTACTCAAGCGAGAGCTTGCAGCAGAAAGCGATCAGCGATTTCCATTCCAATTTCTACAAGGCTTGCATCGTGACGGCGCAAAAGCGAGCAGACGCCAACGGCTGAGCTCGTCGAACAACAAAGGGAGCAGATTCAGGTAATGGTTCTGCTCCCTTTTCCTTGAGGGCGGCTTCTACGCTTTCAGTTCTACCTTATCCAGCGCCTCATTCACGGCCAGCCCCGCGACCATGACCACTTGCGCGATGCCCAGAGCAGTCCTGCGATGTGCAGGCTCAAGGATGGCGGCGAACATGCTGAGCATTTCACCGGCGGAATCGAGGGATTCTCTGACCGCCAGTCCCCTGTGTCTAAAAAACCGGCCACCCTGCATAATCCGCGCAAATTCCTCCATCAATCCAAGTCCGACCGTCATGCCTGAAGAGTTCGAAGTCCCCAGTCCTCACGAGCAACACGTTGAACACACCACCCATCATGCCCATGCAAAAGGCGATCGCTTTGCCAGCAAGATCGCGGTCATGACGGCGATCATGGCGACGGTCGGCGCCCTGATGAGTTATCAGGCCGGCTCGACGGAAAGTGAGGCGGCCATGGACAAAAACAACGCGGCCATCCAGAAGACCGAAGCCGCCAACGAGTGGAACTACTACCAGGCCAAGTCCAGTCGGCAGAACCTGTCGGAACTGGCCAGCCATCTTCCGGGGCTGGACTCCGCTCATTACCTTGCCGAGGCTCGGCGCTATGCGGAGCAGAAAGAGGAAGCCCGCAAAAAGGCGGAAACACTTGAGCTGCAGGCGAAAGAGTGGGACGAGAAGTCGGAACAGGTTCTGCACCAGCATCACCGCTGGGCCCAGGCCATGACCGCTATTCAAATCGCCATTTCACTGGCGGCCATCACCCTGCTGACGCGCAAGGAATGGCTCAGACGCGTCTCGTTCGGAGCGGCGGGTTTGGGGGTCATGCTGGGCTCACTGGCCTGGCTGAATATTTGAGTCTTGAAAATCCTGCCTGCCGATACCTGAGGCATCGGCAGACCGGACTCCACCCTTCAACAACCTCAGAAAGGATTACACCGCTGCGCCACCGCCGTCGCCTGATCCACATACGGCCGCGCAGGCTCAAGGTTCCACTCCGGCTTGTTCCTCACAGGCTTGCCATCAAACGTCGCTGCCAAGTGACAAACCATCTGCCGGCGCAATGACCCGCCATTGACGCTGTACATCCGCCATTGCTCATCGTCCTTATGTTTGTTGTACAACTCGGCAAACATCCGGTCGGTCTGGTCATCCTTGATCGCACGCCCGCAAGCCGTCGGCACGACTTGCAGCGACCAGGTTTTCGGCCCGAGTTTCGGGTCGTCGCGCTGGGCCCAGGTGCTGGACTCGATGTACTTGTCGCAGAACTGTTGCGCCGGTGGCGCTGCGGTCTGGATGCACGAGAACGTGGCCTTCGCGGTAGGCGTTCTCGGGAAGTCGATCTTGACGACGTTGCGGTCCTTGCCGGTCTTGGCTTTGTAGTCGCGCTGGTTGGCCAGGGCGTCGTTCAAACCCCGTGAGTCGCTGTAGAAAAAGGCCAGGATCGGCAACTCATCAGTCTTTGGATTGCCCAGGCGCAGTTCGGTCTGGGTCTGGAATTCACGGGTGTTGATGACGCGCCGGGCGCCCATGAAGTTCTGGAAGGCGTTGACCCGATCCTGGCTGCTCATCGGGTTGCGCATGTTGAAACCGCATTGCAACTGGTCTTGCTGACGGTTGTTGTTGAACTTGGTGAAGTGCGCGACCCAGGCATTGACGTTGGTGATCGGCGGGGCCATTGACTGGCAGACCGCTTCGGTCTGGCTGGTGTTCTTGTTGTTGCCGCAGCCACGGTCGTCGCGGAAGTCGGTCCAGGCATCGTTGGGAAACGCGCAGTAGACGTGAACCGGGGTTTCCGGGTCGCGCACCATGTCGACCGGGGTGATGATGTAGCCGTTCTGGGTGCTCATGCCGGGGTCTTCATAGCTGATGCCATCGGCCCGCATGTAGGACGCGGCGAACGTGCCCAGTTCTACCGCTTTGGGGCTGGGGTTCCAGACGTCCCACTTCTGCCCTTTTGCCGGATCGGCGCGGTGGGTGCCACGAATCAACAGACCCGAACAGTCAGATGCCGGGTCTTTGCCGCAACTGGCGGTGGTGTTGTTGTACAAGGTTTCAACGCGTTTGAGCGTGTCTGCGCACGATTCGGCATTGGCCGAAGTCACTTGCAAGAAAAACGGCAACGCGAGTAGCGGGACGATCCTGTTCCAGCGTTCTTTCATGACGTGTTTCTCCCTGATTGTTCTGCTCGACTTCCCTGTTTGAAACCGAGTTAACGCGCCACCGGATTGCACCCCGCCGCCCGGGTCTCGGCGTCCGAAAGCGCAGGCCGGAACGGTTCAAGATTCCATGGCGTCTTGGCACGGTAATTCACCAGTACGCAGTTCAATTGCTGGCGCATGCTGCCGGCGGATTTCTCGTTGCTGCGCCAGTTATCGTCTGCGCCTCTGAGGGCGAACAGCTGCTGGTACAAGGCATCGATCTGCTCGTTGGGCAAGGCGCGCCCGGCGGCTGTCGGTACGACGCTCAGGGTCCACTCGTCCTGACGGGTGCCCGGGTCGTAGCGTTTGACCCAGTCGGCAGAGGCGATGTATTGCGGCGCCTTGGCCGGCAGCGGGTTGCAACCGGCCTTGGCGGCTTCCTGTGGGCTGACGACGGGGCGGAACGGCTCCAGGTTCCACTCGGTCTTGCCCGGATAGTTCTGCACCAGACAACTGAGTTGCTGACGCATGCTGCCGGGAGATTTTTCGTTGTCGCGCCACTGGCTGTCGGCACCGCGCAGGGCGAACAGTTCCTTGTACAACGCTTCCTGATCGCTGGCCTGAATCGCCTTGCCCTCGGCGGTGGGCGTGACATTGAGCGTCCATTCGTTCTTGCCGGTGCCGGGGTCGTGTCGCTCCACCCAATTGGCCGACGCAATGTAGCGAGACGTCACCGGTGCAGGCTGGCCATTGCCCGCAGTTGTCAGATCAATCGCCTGATCCGCCGCGACATAGCTGAAGCGCTGCTCCGGCGGCTTGGTGAAGTCCAGCCGCAGGATCGGCACGCTGTACCCCTGGGCCTGGAGTTTCTTCTGGAAGTTACGCGCACTGTTCAGGCCGTTTTCCGGTTTGGGTGGCGCCTGATCCCCGCGAGTGGCGAAGTTCTGCGTGCTGTTGACGTTGTAGATGAAGGCATCGATGTACTTCATGTTTTCGCTGCCGTCGTTGGTGGCCGAGGCGTTCTTCAACATGAATTCGTTGACCTGCGCACTGAAGGCGAAGGGGTCTTTGTTGGTGGTGTTCACCCGCGATTCGTGGACGCGGATCATCGCGTTCCAGTCGCTGGGTTTCTCCGCGTTCCAGGAGCACTGGCTGTACTGGATCGGCCCTTTCATCAGCCCGGTGTATTTGCTGGTCCACTGTTCGGCGGTGCTCACGCCCGCCTCTGCGCAGGTGCCGTAAGCCAGTGCGGCGTTCCTGTTGTTCATCGGTGGCTGGGCGGCGCGCGGCGGTTCGCGGCTGTCGAAGAAGCCGCAGCCATACCACTTGCGTTCCGGCCCGGTGCCGCCATCGAAAGCATAGATGCATGTGAAGCCTTGCTCCTTGACCGGCAGCTTCAACGCCGCCGCATCGGTAGGTGTGCGAAGGATCAACCCGGCCGGGTGAATGAGGATCCGCGTGCTCAGATCCTTGCGAATCCACGAGTAGGACGTCGCACCGATCTTGATCGCGTAAGGGCTGTAGTCCCACGGGTTGAACGGACCGTCGTTGACCATGCGCAGGGTCACACCGCTGCAGTAGTAATGCCCGCGAGCGGCGCCGGTGTCGGGCTCCTGGCAGGAGTCTTTGAGGGTGTTGTAGTTGCGATTGATGCGGTTCAGGGTTTCCAGCGGATCAAGCGGCGGCTGGGCAGCCACGGCGCTGAATGCCAAGGGCAGGAACAGGCTCGGGAAAAAAGCCGAACGAACGGCTGCGCGCATAACCGACACTCCTTGTCGTGCGAGATGACACTTCCATGAAAAGCAGCGTAGTTAGCACAACCCTGACGGTCAAACCGATAGTGGATCAGGCCGGACTTCTGTTGCGCCTCATATGAATCAACGCCGTCCGCCCACCACCCGGCGCAGCGCGCTCCTCGATATCAAACGGTACAAACCCCAGCGTCGGATACAGCAGCAACCCGGCCGTGTTTTCATTGAAACAGGACAACTGCACTTCCTTCGCCTCCCAGCGTTCGAAGGCCAGCTCAGTCATGGTCTCGACAATAAATCGCGCCACACCTTTGCCCCGGGCACTCGGCGCCACGATCACATTGCCAATGCAGCAAATGCCCTGGCGCTCGGCGCGATAGAAATTGGCGAAGCCGACAATCTTGCCATCGGCCTCGACCACCGTGGAGTCGAAACGCTGACTGATCGCGGCGCTCATCTGCGCCTCCGTCAACGGAAATTCCGCCTTCGGGAACATGAAATACAACTCCTGAACGCCTTGCGGAAAACCGCAGATGGTTTTGACGTCATCGGCCTTCACTGGCCTGTGTTTCAAGTTCATGGCTGCCCTGCCCTCACTTTTTAACGCTGGCCAGATGATGGGCGACCAGTGCGTTCGCATGCCCGTGGCCCATGCCGTGTTCGGTCTTGAGCCAGGTGACCAGTTCCATGTGTTTTTTGTCGGTGATGCTGGCCAGCAGCTTCAACCAATGGTCAATCGGTTGGCCGTACTTCTTTTCAATCGAAGGAAAGTAGGATGCCGGGCCTTTTACTTGGGTGTCGTCGGTCATGCTGCAAGCTCCCTGTTTGCGACGAAGTTTTATGAACTCACAGATTGAAGGTCAGGTTGGCCGTGCAGTCCAGTTCAAGAATGCGTCAGGGCGCAACGATCGGCGGCACAGGTCCTGGCAACCCGTCAGGTTCAGCACCGGACCGCGACACCGTCTCCGGCACCGCCACCCAAAGCAGCACCAGCGCCGCCATCGCCACCGCCGCCAACGTCAGAAACGCAGCACTGTACCCCGCCTCCTGAACCACAATCCCCGCCAGGCTGTTGCTCAATGCCGCCCCCAGACCGAACACCGTCGAAATCGCCCCGAGGCTGACGTTGAAGTGCCCGGTCCCCTGCGTCAGGTCTTTCACCACCACCGGAAACAGCGCACCGAAAATCCCCGCACCAATGCCATCGAGCAGTTGCACCGAAACCAGCCACCACGGATCGTTGGACAGCACATACAACACGCCACGCAGCGGCAGGATCAGGAAACCCGCCAGCAGCAACGGCTTGCGCCCCCACACATCCGCCTTGGCCCCGACCAGCAACGCGACCGGCACCATCACCATTTGCGCCGCGACGATGCAAGCGGACGTCAGTGGCGTGGCCATCTGCAGATTGGCTTGCGCCAGTTTCTGACTTACCAGTGGAAGCATCGCCGCGTTCGCCAGATGAAACAGCGCACAGCAAATCGCGAACATCAGCAGCGGCCGGTTGGTGAGTAACACGGAAAGCCCCGAAGGCTGCTTGCCCTGCCCCGCTTCGCTTGGTGAAAGACCTCGGGCGAGATCGTGATCAATGGCGTCGGCCGATACGAACGAGACAGCAATCACACTGGCCAGCGCCATGACCGCCATCAAATAAAACACCGCGACCGGGCCGAACAGATACGCGGACAAACCGGCTAGCAGTGCGGCACAGGCGTTGCCGGCGTGGTTGAAGGTTTCGTTGCGCCCGGTTCTGCGCGTGAAGGCGCGAGGCCCAGTAATGCCGAGGGTGATTGCGCAAATGGCCGGGGCGAAGATCGAAGCGGCAGCGGCACTGATGGCTTGCGTCAGGGCCACGAGGCTGAATGAGGTCACGAACGGCAGCAGCAGACAACTTCCGGTGACCACCAGCGCGGCAATCGCGATCAGCGCCCGTTTGAAACGTGTACTGTCGACCAGCGCGCCTGCCGGGGTTTGCGTGATGAGCGCAGCGATCCCGGCCATCGTCATGACCAGCCCGATACTCGCCGGCTCCCAGTGGTGAACCGCCAACAGATAAATCGCCAGATAAGGACCGAGCCCGTCACGCACGTCGGCGAGGAAGAAATTCAGGCTGTCGAGGGACAGGTTATTGCGGTGATCGAGGTGAGTGGCCACGGCAAGCGTCTTCGTTGTGGAGGTTCTGCGAGATGACTCAACCTCTGCAAAGCGAATGACCTTTTGCGGGGGATTTTAGTTGCATGGAACAGCCGCCCTTTACTGGCCCATCAACAGTTCACGCTCGCCTTCACACAACTCCACCACATAATCCCAAACCACCCGCAACCGTACCGACTTGTGCAACTCCCGCCGCGTACTGATCCAGTAACTGCGCTCGATGCTCTCATCCGGCAACAGCGCCACCAGGTCCGGATCCGACGCCGCCATATAACAAGGCAGCACCGCAATCCCCAACCCCGAACGTGCCGCCTGCTGCTGGGCGATCACGCTGGTACTGTGAAACACCACGCGCGGATTGCGGCAGAAGCTATTGAGAAACATCAGCTCCTGACTGAACAGCAGATCATCCACATAGCCGATCCACGCATGCCGGCCAAGATCCTCGCGGCTTCGCAGCGGCGGTGCATTGTCGAGATAAGCACGGCTGGCATAGAGGGCGAGCCGGTAATCGGTGAGTTTGCGGGTGACCAGCATGTCCGCCGCCGGCCGTTCCAGGTGAATGCTGATTTCCGCCTCGCGGTTGAGGATGCTGACGAAGCGCGGCACCGCCACCAGTTCCACTTCCAGCCCCGGATAACGCTCGAACAGCCCGATCATGCGGCTGGCGAGAAACATGATGCCCAGCCCTTCCGTCACGCCGACGCGGATCTTGCCCAGCGGCGCGGTGGACTGGGTGATTTCTTCCTGGGCCAGCAGCGCGACGTTTTCCATGGCCTCGGCATGCTTGAGCAGCGCCTCCCCCGCCGGGGTCATTTCATAGCCTTGGGCGTGCTGGACGAACAGCGCGGTGCCGAGGCTTTTTTCGATGGCTTCGATATGCCGGGCGACCGTGGCGTGGGTGGTGTTCAGGCGGCGGGCGGCCGTGAGCAAGCGACCGCTGCGTTGCAGCTCAAGAAAGAACCGCAGGTCGTTCCAGTCGAACATGGTTTGTCCTTGTCGGCTATCGTCAGAAAGCGCTGTTTGAAAACGCACAGCGGCTGCGCAAAAACTAACATTCTTTTGACGAAAGCTAACAACTAGGATGACTGACAACAAAAACAATAAGCGAGGTCAGGGAATGCAGACTTCCCTCGATGAATTCGATTACATCGTGGTCGGTGCCGGGCCGGCCGGGTGTTTGCTGGCCAATCGGCTGTCGGCGGATCCGCAGCGGCGCGTGCTGCTGCTGGAGGCCGGCGGGCGCGACAACTATCCGTGGATTCACATCCCCGTGGGTTACCTGTTCTGCATCGGCAACCCGCGCACCGACTGGTGCTTCAAGACCGAAGAACAACCGGGCCTCAATGGCCGCGCGCTGAGTTACCCGCGTGGCAAGGTGCTGGGCGGCTGTTCGTCGATCAACGGCATGATCTACATGCGCGGCCAGGCCAACGACTACGACGGCTGGGCCGCCGAGGGCAATCCGGGCTGGGCCTGGAACGACGTGCTGCCGCTGTTCAAACAGAGCGAAAACCACTTTGCCGGCGCGGCGGATTTCCATGGCGACCAGGGTGAATGGCGGGTCGAACGCCAGCGCCTGTCGTGGCCGATTCTCGATGCATTCCGCAGCGCTGCCGAGCAGAGCGGCATCGCCAGCATCGATGACTTCAACCAGGGCGACAACGAGGGTTGCGGTTACTTCCAGGTGAACCAGAAGGCCGGGGTACGCTGGAATGCGGCGAAGGCGTTTCTGAAGCCGATTCGCGACCGGGCCAATCTCACGGTGTTGACCGACGTCGAGGTGGATCGAGTGCTGTTCGAGGACGGTCGCGCCTCGAAGGTCAGCGCTCGTTGGCAGGGTCAACAAAAGAGCTTCAAGGCGCGCAAGGAGATCGTGTTGTGCGCCGGCTCCGTGGGCTCGCCGAGCATTCTGCAGCGCTCCGGGATCGGCCCGCGTCCGCTGCTGGAAAAGCTCGGTATCGGCGTGGTGCATGAGCTGCCCGGCGTCGGCGGCAATCTGCAGGATCACCTGCAACTGCGGCTGATCTACAAACTGGAAAACGCTCGCACCCTCAACCAGATCGCCGGCAGCGTGTGGGGCAAGATGGGCATGGGCCTGCGCTATCTGTATGACCGCAGCGGGCCGTTGTCGATGGCGCCGAGTCAGCTGGGCGCGTTTGCCCACTCGGGGCCGGAGCAGACCTCGGCCAATCTCGAATACCACGTGCAGCCGCTGTCGCTGGAGCGTTTTGGCGAACCGCTGCACAGCTTCCCGGCGTTTACCGCGTCGGTGTGCGATTTGCGCCCGCAGAGCCGTGGCCGCATCGAGATTCGCTCTGCCGATCCGCAAGAGGCCCCGTTGATTCAGCCCAATTACCTCAGCCATCCCGAAGACCTGCGCGTGGCCGCCGACGCGATCCGCCTGACCCGGCGCATCGTCAGCGCACCGGCCCTGCAAGCCTTCAACCCGGTGGAATACCTGCCCGGCGCCAGCCTGCAAACCGAAGAACAATTGCACGAAGCAGCGGCGAAGATCGGCACGACGATTTTCCACCCGGTCGGCACTTGTCGCATGGGCAACGACGCGGACGCGGTGGTCGATGCGCAGTTGCGGGTGCATGGCGTACCCGGTCTGCGGATTGCCGATGCGTCGATCATGCCGCGCATTACCTCCGGCAACACGTGTTCGCCTACGCTGATGATTGCTGAAAAAGCGGCACAGCTGATGCTCAACCCCGAGACCAGGAACATCACACCGAAAACGGAAATGGCCCACACCCTGTAGACATCGCGCATCACCCGGACACGCAACACCAGTGGAAACAACAAAAACAATCACTGTGAGGGATACCGATATGTCAGAACACGCTCAGCCGCTGGATGCCGTGCGCAGCACGGACGCCAGCCCCGATACCCGAAAGGTCATCTTCGCCTCGTCCCTGGGGACGGTGTTCGAGTGGTATGACTTCTTTCTCTATGGCGCCCTGGCGGCGGTGATCAGCAAGCAGTTCTTCGCCGGGGTCAATGACACCACGGCGTTCATCTTCGCGCTGATGGCATTTGCCGCAGGCTTCATCGTGCGGCCGTTCGGGGCGCTGGTGTTCGGTCGGTTGGGGGACATGATCGGACGTAAATACACTTTTCTGGCGACCATCATCCTGATGGGCGTGGCGACGTTCGCCGTTGGCCTGCTGCCGACCTACGCCAGCATCGGCATCGCCGCGCCGATCATTCTGGTGGTGCTGCGCATGCTTCAGGGCCTGGCCCTCGGCGGCGAGTACGGCGGCGCCGCGACTTACGTGGCGGAACACGCGCCGATCGGCAAACGGGGTTTCCATACGAGCTGGATTCAATCCACCGCCACCCTTGGCCTGCTGCTGTCGCTGCTGGTGGTGCTCGGTTGCCGTTACTTCACCGGCGATCAGTTCGAAGTCTGGGGCTGGCGCATTCCGTTCCTGCTGTCGATCGTGCTGCTGGGCATTTCCACCTGGATTCGGCTGAGCCTGCATGAGTCGCCGGCCTATCTGAAGATGAAAGAGGAAGGCAAGGCCAGCAAGGCGCCGATCCGCGAATCCTTCGGCAAATGGGAAAACCTCAAAGTCGTGCTGATCGCCCTGTTCAGCATCAACGCCGGGCAAGCAGTGACCTTCTACGCTGCGCAGTTCTACGTGCTGTTCTTCCTCACCCAGTTCCTGAAAATGGACCCGGCGGTGGCCAACAGTCTGCTGATCATCAGCGTGGTGATCGGCGCGCCGTTCTTCATCATTTTCGGCTGGCTGTCGGACAAGGTCGGGCGCAAACCGGTGCTGATGCTCGGCTTGCTGCTCGCTACCGCGCTGTATTTCCCGATCTTCAAATCCCTGGCCCACTACGCCAACCCGGCCATCGACCACGCCAGCCAACAGGCGCCGATCACCGTGGTGGCCGACCCGGCCACCTGCACCTTCCAGTTCGATCCGGTGGGCAAGGCCAAATTCGACAGCCCGTGCGACAAGGTCAAGACTTTCCTGGTCAAGCAGGGCCTGCCCTACTCCAGCGTCGCAGCGCCTGCCGGCAGCGCGGTGCAGGTGAGCGTCGGCGATGTGAAACTCGACGGTTTCGACGAAGCTGCCCTGCGCGGTGCAATCACCCTCGCCGGCTACCCGCAACAGGCTGACATGCAGCAGATCAACAAGCCGATGATCGTGGCCCTGATCGTCGCGCTGATCATCATCTCCGCCATGTGCTACGGCCCGCTCGCGGCGCTGATGGTCGAACTGTTCCCGACCCGCATCCGCTACACCTCGATGTCCCTGCCGTACCACATCGGCAACGGCTGGTTCGGCGGTTTCCTGCCGACCGTGTCGTTTGCGCTGGTGGTGTACACCGGGGATATTTTCTATGGGCTGTGGTACCCGGTGCTGATTACCGGGGTAAGCCTGGTGGTGGGGATGATCTGTCTGCGTGAGACCAAGAATATCGATCTCGACAAGAACTGATCCTGAAGCCTGTGGCGGGGGTTTCACGCCCTCGCCACAACCGGCCTGTCAGAACTCCGGACCCAGCAATTCAAACTTCACCTGATCAGGATAGAACGCAACGTAATCCTTGATCTGGCTGACAGAAATCTTCGGATGTTCGTACGTCCATACCGCATTCGCCCCCTCATGCCCGGGCACTTGCAGACTGAAATAATTGGCGTCGCCCTTGTACGGGCAATAACTCGTGTGGTCGGTGCGGGCGAAGTATTTTTCGTCGATGTCTTCGCGGGGGATGTAGTAGACCGGCGGGTAATTGGCTTCGAGCAGCACCAGTGCGCGGGCCGAGGCGGCGACCTGGATGCCGTGGAACTTCACCAACACGCAACCTGGCTGCTCGGCGATGGTGATGACGGGGCTGGGACCGGAGGTTTTCATCGGTTTCTCCTGACGGCGGCGAAGAGAGCGTTTCAGGTATAACCCATGCGGCCGGATCACGTCGGGTTCGCAGCCGAACGGTTTTCCACCCATAAAAAAACCGCAGCCGGCGAAGGCTGCGGTTTTCCGGTTTCAGGTTTTTCGTTATCAGATCAGGCGACGATATCGGTCGCCACGGCCTGCCCCACCATTCCCACTGCGAAATCAACAGCACCCTGACCGGTCAGGTCGATCATCAGGCTGGTCTGGTTGGTCTCTGCGAAGTAAGTGAGGATCGCGTCACCCGCGTGGCCGGTGAAGCCGCTGACGAAGTTCAGCGTGGCCGCGCCGGTGGCAAAACCGGCGATGCCCGACAGGTCGATCTTGTCCAGGCCGCTGGTGAAATCCATGATCCAGTCCGGCGCGGTCATGGTCGAGTCGCTGGCTGCGCCGAACACGAAGGTGTCCGCGCCTTCACCGCCCCACAGCGTGTCACCGCCGCCACCGCCGTAGATGATGTCGTTGCCGGCACCGCCGATCAGTTCGTTGGCCGCGCTGTTGCCGATCAACAGGTCATTGCCCGAACCGCCAATCGCGTTTTCCACGGTCACGCCATACGCAATGGACACGTTGCCCACCAGACCGCCGACGTCAGAGAACGAACCTTCGTTGAGGTTGATCTTCTGGTTCTGGCTGAAACCAGAGAAGTCCAGGGTGTCGTTGCCGCCGCCGTCCCATACCGAGAACACCACTTTGGAGGTGTTCGAAGTAGCGCTGTAGTAGTCGCGGTCGGCGTTGGAGTTGAAGCCGTACACGGTGTCATCGGCGCGGGTTTCGAGGTTGGCACCGTAGAGTTTCTGCACCGCGACGATATCGTCCAGCAATGGTGCGGAGGCGTAGGCGCCGCTGCCGTCCTTGCTGAAGTTCTGGTCGGTGTTGGCTTCACTCCAGTAGCTCATCAGGCTGTAGCCACGGGTGTCTTCGGCGTACTTGGCGTCGTTGTAGGTCGGGTTGCCGTTGCCGGCGTTGTAGGCGCCCGGGTGCGACAGGCCGAGGGTGTGGCCGATTTCGTGGGTCAGGGTCTGACGCCCGTAGTTGTTGGTGTCCGGGGTCTTGTTGACCTGGTATTGATCGTTGATCAGGTACCACGACTGGCCGTCATAGCTGCTGCCCTGCGGCAGGTAGGCGAACGCCGCGCCGCCGGTGCTGACGTCGTAGTTGCCGAAGGTCATGTGACCGTCGCCGCCCTTGCCTTCGGTGAAAGTGACTTTGGCCACGTCCGACCACGATTGCATCGACAGCACAGCCTGGGCTTTCTGCTGGGCGCTGAATTCGCTGAAGTTGCCGAGTTTCGGGTTGTAGTTCGACGGTTTGTCGGTCAGGAAGGTGTAAGTCAGATCAATCTTGCCGTCGGCATTCTTGTCCTGCCACGACATGCCCTTGCGCAGGATTTCGTCGGCGGCCTGGTCGGCGGTGAACGACGGTTTGCCGTTGACGGTTCCGGTGCCACGGTCATACAGGTGGCTGAAGGTGTCGACCGCAGTGAAGGCGCTGCTGGCCTGGGAGGAAGGTTGAGACATGGTGTACGTCCTTGTTGCTGAAGAGTCAGTGTCAGACAGTAAAACGGCGATCTTCTGGCGAGATCGTCCTGTCACTCGCCCTGTTGAGGCGATTCGAACCTGACACAGTGCCGGTCGTGAGCGCCATTCAATTTCTCGATAGCGTCCCCGATTGCCCTGACGCGGACTGTCATGACCGGCAATCCTTTTATCTGTATATCCATACAGATAAAAGTTGCCCCGACGCCCGACTCAGGCCATTCTGTGCGCCTCTTCGGGCAATGATCGACGACGGTGGTTATGCGGCTGTACCTCTGTGAAAAACCTTCCCAGGCCAAGGATATTGCGGCCGTTCTGGGCGCCAGGCGCCGGGGCGATGGCTGCTGGCTGGGAACGGACGTCACGGTGACCTGGTGCATCGGCCACCTGCTGGAGACCGCCCCGCCGGACGCCTACGACGCCCGCTACAAGCGCTGGGTGCTGGCGGATCTGCCGATCATCCCCGACAAATGGAAAATGACCGTCAAGCCGCGTACCGCCAGCCAGTACAAAGCGGTCAAGCGCCTGCTCGGCGAAGCCAGCGAACTGATCATCGCCACCGACGCCGACCGTGAAGGCGAGATGATCGCCCGGGAACTGGTGGAACATTGCCGCTATCGCGGGCCGATCCGCCGCTTGTGGCTGTCGGCGCTGGACGAAGCATCGATCCGCAAGGCGTTGGCGGCGCTGAAGCCCGGCGCTGAAACCTTCAGCCTGTATCACTCGGCATTGGGGCGTTCCCGGGCGGACTGGCTGATCGGGATGAACATGAGTCGCCTGTTCACCCTGCTCGGCCGGCAATCGGGCTATCAGGGCGTGCTGCCGGTGGGCCGGGTGCAGACGCCGACCCTGCGGCTGGTGGTGGATCGCGACCGCAGCATTGCCGATTTCATACCCGTCGCGTACTGGGCCATCGATGTGCAACTGCTGCATGACGGCACGGCGTTTACGGCGCAATGGCGTGCGCCGAACGATGCCTGTGACGATCAGGATCGCTGCCTCAATCAGGCTCTCGCCCAGCAAGCGGCCGCCGCAATCAGCAGCGCCGCCAGCGCCCGGGTGGTCAAGCTGCGCACCGAGCGCATGCGCGAAGTGGCGCCCCTGCCCTTCGATCTCGGCACCTTGCAGGAAGTCTGTTCGAAGAAGCTCGGCCTCGGCGCCCAGGAAACCCTCGACATCGCCCAGGCCCTCTACGAAACCTACAAAGTCATCACCTACCCGCGCAGCGATTGCGGCTACCTGCCCCTGAGCCAGCACAGCGAGGCGCCGGGGATTCTCGCGGCGTTGCGTCAGGCCGATCCGGGCCTCGAAGCGTTGCGCGATCATCTGGAGCCGCAGCGCCGCTCCCGCGCCTGGAACGATGCCAAGGTCAGCGCCCACCACGGCATCATCCCCACCGTCGCCGCGAAGAATCTCGAACGCCTGACCGGCAAACACCGTGCGGTCTATACCTTGATCCGTGCACGGTATCTGGCGCAGTTTCTGCCCAACCACGAATACGATCGCACCCAGGCCGATTTCGATTGCGCCGGTGAAGCCTTGCGTGCCGTCGGCAAGCAGATCATCGAACCGGGCTGGAAACGCGCGCTGCCGGAAGCACTGGCCCCGGCCAAGGGCCGTGAAGCCCCCGCACCACAAACCCTGCCGACGCTAAGCCAGGGCGCCGAATGTGCTATCGCTGACGTAAAGCTCAAGGACCTGTGGACGCAACCGCCCAAGCCCTACACCGAAGGCGATCTGATCAAGGCGATGAAGAACGTCGCCAAACTGGTGGAAGACCCGCTGCTCAAGCAGAAACTCAAGGACACCACCGGGATAGGCACCGAAGCCACCCGCGCCTCGATCATCCAGGGCCTGCTGGATCGCGGTTATCTGGTGAAGAACGGCAAGGCATTGTCCGCCACACCCGCCGCGTTCAGCCTGATCGACGCGGTGCCCCGGGCGATTGCCGACCCCGGCACAACGGCAATCTGGGAGCAGGCGCTGGACATGGTGCAGAGCGGCGAAATGAGTCTGGAAGAGTTCGTCACCAAGCAGGCTGCGTGGATGAGCAAGCAAGTGACCCGTTGTGCCGGGCTGAGCCTGACCATCAGTGGCCCGCCGCCTGCCGGTAAGGCCGCTGCACCGTGGAAGAACAAGCACAAGACCACCCGGCGCAAAACCACCGGAACCAGCAAACGTGCGGCAAAACCGGCTGCCAAATAGCCCGGTGCGGGCTACTGTTTCTGCAGTGATTGTCAGGAGGCAGCGGCATGTCTGTTATCGAACTGCGCGTCGCCCGGCGCGACGAACTGGACACCATCGAAAACCTGATGCAGTTCTACACCTACGATTTCAGCGAATGGCTGCCGCTGAAGCTGGGTGGGCATGGTTTCTTCCCGATCCAGTTGAAGGACGATTACTGGCGCCAACCGGCAACCCGGCCGTTCCTGATCCACGTCGACGGCGAACTGGCGGGGTTCGTGACCGTGGATGACCATCTCCTCATCGAAGGCGCCGACTACAACATCGGCTATTTCTTCGTCGGCCGACGCTGGCGTGGCCAAGGCGTCGCGCAGTTTGTCGCCTCTGCCCTCTTGAGCCATTTGCCCGGTCAATGGCAGATTTTCCATGTCGACGCCAACCTGCCTGCGCAGCGGTTCTGGGCCAGGGTCATCCCTGAGGTGAGCGGCGGCGACTTCACTCGCCAGCAGAAAACCGTGGACGGTTACCCCTGCACCTTCTACAGCCTGCGCAGCCCTTCCCACGCTGCCTGAACGGCCCTTTTCTCATTCCAGAATGACTTTGTCCGACAATATGTAGTGAGCAAAAATAATCACTACAAAACCGTTGACGGCGTCGTTTGGCTTTTGCATGATGCAGACGTCTCCCCGATCGGGAGCACTGGCAACACGCTTGAGCAAGCTCGTCTGACCGCCGAGCTGTTTTTTCCGGATACACGCTGCCCACAAGGCAGATTGAAGAAGCTGACCTGGCCTGAACGTCCAGTACAAGGACGAGAAGCGCTGGCGAAAATTCTCAAGACGCTTGTGGTCGACCCTGAAAACGTCGTCAAGGAGCCTCCCGGTTTTCGCTGCTTCTCCTCGTTGTGACGCTATTGCGTAGCAGTTATTCAACACGACTACATGCAACAGACGCATGACCCCGTACTTCACACGGGCGACCGCTGACGTCCTGGTTTCGGTGCCAGGGATCAACTAACCGATGGGCTACCTGTATTAGCGAATCAACTTTGAAAGATCACCAGACTGGTCAAGGGGCAATATCATGAATCTGAACAATCAACCTACTATCGAAGAACTGGCTCGTATGTTCGCTGCGCAAAAAGACAGCCACGACAGCCATATTCTGTGGATCAGCAAGTCGGGTCAGGTCCATATCGACTGCCTGTCGCCCCATGCTGGTGAAGAAGAGTTCGACCGGAACAACCAGAACCTGCTGGCCCGCCTGAAGATGTACCGTCGCGGCCACGGCTATGTCGGCAAGAAAGCCGCGGCCGACAAGGACTTCATCGGTAATGTTCTGCAAACGCTGAAACAGGCGTGGGACTCGATGCAGAACAAGAACGAAGTCCGGGTGATTGATCGGTTCTGCTAAGTTGCAACTTCAATAAACAAAAGGGCCTGCTTCCGATAAGGAGCAGGCCCTTTTTTGTGTCCGACTCAATATTTCAGGTCGATGAATCTCGAACATTCACCTCGGTCAGTCCCCTCTCCCCTGGGAGAGGGTCAGGGTGGGTAAAGACCGGGTACATCCTTTACGTTTGAGACCGGGGACATGGTTTACAGGTATCAATATTGGTCAGGA
>NZ_JBWKPF010000003.1:0-820915 GCF_059418105.1 Pseudomonas sp. GW821-FHT09C09
AACCACTTGCGCTTCCGATCTCTCGTTAGCGGGAGGCGAATTCTACAGCGTTACACGCTGCTGTCAACACCTCTTTTTCTCCGCTTTCGATCGAGAAGACCGAACCGTCGAAAGCGCCAGAAAAACCGGCATTTCCAACTCCCTCCAGGCTTCGATGAGCTGAAGCAATTCGCTTTCGAAACCTACTTAACTCATTGAATCTCAAGGAGTTTTCCGTTTCGACTGCGCCGGAAGTGGGGCGAATTATAGAGACTCAGAATCTGCCGTCAACCCTTAATTTTGCTTTTCTTTCAATAACTTGCAGACAGGCCAAAAAATGTCCGACTCTCTATATAGAAGAAGGATCCACCCCCCTCTATATAGAGAGAGAAGATTCAGAGCACGCCATCCTCTTTCATCGCAGCCACCGCCCCCGCTCCCAGACCCAGCACCCGCTGCAAAACCTCCAGCGTATGTTCGCCCAACAAAGGAGGCGCACGACGATACTCGACAGGTGTCCGAGACAACCGAATCGGACTGGCCACCTGCGGCACCATCCCTGCCAACGCATGAGGCAGCTTAATCGCCAACCCGCGAGATTTCACCTGTGGATCCTCGAACACCTGCGACAGATCATTGATCGGCCCACACGGCACCCCCGCCTGCTCCAGCTGAGCCACCCACTCGGCGGTCGTCTTGAAAACTGTCGCCTGACGGATCAACGGAATCAGCACCGCCCGATTCGCTACACGCAGCTTATTGGTCGCGAAACGCGGATCGTCCGCCCACTGCGGCTGCCCCGCCACTTCGGCGAATTTGCGGAACTGCCCGTCATTACCCACCGTGAGAATGAAGTCACCATCAGCCGTAGGAAAGTCCTGGTACGGCACGATATTCGGATGCGCATTGCCCAGCCGCTTTGGCGCATTGCCCGTCGTCAGGTAGTTCATCGCCTGGTTAGCCAGACATGCCACCTGCACATCCAGCAGCGCCATATCAATGTGCTGACCGCCACCATCGTGATCACGGTGAGCCAGTGCCGCCAGGATCGCCACGGTCGAATACAGACCGGTCAGAATATCCGTGAGCGCCACACCCACCTTCACCGGCCCGGCACCCTCATCACCTTCAGGTCGCCCGGTCAGACTCATCAGCCCGCCGAGACCCTGGATCATGAAGTCATAGCCTGCGCGCTTCGCATACGGCCCGGTCTGACCGAAACCAGTGATCGAGCAATAAATCAGATCCGGATTGATCGCCTTCAGCGACTCATAGTCCAGACCATAAGCCGCCAGTCCACCGACCTTGAAGTTCTCGATCAGGATGTCGGACTTGGCTGCCAGCTCCCGCACAAGCTTCTGACCTTCAGGACGCGTGAAATCAATCGTCACCGATTGCTTGTTGCGGTTGGCCGACAGGTAATACGCTGCCTCCGACGTATTCTCGCCATAAGCGTCTTTCAGGAAGGGCGGCCCCCAGGCGCGAGTGTCGTCACCGTTGCCCGGGCGCTCGACCTTGATCACTTCCGCCCCAAGGTCGGCCAGGATCTGCCCGGCCCATGGGCCGGCCAGCACACGCGATAAATCCAGTACCCGCAGATGCGACAGCGCGCCCATGGTCGCTCTCCTGTTAATAGAACGCCTGCAGGCCGGTCTGCGCACGACCGAGGATCAGCGCGTGGACGTCGTGAGTACCTTCATAAGTATTCACCACTTCCAGGTTGACCAAGTGACGGGCCACACCGAATTCATCGGAAATGCCGTTGCCGCCCAGCATGTCACGCGCCATGCGAGCGATTTCGAGAGACTTGCCGCAAGAGTTACGCTTCATGATCGAAGTGATTTCAACCGCAGCAGTGCCTTCGTCCTTCATGCGACCCAGACGCAGGCAGCCTTGCAGTGCCAGAGTGATTTCGGTCTGCATGTCGGCCAGCTTCTTCTGGATCAACTGAGTAGCGGCCAGTGGACGACCGAACTGTTGACGATCCAGGGTGTACTGGCGAGCGGTGTGCCAGCAGAACTCGGCCGCGCCCAGCGCGCCCCAGGAGATGCCATAACGTGCAGAATTGAGGCAGGTGAACGGACCTTTCAGACCACGCACGTCCGGGAAGATGTTCTCTTCCGGTACGAACACGTTATCCATGACGATCTCGCCAGTGATCGATGCCCGCAGGCCGACCTTGCCATGAATCGCCGGAGCACTCAGGCCTTTCCAGCCCTTCTCCAGCACGAAACCGCGGATGTCCCCAGCGTCGTCCTTGGCCCAGACCACGAACACATCGGCGATCGGGCTGTTGGTGATCCACATCTTGGCGCCCGTCAGGCTGTAGCCGCCTTCGACTTTGCGTGCACGCGTAATCATCGCGCCCGGGTCTGAACCGTGGTTCGGCTCGGTCAGACCGAAGCAACCGATCCACTCGCCGGAAGCCAGTTTCGGCAAGTACTTCTGTTTCTGTGCTTCGGTACCGAATTCATTGATCGGCACCATCACCAGCGAAGACTGCACGCTCATCATCGAACGATAGCCAGAGTCGACACGCTCGACCTCACGGGCAATCAGGCCGTAGCTGACGTAGTTGAGGCCGCTGCCACCGTACTGTTCGGGAATGGTCGCACCCAACAGGCCGACCTCACCCATTTCACGGAAGATTGCCGGATCGGTCTTCTCATGGCGGAAGGCTTCGAGCACGCGTGGCGCGAGGCTCTGCTGGGCGAATTGCTCGGCAGTGTCGCGGATCATGCGTTCTTCTTCAGTCAGCTGTTGATCCAGCAGCAGTGGATCGATCCAGTTGAAGCTAGCTTTACCGCCCATGAGTGATTCCTCGCAAATCGGGTGAATTAACGTGGCATTGATCCTAGGCCCGCTTCGCCATCCCGGCAAACGAGGATTTCGCATCCTGTTGTGCTAATTTCTCACTCCGAAACGTCGCCAAGTGCCTTATATGCGGCGTATTAGTGAGGTTGACGTACATGCGCCGCAAGATACCCAGCACCACCGCCCTGATCAGCTTCGAGGCAGCCGCTCGTCACGAGAGCTTTACCAAGGCCGCCGAAGAACTTTCCCTCACCCAAGGCGCCATTTGCCGACAGATCGCCAGCCTGGAGGACTTCCTCAGCGTTGAACTCTTCCGACGCTCGCGACGCGGAGTGAAGCTGACGGAAGCGGGGCTTTCCTACAGCCGCCGAGTAGCGACCCAACTCGATGCCGTTGAGCGCGACACGCTTTCAGTGATGGGCCAGCAAGGCACCAACGTGATCGAGCTCGCAGTGGTGCCCACTTTCGGCACGCAATGGCTGCTGCCAAGACTCAAGGACTTTCAGCTCAAGCACCCGGAAGTGACGGTCAACCTGACCAACCGCACCCGTCCGTTCCTGTTCGCCGACACCGACTTCGATGCCGCCATCTACTTCGGTGATGCCGACTGGTCGGGGACCGAATCCCACAGACTGATGGGTGAGAATCCGATGCCGGTGTGCAGCCCCGCCCTGCTCGGCAACGAGACGCATCTGACTCCCGATGAAATCGCCGATCTCCCTCTCCTCCAGCAAACCACCCGCCCCTACGCCTGGCGACAGTGGTTCAACTCGCAGCACCTGAACATCCCCCGCGACATGACAGGTCCGCGCTACGAGCTATTCTCCATGCTGGCCCAGGCAGCCATGCATGACATGGGGATCGCGTTGATCCCACCGTTCCTGATCCAGCGCGAATTGGCCGAGAAACGCCTGGTGATAGCCAACCCGAATGCACTTTCCAGCATCAAGGCGTATTACCTGATGATTCCGGAGCGAAAAGTCGAATCTGCATCACTGAAGGCATTTCGCGACTGGCTGGTAAATCAGGCACACAGCTACAACCTAGAAGGATGAAGGCCTTCAGCGATTGCTAACCCCGTAGTCAGGATATTCAAAGCCCTACAGATATAACTATTTGTCGCAAATCGACAGACTGTATCCGAAAGTCGTACAGACGTCCCACAAGCGCCTGCCAGCGTGGCTTTGCGCCCTAATTCGCGACTCATTGCGGCCTATTCACGTCACCGATGAGAAAATTCTTCAAATTCATCCAGACTCCTTGAAAGGCACGGCCTGCAAGGGATTCAACTGGCCATCTGCGACATTCGGTCACGGGATGACTTGTAGTTAATTTTCCGTCACCCGTCATAATCCCTTGAAGGGCATAAACTTCGCCTGCAAAATGCCGCGCCCCGCCCTGATTTGGCGGGATCGTGCTGATCGGCCGCCCCAGTCGCACCATCCGTAGTGCATGGGTTTACTCAATAAGATCACGCAGGAGATTTGACGTGCACATTGGTGTTCCTCTCGAAACCCAGACCGGTGAAACACGGGTTGCTGCAACCCCGGAAACCATTAAAAAGCTGATCAGCCAAGGTCATAAGGTCACTGTGCAAACCGGCGCCGGCGTTAAAGCCAGCGTTGTCGACAGTGCCTATGAAGCGGCAGGCGCAACCATTGGCAGTGCCAATGACGCGTTTGGCGCCGAGCTGATTCTCAAAGTGGTCGCGCCAAGCGATGCCGAACTGACGCTGATCAAGCGCGGCACGGTGCTGGTGGGCATGCTCAACCCGTTCAACAACGACACCATCGCGAAGATGGCCGAGTGCGGGATTACCGCGTTCGCCCTGGAAGCGGCGCCACGTACGTCCCGGGCCCAGAGCCTCGACGTGCTGTCCTCCCAGGCGAACATTGCCGGCTATAAGGCGGTATTGCTGGCCGCTCACTACTACCCGCGTTTCATGCCAATGCTGATGACCGCTGCGGGCACCGTGAAAGCGGCGCGCGTGCTGATTCTGGGGGCTGGTGTGGCCGGGTTGCAGGCGATTGCCACGGCGAAACGTCTGGGTGCCGTCATCGAAGCGTCCGACGTACGTCCGGCCGTGAAGGAACAGATCGAGTCGCTCGGCGCCAAGTTCGTCGACGTGCCTTACGAGACCGATGAAGAACGCGAATGCGCGGTCGGCGTCGGTGGTTACGCACGCCCGATGCCGGCGAGCTGGATGCAGCGTCAGGCCCAGGCCGTGCACGAGCGCGCCAAGCAGGCTGACATCGTCATCACCACCGCACTGATCCCGGGCCGCAAGGCACCGGTGCTGTTGAGCGCGGACACCGTGGCGCAGATGAAACCCGGCTCGGTGGTCATCGACCTCGCTGCTGCCCAGGGTGGCAACTGCCCGCTGACCGTTGCCGATCAGGTCGTGATCGAGAATGGCGTGACCATCGTCGGCCCGACCAACCTCGCCGGTGAAGTCGCCGCCGACGCCTCGGCGCTGTACGCACGCAACCTGCTGGACTTCCTGAAGCTGGTATTCACCAAAGAAGGCCAGTTCGAAGTGAACCTCGAAGACGACATCGTCGCCGCGTGCCTGATGTGCCGCGACGGCCAAGTCATCCGCAAAAACGCCTAAGCAGGGATTCAGACGATGGAAGAGCTTATCTCCCCCGGTATCTACAACCTGATCATCTTCGTGCTGGCGATTTATGTCGGTTACCACGTGGTCTGGAACGTTACACCCGCATTGCACACGCCGCTGATGGCAGTGACCAACGCCATTTCGGCGATCGTGATCGTCGGCGCCATGCTGGCTGCTGCCCTGACCGTCACCCCGCTGGGCAAGACCATGGGCACCCTCGCCGTGGCACTGGCCGCAGTCAACGTGTTCGGTGGCTTCCTGGTCACTCGCCGCATGCTTGAGATGTTCAAGAAGAAAGCCCCGAAAGCAAAAGAAGAGGCGCCTAAGTAATGAGCATGAACCTCGTCACGACGCTCTACCTGATCGCGTCGATCTGCTTCATCCAGGCCCTCAAAGGCCTGTCGCACCCGACCACGTCGCGCCGCGGCAACCTGTTCGGCATGCTCGGCATGGCGTTGGCGATCCTGACCACCATCGGCCTCATCTATAAGCTCGGGGCTGAGCTGGCCACCGCCGGCATCGGCTATGTGATCGTCGGCCTGCTGATCGGCGGCACCGCCGGTTCGATCATGGCCAAGCGCGTTGAAATGACCAAGATGCCGGAACTGGTTGCGTTCATGCACAGCATGATCGGTCTGGCAGCGGTGTTCATCGCCATTGCTGCGGTGGTCGAGCCGCAGTCGCTGGGCATCGTCAAGCAACTGGGCGACTCGATCCCGGCGGGTAACCGTCTGGAGCTGTTCCTCGGCGCGGCCATTGGTGCAATCACCTTCTCCGGTTCGGTGATCGCATTCGGCAAGCTGTCGGGCAAGTACAAGTTCCGCCTATTCCAGGGTGCACCGGTACAGTTCAGTGGTCAGCACAAGCTGAACGCCGTGCTGGGTCTGGCGACGCTGATCCTCGGCATCACCTTCATGCTCACCGGCAACCTCGCCGCGTTCGCACTGATGCTGGCCCTGGCGTTCGTCATGGGCGTGCTGATCATCATCCCGATCGGCGGCGCCGACATGCCGGTGGTGGTGTCGATGCTCAACAGCTATTCCGGCTGGGCGGCGGCAGGTATCGGCTTCTCGCTGAACAACTCGATGCTGATCATTGCCGGCTCCCTGGTGGGTTCGAGCGGTGCGATCCTCTCGTACATCATGTGCAAGGCGATGAACCGTTCCTTCTTTAATGTACTGCTCGGCGGTTTCGGCAATACCGCGGACGCCGGTCCTGCCGGTGAGAAGGAAGCCCGTCCGGTGAAATCCGGCTCGGCTGACGACGCAACCTTCCTGCTGACCAACGCAGACACCGTGATCATCGTTCCGGGTTACGGTCTGGCGGTGGCCCGTGCACAGCACGCATTGAAAGAGCTGACCGAGAAGCTGACCCACCACGGCGTGACCGTGAAGTACGCGATCCACCCGGTGGCCGGTCGGATGCCTGGCCACATGAACGTACTGCTGGCCGAGGCCGAAGTGCCGTACGACCAGGTGTTCGAGATGGAAGACATCAACTCCGAATTCGGTCAGGCCGACGTGGTACTGGTGCTCGGCGCCAACGACGTGGTCAACCCGGCCGCCAAGAACGATCCGAAATCGCCGATCGCCGGCATGCCGATCCTCGAAGCGTTCAAGGCCAAGACCATCATCGTCAACAAGCGCTCGATGGCCAGCGGCTATGCCGGTCTGGACAACGAACTGTTCTACCTGGACAAGACCATGATGGTGTTCGGCGACGCGAAGAAAGTCATCGAAGACATGGTCAAAGCGGTCGAGTAAATCGCTCGCTGCCGTACCGGACGCCCCGACTTGTCGGGGCGTTTTTGTTTGCAAAAACCGTCGGACAATTTGCCGCGTTGTTGCAGATCCGGTAACGGTGTTTTACTTGAAACCCGCTAAATAGACGCCTCGTTTGCGACCTTGGTAGCGGGACAGGCGCCCGCGAAATTCACTAGACTGCGCATCCTGCTACTCGCTGCCCGAGAAAATAATCCATGTACCGTGACCGTATTCGCCTGCCTTCGTTGTTGGATAAAGTGATGAGCGCCGCCGACGCCGCTGCGCTGATTGAGGACGGCATGACCGTCGGCATGAGCGGCTTCACCCGTGCCGGCGAAGCCAAGGCCGTTCCCCATGCACTGGCCGAGCGAGCTAAGGTCACGCCGCTGAAGATCAGCCTGATGACCGGTGCCAGCCTGGGCAACGACCTCGACAAACAACTGACTGAGGCCGGCGTCCTGTCCCGGCGCATGCCGTTCCAGGTCGACAGCACCCTGCGCAAGGCGATCAACGCCGGCGAAGTGATGTTCATCGACCAGCACCTGTCGGAAACCGTCGAACAACTGCGCAACCAGCAATTGAAGCTGCCGGACATCGCAGTGATCGAAGCCGTGGCCATCACCGAACAGGGTCACATTGTGCCGACCACTTCGGTGGGCAACTCGGCAAGCTTCGCGATCTTCGCCAAACACGTGATCGTCGAGATCAACCTGGCGCACAACACCAACCTCGAAGGTCTGCATGACATCTATATCCCGACCTACCGCCCGACCCGCACGCCAATTCCGCTGGTAAAAGTTGACGACCGCATCGGCAGCACCGCGATCCCGATTCCGCCGGAGAAGATTGTCGCCATCGTCATCACCCAGCAGTCGGATTCGCCGTCCACCGTCTCGTCGCCGGATGTCGACACCAAAGCCATCGCCGATCACTTGATCACCTTCCTCAAGCAGGAAGTCGATGCCGGACGCATGACCAACAAGCTCGGCCCGCTGCAGGCCGGGATCGGCAACATTGCCAACGCGGTGATGTGCGGGTTGATTGATTCGCCGTTCGAAGACCTGACCATGTACTCCGAAGTGCTGCAGGACTCGACCTTCGACCTGATCGACGCCGGCAAGCTGAGCTTCGCCTCGGGCAGTTCGATCACCCTGTCGGAGCGGCGCAACAGCGACGTGTTCGGCAACCTGGAAAAGTACAAGGACAAACTGGTGCTGCGCCCGCAGGAGATCTCGAACCATCCGGAAGTGGTTCGTCGCCTGGGCATCATCGGCATCAACACGGCCCTTGAGTTCGACATCTACGGCAACGTCAACTCCACTCACGTCTGCGGCACGCGGATGATGAACGGGATTGGCGGCTCGGGCGACTTCGCACGCAACGCGCACCTGGCGGTGTTCGTGACCAAGTCGATTGCCAAGGGCGGCGCGATTTCCAGCGTGGTGCCGATGGTCAGCCACGTCGACCACACCGAGCATGACGTCGACATCCTGGTGACAGAGGTAGGCCTGGCCGACCTGCGTGGCCTGGCGCCACGGGAACGCGCCCGGGTCATCATCGACAACTGCGTGCACCCGGACTACCGCCAGGCGCTGAATGATTACTTCGACAAAGCCTGCGCCATCGGCGGCCACACCCCGCACATTCTGCGTGAGGCCCTGAGCTGGCACATCAATCTGGAAGAAACCGGGCACATGCTGAAGGCTTGATTCGCACAGATATTCCGCTGGCGCAAACACAGTTTCGCCAGCGGAAATTTGAAAATCTCCAATCTCGTCAAAAACTGTACTGCTGTACCGGTCTTTTCCTACGGCTTTTGCCTACTCGCATCATCGAATCGAGCAAAAATGCACCAAATAGGCGCAGACAGGTACAGTTTGCGCGATTTTGACCCGTACACCCCCTATAAACAGTTAACTGGTCACTCACAATACAAGTGAACTGTATCTAGAGAGTCTGGCCAAACGAGAGGATCATGGGCACCAGTTAAACCACTACCTGATCCCGCCACAAGCGGAAGGATGTCAACCATGGAACGTACACTCAGTTCCGAACTGTTCTTCGAAGACAAAGCTGCAAAAACCCAGGCTTCCCTGCCTCTGCGCGTTATCGCCAACCTGATGTTGTGGCAGCGCCGCATCTCCAGCCGCCACCAACTGGCTCGTCTGGACTCGCGTCTGCTGGCTGACGCCGGTATCAGCGAAGCACAACGCTACGAAGAGCTCAGCAAGCCGTTCTGGCGCTAAGTAGCGTCGCTGGCTCTGGTCACCAGACCCACCGCCAGCAACCCGAATTGAACAAACAAGACCCGTCGCGGGAAACCGCGACGGGTCTTGTCGTTTTGGGGTCGGAAAACATGCGATACAGGTGCCTGTATCGCAGACAGGTACAGTTTCGATGAAACCAAAACTGAACCAGTACAATTTTGCCGCGGTGTATCTGCCGTGCTCACTGCATTCAGCTCAACATGACCTTCCGCTCCCGCAGACTTAAGGAAGACGTCATGAATCACTTACAGGATGTTTCAGCAGTTACGATCGATCGCTCTCCCCGCTACGGTCTTCTACGGCGGCTATTCAAAGGCTTCTGGCAAGGCCTGGAGCGCGCCAGGACAAGGCGCCTGCTGGCTCAACTCGATGGGCGGGATCTCGCCGATCTCGGCCTCAGCCACGCGGATCGACTGAACGAACTGGAGAAACCCTTCTGGCGCTAGCATTTTGCCCTCTGTGCGAAACCTCCCACACAGGCCTAATATCCGGGCAGAACGTGGCGAATGCCGTGCGACTGGCGTCTGACTCCCCAGACACCAAGCCACCTCTCAATACGAAATTTCCAGAGGAGTTACACCATGTCCCGTCTTCGCCTGCTCAGCGCTGCCGCCCTGCTGGCCGTGGCTGCCAATGCCAGCGCCACCAGCTTCATCGTGACCACCGACGCCGTTGTTGGCGCGCTGAAGTCCTCTTCGGACGCGACTTCCGACGTCAGCTCTTCGCTGCGTGACAACAAAGTCGTGATCGCTGCCCGTGACGACGCTGCCAGCTTCGTTGCCAGCGAAGGCCAGATTCGCGGCGTGAAACTGGAAAGTGCCCTGGACCTTATCCGCCATCAGGCTCCGCAATTGAATGCAACCGACGCACAACTGGCACAAGCCATCCTGGCGATCTGATCCGATGTTGCTGGAAGGGACACGCCAGCCGTGTCCCGATGTTTCGCCGCTGGCTCTGGACCGGGCATTGCGCTAGCCTTGGGGCTCGCTAACAGCTCCTGAGACCCATGCGTTTTTATCAAAATCTGCTTATCCCTTCTGTTCTGCTCACTGCCTGCTGGGCGACCTCGGTCGATGCCTTTGATGTCTCGACGCAAAACACCGTCGTCAGCGGTTACGCCACCAGCATGGTGTCTTCCGCGCCTTTCGACCGTAAACTGTTGTTCGCCGCCCACGACGATGCCGCGGCATTCGTTGCCAGTGACGGCCAATTGCGAGGCGCCCAGCTGGAATCCGCACTGCATTACCTGCGTAAATCCCGGCCAAAACTTCATGTAAGCGACCTTGAACTGGCACAGGCAATTCTCGTCCAATAGTTATTCTTGTCCCCTCCGGAGTCGTTCCATGCGTAGCCCGCTGATTGCTGCCGCCCTTGGCCTGCTGTTGTTGGCCGATATGGCCCAGGCGCACACCCTGGTAGCCACCAGTAACATCATCGTTCGTGCCTCCCAGCGCACCATCGATTTCACGTCCGACACCACCACGTCGATCCGCGATTCGAAAATCATCCGCGAAGCCCACGACGACGCCGCCAGCTTCGTCGCCAGCAACGGTGATATCCGTGGCGCGCACCTGGAAGCCGCCCTCGACACCTTGCGCACCCGCGTGCCGGAAGCCCGCGACGCAAGTGACCAGGTACTCGCCGAAGCCATCCTCGCATTGTGAAATCTCTCAGCGCCTGGCTGCTGGCCGGGGCGCTGCTGCTGATCGGCAGCAACGCCCACGCCAGCCTGCAACTGCGGCTCAAGACCGAGGGTCTGAGCCCCGCCCAACAACAGGCCAGTCAGGCGCTGCTCGATGAAGCAATGCAGAAACTGCCGCCCAGCTTCATCGAACGTCTGGATCGACGTATCGATGTCGGCTGGACCGACGAGATGCCCGACAATGCCTACGGTGAGGCGGCTCTTGTTTCCGAGCTGGACCTGAACCGCAAACTGCTCGCCAGTCTCACCGACGGCAGCGCAGCCAAACAAAAGACCAGTCGCCCCCACGGCACTGTGCGGCAGGAATTGCTGGCCACGGTGCTGCACGAAATCACCCACATTTACGACCGCGCACGCCTGTGGCCAGCCGCCGAACGCACGCTGATCCAGCGCTGCACCCGCCGCAACAACAGTGCCGGACTGATCGGCCTGCCGGACGAGTGCCGGGGCCAGAACGACCGGCGCTTCACCCTCAGCGATGACCCGCGCCTGCTCGACCTCGCCGGCTGGCAGCAATACGTCGGTCGCCGTGGCGAACGTGAACAGCACAACCGGCAGATCGCCCGCAGCCCGGACCTGTACGAGATCTCCAGTCCGAAGGAATTCGTCGCGGTCAACATGGAGTATTTCCTCCTCGACCCGAGCTACGCCTGCCGCCGCCCGGCGCTGTACCGCTATTACAAGGAACACTTCGGCTGGGCGCCGCCGGAAAAGGACACCTGCGCCAAATCCTTCGCGTTCCTGAATGCCGGCAATGACTTTGCCAAGCAACCACTGGGGCAGGTCGATCCAGAACGTGTCTACGCCATCGACTACCTGCTGGCCGAAGCGAATCAGAACTGGGTCAGCCGCTGGGGACACAGCATGTTGCGCCTGGTGATCTGCGCACCGGGCCGGCCACGCGGGCCGGACTGCCGACTGGATCTGGACCAGCATCTGGTGCTGTCCTACCGCGCATTCGTCGGCGATGTGCAGCTGTCGAGCTGGGACGGACTGGTCGGCAAATACCCGTCGCGCCTGTTTGTCCTGCCGTTGGCCCAAGTGATCGACGAGTACACCAAGACCGAACTGCGCAGCCTCGCCTCGGTGCCGCTGAACCTGTCGCGCAGCGAGATCGAAGACGTGGTCGAACACGCCGCCGAAATGCACTGGAGCTACGACGGCAACTACTTCTTCCTGTCCAACAACTGTGCGGTGGAGAGCCTGAAACTGCTGCGCAGCGGCAGCAACAACTCGCAGCTTGTCGGCCTCGACAGCATCATGCCCAACGGCCTTCTAGAAGTGCTCAAGGGCCGGGGCCTGGCGGACACCAGCGTGCTGGACAACCCCAAAGAGGCGTTGCGTCTGGGGTATCGTTTCGACTCGTTCCGCGATCGTTATCAGGCAATGTTTGATGTGCTGAAAAAGCAATTGCCGATCAAGCAGACCAGCGTCGAGGAATGGCTGTCGCTGTCTGCCGAAGAGCGGCGGCCATGGTTCGAACGCGCGGACCTGCGCACCAGCGCTGCGTTGCTGTTGTTGGAGCAGGCAAGCTTCCGGCGCCAGTTGCTGCTGGCCCAGGATGAGGTAAAGCAACGCTACCTCGGCGCCCGGGAGCTGGAAAACGGCGGTATGGATAAAGCCAACGCGACGCTGCAGCAGATCCTCGCCAACAGCGGCTTCCTCAGCCGCCCGGCGGAACTGCTCGATTCTCGTGGTTACGGCCTGCCGCAACCTAGCGAATTCAGCCGGCTGGAAGCCGAAAGCAGCCAGCGCCAGAAACAGCTACTGGTGCTGAGCGGTGATCTGGACAAGGAAGTGCGTGCACTACTGGAGCCCAAGCGAGCCGCAGAGATTGCCGCCAACGAGGCCAACGTGAAGCAGATCGGCGAGCATTTACGCAAACTGCACAAAGCCTCGGGTGGCCTGGAACTGCCCTGAAAACAACGGCCCTGAAAAACAAAAGACCGCAGCCTAAGCAAGACTGCGGTCTTTTTTATTGCCTGCAAATCAGTACAGAACGCCATCCAGAATTTCGTAGACGATCCCGGTACCGACCGCGATCAACACAATATCGCCACCGGCCCGGCGCCACTCATAGCCCGGATACACCGGCAAACGCCCCAACGCCCGGGGATCAAGGCGCTCACCGTAATAACCGTGGGGCAACGGCCGGCCGCGTTCCAGGCGAATGCCCGGAGGTGGCGGTGCACCGCGAACGAAGTAGCCGTGATTGTCACGGATTACCTGGCGCACCGGTCCGAAGTCACGTGGTGGCGGGCCGCCACGGTGGCTGCTTTGCCAATCATGGTGATCGCCACCGCGATCGTCGTAGTGGCCCTGTTGCGGGCCGCCGTGGTCGTGATCGTCGCGTGGGTCGGCGCTGGCCAGCAGCGGCGTGGCGCTGATCATCAGCACCCCCAGACTGGCAATCAGACGTTTCGGCATTTTCATGGGGTTTCCTCACTGCACTGACAGCAAAAAGGGACTCAGAACGTGGTTCTGAATCCCTCGGTCTTGCTGAATTAGTCTGTGCCGCGAGACGCTAATTCCTCTGTATCAGGAACTTTACCTTCAGCTGACGCGGGCCTTACGCACGCCTTCGGACAGCGCCGAGCACAGGCTCAGCACGCCATCGATGGCCTGAGCCGGAGTGGTCGCGTTGGCAATGTGATCAATCAGTGCCGAGCCCACCACCACACCATCGGCCAGATGCGCAATGGACGCGGCTTGCTCCGGCGTACGGATACCGAAACCGATGCTGATCGGCAGGTCGGTATGACGGCGCAGGCGCGCCACCGCTTCCTCGACGTGTTCCAGAGTCGCCGCGCCGGCACCGGTCACACCGGCGACCGACACGTAGTAAACGAAGCCGGAGCTGCCGTTCAGTACTTTCGGCAAACGTGCGTCATCGGTGGTTGGCGTGGTCAGGCGGATGAAGTCGATGCCGGCAGCCTGGGCCGGGTCGCACAGCTCTGAGTTGTGCTCTGGCGGCATGTCGACCACGATCAGGCCATCAACCCCAGCCTCTTTAGCTTCGGCGATGAAACGCTCGACGCCGAACTTGTGGATCGGGTTGAAGTAACCCATCAGCACCAGCGGCGTGTCGCTGTTGTCCTTGCGGAACTCGCGAACCATTTGCAGGGTTTTGATCAGGTTCTGCTTGGCGCCCAAGGCACGGATGTTCGCCAGTTGAATCGCCGGGCCGTCGGCCATCGGGTCGGTGAACGGCATGCCCAGTTCGATCACGTCGGCGCCGGCTTTCGGCAGGCCCTTGAGAATTGCCAGCGAAGTGTCGTAGTCCGGATCACCGGCGGTAACGAAGGTCACCAGGGCAGCGCGGTTCTGTTGCTTGAGTTCGGCAAAGCGGGTTTGCAGGCGGCTCATCAGTGTTTCTCCTGCTTGGAAGTTTCCATGTGGTGCATGACGGTCTGCATGTCTTTGTCGCCGCGACCGGACAGGTTGACCACCATCAGGTGATCCTTCGGCAGCTTCGGTGCGCGTTTGAATACTTCGGCCAGGGCATGGGCGCTTTCCAGTGCCGGGATGATGCCTTCGAGGCGGCAGCACTGGTGGAACGCATCGAGGGCTTCGTCGTCAGTCACCGAGGTGTACTGGACGCGGCCGATGTCATGCAACCACGCGTGTTCAGGGCCGATGCCCGGGTAGTCGAGGCCGGCGGATATCGAGTGAGCGTCGATGATCTGGCCATCGTCGTCCTGCAGCAGGAAGGTGCGGTTGCCGTGCAGCACACCCGGTACACCGCCGTTGAGGCTGGCCGCGTGCTTGCCGGTCTCGATGCCGTAACCGGCGGCTTCGACGCCGATGATTTCCACGCTCTTGTCGTCGAGGAACGGGTGGAACAGGCCCATGGCGTTGGAACCGCCACCGATGCACGCCACCAGGCTGTCCGGCAGGCGACCTTCCTGGGCTTGCAACTGCTCGCGGGTTTCCTTGCCGATCACGGCCTGGAAGTCGCGAACCATGGCTGGATAAGGGTGCGGGCCGGCCACGGTGCCGATCAGGTAGAAGGTGCTGTCGACGTTGGTCACCCAGTCACGCAGCGCTTCGTTCATCGCGTCTTTCAGGGTGCCGGTGCCAGCGACCACCGGGATCACTTCGGCGCCCAGCAGCTTCATGCGGAACACGTTGGCCTGCTGGCGCTCGATGTCGGTGGTGCCCATGTAGATCACGCAGTCCAGACCGAAACGCGCAGCCACGGTGGCGGTGGCCACGCCGTGCATGCCGGCGCCGGTCTCGGCGATGATGCGCTTCTTGCCCATGCGCCGCGCCAGCAGGATCTGGCCGATGCAGTTGTTGATCTTGTGCGCGCCGGTGTGGTTCAGCTCTTCGCGCTTGAGGTAGATCTTGGCGCCACCGCAGAACTCGGTCAGGCGCTCGGCGAAGTACAGCGGGCTCGGACGTCCGACGTAGTCGCGCTGGAAGTAGGCCAATTCTTCTTTGAACGCCGGATCTTCCTTGGCCGCTTCATATTCGCGGGCCAGGTCGAGGATCAACGGCATCAGGGTTTCGGCAACGTAACGGCCGCCGAACGAGCCAAACAGGCCGTTGGCGTCAGGGCCGTTACGCAGATCGGAGGTGTTCGAAGTCTGGGTCATGGTTCGCTCCAGCGGATTTCACGAGAAGACAATGGCGTTCACTCTACCCCTGACCTTCCAGACTGAAAACCGATAAGATCGCCACAACCTGTCAGGAAAACTCACAGATATCATGAGCCATGACCTTCCCCCGCTGAACGCCCTGCGCGCCTTCGAAGCCACCGCCCGGCTGAACAGCGTCAGTCAGGCCGCCGAGCAGCTGCACGTCACCCACGGCGCGGTCAGCCGCCAGCTCAAGGTGCTTGAAGAGCACCTTGGCGTCAGCCTGTTCGTCAAGGACGGTCGCGGCTTGAAACTCACAGATGCCGGTATCCGTCTGCGCGACGCCAGCGGCGAGGCGTTCGACCGCTTGCGCAGCGTCTGCGCCGAGCTGACCCAAAGCACCGCCGACGCTCCGTTCGTGCTCGGCTGCTCCGGCAGCCTGCTGGCGCGCTGGTTCATTCCGCGACTGGGAAGGCTGAATGCCGATCTGCCGGACTTGCGTCTGCACTTGTCCGCCGGAGAAGGCGACCTCGACCCGCGCCGCCCGGGACTGGATGCGCTGCTGCTGTTCGCCGAACCGCCATGGCCGGCCGACATGCAAGTCTATGAGCTGGCCAGCGAACGCATCGGGCCGGTCATGAGCCCATTGTTCAGCGGCTATCAACAACTGAAATCAGCACCGCCCGCTGCCTTGCTCGACGAGCCCTTGTTGCATACGACTTCGCGCCCGCAAGCGTGGCCGAGCTGGGCACAGCAAAACGGCCTCGATGCCAAGGCGTTGAAGCTGGGGCAAGGTTTCGAGCATTTGTATTACTTGCTGGAAGCGGCCGTCGCCGGGCTGGGCGTGGCGATCGCGCCGGAACCGCTGGTGACTGAAGACTTGAAGGCCGGGCGCCTGGTCGCGCCATGGGGTTTTTGTGAAACCCCGGCGCAACTGGCGTTGTGGCTACCCAAGCGCGCCGCCGACGGGCGCGCCCGGCAATTGGCGCAGTGGCTCAGGAATGAGCTGCGCCAGGCGGATCACTCGCCGCGCTTGAACAGCAAGTAAGCGGCCAGCAGACCCAGTGCACCGACCGCCACACCGGCGGTCGTCCACGGATGTTCCTGCGCGTAATCGCGGGTGGCGATCCCGGTTTCGCGGGTTTTGACTTTGACTTCTTCGTAGGCATCGCTGAGCAGACTGCGCGAATGTTTCAGCGCACTTTCGGCGTTGCCCTTGAGCGCCTTGAGGGTCTTTCGCGACTCGTCCGAAGCGTCGTCTTTCAGGCTTTCCAACGATTTGAGCAGACTCTCGATCTCCGCTTCCATGCTTTGCAACGAGGCTTTGCGTAACGAGGTGTTGGCCATGGTGGCTCTCCTGCATTGGTGATGAGTGGCGTGTGTTGTTTGGGACTTCACGGGTTCTGGAAAGTGCAGAAAATCTGAACTCCGGTTTCTCCCGGCGACCGAAATCAACAGCGCAAATCGCTGCTAGGCTCAATTCCACACGTCAAGGAGATCGCCATGAGTGACCATCACACCTACAAGAAAGTCGAGCTGGTCGGTTCGTCCACCAGCAGCATCGAAGACGCCATCAACAATGCGCTGGCCGAGGCCAACAAGAGCATCAAGCATCTGGAATGGTTTGAAGTGGTCGATACCCGTGGCCACATCAAGGACGGCAAGGCTGCCCACTTTCAAGTGACCCTGAAAGTCGGGTTCCGGATTGCCAGCAGCTGAGTTTGGGCTACGCTTCTGAACTTGCGCGCTGGCCGAATGCCATAGGAATGGCAAAGCGCTACAGGGTGGACGCATCAAGTGAACTTGGTGCCCGCCTCTTTTAATCCGACCAGGGAGTGCGACCGATGAAGAAGTTCATATTGGCAGTAGGTTTGTTGAGCCTTGCGGGTGGTGCGTTTGCTGCCGGCAAGCCTTGCGAAGAAGTGAAAGCCGAGATCGCGGCAAAACTGGATGCGAAACACGTCTCCGGTTATTCGCTGGAAATCGTCGATAAAGGTGCAGCAGCGGGCGGCAAGGTCGTCGGCAAGTGCGAGGGCGGCACCAAGGAAATCGTCTACAAACGCGGTTGATCGCGCCTGAAATGCAAAAGCCGACGCAATGCGTCGGCTTTTTTGTAGCCGGATGTCAGCCCTTCATCACCTGTGCCAGCAACTCGTAGGAATGCAGGCGATCGGCGTGTTCGTACAGGTCGCAGGTAAAGATCAGCTCATCGGCCTGGGTCTGTTCGATCAGCACCTCCAGTTTCGCGCGAATTTTCTGCGGGCTGCCGACCATCGCCAGACCAAGGAAATCACCCACCGCCTCACGCTCATGAGGCAGCCACAGGCCGTCCATGGTTTTCACCGGCGGACGCTGCACCAGACTTTGCCCACGCATCAGCGCGAGGATTCGCTGGTACACCGAGGTCGCCAGGTAATCGGCCTGTTCGTCGGTGTCGGCCGCCACCAGCGGCACGCCGAGCATCACATAAGGCTTGTCGAGCACCGCCGAAGGCTTGAAGTGATTGCGATAGACGCGAATCGCCTCGTGCATGAAGCGCGGTGCGAAATGCGAGGCAAAGGCGTAGGGCAAACCGCGCTCGCCGGCCAGTTGCGCACTGAACAGACTGGAGCCGAGCAGCCAGATCGGCACATTGGTGCCAGTGCCAGGCATCGCGATCACCCGCTGATCCGGCGTACGCGGGCCAAGGAAGCGCACCAGTTCGGCGACGTCTTCAGGGAAATCGTCGGCGCTGCCGGAGCGCTCTCGGCGCAGGGCGCGGGCGGTCATCTGGTCGGAGCCCGGCGCACGGCCCAGGCCGAGGTCGATCCGCCCCGGATACAGGCTTTCAAGGGTGCCGAACTGCTCGGCAATCACCAGCGGCGCGTGGTTGGGCAGCATCACGCCACCGGAGCCGACACGGATGGTCGAGGTGCCGCCGGCCAGATAACCCAGCAACACCGAAGTCGCGGAACTGGCGATGCCGTCCATGTTGTGGTGCTCGGCGACCCAGAACCGGGTGTAGCCGAACTTCTCGACATGCTGCGCCAGATCCAGCGAGTTGCGCAGCGACTGGGCCGGGCTGCCGTTCTCGCGCACCGGCACCAGATCGAGGGTGGAAAACTTTACGTCGGACAGTTGCTTCATGAACCTGCATCTCCGATTGAGGGCGCCGGTTTGTTCCTGACGAACGCAAACCTGCCCAATTCATAAGCGTGTTCTCTGCAATAAGGGCATATACCCGAGTTTCAATAGTCGATCCGAAATTTCCTACTAAAAAAGTCAACGATTCAACCGGGCTGAACTTTGTTCCGGCGTCTATCCTCAGAAGCCTTGCAGGCAAAAACCACGACGGCGCGGCGTTTCGCGCCCGAATTGAAGGAGGCACACATGGCTATCGTGAAGAAGGCATCCGCACACTGGGAAGGTGACCTGAAAACCGGCATCGGCTCGATCTCCACCGAAACCGGCGTGCTGCGGGAAGCGCCGTACGGCTTCAAGGCCCGCTTCGAGGGCGGCAAGGGCACCAACCCGGAAGAACTGATCGGCGCGGCCCATGCCGGCTGTTTCTCCATGGCGTTCTCGATGATCCTCGGCGATGCCGGGCTGAAGGCCGACAGCATCGATACCCAGGCCGAAGTCACCCTCGATCAGGTTGACGGCGGTTTCGCGATCACTGCAGTGAAGCTGATTCTCAAGGCGAAGATTCCGGGCGCCACCCAGGCGCAGTTCGAAGAACTGAGCAACAAGGCCAAGGAAGGTTGCCCGGTGTCGAAGGTATTGAATGCGAAAATCAGCCTGGATGCGTCGCTGGTCAGCTGATCGACTTGAGCAGAATCAGAACCCGCCAGGCAAAAATGTGGTCGAATAAATGACAGCAGCTTTCGCGCATCGTCGTGCGCACTGCTCCCAGGAGCTTCAACCATGAAACGTTTTGCTTTGGCGGTTATCTGTGGCGTGCTGGCAACTTCGGCCTTCGCGGCACCCAAAGATTGCGAAGAACTCAGGAAAGAGATCGAAATCAAGATTCAGGCGAATGCCGTGCCTTCCTACACGCTGGAGATAGTCTCCAAAGAGGAAGCCGAAAAGCACGACGTCGCCATGATCGTCGGCACTTGCGAGAACGGCACCAAAGCCATCATCTACCAGAAGAACGACAGCTGATTCACGCTAGATGGCGCAATAGGTGTCGCGATCCTCGGCGACGATTTCCCGCTTGGCGTTATACAGCCGGGCACTGGGAGTAAACATCAGGGAGCGACCCTCCAGCACGTACCGCTGACCCGCTTCGAAATGATCGAAGCGGATGGTCAGGTAGCACAGGCGCTCCACAGGGTCGTTCAACATGCCAGCTCCTCCACCGGGTGCCTCGAAATCGAAACGCACCAGCAACTCATGGCTGCCGGGCGTTACCTGGAAAAAACGTCCGTCAGTCAGGCGCTGCTTGTCGAGACGTTCGGCCATCAACAGTTTTCCGCCCGGGGTCGGCGTCGAGAACTCGACCCAGGCCATGTTGGGGTCGACCGGGGGCATCGGCGTCTGACAACCGGCGAGCACACCGGCAACCAGCAACAGCATTGACTTGCGCATGATGAATGTCCGTGGATTCGGACATCCAGCATAACGCCGATCAGGTGCGCTGACAGCCTGCCGGTTTGCCCTGGCCGACTACATTTTTCTGCTGGTCATAGAGCTTGGCCCACGGCCGGAAACCGATATAGCCGGCCTGAAGCTCATAGCGCTGGCCGGCGTTGAAGTCCGTGAATTTCAGGCTCAACTGGCAATCGCGCCACAGGGGCTCGGCGTCCGGGCCGATGTTGGTCGCTTCCACCGGAAACTGGTAGCGCACCTTCAGTTCATGACTGCCGGGTTGTACCTCGAAGTAACGTTTGTCGACGGCGGCCTTCCTGTCGACTTCCAGCGCTTGCAGCGCCGTGTCCTGTTGCCGGGCGTCCAGATCGATCCAGGCTTGCGAGGGGTCAGGCGAAGGCATTCCGAATCCGGCACAACCGGCCAGCGTCAGCAGGCCTCCCGTCAGTATCAAGATGCGCATGGCGGAGCTCCAATGGGCGGGATAGTCTTGCGATCAGACTTTCCAGGGATGTTCTTATTGTGATCAGGCCGTTTCCAAGCCTTGGGTTACTTGATCGCGTTTTGCGGGTTTTGTTTCCGGGTGTGTTGTTTTTGTTGCTCAACGGTTGTTCCAGCGTCAGCTATTACAGCCAGCTGGCCAGCGGTCAGCTGCAATTGCTACGGGCGCGGGAGCCGGTGGCCAAGGTGATTGCCGACCCGAACCGTGACGCAACGCTGCGCGCCCACTTGGCCCAGTCGCAGAAGGCCCGGGATTTCGCCAGCCAACACCTGCACCTGCCGGATAACCAGAGCTATCGCCTGTACGCCGACATCCATCGGCCGTATGTGGTGTGGAACGTGTTCGCCACCCCGGAGTTTTCCCTGAGCCCGCAGAACCACTGCTTCCCGATTGCCGGGTGCGTGGCCTATCGCGGTTACTACAGCCAGAGTGCGGCGCGGGGCGAGGCGGCAATACAGCGCCTGCAAGGCATGGACGTGTCGATCGGCGGCGTCGAGGCCTATTCGACCCTGGGCTGGTTCAACGACCCGATCCTCAACTCGATGATGGGCTGGGGTGACGAACGCTTGGCCACGCTGATCTTCCATGAGCTGGGCCACCAACGTTTCTATGTGAAGGATGACACCGAGTTCAACGAGTCCTACGCCACGTTTGTCGAGCAGGAAGGCACCCGGCAGTGGCGGGCGTTTCGTGGTCTGCCACCAGAAAATGACGCACAGCTCAAACGTCGTGACCAGTTCATTCAACTGATCCTCGATACCCGTGCCCGGCTGGAAAAGCTGTACACACAACAGATGCCCGTCGAGCAGATGCGCGAACGCAAGGCTGCCGAGTTCGAACGGTTTCGCCGCGATTATCGGGAGATGCGCGACAGCCAGTGGGCCGGGGACAAGCGTTATGACGCTTGGGTCAATGCGCCGCTGAACAATGCGCGATTGTTGCCGTTCGGGCTGTATGACCAGTGGGTGCCGGCGTTTGCTGCCCTGTTCAGGCAGGTGGGCGGGGATTGGCAGAAGTTCTATGCACAGGTGGAGAAACTGGGCGGATTGCCGGCCGACAAGCGAAAGACAGCCCTGCGTGAGCTGGCTGCCCTTCGCTCCGATTGACGATCAGCGCTGCAAAAACGCCTGATGCAACTCAGCCAGGGTTTCAAAGTGATAAGCCGGCGCCTCGGCGCTCAGCTCTTCATGACTACCGAAGCCATAACCCACGGCTGCCGCATCCAGTCCGTTGCTGCGGGCGCCGATCAGGTCGTGTTTACGGTCACCGATCATCAGCGTGGTAGCCGGATCCAGCCCTTCTTCAGCCATCAGGTGTGCAATCAACTCAACTTTGTTGGTACGGGTGCCGTCCAGTTCACTGCCGTAGATCACCTTGAAGTGTTTGGCAAAATCGAAGTGCCGGGCGATTTCCCGGGCGAACACCCACGGTTTTGAAGTCGCGATATACAGTTGTCGGCCTTGGCCACTCAGGGTTTCCAGCAACGGCGTAACGCCCTCGAACACCCGGTTCTCGTACAACCCGGTGACCTTGAAACGCTCGCGATAGAAATTCACCGCCTCCCAGGCCTTGGCTTCATCGAAACCATAAAACTGCATGAACGCCTGCAACAGCGGCGGGCCGATGAAGTGTTCCAGTTTGGTCAGGTCCGGTTCATCGATGCCGAGTTTGGCCAAGGCAAACTGGATGGAGCGGGTGATGCCCTCACGCGGATCGGTCAGGGTGCCATCGAGGTCGAACAGTACGGTCTGGTAATGCATGAAAAATCCCGGGCAATAGAGAGAAAAGTCAGAGCTGGTCGTAGCCTTCGGCCAGGTGCAGGTCCTTGAGCTTCACGTAGTTCGCTGCGCTGTAGGTGAAAAAGGCGTTTTCCTTGTAGGTCAGCGGGCGAACCTGTTTCACCGGGCTGCCCACGTACAGGAAACCGCTTTCCAGACGTTTGCCCGGCGGCACCAGGCTGCCGGCGCCGATGATCACGTCGTCCTCGACCACCGCGCCGTCCATGACAATGCTGCCCATGCCGATCAGCACGCGGCTGCCGACGGTGCAGCCATGCAGCATGACCTTGTGGGCGATGGTCACGTCATCGCCGATCAACAGCGGGAAGCCGTCCGGGTTGAACGGGCCGGCGTGGGTGATGTGCAACACGCAGCCATCCTGCACGCTCGTGCGCGCGCCGATGCGGATGCGGTGCATGTCGCCGCGGATCACCGTCAGTGGCCACACGGAGCTGTCTTCGCCGATTTCGACGTCGCCGATCACCACCGCGGAGCCGTCGACAAAAGCGCCTTGGCTCAAGCGTGGGGTGTGATTCTGGTAGTTGCGAAGGGACACGATTAGTTCTCTCTCTGTCGCCGATAGCTGCGGTGGGTGTCGATTGTAATTAAGATGGGCGCATGTTTCTTCCAGCCAAGGTGCAACCGTGAGCGTGAACAACCCTCTTCTGCAGTCCTACGACCTGCCGCCGTTCTCCGCGATCCGTGCCGAACACGTGCAGCCGGCCATCGACACCATCCTGGCCGACAACCGCGCCGCCATCGCCGAGATCCTCAAGACCCAGGGCCAGAACCCGACGTGGGCCGGGCTGGTGCTGGCGATGGACGAACTCAATGATCGCCTGGGCGCAGCCTGGAGTCCGGTCAGCCACCTCAATGCCGTGTGCAACAGCGCCGAACTGCGCGAAGCCTACGAGTCGTGCCTGCCGGCCCTGAGCGCCTACTCCACCGAGATGGGCCAGAACCGCGAACTATTCCAGGCCTATGAAGCCCTGGCCAACAGCCCGGAAGCCGCCGGTTTTGACGTGGCGCAGAAAACCATTCTGGAACACGCCCTGCGCGATTTCCGCCTGTCGGGTATCGACCTGCCGGAAGCCGAACAGAAGCGCTACGCCGAAGTGCAGAGCAAGCTGTCCGAGCTGGGCAGCCGCTTCTCCAACCAGTTGCTCGACGCCACTCAGGCCTGGACCAAGCACCTGACCGACGAAGCCGCCCTCGCCGGCCTGACCGATTCGGCCAAGGCGCAAATGGCTGCTGCGGCACAGGCCAAAGGCCTCGACGGCTGGCTGATCACCCTGGAATTCCCGAGCTACTACGCGGTGATGACCTACGCCCAGGACCGTGCGCTGCGCGAAGAAGTCTACGCCGCCTACTGCACCCGTGCGTCGGATCAAGGCCCGAACGCCGGCCAGAACGACAACGGCCCGGTGATGGGTGAAATCCTCGACCTGCGTCAGGAGCTGGCCAAGCTGCTGGGTTTCTCCAGCTTCTCCGAGCTGAGCCTGGCGACCAAAATGGCCGAATCCAGCGATCAGGTGCTGAGCTTCCTGCGTGATCTGGCCAAACGCAGCAAACCGTTTGCCGCCCAGGACCTGCAACAGCTCAAGGCTTACGCCGCCGAGCAGGGCTGCGCCGATCTGCAAAGCTGGGACAGCGGTTTCTACGGTGAAAAACTCCGTGAACAACGCTACAGCGTCGCCCAGGAAACCCTGCGCGCCTACTTCCCGATCGACAAGGTACTGGGCGGCCTGTTCGCCATCGTTCAGCGCCTGTACGGCATCGAAATCGCCGAACTGAAAGGCTTCGACACCTGGCATCCGGACGTGCGCCTGTTCGAGATCAAGGAAAACGGCCAGCACGTCGGCCGCTTCTTCTTCGACCTCTACGCCCGCGCCAACAAGCGCGGCGGTGCCTGGATGGACGGCGCCCGCGACCGTCGCCGCACCCTCGACGGCGTGCTGCAAAGCCCGGTGGCCAACCTGGTGTGCAACTTCACCCCGGCCGACAGCGGCAAGCCTGCGCTGCTGACCCACGATGAAGTCACCACCCTGTTCCACGAATTCGGCCACGGCCTGCATCACCTGCTGACCCGCGTCGAACATGCCGGTGTATCCGGCATCAACGGCGTGGCATGGGACGCGGTCGAGCTGCCGAGCCAGTTCATGGAAAACTGGTGCTGGGAGCCGGAAGGCCTGGCGCTGATTTCCGGCCACTACGAAACCGGCGAGCCGCTGCCACAGGATCTGCTGGAAAAAATGCTCGCGGCGAAGAATTTCCAGTCCGGCCTGATGATGGTGCGTCAGCTGGAATTCTCGCTGTTCGACTTCGAACTGCACGCCACCCACGGTGACGGCCGTAGCGTTGCGCAGGTTCTGGAAGGCGTTCGCAACGAAGTCTCGGTGATGCGTCCTCCGGCCTACAACCGCTTCCCGAACAGCTTCGCCCACATCTTCGCCGGCGGTTACGCGGCGGGTTACTACAGCTACAAATGGGCGGAAGTGCTGTCGGCGGATGCCTTCTCCAAGTTCGAAGAAGACGGCGTGCTCAATGCCGACACCGGTCGCGCCTTCCGCGAAGCAATCCTGGCCCGCGGCGGCTCGCAGGAGCCGATGGTGCTGTTCGTCGACTTCCGTGGCCGTGAGCCATCGATTGACGCACTCTTGCGCCACAGCGGCCTGAGTGAGGACGCGGCAGCATGAGTGAGGCACCTGTGAAAACGAAAAAACGCTTTATCGCCGGGGCGGTCTGCCCGGCGTGCAGCGAGCCGGACAAGCTGATGATGTGGAGCGAGGACGATGTTCCGCACCGCGAATGCGTGGCGTGCGGCTACAGCGATACGCTCAATGCCCAAGGGTTGTCGGTTCCGAAGGAACTGGGCACGCGGGTCAACACCAGCGCGCTCAAGCCTGCACCGGACAAGACGGTTCAGGCAGTGCAGTTCTTCCCGAACCCGAAGCTGAAGAAAAAGCCCGACGAGCAACACTGATCCGGCACCACCTTCCACCGATTTCCGGTGGAAGGTGGTATTGGTTTAACACCTGTCCCTTGCACTTGCTTCGTAGGCTGGCCGTTTCCGCCATGCCTCGAAGGAAGCTGCCATGCCTGACTCCAATCCCCTCCTGCAACACTGGACCCTGCCGCCCTGGCCGGCGATTCGCGCCGAGCATTTGCTGCCGGCGATCAACAGCATCATCGCCGACCACCGACGAATCATTGCGCAAGTGCTCGCCACTCAGCTGGAGCATCCCGGCTGGGACGATCTGGTACTGAGCATCGACGAAGCCGATGCCCGCCTCAGTGAATTTCGGTCGATTCTCGAAACACTGTCCATGGTCGGATCCGACGATGCCGACTGGCTTGTGGAAATCGCCAAAACCCATCTAGCGCTCAACCAGTATCGCTCCGAAAAAAGCCTCAATCGCCCGTTATACGAGGCTTACCAGCACTTGGCGCAGAGCTCGATCGCGGCCAGTTTCGATGAGTCACGCAAAATCGTACTGGCGCGGATACTGCGCAAATTCAGGCAGTCGGGCATCGAACTTCCCACCGCGCAGCAGCAGGAACAGTCCCGCTTGAACCTTGAGATCGGCGGCCTGGAATCCAGGTTCTTGACCCACCTTGAACACTGGACCGAGACCTGGAGCAAACGTGTCGACGATATTGCACAGCTTGCAGGTCTGTCCCCGTCGATGAAGGATCGCCTGGCGCGCGCCGCACACGAGGCCGGACATGAAGGCTGGCTGATTCGCCTGGACCAGAACACCTGCCAGCACATCCTCAAATACGCCGAGAATCGTGCGTTACGCGAGGAATGCTGTGTGGCCTACGCGACCCGCGCTTCCGATCAGGGGCCGCTGGCCGGGCGCTTCGACAACGGCCCGGTACTGGCAAAGCTGCTTGCCTTGCGCCGACAGAAAGCCCGCTTGCTTGGCCACGAAAACGCCGCGCAACTGAGTCTGGCAAAAAGCATGGCCGGAACGACGGCCTGGGTCAGGGATTTTCTAGATTGCCAGGTTGCGCAATTGACCCCCATCCTGGAGCAGGACGCCAAACAACTGGCCGCCTTCGCCCGGCAACGCGGAATCGACCGGGTCCAGCCATGGGATGAAGATTTCCTCGCTGAACAATGGCGGCAGCAACAGTTTCCCGGAGCGCTGGATAATCTGCGCGACTACTTCGCGTTCGATGGCACCTTGCGCCGGCTCTGTCTGTTCTGCGAACGCATGTTCGGGATCCGTATCGTCGAACAGGTCGGCGGGAAACACTGGGATGACGATGTGCGACTGCTGGAAATCAGCGAGCATGAACAGGTCATCGGTTATATCTACCTCGACCCGTTTCATCGCGATAACGCTGCTGATTTCGCCGGAACATCCACACTGCGGAATCGCCGCATCAATGCCGAAGGCCGACCGGCGCTACCCATTGCCGTGCTCTACAGCAATTTCACACCGGGCACCGACGGCCACCCCTGCCGACTCGAACTCAACGATCTGCGGGTACTTTTTCATGAGTTCGGTCACTGTCTTCAGCACGTTTTGACGCGTTCGCCCCATCACACCCTGTCCGGCATCCTGCAACAGGGGCATGAGGCGGCGGAGTTTTCCGGGCAATTGTTCGAGCAGTGGTGCCTGTCGCGGGAGTTCGTGCTGTGGCTCGGTGCGCATTTCCAGACCGGCGAGCGCTTGAGCGCAGCACGGGTCGACGCCGCACTCTCGGCCAGCCAGGCTCACTCCAGTCGGCAACAGGCCTTGATACTGATGGGAGCGCTCATCGATTTCGAACTGCACGCCACCCACGGCGACGGGCGCTCTGTCGAAGAGGTTTGCGCCGACGTGCAGCGCAAAATGACTCACTTGCAACTGCCCGACAGTCACCGGTTCGCCAATGGTTTCGATTACATGGTGACTCAGTACGACGCTTCGGTTTACGCCTATGTCTGGTCAGGGGGGCTGGCTCAGGAAGCGTTCAAACGCTTCAGTCGTGACTGGGTGTTCAGGGCGCAGACCGGCCGGGCTTTCCGGGAAACGTTCTTTGCGCCCGGAGCCGGTCGCCCGTTGCTTGAGGCTGTTGAAGCATTCATCGGCCGGCCGGTCAGTGAAGAACTGTGCCCTGGCCGACCGATCATCCGGCGGTTTACTTCAGATTGACGGTCTGGAACCAGCTCTTCATCGAGCAGGTAGCGAAGGCACTGGTGCTGCAATCGCCATTGGCCAGCGCGGTACGCAGCTTGTCGACGTCAGCCTGCATCACGTAGCGCACGCCGTCCTTGAAGTGGCCGCTTTCACCGAAACCGCCCTGGGTCATTTCGTTCAGGGCGTCTTCCTTGCTCCAGCCCTGCACGACGATGCGGTACATCGCGGCCATCAGGCCGGTGCGGTCGGAGCCGTGCTTGCAATGCATCAGCACCGGGCCGTTGGCTTCGGCGGTCTGGATTGCACGCAGGGTCTTGAGGACGTCGGCGTCATCGACATGATTGGTGCGATACGGCAATTGCACCTGGTTGATGCCCGGGGTTTTCAGCCAGCTCGAGTCCTCTTCCGGAAGGAAGTTGATGACCGTGGCCACTTTCAGGTTTTGCAGCAACGGCACGGCACCGGCGTCAGGCAGTGCACTGCGATAGAGCGTGGGCGACATCTGGAAGAAGTTGTATTTCATTTCGACCGGTTGTGCCCATTCCGGAGGGCGAGAAACCGGCGCATCTGCGGCGTGGGCCGGGATCGAGCCGAGCAGGGCAAACAGCGAGAAACAGATCGCGGAGGAAAAACGCTTCAAGGACATGCTGTGCGGTGACCGTATGGGATTCGTCAGTGAGGGCGGCAGCTTGCGGGTTGTCCAGTCAAATCCCTGTGAGGCGATTGTCAAAGAAACGTGAAGCCGGGGACTTCCTTCGTCGCAAACTTGGGCTTTTTTTCGGCTGAATCGGTTCATCCGGTTGGTTAGGCTGCTACCATTTGTCACATCATGTTGCAGACGCGTCCCCGTTTTCCGGGTCATTTCCGGCCACGTCGCAACCGACCACTCAAAAAGCCGTCCCCAGAAACGGCTGATAACCATCAATGCCTGATGAGGTGCACCCCATGTCTGATCAAGATCGAGACAACCCGCGGCGTGAGTTCTTGCGCAAATCCCTGACCCTGATCCCGGTGGTCACCCTCGCCGGCACCGGCCTGGGCAGCAGCGTGCTGCAAGCAGCTCCCGAAAGCTCGCCAGCCCCGGCACCCGCCAAATCGGTTGCCGCAGATACAAGCGCCTACCAGCCAAGCTACTTCACCGCCGAAGAGTGGGCGTTCATCAATGCCGCCGTCGCGCAGTTGATCCCCAATGATGCTCAGGGCCCCGGCGCTCTCGAGGCCGGCGTGCCGGAATACATCGATCGTCAGATGAACACCCCGTACGCCGCCGGTGCCCTGTGGTACATGCAAGGCCCGTTCAACGCCGACGCCGCGCCCGAGATGGGCTGGCAGAGCAAACTGGTGCCAAAAGAAATCTATCGCCTCGGCATCGCCGCCACGGATCAGTGGACAAAATCCCTCAACGGTAAAACATTTGCCGAGCAAGACAGCGCTACCCGAGACGATTTGCTCAAGCAACTCGAAGCCGGGAAACCGCAATTCGACAGTGTTCCGGCGAAGATTTTCTTCAATCTTTTGCTGCAAAACACCAAGGAAGGATTCTTCTGCGACCCGATCCACGGTGGCAATAAAGGCATGGTCGGCTGGACCATGATCGGCTTCCCCGGCGCCCGCGCCGATTTCATGGATTGGGTGGAACGCAACGAGCAATACCCCTTCCCGGCAGTTTCGATTCGCGGCGAGAGGGCGTGAGCATGGCAACGGTAATGAAGAAGGTCGACGCGGTGATCGTCGGTTTCGGCTGGACAGGCGCAATCATGGCCAAGGAGCTGACCGAGGCTGGCCTCAACGTGCTGGCGCTGGAGCGCGGCCCGATGCAGGACACCTACCCTGACGGCAACTATCCCCAGGTGATCGACGAACTCACCTACAGCGTGCGGAAAAAACTCTTCCAGGACATCTCCAAAGAGACCGTCACCATCCGCCACAGCGTCAACGACATCGCCCTGCCGAACCGCCAGTTGGGCGCGTTCCTGCCGGGCAATGGCGTGGGCGGTGCCGGCCTGCACTGGTCGGGTGTGCACTTTCGCGTCGATCCGATCGAGTTGCGCATGCGCAGCCACTACGAAGAGCGCTACGGCAAAAGCTTTATCCCCAAGGACATGACCATCCAGGACTTCGGCGTCAGCTATGAAGAGCTGGAACCGTTCTTCGATTTCGCCGAAAAAGTCTTCGGCACCTCCGGCCAGGCCTGGACCGTGAAAGGCCAATTGGTCGGCCAGGGCAAGGGCGGCAACCCGTACGCGCCGGATCGCTCGAACCCGTTCCCGCTGGAAGCGCAGAAGAACACGGTTTCCGCACAGCTGTTCGGCAAAGCGGCTACAGAGGTCGGTTACAAACCCTACAACCTGCCTTCCGCGAATACGTCAGGGCCGTACACCAACCCTTACGGCGCGCAGATGGGCCCATGCAACTTCTGCGGTTTTTGCAGCGGCTACGTTTGCTACATGTATTCCAAGGCCTCGCCGAACGTGAACATTCTGCCGGCGCTGAAACCACTGCCGAATTTCGAACTGCGGCCCAACGCCCACGTGCTGCGGGTCAACCTAGACAGCACGAAAACCAAAGCCACCGGTGTCACCTACATCGACGGCCAGGGCCGGGAGATCGAGCAACCGGCGGATCTGGTGATTCTCGGTGCATTCCAGTTGCACAACGTGCGCCTGATGCTGCTCTCCGGCATTGGCAAACCGTATGACCCGGTCAGTGGTGAAGGCGTGGTCGGGCGTAACTTCGCCTACCAGAACATGGCGACCATCAAGGCGTTCTTCGACAAGGACACCCACACCAACAACTTCATTGGCGCCGGCGGCAACGGCGTGGCGCTGGACGACTTCAACGCTGATAACTTCGATCACGGGCCGCACGGCTTCGTCGGCGGCTCGCCGATGTGGGTCAATCAGGCCGGCAGCCGACCGATTGCCGGCACCTCCAACCCGCCGGGCACTCCGGCCTGGGGCAGTGCGTGGAAGCGCGCGACCGCCGATTACTACACCCACCAGGTGTCGATGGACGCTCACGGTGCGCATCAGTCCTACCGTGGCAACTACCTCGATCTGGACCCGGTGTACCGCGATGCCTACGGCCTGCCGCTGCTGCGGATGACATTCGACTGGCAGGAAAACGACATCAAGATGAACCGCTTCATGGTCGAGAAAATGGGCAAAGTCGCTCAAGCCATGGGCCCGAAAGCCATTGCCGTGCTTGGCAAAAAAGTCGGCGAGCACTTCAACACCGCGTCGTACCAGACCACCCACCTCAACGGTGGCGCGATCATGGGCACCGATCCGAAGACCAGCGCGCTGAATCGCTACTTGCAGAGCTGGGACGTGCACAACGTGTTCGTCCCGGGTGCCTCGGCGTTCCCGCAGGGCCTCGGTTACAACCCGACCGGGCTGGTTGCTGCACTGACCTACTGGTCGGCGAAAGCGATCCGCGAGCAATACCTGAAAAACCCCGGCCCGCTGGTTCAGGCTTAAGGAGCGATGACCATGAAGACTCTCGTTATCGCGACCCTGGCGCTGCTTGGCAGCGTTGCCGCTCACAGTGCCGAAGTTGATCAATCCTTGATCAAAAAAGGCGAATACCTCGCCCGCGCCGGGGACTGCGTGGCTTGCCACACGGCCAAGGACGGCAAGCCGTTCGCTGGCGGCCTGCCGATGGAGACCCCGATCGGCACGATCTATTCGACCAACATCACCCCGGACAACACCGGGCTGGGTGGCTACAGCTTCGAGGAGTTCGACCAGGCCGTGCGTCATGGCGTCGCCAAAAACGGTAGTACCTTGTACCCGGCGATGCCATACCCGTCCTACGCCCGTGTCAGTCAGGATGACATGCAGGCGCTTTATGCCTACTTCATGCACGGCGTTGAACCGGTGGCACAGGAAAACAAGGCCAGCGACATCCCGTGGCCATTGAGCATGCGCTGGCCACTGATGGGCTGGCGCTGGCTGTTCGCGCCGAAGGTCGAGGACTACAAACCCGCGTCGGACGATGCTGTCGTCAGCCGTGGGGCGTATCTGGTGGAAGGCCTCGGACATTGCGGCGCATGCCATACGCCACGGGCCCTGACCATGCAGGAAAAATCCCTGAGCGCGGCCGAAGGCAGCAGTTTTCTGTCAGGCAGTGCGCCACTTGAAGGCTGGATCGCCAAGAGCCTGCGCGGAGACCACAAGGACGGCCTCGGCAGCTGGAGCGAAGAGCAACTGGTGCAGTTCCTCAAGACCGGCCGCAGCGACCGCAGTGCAGTGTTCGGCGGCATGAGCGACGTGGTCACCCACAGCATGCAGTACATGACCGATGCCGACCTGACCGCGATTGCCCGTTACCTGAAATCGCTGCCGGCCAATGATCCTGCCGACCAGCCGCATCAATACGACGAGAAAGCCGCCAAGGCCTTGTGGAACGGTGACGACAGCCAGCGCGGTGCGTCGGTGTACATCGACAACTGCGCGGCCTGCCACCGCACCGACGGCCATGGCTACACCCGGGTGTTCCCGGCGTTGGCGGGTAATCCGGTGCTGCAATCGGAGGATCCGACGTCGCTGATCCACATCGTGCTCAAGGGCGGCACATTGCCCGCGACGCACACGGCACCGTCCACTTTCACCATGCCGGGTTTCGCCTGGCGTCTGTCGGATCAGGAAGTGGCGGATGTGGTGAGCTTTATTCGTGGAAGTTGGGGTAACAAGGGCGCGCCGGTCAAGGCCGCCGATGTGGCAGAGTTGCGCAAGGAAGATATGAAGCACACCTCCAGCGACGACCTCGGCCAAGTCACGCCACACAACTGACCAGTCGCCCGACGGCACTAGCCAGATGCAAAGCGCCTCGATACTGTATATACACACAGTATCGAGGCGCTGCCATGTCTACCCCTCTTCCCCCACGCGGTCGCGGCACCGCCACCAATCCGCACAACCGCTTTGCGCCGAGCCGATCGGTGGCCGAGGACGACGGCTGGGTTCAGGAAGTGCCGCTGACCCAGGGCACCGAAGTCAGTTTCGAGACGGCGAAAACCATCATCACCCGCAACACCTCGCCGGACCTGCCCTTCGACCGCTCGATCAATCCCTATCGTGGCTGCGAGCATGGCTGCATCTATTGCTACGCACGACCGAGCCACGCCTATTGGGACATGTCGCCGGGGCTGGATTTCGAAACGAAGCTGATCGCCAAGACCAACGCCGCCCAAGTGCTGGAGGAACAGCTTGGCAAGAAAGGCTATCAGTGCGCGCCGATCAATCTGGGCTCCAACACCGATCCGTATCAGCCGATCGAACGCGAACACAGAATCACCCGCCAGACCCTCGAAGTGCTGCTGCGCTATCGACATCCGGTGACCATCGTCACCAAGGGCTCGCTGATCCTGCGCGACCTCGACCTGCTCACCGAACTGGCGCAGCAACGGCTGGTGGCGGTGATGATCAGCCTGACCACCCTGGACGATGAACTCAAACGCATCCTAGAACCCCGGGCCGCCGCGCCCAAGGCCCGGTTGCGGGCGATCCGGGTGATGCGCGAGGCGGGAATTCCGGTCGGCGTGCTGTGCTCGCCGATGATTCCGATGATCAACGACAGCGAAATCGAAAGCCTGCTGACCGAAGCCCACTCTGCCGGCGCCCAAAGTGCCGCGTACATGATGTTGCGCCTGCCGCTGGAAGTGGCACCGTTGTTCGAGGAATGGCTCAAGGCGCATTACCCGCAGCGCGCCGCCCATGTGTTGAGCCTGATCCGCCAGAGCCGTGGCGGCGAACTGTACGACAGCCGTTTTGGCGCCCGCATGCGCGGTGAAGGGCCGTTCGCCGACCTGCTCGCGCAGCGATTTGCCAAGGCGTTGAAACGTCTGGGACTCAATCACCGCGAAGGTTTCAATCTCGACTGCACAGCTTTTTGTCCGCCGGGTCGCCAGATGGCGCTGATTTAAGGAGGAAATGACTGACCAGGTTCACGCCGGTCACGTTTTTTGTGACCTGGAACACACGTTCTAGAGCCTTTGATTCAGTTTGAGTTAAGTTTCAGCGGTTACCGTGTTCATCGAGTGACTGACGGGTCGGGATGACCCGGATGTTTTAAACAGCCACTGGCTTCATACCGGAATACACGGGAATGACTCCCCGAATCCGCCAAAGAGGATGAATCATGAGTGACAAGGATAAACAGCCGTTGGCTGCGTCGGCGCAAGCCGTCCCCGGGGCGGATTCCGCCGATGCAGCACTGCGACATATCGTTGACGGCTTTTTGCATTTTCATCATGAGGTCTTCCCGCAGCAGGAAGAACTCTTCAAGAAACTCGCCACGGCCCAGTCGCCACGGGCGATGTTTATCACCTGCGCCGACTCGCGCATCGTTCCCGAACTGATCACCCAGAGCTCTCCCGGCGATCTGTTCGTGACCCGTAACGTCGGCAACGTGGTTCCCCCCTACGGCCAGATGAACGGCGGCGTTTCCACCGCCATCGAATACGCGGTACTGGCGCTTGGCGTGCAACACATCATCATTTGCGGCCACTCCGATTGCGGCGCCATGCGCGCGGTACTCAACCCCGGCAGCCTGGAAAAGATGCCGACGGTCAAAGCCTGGCTGCGCCACGCCGAAGTCGCGAAAACCATGGTGCATGACAACTGCAACTGCACCGACGAAAAAGAAAGCATGCCGATCCTCACCGAGGAAAACGTCATCGCCCAACTGCAGCACTTGCGTACCCATCCTTCGGTAGCCTCGCGCATGGCGAACGGTCATCTGTTCATCCATGGCTGGGTCTACAACATCGAAACCAGCGAAATCAAAGCTTACGACGCGGATCAGGGACGCTTCCTGCCGCTCGACGGCAGCCATCCGATTCCGGTGGCGACGCCCAAAGCGCGCTTCTGAATCCTCCTAAAAATCCGTGTGGTCTGACGCCGGTCGCTGTTCAAGCGACCCGGCTTCGCCACGCCTGAAGAAAACTTCGGGAGAGTCATCATGCGTGCGGCTCAATTGAAAGCGGTGTTGCCACGGGAGCTGCTGGCTTCGGTGGTTGTGTTTCTGGTCGCCCTGCCACTGTGCATGGGCATTGCAATTGCTTCAGGGTTGCCGCCGGCCAAAGGCCTGATTACCGGGATCATCGGTGGTCTGGTGGTGGGTTGGCTGGCGGGGTCGCCGTTGCAGGTCAGCGGGCCGGCGGCGGGGCTGGCGGTACTGGTGTTCGAACTGGTGCGCCAGCACGGGATCGAGATGCTCGGGCCGATCCTGCTGCTCGCCGGTTTTCTGCAACTGGTGGCCGGGCGTCTGAAGCTCGGTTGCTGGTTCCGGGTCACGGCGCCAGCGGTGGTCTACGGGATGCTCGCGGGGATCGGTGTGCTGATCGTGCTCTCACAGGTGCATGTGATGCTGGATGCCGCGCCGAAACCCTCCGGGCTGGACAACCTGACGGCGTTCCCCGGCGCAGTGGCGCAGGCTTTGCCGTCCTTTGGCTGGCAGGCCGGGTTGCTCGGGCTGTCGACCATCGCCGTGATGTGGCTGTGGGAGAAATTCCGTCCGCACTCGCTGCGTTTCATTCCCGGCGCGCTGCTCGGTGTCGGCCTGGCAACCGGCGCCAGTCTGCTGCTGGCATTGCAGGTCAAACGGGTTGAAGTACCAGCGAATCTGGCCGAAGCCATCGACTGGCTGAAGCCGGCGGACCTGCTGAGTTTGGCCGACCCGACACTGCTGATCGCCGCGTTCGCCGTGGCCTTCATCGCCAGCGCCGAAACCCTGCTGTCCGCCGCGGCGGTGGATCGCATGCACAGCGGCCCGCGTTCGGATTTCGACCGTGAACTGTCGGCACAAGGGGTCGGCAACATGCTCTGCGGGCTGGTGGGCGCACTGCCGATGACCGGGGTGATCGTGCGCAGTTCTGCCAACGTCCAGGCCGGTGCGACCACGCGCTACTCGACGATTTTCCATGGTCTGTGGCTGCTGGCTTTCGTGCTGTTGCTGTCGAGTCTGCTGCAAAGCATTCCGGTGGCGAGCCTGGCCGGGGTGTTGGTCTACACCGGTTTCAAACTGGTGGATCTCAAGGCGTTTCGTGGCCTCGGGCGTTATGGCCGGATGCCGATGTTCACCTACGCGGCGACAGCGCTGGCAATCATTTTCACTGACCTGTTGACCGGTGTGCTGATCGGTTTCGGTCTGACCCTGGTGAAACTGGCGTTCAAGGCTTCACGACTGAAGATCAGCCTGATCGATCTGCCACAGGAGAGGGAGATGGAGTTGCGTCTGGTGGGCGCGGCGACGTTCCTCAAGGTGCCGGCGCTGACGCAGGTGCTGGGCAGCATTCCACCGGGCACGACGGTGCATGTGCCGCTAAACAACCTGAGCTACATCGACCATTCCTGTCTGGAATTGCTGGAAGAATGGGGCCGGGCCAATGCGGCCAAGGGTTCGAAGCTGTTGATCGAGTCGCGCGGACTGAAACGCAGGCTTGAGGGGAGAATCCGTACCACTACCGGTATCGGTGCGGCAGGCTGAAAAAACCTGGGGGAACAGAGCAATCTGTTCCCCCAAACGTTTGCGCCGAGATCAAGCCGCAGGCTGATCCAGTTCCAGGCCCACGCCCAGACGGCGACTCATGCACGGCCAGCGTTTCCACGCCGCACCGGTGTCCGGGCTGCTGAGTTTCTCGCGGTAGGCTTCCACCGACTCCAGCGCAAAGCTGTCGTCGTCGAGCATGCTGTCCACTGCGTGGTGCACCACTTCATCGAGTTGATTGGCAAATTCCTCACCGAGCAACTGGTGAGCAATCAGATTGGCGACCGTCATGTCCAGGGGGATCAGTGGCTGGCCGAAATGCTTGATGTACAGGTCGTTGACCTCTTCGACAAAACGGTGGGCCAGATAGGCCTCGTCCAGCAGACTGTCCAGGCCGACCGGCGGCTGGAGAAAGTACTGTTCGGCGATTTTCAGCACCGGTTTGATCTGTGACTCGATTCCCGCTTCCCTGGCGACTTCATTGGCTGCATCCAGCAGGTCTGGCACTTCATCGATGTAGGCGGCGACAAAACGCGTCAGCACGCCGTTGGCGTCGGTTTCCGGCAACTGGATGGCCGGGTGCAGGTGTTGCAGTTGATTTTCGAGCTGACGGGTCAGCTTTCCGGTTTCGATCTCGTGTTGTCGGGCTATGTGGATCTGCTCGCGCAATGCGGCGGTGTTCATGAAAACTCCAGGAAACAAGGCAATGAAATAGGGAAGACATAACTTAGCTGGCTTACGAAAAATGCTAAGACGCATTTGTCATAATTATTTCATCCTTGATACACCTGCGTTATATCGGTTTGCCACCACTCGTCTGCATCCTTCTCCATTCGTGCCCTGGAACGCAAGTGCCAGCTGTTTCATTCGATTTACGTCGGCACATTGCATTTTTCCGCCGCTGTCTATACTCGCCATTGAATGGAGTTAGCTGATGACGCCCGACTGCACCCGCAGCAAGGCCCGGCGATTCAAGTTCGTAGTCTGATGCAGCCGCTCCCTTGCCGCAGGCGAAAGCCGGCGGGATAACAAGAACGATAAGGGGAACCCGCAATGATGCGACATCCACACGTCTGGATGGGCCTCCTGTTGTGGTCGATTTTCAGCCAGGCCAACGCCGCCTGGACTGTGAATATGGCGCCTGGAGCGACTGAAATCAGTCACGCAGTATTCGACCTGCACATGACCATTTTCTGGATCTGTGTGGTGATCGGGATCATCGTCTTCGGCGCCATGTTCTGGTCGATGATGGTGCACCGCCGTTCTACCGGGCAGGTCGCCGCAAAATTCCACGAAAGCACCACCGTCGAGATTCTCTGGACCGTCGTCCCGCTGCTGATCCTGGTGGCGATGGCCGTTCCGGCGACCGCCACGCTGATCCGCATGTACGACACCAGTGAGCCGGATATCGATATCCAGATCACCGGCTATCAGTGGAAGTGGCACTACAAGTACCTGGGCCAGGACGTCGAGTTCTTCAGCAACCTGGCCACCCCCGCCGAACAGATCCACAACAAGGAAGCCAAGGGCGAGCATTACCTGCTCGAGGTCGACAAGCCACTGGTGCTGCCGATCGGCGCCAAGGTGCGCTTCCTCGTTACCTCCGCCGACGTGATCCACTCCTGGTGGGTGCCGGCCTTCGCGGTCAAGCGCGATGCGATCCCGGGGTTCGTCAACGAAGCCTGGACCCGCATCGACAAGCCCGGCATCTACCGTGGCCAGTGCGCCGAGCTGTGCGGCAAGGATCACGGCTTCATGCCGATCGTGGTCGACGTCAAGGAAAAGGCCGATTACGAAAAATGGCTGGCCGACCGCAAGGCCGAGGCGGCGCAGCTCAAGGAGCTGACCAGCAAGGAATGGACCCTCGACGAGCTCAAGGAACGCGGCGACAAGATCTACCACACCACTTGCGTGGCCTGTCACCAGGCCGAAGGCCAGGGTCTGCCGCCGATGTTCCCGGCGCTCAAGGGCTCGCCGATTGCCACCGGGCCGAAAGCCGATCACCTGCACCGTGTGTACTTCGGCAAACCGGGCACCGCCATGGCGGCGTTCGGCAAGCAACTCTCGGAAGTCGACATCGCAGCGGTCGTGACCTACGAACGTAACGCCTGGGGCAACAACAAGGGCGACATGGTCACGCCAAAAGAAGTGCTGGAGCTGAAACAGGCGGAAAGCAAATGAGCCGGTCTATTGCGTACTTCGTGAACCGGCCGGGGCAAGGCGCCCCGGCCTGCCAAGTCCACTCACTTGAAGGAGACCGGCCATGAGCGCTGTCATCGATGACCACGGTCATGCCGACCACGCCCACGGCCCCGCCAAAGGCCTGATGCGCTGGGTGCTGACCACCAACCACAAGGACATCGGCACGCTGTACTTGTGGTTCGCGTTCTGCATGTTCCTGCTCGGCGGCTCGTTCGCCATGGTGATCCGCGCCGAGCTGTTCCAGCCCGGCCTGCAGATCGTCGAACCGGCGTTCTTCAACCAGATGACCACCATGCACGGTCTGGTGATGGTCTTCGGTGCGGTGATGCCAGCATTCGTCGGCCTCGCCAACTGGATGATCCCGTTGATGATCGGCGCGCCGGACATGGCCCTGCCACGGATGAACAACTTCAGCTTCTGGCTGCTGCCGGCGGCGTTCCTGTTGCTGGTGTCGACCCTGTTCACCGCCGGTGGCGGGCCGAACTTCGGCTGGACGTTCTATGCGCCGCTGTCCACCACCTATGCGCCGGAAAGCGTGACCTACTTCATCTTCGCCATCCACTTGATGGGGATCAGTTCGATCATGGGCGCGATCAACGTGATCGCCACCATCCTCAACCTGCGCGCCCCCGGCATGACGTTGATGAAAATGCCGCTGTTCGTCTGGACCTGGCTGATCACCGCGTTCCTGCTGATCGCGGTGATGCCGGTGCTGGCCGGGTGCGTGACGATGATGCTGATGGACATCCACTTCGGCACCAGTTTCTTCAGTGCCGCCGGCGGCGGTGACCCGGTGCTGTTCCAGCACGTGTTCTGGTTCTTCGGCCACCCCGAGGTGTACATCATGATCCTGCCGGCCTTCGGCGCCGTCAGCCAGATCATCCCGACCTTTTCGCGCAAGCCGCTGTTCGGCTACACCTCGATGGTCTACGCCACGGCGAGCATCGCGTTCCTGTCGTTCATCGTCTGGGCGCACCACATGTTCGTGGTGGGCATTCCGCTGGTGGGCGAGTTGTTCTTCATGTACGCGACGATGCTGATCGCGGTGCCGACCGGGGTGAAGGTGTTCAACTGGGCCAGCACCATGTGGCAAGGCTCGCTGACCTTCGAGACGCCGATGCTGTTTGCCGTGGCATTCGTGATCCTGTTCTCCATCGGCGGTTTCTCCGGGCTGATGCTGGCCATCGCCCCGGCGGACTTCCAGTACCAGGACACCTACTTCGTGGTGGCGCACTTCCACTACGTGCTGGTGCCGGGAGCGATCTTCGGGATCTTCGCCTCGGCTTATTACTGGCTGCCGAAATGGACCGGCCACATGTACGACGAAACCCTGGGCAAGCTGCATTTCTGGCTGTCCTTCGTCGGCATGAACCTGACGTTCTTCCCGATGCACTTCGTGGGACTGGCGGGGATGCCACGGCGGATTCCGGACTACAACCTGCAGTTCGCCGACTTCAACATGGTCTCGTCGATCGGCGCGTTCATGTTCGGCGCCACGCAGATCTTCTTCCTGTTCATCGTGATCAAGACCATCCGTGGCGGGGAGCCGGCACCGGCCAAACCGTGGGATGGCGCCGAAGGTCTGGAGTGGAGCGTGCCGTCGCCGGCGCCGTATCACACCTTCACCACGCCGCCGGAAGTGAAATGAACCCTGTAGCCCTTGAGGGCCGCCGCCATGGCTGACTCGATTTCGCTGAAGAAACTGGTGACCCGACTGCTGGGCGTGGTGGTGGCGATGTTTGTTTTCGGTTTTGCTTTGGTGCCGATCTACGACGTGATGTGCAAGGCGTTCGGCATCAATGGCAAGACCGCCGGGCAGTACGAGGGCGAGCAGGTTGTGGATAACTCGCGACAGGTGCGGGTGCAGTTCCTTTCGATGAACAACGCCGACATGCCCTGGGAGTTCTATCCCAAGGGTGAGGAGCTGGTCGCCCATCCGGGCGGGGTGAACGAGATGATCTTCATCGCCCGCAATCCCACCGACAAGCCGATGAGCGCCCAGGCCGTGCCGAGCATCGCCCCGAGCGAAGCGGCGGCGTATTTCCACAAGACCGAATGCTTTTGTTTTACCCAGCAGGTGCTGCAGCCCGGTCAGCAGATCGAGATGCCGGTGCGCTTCATCGTTGACCGCGACATGCCCAAGGACGTGAAGCACCTGACGCTGTCCTACACGCTGTTCGATATCACCGCCCGACATCCTCCGGTGGCTGCAAACACTGGCGGTTAAGCGTGCCCGATAAGGAGAACAATAAATGGCAACTCATGAGCACTATTACGTCCCGGCCCAGAGCAAGTGGCCGATCATCGCCACCTTCGGCATGGTCATCACCGTCTACGGCCTGGCCACCTGGTTCAACGATCTGAAGGCGGCGCGCCCGGAATCCCACGGCCCGTACATCTTTTTCGTCGGCGGGCTGTTGCTGGCGTACATGCTGTTCGGCTGGTTCGGTGCGGTGATCAAGGAAAGCCGCGCGGGGTTGTACAGCCCGCAGCTGGACCGATCGTTCCGTTGGGGCATGAGCTGGTTCATCTTCTCCGAGGTGATGTTCTTCATCGCCTTCTTCGGCGCGCTGTTCTATGTACGGCACATTTCCGGCCCGGCGCTGGGCGGCGAAGGCACCAAGGGCATTGCGCACATGCTCTGGCCGAACTTCCAGTTCACCTGGCCGCTATTGCACACGCCGGATCCGAAACTGTTCCCGCCGCCCAAGGAAGTCATCAGTCCGTGGGGCCTGCCGCTGATCAACACCATCCTGCTGGTGAGTTCCAGCGTGACCATCACCATCGCCCACCATGCCCTGAAAAAAGGCCATCGCGGCGCGCTGAAACTGTGGCTGGCGATCACCGTGTTGCTGGGTTGCGGCTTCCTCGCCTTGCAGGCCGAGGAGTACATGCACGCCTATCACGAACTGGGCCTGACCCTCGGTTCGGGGATCTATGGCGCGACGTTTTTCATGCTCACGGGGTTCCACGGCGCCCACGTGACCATCGGCACGATCATCCTGTTCGTGATGCTGATGCGCATCATGAAGGGCCACTTCGACAACGAGCACCAGTTCGGCTTCGAAGCCGCGAGCTGGTACTGGCACTTCGTCGATGTGGTGTGGATCGGATTGTTCATCTTCGTTTACGTGCTCTGAAGGACAGAGCTACCAGGGCGCATGCGACACCAGTTGGCCGCTGTAGAAACCCCAGGCAATCAAGCCGACGGTGCAAGCGGCCAATGCCACCCGAACACTCAAGGCGATGACCAGGCGATTTGAACTGCTGTCGTCCTTGACCAGGAAAAACAGGCCGCTGAACAGGCTGATCACCGTGGCAATCAGCATCAGGACGATCGCTGCTTTGAGCATGGGAAGACTCCGGGGGTACAGGCGATGCAATCAAGTATAGCGGTCGCATTCACTGCTTTTCTGGCGCGGCCATGAAGCGCTTTCGGCCGGGCGTCGTGCCGACGGTGGTGGTCGCCTTGCTGCTGCCGCTGCTGATTTCGCTGGGCTTCTGGCAACTGGGCCGGGGCGCGGAAAAAACCGCCCTGCTCGCCAGTTACGCCGAGCGCCGGGCCGCCGAGCCGATGGCCAGCACCGAGTTGCTGCACAGCGCCGACCCGGCCTTTCGCCGGGTACATCTGCACGGCCAGTTCGATGCGGCGCACAGCCTGCTGCTGGACAACCGGCAGCGGGACGGCAGGGTCGGCGTCGAATTGCTGCAACCGTTTCAGGATCAGCGCACCGGCCTGTGGCTGCTGGTCAATCGCGGATGGCTGCCGTGGCCGGACCGCCGCGCTACCCCGCAATTCAAGACACCGGCCGATGCCGTGAATGTCGATGCCTGGGTGTACGTCGCCCCCGGCGCGACCTTCCAGTTGCACGCCGACCCGGTCAGCAGCACCTGGCCGCAAACCGTCACCGCCGTCGAGCCGGCCAAACTGTGGAAAACCCTCGAGCGCGACGGCTTCGCTTATGAGCTGCGCGCTGAACCCGGTCCCGCCAGCTATCAGGCCGACTGGCCGGTAGTCGCCATGGGCCCGGAAAAACACCTTGGCTACGCCGTGCAGTGGTTCGCCATGGCCACCGCCCTGTTCGGTCTCTACATCTACCTCGGATTGCACAACGCGAAGGAGAAACACCATGGGAGCGGCCATGAATCCACCCAGCATGTCTGAAGCCAAAGTCCCGGCCGGTCGCCGCCGCGGGCGCATTCAACTGCTGTTGATCCTGCTCGGCGTGATCGGCCCGATGATCCTCGCCACCGGCATGTACAAATTGCAGTTCTGGGTCCCGGAAGGCCGCAGCTATCACGGCGAATTGATCGGCAACGGCCAGAGCCGCGCCGACCTCGGCGTGACGGCTGACGAAGAACGCTGGCAGATGCTGGTGACCGCGCCCAAAGACTGTGCGGTGGACTGCCAGCAACTGGTGTACCTGGCGCGGCAGATCCAGATCGGCCTCGGCCGCGATGCCGGCCGCGCCAGCCACGCCCTCGCCGCCGCACAACCGCTGCCGGCCGACTACGAAGCCAAGCTGACTCGCGAATATCCGCAGCTGCAACGCTATCCGCTGGACGCCGCCGCATTCAGCAAGGCCACCGGCGACAAGGCCACGCCGCAGCTGTGGATCATCGACCCCCACGGCAATCTCGTGCTGCGCTACGACCCGAGTGTTAAGGGCAAGGATCTGCTCAACGACCTGCGCCACCTGCTGAAACTGTCGAACATCGGATAAGGGCATCGTCATGGCCAAACCTGGATTTCGCCTCGCGCTGTTTGCCACCCTGCTGGCACTGATCGTGGTGCTGCTCGGCGCCTACACCCGCCTGACCCACGCTGGCCTCGGCTGCCCTGACTGGCCGGGCTGCTACGGCTTCATCAGCGTGCCGAAAAGCGAAGCCCAACTGGCCCATGCCGAACTGCATTACCCCGACTCGCCGGTGGAGGCGCACAAAGGCTGGAACGAGATGATCCACCGCTACTTCGCCGGCACCTTGGGCATGCTGATTTCGATTCTGGCCGGGCGTGCGTGGGTCAATCGGCGGCATCCCGGGCAACCGTTGAAACTTCCGCTGTTTCTGCTGGCGGTGGTGTTCGCCCAGGCGGCGTTCGGCATGTGGACGGTGACGCTCAAGCTCTGGCCGCAAGTGGTGACCGGGCATTTGCTCGGCGGCTTCGCGACCTTGAGCCTGCTGTTTCTGCTGACGCTGAGGCTGTCCGGCGTGTTGCCGGCGCTGACCGTGCCCAAGCGTCTGCAATATTGGGCCACCGCTGGATTGCTGCTGGTGATCGGGCAGATCGCCCTCGGCGGCTGGGTCAGTTCCAACTATGCGGCAGTGGCCTGCATCGATTTCCCGACCTGCCACGGCCAATGGCTGCCGCCGGCGGATTTCGCCAACGGCTTTCACCTGACCCAGCACATTGGCCCCAACTACCTCGGCGGGCAACTCGACAGCGATGCGCGCACGGCGATTCACCTGACCCACCGCATCGGCGCCCTGCTGGTGACGCTTGTCCTGCTCGGTCTGGCGTGGCAACTGAAAGGGGTGGGCATGACGCGACTGGCCGGGCTGGTGCTGGTTGCGCTCGGCGCGCAGATCACCCTCGGTATCAGCAACGTGCTGTTTCATCTGCCGCTGCCGGTGGCCGTGGCGCACAACGCCGGCGGCGCAGCGCTGCTGCTGACCATGGTGCTGGTCAACTATCACGCGCGAACCAGTCTGGTCCGGGTCAAGCAACCGATACTCGCGCGCTGGCGCCTGAGCCCGCGTAAACCCTCGGCCGCGCCCATCACCCTAAAAGGAGAGACGCCATGGCGATTCTGATCGGCGAGCGTCATGCACAGGCGTTGTGGCGGGACTATCTTGAGCTGACCAAACCGAAAGTCGTGGTGCTGATGCTCATCACCTCGCTGGTCGGCATGTTCCTCGCGACCCGCGCCGGCGTGCCGTGGACGGTACTGGTGTTCGGCAACCTGGGAATCGCGCTGTGTGCCGGAGGTGCGGCGGCGGTCAATCATGTGGTGGACCGGCGCATCGATGCCGTCATGGCGCGCACCCACAAACGGCCGCTGGCCGAGGGCCGGGTTTCGCCCACGGCGGCGCTGACCTTTGCGCTGGTGCTGGCGCTGCTCGGTCAGGCCTTGCTGCTGACTTTCACTAATCCGCTGACCGCGTGGCTGACCCTGGCCTCGCTGCTCGGCTACGCGGTGATCTACACCGGTTTCCTCAAACGCGCGACGCCACAGAATATCGTCATCGGCGGCCTCGCCGGCGCCGCACCGCCGCTGCTCGGCTGGACCGCCGCTACCGGCCATATCGGCGCTGAACCACTGCTGCTGGTGCTGATCATCTTCGCCTGGACCCCGCCGCACTTCTGGGCGCTGGCGATCCACCGCAAGGAGGAATACGCCAAGGCCGACATCCCGATGCTGCCGGTCACCCACGGCGAGCACTACACCAAGGTGCACATTTTGCTGTACACCTTCGCCCTGCTGGCGGTCAGCCTGTTGCCGTACGTGATCCACATGAGCGGCGCGCTATACCTGATCTGCGCCCTCGGGCTGGGCGCAAGGTTTCTGCAATGGGCCGTGGTGCTGTACCGTGGCACTCGGCCGCACGCGGCGATCAACACCTTCAAGTACTCTATCTGGTACCTGTTTCTGCTGTTCATCGCCCTGCTCGTAGACCACTACTTACTGTTGAACCTATGACTCGAACCCAGAAAACCGTCTTCATCCTCGTGGCCGTGATCGCGCTGATCCTCGGCCTGACCGTCAACAAAGTGCTGAGCGGCAAGGGCCAGGGCGACCCGACCGCGCTGATCGACGCCGGCATCATCCTGCTGCCGCAGAGCCGCAACCTGCCGGACGTGACGATGACCAATCAGGACGGCCAACCGGTCACGGTCAACGAGCTCAAGGGCAAGTGGAGCCTGCTGTTCTTCGGTTACACCTTCTGCCCGGACATCTGCCCGACCACCCTCGCCCAGTTGCGCCAGATCAAGAGCGAACTGCCGAAGGATGCAGTGGATAAATTGCAGATCGTGCTGGTCAGCGTCGACCCGAACCGCGACAACCCTGCGCAGTTGAAGCAGTACCTGGGTTACTTCGATCCGCAGTTCATTGGTCTGACGCCGAAGTCGATCGAGGAGCTGCAGAAGGTGGCGAATGCGGTGAGCATTCCGTTCATTCCGGCGGATACCAGCAAGCCGAATTACACCGTTGATCACAGTGGGAATCTGGCGGTGATCGGGCCTGATGGGACGCAGCGTGGGTTTATTCGGGCGCCTTTGAATAATGCCAAGCTGGTTGCGCAGTTGCCGGTGATGTTGAACCGCAAGTAAACGCTGAACGCACAAAAAAGGGGACGCCATTGGCGTCCCCTTTTTCGTTGCAGCGTCCGAATCAGAACGCCGGCAAAACCGCACCTTTGTACTTCTCGGTAATGAATTTCTTCACTTCCGGGCTGTGCAGGACTTCAGCCAGTTTCTTCATGGCGTCGCTGTCCTTGTTGTCCGCGCGGGACACCAGGATGTTCACGTACGGCGAGTCGTTGCCTTCGATGACCAGCGCGTCCTTGGACGGATCCAGCTTGGCTTCCAGCGCGTAGTTGGTGTTGATCAGCGCCAAGTCGACCTGGGTCAGCACACGCGGGATGGTCGCGGCTTCCAGTTCACGGATCTTCAGGTCTTTCGGGTTTTCGGCGATGTCCTTGACGGTCGACAGGATGTTTTTCGAATCCTTCAACTTGATCACGCCCGCCTTGTCCAGCAGCAACAGCGCACGGCCGCCGTTGGTGGCGTCGTTCGGGATCACCACGTTGGCGCCGCCTGGCAGGTCTTCGATTTTCTTGATCTTGCTCGAGTAGGCACCCAGCGGCTCCAGGTGCACACCGGTCACGGCCACCAGGCTGGTGCCCTTGGCCTTGTTGAACTCATCGAGGTAAGGCTGGTGCTGGAAGAAGTTGGCGTCCAGACGCTTTTCGGCCACCTGCACGTTCGGCTGGATGTAATCGGTGAAGACCTTGACCTTCAGATCCACGCCTTCTTTGGCCAGTGCCGGCTTCACGAATTCGAGGATTTCCGCGTGCGGCACCGGGGTGGCAGCTACGGTCAGGGTTTCAGCGTGAGCCGAAAAAGCGGCTACGGCAGCGAAAGCAGCGATCAGTTTTTTCATTCAGCTAACTCCTTTTGAGGTGCCCGTGTGGCACCTGCCAGCGAATGGCCGGCTCATTTTTTGATTACCAAACCGGGTTATTTGCGCGAGAAATGCACGACCAGTCGGTCGCCGACCATTTGCAGCACTTGCACCAGAATCAGCATCAACACCACGGTGACGATCATCACGTCGGTCTGGAAACGCTGGTAACCGAAACGGATCGCCAGGTCACCCAGACCACCGGCGCCGACCACACCGGCCATCGCCGTGTAGGAAACCAGTGTAATCGCCGTCACCGTAATCGCTGCGAAAATGCCCTGACGGGCTTCCGGCAGCAACGCGTTCATGATGATCTGGCGAGTGGTCGCGCCCATGGACTGGGTCGCTTCGATGATGCCGCGATCCACTTCACGCAGGGCGGTTTCCACCAGACGCGCGAAGAACGGCGTCGCACCCACCACCAGCGGCGGAATCGCACCGGCCACGCCCAGCGAGGTGCCGGTGATCAGCACGGTGAACGGGATCATCACGATCAACAGAATGATGAACGGCAACGAACGCAGGATGTTCACCACCAGCGACAGCAATGCATACACGCCTTTGGCTTCGAGCAACTGACGCGGGCTGCAGAGGAACAACAGCACGCCCAGCGGCAGGCCGAGCAACACGGTGAACAGCAGCGAACCGCCGAGCATCATCATGGTGTCGCCAGTGGCCAGCCAGATTTCGTACCAGTCGATATTGGTGAAGAAACTCATCAGGTCTGCCATTAGCGCAACACCTCCATGTGAACGTCAGCGGCGGTGAAGCGGGCGAACGCCGCTTCCATGTCGCCACCGGTGACGGCGAGGGTCAATTGCCCGTAAGGAATGTCTTTGATGCGGTCGATGCGACCGGCCAGGATGCTGTAGTCCACGCCGGTTTCCCGGGCGACGGTACCCAGCAGCGGCGCGTAGGTCGCTTCGCCCTGGAAGGTCAGACGCACGATGCGGCCCGGCACGTGAGCGAAGTCATCGCGCTGCTCGCTTTCGTCGATCTGCTCGTCTTCCTGCACGAAACGCTTGGTGGTCGGGTGCTTCGGATGCAAGAACACCTCGGCCACCGAACCTTGTTCGACGATCACGCCGGCGTCCATCACCGCCACCTGATCGCAGACACGGCGGATCACGTCCATCTCGTGGGTGATCAGCACGATGGTCAGTTTCAGTTCGCGGTTGATCTCGGCCAGCAGTTGCAGCACCGAAGCGGTGGTCTGCGGGTCGAGGGCGCTGGTGGCTTCGTCGCACAGCAGGATTTTCGGCTTGGTCGCCAGGGCGCGGGCGATGCCGACGCGCTGCTTCTGGCCACCGGACAACTGCGCCGGGTACTTCTTCGCGTGATCGGACAGACCGACCCGCGCCAGCAATTCGGCCACACGCTGGTCGATCTCGGCGCGGGACAGTTCACCGGCCAGGGTCAGCGGCAGCGCGACGTTGTCGGCCACGGTCTTGGATGCCAGCAGATTAAAGTGCTGGAAAATCATCCCGACCTGCTGACGGAAACGGCGCAGGCCGTTGGCGTCCAGCGCGGTGACTTCTTCGCCGTCGACGATGATCTTGCCGCCACTGGAATCTTCCAGGCGATTGATCAGACGCAGCAGGGTACTTTTTCCCGCGCCGGAATGGCCAATCAGGCCAAACACCTGACCGTTCTCGATGGAGAGACTGGTCGGATGCAGCGCGGTGATGTCCTTACCGGCGACGCGGTAAGTCTTATGGACGTTTTGAAACTCGATCACGTAGCGAACCTTGTGGGGCGCGTTAGAAAAGGATCAGCGGTTAGCCGGGCGCGCATTTTAGCCTGTCCGTATAGAGGTTCTTAGCATTTATTTCGCAATTAACCTTCGATTTGGCAATAACAGGATCAAAGGTCATAAAAAAGGAACGCCCAAAACCCTCGTCAGTCACTAGGTAAGCGACTTGAAAACCCTGGGTGCCGTGCCCGGGAACCACTCGAGCGTCCCGGCGCAACGCCGGGGCAGACAGGAGTTCACGACTGATGAGTACGAAAAAACCTGCCACAGACAAAAGCCAACTGGCCGGCACCGATACCCCGGATCGCGCCAACACCAACGCCAAACTCGATAGCCTGGAAAAATTTCGTTCCGACGCCACCGGCCAGGCCCTGCGCACCAACCAGGGCGTGAAGGTCGCGGACAACCAGAACACCCTCAAGGCCGGGCCGCGCGGGCCGTCGCTGCTGGAAGACTTCATCATGCGTGAGAAAATCACGCACTTTGACCATGAGCGGATTCCCGAGCGCATCGTCCATGCCCGCGGTACCGGCGCCCATGGTTTCTTTCAGACCTACGAGAATCATTCGGCGTTGACCAAGGCCGGTTTCCTTCGGGATCCGGGAAAGAAAACACCGGTGTTCGTGCGTTTTTCCACGGTGCAAGGACCACGGGGCTCCGGCGATACCGTGCGCGACGTGCGCGGTTTTGCCGTGAAGTTCTTCACCGACGAAGGCAACTTCGACCTGGTCGGCAACAACATGCCGGTGTTCTTCATCCAGGACGCGATCAAGTTTCCCGACTTCGTCCACGCGGTAAAACCCGAGCCGCACAACGAAATGCCTACCGGCGGCTCGGCCCACGACACGTTCTGGGATTTCGTGTCGCTGGTGCCGGAATCCGCGCACATGGTCATCTGGGCGATGTCCGACCGGGCCATCCCGAAAAGCCTGCGCAGCATGCAGGGTTTCGGCGTGCACACCTTCCGGCTGATCAACGCCGAGGGCAAGTCGCGCTTCGTCAAATTCCACTGGCGCCCCACCGCCGGTACCTGTTCGCTGGTGTGGGACGAAGCGCAGAAGCTGGCCGGTAAAGACACCGACTACCATCGGCGCGATCTCTGGGAAGCCATCGAGACCGGGGACTACCCGGAGTGGGAACTTGGCGTACAGATCATCGAGGAGGAAAACGAGCACGACTTCGATTTCGACATCCTCGACCCGACCAAACTCATTCCCGAGGAAATCGTCCCGATCACACCACTGGGCAAGATGACCCTCAACCGCAACCCGGACAACTTCTTTGCCGAAACCGAGCAGGTCGCATTCTGCCCCGGGCATATCGTGCCGGGCATCGACTTCTCCAATGACCCGCTGCTGCAAGGTCGGCTGTTTTCCTACACCGACACGCAGATCAGCCGACTCGGCGGGCCGAACTTTCATGAGCTGCCGATCAATCGTCCGGTGGCGCCCTTCCACAACGACCAGCGCGATGCCCAGCACCGCACGGTGATCGACAAGGGCCGTGCGTCCTACGAGCCGAACTCGATTGATGGCGGCTGGCCGAAAGAAACCCCGCCAGCCGCGCAAGACGGCGGGTTCGAGAGCTATCCGGAGCGTATCGACGCCAACAAGATCCGTCAGCGTAGCGAGTCGTTCAGCGATCACTTCTCCCAGGCGCGGCTGTTCTTCAAGAGCATGAGCAAGCACGAGCAGGAACACATCATCTCGGCCTACAGCTTCGAACTGGGCAAGGTTGAGCGGGAACACATCCGGGCCCGGGAAGTGAACGAGATTCTGGCCAACATCGACCTGGAACTGGCCAAGCGCGTGGCGCACAACCTTGGGTTGCCGGTGCCTGCCAAAGGCACGGTCGATGTGCCGAAAACATCACTGGATCACTCGCCATCGCTGAGTCAGGCCAACCTGTTGCCGGAGAACATCAAGACGCGAAAAGTGGCGATTCTGGCGGCTAATGGCGTCGACGGTGCCGCGATTGATGCAATGAAGAAGGCTCTGGCGGCGGAAGGTGCACATGCCAAATTGCTCGGCCCGACCTCGGCGCCAGTGAAGACGGCCGATGGTAAAAGTCTGGCGGTGGATGCGTCGATGGAAGGCTTGCCTTCAGTGGCGTTCGACGCGGTGTTCGTGCCGGGCGGCGCGGCGTCGGTCAAGGCGTTGAGCGGAGACGGCGTGGCATTGCATTACCTGCTGGAGGCGTACAAGCACCTGAAGGCGATTGCCCTGCACGGCGAGGCCAAACAGTTGCTGGACGTGCTGAAGCTGGAGGCGGATGCCGGGTTGATCGAAGGCAAGGAAGTGAAAGCGCTGACCAAGCCGTTCTTTGCGGCGATCGGGCAGCATCGGGTCTGGGATCGGGAGGCGAAAGCCAAGGCAATTCCGGCCTGAAAAAAACCGCAGCCTGCGATCAGCAGGCTGCGGTTAATTCAAGGTTTGCGCGGGCTCAGAACCATCTGTGCCGGGACTGTGCGCAGAATCTGTTTCTCGATCTGCAGATCGAAATCCGGATCGAGTTTCTTCACGCGTTTGGTGATCAACGTCGCCAGCCAAGGGTAATCATTGGTGCGCGGTGCCTGAATGCTCACGGCACAGTCGTAATTCACCACATCGGCGGCGATCGCGTCGAGTTGACGGCGAAGTTTGCGGCTATCGTTGATATTCAGCGCAACCGTGGTGCTCTCGGCGGTCGGATCGATCACCTTGGCTTTCGGCTTGGCCTCGGCGGCCAGGAGCGCTGCTTCGGCTTTTTCCAGCTCAGCCTTGCGCGCTTCGGTGATGGCGCCGTTGACGCCACCGGTCAGCGCCGGAGCCTTGGGCATCAGCGCGCGGGCCCGGGCCAAAGCGGTTGCGGCAGCATTCACATCGCCCTTCTGCAGGACGATCTGGCTGCGGCGCAGATAGGCTTCGGCCAACTGGCGCTGGTATTGCTCAAGGGACTGATCGTTGGGCGTTTCGGCCTGCAAGGCTGCCAACTGGTCTTCGGCAGTGGCCAGTTCGCTGCTGGCCAGGCTTTGCTCCAGCTGCGCGATGGCCGTGGCCCGCGCATCGGGGGCTTCGGCCACCGGCGGCGTGCTTTGGCAGGCGCCCAGCAGCACTGAAAATGCGACAAGGAGCAGATAACGGGAGGCGAACGGCTTCATTCCTGCGACTCTCTATTTGCGCAAAAAACGAGCAAGTCTACACCCCTCGACGGGGCAGAACAAAACTCAGCAGAAACAGTGCGGCCGCCGTCACAACGATTGACGGGCCGGCCGGGGTGTCCTTGAACCAGGACAACGCCAGCCCGCCACACACGGCGAGCATGCCCAGCAGGCTCGCGCCCAGTGCCATCTGCTCCGGCGAACGGGCGTGACGTTGTGCCGCAGCTGCCGGGATGATCAACAGCGACGTAATAAGCAATACACCGACGATTTTCATCGCCACGGCAATCACTACCGCAATCAACAGCATCAGCGCCATGCGCAATCCGGCCACCGGCAGGCCTTCGACCCGGGCCAGTTCTTCGTGCACGGTGATCGCCAGCAGCGGCCGCCACAGCGTCACCAGCAGCACCAGCACCGCCGCGCTGCCGCCGAGGATCCAGGCAAGGTCAGTCGGGCTGATCGCCAGCAGGTCGCCGAACAGATAGGCCATCAGGTCGATCCGCACTTCATGCATGAAGCTTAGTACCACCAGCCCGAGAGAGAGCGTGCTCGGCGCAAGAATGCCCAGCAACGTGTCGGACGCCAGCGGCTGGCGCTGTTGCAGGGTCACCAGCAGCACCGCCAGCAGCAGGCAGCCCACGGTGACCGCGACGGTCGGGCTGACATCCAGCAGAAAGCCCAGCGCCACGCCGAGCAGTGCGGCGTGGGACAGGGTGTCGCCGAAATAGGCCATGCGCCGCCAGACCACGAACGAGCCGAGCGGCCCCGCGACCACCGCCAGCGCCAGACCTGCAAGCAGGGCGTAGAACAGAAAATCAGCCATGCTTGCAGCTATCTCCGTGAACGTGAGGTTGGCCTTTTACAGGCCCTTTGACCACCGAACCGTGCAGGTCGTGGGCGTGGTCGTGATGGTGGTGATAGACCGCCAGGCTTGGCGCGTGATTGCCGAACAGCTCGACGAAAGCGGGGTCGCCACTGACCTGCTCGGGATGCCCGGAGCAGCAGACGTGACGGTTGAGGCACACCACCTGATCCGTGGTGCTCATCACCAGATGCAGGTCGTGGGACACCATCAGCACGCCGCAACCGTGGCGGTCGCGCAGCCGGGTGATCAGGCTGTACAGCTCGGCCTGGCCGGCCACATCGACGCCTTGTACCGGTTCGTCGAGCACCAGCAGTTCCGGCTCGCGCAACAGCGCCCGGGCCAGCAGCACGCGCTGCATTTCACCGCCGGACACGCTTTGCACTGGGCTGTCGATGACGTGCTCGGCGCCGACCTCCTTGAGTGCCGCCAGCGCACGCGGACGATCGACGCCCGGCACCAGCCGCAGGAAGCGCAGCACGGACAGCGGCAGGGTCGGATCGACGTGCAGCTTTTGCGGCATGTAACCGACGCGCAGTTTCGGCTTGCGCCAGACGCTGCCGCTATCGGGTTTCAGCAGCCCGAGCACGGCGCGCACCAGCGTGGTCTTGCCGGCGCCGTTGGGGCCGATCAGGGTGACGATCTGCCCCGGCTCGACGCTCAGGTGAATGTTGTCCAGCACGTTCTGCCCGGCAAACCGGACAGCCACCTGCTCCAGACGGATCAACGCATCGCTCATCAAGCCCCCCGGCAACCGGAGCAGAGGCCGACCACTTCGACGGTCTGGGCCTCGACGATGAAGCCGACGTCCTTGGCGCTGTGGACGATGGCGTCGCTGATGGTTTTTTGCTCAAGCTCGATCGCCGCATGGCACTCGCGGCAGATCAGGAACTGGCCCTGGTGCGAATGCTTCGGATGAACGCAACCGACGAAGGCGTTCAGCGAGGAGATGCGGTGTACCAGACCGTTTTCCAGCAGGAAATCCAGCGCGCGATATACGGTCGGCGGCGCAGCGCGGCGCCCGTCCTGCTCGCTGAGCACGGCGAGGATGTCGTAGGCACCCAGCGGCTTGTGGCTCTGCCAGACCAGTTCCAGCACCCGCCGACGCAATGCGGTCAGGCGCAGGCCTTTCTGTGCACACAAGGCATCGGCCTCGGACAGGGCGCTGTGGACGCAATGAGAGTGGTCGTGGGGACGGCTGGCAATCGGGGTAATAGGCATGAGCGGCGACGAGTTTGGTTAGAGACGTTATTATGTTACCCGTTCTCGCCTCCTTGAGTGGTCATCGTGTCCCGACTTTTTTCTGTTTTTGTGGCCTTTGTCGCCAGTTTTCTGCTGATCGGTTCGGCCCAGGCCGAAGTCAGAGTCCTCACCAGCATCAAGCCGCTGCAATTGATTGCCGCTGCGGTACAGGACGGTGTGGCGATTCCGGAGGTGTTGCTGCCGCCGGGGGCCTCGCCGCATAACTATGCGCTACGCCCTTCCGACGTGCGCAAGGTGCAATCGGTGGATCTCTTGTACTGGATCGGCCCGGACATGGAAGGTTTCCTGCCCCGCGTGTTGAATGGTCGTACGCTGCCGAGCGTTGCCGTGCAGGACCTGCCGGGCATGAAGCTGCGCCGCTTCGCCGAAGACAGCCACTCCCACGCCGAAGACGCCGACGAGCATGATCACGATCACCGCCCAGGCACCCTCGATGCGCATTTGTGGCTATCGCCGGTGAACGCGCGGGTTATTGCCGACAAAATGGCCGCTGACCTGAGCGCTGCCGACCCTGCCAATGCCGAGCGCTACCAGAGCAACGCCAAGGCGTTCGACGAGCGTCTCGATGCACTGGATCAACGCTTGAAGAAACGTCTGGCCAGTGTTGAAGGCAAACCCTACTTCGTCTTCCACGAAGCCTTCGACTATTTCGAAGATGCCTACGGCCTAAAACACACCGGTGTGTTCAGCGTGGCGGCGGAAGTACAGCCGGGCGCTCAGCATGTGGCGGCGATGCGTGCGCGGTTGCAGGAAGTCGGCAAGACGTGCGTGTTCAGCGAGCCGCCATTGCGCCCACGTCTGGCGGAAACCCTGGTGGCGGGCCTGCCGGTGAAGCTGGCGGAACTGGATGCACTGGGCGGGTATACGCCAGCGACGGCTCAAGGTTATGAGCAGGTGCTGGAGAAGCTGGGGAATGATCTGGCGGGTTGCCTGGAGTCGCTCTGATACAAAAAGACCGCAGCCTGCACAGGCTGCGGTCTTTTTCTTTTACAGGGCAAATGGCAGCGGTGTGTTGACCTGCTGACGCCGCGCCAGCCGCTGCTCGAACTCTTTCGGATCGTGAATCAGCACGTCCTGCCCGGCGAACGATTCCGCCGCGATCAACCGCGACAGCCAGAACCGTACGCACGCCACGCGCAGCATGGTCGGCCACAACTCTGCCTCGGCGGCCGTGAACGGGCGCAGTGCCGCGTAGGCACCCAGAAAGGCCCGCGCACGTGGGCCGTCGACCAGGCCATCATCGTCTGAACACCAGTCGTTCAACGCAATCGCCACGTCGTAGAGCATCGGTCCGGAACAGGCGTTGTAGAAGTCGATCAGCCCGGTCAGGTGCGTGCCTTCGAACATCGCATTGTCGCGGAACAGGTCGGCGTGGATGTTCGCCCGCGGCAACGCGAGAATTTTCTCTTTCTGTCGGGTGATTTCGTCCAGCGCCTTTTGCAGCAGCGCACGCGGCTCGTCGCTCAGGTGCGAGAGAAACTCGGTCCCCTCCTCCAGCATCCAGTCCAGGCCACGATCGGTCTTGCGCTTGATCATGCTGTCGCCCTGGGTCGCCAGGTGCAGGTGCGCCTGCAAGTCACCGACCTGCGCGCAATGCTGGGCGTTGGCCTGCTTGATGTGCTTGCCGGCCAGACGCGGTTGCAGCAGCGCCGGTTTGCCTTTCAGCTCGCGCAGGGCGACGCCATCGGTGGTGCGCAGTGCGTAAGGCACCGGCAGGTCGGCTTCGTGGAGGACGTCGAGCAGGTCGATGAAGAACGGCATTTCCTGCACCGGGCCGCGCTCGACCAGGGTCAGGACAAACTCGCCCTTTTCCATGCTGATGAAGAAGTTGGTGTTTTCGCTGCCGGCGGCGATCCCCTGGAAATCGAGCAGACGGCCGAGCCCGTAAGGGGCGAGAAAGGTTTCCAGCTCGGGCCGAGCCAGGGGGGTGAACACAGACATGGTTAAAAACTGCTCAGTTCTGGCGCCGCCATCGAGCCGGCGCCGGTTGAAATTAAGAAACTACTTCCACTCGAAAATCTTCCACGCCGGGATCAGCATATCCGGCTGATCCGAGCGGATGAAGTTTGCATCAGTACCGTCCGCACGCACCAGAAAATAGGGCGGGAAACCCTTCTTGGTCACCTTGATCGCGTACAGGAAACCGTTCTGCCGGTACTCCTGGATGGTTTTGTCACCCTCGGTGCGGATGGTGACTTCCGGCTCCGCTGACGGCGCATCATCCGCCGCGATCGCAGGCAAGGGTGAGACAGCAATCAAACTGACCAGCAGCAAGCGATTTAACGTACGCATGATAACCTTGTCCCTTTGTCGTCAACGGTCCCGCTATTCTAGCGCCGGACCCGCCGAAAAGGTTGATCCTGCTCATGAGCCAAGCCCCCCTCGTCCTGGTGGACGGTTCGTCTTACCTGTACCGCGCCTTTCATGCGCTGCCACCGCTGACCACGTCCAAAGGCCTGCCGACCGGCGCGGTCAAGGGCGTGCTGAACATGCTCAAGAGCCTGCGCAAGCAGTATCCGGACAGCCCGTTCGCCGTGGTGTTCGACGCCAAGGGCGGGACATTTCGCGATGAGATGTACGCCGAATACAAGGCCAACCGCCCGAGCATGCCCGACGACATGCGCCTGCAGATCGAGCCGCTGCACCAGAGCGTGAAAGCCCTCGGCTTCCCGCTGCTGTGCGTCGAAGGCGTCGAGGCCGATGACGTGATCGGCACCCTGGCCCGCAGCAGCGCGGCCGCCAATCGGCCGGTGATCATCTCCACCGGCGACAAGGACATGGCGCAACTGGTCGACGGCCACATTACCTTGGTCAACACCATGTCCGGTAGCTCGATGGACGTGGAGGGCGTGAAGGAGAAATTCGGCGTCGCTCCGGAGCAGATCATCGATTATCTGGCCCTGATGGGCGACTCTTCCGACAACATCCCCGGCGTTCCCGGCATCGGGCCGAAAACCGCGTCCGGCCTGCTGGTCGGCGTCAACGGCGGCCTGACCGAGCTGTATGCGCAGCTCGACATCGTGCCGACCCTGCCGATTCGAGGCGCCAAGACCCTGCCGGCCAAGCTTGAAGAGCACAAGGAGATGGCGTTCCTCTCCTATCAATTGGCGACCATCAAGGTCGACGTGCCGCTGGACATCGGCCTCGATGACCTGCAAATGGGCCCGGAAGATCCGGCCAAGCTGCTCGAGCTCTACACCCTGCTGGAGTTCAAGAGCTGGATCAACGATCTGGAGCGCGATGCCAAACGCCTGGAACTGAGCAGCGCCGCCGCGCCTGAGCCGGCCGTCGACCTGTTCAGCGCACCTGCGGAAGAAGCACCGGTCGCTCCAGCCGAAGCCGCGTACGAAACCATCCTCGACCAGGCCCGTTTCGATGTCTGGCTGGAAAAACTCAAGAACGCCAAGCTGTTCGCCTTCGACACCGAAACCACCGGCGTCGACGCGCAACAGGCGCAACTGGTCGGTCTGTCTTTCGCGGTGCAGGCCAACGAAGCGGCCTACATCCCGCTGACCCACTCCTACATCGGCGTGCCGGAGCAACTGGATCGCGACACCGTGTTGCGCGCGCTGAAACCAATCCTCGAAGACCCGAACAAACTCAAGGTCGGCCAGCACGCCAAGTTCGACATGAACATCCTGGCCAACTGCGCCATCGGTGGCGACCAGAACGAAGGCATCACCGTGCGCGGGATCGCCTTCGACACGATGCTTGAGTCCTACGTGCTCAACTCCACCGCCACCCGTCACGACATGGACAGCCTGGCGCAGAAGTACCTGGACCACACCACCGTGAGCTTCCAGGACATCGCCGGCAAAGGCGCCAAGCAACTGACCTTCGACCAGATCGCGCTGGAACAGGCCGGGCCGTACGCCGCCGAAGATGCCGACGTGACCCTGCGCCTGCACCAGACACTGTTCGAAAAACTCAGTGCCATCCCGAGCCTGGCCAGCGTGCTGACCGACATCGAGATCCCGCTGGTGCCGGTGCTGGCCCGCATCGAGCGCCAGGGTGCATTCGTCGATGCCGCGCTGCTGGGCGTTCAGAGCATCGAGCTGGGCGACAAGATGGTCGCGCTGGAGCGTGAAGCCTTCGAGATCGCTGGTGAAGAATTCAACCTCGGCTCGCCGAAGCAACTGGGCGTGATTCTCTACGAGAAACTTGGCCTGCCGGTACTGAAAAAAACCGCCAAGGGCCAGCCGTCCACTGCCGAAGAAGTGCTGGCAAAGCTGGCCGAAGACGATCACCGCCTGCCAAAAGTGCTGATGGAACACCGTTCCATGAGCAAGCTGAAAAGCACCTACACCGATCGCCTGCCGGAGCAGATCAACCCGCGCACCGGGCGTATTCACACCTCGTACCATCAGGCCGTCGCGTCGACCGGGCGCCTGTCGTCGAGCGACCCGAACCTGCAGAACATTCCGGTGCGCACCGCTGAAGGCCGACGCATCCGCCAGGCCTTTGTCGCGCCGAAAGGCTACAAACTGCTGGCGGCGGACTACTCGCAGATCGAATTGCGGATCATGGCGCACCTGTCCCGCGACGAAGGCCTGATGAACGCCTTCCGCAACAACCTGGACGTGCACACCGCCACGGCGGCGGAAGTGTTCAAGGTCGAGCTGAACGAAGTGACCTCCGACCAGCGCCGTGGCGCCAAGGCGATCAACTTCGGTCTGATCTACGGCATGGGCGCGCAGAAGCTGGGCAAGGACATCGGCGTCGACACCAAGACCGCCAAGGCCTACATCGACACCTACTTCGCGCGCTACCCGGGCGTTCGTGAATACATGGACCGCACCCGTGCACAGGCGGCGGATCAAGGCTATGTGGAAACGATTTTCGGTCGTCGCCTGTATCTGCCGGACATCAACTCCAACAAGCCGCAGGAACGCGCTGCCGCTGAACGCACGGCGATCAACGCGCCAATGCAGGGCACCGCGGCAGACATCATCAAGAAAGCCATGGTGGCTGTGGACAACTGGCTGAGCGCTTCGGGGCTGGACGCCAAAGTCATCCTGCAGGTGCACGACGAACTGGTGCTGGAGGTTCGCGAGGATCTGGTGGATCAGGTTCGCGACGAAATTCGCGTCCACATGAGTGAAGCGGCGAAGCTGGATGTGCCGTTGCTGGTGGAAGTCGGGGTTGGCAACAACTGGGACGAGGCCCACTGAGGCCTCTGGGACGGGGTTTTGCCGCGACATGGCGTCGCGGCAAAGGCATCGAATGGGGCTTAGTTCTGATTGTTCTTGAGCTTATTCCAAAGTTTTTTGAAAAGAATCTGAACTAATCTTGCGACAGGCCACTCAGAGATACTGAATGGCTGGTGAAGCCCTTCGATGCTCCTATGTTGTGTTAAGTGTTGGCAGATATCTGAACCCCGCCCTAGCGGTTCGGAACTTGAACCCCGGAACTTCTCCCTCCCCATATGAAGTCCGGGGCTTTTTTTTGCCTGCGATTTACTCAGCAGGCAATTCAGCACCTTTATCCGCCAGTTCCATCCAGCCCGCCAGCTTGGTGTAGGCCTCTTCCAGGCCCATGCGTTTTGGTGCGGAGAACAGCTGGATTGTTACCAGATCGCCCCACCCCTTGCGGATTTCCGACTGCACCTTGAGCAGCGTGTTCTTGGCTGCGCCGTAGGTCAGCTTGTCGGCCTTGGTCAGCAGGATGTGCATCGGCATGCCGGCCGCAACGGCCCAGTCGAGCATCAACAGGTCGAAGTCGGTCATTGGATGACGGATGTCCATCATCAGAATCAGCCCCTTCAAACTCTCGCGGCCACCGAGGTAAGCCTCGAGGTGACGCTGCCAGTGTTGCTTGAGCGGGATCGGTACTTTTGCATAACCGTAGCCAGGCAGGTCGACCAGACGCCGTTCATCGTCTAGCTTGAAGAAGTTCAACAGCTGTGTGCGACCCGGGGTTTTCGAGGTGCGCGCCAGGCTGGCGTGAGTCAGGGTGTTCAGCGCGCTGGATTTACCGGCGTTGGAACGACCGGCGAACGCCACTTCGAAGCCTTCGTCGTCGGGGCACTGATCGACTTTGGCGGCACTGAGCATGAACGTGGACTGTTGGCACAGGCCGAGGATGGGATTCTTGAGTTGCATGGGATTTCCGATGTGGGCGGCGCCGGGATTGGGCGCGGAACGCGGTGTCGCTTCCGTTTCAGTGACGCCAGTATATAATGCCGCAGATTTTGTGTGTGCTTTGTCCCAGCGAAGGATGAAGTTCACGAGAGCGACAGACTTTGATTGCGCAACAGAACGCAGATCGCTCTCAACCCTGAAAAGGTCGTTTTATGACGAAATGGCTGCTGGCTGCCGGAGTCCTGATGCCGCTTTACAGCGCACAGGCTACACAGGATCCGGAAGCCGTGTACAACCGTGTTTGTGGTGCCTGTCATTCCGGCCAACTACCCATGGCGCCCAGAAGAGGCGATCAGGAAGCTTGGACGCCGAGGTTGGCGAAAGGTATGGAGACGCTGGTGCAACACGTGACCCAGGGTTTCAAGGCGATGCCGCCGCGTGGTTTGTGCATGGACTGCAGTGCCGAGGATTACCAGGCCATCATCCTCTGGATGAGCGGAAGTAAACCCGGTCCATAACTCTTAACCCTTAGCCGTAGTTGGATTAGCTGATGAACAAACTGATCGTGAGTCTGCTGTTGACCGTGGGAATCTCAGGTTTCGCCCATGCTGCAGGCGATGCCGCCGCAGGCCAGGCGAAGGCTGCCGTATGCGGGGCCTGCCATGGCCCGGATGGCAACAGCATGGCACCAAACTTTCCGAAACTGGCCGGCCAGGGTGAACGCTACCTGACCAAGCAACTGCATGACATCAAGTCGGGCAAGCGCACCGTTCTGGAAATGACCGGCCTGCTGACCAACCTGAGCGATCAGGACCTCTCTGACATCGCCGCCTATTTCGCCAGCCAGAAAGGCAGCGTCGGCGCCGCCGATCCGAAGATCGTCGCTCGCGGTGAAGCCCTGTTCCGTGGCGGCAACCTGGAAAAAGGCCTGCCAGCCTGCACCGGTTGCCACTCGCCGAACGGCGCGGGCAACGCCGCCGCCGGCTTCCCGCACCTGGGTGGCCAACACGCTCAATACATCGCCAAACAGCTGACCGATTTCCGCAAGGAAGAAGCCGGTCGCAACAACGATGGCGATGCCATGACCATGCGCACCATCGCTCGCAAGCTGAGCGACGAGGACATCGCGGCGGTCTCCAGCTACATTCAAGGCCTGCACTAAGGCCAGGCCTGCGATGGTGATTCGAGCGTTGCGCGCGAAGGACAACGCCCGTCACGTTAACGCTCGATTAATCCGTTGCATGAAGTATAAAAAGGGTGGCTTTGGCCGCCCTTTTTTGTGGCCGCTGCCGTTACACTACAGAACTCATGCCCGCCAGGATCTGTCTGAAAACAGGTCGCGCGAGGCGACCCAATTTGCCCAGGAGTAAAGCATGCGTAATCTGATCATCAGCGCCGCCCTCGTCGCTGCCAGCCTGTTCGGCGTGACGGCCCAGGCCGCCGAAGCACCTGCCGCCCCGTACGTCGAACTGAGCAACCCGGTACCGGTTGCCGTGCCTGGCAAGATCGAAGTGGTGGAACTGTTCTGGTACGGCTGCCCGCACTGCTACGCCTTCGAGCCGGTGATCAATCCTTGGGTTGAAAAACTGCCTTCCGACGTCAACTTCGTCCGCATTCCTGCCATGTTCGGCGGCCCTTGGGACGCACACGGTCAGATGTTCCTGACCCTGGAAGCCATGGGCGTCGAGCACAGCGTTCACGCTGCCGTGTTCAACGCGATCCAGAAAGAACACAAGAAGCTGACCGACAAGAACGACATGGCCGACTTCCTCGCCACCCAAGGCGTGGACAAGGACAAGTTCCTGGCCACTTTCGACTCCTTCGCCATCAAGGGCCAGATCGTCAAGGCTCGTGAACTGGCCAAGAAATATGAAATCTCCGGCGTTCCAACCATGATCGTCAACGGCAAATACCGCTTTGACATCGGCTCTGCCGGTGGTGCCGAGGAAGCTCTGAAACTGGCTGACCAACTGGTCGCCAAAGAGCGAGCGGCCAACAAGGCGGCCGCCAACTAAGCGCGGCAATCGCCATGCGCCGCTGGGGAACCGAACGACTCGTCGGCCTGCATGATCCGCAGGTCAACGAGCATCACCTGGAGTCCACGGGCCTGCCCGCAGACAGCCGTTTGCGCTTGCTCAGCTTCAATATCCAGGTCGGCATCAGCACCGAGCGTTATCGGCACTACCTGACCCGCAGCTGGCAGCATCTGCTGCCGCACCCCGGCCGTTCCGGCAATCTGCAGAAGATCGGCAATCTGCTCGGCGACTTCGATCTGGTCGCCCTGCAGGAAGCCGATGGCGGCAGCCTGCGTTCGGGCTACGTCAATCAGGTCGAACACCTGGCCCATCTCGGCGCCTTCCCCTACTGGTATCAACAACTCAATCGCAACCTTGGCCGACTGGCCCAGCACAGCAACGGTGTGCTCAGTCGCCTGCGCCCGTGGGCGATCGAGGACCATCCGCTGCCGGGGCCGAAAGGTCGCGGGGCGATCCTGGTGCGCTTTGGCGAAGGTCCCGAAGCACTGGTGGTGGTGATGATGCACCTGGCGCTCGGCGCCCGGGTACGCACCATGCAACTGGCTTATATCCGCGAGCTGATCGGCGGCTACAAGCATCAGGTGCTGATGGGCGACATGAACACCCACGCCAGCGACCTGCTGCAACACTCGCCCCTGCGCGACCTTGGCCTGCTGGCCCCGCAACTCGAAGCGACATTCCCCAGCTGGCGCCCGCAGCGCTGCCTGGACCATATTCTGCTCAGCCCGACCCTGACGCTGGAAAAGGTCGAAGTGCTGGCCCAACCGATTTCCGATCACCTGCCCGTCGCGGTAGAGATTCGTCTGCCGGGTTCGCTCACGGCCGATGCATTGCCCGCGTTGAGTCCTGCCCCTCGCGGAACGCCTGAATGAGCGACGAAGCCCAGCGCTGGAAAGAGAAATACCTCAAAAGCATCGAACAACAGGAAAAGCTCGAACGTCGATGGGACGCCCGGCTCGACTTGCTGCGTCGCGGTCTGGTGCGTAGCACTCTCGCGGCGGAAGGCACCGATCGCGTGGTCGATCAATGCATGAAGGAAATGCGCGACGTGGTGCGCACCGACGACATGGATGCCGGCCTTGCCGCCCTGTTGCCGCGCCTTGAAAAAGCCGTGCTCGACTCCGAGCAGCGCCGTGAAACCCGGATCGAGCAGGTCAGCACCGCGCTGAACTCACTGGTGGCTCAGCTGCAAGCGCTGCCCCTGCCCCGGGACGTCGCCCAGCCACTGAAGAAGTTCGCCAAGCAGCTCGACGGGCGAGTCAGTCAGGCCCGGGAAATGCCGCTATTGCTGAGCGAACTCAGCGGTTTGCAGGGCAAGGCCCTGAGCCAACTGGAGACGCCGGCGGAACCGGGACGCCCGGGGTTGTTGCAGCGCCTGTTCGGCAGCCGTGACAGTGAGGAAACGCCTGCACCTGCAGCCCAGCCTGCCGTGGCTTCTCCAGCCGCTCAGCCAGAGCAACCGCCCGCCGCACCTGAAAGCGCGCGATTGCCAGAAGCGCCTGCTGCGATCGCCGAACCGGCAGCCATTGCCACCGTCAGTGAAGCACCGGTCACCGCACCTCTGGTCGCGCCACTGCAAGCTTCAGCACCAATAGCAACACCCGAGCCTGTTGCAGAGCCGGATGTGGTCGCCTTCGAGCCTGCCCGGATCATCACAGAAGCCGTTACAGCTCCCAACGAACCGGAACCCTCCGAGCCAAAACCCGAGCCGCAAGCCTTCACGCCGCCTCCGGTCTTTGCGCCATCGACACCGATCGCCATCAACCCCGACGAGCTGATCCACCCCGGCGACCACCCGCCTCCGGTCTTCCTCGACAGCCTGCCCCTGCCCGAGCCCATCGCGCAGGCCTTGGCGGCCATCGATCCGGAGCAGTCCGAGCACGACATTCTCTACGCCCTGCCGGATTCGCCCGAACCGTCCTACAGCTCGGTGGCCAAGCACATCGAAGACACGCTGATCGGCCTGCTGGACGACCTTACCCTGCCTGAGCGCCACCGCCCGCAAGCGGAAGCCATGCGCGACCGGCTGAAAAATGGCCTGAACTGGTACGAACTGCTACCGATCCTCGACGATCTGGCGACCTTGATGCTGGCCATCACCGACAGCGGTCAGCACGAGTTCGAAGCCTATCTGCAGCAGCTCAACGAGCGCCTCGAAGCGTTCCAGAGCAATCTGCAGGCCGCCAGCGAAGGTCACGCCGACAACAGCTCGGCGGCGCGAGCGATGGACACGCAGATCCGTGAACAGGTCGATGGCCTGCAGACCAGCGTGCAGGAGGCGGCGGACCTGGACGACCTCAAGCAGGTTCTGGAAAACCACCTGGAAGGCCTGCTCGGCACGATGGACCAGCACCAGAAACAACGTGACGCCCGGGAACACGAAGTGGCCGGACGTTTGAAAAGCCTCGCCGAACGGGTGGCGCACATGGAGCAGGAGGCCCTTGGCTACCGCGAACACCTTGAAGAGCAGCGCCAGAAAGCCCTGATCGATCCGCTCACCGGCTTGCCCAACCGCGCCGCCTGGAGCGAACGGCTCGACCACGAAATCGCCCAGTGGCAGCAGCACGGCAACACCCTGAGCCTGGCCATGCTCGACCTCGATCACTTCAAGCGGATCAACGACAACTACGGCCATCTGGCCGGCGACAAGGTGCTGAAGATCATCGCCACGGTGCTGCGCAAGCGCCTGCGCGGCAGCGATTTCATCGCCCGGTTCGGCGGCGAGGAATTCGTATTGCTGCTGCCGGCAACTCCGCCGGCCGTCGGCGCCAAACTGCTGGAAACCCTGCGCGCGTCCATCGAGGCCTGCCCGTTCCACTTCAAGGGTGAGCGAGTCACGATCACCATTTCCATGGGACTGGCTGCGTTCAGGCCGGGAGAACATAGCGATCTGGTGCTCAAAAGAGCCGATCAGGCGTTGTACCGGGCCAAAAACGCAGGTCGCAACCGGGTGGAGCTGGGCTGAAGACAATTGTTCCATTTCATTTAAATCAGCCCTTTTGCCGTTCGCACGCAAGTCAGTACGTTACACTGTTGCATTACTGACTTACGTGTACTGCCATGAAATTCCTTGCCCTCATCACGTCGCTGCTCATTCTGGCCGGTTGTGCCAGCGGCCCGCGCTATGACACCAGCCATCCTTCTGCCAATCACGACAGCCGCGCGCAATTCGTGATCGTGCATTACACCTCCGCCTCTCTCGAGCGTTCGCTGCAACTGCTGACCCACGGTGAAGTCAGCAGCCACTACCTGATCGGCGACGACAAGAAAGGCACGATCTACAAGCTGATGGACGAAAACCTGCGCGCCTGGCATGCCGGCGAAAGTGAATGGCAAGGCCGTACCTGGCTCAACTCAAGCTCCATCGGCATCGAAATCGTCAACCCGGGCTTCAAGGACACTCCGACCGGACGCGTGTGGTTTCCGTACAGCGAAGCCCAAGTGCAGTCGCTGATCGTCCTGCTCAAGGACATCAGCAAACGCAACGGCATCAGCCCGGACCACATCATCGGCCACAGCGATATCGCACCGTTGCGCAAGCTTGATCCAGGCCCATTGTTCCCGTGGAAGCGCCTGGCTGCCGAAGGCCTTGGCTTGTGGCCGGACGAACAAGCCGTCGCCCGCCAGCAAGTGCGATTCGACGTCGAGCTGCCGAGCATCAGCTGGTTCCAGGCGCAACTGGCGCGCCTGGGCTACGCAACGCCGCAGAACGGCGAGCTGGACGTGGCGACCCGCCATGTACTCGCAGCCTTCCAGATGCACTTCCGCCCTTCCCGCTTCGACGGCACGCCGGATGCGCAAACGGCAGCGTTGCTGCTGGTGTTGAATCAGACAAAATAATGACGCCCGCCCGACGGTCAGGGCGAAAGTGCAATCAGCAGCTATAACTCATTGGTAATTCTTCGGATATCCATATGGTTGCTACCCGAGAGACACTGCGTAGCTGGTTTTATCGTCCGTGGTTTCTGGCGATGCTGGCGGCTGTCCTCAGTGCAGGCCTGCTGATCACCGGCGGGCTGTTCGTCGCCATGCATCAGGTTGAACAAAGCGAAAGTCAGGAAATGAATGCCCAGGGCGAACGTTTCCTCGCCCGCCTCGAGCAATTGTTCGGCCAGTTGCGCGAGAGTCTGGACGATCTTGAAGCCCAGCCATTGCGCAGTTGCGATGACGAAATGATCGCCACGCTGCAGCAGGTGACCTTCAACTACCGCTTCGTCTATGAAGCCGCCTATATGGATGCGTCACGCATCTGCTCCAACCGCCCCCGCCAGGAAGGTCTGTCAGTCGTCCGCCCACCGGACATCAAGGGCCCGACCTACAGCTACTGGCTGAACACCACCACCGAACCCGATGAAAACCGCGCGGCGCTGATGCTCGGCCGCGGCAACTTTCGCGTGGCCACCTCTCGCGGACACCTGACCGACATGGTCGACCTGTCCCCCGACAGCAGTCTGCTGGTGGTGCTGGATCACGGGACCCGGGCGATTCCGGTACTCGGCGTGCCACAGGCCTGGCCGCCCACTGAGCCGTGGCCACCGAAATCCACCGACGCGCTGCAGGTTACCCAATCTCATCTCATCTATCGCATGCCGACCGACAACCCGGAATACCAGTTGGTGCTGATCAGTCCGCGCACGGGCATGCACATTCCGGAGCTGTGGTGGTGGATGGTGCCTTTCTGCCTGGTACTCGGGGCGCTGGTGGGCGTTCTGGTGTTCTGGATCGTCCGCCAGCGTCAGTCTCTGGATGCCGAGCTTCACGGTGCAATCCGCCGGGGCGAGTTGCAGGTGCTGTATCAACCGATCTTCGATCTCGACAGCCGCAACTGCGTCGGCGCCGAAGCCTTGCTGCGCTGGCGCCGGCCGGACGGCACGCTGACCAGCCCCGACCTGTTTATCCCGATGGCGGAAAACACCGGGCAGATCCGCCAGATGACCGATTTCGTCCTCCAGCGCCTGCTGGAACAACTGGGTCAATTGCTGCGGGCCAATCCGCAGCTGTACATCTCGGTAAACCTGGCGGCGTGCGATGTGATGGTGCCGCGCATCGGCCAGGTCATGGCGCGGCTGCTGAGCCTGCATCGGGTGGCGGCGCGGCAGATCGCCTTTGAAGTGACCGAGCGTGGCCTGATCGATGTGGTGGTGGCCCGGGAAAACCTGCAGGCGCTGCGCGATGTCGGCCATCAAGTGCTGATCGACGATTTCGGCACCGGCTATTGCAGCCTCGCCTACCTGCAGACCCTGCCGGTGGACTGCCTGAAAATCGACAAGGCCTTCATCGACGCACTCGGCCATGACGCGGCCAGCAGCGGTGTGGCGCCGCACATTATTCACATGGCTCAGGCACTGGATTTGAAAGTGATCGCCGAAGGCATCGAATATGAATCCCAGGCGGCGCTGCTCAGCAGCGAAGGCGTGAAGTTCGGCCAGGGCTGGCTGTTCGCCCATGCCTTGAGCGCCGTGCAATTCATCGAGCTGATTACCCGGGGACGGCGGCTCGCCGGCCGCCGGATGGACGACGAAGCCTAGACCGCCAGCGCCATGTAGAACTGTGTGCCCTGCCCCGGCCGTGAATAGACACCCATACGCCCGCCATGCAGCTGGACGATTTCCTTGCACAGCGCCAGCCCGAGTCCGGCCCCGCCCTTCTTGCGTCCGACCTGGACGAACGGTTCGAAGATCCGCCCTTGCTGGCCATAGGCGATACCTTCGCCATTGTCCTCGACGCTGATGATCACCCGCTCGCCATGCCGGCGCGCCTGCAAACGGATCAGGCCGTCGCGGGCGGTGTGGCGCAAGGCGTTGTCGATCAGGTTGTCCAGCACCCGATCCAACTGGGCCTGATCGGCCTGCAAGCGCGGTAACGGGCTCTGTACCTCGACATTCAATGCCACGCCCTTCTGCGCCGCCGTGTCGGCAAAACGCGATTGCGCCTGAGCCAGCAAATCCTCGATGGAGCATGGCGCCAGCGTGAGCTTCTGCAAGCCGCTTTGATAGCGTGAGAAATTCAGCAGGTCGTTGATCAACTGCATCAGGCGCTGCATTTCTTCATTGACCGTGTCGAGCAGATCCGACTCGCGGGATTCCGCCGGAAACTTCGCTCGTTCGCGAAACAGCCCGAACGCCATGTGCATGCCGGTCACTGGCGTACGCAGTTCGTGGGAGGCACGCAATACGAATTCGCTGCGAACCCGCTCAAAGGCCCGCTGCTCGGTGACGTCGTGCAGCACCATCACCGCGCCGAGAATATGCCCCTGGGTATGGCTGACCGGGGTCAGGCTGTAGGTCAGAAGCCGCGACTCGCCGTCGACCTCGATGCTCAAATCTTCCGGCGCGCGCTCAAGGGTTCCGCCGCGCAATACCAGCTGCAGCTGCGCATCCAGTTCCGGACGCTGGAGCGCGCTGCCCAGGCCTTCGCCAAAGCGGTCACTGTCCCAACCCAATTGCCGCTGGGCCACCGGGTTCAAGTGTTCCAGATGCCCCTGGCGGTCGATCATCAGCAAGCCGTCGTCGATACTGTCGAGCACCGCTTGCAAACGCTGCTGGCCGGCCAGCAACTCATCGACATTGGTTGCCTGATGCTCGCGCAGCGCTTCGGCCATCAGCCCGAAACGCCGGGTCAGCAGGTTGATTTCCATGGCCGAGGACACCGGCAGGGTCACTTCGAAATTGCCCTGGCCGATGTTGTCCGCCGCTTTCGCCAGCGCCTCGATCGGTGCACCGAACCGGCGGGCGATCCCCTGGGCGGTGATGAAACCGATGATCAGCACCGCCAGCCCCACCAGCCCGAGCAGGCCGGCAATCAGCAGGGCCCGGTCGCGGGCGGCGTGTTGTACGGAGTTGATGTTATCCAGTGCGTGCTTGTGCTCGGCGATCAAGCCGTTGCGCAGGGTGTTGAAGCGCTCGCGCAGATCACCACTGCCGCTCAGGGCTGCAGCCGGGTCGCGGGACACATCGAATGCTTGCAGGAAATTCAGATAATCCGCTTTGGCCTGACTGAATCCGTACTGGCGTCCGTCGTCCTTCTGTTCCTGGGCGATGCCTTCGTCGAGCAGTTCGAAGTAATGCTGTTTCGATGCTTCGAAGGCCACCGGATCGGGCTTCTCGGCAAGCATCATGATCAGTTGATCGCCCAGGGTCTGGCGCAGTTTGAGCCCTAGATCGAGGGTGACGAAGTTGTTGCGGATCAGCGCCTCCTGAGTACCGGCCATTTGCATCACACTGACCAGCCCGAGCATCAGCCCGAGCAAGGCCACGGTGATCAGTGCGGAAATGCTCAGGAACAAGCGGGTCCGCAACTTCATCGCCAGTTTCATCGGCGGGCGCTCACAGGTTGTACTGCTTGCGCTTGCGATACAGGGTCGAGGCGTCGATCCCCAGAGTCTTGGCCGCCTGGTCGAGGGTCCCGGCGGTCGCCAGCACAGCACCGATGTGGGCCTTCTCCAGTTCGTCGAGGCTCAAGGCCGCACCGACGCGCGGCGCATTGTTGGCGGGTTGCTCGGCCATACCGAGGTGGCTGATTTCCACACGCTCCTGCGGGCAAATGATGCTCGCCCGCTCGACCACGTTGCGCAGCTCGCGGATGTTGCCGGGCCAGCGGTAACCCAACAGTGCTTCCCGCGCCTCGTCACTGAAGCCTCGAGCTGGACGCGCGTATTCCTTCACAAAACGAGCGAGGAAGCGGTCGGCCAGGGTCAGGATGTCCTCGGCCCGTTCGCGCAACGGTGGCAGATGCAGGGTGATAACGTTCAGGCGATACAGCAGGTCTTCACGGAAACGACCGTCGCGCACCATGTCTTCCAAGTTGAGGTTGGTCGCCGCGAGGATGCGCACGTCGGCGCGGCGGGTGACTGGGTCCCCTACCCGTTCGTATTCCTTGTCCTGAATGAATCGCAACAACTTTGGTTGCAATGTCAGTGGAAAATCGCCGATCTCGTCGAGAAACAGCGTGCCGCCATCCGCCTGATTGACCCGGCCCAAAGTGCTTTCGCTGGCCCCGGTAAACGCGCCGCGACTGTGACCGAACAGCTCGCTTTCCATCAGCTCGGCGGTCAGCGACGGGCAATTGATGGTGACGCAGGATTTCTTCTCGCGCTTGCTCCAGCCGTGAATCGCCCGGGCCAGCTCACCTTTACCGGTGCCGGACTCGCCGAGGATCAGGATATTGGCATCGGTGCTCGCCACTTGCCGCGCGGTTTCCAGTACGACTTTCATCGCCGGGCTGTGGGAATCGAGACCGTCCTTGGGTTTGCGGATCTCGCCTTCGAGTGCTTCCAGACGCGCCGATAGCTGGCGGACTTCGAGTTGCTTGGCGGTGGCCAGACGCAACTGGTCAGGGCTGCACGGTTTGACCAGATAGTCGGCGGCGCCTGCCTGAATCGCGTCCACCGCCGTATCGACAGCCGAATGCGCGGTGACGATCACCACCCGCATCCACGGCGCCTGGATGCGCATCTGCGCCAGCACGTCGAGACCATTGTCTTCGCCGAGGCGCAGATCGAGGAAGCACAGGTCGAACACCTGACGCTGCAACAGCGCGTCAGCCTGGGCCGCGCTATTGGCGGTGGCAACCGTATAGCCTTCATCTTCGAGGCAATAACGGAAGGTTCGCAGGATGGCGGATTCATCGTCCACCAGCAGAATGCGGCCTTGATGCTCAGTGGCTGATTCCATTTTTCCTACGCTCCATAAGTGAATGTCTTGGGTTAGTCCCGGAAAAATCGGGCAAGTTGCATGGTTGATTCTGATCGATTCCAGTCATAGCAGGGTAGCTCTCTCCTGCCCTCACGGCTAATTCACTGATTTTGTTGATTTTTTAAACAAACGACGTTTTTCAGGCATTTGCCTGCTTCCTTTTCTGACATCCGCACCCTGCTCTCAATTCAAAAAGAATGATTTCTCCTACGAAGCATTCGTGCATTTCGCACGACCTTGGATGACCCATCGTGCAGGATGCGTCGTCCTGATTTCTCATTACGTTTGTAACTATCTGATTTTATTGGTTTTTTTAAAACAAAAAAGCTGGCATGCAGGCTGCAATACCTCTCTCAGCCCGGGCAGATATGCACTGCCCTAACCAAATAAGAGTGAGGAACCCAGGATGACTCGCCAACGTGCCGCCCAAATGCGTATCTCGCCACTGCACCTGCAGCAGGCCCTGTTTGGCGCACTTGCGCTGCTGATTACCCTGATCGCCTGCCAGCAATACCTGCGCTGGGAACAGAGTCAGCAACCTGAGCCCCTGATTTCGATGCAGCACGCGACGCAAACGCACTTCAGCGCCGTCAGCAGCAGCCAGGCCGACAACGGTGCGATGCGCATGATGGATGTCGACCAGCCGCAGCCGCTGGGCGACATGCCACGCGAAGAACGCTGGGTTTTCTGATCCACGAATCTGGGCGCCGCTGCGCCGAGACCGGCAACACCCCTAAATAGAAACAAGGAGAATCACCATGTTGAGCTGGGCAATCACATTCCTGATCATTGCCATCATCGCTGCAGTACTGGGCTTCGGTGGTATCGCTGGCACCGCCACGGGTATCGCCAAGATTCTCTTTGTCGTGTTCCTGGTGATGTTCATCGCCTCGTTCTTCTTTGGCCGTCGCGGCCGAGGTTGACCATGAGTGCTTTAAAGACACTGGCAGCCGCCCTGCTTCTGGGCGGTAGTGCCATGGCGATGGCGGCCAATGATGGCCAGACGCGGGTCAACGAACTGCTGAGTTCAGACCCGCACTACAGGGAAACCTGGGAAGGCGTGGTGAAAAAGGAAGAACGCCTGCCGGAATGGGTGATGAACCTCTCCGGTACGCCGGACCAACAGATGAATGCCGTCACTGAAGACGGCGACAAGTATCTGGTCGGGCCGCTCTGCGAATCGCAGGACAAATGCCTCAACCACCGCTTGATCGTCGCGTTCAGCTTCGACAAGAAACACGCTTACGCCATGCTGGTCGATGTGCCCGAAGGACTGCCGGCCGACAAGTCGCCCACGCGACATGCCACCTACCGCTTCCTCGGCAAACCCGATCAGGGCATGCAGGATCTGTTGATGGAAACGCTGAAAAAAGATCCGAACTGGTATTGAACATGAAGGCAGCCCACAGCTGCCTTCCATTGCGCCCGCCCGAGGAAGGCCGGTGCATGACCAGGGGGCCGGGACGTTCTGACTGTTGCAGGGTCGGAGTGACCTACGGGTACAGGGAGTGCCTGCGATGAGGGCCGGGTCAGGGTAAAAGCTGCGACGCAAGTTCGCCAACCCGGAGCGGTTCGACGGACTTGCGCTGGGCTTTCAAAGTGACAAAACATTGATCCAGAGCGTTCTGCTCATCTTTTTATCGATCACACTGCGCGCGAAAAGCATTTCGCGGTGTTTCCTCGCGACCGTATATCGAGAAAGAGTCGATAAAGCCAGTCAGCGTTTTAGATTCGAAACGTAGGCTTTTTCGGAAAATTTTCGTCGAAATCACTCGTTCAAAAAATAACCAATCTACGCTGTAATGGCCGGTTCACGGCACTTATGCCTGCCGAAATGTCGTATTCGAACCGGTTGGGACGTCAGTTTCATTTAAAAAAGCTCATGCCGATTCGGCATAGGGTAGGCGTTTACGGCATTAGACGGCGCAACCCCGCATCGGAATAGTTGCGCCTTTTTTCGCCTGCCGGAGAGCCGTAAACACGCGCTTCGGGGCACCTTATACGGAGGCAGATGCACAGACTTTTCCGCCAAGAGCGTTCCAGTTCCTGCATGTGCCTTGAGTCAAACGCAAGTAAGGGTAAAGAATATGAAGAAGGCAAAGCTTAGCCTCGCCTGGCAGATCCTCATCGGTCTGGTATTGGGGATTGCAATCGGTGCGTTGCTCAACCATTTCAGTGCCGAGAAGGCCTGGTGGATCAGCAACGTCCTGCAACCGGCAGGCGATATCTTTATCCGTCTGATCAAGATGATCGTGATCCCGATCGTCATTTCTTCCCTTATCGTCGGCATCGCCGGCGTGGGCGACGCCAAGAAGCTCGGGCGTATCGGCCTGAAGACCATCATCTACTTCGAAATCGTCACCACCATCGCCATTGTCGTCGGCCTGCTGCTGGCCAACCTGTTCCATCCGGGTGCCGGCATCGACATGAGCACCCTGGGCACCGTGGACATCTCCAAGTACCAGGCGACCGCCGCCGAAGTACAGCATGAACACGCGTTCATCGAGACCATCCTCAACCTGATCCCGTCGAACATCTTCGCGGCCATGGCCCGCGGCGAAATGCTGCCGATCATCTTCTTCTCCGTGCTGTTCGGTCTCGGTCTGTCGAGCCTGCAGTCGGACCTGCGCGAGCCGCTGGTGAAGATGTTCCAGGGCGTCTCGGAAAGCATGTTCAAAGTCACCCACATGATCATGAACTACGCCCCGATCGGCGTGTTCGCCCTGATCGCGGTGACCGTGGCCAACTTCGGTTTCGCTTCGCTGTTGCCGCTGGCCAAGCTGGTGATCCTGGTTTACGTCGCCATCGCCTTCTTCGCCTTCGTGGTGCTGGGCCTGATCGCCAAGATGTTCGGTTTCTCGGTGATCAAGCTGATGCGCATCTTCAAGGATGAGCTGGTGCTGGCTTACTCCACCGCTTCCTCGGAAACCGTGCTGCCACGCGTGATCGAGAAGATGGAGGCCTACGGCGCACCGAAAGCCATTTGCAGCTTCGTTGTGCCGACCGGTTACTCGTTCAACCTCGACGGTTCGACCCTGTACCAGTCCATCGCGGCGATCTTCATTGCCCAGCTGTACGGCATCGACCTGTCGATCAGCCAGCAACTGCTGCTGGTCCTGACCCTGATGGTGACCTCCAAAGGTATCGCCGGCGTGCCGGGCGTGTCCTTCGTGGTGCTGCTGGCCACGCTGGGCAGCGTCGGCATTCCGCTGGAAGGCCTGGCCTTCATCGCCGGTGTCGACCGCGTGATGGACATGGCGCGTACCGCCCTGAACGTGATCGGCAACGCCCTCGCCGTACTGGTCATCGCCCGTTGGGAAGGCATGTACGACGACGCGAAAGGCCAGCGCTACTGGAACTCGCTGCCGCACTGGCGCAGCAAGGAAAAACTGCCGGCCGGTGACGTTTCGAAAAACTGATCCCCGCCCGCAAGGCACCCTGACAAACCCCGGAGAAATCCGGGGTTTGTCGTTTCTGGCGACCCCGCTATCATTCGCCGCATCTTTCGGGGGATTTGACTGATGCTTAATGGCCTGTGGCTTGGCTTCTTCATCGTGGCAGCCGTGTCGGCGCTGGTGCAGTGGCTGGTCGGCGGTAACGCCGGAATCTTTGCGGCGATGGTGGAAAGCATTTTTGCCATGGCCAAGCTGTCGGTCGAGGTCATGGTGCTGCTGTTCGGCACCCTGACCCTGTGGCTGGGCTTCCTGCGCATTGCCGAGAAAGCCGGGATTGTCGAATGGCTGGCCAAGGTGCTCGGGCCGCTGTTCCTGCGGCTGATGCCGGAAGTGCCGGCCGGGCATCCGGCACTGGGCCTGATTACCCTGAACTTCGCCGCCAACGGCCTGGGCCTGGACAACGCCGCCACACCGATCGGCCTCAAGGCCATGAAGGCGCTGCAGGAGCTCAACCCCAGCTCGACCATCGCCAGCAACGCGCAAATCCTGTTCCTGGTGCTCAACGCCTCGTCCCTGACCCTGCTGCCGGTGACGATTTTCATGTACCGCGCCCAGCAAGGTGCGCCGGACCCGACGCTGGTGTTCCTGCCGATCCTGCTGGCCACCAGTTGCTCGACCATCGTCGGCTTCCTGTCGGTGGCGTTCATGCAGCGCTTGCGGGTCTGGGACCCGGTGGTGCTGGCCTACCTGATTCCTGGCGCGCTGATCCTCGGCGGCTTCATGGCACTGCTGGCGACGATGTCGGCCACGGCGCTGGCGGGGCTGTCGTCGATCCTCGGCAACCTGACGCTGTTCGGCCTGATCATGCTGTTCCTGGTGATCGGTGCCTTGCGCAAGGTGAAGGTCTACGAAGCGTTCGTCGAAGGGGCGAAGGAAGGTTTCGACGTCGCCAAGAATCTGCTGCCGTATCTGGTGGCGATGCTTTGTGCGATCGGCGTATTGCGCGCGTCAGGCGCACTGGATTTCGGCCTCGACGGCATTCGTCATCTGGTGCAGTGGGCAGGGTGGGACACGCGCTTCGTCGATGCGCTGCCGACTGCGATGGTCAAACCGTTCTCCGGCAGCGCCGCCCGGGCGATGCTGATCGAAACGATGAAGACCTCCGGCGTCGACAGCTTCCCGGCGCTGGTGGCGGCGACGATCCAGGGCAGCACCGAGACCACGTTCTACGTGCTGGCGGTGTACTTCGGCGCCGTGGGCATCCAGCGCGCCCGGCATGCCGTGGGTTGCGCGCTGCTGGCTGAGCTGGCGGGTGTGCTCGGCGCTATCGGCGTCTGCTACTGGTTCTTCGGTTAAGGCTCAAGGCCGGGCAGGTGGGGCAACTTTCTGGCCTTGTTCCACCGCCCACGCCACAACCTTCGCCGTCAGCCGATCACTGGCCTGACCGAATCCGGCCACCACCGCCGGCACCTGCACATCGCTTAGCGGCTGGCGTTCTTCGAAGCGGCGGCTGGCGAGAATCTTCTGGTCATAGCCGCGCACCAGCAACGCATCGACCCGCACCACGACGCTGGCCTGATTGCCCTGATATTCCGTCTGGAACGCCTGCAAGCTGCCACCCAGTTCCAGATCCGCAGAAAAATTGCTGTCATCGGTACTGAGTAACGTCACCCGGCCATCACGCGCAAAGCCATCGAGCAGCCTGTTACGCACCAGCACCGGCGCCGGATCGCTCCAGCGCGAAGCCTTGTAGGTGCTGATCACATCGCCCTGGGGAATCACCGCGATGCCGGGACGGTTGAGGGCTTCGCTGGCCTGCAATTTGTTCAGACGCAGCGACCAGTGCTGAGTCGCCGCCGTACTGGCCGAGGCGGGCGCCTGTGCGGCTGGCAAGCGGTAGACATCCAGCGGCTCGGTCTTGGGCAGAATCGAGCAGGCGCCGATCAGCGTGAAGCCGGCGAGGAGGGCGAGGCGAGTCAGCTTCATGGCGTGAACTCCTTGTTCTTTTCACTGCCCAGCAGGTAACCGCTGGGGTTGGCCTCCAGACGTTGGGAAATGGCCCGCAGCGAGGTCAGGGTTTCACGCAGTTCGCGCACTGCCGGCGCGAGGCCGTTGAGGCCCTGCATGCCGCTGTCGAGGGAATTCTGATTCTTGCTGAGCAAGCCATTGATAGTGGCGCTGCTCTGTTCCAGCGACTTCATCGCTTGTTCGGCGCTGCCCAGGGCCTGTTTGCCCTGATCGTTGAGCAGGCCGTTGGCGTTGCGCATCAGCGCCGAAGTCTGCTCGAGCATGCTGCCAGCCTGTTTGCCGACGGTTGCCAGTTGTTGCATGGCCTGGCGCAGGTCGCCGCGCTGATCGTTGATCGAACCGGTGGTCTGTTCCAGGTGTTCGAGGGTTTTGCTCACGCGCTCGATGTTATCGGCGGAGAACATTTGATTGGCATTGTTCAGCAGCGTGCTGACCCCGCTCATCAGGTCATTGCTGTCATTGAGCAGCCGCGAGATAGGCGAGGGCGATGCGACGATCGTCGGCAGTTCGCCGTCCTTGCCTCGCAGTTTCGGACTCTCTGGCGTGCCGCCGCTGAGCTGGATGATTGACGTGCCGGTGATCCCGGCCAGGGCCAGTTTGGCCAGGGTGTCTTCCTTGACCGGTGTGTCGCCGCCGAGGCGAATCCGCGCCAGCACCCGGCGCGGGTCCTTCGGGTCGAGCCGCAGGCTGACCACGTCGCCGACCTTGATCCCGCTGTACTGCACCGGGCTGCCCCGGGACAGGCCACTGACCGCCTCGTTGAAGACGATTTCGTAATCCTTGAACTCGGTGTCGACGCTGGATTTCGCCAGCCACAGACCGAAGAGCAGGGCGCCGGCCACCACAATCACCGTGAACAGGCCGATCAACACATGATGGGCTCGGGTTTCCATGTCAGACCTCGTTGAGCAGTTTGGCGGCGTCCAGCGCCGAGCGGCCGCGAGGGCCGTGGAAATATTCGTGAATCCACGCGTCGTCGGTTTCCGAGACCACGTCGATGGGACCTGCCACCAGCACTTTCTTCTGCGCCAGCACCGCCACCCGGTCGGTGATGGTGTAGAGCGTGTCGAGGTCGTGGGTCACCAGAAACACGCTCAGGCCCAAGGCATCGCGCAGGGTCAGGATCAACTGGTCGAACTGCGCCGCGCCGATCGGATCGAGGCCGGCAGTGGGCTCGTCGAGAAACAGGATGTCCGGATCCAGCGCCAGCGCCCGGGCCAGCGCCGCCCGCTTGATCATGCCGCCGGACAGCGACGATGGGTATTTGTCCGCCGCCGACAGAGGCAGCCCGGCCAGCGCCAGCTTCACCGCCGCCAGATGTTCGGCGTCGTCACGGCTCAGGCCGGCGTGCTCGATGAGGGGCAGGGCGACGTTCTCGGTGACGGTCAGCGAGGAGAACAGCGCGCCTTTCTGGAACAGCACGCCAAAACGCCGTTCGACCAACGACCGCTCGTGCTCGGACAGGCTCGGCAGGTTCTGGCCGAACACTTTCACGTTGCCTTCGCTGGGCCGGCGCAAGCCGACGATGCTGCGCAGCAGCACCGACTTGCCGCTGCCGGAGCCGCCGACCACGGCGAGGATTTCGCCTTTGTACAAGTCCAGGTCGAGGTTCTCGTGCACGCTCTGGCTGCCGAAGCGATTGCACAGGCCACGGACTTCGATCACCGCCTCGGACGGCATGCGGGGTAGACGACTCACCAGCCCATCTCCATGAAGAACAGCGCGGCGACCGCATCAAGCACGATCACCACGAAGATCGATTGCACCACGCTCGAGGTGGTGTGGGCGCCGACCGATTCGGCGCTGCCACTGACCTTGAAGCCTTCCAGACAGCCGATGGCGGCAATCAGGAACGCGAAGATCGGGGCTTTGACCAGACCAACCAGGAAATGTTGAATCCCTATGTCGCTTTGCAGCAGCGACAGGAACATCGCCGGCGAAATATCCAGCGACACGGCGCAGACCACCGCGCCACCGATGATCCCGCAGATCATCGCGAGGAAGGTCAGCATCGGCAGCGCCACCAGCAACGCCAGCACGCGGGGCACCACCAACAATTCCATGGGGTCGAGGCCGAGGGTGCGGATCGCGTCGATTTCCTCGTTGGCCTTCATCGAGCCGATCTGTGCGGTAAAGGCACTGGCGGTACGGCCGGCCATCAGGATCGCCGTGAGCAGCACGCCAAATTCGCGCAGAAAGGCGAAGCCCACCAGATCCACGGTAAACACGCTGGCGCCGAAACTGGCCAGTACCGTCGCCCCGAGAAACGCCACCACCGCGCCCACCAGAAAGGTCAGCAGCGCCACGATGGGCGCGGCGTCGAGGCCGGTCTGTTCGATGTGCGCGATCATCGGCGTGATCCGCCAGCGCTTGGGCCGGAACAGACCGCGGGCGATGGTTTCGAGGATCAGGCCGACGAAGCCAAGCAGTTGCAGGGTGTCCTGCCAGACCGTGTCGACGGCGCGGCCGATGCGGGTCAGCAGTTGCACGCTGACGCTGATTTCCGGTTCCTTGATCGGCACGCAGAAGTCGGTCAGCGAGCGATACACGGTTTGCAGCAACGCGCGGTCGGCCGTGGAAATCGTGCAGTCGGGGTGTTCGGCGGATTTGCCCAGGCGCTCGGAGCCGAGCAGTTCAACCAGCAGCGAGGCGCCGGCAGTGTCGAGGGCGCCGAGGCCGTTGAGATCGATGGTGGTGCTGGCGTCGTACTGACCGCGGAGCGTTTCGCTCAGGTGCTTGAGTTCGGCGTAATGGGCGAGCGTCCAGTCCCCGGTGACCCGCAGACGGGCAGGGCTGATCGTGGTGTCCAGTCGGGCATTACCGGTCATCGAGCTGCTGGTCATAAGCTCCGTGCTTGTTCGGCTGAATTCGCGAACCTACGTAATAGCACGAACCGGATTACTTTTCTTTGGTCGGTGTGCTGTCCGTGACTTCGAAGCGCAGCACGCCGATCACCTGGTCGTCTTCGGTCAGCACCCGCACCTGCCAGTCACCGACCGGGTTGCCGGGGAAAACCTGCTTGTGGGTCCACGCCCGGTAGCCTTCCTTGCGCCCGCCGTGGATGTCGAGGGCGATCCGGTCGACCTCTTTGCCGTTGAACTGCCACACGTGATAGATCCGCTCATCTAGCCCGCGCGGTGCATTGATCGCGGTGTAGGCGTAGAGCCCGCCGTTACGGATCTGCTCGGCGCTGACTTGCTCGAGGCTGGCGCCGGGAGTGCGATCCTGCAACTGGGTGCTGATCGCAACGTCAGTCATCCACAGCGTTGCCGGCGGCACCCACGAACGCAGCACCCAACCGACGCCGCCGATTCCGATGGTGATGCTGAGGATCGCCAGCGCGTTGCGCACGGTGCGGATCGGGAAGATCGACGCCAGGCTCGGGAACGACAGGACCACGGCAGTCCCCAGCGCCCATTTGAAGCTCTGCGACGTGGTCAGGTGCATGATCACCGGCAACGCGGTGAGCAGGGCGGCGAACAGGGTCAGGGTGTGCAGCGCAAGGAAAGCCCAGCGTCGCGGCGCCAGCCATTTGTAGTAGAGCGGGTCGACAATCGAAATCAGCGCGGCGATGCACAGCAGACCGGTGAACACCAGTTGGCCGCTGTTCCAGGTGGTGGTGATAAAGAAAAACGGCAGGACGAAAAACAGGCTTTCCTGGTGAATCATCTGCGTCGCATAACGCAGCAGCGGCTGGGGGATTTCCCGTTTGAAGACCCGCGTGAACAGCTCGGTCAGGCTGTTTTCCAGCATCAGCCAGATCCAGCTCAGCAGCATGATCGTGGTGATCCAGCTCGCCAGCCCCTGTTGTCGGTCGACCAGGATGAAACTGCCGACTCCGGAGATGAAACCACCAAGCGCAATGACCCCGGGGTAGCGCTTCATCAGTTCGAGGATGCGCTGGATCAGGAGGGTCAATTTGGGCATTTGGGCGGTTCACGACAGTCGAAGAAAAAAACCTCGACAGAGTACCGCCCGCCGGGGGCTGTGGCGAGGCTGTCGATCAGTCTGAAGGCACGGATTTACGCCGGCGCAGATGCCAGCCGAGCAGGACTAGCCCCAGAATACCGACCGCGCCGCCAACCAGCCACAGCACCTGATCGTCACTGAACAGCGGCTTCTCGATCCGCAGATAGCCCGGCTGCAACAGCAATTCGCGCATGGCCTTGTTCGCCGCCTCCAGCGTGACCCCTTGCAGTTCCCGGGCGGGATCGGCGAAGCGACCATCCTCATAATCGCCTAGCGCGCTCCAGTAATAGTCGGCCATGCCGCTGTTGCCCTGCACGGCCCAGGCCTGGTGGGCGATGGCTGCCTGTTTGATGCGATTGAAGGTATCGGCATCGAGGCCGTTTTTCAGCAGGCTGCTCTTGAGGTCTTCCAGCACCTGTTCGGCTTCGGCGATGTCGCCACGATCCAGATCGGCGTTGAGGCTCATGAAGCCAACGCCGCCGAACACCTCGCGTTCGGCCCAGGGCCCGTAGGACAGACCATGATTCAAGCGCAGCTCGTGGTACAGCGCCCACTCCAGATATTCCTTGAGCAGGTCGAAAGTCTCGTCGTACTGATCGTCGAGCATCGGCTCCGGCACCAGCCAGTGCAGCTTGGCGCTGTTACCGATGAAACCGCGAGTGATCGTGCGTTCGTGAGCAGCGCTGGTGCGGATGTCCGGCAGCGATCGGTGCTCGCTCGGATCGACCGCCTCGAGCGCGCCCCACGCCCGCTCCAGATAGGCCGGCAGCAGCTTGTCGAGGTCACCGACAACAATCAGGGTCATGTTGTTCGGTGCGTACCAGGCCTTGCGCACCTTATCCAGCTGCTCGCGGGTCAGGCCCTCGACTTCGGCCCGTTGCGGGCATTTCAGGCCCAACTCGACCGCCAATTGATTGCTCGCACTGTGGCCCAGATCCTGACGGTCGAGAAAGCGCCGCAGACGGGTGTAATGGCCGCCATCCTCGCGCTCGACCACCCGTTTGGCGGCGTTAATCGCGTTGTCGTCGAAACGGGTCTGGGTCAGCAGATCCAGCAGCAGGTCGAGCACCTTGCGCTGGTTTTTCGCCGGGGCTTCGATGACGAAGGTGGTGTCGGCGTTGCTGGTGAAAGCGTTCCAGTCACCGCCCAAAGCCTGCATGCGCTCTTCGAGGCCGCCTTCGCCGGTGGCATCGATGCCGCTGAACAGCAGGTGTTCAAGCAGGTGCGGCAGCTCCTTTTCATTGCAGTCGAAGTCGTCGAGACCGACGCCCACTACCAGCCGGATCGCCACATGCCCGCGTTCGGTGCCGGGCTTGAGCAGCAATTGCAGGCCATTGGGCAGCGCATAGCCTTCGACCTGGAAACGATCCAGGGCGAAGGCGGGCAGGGAACCGAGCAGCAGACAAGCGAACAACAGGCAACGCATAACGAGCTTCCATACAGCTGAATTGGAGATCCGTGTCGTCAGCCCGGCCCTCATCGCCAGCAGGCTGGCTCCCACATCTGAAATGCATTCCCTGTGGGAGCCAGCCTGCTGGCGATAGCGGCCTGAAGGCTGAATCAAAGTTACTGACTGACCACAGCTCCAGACGTTCAAGGCGAATGCGTGATGTCGGCCATTTCGTCCGCCGCCAGCGCCCCGGTGTCGGAAGTTTCCAGCACCACGTAGGCACTGCTGCAGAACAGCGAGTTCAATCGCTTCATGTCGGCAATCAACTCTAGGTGCAAAGAACTGGTCTCGATACTTTGCACGATCTTGCGTTGCAAACGGCTGACATGGGCGTGGGCCAGACGGCGTTCCTGGGCGCGGAAGCGACGTTTCTCGCGCAACAACTGACGTGCACTTTCCTTGTCGCCACTGAGAAACACCGACAGCCCGAGCCGCAGGTTGGCGATCAATTGCTGGTGCAACCCGGCCAGCTCTTCCAGCCCGTCTTCGGAAAACGAGCGGCGTTGCGAGGTCTTCTGCTGCTGGATTTTGCGCAGCATGCGTTCGATCAGGTCGCTGGCGAGCTTGAGGTTGATCGCCAGTTCGATGATCTCTGCCCAGCGTCGACTGTCCTGCTCGCCGAGATCCTCCCGGGGCATCTGCGCCAGATACAGCTTGATCGCGCTGTACAGCGCCTCGACGTCATCGGTCAGTTTGCGCATTTCCTGGGTGACGGCAGTCTGTTTGCCGCGCAGCACATCGAGGGCGGCATCGAGCATGTTGTCGATCAGGTCGCCCATGCGCAGGGTTTCCCGGGCGGCGTTGGCCAGCGCCAGGCTTGGCGTGACCAGTGCCGTGGCATCGAGGTGACGCGGCTTGGCGGTGCCGTTGACCTCCGGACGCTCCGGCAACAGCCAGGCGCACAGCCGTGCCATGGGCGCGACTGTCGGCAACAGGATCAGGCAACGCGCGGTGTTGTAGAGCAGGTGGAAGCCGATGACCATTTCCTGCGGGCTGTAATCGAGGTTGTCGATCCAGTGCGCCAGCGGATCGAGCACCGGGATGATCAGCAACAGCCCGATCAGCTTGTACAACAGACTGCCCAGCGCCACTTGCCGGCCGGCGGCGTTCTGCATGCTGGTGCTCATGAAGGCCAGCACGCCGCTGCCGATGTTGGCGCCGATCACCAGACCGATCGCCACCGGCAGGCTGATCACATTGGCACCGGCCAGGGTTGCGGTCAGCAGCACGGCGGCGAGGCTGGAGTAGGAAATCATCGCGAACAACGCACCGACCAGGGCGTCGAGCAGGATGTCGCCGGTCAACGAGGCGAAGATCACCTTCACACCCTTGGCATGAGTGATCGGCCCGGCGGCCTCGACGATCAGTTGCAGCGCCAGAATGATCAGCCCCAGCCCGATGGCCACACGGCCCATCTGCCCGAGCCGCGTCTGTTTGCGCGAGAGAAAGAAAATCACCCCGAGAAAAATCAGCAGCGGCGACAGCCACGACAGGTCGAACGTCAGCACCCGCGCCATCAGCGCCGTACCGACGTCGGCGCCGAGCATGGTGGTCAGGGCCGGGGTCAGCGCCATCAGGCCCTGACCGACGAAGGAGGTGACGAGCATCGCGGTGGCGTTGCTGCTCTGCACCATCGCGGTCACGAGGATGCCGGCGATGAACGCGAGCCAGCGCCTCGACATGTTCTGGCCGATCACATGGCGCAGGTTGGTGCCGTACACCCGCAGGATGCCGGTTCGAACGATGTGCGTGCCCCAGATCAGCAAGGCCACGGCAGAAAGCAGATTGAGCAGGGTGAGCATGCAGACCCCCTGTAGTTGCAGCGCCCCAAAGGGGCAAGTTGACGATACCGCGCGGTTTCTACGTGTTGTTCTTAAGCTGTAGTTGGCTAACGGTCCGGGCGCCAGCATTGCACAGCTAAAGTGGGGATTGAAACAAAAGCGTCATGAAAACAGGTTCATGCAGCCATGAAAAAAGGGCCCGAAGGCCCTTTGATCATCAGCGCAGCGCTCCGGTTACTGACCCGGAACATCCTTGCGCAGTTTCACCGGATCCTGCTGTTTCTTCTTTTTCGCCATCGCGGTGCGCAGCTTGATGTTGATGGCCTCGACCGCCAGCGAGAAGCCCATGGCGAAGTAGACGTAGCCTTTCGGTACGTGCACGTCGAACGCTTCGGCGATCAGCACGGTGCCGACCACCAGCAGGAACGACAGTGCCAGCATTTTCAGCGACGGGTGCTTGTCGATGAACTCGCTGATCTTGCCCGAGGCCGCCATCATCACCAGTACCGCGACGATGATCGCCGCGACCATCACCGGCACATGGGAGACCATGCCGACGGCGGTGATGACCGAGTCCAGCGAGAACACGATGTCGATGATCGCGATCTGGATGATGGTGTAGAGGAAATTGCCGCCCTTGCCGCCGGGCGTCTCGTCGCTTTCGTCTTCACCTTCCAGCGCGTGATACATCTCCTGGGAGCTTTTCCACAGCAGGAACAGGCCACCGAAGAACAGGATCAGGTCACGCCCGGAAATACCCTGGCCGAACACCACGAACAGGTCGGCGGTGAGGCGCATGACCCAGGTGATCGACAGCAGCAACAGGATCCGCGTGATCATGGCCAGGCCAAGACCGAAGATCCGGGTGCGCTGCTGCATGTGTTTGGGCATGCGGCTGACCAGGATCGAAATCATGATGATGTTATCGATGCCCAGGACGATTTCCAGGGCGGTCAGGGTGAAGAAGGCAACCCAGATCTCAGGGTTGGTCAGCCATTCCATGTGTATTCCTTTGAGCGTGTGTTAAACCAGGACGCCAGCAAGCAGCTGGCGTTCTGGTGAGTTGATGCCGTTACAAAGTGCTGAACAGCGGGAAAGTCCCCAACAACAGTGCGGCGGCCAGTATGCACAGGCAGACCAGCACTGCCCACTTCAGGGTGAAACGCTGGTGATCGCCGAACTCGATACCGGCCAGTGCCACCAGCAGGTAGGTCGACGGCACCAGCGGGCTCAGCAGGTGAACCGGCTGGCCAACGATCGAAGCTCGGGCCATTTCCACGGCGGTGATGCCGTAATGGCTGGCCGCTTCCGACAGCACCGGCAGCACACCGTAGTAGAACGCGTCGTTCGACATGAAGAACGTGAACGGCATGCTCACCAGCGCGGTAATCACCGCCAGGTACGGGCCGAGGAAATCAGGGATCACCGCCAGCAGGCTTTTCGACATGGCATCGACCATGCCGGTGCCCGACAGGATACCGGTGAAGATGCCCGCCGCGAAGATCAGACTGACCACCGACAGCACGCTGCCGGCGTGAGCCGCGACGCGATCCTTCTGCTGTTGCAGGCAAGGGTAGTTGACGATCATGGCAATACTGAACGCCACCATGAACAGCACCGGCAGCGGCAGCAGGCCGGCGATCAGGGTGCACATCAGCGCAAGCGTCAGCAGACCGTTGAACCAAATCAGCTTCGGACGACGGGCATCCGGGAATTGCGAGACGCTGATTTCGCTGTGATCGATTTCGTCGCCGATCAGGTGCAGCTCACCCAGACGCGCACGTTCACGTTTGCCGTAGAAGTAGGCAATGATCAGGATCGCGATTACACCGGCGCCCATGGCCGGGATCATCGGCACGAAGATGTCCGACGGGTCCACGTGCAGCGCACTGGCGGCACGGGCGGTCGGGCCACCCCACGGGGTCATGTTCATCACGCCGCCGGCGAGGATGATCAGGCCGGCCATGATCCGCGGGCTCATGCCGATGCGGCTGTACAGCGGCAGCATGGCGGCCACGCAGATCATGTAAGTGGTCGCGCCGTCACCATCGAGGGAAACGACGAGCGCCAGTACGGCGGTGCCGACCGAAACTTTCAGCGGGTCGCCCTTGACCAGTTTGAGGATCTTGCGCACGGCCGGGTCGAACAGGCCGGAGTCGATCATCAGGGCGAAATACAGAATCGCGAACATCAGCATCACGCCGGTCGGCGCAAGCTTGGTAATACCTTCGAGCATCATCGGGCCGATCTTCGGGGCGAAGCCACCGAACAGGGCGAACAGAATCGGGATGATGATCAGAGCGATCAGCGCAGACAGGCGCTTGGTCATGATCAGGAACATGAACGTGATGACCATGGCGAAGCCAAGGAAAGTCAGCATGGGAATACTCCAGGCGTAGCGCGGCTAGGTAAGTGAGCGGATCGGGCGGGATCAGCGCAGAACGGGAAGCACGAGAAGTACGGGCGGAGTTGGAGCGAGGAGGCGGGCTACAGAGGACATCAGAATCACCATTGTTGTTGTTAATTGGGCCTGACGCGGGAGCAATCACACGCGTTGGCCAACCGGTCTGTTGCCGGTAGTGGCGGCGATCCTAATGGGGCAACCTTTCAGCCAGCTTTCGCAGGTGAAAGCTTCGATGCGAACGGCCAACCGACCGTCGGATGCGACTAGAGTCAATGAACACGGGAACGGGAGGGCGGGGTGATGAATGAATTGCACAGCGGCGGCTGTCACTGCGGACATATCCGCTATCAGTTCAGCGGAACGTTGCGCGACATTGCCCACTGTCATTGTTCGATTTGCCGAAAGGTCAGCGGTGGCATCGTCACCACCTGGATCACGCTGCCGGCGGCGAATTTCCAATGGCTGTCCGGGACGCCTTCGCGCTACGACTCGTCATCCAGTTGCGCACGGTTCTTCTGCCCCAACTGCGGCGCGCAACTGGCGCTGGTGACCTTGCTCAGCCCCGAGAGCATCGATCTGACCATCGCCACGCTGGATCACCCGGAACAGGCCGCCGCCGAGCGGCACATCTGGACCGACAGCCAGTTGCCGTGGCTGCATCTGGATGAACATCTGCCGGGTGAACCTGAAGAGACTCTTTAGGTTAAAAAATAGACAGATCCAGCGGACGCATCGCGCCCATCCAGATTGCGTGATCGGTGTGGTCGAGCAAGTCATCGCCAGTGTCCGGGTGCAGGAACACCACCAAGCCGTTGCGATTGAGCGCCAGCCACGGCAGCACGTCGCCTATCAGCTCCGGGCCGAAGGCCAGTTGGCAGCTCCAGTCCGGGTGCGGGCCGACCGGGCGTTCGTGCACACGGCCCATCTTCAACGGGAATAATTGCGCGGCCTGTTCACACAGCGCACGTGCCTGAGCAATGGTGCTGGCGTCGTAATAAACGTGGGCGTGATAACCCTTGATCGTCTGCATCGCAAACCCTCTGAATCGGTTCGAACCCTCGGCGCTGGCCGTATGTCACACGCCATACAAGGGAAAACAAAAGGGACCTCAGCCATGAAAAATGCCGAAACCCCGGTGGTGAAAGTGGTGCTCTATGGTGCCATGAGTAGCCTGGGCAGTGCGTTGATGGCTGAACTGCTGCGGCGTCAGCACGAAGTCATCGCCATCCTCGACGACCTGACCGCCCTCGCGCCACGCCCGGGTCTGCGTACCAAAAGCGGTGATCTGTTCGATGCCGAACGGGTCAACCAGAGTGTGGCCGGCAGCTCGGCGGTGATCTGCCTGCTCGATGCGCCAGGCCTGCCGTTCAGCAGCGAGCATGTGGAAAAGTCCGTGGTGCTCGGGCCGGTGGAACAGGTGCTGGCGGTGGATGCGCTGATCGAAGGCCTGCAAGCGGCGCACGTGTCGCGGCTGTTTGTCGTGGGGGACTTCGCGCTGCTGGACGAGTCGGATCTGGATGATCGCCTGCAACGCCACGCCGCCGAGGAAATCCGCGACGCCCTGCAAGGCAGCCCGTTGCACTGGACGCTGGTCGATGCGCCGCGTGGAGTGGCGGGGCTGACCATCGAGCATTTCAACCAGGTCAGCAGCAGTCTTGAGCCGGGCCTGGCCGAACCGCTGGAACGCTTGAACCGGGTGGCCATCGGGATGACCGATGAGCTGCGGTTGAATCTGCATGTGGGCGAGCACGTGAGTTTTGTCGCGGCGTCGGAAGGCTGATCACACCGCGATGGAAGGCAAATCCATTCCCGTCAGCGACTGCGCGCTGCTGGCCTGTTCGGCCATCAACCAATCGACGAATTGTTGAATCAACGCCCCACGCCGTTTGCGCTGCGGCAGCACCACGTAATAGCCGAGGCGGGAGAGGGTGGTCTCGGCAATCGGCCGGCACAACAACCCTTGGGCCAGCAAGTTATCCACAAGGTGCCGCCAGCCAATCGCCACACCCTGACCGCCAATCGCCGCTTGAATCAGCAAGGTGTAGTTGTCGAAACGCAGTTGGCCCGGCGCAGGTGGCGTGTTGATACCGAGTTCGCGGAACAGACCGCTCCAGTCGAACCAGTTGCTGCTGTTCTCGCCGCGCAGATGCAGCAACGGGAATTCCAGCAGCGCCTGAGGCGGCAAGGGCCGGGCGCGATCCTTGAGCAATTGCGGGCTGCACACCGGGAACACTTCTTCGCTGAACAGCCAATGACTTTCGCCCTGTTTGAAGCGACCGTCGCCGAACAGCACGGCAACGTCGATATCCGGCCGGAGCATGTTGTGATTGCGCTCGCTGGTGACCAGGCTGACATCCACCTGTGGATTGGCTTCGTGAAAACGATGCAGACGTGGCATCAGCCAGTACGCAGCGAAGGCGAAATCGGTGGCGACCTGCAACACTTCATGTTGCTGTTGTGCGCTGATCGCGCTCAATCCTGCGTCGATATTCTGCAAACCGAGGGTGACTTGCTCGAAAAGGATCGAACCGACCTCGGTCAGCTCGATACCTCGGTAGATCCGGTCGAACAGCCGAGTTCCGAGCTGCTCCTCCAGCCTTTTGATCTGCTGGCTGATGGCCGGTTGAGTGGTGCCAAGTTCCACCGCTGCGGCAGTAAAACTGCGATGACGGGCAGCCGCCTCGAAGGCGCGCAGCAAGTCCAGCGACAAATCACCGAGGGCTTCATACATAAGCTGTGCTTATCCTAGTCATTGTCCGGCGCGGGCTTTACCGGAGATTGCGTGGAATCCATGCTCGATCGCAGCAATGTCGCATAAATATTCACTATGGAATGCCGCGATCACATGAAGCGCAAGAACATTCTCTTCATCATGGCCGATCAAATGGCCGCGCCAATGTTGCCGTTCTACGGCCCGTCGCCGATCAAGCTGCCGAATCTCAGCCGCCTCGCCGAACAGGGCGTGGTGTTCGATGCCGCGTATTGCAACAGCCCGCTGTGCGCACCGTCGCGTTTCACCCTGGTGAGCGGCCAGTTGCCGAGCAAGATCGGCGCCTACGACAACGCTGCGGATTTCCCCGCCGACATTCCCACCTACGCCCATTACCTGCGGCGCCTCGGTTACCGCACTGCGCTGTCGGGCAAGATGCACTTCTGCGGGCCGGATCAACTGCACGGCTATGAAGAACGCCTGACCAGCGACATCTACCCGGCCGACTACGGCTGGGCGGTGAACTGGGACGAGCCGGACGTGCGGCCGAGCTGGTACCACAACATGTCCTCGGTGCTGCAGGCCGGGCCGTGCGTGCGCACCAACCAGCTCGACTTCGACGAAGAGGTGGTGTTCAAGGCGCAGCAATACCTGTTCGACCACATTCGTGAGGACGGCGACCAGCCGTTCTGCCTGACGGTGTCGATGACTCACCCGCACGATCCGTACACGATTCCCAAGGCGTTCTGGGACTTGTACGACGATGCGGATATCCCGCTTCCCACAACACCGCACCAGCATTCACTCGATCCGCATTCCCAGCGGCTGCTCAAGGTCTACGACCTGTGGGACAAGCCGCTGCCTGTGGATAAGATCCGTGATGCGCGCAGGGCGTATTTCGGCGCGTGCAGCTATATCGACGCCAACGTCGGCAAACTCCTGCAAACCCTCGAAGATACCGGGCTGATCGATGACACCATCATCGTGTTCTCGGGAGACCACGGCGACATGCTTGGGGAAAAAGGCCTCTGGTACAAAATGCACTGGTTCGAGATGGCCGCGCGGGTGCCCCTGTTGATAAGTGCGCCCGGTCAGTTCAAATCCGGCCGCATCAGCGCTGCTGTGTCCACCGCCGACCTGTTGCCGACCTTCGTCGAACTGGCCGGCGGCAGCCTGGAACCGAACCTGCCGCTGGACGGCCGCTCGCTGGTATCGCACCTGCAAGGGCAGGGCGGTCACGACGAAGTGTTCGGCGAATACATGGCCGAAGGCACCGTCAGCCCGCTGATGATGATCCGGCGTGGCGCCTACAAATTTATCTACAGCGAAACCGACCCTTGCCTACTCTACGATGTGGATAACGATCCACGGGAGCAGGAAGAACTCAGCCAGTCACCGCAACATCGCCAGCTGTTCGACGATTTTCTCGCCGAAGCACGGGCCAAATGGGACATTCCGGCAATCCACCGCGAGGTGCTCGAAAGCCAGCGACGCCGGCGCTTCGTTGCCGAGGCGCTGACCATCGGCAAGCTGAAGAGCTGGGATCACCAGCCGCTGGTGGACGCCAGTCAGCAGTACATGCGCAACCACATCGACCTCGATGACCTGGAGCGCAAGGCCCGTTATCCACAACCCTGCCAAAACCAATAACGTTAAGGGGAAGTCCATGGTCAAGTTATCCACAATCGTGACGGTCAGCCTGCTGGCACTGGGCAGCACGTCCGCGTTCGCCGAGAGCTGCGACACGGTGAAAATGGCCGACCCCGGCTGGAGCGACATCGCAGCGACCAACGCCATCACCGGGTTTCTGCTGGACGGCATGGGCTACAAGGCCAAGGTCGATACCCTCGCGGTGCCGATCACTTTCGGCGGCTTGAAGGATGGCCAGGTCGACGTGTTCCTCGGCAACTGGATGCCGGCGCAGCAGGGCTTCTACGACAAGTTCGTGGCCACCGGTGACGTCACGCAACTGGCGAAGAACCTCGACGGCACCGAATTCACCCTGGCCGTGCCGGACTACGTGTGGGACGCGGGTGTGCATAACTTTTCCGACCTGAACAAATTCGCCGACAAGTTCGACCGCAAGATCTACGGCATCGGCTCCGGCGCACCGGCGAACATCTCGCTGCAAGAGATCATCAAGAAGAACGACTTCGACATGGGTCAGTGGAAGCTGATCGAGTCCAGCGAACAGGCAATGCTTGCCGAGGTCTCGCGGGCGGTGAAGAAACAGAAATTCGTCACCTTCCTCGGCTGGACCCCGCACCCGATGAACGTGCAGCTGAAAATGCATTACCTCAAGGGTGGCGAGAAATACTTCGGCGACACGGGCAGCGTCTACACCCTGACCCGCAAGGGCTACGCCGAGGCTTGTCCGAATGTGGGTAAATTGCTGACCAATCTTTCGTTCACTCAGGAGATGGAGAACAGCATCATGGCCGAGGTGGTGAACAAGAAGGTCAGCAATGCGGATGCGGTGAAGGCTTGGATCAAGGCGAATCCGGCGGTGCTGGACAAGTGGCTTGATGGTGTGAAAACCGTGGACGGCAAAGATGCGTTGCCGGCGGTTAAAGCCAAACTGTAACTGCGCGGGCCGATCATTCCCACGCTCTGCGTGGGAATGCCGCCATGGACGCTCCGCGTCCCGAGCTGCGTACAATGCGCAAAATTTCACCCGAGAGGATTCATGGCCTTCCCCAGCCGCCGCTCACTGTTTCCCTTCCTGACCTGGCTGCCCCGGCAGACCCGCGCCAGCGTCGGGCGGGACCTGGTCGTCGGCCTCAGCGGCGCGATTCTCGCGTTGCCCCAGTCGATTGCCTACGCCCTGATCGCCGGTCTCCCACCCGAGTACGGCTTGTATGCAGCGATCATCCCGGTGCTGATTGCCTGCCTTTGGGGATCATCCTGGCACCTGATCTGCGGCCCGACCGCTGCCATTTCGATTGTCCTGTTCGCCAGTGTCAGCCCATTGGCCGTGCCTGCGTCACAGGACTACATCACCCTGATCCTGTTACTGACGTTCCTGGCGGGGATTTTCCAGTGGCTGCTCGGCCTGTTGCGGTTTGGCGCACTGGTGAATTTCGTCTCGCACTCGGTGGTGCTGGGGTTCACCCTCGGCGCGGCGGTGGTCATTGCCATCGGTCAATTGCCGAACCTGCTGGGGCTGGATCTGCCGGCCAAGGCCACGGCACTGGCCAGCCTGATGGACTTGCTGCGCCATCTCGGGGCTGTGGATAAACCGTCGCTCGTACTCGGCGTCGCTACGGTGGTGGTTGGCGTATTGCTCAAGCAACTGCTGCCACGCTGGCCGACGCTTTTGATGACCTTGGTATTAGGCAGTCTGGTGGTGTGGCTGTGGCCGGCGATGTTTGGCCATGTTCACCTGGTCAGTGCTTTTGTCGGGCGCTTGCCGCCGTTCAGCGGGTTGCCGCTGGATATGGATCTGGTCCTGCGTCTGCTGCCGAGCGCCGTGGCCGTGGGCATGCTCGGACTGGTCACCAGTCTGTCGATTGCCCGCTCGATTGCTGCGCGCTCGCAACAACTGCTCGATGCCAATCAGGAAGTCCGTGCCCAGGGGCTTTCCAACATCATCGGGGCGTTCTTTTCGGGATCGTTGTCCGCCGGATCGTTCACCCGTTCCGGGCTGAGTTATGAGGCCGGGGCCTGTTCACCTCTGGCCGGGGTGTTTTCGGCGTTGTGGGTGGCGCTGTTCGCGATTTTCGGCGCCGGGCTGATTGCCCATATTCCGATCCCGGCCATGGCCGGCAGCATTCTGTTGATCGCCTGGGGACTGGTGGATCATCGCGGCATTCGCGCGCTGTTGCGGGTCAGCCGGGCGGAATTTGTGGTGATGAGCCTGACCTGCGTCGCCACGTTGTTGCTGGAACTGCAGACGGCGATTTATGCCGGTGTGCTGGCGTCGCTGTTTTTCTACCTCAAGCGCACTTCGCAGCCGCGAGTGCAGCATTGGCGCGACGGCGAGGACGATGTGCTGCGGGTCGGCGGGTCGATCTTCTTCGGCGCCAGCCACTACCTGCAAGTGCGCCTGCAACGGATGCACGGTGCGCGGGTTGTGATCGAGGCGCAGCAGATCAACTTCATCGACTATTCCGGCGTGGAAATGCTCCATCAGGAAGCCCGGCGCCTGCTGCGCCAGGATCGCAGCCTGACCTTGCGTCAGGCGCGACCGCAGGTGGTGGAGGAATTGCGCAAGCTCGAAGGGCCGGAGAAATGCCCGATCCGCTTCGAGGACTGAAGGCGCTCTAGAGCGCCAGTTGTCGACGCAATTCGGCCAGAACCGGCGCAGTATCGGGACGTACGCCACGCCACAGGAAAAAAGCCTCCGCCGCCTGTTCCGCCAGCATGCCCAAGCCATCCATCACCACACCCGCGCCATGCTCGCTGGCCCAGCGGCAGAACGCGGTGGGTTCCTTGCTGTACATCATGTCGTAGCACAGGGTCTGGCCCGGCTCGATCAGGCTTTCTGCAATCGGCGGCACATCGCCGGTGAGGCTGGCGGAGGTGGCGTTGATGATCACGTCCACCGGCTCGCGCAACCAGTCGTAACCGCTGGCCGACACTGGCCCCAGGTCGCAGAACAGTTCGGCCAGCAGCTCGGCCTTGTCCACCGTGCGGTTGGCGATGATCACCGAGGCCGGTTTTTCCGCCAGCAACGGCTCCAGCGCACCACGTACCGCGCCACCGGCGCCGAGCAGTAGAACGCGTTTGCCGGTAAGGCTGAACCCGGCGTTGACCGTCAGATCGCGCACCAGCCCGGCGCCGTCGGTGTTATCCCCGAGCAAGGTGCCGTCGGCGAGTTTGCTCAAAGTGTTCACCGCACCCGCGCGCTGGGCACGGTCGGTCAGGCTGTTGGCCAGGCGGTAGGCGTCTTCCTTGAACGGCACGGTCACGTTGGCACCGCGACCTTCCTGGAAAAACGAAGTGGCGCAGCCGGAAAAATCGTCGAGCGGCGCCAGCAGGGTACTGTAGTCGAGGCTCTGCCCGGTCTGTTCGGCGAACAGTTTGTGAATCATCGGCGACTTGCTGTGGCCGATCGGGTTACCGAAAACGACGTAACGATCCATCGGAAATCCTCAGGCCTGGGCCAGCCAGTCGCGATCTTGCAGGAAGTATTCGGTCAGGCGCGCTTCTTCGCTGCCCGGCTCGGCTTTCCAGTCGTAGGCCCAGCGCACTTGCGGCGGCAGCGACATCAGGATCGACTCGGTGCGCCCGCCCGACTGCAGGCCGAACAGGGTGCCACGGTCGTAGACCAGGTTGAACTCGACGTAGCGGCCGCGACGGAATTCCTGGAACTCGCGCTGCTTGGCGGTGAACGCGTCGTTCTTGCGGCGTTGCACGATCGGCAGGTAAGCGTCGATGTACGCATCGCCGATGGCACGCATGAAGGCGAAGCTGGTGTCGAAGTCCCACTCGTTCAGGTCATCGAAGAACAGGCCGCCGATACCCCGTGGTTCGTGGCGATGCTTGATGTGGAAATAAGTGTCGCACCAGGCCTTGTAGCGCGGGTAGACGTCCGGGCCAAACGGCGCGCAGGCCTGTTCGGCAACGCGGTGCCAGTGGATGCAGTCTTCTTCGTTGCCGTAGTACGGCGTCAGGTCGAAACCGCCGCCGAACCACCAGACCGGCTCTTCACCTTCCTTTTCGGCGATGAAAAAGCGCACGTTGGCGTGGGACGTCGGCACATGCGGGTTGTGCGGGTGAATCACCAGCGACACGCCGAGGGCTTCGAAACCACGCCCGGCCAGCTCCGGCCGATGAGCGCTGGCGGACGGTGGCAGACCACTGCCGAAGACGTGGGAAAAGTTGACGCCGCCCTTTTCGATCACCGCGCCGTTCTCGATCACCCGGGTGCGACCGCCACCGCCGGCCGCACGGGTCCAGGCGTCTTCGACGAAGCGCGTGCCGCCGTCTTCGGATTCCAGCGCCGCGCAGATGCGGTCTTGCAGGTCGAGCAGATAGGCCTTTACGGCGTCGGTGCGGGTCGTCATGGCTTCACCTTGGATCGGGCATCGCCCCGTGGGCGAGGGGGTGGCGCAAATGGGCGCGTAGCATACCATCGCAGGTAGGCACGCCGCAGTTGACGAAGATCAAGCAGGGGAGTTCGATAGGGGCCTTCCGAATCGTCCCAAGGAGTAGGCAGATGGCCAAGCGAATCCAGTTCCGCGCCCATGGCGGCCCCGAAGTGCTCGAATACGTTGACTACCAGCCTGCCGAGCCCGGCCCGCAGCAGGTTCGCGTGAGCAACAAGGCCATCGGCCTGAACTTCATCGACACCTACTACCGCAGCGGCCTGTACGCGCCACCGGCATTGCCGTCGGGTGTGGGGGCGGAAGGCGCGGGCATCGTCGAGGCAGTGGGTAGCGCCGTCACCCGGTTCAAGGTCGGCGACCGCGTGGCCTATGGCAGCGGCCCACTGGGCGCCTACAGCGACGTGCATATCCTGCCGGAGGCAAATCTGGTCCACCTGCCGGACGCCATCAGCTTCGAAACCGCGGCCGGCGTGATGCTCAAGGGCCTGACCGTACAGTACCTGCTGCGTCAGACCTATGAACTCAAGGGCGGCGAAACCATTCTGTTCCACGCGGCGGCCGGCGGCGTCGGTTTGCTGGCCTGCCAATGGGCGAAAGCGCTGGGAGTGAAGCTGATCGGCACCGTCAGCTCGCCAGCGAAAGCCGAACTGGCCAAGGCCCACGGCGCCTGGGAAACCATCGATTACAGCCACGAAAACGTCGCCCAACGGGTGCTTGAATTGACCGACGGGAAAAAGGTCCCGGTGGTGTACGACGGCGTCGGCAAGGACACCTGGCCGGCCTCGCTGGACAGTGTGGCACCTCGCGGTCTGCTGGTGAGCTTCGGCAATGCCTCGGGCGCGGTGGACGGGGTGAACCTGGGTATTCTGGCGTCGAAAGGTTCGCTGTACGTCACCCGACCAACGCTCGCGACCTACGCCAACAATGCCGAAAACCTGCAACGCATGGCGGATGAGCTGTTCGGAATGATCACCAGCGGCAAGCTGAAAGTGGATATCAGCCAGCGTTACGCACTGGCTGATGCGGCGAAGGCGCAGACCGAGTTGTCGGCGCGACGCACCACCGGTTCCACCGTTCTGCTGCCCTGACCACAGACTTCTCCGGCCAATCGTCATGACTTGGCCGGGGTCTGTTCCAATGTCACAAAAAACGGTGTCTTGCCAGTCAGCGTCGTTTCAAATGCCTGACGGGCAAGACGCTTCACCTCCAGCCCCAACACACCTGGCAGGCTGAGCAATGCGCTCGCTTGCCCCTCGACCTGCAAAGCACCTTCGATGAGGGATTGCGCGATGGCAGTCAGTCTGTCCTCGGCGATAATCAGACGCATGTGCGCACCACCGGGCCGTCGCTCGATCTGCACCTGCACATCTGCTGTGTCCAATTCAGGCAAGAGCTGCCGAAGTACGTGCAATACCTGTGACTGAGTGATGATCGCCCCACCCAGTTTGATCGATGTTTCGACCCGTCCCTCAAGGGCCATAACCGGCATGGAGCTGCCGCAGGCACAATTCGTCACCGTGCGCAGGATTCGCCCGCGATCCCCGATCCTGTAGCGAAACAGCGGCGCATGATCGGGCAGCAGGGGCGTCAGCAGAAACTCGCCTGTCTCCTCTTCTGCCACGGCCTGAAGGGTCAGGGGATCAACCACTTCGACCAGCATCGCGTCGGCATGCAAATGATAAAAACCGTGTTCAAGGTGTGCACACTGAAAGCCGATGGGACCCGTTTCCGTCGAGCTGTAGCCCAACGAGCGAATTTTCAGCTTCGGCCAATCCCTGGCCAATTGGTCGCGCAGCGTTTTACTGCAGGGTTCTCCAATGTAGTAAAGCCACCTCAGACTGCCCAACTGTTCTGAACCAACGTTCTCGTGATTGAACAGTGCGGCGGCGAAGGAGGGAGTGCATATCAGCGCATCGGCCGCGTGCGACTGAATCAGCTCGACAATGCGCTGAATGCCCATCTGTGAACCGGCTGGCAACAAGCGTGCGCCAATGTGCTGGACGATGGCTGTCGCGTAATGAAACGCACCCTGCATTTCACCGGCCGTCAGGCAGTTGATGACCACCTCCGGATGCTCGTCCGTCATACCAAACATCCGCGCCCCCAGAGGCACGATCGCGGCGTTGAACGCCCAGGAATGAGTGATCTGTTTGCGATTGCCGGTGCTCCCTCCCGAGGTCAGGGTCAGTCCGCCACCGGGTGCTCGGTTCGACGCATCGCCGAGTGCGGAAAACAGCCCACCTCCGAACTCGTCTTCCACTGCCAGAACCGGCAGTCGATGCAGATCAGCCAATGTCTGCACCTCCAGGATCCGGGGATACAGCGCGCGGAACCATGGCAGCGCGCGCGCGTGAGCCAATTTTTGTGCAAGAGCATCGGCCGATAAATCCATCAGAGGATCATTGCTCATTGCCCCATCCTTCCTGACGAATGCCCAACTCCTCGAATCCGCTACGGACGGCACTCGCCAGAGATTCCAACTGGCGCTGACTGTGGCTCGCGCTGATGGCCAGACGCAAAATCGCCTCGCCCTTGGCCACTACCGGAAACAGTGCGGTAGTGACCGCCATGCCCCGCCGACGCAAATGCTGCGCCAGACAGATCGCATCTCTCTCGGCCCCGACGCGGACAAAACGAATGGGGGACTCGACCAGATGATTGCCCAGCACCGGCCCAAGCAGACCGTCGATCACGGCGATATTTCGCCACAGTGCGGCCTGCAATTGACCCAGCTCCGGCGACAGGTGGATATTCCCGGAGGCGACCGCCGCGCCAACTCCAGCCATGGAAAGGGGGCCGCCAAACGTATAGGTCGAGGCGTGGCCGCGTATCAGCTCGGCATCCGCCGCCGTACGCACGGTGATCGCGCCACCGGTTGCACCGAATGCCTTGGAAAGAGACGACAGGAGAATCAGTCGACCGCGCAGCCGTTCTTCCGCAGCGGCCAATGCATATCCACTCCCTGCTGCTCCGTGGATCGAAGTACCGTGGGCATCATCCGCATAAAGATAACCGTCAAAACGCTCCGCCAGTTGCAACAGGCGGTTGACCGGATACAAACCGCGCATCGAGCCAATGCTGTCGGTCAGGATGATGGGCGTGTTACCCGCTGCGACCGCCGCCAGACACGCATCCTCTACTTGCTCCAAATCGCTGCAATCGCATCGCTTTACCGGCCCGAACTGCCAGAGAATGCCCTGCAGCACCTGCATCGAGGCATGCGCCGCGCGGTCAACAATCCAGCAGGGACCACGCCTCAAGGGGTAGGAGGGCATTTCGCCGGAACCGAGCAGCGGCAGGCAGCCGAGATGCGCATTGCCTACGGAGTTGAAGGTAACCGTATGTCCCTGAAATATCCGGCTCAGTTGTTCATCCAGCTCACGCATGGGAGGCAACAGGACTCGGGTTCGCGCGGCAGCGAACTGCACACCGAAGGCTTCGGCGGCGCTCACGGCTCCGTGAATCAAGCGTGGATCACACTCCAGCCCCAGGTAAGAACATGAGAGAAACTCCGTCAGCCGTTCGCCGCTGTCGAGTTCGATCTCCTTGGCTTCACGTTTGACCAGTTTCAGACCATTCAGCCCGGCATCGAATAACTGCTGTTGATCATCACGAGATTGCCGGACACGGTTTTTGACCCAATTGACGGTCGGTTGAAAGGTGTTCATCGGGATACCTGCATAGCGGCTGTCCGGCGATAGACCTGCACACGCCAGAGCTGGGTTTTTTCTCGTGCGATTTCTGCCTGGTACTGATGGGTGATATCGCAGAAACCTGCACAATCGGGTTGAACCACATGTAAATGGCCACGCATGACCACCCGCGCGTTTTCTGCCAGCGCTGGTGCCAGATGCTGCAGAACATGGGTACCGGCCGTTTCGGGCATGAAGGAGGGCACGTCCGACAGAGATACGAAATCGATGCCTGTTTCCCCGTCAACGCAGTCGAGGATGTCAGCCTGCACAACGCGTAACTCGCACTGCTGAAGCCCCTCACGGGCACGCTGGAAAATTGCCGGATCGCACTCCAGCGGAAAGCCTTGCGGATAGCGCAGTTCACCGAAAAACAGCATTTGCAGGAAAAAACTCTCGCGGACCACCTGAGAGGTGAACAGCCTGTGGAAAATTTCCAGGTAGGCCGCGCGAGAACTGATACCGAGGTTGTTGGGGGGAAACGAGCCCTTGTACAGCAGCGAATTGAGTACTGCTGCGTTGCCCAGCAAAGCGATCACGGCCTTCCAGCGCTTGCGCGGAAAGCGCTTTCGGTAATATTCCGTTTGTTCCTCAAGGCAGCCGTACTGAAAAATGCCCCGGCCCGCCTTGCCGGTAAACAGTCCGGTGATTTTCGCCAGCCGCTTCAGAGTCTGCTCGAATGCGCCCATGTAGATCGGCGCGCCCCATTGCCTGGACTGGAATAACCCAAACAACCAGCGACGATCCGCGGGCGGCAAAATCAATTGCTGAAAAATGGATCGGCGCCGTGCTCTGAGACTTTCCATCCGATAGCCCATGAACTCCATGAACGACTCGTGATCGGTCTGTTCCAGCAACGCCAGACGCAACCGGGTGAACGCCAGTTGCGGCGCACTGATGTCGCTACAGGTCATGCGTAAAGGGTTTGCGGCCAGCAGCGGCAACAGGCGACCGCCGCATCCGGCAATTCCCAGCACGTGGCGGGCATGCGCGGGCAGGATCGCGTACTCAAGCGCGGTGTCTTCATCCCCCAGCGTGTAGTTGAGCTGGTCGAAATAGTCAGCCATGTCTGCCTCCAGCCTCCTGATATGAACATGGGCGTGAGGTCTTCATTGGTTGTCCAGGGCGTGGAGGAAGTCATAGCGGGGCGCCAGCCCGTTTTGCCAGGCTTCGTACTGCTCATAAACGGCCTCAAGCATGTTGCCGGTCAGGCGCAGGCTGGTTTCCATGACGGTGGCAATGGCATCCCAATCGTCTTGACGCTTGCAGGTGCGCTGCAGCATGAGTTTGATTTCGTTGAAGTGCTCGATATCGATGTCGGAATGTGCAACGAAGAACGTCAGCTGAGCCGGTTTCAGCTCCAGCGTTTCACTCAGACGGTTTATAAGTGGCGTAATGAACTGGTAGGCATTTTCTGCCCAATAACTATAACCAAGCCGCTGCAGCGGATTACCGGTAAAGGAAATCCAGTATAAATAGGCAATCAACACTTCAGTCTCTGGAAGTGCAGATGGAATATCGAACACTTCATGCTTCAGACCAAGGCTCATGACATCGTGCATTGCCATCTTTTCATGACCGACTTCCTGTGCCGCATGTTCAAAACAGAACTTTGCATACACCGGATTTTCTGCATGTCGCACACCCACCAATCCTTGATTTCGCGCATTGTGTGCCGTGTAGTGAAAGGTTTCGATCATGTAGATCGCATATAACGCTCTGGAAACTTCACCTTCGCGAATGGCTTTAACCAGCCGCGAATTCTCCAGAATATGGGCCCATGACTTTTCGATTCGCTCATCGAGCAGGCTCAACTGTTGGTTAAAACTGAGGGGCGCATTCATCAAGGTGCTTCTCCGATGGGTTGGCGAGCAGGTGGATGGGTTGTTGAAGTGCGGCGAAAATCTGCTGCCATTGAGCTGAAAGCAGCCAGTAATCACCACGCTTGCGGTGTTCGATGTGCAGAGCGTCGGTAGTGATCGGCGTCAGGCCGAAGCGCTGGAAGAATCGTCGTTGCGGTGAACGGCAGAGGGCGGTAACGCCTTCATGACCGTGCCTGATCGCCCATTCCGTGGCAGCCGCCAGCAGGCCGTTGACCGACATCGGGAATTGATTTTGCGAGTGGCTGATCAAGCGGCTGAACTCGACATGGCGCGATAGCGCCACCGTGGGAGAAACATGCTGCTGCGTCAGTGATGCCCATTCGAACGGCGCAGGCGTGACTCTCAATACAGCCATGGGTCTGTCGTGCAGATACAGCAAAAAGTGGGTACTGCGCGAGGCAATTGCCAGGCGTGTTTCAAACAATCTGGCTTTGGGTGTCAGCATGTAGTGCTGCAGTCGCAGCCGAAAATGACGAGCAACAAACTGTTCAAACTCTCGCGTATCCGAGCCTGCCTCAAGAATAACGATACGATAACTTTCATAACGACTTTTCAAGGTCGCCTGTAATGCCTGCAGACTGTCCGTTAATTGCAAATACCTGATATCCATTTTTTCTCCGCAGCCGTGAACTTGTCGAAGTTTTCTGAGCGCATTGAAATAATGAATGTTTTTAGAAAAATCGCCACTGTGTGGCTTCTGAGAATAACGTCGGAAAAATTACAACAATTTGATACTTATGGATTCGTCTGACGTTGAAAGGGAAAAATCAAACCAAAAAACCTGGCAGTAACTTCAGTTACATGAAGGAAAAATCGCAGGCACGCGTAGTACTCCTCGCCATGAAAGCCGAAGAGTACTCACAGAATTAACCAAAGGTAATATCAGGCCGGACGCACAACCTTGCCGGTCGCCAGATCGCGGATCAGGCTCGGATTCTTGCGCCCGCCGAGCATCCCGCCCAACACCAGATCGACCTGGCCCCGGAAATACTGCTCGACACGCAAGCGAGTCTTCGCCGCTGGCCGGCCTTGCGGGTTGGCCGATGTCGAGATCAACGGTCCGACCAGCGAGCACAAGTCCCGCACCTGCGGATGATCGCTGACCCGCAGTGCCACGGTGTCATGCACCCCGGTCACCCACTCCGGCAACAGGTTCTGATGTGGCACCAGCCAGGTGTTCGGCCCCGGCCAGGTACTGGCCATGCGGTCGATCCAGTCCTGGGGGAAATCCTCGAACAGGAAATCGAACTGGCGAATGTTGTCGGCGACCAGGATCAATCCCTTGTCCACCGAACGGTTCTTGATCGCCAACAGGCGATCCACCGCTTCTTCATTCCACGGATCGCACCCCAGCCCCCAGACGGCTTCGGTTGGATAGGCAATCACCGCCCCGGCGCGAATCTCTCGTGCGGCTTGTTGCACACGCCAACTGTTGACCATGAAAAACTCTCCGAAAACAGGTTTTGCGCAGTTTACCGATCTTCAATGTAAAACCTAGCTTACCCGCGCAAACCAGCGACCGTTTTCGCATACGGCACGGCCCTCCATCTCCAGCTCGGTCAATGCCGCCAGCACTTTGGGTAGCGCCCAGCCACTGCTGTCGGCCAACCCCTCGCTGGTATGGGGTGCGGCGTGCAACAGCCGCAACAACGGGTTATCGGTACTTGGTGCGGTTGCGGACACCGACAGGTGCTGCCAGCCGCGCAAGGCTTCGAGAATATGTTCGATGGTTTCCACCAGCACCGCGCCATCGCGGATCAGTTGATGGCAACCGCGCGCGCCGGGGTGGTGGATCGAGCCCGGAATCGCATAGACCTCGCGTCCCTGTTCCGCCGCCAGTCGCGCGGTGATCAACGAACCGCTGGCCACACTGGCCTCGACCACCAGTACGCCGAGGGACAAACCGCTGATGATCCGGTTGCGCCTGGGGAAGTTGCTCGCTGTCGGTCCGGCGTCCAGTGGAAACTCCGAAATCACCGCACTGCCAGAGGCAATCATCGTGTCCGCCAGTCGCCGATTGCGCTGTGGATAAAATTTTTCCAGGCCGGTGCCCAGCACACCGACGGTTTGCCCGCCAACGTCGAGCGCGGCTTGATGCACGGCTGCATCGATGCCCAGCGCCAGGCCACTGGTGATGACGAAACCGGCCCCGGCCAGGCTGCGGGCAAACGCCGTGGCGGTGTCCATGCCCGGACGTGAGGCGCGGCGACTGCCGACCATCGCCAGCTGCGGTTTTTCCAGGATCAGCGGGTCACCGGCAACAAACAGCAGCGGTGGCGGGTCGGCAATCTGCGCCAGCAAGGCCGGGTAGTCCGGCTGGTCCCACATCAGCAAATGCTGGCCCGGGCGCTCTAGCCAGGCCAATGCGCGGCTCGCGCCGTCGCGTACTTCAGGACAACGGCGCGCATCGGCGCTAACCACCGGCAAACCCAACGAGCGCCAGGCATTGGACGGCGCACTGATGGCTTTGGAGGCGGAGCCGAACGCTTCGAGCAATCGGGCAAAACGTTTCGGGCCGATTTCCGGCAAGCGGTGCAGGCGCAAGCGCGCTTCCAGTTCCGCTGGGGAAACCGGCGTACAGACAGGCATCATCATGGATCATCCTTGATCGTTATAAGCCCCGAACCTTTCGGAACAAACTGTGGATAACTCTGTTGGTAACTTGTGAAGCCAGCTAAGGATTTCGCACCTTGTCCAGCACCGCCAGCGAGCGCGATGCGTTCAATACCAGGCCGTAGCTGAGCTTGTCGTAGGTGCGGAACACCATCAGCAATCCGGCGCGTTCATCGGGGATTTTCAACGGTTGGCCGGTGATCCGGTCGCGCACGGTTTCCCCGGTTTTCATCACCACCAGCACGTTGCCTTCGGCCAGACCGTCGCGCTTGCCCTTGTTCAGGGTCACTACGTCCATTGCGCCGATCTGCGTCACGCCCCGTGGCACATCGATGATCAGGCCGTTGATGTCGCTGGTGGGCGCGCTGGGCATGAAGGTCGAGTTGATCGAGCGTTCTTCGCCGCTGAACAGACGGTCGCCGAGGCGCACTTCCTGGGTCGTGCGTTGCAGGGCGAGGGTGGCGACGTCGCCCTCGGTGGCGACAATTTCACCGCCGCCGATGTCATCGGCGTTGATCCCCAGAAACTCCTTGCTCTGCGGATCGGTGTAAACCTTGCCCTGACGGAAGATGCCGTAAACCGGCTGGTTCGGATCGAAATGGCCTCGGGCGAAGATCCGGTCGCCGGTGCCGCTGAGCACCCGTTCGGCATCACCGGCTACGATGTACGGCGCCTTGTCGAAGTCCTCGACCTTGTCGACGATGCGGTTGCTCAGCAGAAAGCTGTTGATCGATTTCAGCGGAATGCTCGGAATCGCCTCGGCCACCGGGCTGCTGCGGATCCGTGGCGACAGTTTGATGGTGCCGCGTGACGCCCCGCGATTGAGGGTCAGGCGTGGCTGGCCGTTGACGTAACTGAGCGTCAGGGTGTCGCCCGGATAGATCAGGTTGGGGTTTTCGATCTGCGGATTGGCCCGCCACAACTGCGGCCACTGCCAGGGTTCGCGCAGGTACTTTCCGGAGATGTCCCAGAGTGTGTCCCCCGAAACCACCGTGTATTGCTGTGGAAAACCTTCCTTGAGTTGCACTTGCCCGTGCGCGGTACCGGCCGAGGCCAGAAACAGCAGGGCGAGTAGTGATTTCCTCATGCGGTGAATCCCTTTATCATGTGCGTTCGCGTGAAACGCCAGAGCCCCCGTGGCTCGCTCCCTGCTCTATGCTGAAAAGCAAGGAGCTACGTTTCACAACGGTAGCCTGCATCTTCGGACCCGCCAGGCCATCGCCCGACTTTACCTCACACGTGCAGCAATCAAGCTTATGGCCATTTTGAACATCCTCGAATTTCCGGACCCGCGTCTGCGCACTATCGCCAAACCTGTGGCTGTAGTGGACGACGAAGTGCGTCAGCTGGTCGATGACATGTTTGAAACAATGTATGAAGCGCCGGGCATCGGCCTCGCCGCGACCCAGGTCAACGTGCACAAACGTATCGTCGTGATGGACCTTTCCGAAGACCGCACCGAACCCCGGGTGTTCATCAACCCCGAGTTCGAACCGCTGACTGACGAAATGGAGCAATACCAGGAAGGCTGCCTCTCGGTGCCGGGTTTCTACGAAAACGTCGACCGCCCGCAGAAGGTCAAGATCAAGGCTCTGGACCGTGACGGCCAACCTTACGAACTGATCGCCGAAGGCCTGCTCGCCGTGTGCATCCAGCACGAATGCGACCACCTCAACGGCAAGTTGTTCGTCGACTACCTGTCCACGCTCAAACGCGACCGGATCAAGAAGAAACTGGAAAAGCAGCACCGCCAGAACGCTTGATGCCCCTCTCCAAAGGCTTGCTGCGGCAAGCCTTTTTCTTTTTATGAGATTCCCCCCATGACTGAGCCACTGCGCATCGTTTTTGCCGGTACCCCGGAATTCGCCGCCGAACACCTCAAGGCCCTGCTGGACAGCCCTTACGAGATCGTCGCGGTCTACACCCAACCGGATCGTCCGGCCGGTCGTGGGCAAAAACTGATGCCGAGCCCGGTCAAACAGCTCGCCCTGGAAAATAATATCCAGGTGTTGCAGCCGCCGACCCTGCGCAACGCTGACGCTCAAGCCGAGCTCGCTGCGCTCAAGCCGGACTTGATGGTGGTGGTCGCCTACGGCCTGATCCTGCCGCAAGCGGTGCTGGATATTCCGCGTCTGGGCTGCATCAACAGCCACGCCTCGCTGCTGCCACTCTGGCGCGGGGCGGCGCCGATCCAGCGCGCCGTCGAGGCAGGCGACGCCGAGAGCGGCGTGACCGTGATGCGCATGGAAGCCGGCCTGGATACCGGGCCGATGCTGCTCAAGGTCGTGACCCCGATCAGCGCCGAAGACACCGGCGGCAGCCTCCACGACCGCCTCGCCGAACTGGGCCCGCCAGCCGTCGTGCAAGCGATTGCCGGTCTGGCCGCCGGCACCCTGGAAGGCGAAGTGCAGAACGACGACCTCGCCACCTATGCGCACAAACTGAACAAGGACGAGGCGCGCATCGACTGGAGCCGTCCGGCTGTCGAGCTGGAACGTCTGGTCCGCGCCTTCAATCCATGGCCGATCACCCACAGCACGCTCAACGGCGAAGCGCTGAAAGTGCTGACGGCGACACTGGCCGAAGGCAAAGGCGCACCGGGCACCATTCTCGGCGCCAGCAAGGACGGCCTGCTCGTCGCCTGTGGCGAACAGGCGCTGTGCCTGACCCGCCTGCAATTGCCCGGCGGCAAGGCGCTGAACTTCAGCGATCTGTTCAACAGCCGTCGTGAGAAGTTCGCTGTCGGCACCGTACTGGGCGCAGCGGTGGACGCGCAATGAACCCGCGTCTGGCCGCCGCCAAGGCACTCGCCGCCGTCCTGAGCGGCAAGGCTTCGCTCAACAGCTCCCTGCCGACGCAACTGGACAAGGTCGAGGATCGCGATCGCGGTTTCACCCAGGATCTGGCGTTCGGCACCGCCCGTTGGCAGCCGCGTTTGTCGGCGCTGGCGGAAAAACTGTTGCAGAAGCCGTTCAAGGCTGCCGACGCCGATGTCGAGGCGCTGCTGCTGGTCGGTCTCTATCAATTGCTCTACACCCGCGTCCCGGCTCACGCCGCCATCGGCGAAACCGTCGGTTGCGCCGACAAGCTGAAAAAGCCGTGGGCCAAAGGTCTGCTCAACGCCGTGCTGCGCAACGCCCAACGTGAGCATGAGGCGATCTTCGCCGAACTGGAGCGCGATCCGGTAGTGCGCACCGCCCACCCGCGCTGGCTGCAGAAATCCCTGAAGGCCTTCTGGCCTGAACAATGGGAAGCCATCTGCGAGGCCAACAACGCGCATCCGCCGATGATTCTGCGAGTCAACCGCCGTCATCACAGCCGCGACGCCTACCTCGGTCTGCTGACTGAAGCGGGCATCGTCGCGCAGCCATGCACCTTCAGCCGCGACGGCATCGTCCTCGACGCTGCCGCCGACGTGCGCAGCCTGCCGGGCTTCGCCGAGGGCTGGATCAGCGTGCAGGACGAAGCCGCGCAACTGGCCGCCGACCTCCTCGATCTCGCGCCGGGCCAGCGAGTGCTGGACGCCTGCTGCGCACCGGGCGGCAAGACCTGCCACATCCTCGAAGCCGAACCGGCACTGGCCGGTGTAGTGGCGGTGGACCTGGAAGCCAAGCGTCTGGTGCGGGTGAAAGAAAACCTCGAACGCCTCGGCCTGAGCGCCGAACTGATCGCCGCCGACGGTCGCGACACGGCAGCGTGGTGGGACGGCAAACCGTTCCAGCGCATCCTGCTCGACGCACCGTGCTCGGCCACCGGGGTGATCCGTCGCCATCCAGACATCAAGCTGACCCGTCAGGCCGACGACATCGCGGCCCTCGCGCAACTGCAAGGCGAGTTGCTCGACGCGATGTGGAAAACCCTCGAAGTCGGCGGCATCCTGCTCTACGCCACCTGCTCGACCTTGCCGACCGAGAACACCGAAGTCATCGCCGCGTTCCTTGAGCGCACGCCGGGCGCCCGGGAACTGGATCTGGCCACACAGGCCGGGATCAAACAGCCCCACGGTCGCCAGTTGCTGGCCCAGCAGGGCGGGCACGACGGGTTCTACTACGCCAAGCTGATCAAGATCGCTGCCGTGCGCGGCTAAACGGATTCAATGGAGTGACGGGTTGAAAATCATCATCCTCGGTGCAGGGCAGGTCGGCGGTTCGCTGGCTGAACATCTGGCCAGCGAAGCCAACGACATCACCGTGGTCGACACCGATGGCGACCGTCTGCGCGACCTTGGCGACCGTCTGGATATCCGCACCGTGCAGGGCCGGGGCTCGCTGCCGACCGTGCTGCGTCAGGCCGGTGCCGACGACGCCGACATGCTGGTGGCGGTGACCAACAGCGACGAAACCAACATGGTCGCCTGCCAGGTTGCCCATACCCTGTTCCACACCCCGACCAAGATCGCCCGGGTACGCGAAGCCTCGTACCTGACCCGCGAGGAGCAACTGTTCCAGAACGAAGCGATCCCGGTGGATGTGCTGATCAGCCCCGAGCAAGTGGTCACCAACTACATCAAGCGCCTGATCCAGCATCCCGGCGCCTTGCAGGTGATCGACTTCGCCGAGGGCCAGGCGCAACTGGTGGCGGTGCGCGCCTATTACGGCGGGCCGCTGGTGGGGCAGCAACTGCGCCAGTTGCGCGAACACATGCCGAATGTGGAAACCCGCGTCGCCGCCATTTTCCGCCGTGACCGTCCGATTCTTCCTCAGGGCGACACGGTGATCGAGGCCGACGACGAAGTCTTCTTCATCGCCGCCCGTGAGAACATTCGCGCCGTGATGAGCGAAATGCGCCGTCTCGACGAAACCTACAAGCGCATCGTCATCGCCGGCGGCGGGCAGATCGGCGAACGCCTGGCCGAGGCCATCGAAAGCCGTTACCAGGTGAAGATCATCGAGATGAATCCGGCGCGCTGCCGTTATCTCTCGGATACCCTCGACAGCACCGTGGTGCTGCAGGGCAGTGCATCGGATCGCGACCTGCTGCTGGAAGAGAACATTGCCGACGCGGACATCTTCCTCGCCCTGACCAACGATGACGAAGCCAACATCATGTCGTCGCTGCTGGCCAAGCGTCTGGGGGCGAAGAAGGTGATGACGATCATCAACAACCCGGCCTACGTCGACCTGATCCAGGGCGGTGATATCGATATCGCCATCAGCCCGCAACTGGCGACCATCGGCACCTTGCTGGCCCACGTGCGGCGTGGCGATATCGTCAGCGTGCACTCGTTGCGCCGGGGCGCGGCGGAAGCGATCGAAGCGGTGGCCCATGGTGATTCGAAGTCGAGCAAGGTCATCGGCAAGGCCATCGAAAACATCGCCCTGCCGCCGGGCACCACCATCGGCGCAATCATCCGCGATGAAGAAGTGATCATCGCCCACGACGACACGGTGATCGCCGCCGGCGACCACGTGATTTTGTTCCTTGTGGATAAAAAGCATATTCGCGATGTGGAGAAGCTGTTCCACGTGGGCCTGAGTTTCTTCTGACCGACCAAGAGGCGAGACCGATGATCGAATCCCTGGAAAAAATGCTCGCCAAGGGTGTGGATAACTCATTGCTGCGCTTCGGCCTGGGCAAGGGTTATCTGGATCTGGGGGAAAACGCGAAGGCGGCCGAGCATTTCCAGCGTTGCGTCGGCTTCGATCCGAAATACTCGGCAGCGTGGAAACTGTTGGGCAAGGCGCAACTGGCGCAGGGTGATCTGGCGGCTGCGCGGCAGGCATGGGAGCAAGGGCTGGAAGCGGCCAGGGCCCATGGCGACAAGCAGGCCGAGAAGGAAATGACGGTGTTTCTGAAGAAGCTGGAACGGCAGAAGCCGTGACGGCTGTGGATAACCCGTTTTGTCAGGTTATCCACAACTGCACATCGCCGATCAGTACCAGCGCGCCTCACCTGGCGGGCGCTTCTTGAAGCGTTTCATGCTCCACATGTACTGGCTCGGATAAGCCGCCACATAACGCTCGACCACCTGACTCATCGCTGCGCAGGAGGTTTCGGTATCGGTGCTGTACATGGCTTCCGGCGCGGCTTCCAGAATCACCTTGTAGCCGGAACCGTCCGGCAGACGCAGGGCATGCAGGAACACGCCGACAGCCTTGCCACCGGCGAGCATGTTCGGCACGAACTTGCTGGTCAGGGCCTGTGTGGCGAAGAACGGCACGAAGATCCCGGCGGATTCGGCCGGTTCCGGGTCCGCAGGAATACCCACCTGACCGCCCTTGCGCACTTCCTTAATGACACTGAGGATGCCTTCCTTGGTCGACGCCGCCACGCGGTTACCCAGTTGCACCCGCTGTTTGCGCAGCAATTCATCCACAGCCTTGAGCTTCGGCGGACGATAGAAAATGATCGGTTTGCACTGGCTGCAATAGAAGTGGTTGAGCACTTCCCAGTTACCCAGGTGGCTGGTAATGCCGACCACGCCTTTGCCCGACGCCAGTGCATCCTTGAGGATGTCGAGGCCTTCGACTTCGCGCACCAGGTCGATGGAACGCTGGGCCGGCCAGATCCAGGCGCAGGCGCTTTCGGTCAGGGACTTGCCGATGTCTTTCAGGCTCTGGCCCACCAGACGCTCACGTTCGGCCGGGTCCATCTGTGGAAAACATTTGGCGAGGTTGATCCGCACCACATCGCGGGAACGGTTGGGGGTTTTCCACATGATCCAGCCGATCGCCGAACCCACGGCCTGCACGGCCCGCCACGGAAGCAGGGCAAACAGCCGCAGAGCGCCAACCAGCATGGCGCCTTTAAACTTTTCCACAGGTCACTCCTGATCTTGTGCTGTGCGCGAGGCGGCCATTCTAACCGGCGTTGACCAGCTGCGCGTAGCGGTCGCAGTCCTGAGTGTGATCCATGACCATGCCCGAGGCCTGCATCAGCGCATAGCAAATGGTCGGGCCGACAAAGGTGAAACCGGCCTTTTTCAGGCCTTTGCTCATGGCCACGGCTTGCGGGGTGATGGCCGGGACTTCGCTGCGATCCTTGAAATGATTGATCACCGGCCGGTTATCCACAAACGACCAGAGGAAGGCCACCGGATCTTCCAGCGCCAGCCACGCCTGGGCATTGCGCCGGGCGGCATTGAGCTTGAGGCGGTTGCGGATGATCCCCGGATCAAGCATCAAGTCATCGATTTCCGCGTCGCTCATCTGCGCCACGCGTTGTACGTCGAAGCCGTACAACACCTCGCGATATCGCTCGCGCTTGCGCAGCACGGTGATCCACGAAAGCCCGGCCTGGAACCCTTCGAGCAAAAGCAACTCGAACAATCCCTGCGCATCGCGTAGCGGCGTGCCCCACTCCTGATCGTGGTAAGCCATGTACAGCGGATCTTCGTTGCACCAAAAGCAGCGTGGCATAAGGCTCCAGGGGGTGGAGGTGCGACTGAATCGGGTATACTCCCGCTCTTTAAATCGCAGCCCAAGAAACAGGTGAATTTCGTGAGCCAGCCTACGCCAGCCGTGCGTACCTTCCAAGACTTGATCCTCGCGCTCCAGCAATACTGGGCCGAGCAAGGTTGTGTGGTACTTCAGCCCTACGATATGGAAGTAGGCGCCGGCACTTTCCACACCGCGACATTCCTGCGTGCCATCGGCCCGGAAACCTGGAACGCCGCTTACGTACAGCCAAGCCGCCGTCCGACTGACGGCCGTTACGGCGAAAACCCGAACCGTCTGCAGCACTACTACCAGTTCCAGGTAGTCCTGAAGCCGAACCCGGACAACTTCCAGGAACTGTACCTGGGCTCCCTCAAGCATGTCGGCCTGGACCCGCTGGTCCACGACATCCGCTTCGTCGAAGACAACTGGGAATCGCCGACCCTCGGCGCCTGGGGTCTGGGCTGGGAAGTCTGGCTGAACGGCATGGAAGTGACTCAGTTCACTTACTTCCAGCAGGCGGGCGGCATCGAGTGCTACCCGGTGACCGGCGAGATCACCTACGGTCTCGAGCGTCTGGCCATGTACCTGCAGGGCGTGGATTCGGTCTACGACCTGGTCTGGGCTGACGGTCCGTTCGGCAAGGTGACCTACGGCGACGTGTTCCACCAGAACGAAGTGGAGCAGTCCACCTACAACTTCGAACACGCCAACGTCGACAAGCTGTTCGAACTGTTCGACTTCTATGAAAGCGAAGCCAAGCGCCTGATCGAACTCGACCAGCCGCTGCCGTTGCCAAGCTACGAAATGGTCCTGAAGGCCTCGCACACCTTCAACCTGCTGGATGCGCGCCGGGCGATCTCGGTGACTGCGCGTCAGCAATACATTCTGCGCGTACGCACCCTGGCGCGTTCCGTCGCCCAAGCCTACCTGCTGGCCCGCGCCAAGCTGGGCTTCCCGATGGCAACCCCGGACCTGCGTGACGAAGTACTGGCCAAGCTGGAGGCTGCACAATGAGTGCTCAAGATTTTCTGGTTGAACTGGGCACCGAAGAACTGCCACCCAAAGCCCTGAACACCCTGGCCGAAGCGTTCCTCGCCGGTATCGACAAGGGCCTGCAAGCCGCTGGCCTGAATTACGAGACCAAAACCGTCTACGCCGCGCCGCGTCGTCTGGCCGTGCTGATCACCGCGCTGGCCACCCAGCAGCCGGACCGCAGCATCAACCTCGACGGCCCGCCACGTCAGGCCGCGTTCGATGCCGAAGGCAATCCGACTCAAGCGGCATTGGGCTTCGCCAAGAAGTGTGGCGTCGAGCTGAGCGAAATCGACCAGAGCGGTCCGAAACTGCGCTACAGCCAGAACATCGCCGGCAAGCCGACCGCCAGCCTGCTGCCGACCATCGTCGAAGACTCGCTGAACGACCTGCCGATCCCGAAACGCATGCGTTGGGGTGCGCGCAAGGAAGAGTTCGTACGTCCGACCCAGTGGCTGGTGATGCTGCTCGGCGACCAGGTCATCGACTGCACGATCCTCGCGCAGAAGGCTGGCCGTGAATCCCGTGGCCACCGTTTCCACCACCCGGAAAGCGTACGCATCGGTTCGCCGTCGAGCTACCTGGCCGACCTGCGTGCCGCTTATGTACTGGCCGACGCCAACGAGCGTCGCGAGATCATCAGCAAGCGCACCGAAGAGCTGGCGACCCGTCAGGAAGGCACCGCGATCGTGCCACCGGCGCTGCTCGACGAAGTGACCGCGCTGGTCGAGTGGCCGGTGCCGCTGGTGTGCTCGTTCGAGGAACGTTTCCTCGACGTGCCGCAGGAAGCGCTGATCACCACCATGCAGGACAACCAGAAGTACTTCTGCCTGCTGGATGCCGACGGCAAATTGCTGCCACGTTTCATCACCGTGGCCAACATCGAATCCAAAGACCCGCAGCAGATCATCGCCGGTAACGAGAAGGTGGTTCGCCCACGTCTGACCGACGCCGAGTTCTTCTTCAAGCAGGACAAGAAGCAGAAGCTCGAAGCGTTCAACGATCGCCTGCAGAACGTGGTGTTCCAGGAAAAACTCGGCAGCGTCTATGACAAGGCCGAGCGCGTGTCGAAACTGGCGGCTTACATCGCCGCACGCATCGGCGGCAACGCTTCGTGGGCTGCCCGTGCAGGCCTGCTGTCCAAGTGCGACCTGGCCACCGAAATGGTCGGCGAGTTCCCGGAGATGCAAGGTGTCGCCGGTTACTACTACGCCCTCAATGACGGCGAGCCGGAAGACGTCGCCCTGGCCCTGAACGAGCAGTACATGCCGCGCGGTGCCGGCGCTGAACTGCCGGCCACCCTGACCGGTGCGGCCGTGGCCATCGCCGACAAGCTCGACACCCTGGTCGGCATCTTCGGCATCGGCATGCTGCCGACCGGCAGCAAAGACCCGTATGCCCTGCGCCGTGCGGCACTGGGCGTGCTGCGGATCCTGATCGAGAAACAACTGGATCTGGACCTGAACGACGCCGTGGCTTTCGCCGTGAACGCCTTCGGTGCCAAGATCAAGGTTGCCGGCCTGAACGACGCGGTGCTGGAATTCATCTTCGACCGTCTGCGTGCACGTTACGAAGACGAAGGCGTGGATGTCGCCACCTACCTGTCGGTACGTGCCCTGAAGCCGGGGTCGGCGCTGGACTTCGACCAGCGTGTGCAAGCGGTGCAGGCCTTCCGCAAACTGCCGGAAGCGGCAGCGCTGGCGGCGGTGAACAAGCGTGTGTCGAACCTGCTGAGCAAAGTCGAAGGCTCCGTGCCGACCGACGTTCAGGCCAAGTACTTCGACAACGCCAACGAGTTCTCGCTGTACTCGGCGATCCAGCAAGCGGACCAGGCTGTACAGCCAATGGCCGCGGCACGTCAGTACAACGAATCGCTGGCACGCCTGGCCGCTCTGCGCGAGCCGGTGGACGCGTTCTTCGACGCGGTGATGGTCAATGCCGAAGACGCCAATGTACGGGCCAACCGCTACGCGCTGCTGGCGCGTCTGCGTGGCCTGTTCCTGGGCGTTGCCGACATTTCGCTGCTGGGTTGAGGGATTGCTGTTGAAACTGCTGATTCTCGATCGGGACGGAGTGATCAATTACGACTCCGACGCTTACATCAAGTCGGTGGAGGAGTGGATTCCGCTGCCCGGCTCGATCGAAGCGATTGCGCAGTTGAGCAAGGCCGGCTGGACGGTGGCGGTCGCCACCAACCAGTCGGGCATTGCTCGCGGCTACTACGACCTCGCCACCCTCGATGCCATGCACGCGCACCTGCGCGAACTGGTAGCGGAGCGGGGCGGTGAAGTCGGGCTGATCGTGTATTGCCCGCATGGGCCGGACGAGGGTTGCGATTGCCGCAAGCCGAAACCCGGCATGCTGAAAACCATCGCGCAGCATTACAACGTGGCGCTGACGAATGTCTGGTTCGTCGGCGACAGCCTTGGTGACCTGGAGGCCGCCAAAGCCGTCGATTCACAGCCCGTTTTGGTAAAGACCGGGAAAGGCGAAAAGACTCTGGGCAAGACCCTTCCGGTCGGCACCCTGATTTTTGACGATCTGGCGGCGATTGCCGCAGAACTTATCCACAACTAGAGTACTTCTGAAGTTCCTGACCAGGGATTGATCGGGAGTGCGCTTGAACAGTCGGGCATCGCCCGTAACGGTAAACGTCGCCATGTCGATACTGCAGGCCATCAGAATCTTCCTCTTTTACCTGCTGCTGGGCACCACCGCTCTGCTGTGGTGCAGCCTGAGCTTTTTTATCGCGCCCTTTCTGCCGTTCAAGGCGCGCTATCGCTTCATCAATGTGTACTGGTGCCGCTGCGCCTTGTGGTTGACCAAGGTGTTCCTCGGTATCCGTTACGAAGTCAAAGGCGCGGAAAACGTGCCTGACCGACCCTGCGTGATTCAATCGAACCACCAGAGCACCTGGGAGACGTTCTTTCTCTCCGCTTATTTCTCGCCCTTGAGCCAGGTGCTCAAGCGCGAATTGCTGTACGTGCCGTTCTTCGGCTGGGCCATGGCCATGCTGCGGCCGATCGCCATTGATCGCGACAATCCGAAAGCTGCCCTCAAGCAAGTTGCGGCAAAGGGTGACGAGTTGCTCAAGGACAATGTCTGGGTACTGATCTTCCCTGAAGGCACTCGCGTTCCTCATGGCACCATCGGCAAGTTTTCCCGCAGCGGCAGCGCATTGGCGGTGAATGCGGCACTTCCGGTGCTGCCGATTGCGCACAATGCCGGCAAGTTCTGGCCGAAAATCGGCTGGGGCAAAAAACAGGGTGTGATCACCGTGGTCATCGGTGAACCGATGTATGCCGAAGGATCAGGCCCGCGCGCCATCGCCGATCTGAATGACCGGGTGCAGGCATGGAACGAGCAGGCTCAACGGGAAATGGGTTCCTTGCCACCGGCACCACAAGCCCCGGCAGCCAGCGATCAAGTGACTGTCTGATTTTTGTGGATAACCTGTGTACGGTTTGTTGGCAATATTCCGAAAACAGCAATTAACTTACTGATTTTTATATATATTTCTGAAGCTGATAAAACACCGTAAAAGGTGCATAAGTTTTTTTCGGATGTAAGAAAAACGGCTGATATAGCCGGTTTTTTTATGCCTGCTCTTCGGGGATCAGCGGCAGCTCAAGACGGAATGTGGTGCCCTGATCGATGACGCTGACGCATTCGATCCGACCACCATGGTGATCCACCACGGCCTTGACCATAGACAGCCCCAGCCCCACGCCATCGATGCCTTTGGCAGAAGAAAAACGCCGGTATTGGCTGAACAGATCAGGCAGTTCTTCAGCCGCAATACCTTTGCCCTGATCGCTCAGTTCGCAGTGCAGCCAGTCATCGTGGCAGCGAACGCGCAACCGGACCGCGGACCCGGCCGGGCTGTACTTGATCGCGTTTTCCAGCAGATTGAACAGCGCTCGAGTCAGCAGAGCCTGGTCAGCCAGCACCAGACGCTCTTGGGATTGTTCATCCATATCGCTCAACAGTTCGATACGCTTCTGTTGGGCAATGGGCAACGCCTGATCCAGAACGTCCATTACCAGCATCGCGAACAGACTCGGCTGGAACTGATAGGCCTTGGATTCGGCCCGGGCCAGCAGCACGAAACCGTCGGTCAGCTCCAGCGCTCGACGCACTTGGCGTTCAATCTGCTCGAATAATGGCGAATCTGTCCCGGCCTGATGCCGGTGTACGTCGAGCAAAGCGAGAATTGCTGAATGTGGGGCACGCAAGTCATGGGACAGAAAACGCAGCAGCACGCCGCGCTGCTCTTCGGCGGCACGTTCGGCGCTCAGATCGGTAAGGCTCAGCAACCAGCCAATCGGCGTATCGCCGTCCACCGGCAACAACGCGGCGCGTTCCAGGCGCAGGCTGCGCTCCTTGTGGTCACGGAACTCCACCAGAGGCAGGTCGGACAACAGTGGATGCGACGCTGTGGATAAATCCGGATAGCCAAGACTCGCCAGGCGATCGAGGACTTCATCACCGACCAGATCACTGCCGAACAAGTCACGCGCCTTGCGGTTGCCCAACAGGATCTGACCTTTGGGATCACTGATCAGGGTCGCGACCGGCAGATACTCGAGGCCATCGGCGATGAAGCGACGGGTGTCACGCGTGCGGCTCATGGCCTGTTCGAGGGCCATGATCTGGCCTTGCAACCGGTCGCCACTGGCAAATTGTGTGCGGCGACGTTCGGGGAACACCTTCGGTTCATCGTCCAGCCGTGACAACTCCCAGCCGAAGTAGGTCAGCACGACACTCAGACGTCGCCAGTTCCAGATCAGATAACCGAACAGCATGCCCAGCACTGCCGGCGTAGGAGACCACCAACGCTGAATCTCCGCCAGGCCGGCGCTGGTCAGCAGCACGCCAACCATGCCGATCAGCGTGAGCCAGAGCGCCAGACGCGGTCGCCACAGCAATAACCCCAACACGATGGCCACCAGCACGGTAGACAGCACTGCGCCGCTGACAGGCGCCGGGTCATGCAGATTGATCTGCGCACGCCAGGACAACAATGCAGTCAGCGGCAACAGCACTAGACTTATCCACACCCACTCGCGCACCAGCTGCCGAAACAGGCGCTGAACCTGACTTTGAACACGGCTTTCGTGGCGGCGTCGGTTAATCATGGAAAACAGGGCAGGGCGGGTTGAATGGTTTCATAGGCGACAGGTCTGAGGACGTGGACCCGAAGAATCATAGCGGCTCACCCCACGGCGTGCCGCTTACTTTCACTGCTTTGGTCGAACCGCCGGTGTCGACCACCCATTACCCAAGCGACAAGGAATCCCGCGTATGCGCGTTGCGATACTGGACGATGAACCCGCCGAACTGCGCCGGGTCGAGCAGACCCTGCAACAAATGGCCGAGGCCGGCGAACAGCCCTGGTCGCTGCACAGTTTCGAACGCGGAGAAGACCTGCTGCGGCAACTGCGCCGGGAAACCTTCGACCTGCTGATCCTCGACTGGCAACTGCCCGACCTCACCGGCCTGGCGCTGCTGCGCTGGACCCGAGAGCACATGGAAGCGCCACCGGCCGCCATCATGCTCACCAGCCGTGACGGCGAGAGCGATATCGTCCAGGCGTTGAATGCAGGAGCCGATGATTACGTCAGCAAACCCTTTCGTCCAAACGAGTTGAAAGCCCGGGTCACCGCCGTGCTGCGTCGACACAGCCATCAGCGCCCATCAGTAGCCAACGTTCTGCGCTTCAACGATCTGGTGTTCGACGACGCCGAACTGACCGTCACCCGCGAAGGCAAGCCGATCATGATGACCGAGCGCGAGTACCGGCTAGCACATTGCCTGTTCAGTAACCTGGGCCGACCTCTGTCACGGGACTATCTATACGAAAGGTTCTGGCCCCACGAAGAAATGGCTTCATCGCGACCACTGGATACCCACATCTATCGCCTGCGCAACAAGCTCGGGCTGACAGCAGATCGGGGTTGGCAGTTGCTGACGATTTATGGGTATGGGTATCGGTTGGAGAGTGTGGCGGCGGGTGAGTGAATAGCAGGTAATAAAAAAGGCCAACGCGTATGCGTTGGCCTTTTTGTTGGTGCCGGCCGGGATCAGAAATCCAGGTTGGACACCGCCAGAGCATTGCTCTCGATGAAGTCACGGCGAGGCTCGACCGCATCACCCATCAGGGTGTTGAAGATCTGGTCTGCGCCGATGGCGTCTTCGATGGTGACTTTCAGCATGCGGCGCACGCTTGGGTCCATGGTGGTTTCCCACAGCTGATCCGGGTTCATCTCGCCCAGACCTTTGTATCGCTGAATGGTGTGGCGCTTGGTGCTTTCGGCCATCAGCCAGTCCAGGGCTTCCTTGAACTCGGTGACCGCTTTCTTGCGCTCGCCACGCTGGATGTACGCGCCTTCGTCGAGCAGGGTACTCAGTTGAGCGCCGAGGGTGACGACAGTCTTGTAGTCGTTGCTGCCGAAGAAGTCGCGGTTGAAGGTGACGTAGTTCGACAGGCCGTGGGAGATCAGTTCGACCTCTGGCAGCCACACGCCACGTTCGCGGTCTTCACGCAGGCTGGCCTTGTAGACCAGGCCGGACTTCTCGACGGTGCGCAGACGGACTTCGTACTGGGCCAGCCAGTCTTGCATCTTGGCATGGTCGCCGAGCATTTCCAGGCTCACGGCCGGCAGGTAGATGAAGTGCTCGGTCAGCTCCTGCGGGTACAGACGCGACAGACGCTTGAGGGTCTTCATCACCATGCGGAAGTCGTTCACCAGACGTTCCAGCGCTTCGCCGGAAATGCCCGGGGCGTCTTCGTTCAGGTGCAGGCTCGCATCTTCCAGGGCAGACTGCGTCATGTACTCTTCCATGGCGTCGTCGTCTTTGATGTATTGCTCTTGCTTGCCTTTCTTGACCTTGTACAGCGGCGGCTGGGCGATGTAGATGTAGCCGCGCTCGATCAGCTCCGGCAACTGACGGAAGAAGAAGGTCAGCAGCAGGGTACGAATGTGCGAACCGTCGACGTCAGCATCGGTCATGATGATGATGTTGTGATAGCGCAGCTTGTCGATGTTGTACTCTTCGCGACCGATACCGCAGCCCAGCGCGGTGATCAGGGTGCCCACTTCCTGGGACGAGATCATCTTGTCGAAACGGGCTTTCTCGACGTTGAGGATCTTGCCCTTCAGCGGCAGGATGGCCTGGGTCTTGCGGTTACGTCCCTGCTTGGCAGAGCCGCCCGCGGAGTCACCTTCCACAAGGTACAGTTCGGACAGCGCCGGGTCTTTTTCCTGGCAGTCAGCGAGCTTGCCCGGCAGGCCGGCGATGTCCAGCGCACCTTTGCGGCGGGTCATCTCACGGGCCTTGCGCGCCGCTTCACGGGCACGGGCGGCGTCGATCATCTTGCCGACGACCAGCTTGGCTTCGTTCGGGTTTTCCAGCAGGAAGTCCGAGAAGTACTTGCCCATTTCCTGTTCGACCGCGGTCTTCACTTCGGAGGACACCAGCTTGTCTTTGGTCTGGGAGCTGAACTTCGGATCCGGCACCTTCACCGAAATGATCGCAGTCAGGCCTTCACGGGCGTCGTCACCGGTGGTGGCGACTTTGTGTTTCTTCGCCAGACCTTCCTGCTCGATGTAGTTGTTCAGGTTACGCGTCAGTGCGGAACGGAAGCCCACCAGGTGGGTACCGCCGTCGCGCTGCGGAATGTTGTTGGTGAAGCACAACAGGTTCTCGTTGAAGCTGTCGTTCCACTGCAGGGCGATTTCCACGCCGATGCCATCTTCACGCTGGATGTTGAAGTGGAACACCTGGTTGACCGCAGTCTTGTTGGTGTTCAGGTATTCAACGAACGCACGCAGGCCGCCTTCGTACTTGAACAGCTCTTCCTTGCCGCTGCGCTCGTCCTTGAGGACGATACCGACACCGGAGTTGAGGAAGGACAGTTCACGAATACGCTTGGCCAGAATGTCCCAGCTGAAGTGAATGTTCTTGAAGGTTTCCTTGGAAGCCTTGAAGTGAATCTGGGTGCCGGTGGTTTCGCTGTCGCCAACGATCGCCATCGGTGCCTGAGGTACGCCGTGGACGTAAGTCTGTTCCCAGATCTTGCCGCTGCGGCGAACGGTCAGGACCAGCTCTTCGGACAGCGCGTTCACTACCGAAACACCTACACCGTGCAGACCGCCGGATACCTTGTAGGAGTTGTCGTCGAACTTACCGCCGGCGTGGAGGACGGTCATGATGACCTCGGCGGCGGATACGCCTTCCTCTTTGTGTACGTCTACCGGGATGCCTCGGCCGTTGTCTTTAACGGTGATGGACTCATCCGGGTGGATGATGATGCTGATGTCGTCGCAATGGCCGGCGAGGGCTTCGTCGATCGAGTTGTCGACCACCTCGAACACCATGTGGTGCAGACCGCTGCCATCGTCGGTGTCACCAATGTACATACCGGGACGTTTGCGCACGGCATCCAGGCCTTTCAGCACTTTAATGCTCGATGAGTCGTACGTATTTTCTTCGCTCAATGCCTTCACTCCCGATGGTCGTGGGTCTGGGTGATACGGCCCTGTTCCACGTGGAACAGAGCGACTGGCGTTTCCGTCTGCCAGCCTTCCCTCAATAATTCGTGATCTACACAGGTGATAAAAACCTGGCAGCGTAAGTCTTCCAGCAAGCGGCACAGCGCGCGACGGTGGCTCTCGTCCAGCTCGGACGGCAAGTCGTCCACCAGATAAATACACTGACCGCGCCGGGCCTGGCTCACCAGATGCCCCTGGGCAATGCGCAACGCACAGACCACCAGCTTCTGCTGACCCCGGGACAAGATGTCCGCGGCATTGTGTGCGCCCAATCGAAGACGCAAGTCAGCGCGTTGCGGTCCGGCCTGGGTATGACCCATCTGCTGGTCCCGCTGCAGGGATCCGGCAAGTACGGCACTCAATTCCCGATCCTTGTCCCAGCCTCGGTAATAGCTGAGCGTCAAACCTTCGAGCTCAACCAGTTCGCTCAAGGTTTGTTCAAAGACTGGTTTCAAGGCTTTGATGTAAGCGCGGCGGTATTCATCGATTTCAGCGCTGGCCTGGCACAGTTCCCTGTCCCAAACCGCTTGCGAAACGGCGTCAAGTGTACCATGCCGCAGCCAGGAGTTTCTCTGGCGCAAGGCCTTCTGCAAACGCTGCCAGGTGGCCATGAACCGCGGTTCGACGTGGAACACGCCCCAGTCCAGGAACTGCCGGCGGATCTTCGGTGCCCCCTCCAGCAGACGAAAACTGTCGGGGTTTATCAACTGCAGCGGCAGGATCTCCGCCAGTTGTGCCGCGCTGCGGGCATTCTGGCCGTCGATGCGAATCTGGAACTCGCCCTGACGGTCGCGAGAGATCCCCAATGCGCTATGGCCACCCTCGGCGAGCTCGACCTGCCCGAATACGGTACAGGCGAGTTGCTCATACTGGATGACCGGCAACAGCCGCGTGCTACGGAACGAACGGGCAAGCCCCAGCAGATGAATGGCTTCCAGAACACTGGTTTTGCCGCTGCCGTTGGCGCCGTAAAGAATGTTGATTCGGGAGGAGGGGGAGAAGGTCACCGGGTGCAGATTGCGCACCGCGGTGACCGAGACGCGACTTAGCGACATCCAGAGTCAGCTGATTACAGACGCATCGGCATGACAACGTAAGCCGAATCGTCGTTGTCGGACTCTTGTACCAGCGCACTGCTGTTGGAGTCGGACAGGATCAGACGAACCTGCTCGGTGGTCATCACGCCCAGCACGTCGAGCAGATAGCTCACGTTGAAGCCGATTTCCAGGGAGCCGCCGTTGTATTCCACACCTACTTCTTCTTCCGCTTCTTCCTGCTCCGGGTTATTGGCCTGGATTTTCAACTGACCGCTGGCCAGTTGCAGACGGATACCGCGGTACTTCTCGTTGGACAGAATCGCGGTACGGCTGAACGCTTCGCGCAGCGCCTGACGATCGCCCAGTACCAGCTTGTCGCCGCCCTTCGGCAGAACGCGCTCGTAGTCAGGGAACTTGCCGTCGACCAGCTTCGAAGTGAAGGTGAATTCACCCGTGGTAGCACGAATGTGGTGCTGACCCAGGACGATGCTGACGTTGCCGTCCGGCTCGGTGAGCAGACGTGCCAGTTCGAGAATACCTTTGCGCGGCACGATCACTTGATGGCGATCCTGCTGACCGATGTCGGCCTGCATTGAGCACATCGCCAGACGGTGACCGTCAGTTGCTACGGCACGAATCACGCCGGTCGACACTTCCAGCAACATGCCGTTGAGGTAGTAACGCACGTCCTGCTGGGCCATGGCGAAACTGGTGCGCTCGATCAGGCGACGCAGCTTGCTCTGATCCAGGCTGGTGGTCAGCGAACCCGGGCCTTCTTCCACAGTCGGGAAGTCATTGGCCGGCAGGGTCGACAGGGTGAAACGGCTACGACCGGCCTTCACCACCAGCTTCTGCTCGTCGACCTTGATATCGATCAGCGCATCGTTCGGCAAGCTCTTGCAGATATCCATCAGCTTGCGCGCCGGCACGGTGATGGAACCTGTTTCAGCCGGCTCTTCGAGTTGCACGCGACCGACCAGCTCGACTTCCAGATCGGTACCGGTCAGCGAAAGTTGCTGGCCATCGACAACCAGCAGCACATTGGAGAGTACCGGCAAGGTCTGTCGGCGCTCGACGACGCCTGCGACCAGTTGCAGGGGTTTCAACAGGGCTTCGCGTTGAATGGTGAAATGCATGGTCTAGTCCCTTGCCTTAATAAGCTGCGCTGGTGTTCATCAAGTGGTCAGAGTACGCAGCAGGTTCTTGTAGTCCTCGCGGATGTCCGCGTCGGATTCCTTAAGTTCGTTGATCTTGCGGCAGGCGTGCAACACCGTCGTATGGTCACGACCACCAAACACATCGCCGATTTCCGGCAGGCTGTGGTTGGTCAGTTCCTTGGACAGAGCCATGGCGACCTGACGCGGGCGAGCGACCGAGCGCGAACGGCGCTTGGACAGCAAGTCCGAGATCTTGATCTTGTAGTACTCGGCGACGGTGCGCTGAATGTTATCCACAGAGACCAGTTTGTCCTGCAATGCCAACAGGTCTTTCAGGGATTCGCGAATCAACTCGATGGTGATGTCGCGGCCCATGAAGTGCGAGTGGGCGATCACGCGTTTCAGCGCGCCTTCCAGCTCACGGACGTTGGAGCGAATGCGCTGGGCAATGAAGAACGCCGCATCGTGTGGCAACTCGACTTTGGCCTGGTCGGCCTTCTTCATCAAGATGGCCACGCGGGTTTCCAGCTCAGGCGGCTCGACGGCAACCGTCAGGCCCCAGCCGAAGCGGGATTTGAGGCGCTCTTCAAGGCCTTCGATTTCTTTCGGGTAGCGGTCACTGGTGAGAATGACCTGCTGGCCACCTTCAAGCAGGGCGTTGAAAGTGTGGAAAAACTCTTCCTGGGAACGCTCCTTGCGGGCGAAGAACTGAATATCGTCGATCAACAGGGCGTCCACCGAGCGGTAGAACCGCTTGAACTCGTTGATCGCGTTCAGTTGCAGCGCCTTGACCATGTCGGCCACGAAACGCTCGGAATGCAGGTACACGACCTTGGCATTCGGATTCTTCTTTAATAGATGGTTACCCACCGCGTGCATCAAGTGCGTTTTACCCAGACCGACGCCGCCATAAAGGAAGAGCGGGTTGTAGCCGTGCTTGGGGTTGTCTGCCACTTGCCATGCCGCCGCACGGGCGAGCTGGTTGGATTTACCTTCGACGAAGTTCTCGAAGGTAAAGGTGCGATTCAGGTAACTGGTGTGCTTGAGCGCACCCTCGACCTGCACGGTGCGCTGTTCGGCACGCACTGGCGCTTGCTGGGAGGCGGCGCCTGCCATCGGATCGAAACTGTCGCGGGACGGCTCTTCGCTGACTTCCTCGGTTTTCTGCGTCGCACGCTTGGCCGGGGTTGGAGCCGGCGCTGGTGCCGGAGCGCTGACGGGTGCGGCATTGGCCTGAGCCAGGGATGCAGCAGCGGCGGCCAACGGTGCATTCGGCGCAGCACGCGGCGCAGAACTGCGTTTGCTGCCTATTAATAAGGAGAGCGACGGTGCGAGGCCATTGCCATGCTCATCCAGCAGTTCAAGGACGCGCCCCAGGTACTTTTCGTTGACCCAGTCCAGAACAAAACGGTTCGGTGCGTAGACACGCAACTCGTCGCCTTCGGCTTCGACCTGTAATGGACGGATCCAGGTGTTGAATTGTTGGGCTGGCAGCTCTTCGCGCAAAAGCTCCACGCACTGCTGCCAAAGTTCCACTGACACGGAAATCCCCTAAGTTGAAAGCCGGTGAGGCAAAAACAAGCGGCCATTGTAGCGGCGGGACGTTCACTTATCCACATGCAGGTTGCCCGGTGGACATGATTTATCAATGCCTTAACCGGTGAAAAAGCGACCGACGGTGTGTGAATAAGCTCTGTGGATAACCGTAGCTGAGGGCACTGGACAACTGGGGGCGAAACTCAGTGGACAAGTCGCCTGTGGATAACAGAGCTTTCCACACACAGGTTATCCGATAGCGCAGCACAGGCTGAACACGGTTTTCCACCGTAGTTGTCATTCTCTGTACATCACGCCGAACAAGGTCTGAAAGTAGTTATCCACAGAAGAAGGCGGTCCTAGCTTTTACAAGCTTTACAGAAAAGCTTTAAATAATTCCCTTCTTTATTTTTATGTCTGGCAGACAAGGTTTCGATCCTGGAGGCATCAGAGATCTATTTATAAGGAAACGTTGGTTGGAAATTGACCTATTGCCTTGCTTTCTCTAGAATCCCCGGTCTCTTAAAACGGGGGCCATTCCGGCCCGTTGTGGACGAACCAGGTAACACGACATGAAACGTACTTTCCAACCAAGCACTATCAAACGCGCTCGTACCCACGGTTTCCGTGCTCGCATGGCTACCAAGAACGGTCGTGCCGTACTGTCGCGTCGTCGCGCCAAAGGCCGCGCACGTCTGGCAGTTTGATAATCCGGCACTGGAGGTGAGTCAGGACTTCAGTCGGGAAAAGCGTCTGCTTACTCCCCGGCATTTCAAGGCAGTCTTTGACTCCCCTACCGGCAAGGTTCCGGGGAAAAATCTCCTGCTCCTTGCACGCAACAACGATCTCGATCACCCCCGTCTTGGACTGGTTATCGGGAAAAAGAGCGTGAAGCTCTCCGTTGAGCGCAATCGCCTCAAACGTCTGATGCGCGAATCGTTTCGCCTGCACCAGGATTCACTGGTCGGCTGGGACATCGTTATCGTCGCGCGCAAAGGTTTGGGTGATGTAGAAAACCCCGAATTGATTCAGCATTTCGGCAAACTCTGGAAGCGTCTGGCACGCAACAAGCCGGTACCAGCAGTCAAAACCGAAACTGTAGGGGTAGACAGTCCAGATGCGTAAACTGGCACTCGTTCCGATCCAGTTTTACCGCTACGCCATTAGTCCCTTGATGGCCAGTCACTGTCGTTTCTACCCCAGTTGTTCTTGCTACGCGTATGAAGCCATCGAAAATCATGGCCTTCTGCGCGGTGGCTGGCTGACCTTTCGTCGTTTAGGTCGCTGTCATCCGTGGAATCCCGGTGGTTATGACCCGGTTCCACCTATCCCTACCTCCCGTTCTTCTTCGATGGCCGAGTAATCATGGATATCAAACGCACGATCCTGATCGTCGCCCTGGCAATCGTGTCCTACGTCATGGTTCTTAAATGGAACCAGGACTATGGTCAGGCTGCCCTGCCGACTCAGAATGTTGCTTCCAGTACGACTACATCCGGTTTGCCGGACACTGCCACTGGCAATAACGCTGCAGCCAGTGACGATATTCCGCGCGCCGCAAGCGATACCAGCGCACCTGCCGAAACACCGGTCGCCGCCAGCAAGGATCTGATCCAGATCAAAACCGACGTGCTCGATCTGGCGATCGATCCACAGGGCGGTGACGTTGCGCAACTGACCTTGCCACTGTATCCGCGTCGTCAGGATCGTCCGGACGTTCCGTTCCAGCTGTTCGACAACGGCGGCGAGCGTACTTATCTGGCGCAAAGCGGTCTGATCGGCACCAACGGTCCGGACGCCAGCCCGGCCGGTCGCCCGATCTACTCCTCGGAGAAGAAGACTTATCAACTGGCTGACGGTCAGGACCAATTGGTCGTCGACCTGAAGTTCAGCAAGGACGGCGTCAACTACATCAAGCGTTTCACCCTGAAACGTGGCCTGTATGACGTGACCGTGACTTATCTGATCGACAACCAGAGCGCGCAGCCCTGGTCCGGTTCGATGTTTGCTCAGCTGAAACGCGATGCAAGCGCCGATCCTTCGTCGACCACTGCTACCGGCACCGCGACTTACCTGGGTGCCGCCCTGTGGACAAGTTCCGAGCCGTACAAGAAAGTGTCCATGAAGGACATGGATAAAGGTCAGCTCAAGGAAACCGTCACCGGTGGCTGGGTTGCCTGGCTGCAACACTACTTCGTGACGGCATGGGTTGCTCCGAAGGGCGAAAACAACATCGTCCAGACTCGTAAAGACAGCAAAGGCAACTACATCATCGGTTACACCGGTCCTTCGCTGACCGCTGCACCGGGTGCGAAAGTCGAGACCAGTGCTGTTCTGTACGCCGGTCCGAAAAGCCAGGCTGTGCTGAAAGAGTTGTCCCCAGGTCTGGAACTGACCGTCGACTACGGCATTCTGTGGTTCATTGCCCAGCCGATCTTCTGGCTGCTGCAACATATCCACGCCATTGTCGGCAACTGGGGCTGGTCGATCATCTTCCTGACCATGCTGATCAAAGGGCTTTTCTTCCCTCTGTCGGCCGCCAGCTACAAGTCGATGGCCCGCATGCGTGCCGTGGCGCCGAAACTGGCTGCACTGAAAGAGCAACATGGCGATGACCGGCAGAAAATGTCGCAAGCCATGATGGAGCTGTACAAGAAAGAGAAGATCAATCCGCTGGGTGGCTGCTTGCCGATCCTCGTGCAGATGCCGGTTTTCCTTTCCCTGTACTGGGTTCTGCTGGAAAGCGTGGAAATGCGCCAGGCGCCGTTCATGCTGTGGATTACCGACCTGTCGATCAAGGATCCGTTCTTCATCCTGCCGATCATCATGGGCGCGACCATGTTCATCCAGCAGCGTCTGAACCCGACTCCTCCGGATCCGATGCAGGCGAAGGTCATGAAAATGATGCCAATCATCTTCACCTTCTTCTTCCTGTGGTTCCCGGCGGGTCTGGTGCTGTACTGGGTTGTGAACAACTGCCTGTCGATTGCCCAACAGTGGTACATCACGCGTAAGATCGAAGCGGCGACGAAAAAAGCCGAGGCGTAACTTACTCTGTGGATAACACCACTCAAAACGCCCCCTAGTGGGGCGTTTTGCTATCTGCCATTTTTGTCTGGATACCGGTTTATGAGCGCACCTCGTGAAACCATCGCAGCCGTCGCCACCGCTCAGGGCCGTGGCGGCGTGGGCATCGTCCGAATTTCCGGGCCTCTGGCCAGCGTTGCAGCCAAGGCCATCAGCGGCCGCGAGCTGAAACCCCGATTTGCCCACTACGGGCCCTTCTTCAGTGACGATCAACAGGTGCTCGATGAAGGTCTGGCGCTGTATTTCCCCGGGCCGAACTCGTTCACCGGTGAAGATGTGCTGGAACTCCAGGGCCACGGTGGCCCGATCGTCCTCGACATGTTGCTCAAGCGTTGCCTGGAACTGGGTTGCCGCCTGGCCCGGCCGGGTGAGTTCAGCGAGCGCGCCTTCCTCAATGACAAACTCGACCTGGCTCAGGCCGAGGCCATCGCCGACCTGATCGAAGCAAGTTCTGCACAGGCTGCACGTAATGCCTTGCGCTCCTTGCAAGGTGCATTTTCCCAGCGTGTGCATAACCTCACCGAACAACTGATAGGTCTGAGGATTTACGTCGAGGCAGCCATCGATTTCCCGGAAGAAGAGATCGATTTTCTCGCCGATGGCCATGTATTGAGCATGCTCGACAAGGTACGCGACGAGTTATCCACCGTCCTGCGTGAAGCCGGGCAGGGTGCGCTGCTGCGTGATGGCATGACGGTGGTGATTGCAGGTCGTCCGAATGCCGGCAAGTCCAGTCTGTTGAATGCACTGGCCGGACGAGAAGCCGCCATCGTGACGGAAATCGCCGGCACCACCCGGGATATCCTGCGCGAACATATCCACATCGATGGCATGCCGCTGCATGTCGTGGATACCGCCGGTTTGCGTGATACCGACGACCATGTGGAAAAGATTGGCGTCGAACGTGCGTTGAAAGCCATTGGCGAAGCCGATCGGGTACTGCTGGTGGTCGACGCCACGGCGCCGGAAGCTGCCGATCCGTTCGCGTTGTGGCCCGAATTCCTTGAAACCCGGCCAGATCCGGCAAAGGTCACCCTGATTCGCAATAAAGCGGATCTCACCGGTGAAGCGATTGCCCTGGAAGTCAGCGACGATGGCCATGTAACTATCAGCCTGAGCGCCAAGGCTGCCGGCGAAGGCCTGGATCTGCTTCGCGATCACCTCAAGGCCTGCATGGGTTACGAGCAGACCTCGGAAAGCAGCTTCAGCGCACGCCGCCGCCACCTGGAAGCACTGCGTCATGCCAGCGCGGCCCTGGAACACGGTCGTGCACAGCTGACTCTGGCAGGGGCTGGCGAACTGTTGGCGGAAGATCTGCGTCAGGCTCAGCAGTCCCTTGGGGAAATTACCGGAGCGTTCAGCTCCGATGATCTGCTGGGACGCATCTTTTCAAGCTTCTGCATCGGCAAATAGCCCTTCCGTTGTCCACAGACAGGTCCATTCGCGACCTGTCTGTTCCTCCTTTTCGCATTCCTTCCTTTCCAGTGCCGGGCAGATTCCTTCTCCCTGAGCGGATTTCCCCTGTCCGCTGCATGCTCATTCATCCGATTTCTGTGGATTAAGCCCTGTGAATAACTGCCGCTGAGGGCAGTTGATAACAGGGCCTGAAAACTGAACATAACTGCCTCTGTGGATAACAACCCTACTCATCCACAGGCTTACACCGGTTATCCAAGGGCCTCATGGCCACATGGGCACAGGGTTTTGAATCTCTGTACATATTGAAAATAAAGGTCTGTAGCAATCTATCCACAGAAATCATGGGCAGTAAGAATAAGCTTTAAAACAAAGGTTTTATAAATTTCTCTCTTTTTTATTCTTTTAACCGCGAGTTCTCCACAGCTGGTTAAATTTTGTGCAAAGGGTTCTTTAGGAAGGGCGAAGTCCCTATACTTGTCGACCAGGTCCAGAAACCTGATCTCAAACTATTCCTGAATTACCTACTTAAGCAGGCACGAGGTGCGTGGTGGATTTCCCTTCCCGTTTTGAAGTGATCGTCATCGGCGGCGGTCATGCCGGTACCGAGGCAGCACTGGCCTCAGCACGCATGGGTGCAAAAACCCTTCTGCTGACGCATAACGTGGAAACCCTCGGTGCCATGAGTTGCAACCCGGCCATCGGTGGCATTGGCAAAAGCCATCTGGTCAAGGAAATCGACGCCCTCGGCGGCGCGATGGCCATGGCCACCGATCTGGGCGGCATCCAGTTTCGCGTGTTGAACAGCCGTAAAGGCCCGGCCGTACGTGCAACCCGTGCACAAGCCGACCGGATTCTTTACAAGGCCGCTGTCCGCGAAATCCTGGAAAACCAGCCGAACCTGTGGATATTTCAACAAGCCGCCGACGACCTGATCGTCGAGCAGGAACAAGTACGCGGTGTCGTCACACAAATGGGTCTGCGTTTCTTCGCCGATTCCGTGGTGTTGACCACCGGTACCTTCCTGGGCGGACTTATCCACATCGGTTTGCAGAATTTTTCCGGCGGTCGTGCCGGTGATCCGCCGTCGATCGCCCTGGCGCATCGTCTGCGCGAACTGCCGCTGCGTGTCGGTCGCCTGAAAACCGGTACGCCACCGCGTATCGACGGCAAGTCTGTGGATTTCTCGGTGATGACCGAGCAGCCAGGTGATACGCCGATCCCGGTGATGTCGTTCATGGGCAACAAGGAACAGCATCCACGGCAAGTCAGTTGCTGGATTACCCACACCAACGCCCGCACCCACGAAATCATTGCCGCGAACCTCGACCGTTCGCCGATGTATTCCGCTGCCGGTGAAATCGAAGGCATTGGCCCCCGGTATTGCCCATCCATCGAAGACAAGATTCATCGCTTTGCCGACAAGGAAAGCCATCAGGTGTTCATCGAGCCGGAAGGCCTGACCACCCATGAGCTGTATCCGAACGGGATATCCACAAGCCTGCCGTTCGACGTGCAATTGCAGATCGTGCAGTCGATTCGCGGCATGGAAAACGCGCACATCGTGCGTCCGGGTTATGCGATCGAGTACGACTATTTCGATCCGCGCGACCTGAAGTACAGCCTCGAAACCAAAGTGATCGGCGGTCTGTTCTTTGCCGGCCAGATCAACGGCACCACCGGTTACGAAGAAGCCGGCGCCCAAGGTTTGCTGGCCGGCGCCAACGCCGCACTGCGTGCCAAAGGCAAAGAAGCCTGGTGCCCGCGTCGCGATGAAGCGTACATCGGGGTATTGGTCGACGACCTGATCACCCTCGGTACCCAAGAGCCGTACCGTATGTTCACTTCCCGTGCCGAGTACCGCCTGATCCTGCGTGAGGACAACGCCGACCTGCGTCTGACCGAAAAAGGTCGCGAACTGGGTCTGGTCGATGACGCGCGCTGGGCGGCGTTCTGCAAGAAGCGCGAAAACATCGAGCTGGAAGAGCAGCGTCTGAAAAGCACCTGGGTTCGCCCGGGCACCCAGCAGGGCGATGCGATTGCGGAAAAATTCGGTACGCCGCTGACTCACGAATACAACCTGCTCAATCTCTTGAGCCGTCCGGAAATCGACTACGCTGGTCTGGTCGAAGTGACCGGGCAGGGCGCCGAAGATCCACAGGTCGCCGAGCAGGTCGAGATCAAGACCAAATACGCCGGTTACATCGACCGTCAACAGGACGAAATCGCCCGTCTGCGTGCAAGCGAAGACACGAAACTGCCTGTGGATATCGATTACACCAACATTTCCGGTCTCTCCAAGGAGATCCAGAGCAAGCTGGGTGCCACGCGTCCCGAGACGCTGGGCCAGGCTTCGCGGATCCCGGGTGTGACCCCGGCAGCGATTTCGCTGTTGATGATTCATTTGAAAAAACGCGGCGCGGGCCGTCAGTTGGAGCAAAGCGCTTGAGTTCTAAGGTCACTTCGCAACACGCCGAAGAGTTATCCACAGGAGCCCGCGAGCTCGGTGTCAATCTCACTGAAACCCAGCACGAATTGCTGCTGGGTTATCTGGCCCTGTTGATCAAATGGAACCAGGCCTACAACCTGACCGCCGTTCGCGATCCGGACGAAATGGTTTCCCGTCACCTGCTCGATAGCCTCAGTGTGATGTCGTTCATCGAAAACGGTCGCTGGCTGGATGTCGGCAGCGGCGGAGGCATGCCGGGGATCCCTCTGGCGATCCTGTATCCGGACTCGCAGGTGACCTGCCTGGACAGCAACGGCAAGAAAACCCGCTTCCTGACTCAGGTCAAACTCGAACTCAAACTGGATAACCTGCAAGTTATCCACAGTCGCGTCGAAGCGTTCCAGCCTGCACAGCCATTCAACGGGATCATTTCCCGGGCATTCAGCAGCATGGAGAACTTCACCAACTGGACTCGCCACCTCGGCGATGCCGATACGCGCTGGCTGGCAATGAAGGGCGTCCATCCGGCCGATGAGCTGGTAGCATTGCCGGCAGACTTCAAACTCGATAGCGAACACGCCCTGGCCGTACCCGGTTGCCAAGGCCAACGCCATCTGCTGATACTGCGCCGCACGGCATGATTGGGAACACAAGCAAGAATGGCTAAGGTATTCGCGATAGCGAACCAGAAGGGTGGTGTGGGCAAGACCACCACCTGCATCAACCTCGCAGCATCCCTGGTCGCGACCAAGCGCCGGGTGCTGTTGATCGATCTCGATCCACAGGGCAACGCCACCATGGGTAGCGGTGTGGATAAACATGGCCTGGAAAACTCGGTCTACGACCTGCTGATCGGCGAATGCGATCTGGCTCAGGCCATGCACTTCTCGGAACACGGTGGTTATCAACTGCTGCCGGCCAACCGGGATCTGACGGCGGCCGAAGTGGTGCTGTTGGAAATGCAGATGAAGGAAAGTCGTCTGCGCAGCGCGTTGGCGCCGATCCGTGAAAACTACGATTACATCCTGATCGACTGCCCGCCGTCGCTGTCGATGCTCACACTGAACGCACTGGTCGCGGCTGACGGGGTCATTATCCCCATGCAATGCGAGTACTTTGCGCTCGAAGGTTTGAGCGACCTTGTGGATAACATCAAGCGCATCGCCGAACTGCTGAACCCGAACCTGAAAGTCGAAGGCCTGCTGCGGACCATGTATGACCCGCGCCTGAGCCTGATGAACGACGTATCGGCCCAGCTCAAGGAACACTTCGGCGACCAGCTGTACGACACCGTCATCCCGCGCAACATCCGTCTGGCCGAAGCACCGAGCTACGGCATGCCGGCGCTGGCCTACGACAAGCAATCGCGTGGCGCGCTGGCCTATCTGGCCCTGGCGGGCGAGATGGTTCGCCGTCAGCGCAAAAATTCACGCATCGCCGCTGCCCAGCCAACTTAAGGAATCCCCATGGCCGTCAAGAAACGAGGTCTCGGACGAGGACTGGATGCACTGCTGAGCGGTCCGACTGTCAGCTCGCTGGAAGAACAGGCGGCACAGGCTGACAGCCGTGAGTTGCAGCACCTGCCGCTGGACCTGCTCCAGCGCGGCAAGTATCAGCCACGCCGGGACATGGATCCGCAGGCGCTGGAAGAACTGGCGCAGTCGATCAAGACTCAAGGCGTGATGCAGCCGATCGTGGTTCGCCCGATTGGTGGCGGTCGCTTTGAAATCATCGCCGGTGAGCGCCGCTGGCGTGCCAGCCAGCAGGCCGGGCAGGAAACCATTCCGGCCATGGTCCGTGATGTGCCGGATGAAACCGCGATCGCCATTGCGCTGATCGAGAACATCCAGCGTGAAGACCTGAATCCGATCGAAGAGGCGGTTGCCCTGCAGCGCCTGCAGCAGGAATTCCAGCTCACCCAGCAACAGGTCGCCGAGGCTGTGGGTAAGTCCCGCGTCACCGTGGCCAACCTGTTGCGCCTGATTGCACTGCCGGAAGTCATCAAGACCATGCTGTCCCACGGCGACCTGGAAATGGGCCATGCCCGTGCATTGCTCGGTCTGCCGGACAATCAGCAGGTGGAAGGGGCGCGACATGTTGTCGCACGCGGTCTTACCGTGCGCCAGACTGAGGCACTGGTTCGCCAGTGGCTGAGTGGCAAACCCGAGCCTGTGGAACCTGCAAAACCGGACCCGGATATCGCCCGCCTCGAGCAGCGTCTGGCCGAGCGCCTAGGCTCTGCGGTGCAGATCCGCCACGGAAAGAAAGGAAAGGGTCAGTTGGTGATCGGTTACAACTCCCTCGATGAGCTTCAGGGTGTGCTTGCACACATCCGCTGAAACAATTCCTCTTGTAGCGCGCAGTCGGAAATCACTACCTGACAGTTGAATAGGGGCAGAACCGCCCCTATACTCTGCGCGCATTTTGTCGGCACAAATTATGCCAAGTTATTGAATTTCGGCAGCCGACCATTGGAGAGCAATAGTGATGGAAACCCGCAAGCCAAACCGCCTGCCGTTCCATCGCCTGGCGGTTTTTCCGGTGTTGATGGCTCAATTTGTCATTTTGCTCATTGCCGCTTTGGCGCTCTGGCAATGGCACGGAGTCGTTGCCGGATACTCGGGACTTTGCGGAGGCCTGATAGCCTTGCTGCCCAATGTTTATTTCGCTCACAAGGCATTTCGGTTTTCCGGCGCCCGAGCAGCCCAGTCCATCGTCCGGTCTTTCTATGCCGGCGAGGCAGGCAAACTGATTTTGACGGCAGTGCTGTTTGCACTGGTGTTTGCAGGTGTGAAGCCACTGGCGCCGATCGCTGTTTTCGGCGCCTTCGTGCTGACTCAGTCGGTCAGCTGGTTCGCTCCCCTGCTGATGAGAACAAGACTTTCGAGACCTTAGGGCGTTTGAGGCAACCATGGCAGAAACAACCGCTTCGGGCTATATCCAGCACCACTTGCAGAACCTGACCTTCGGTCAGCTACCCAACGGCGGCTGGGGCTTTGCCCACACCGCAGCAGAAGCCAAGGAAATGGGCTTCTGGGCTTTCCACGTCGATACCCTCGGCTGGTCGGTCGCACTGGGTCTGATCTTCGTCATTCTTTTCCGCATGGCGGCCAAGAAGGCGACTTCCGGTCAGCCAGGTGCACTGCAGAACTTCGTTGAAGTCCTGGTCGAATTCGTCGATGGCAGCGTGAAAGACAGCTTCCATGGCCGTAGCCCGGTGATCGCACCGCTGGCACTGACCATCTTCGTCTGGGTGTTCCTGATGAACGCCGTCGACCTGGTACCGGTCGACTGGATTCCTCAGCTGGCCATCCTGATCTCCGGCGACCACCACATCCCGTTCCGTGCCGTGTCGACCACCGACCCGAACGCGACCCTGGGCATGGCGTTCTCGGTTTTCGCACTGATCATTTTCTATAGCATCAAGGTCAAGGGCCTCGGCGGCTTCATCGGCGAGCTGACCCTGCACCCGTTCGGCAGCAAGAACATCTTCGTTCAGGCCCTGCTGATCCCGGTGAACTTCCTGCTGGAATTCGTGACCCTGATCGCCAAACCGATCTCTCTGGCTCTGCGTCTGTTCGGCAACATGTATGCCGGCGAGCTGGTGTTCATCCTGATCGCTGTGATGTTCGGCAGCGGCCTGCTCTGGCTGAGCGGCCTGGGTGTTGTCCTGCAGTGGGCGTGGGCTGTGTTCCACATCCTGATCATTACCCTGCAGGCGTTCATCTTCATGATGCTGACCATCGTCTACCTGTCGATGGCGCACGAAGAAAACCATTAAGACCGGTCTCGACCAGTCTGATGTCCTTCCCGGTAAAACGGGAAGGGGCTCCTCACGGGGCACCATGAAACGATTTGTTTTACCGCTTTAATCTAAAAAACCTAAACCATACGACGTAAAAGTCGGGAGGAAAGATGGAAACTGTAGTTGGTCTAACCGCTATCGCTGTTGCACTGTTGATCGGCCTGGGCGCACTGGGTACCGCAATTGGTTTCGGCCTGCTGGGCGGCAAGTTCCTGGAAGGCGCAGCGCGTCAGCCAGAAATGGTTCCAATGCTGCAAGTTAAAATGTTCATCGTTGCCGGTCTGCTCGACGCCGTAACCATGATCGGTGTTGGTATCGCTCTGTTCTTCACCTTTGCGAACCCGTTCGTTGGTCAAATCGCTGGCTAATCATTCGGACTTTCCGAGTGATTTGGTGTGATGGACAACGTAACTGCGAGGTGTTGGCGTGAACATTAATGCGACCCTGATTGGCCAGTCCGTTGCGTTCCTGATTTTTGTACTGTTCTGCATGAAGTTCGTATGGCCTCCGGTCATCGCAGCTCTGCACGAACGTCAAAAGAAGATCGCTGATGGTCTGGACGCTGCCAGCCGTGCAGCTCGCGACCTGGAGTTGGCCCAAGAGAAAGCGGGTCAGCAACTGCGCGAAGCGAAAGCTCAGGCAGCTGAAATCATCGAGCAAGCCAAGAAACGCGGTAACCAGATTGTCGAAGAGGCCGTTGAAAAGGCCCGTGTCGACGCTGACCGTGTGAAGGTTCAGGCTCAAGCCGAGATCGAACAGGAACTGAACAGTGTCAAAGACAAGCTGCGCGCCCAAGTGGGCTTGCTGGCTGTCGGCGGCGCCGAGAAGATCCTGGGTGCCACAATCGATCAAAACGCGCACGCAGAGCTGGTTAACCAACTGGCTGCTGAAATCTAAGCGAGGGCGATCATGGCAGAACTGACCACGTTGGCCCGACCTTACGCTAAGGCGGCCTTCGAGCACGCTCAGGCCCACCAGCAACTGGCCAATTGGTCAGCCATGCTCGGCCTGGCTGCAGCGGTGTCGCAAGACGACACCATGCAGCGCGTGCTCAAGGCCCCGCGACTGACGAGCGCAGAAAAGGCCGCCACGTTCATTGACGTGTGCGGCGACAAGTTTGATGCCAAGGCACAGAACTTCATCAATGTCGTTGCCGAAAACGACCGTCTCCCGCTTCTGCCGGAGATCGCTGCTCTTTTCGACCTGTACAAGGCCGAACAAGAGAAATCGGTAGACGTTGAAGTGACCAGTGCTTTTGCATTGAACCAAGAACAGCAAGACAAACTCGCCAAGGTTCTCAGTGCACGACTCAACCGGGAAGTGCGCCTGCAAGTTGCGGAGGATGCTGCCCTCATAGGTGGTGTCGTTATCCGCGCCGGCGACCTGGTTATCGATGGCTCGATTCGCGGCAAAATCGCGAAACTTGCCGAAGCATTGAAATCTTGAGTTTGAAGGGGCAGCAGAGCAATGCAGCAACTCAATCCTTCCGAAATAAGTGAAATTATCAAGGGCCGCATCGAAAAGCTCGATGTGACCTCCCAAGCCCGTAACGAAGGCACTGTCGTCAGCGTATCTGACGGTATCGTGCGGATTCACGGTCTGGCCGACGTCATGTACGGCGAGATGATCGAGTTTCCGGGCGGCGTCTACGGTATGGCCCTCAACCTGGAGCAAGACTCCGTAGGTGCCGTTGTACTGGGCGCATACACGACTCTGGCTGAAGGCATGAGCGCCAAGTGCACCGGCCGCATCCTCGAAGTTCCGGTTGGTAAGGAACTGCTGGGTCGCGTTGTCGACGCACTGGGTAACCCTGTTGACGGCAAAGGTCCACTGGGCAACACCGAGACCGACGCGGTCGAGAAAGTTGCTCCGGGCGTGATCTGGCGTAAGTCGGTAGACCAGCCTGTACAGACTGGCTACAAGGCTGTCGATGCCATGATCCCTGTCGGCCGTGGCCAGCGTGAGCTGATCATCGGTGACCGTCAGATCGGCAAGACCGCTCTGGCGATCGACGCGATCATCAATCAGAAAGACAGCGGCATTTTCTGCGTCTACGTGGCAATCGGTCAGAAGCAATCGACCATCGCCAACGTGGTTCGCAAGCTGGAAGAAAACGGTGCACTGGCTAACACCATCATCGTTGCAGCGAGCGCTTCGGAATCTGCAGCACTGCAATTCCTGGCTCCGTACTCCGGTTGCACCATGGGTGAATTCTTCCGCGACCGCGGTGAAGACGCGCTGATCGTTTATGACGATCTGTCCAAGCAAGCAGTGGCTTACCGCCAGATTTCCCTGCTGCTGCGCCGTCCACCAGGCCGTGAAGCTTACCCAGGCGACGTGTTCTATCTCCACTCCCGTCTGCTGGAGCGCGCATCCCGCGTTTCGGAAGAGTACGTAGAGAAGTTCACCAACGGCGCAGTGACCGGCAAAACCGGTTCCCTGACCGCACTGCCGATCATCGAAACCCAGGCTGGCGACGTTTCCGCGTTCGTTCCGACCAACGTGATTTCCATCACCGACGGTCAGATCTTCCTGGAATCGGCCATGTTCAACTCGGGCATCCGCCCTGCAGTGAACGCCGGTGTTTCGGTATCCCGTGTGGGTGGTGCCGCTCAGACCAAGATCATCAAGAAGCTGTCCGGTGGTATCCGTACCGCTCTGGCTCAGTACCGTGAACTGGCGGCATTCGCCCAGTTCGCTTCTGACCTGGACGAAGCGACCCGCAAGCAACTTGAGCATGGTCAGCGCGTTACCGAGCTGATGAAGCAGAAGCAATACGCACCGATGTCGATCGCTGACATGGCGCTGTCGCTGTATGCCGCTGAGCGTGGGTTCCTGACTGACATTGAAATCGCCAAGATCGGCAGCTTCGAACAAGCGCTGATTGCTTTCTTCAACCGCGATCACGCCGACTTGATGGCGAAGATCAACGTTAAAGGTGACTTCAATGACGAAATCGACGCTGGCCTGAAAGCCGGTATCGAGAAGTTCAAGGCCACCCAAACCTGGTAAGCCGCAGCGGGAGCCGCAAGGCTCCCGCTTGCTAACCTGATAGGTGTTACATGGCAGGCGCAAAAGAGATTCGCAGTAAGATTGCGAGCATCAAAAGCACGCAAAAAATTACCAGCGCCATGGAAAAAGTGGCGGTCAGCAAAATGCGCAAGGCACAAATGCGCATGGCTGCTAGCCGTCCTTATGCGGAGCGTATCCGCCAGGTAATTGGGCATCTGGCCAACGCCAACCCGGAATACCGCCATCCGTTCATGATCGACCGCGCAATCAAGCGCGTTGGTTATGTCGTGGTGAGCAGTGACCGTGGTCTGTGCGGCGGCTTGAACACCAACCTGTTCAAGGCCCTGGTCAAGGACATGGCGGTAAACCGCGAAAACGGCGTCGAGATTGATCTGTGTGTCGTTGGTAGCAAGGGTGCGGCCTTTTTCCGCAACTTCGGCGGTAACGTCGTAGCAGCTATCAGCCACCTGGGTGAAGAGCCGTCGATCAATGATCTGATCGGCAGCGTCAAGGTGATGCTGGATGCCTATCTGGACGGCCGTATTGACCGCCTGTCCGTGGTATCCAACAAATTCATCAACACCATGACGCAACAGCCTACCGTGGAGCAGTTGATTCCGCTGGTAGCGACCCCGGATCAGGATCTCAAGCACCACTGGGACTACCTCTACGAACCAGACGCCAAAGAGCTGCTTGACGGCTTGATGGTGCGTTACGTGGAGTCGCAGGTGTACCAGGCGGTGGTCGAGAACAACGCGGCCGAACAAGCTGCGCGGATGATCGCGATGAAGAACGCTACCGACAACGCCGGTGATTTGATCAGCGATTTGCAGCTGATCTACAACAAGGCGCGTCAGGCTGCGATCACCCAAGAGATCTCGGAAATCGTCGGCGGCGCTGCCGCGGTTTAACGGTTCAAATATTCAGAGGATCCAGCTATGAGTAGCGGACGTATCGTTCAAATCATCGGCGCCGTTATCGACGTGGAATTTCCACGCGACAGCGTACCGAGCATCTACGACGCCTTGAAGGTTCAAGGCGCCGAAACCACTCTGGAAGTTCAGCAGCAGCTGGGCGACGGCGTGGTTCGTACCATTGCGATGGGCTCCACCGAAGGCTTGAAGCGCGGTCTGGACGTCAACAACACTGGCGCAGCCATCTCCGTACCGGTCGGTAAAGCGACTCTGGGCCGGATCATGGACGTACTGGGCAACCCGATCGACGAAGCTGGCCCGATCGGCGAAGAAGAGCGCTGGGGTATCCACCGCGCCGCTCCTTCCTTCGCGGAACAGGCTGGCGGCAACGAGCTGCTGGAAACCGGCATCAAGGTTATCGACCTGGTTTGCCCGTTCGCCAAGGGCGGTAAAGTCGGTCTGTTCGGTGGTGCCGGTGTAGGCAAGACCGTAAACATGATGGAACTGATCCGTAACATCGCCATCGAGCACAGCGGTTATTCCGTGTTCGCCGGTGTGGGTGAGCGTACTCGTGAGGGTAACGACTTCTACCACGAGATGAAGGACTCCAACGTTCTCGACAAAGTAGCGCTGGTCTACGGTCAGATGAACGAGCCACCGGGAAACCGTCTGCGCGTAGCGCTGACCGGTCTGACCATGGCCGAGAAGTTCCGTGACGAAGGTAACGACGTTCTGCTGTTCGTCGACAACATCTATCGTTACACCCTGGCCGGTACCGAAGTATCCGCACTGCTGGGCCGTATGCCTTCGGCAGTAGGTTACCAGCCGACCCTGGCTGAAGAGATGGGCGTGCTGCAAGAGCGCATCACTTCGACCAAGCAAGGTTCGATTACTTCGATCCAGGCCGTATACGTACCAGCGGACGACTTGACTGACCCGTCGCCAGCGACCACGTTTGCTCACCTGGACGCCACCGTCGTTCTGTCCCGTGACATCGCTTCCCTGGGTATCTACCCGGCGGTAGACCCACTGGACTCGACTTCGCGTCAGCTGGACCCGAACGTGATCGGCAACGATCACTACGAGACCGCTCGCGGCGTTCAGTACGTGCTGCAGCGTTACAAAGAGCTGAAGGACATCATCGCGATCCTGGGTATGGACGAGCTGTCGGAAGCCGACAAGCAGTTGGTAAACCGTGCTCGTAAGATCCAGCGCTTCTTGTCGCAGCCGTTCTTCGTGGCTGAAGTCTTCACCGGTGCTTCGGGTAAATACGTTTCCCTGAAAGACACCATTGCTGGCTTCAAAGGCATCCTCAACGGTGACTACGACCACCTGCCAGAACAAGCGTTCTACATGGTCGGCGGCATCGAAGAAGCGATCGAGAAAGCCAAGAAACTGTAATCCCGGCGCCCGGCAACGGGCGCTCATTTAGGTTGAGGCAATCAGATGGCTATGACAGTCCATTGCGATATCGTCAGCGCGGAAGGAGAAATCTTTTCCGGCCTGGTCGAGATGGTGATTGCGCACGGTGCTCTGGGTGATCTTGGTATCGCTCTGGGTCACGCGCCGCTGATCACGAATCTCAAGCCGGGTCCGATCCGCCTGATCAAGCAAGGCGGGGAAGCCGAGGTGTTCTACATCTCCGGTGGTTTCCTCGAGGTTCAGCCGAACATGGTCAAGGTGCTTGCCGATACCGTGCAACGTGCCGCCGACCTGGATGAAGCTCAGGCTCAGGCAGCTCTCAAGGCTGCCGAAGCTGCTCTGCATGAGAAGAGCGCAGATTTCGACTACGGAGCTGCGTCCGCACGTCTGGCCGAGGCTGCAGCTCAGCTGCGCACCGTCCAGCAGATCCGCAAGAAGTTTGGCGGTTAATCCGTCAGCCACTTGTTGTGCGATTGATAAAAAAGGGTAGCCTCGGCTACCCTTTTTTCTTTTCAGAATTCTACAAACCCGGTCGCAGTTGCTGACCACCCAGGATTGGTAGCCAGTCATGTCTCTTGAAATCGTTATCCTCGCGGCCGGCCAAGGCACCCGCATGCGTTCGGCACTGCCGAAAGTGCTGCACCCGATTGCCGGCGACTCCATGCTCGGCCATGTTATCCACAGTGCCCGTCAACTCGATCCACAGCGCATTCACGTGGTCATCGGCCATGGCGCCGATGTCGTGCGCGAGCGCCTGGCCGCCGATGATCTCAATTTCGTGCTGCAGGACAAGCAATTGGGCACCGGCCATGCCACCGCACAGGCTGTTCCGTTCATTACGGCCGACACCGTTCTGATTCTCTACGGTGACGTGCCGTTGATCGAAGTGGAAACCCTGCAGCGCCTGCTCAAGCACGTCGTTCCCGGCCAGATGGGACTGCTCACTGTCGAGCTGGACGACCCGACCGGCTACGGCCGCATCGTGCGCGATGCGAACGGCAAGGTTGCGGCAATCGTCGAGCACAAGGATGCCACTGAAGCGCAACGCGCGATTACAGAAGGCAATACCGGGATTCTCGCAGTGCCTGCCAGCCATCTGGCTGACTGGATGAGCCGCCTGTCGAACAACAACGCCCAGGGTGAGTACTACCTGACCGACGTGATTGAAATGGCGGTCGGTGATGGCCTGGTAGTCGCCACGGAACAACCTCACGACCCAATGGAAGTGCAGGGCGCCAACGATCGCAAGCAACTGTCCGAACTGGAGCGTCATTATCAGTTGCGTGCCGGCCGCCGCTTGATGGCGCAGGGCGTGACCCTGCGTGATCCGGCCCGCTTTGATGTGCGTGGCGAAGTGACCGTCGGTCGCGACGTGCTGATCGACATCAACGTGATTCTTGAAGGCAAAGTCGTCATCGAGGATGACGTGGTGATCGGCCCGAACTGCGTGATCAAGGACAGCACCCTGCGCAAGGGTGTGGTGATCAAGGCCAATAGTCATATCGAAGGCGCAGTGCTCGGTGAAGGCAGCGATGCCGGCCCGTTTGCACGCTTGCGTCCGGGCACCGTGCTGGAAGCTCGCGCCCATGTGGGTAACTTCGTCGAGTTGAAAAATGCCCGCATGGGCGAAGGCGCCAAGGCCGGACACCTGACTTATCTGGGCGATGCCGAGATCGGTGCCCGCACCAACATCGGCGCCGGCACCATCACCTGCAACTACGATGGCGCCAACAAGTGGAAAACCGTGTTGGGCGAAGACGTGTTCATCGGCTCCAACAACTCGCTGGTGGCGCCTGTGGATATCTCTGCCGGTGCAACCACCGCAGCCGGTTCGACCATCACTCAGAATGTGGATAACGCCCAACTGGCCGTCGGTCGCGCGCGGCAGAAGAACATCGATGGCTGGAAGCGGCCGGAGAAGATCAAGAAGAGCTGAGTTATCCACAGCGCTTCAATCAAAAGGATCGCTGCCCTTGGGCAGCGATTTTTTTTCATCCCCGGCTTGACGACTTTGCGTCGATAGGTTTTGATTGCTTCCGTTATCTTTCGAATCGAAACTTACCAAGCCATGTCGAAACGCAATACGCCCCAACGTCGCCACAACATACTGGCCTTGCTCAACGAGCAGGGCGAAGTCAGTGTTGACGAACTCGCCAAGCGTTTCGAAACCTCGGAAGTTACGATTCGCAAGGATCTGGCCGCACTGGAAAGCCATGGTCTGCTGCTGCGCCGTTATGGCGGAGCGATCACCATGCCCCAGGAACTGGTGGCCGATGTCAGTCAGAACGTTTCCAAGTACAAACAGGCGATTGCCCGCGCGGCGGTGACACGTATTCGCGAGCACGCCCGCATCATCATCGACAGCGGCAGCACCACGGCCGCGATGATCCCCGAGCTCGGCCAGCAACCGGGGCTAGTGGTGATGACCAACTCGCTGCACGTCGCCAACGCCCTGAGCGAACTCGAACATGAACCTGTCCTGCTGATGACCGGCGGCACTTGGGATCCCCATTCGGAATCCTTTCAGGGCCAGGTCGCTGAGCAGGTACTACGCTCTTACGACTTCGATCAGTTGTTCATCGGTGCCGACGGCATCGATCTGGTGCGTGGCACCACCACCTTCAATGAATTGCTCGGCCTGAGCCGGGTGATGGCGGAAGTGGCGCGGGAAGTGATCGTGATGGTCGAGGCCGACAAGATCGGCCGCAAGATTCCAAACCTGGAGCTGCCGTGGAGCAGTGTCCATACCCTAATCACCGATGATCGCCTGCCGCAGGAGGCACGGGATCAGATTCAGGCTCGCGGTATCAATTTGATTTGCGCGACGGTCAGTCAGGAGAAATAAGCATGTGTGGAATTGTCGGCGCGGTAGCTGAACGTAATATCACCGCCATCCTGGTCGAAGGCCTCAAGCGCCTCGAATACCGGGGTTATGACAGTGCCGGTGTGGCGGTGTACACCAATGACGGCACGCTGGAGCGCACCCGTCGTGTGGGCAAGGTCAGCGAACTGGACGCGGCCCTGGCGGAACACCCGCTGGTTGGCCGTCTCGGTATTGCCCACACCCGTTGGGCAACCCACGGTGCGCCGAGCGAACGCAATGCCCACCCGCATTTCTCCGGCAATGTGGCAGTGGTGCACAACGGCATCATCGAAAACCATGAAGCGCTGCGCGAACAGCTCAAGGCCCAGGGTTACGTGTTCTCTTCCGACACCGACACCGAAGTCATCGCGCACCTGCTGACCGAAAAACTCAAAACGCTGCCGGACCTGACCGACGCCCTGAAGGCTACGGTCAAGGATCTGCATGGCGCCTACGGTCTGGCGGTCATCCACGCGCTGCAACCGGATCGTCTGGTCGCTGCCCGTAGCGGCAGCCCGCTGGTGATCGGCCTGGGTCTGGGCGAGAACTTCCTCGCTTCCGACCAGTTGGCCCTGCGTCAGGTCACCGACCGTTTCATGTACCTGGAAGAGGGCGATATCGCCGAAATCCAGCGCGACAAGGTGCAGATCTGGGACGTGACCGGCAAAGCCGTCGAGCGCCAGACCGTGCAGTACACCGACGGTGCCGAAGCCGCCGACAAAGGCGAGTTCCGCCACTACATGCTCAAGGAAATCCACGAGCAGCCATCCGTGGTGCAACGCACCCTGGAAGGTCGCCTCAGCCCGAACCAGGTGCTGGTGCAGGCGTTCGGCCCACAAGCTGCCGAACTGTTCGCCAAAGTGCGCAACGTACAGATCGTTGCCTGCGGCACCAGTTATCACGCCGGCATGGTTGCCCGTTACTGGCTCGAAGAGCTGGCCGGGATTCCGTGCCAGGTCGAAGTCGCCAGCGAGTTCCGCTACCGCAAGGTGGTGGTGCAGCCGGACACCCTGTTCGTCACCATTTCCCAATCCGGCGAAACCGCCGACACCCTGGCTGCGCTGCGTAACGCCAAAGAGCTGGGTTTCCTCGGCAGCCTGGCGATCTGCAACGTCGGCATCAGTTCGCTGGTGCGCGAATCCGATCTGACCCTGTTGACCCAGGCCGGTCGCGAAATCGGCGTGGCCTCGACCAAGGCGTTCACCACGCAATTGGTTGGCCTGCTGTTGCTGACTCTGTCCCTGGGTCAGGTGCGCGGCACGCTGGGCAAAGACGTTGAAGCCACGCTGGTCGAAGAACTGCGTCGCCTGCCAACCCGTCTGGGTGAGGCACTGGCCATGGACAGCACCGTGGAAAAGATCGCCGAACTGTTCGCCGACAAGAACCACACCCTGTTCCTCGGTCGTGGTGCGCAATATCCGGTAGCGATGGAAGGGGCCCTGAAACTCAAGGAAATCTCTTACATCCACGCCGAAGCTTATCCTGCCGGTGAGCTGAAGCATGGCCCGCTGGCGCTTGTGGATAACGACATGCCGGTGGTCACCGTGGCGCCGAACAACGAACTGCTCGAGAAGCTCAAGTCCAACCTGCAGGAAGTCCGTGCACGTGGCGGCGAACTGATCGTGTTCGCTGACGAAAAGGCCGGTATGACCAACGGCGAAGGCACCCACGTGGTGCAGATGCCGCACATCCACGACATCCTGTCGCCGATCCTCTACACCATCCCGCTGCAACTGCTGTCGTACTACGTTGCTGTGCTCAAGGGCACTGACGTGGACCAGCCGCGTAACTTGGCGAAGTCGGTGACGGTGGAATAAGTTATCCACACGTCACAATAAACAGCCACAGCCTGGAGACTCATTGGGTCACCAGGCTGTGGGATGTTTCCCACTTTTTGTTACCGAACACCCCAGCGCGGTGCAATGCCACGCCTCTGTAACAGCTTCTTTGCTTTCAAAAAGCGCCCCTTCGAAAAAAATTCGATCACTCGATGCCCCGTGATTTCGGTGTCCTCGCCGCTGTCCGCCGGTTTCGTCGGACAGCTTCTCCATAAGTTGGCCGTTCAATTGCATATGCTTGTATGTACAAGTAAAGACGTATGCATACGAGCTGAGCAAAACTCCGCATCACGTCCACTGATTCGCTTGTCGCGCATTGAAGCGCACAAGCCGCTTGCCCATCGCCAGGGTTGGTTTGAATTGATCGCTGAGGAGTCTTTTTCGTGACTGATGCAAAAACTACTAAATTCCGTGACGTTGAAATTCGTGCATCGCGCGGCAACAAGCTGACCGCCAAGAGCTGGCTGACCGAAGCGCCGCTGCGCATGCTGATGAACAACCTCGACCCGGAAGTGGCCGAGAACCCGAAAGAACTGGTGGTCTACGGTGGCATCGGTCGCGCCGCGCGCAACTGGGAGTGCTACGACAAGATCGTCGAAAGCCTGACCAACCTGAACGACGACGAAACCCTGCTGGTGCAATCCGGCAAACCGGTCGGCGTGTTCAAGACCCACAGCAACGCCCCGCGCGTGCTGATCGCCAACTCCAACCTGGTGCCGCACTGGGCGACCTGGGAACACTTCAACGAACTCGACGCCAAGGGCCTGGCCATGTACGGCCAGATGACCGCCGGCAGCTGGATCTACATCGGCAGCCAGGGCATCGTCCAGGGCACCTACGAAACCTTCGTCGAAGCCGGTCGCCAGCATTACGACTCCAACCTCAAGGGCCGCTGGGTCCTGACTGCCGGCCTCGGCGGCATGGGTGGCGCTCAGCCTCTGGCTGCAACCCTGGCCGGCGCCTGCTCGCTGAACATCGAATGCCAGCAGGTGAGCATCGATTTCCGCCTGAAAAGCCGTTACGTCGACGAGCAGGCCAAAGACCTCGACGACGCCCTGGCGCGCATCGAGAAGTACACCAAAGAAGGCAAGGCGATCTCCATCGCCCTGCTGGGTAACGCCGCCGAAATCCTCCCGGAACTGGTCCGTCGCGGCGTGCGCCCGGACATGGTCACCGACCAGACCAGCGCCCACGACCCGCTCAACGGCTACCTGCCGGCCGGCTGGACCTGGGACGAATACCGCGCCCGCGCCAAGACCGAACCGGCCGCTGTGATCAAGGCCGCCAAGCAGTCGATGGCGGTCCACGTCAAAGCCATGCTGGACTTCCAGAAGCAAGGCATTCCGACCTTCGACTACGGCAACAACATTCGTCAGATGGCTCAGGAAGAGGGCGTCGAGAACGCCTTCGACTTCCCGGGTTTCGTGCCGGCCTACATCCGTCCGCTGTTCTGCCGTGGCATCGGCCCGTTCCGTTGGGCGGCGCTGTCGGGTGATCCGCAGGACATCTACAAGACCGACGCCAAAGTCAAAGAACTGATCCCGGACGACGCCCACCTGCACAACTGGCTGGACATGGCCCGCGAGCGCATCAGCTTCCAGGGGCTGCCGGCGCGGATCTGCTGGGTGGGTCTGGGCCAGCGCGCCAAACTCGGTCTGGCGTTCAACGAAATGGTCCGTCGCGGCGAGCTGTCGGCACCGATCGTGATTGGCCGCGACCACCTCGACTCCGGCTCGGTCTCCAGCCCGAACCGCGAAACCGAATCGATGCAGGATGGTTCGGATGCCGTGTCCGACTGGCCACTGCTCAATGCCCTGCTGAACACCGCCAGCGGCGCGACCTGGGTGTCCCTGCACCACGGCGGCGGCGTCGGCATGGGCTTCTCGCAACACTCGGGCATGGTGATCGTCTGCGACGGTACGGACGAAGCAGCCGAGCGTATCGCTCGCGTGCTGCACAACGACCCGGGCACCGGTGTGATGCGTCACGCCGATGCCGGTTACCAGATCGCCATCGACTGCGCCAAGGAGCAGGGCTTGAACCTGCCAATGATTACTTCGGTTAAAGGAGCCTGAACATGACTGCACTGAACCTGATCCCTGGCCAACTGAGCCTGTCCCAACTGCGTGACGTCTATCAGAACCCGGTCAAACTGACCCTCGACTACAGCGCCGCCGCGCAGATCGAAGCCAGCGTCGCCTGCGTCGAGCAGATCCTCGCCGAAAACCGCACCGCCTACGGCATCAACACTGGTTTCGGCCTGCTGGCCTCGACCCGCATCGCCAGCGAAGACCTGGAAAACCTGCAGCGTTCGCTGGTGCTGTCCCACGCTGCTGGCGTCGGCCAGCCGATCAGCGATGAGCTGGTGCGCCTGATCATGGTGCTCAAGGTCAACAGCCTGAGCCGTGGTTTCTCCGGCATCCGTCGCGTGGTGATCGACGCGCTGATCGCCCTGATCAACGCCGAGGTTTATCCGCACATTCCATTGAAAGGTTCGGTCGGTGCGTCCGGCGACCTGGCACCGCTGGCGCACATGTCGCTGGTGCTGCTGGGCGAGGGCAAGGCGCGCTACAAGGGCGAGTGGATGGAAGCCACCGAAGCGCTGAAAGTCGCCGGTCTGACGCCGCTGACGTTGGCTGCCAAAGAAGGCCTGGCGCTGCTCAACGGCACTCAGGTGTCCACCGCATTCGCATTGCGCGGTCTGTTCGAAGGTGAAGATCTGTTCGCCGGCGCGCTGGCGCTGGGCGGTCTGACGGTTGAAGCGGTGCTCGGTTCGCGCTCGCCGTTCGACGCACGCATCCACGCCGCCCGTGGCCAGAAGGGCCAGATCGACACCGCTGCCGCTTACCGCGATCTGCTGGGCGAGCGCAGCGAAGTGTCCGATTCGCACCAGAACTGCGAAAAGGTCCAGGACCCGTACTCGCTGCGCTGCCAGCCGCAAGTCATGGGTGCTTGCCTGACCCAGTTCCGTCAGGCTGCCGAGGTGCTGGTGATCGAAGCCAACGCCGTTTCCGACAACCCATTGGTATTCGCGGCCGAAGGCGACGTGATTTCCGGCGGTAACTTCCACGCCGAGCCAGTGGCCATGGCTGCTGACAACATGGCGCTGGCCATCGCTGAAATCGGTTCGCTGAGCGAACGTCGTATCTCGTTGATGATGGACAAGCACATGTCGCAACTGCCGCCGTTCCTGGTGGCCAATGGCGGCGTGAACTCCGGTTTCATGATCGCTCAGGTGACGGCTGCGGCCTTGGCCAGCGAGAACAAGGCCTTGGCTCATCCGCACTCGGTGGACAGCCTGCCGACCTCCGCCAACCAGGAAGACCACGTGTCGATGGCCCCGGCCGCCGGCAAGCGTCTGTGGGAAATGGCCGAGAACACCCGCGGGATTCTTGCGGTGGAATGGCTGGCGGCAGTGCAGGGTCTGGACCTGCGCAACGGCCTGAAGACCTCGACCAAACTGGAAAAGGCCCGGGGAATCCTGCGTCGCGAAGTGCCGTTCTACGAGAAGGACCGTTTCTTCGCGCCGGACATCAATGCGGCGACCGAACTGCTGGCGTCGCGCACGCTGAATGACCTGGTTCCGGCGAACCTGCTGCCGAGTCTGTAAGTGCCTCATCGCCAACAGGCTGTCTTCCACTCTGCGTGGAGGCCGGCCTGTTGGCGTTTCGATTTTTGCGTCGAATAAAAATAAATAAGGACGAAAAATGCAGCAGTCAGCAAAAGGTTTGAAACGCGGGCTCTCGGCCCGACACATTCGCTTCATGGCTCTGGGATCGGCGATCGGTACCGGGCTGTTCTACGGTTCAGCGTCGGCCATCCAGATGGCCGGTCCAGCGGTTCTGCTCGCTTACCTGATCGGTGGTGCGGCGGTGTTCATGGTCATGCGCGCCCTCGGCGAAATGGCGGTGCACAATCCGGTCGCGGGCTCGTTCGGGCAGTACGCAAGCACTTATCTCGGCCCCATGGCGGGGTTCATTCTCGGTTGGACCTACGCGTTCGAAATGGTCATCGTCGGCATGGCCGATGTGACGGCGTTCGGCATCTACATGGGCTTCTGGTTTCCGGAAGTCTCGCGCTGGATCTGGGTGCTGGGCATCGTTTCGGTGGTTGGCGGCCTGAACCTGTGCAACGTCAAAGTCTTCGGTGAAATGGAATTCTGGCTGTCGTTGCTCAAGGTCGCGGCCATCGTCGCAATGATCCTCGGCGGCTTCGGCATCATGCTGTTCGGCATCAGCACTGCCCCCGGTCAGGCCACCGATATCAGCAACCTGTGGACCCAGGGTGGCTTCATGCCCAACGGCGTGGGCGGCCTGATCGCCTCGTTTGCGGTGGTGATGTTTGCTTTCGGCGGCATCGAGATCATCGGCGTGACCGCCGGTGAAGCCAAGGATCCGCACCGCGTGCTGCCCAAGGCGATCAATGCCGTGCCGATGCGCATCCTGCTGTTCTACGTGCTGACGATGCTGGTGCTGATGTCGATCTTCCCGTGGCAGCAGATCGGCAGCCAGGGCAGCCCGTTCGTGCAGATTTTCGACCATCTGGGCATCAGCTCGGCGGCCACCATTCTGAACATCGTGGTGATCTCGGCTGCGGTGTCGGCCATCAACAGCGACATCTTCGGTGCAGGCCGGATGATGTACGGCCTGGCTCAGCAAGGACATGCGCCGAAAGGCTTTGCGCGCCTGTCGCGCAATGGCGTGCCGTGGCTGACGGTGATCGTGATGAGCTGCGCGCTGCTGCTGGGCGTGTTGCTGAATTACCTGATCCCGGAAAACGTGTTCCTGCTGATCGCGTCCATCGCAACCTTCGCCACGGTGTGGGTCTGGCTGATGATTCTGTTCACCCAGGTGGCCATGCGTCGTTCGATGACGGCCGAGCAGGTGGCGCAACTGAAATTCCCGGTACCGTTCTGGCCGTATGCACCGATGGCGGCGATTGCTTTCATGCTGTTCGTGTTCGGTGTGCTGGGTTACTTCCCGGATACCCAGGCAGCGCTGATCGTCGGCGTGGTCTGGATCGGATTGCTGGTGCTGGCCTACCTGACGTGGGTCAAGCCGGCAGCCGGACAGGCTGCGCAGGTGACTGGCGATCAGCCGGTTTCTCAGTCCTGATCTGATCGAAGGGGCGTCCGGGATCTTCCGGCGCCCCTTTCACGCATCACTTCTTCGGTGATTTGCTGCCGTTGGGGATGTGCAGGTAAGACATCACGCTTTCAGTCAGCTCGGTCGCCAGTTTGACCGCTTCCTTGTTGCGCGCCATCACGCCCGCGACCAGTCCCTCGATCAGCGCCAGCATCGCCACGTTGGAGCTGGTCAGCACCGGATGATCGCAAGGCGCAAACAACACATGCTCGGCAATGCCGGTGAGCGGCGAGGCCGGTGAGTCGGTGATGGCCAGTACCGAAGCGCCGCGTTCGTTGGCGAATCGGGCCAGCTGCAGCGTATCCAGGGAATAACGCGGCAGGGAAATCGCCAGCAACACATCCTGATCGGTAATCGCGGCCAGTCGATACGCAGCGTTTTCGTTGCCGCCCTCCATGCTGATGGCCGTAGCGTCAGCGCAGAACGGCATCAGGGTCGAGGCGGCGAGGCCGGCAAAATAGACGCTGTTGCCGAACCCGAGGATGTAGATCTTGCGCGCAGTGGTCAGCCGGGTGACGAAGGCTTCGAAGGCTTCGGCATGGTTGTTGGTCGCCGCCATGGCCAGGTTGCTGCTGGCGCTCTCGATCTGCTCATGCAGGCCAAACGCTCCGCCCGGACGATGGGCCAGTTCATTGCGCAGCTTGTCGACCGGCGACACCATCTGCTGCAACGTCGCCACCAGCTCAGCCCTCATGCCCATATAACCACCGAGGTCCATCGCCTTGGCCAGTCGGTTGACGGCGGCCGGCGAGGTCGATGTTTCGTGGGCCATTTCCTCGATTGTCAGCGTCGCGGCTTTCAGTGGATGACGCAGGATGAAGTCAGCCACCTTGCGCAGCGACGGCGGAAGATCGGCAACGATTTCCGCCAGTTTGCGCATGACCGGTGCGGCATAGACCGTGGTGTCTTTCGATGAGCTGGGCATATCCGGATCAACAGTTCCTGAAAGTGAGAGAAGGGCTGCGCCTGACAAGGTTGGCTGGAGTGTATCCGAAGCCAACCGTTGCAGGACAACGCCGCGCGCGCCGGCTTACTTCAGGCTGCCGGCGAGGAACTGTTGCAGGCGTTCGGACTGTGGATTGACCAGCACTTCACGTGGATCTCCGCGCTCCTCGACCCGCCCTTTGTGCAGGAACACCAGTTGGTTTGAGACCTCGCGGGCGAAGCCCATTTCGTGGGTCACGACCACCATGGTGCGACCTTCCTGGGCGAGGTCCTGCATGACCTTGAGCACTTCGCCCACCAGCTCGGGATCGAGCGCAGAAGTGGGCTCGTCGAACAGCATCACTTCCGGCTCCATCGCCAGCGCACGGGCAATCGCCACGCGCTGCTGTTCGCCACCCGACATGTGGGCGGGCCAGGCATCCTTGCGATGAGCCACGCCGACTTTGTTCAAATAGTGCTCGGCCTTTTCCCGGGCCTCTTTCTTGCCTACGCCGAGCACGTGCACCGGGGCTTCCATGACGTTTTCCAGGGCGCTCATGTGCGACCACAAATTGAAGTGCTGAAACACCATCGACAGCCGTGAACGCATGCGTTGCAACTGCCGGGGTTCAGCGGCCTTGAGCCCGCCGAGTTTGTTGGCCACCAGTTTCAGTGGCTCGCCATTGAGCACGATGTTGCCGGCGTTGGGTTGCTCCAGCAGGTTGATGCAACGCAGGAAGGTGCTTTTGCCCGAACCACTGGAGCCGATGATGCTGATCACGTCGCCGGCCTGGGCCTGCAGGGACACGCCCTTGAGCACCTGGTGGGCGCCGTAGCTTTTGTGCAGGTCCTGAATTTCAAGTTTGTACATGGTGTGAACTCTCTGGCATCAGTCGCTGAGCAAGCGGCCCTGGCGAATAGGGGTGAAACCGGCGACCTTGGCCAGCCACAGGCCGGGCTGGGCAAAGCGCAGGCGTTCGCGGGCGTAGAGCACGCCGTTGGTGCAGGCGCGGACGATGCTGTGGCGGTCGTTGAGCGGGTCATGGACTTCGAACAGCGGATCGCCGACCTTGACCCGCGCGCCCAGCGGCTGCAGGAAACTGACCACGCCCGGATGCGGCGCACAGGCGTATTGCGCGCCGGCGAACGGCATCGCTTCGCAACGGCTCGACGGTGCTGGCGGCCATTCACCGCTGATCAATCCCTGCTCGGCCAGATAGCCGAGAATCGCCTGTGCACTGTGGGTGCATTGTTCGCGTTCGGTGTCGGCCATGCCGCGCAATTCGATGGTGGTGGCTGCGCACGCCAGCGGAATATTGGCTTCCGGGAACAGCTCGGTCAGGCGCAGCCACGGCACCGCGCAAGCCTCGTCGAAAGCACTGCCGCCAGCGTCTTCGGCCAGCAGCGTGACCTCGGCACCCAGGCGTGCAGCCAGTGAATGCAGGCGTCCCCAGTGTTGCGGCATGGTGTAGAGCAACATCACCGATTCGAAATCGCAGTGCAGGTCCAGCACCACATCGGCGTCGCAGGCATGTTGCAGCAACAGGCGACGCAGGCCATCGAGTTCCGAGGTCGGTGGCGGCATGTCGGCGAGGGTGTCGATCAAGGCGCGGCGGATCAGCGCGACGTTGGCCTCGGCGTCATCGCCCAACCGTCCTTTGAGCAATGGCGCCACGGCTTCGGCCAGCTCCGGGAAGTCGCGATTGAAGTTCTTGCCGCTGGCGAACTCGAAGCGACCTTGATGGGTGGCCTGGAACATCTGGGCGATGCCGATCGGGTTGGCCATCGGCACCAGTTCGATCACACCGTTCAGGCGGCCCTGTGCTTCCAGTTCCAGCAGGCAGCGCTTGAGCTCGACGGCCACGCGCATGCCCGGCAGCTCGTCGGCGTGCAGGGAAGCCTGGATGTACGCCTTGCGCGAGCCGGCGCCAAACCGGAACACCGACAGTGTCCGTTCGGTGCCCGAAGCGCTCCACGGCAACAGGTATTGAATCTTTTCCATGTCAGCTCCTTAGTGCTTGCGCGGTGCCAGGTAGGCCAGCCAGCGGCGTTCGGCCAGCTTGAACAGGCGCACCAGAATGAAAGTCAGGGCGAGGTAGACGAGGCCGGCGGTGATGAACGCTTCGAACGGCATATAGAACCGCGAACTCACCGTGCGCGCCGCGCCGGTGATATCCACCAGCGTGACGATCGAGGCCAGGCTGGTGGTTTGCAGCATCATCAACACTTCGTTGCTGTACTGCGGCAGTGCCCGGCGCAAGGCCGATGGCAGCAGAATGCGGCGGTACAGGGTCAGGCGGGACATGCCCATCGCCCGGGCGGCTTCGATTTCGCCGTGGGACGTGGACTTCAGACTGCCCGCCAGCAATTCCGCGCTGTAGGCACTGGTATTGATGGCGAACGCCAGGCAGGCACAAAACGTGGCGCTGGAGAGGTAAGGCCAGAGCATGCTTTGGCGCACCGATTCGAACTGCGCCAGGCCGTAATAGATCAGGAACAGTTGCACCAGCATCGGCGTGCCGCGAATCACGTAGGTGTAGAGCCACGCCGGGAAGCTGAGCAGCAGCGAGCGCGACACCCGCATCAGCGCCAGCGGAACCGCCAGCACCAGCCCCAGGCTCAGGGAAATCAGCAGGACCTTGAGGGTCAACAAGGCGCCGTCGAAATACAGCGGCAGGTTTTCCCAGATCAGGTTGTAGTCGAGAATCATCGGCAGGTTCTCCTCACAATTCGGCGGCTTTGATGCCGACCGAATAGTGTTTTTCCAGGGCGCGCAACACCAGCAGCGACAGGCTGGTGAGCATCAGGTACAGCGCCGCCACCGCGATGAAAAACGTGAACGGCTCGTGGGTGGCGTCGGCGGCGTTCTTGGCCTTGAACATCATGTCCTGCAGGCCGATGACCGAAATCAGCGCGGTGGATTTGGTCAGCACCAGCCAGTTGTTGGTGAACCCCGGAATCGCGAAGCGAATCATCTGCGGCACCAGAATCCGCCAGAACACTTGCGTGCCACGCATGCCGTAGGCCGCGCCGGCTTCCGCCTGACCCTTGGGGATGGCCATGAACGCGCCGCGAAAGGTTTCTGAGAGATAGGCACCAAAAATGAAACCCATGGTGCAGACACCGGCAATGAACGGGTTGATGTCGATGTAGCGGGTGTAGCCGCATGCCAGGGCGATGCGGTTCACCAGATCCTGGCCGCCATAGAAAATCAGCAGGATCAGCACCAGATCGGGAATGCCGCGAATCAGGGTGGTGTAGCCCTCTCCGAGCATGGCCAGCCATTTGAGCGGCGACAGGCGAAACGCCGCGCCGATCAGGCCCAGGGCAATGGCCAGCGACATGGAGGTCAGGGCCAGGTTGATGGTCAGCCAGGCACCATCGAGAATGCTCGATCCGTAGCCGTGGAGCATGATGAAGTTCCTCAAGCGTGCGCCCGAAGGCGCGCAAGACAAGGCCGAAGGGCGCCCGCAACGGGCCGGCGCCGGGCGGAGGCGACGGTTTATTCGCCGTAGATATCGAAGGCGAAATACTTGCCCATCACTTGCTGGTATTTGCCGTTGGCGCGGATGGCGTCGATGGCCGCGTTCAGGCGCGCAGCGTTGGCGACGTCACCCTTGCGCAGCGCGATCCCGGCGCCTCGACCGAAGTATTTCGGGTCGTTGATGTCCGGCCCGGTCAGGGCGAAACCTTGTCCGGCCGGTGTCTTGATGAAGCTTTCATCGGTGTTGACGATGTCGGCGAGGGTGGCGTCCAGGCGACCCGAAGCGAGGTCGAGGAAGGCTTCGTTCTGGGAGCCGTAACGCACCACGACGACCCCGGCCTTTTCCAGTTGCTCGGTGGCGAACCGGTCATAGGTCGATGAGCGTTGCACGCCGAGTTTCTTGCCCTTGAGGTCCACCAGCGGGTCGTTGATCACGCTGCCGGCCTTCATCGCGAACTTGCCCGGCGTGTGGTAGTACTTTTTGCTGAAGTCGACCGACTTCATCCGGTCTTCGGTGATCGACATCGACGACAGCACCGCGTCGATCTTGCGCACCTTTAGCGACGGAATCATGCCGTCGAACTCCTGAATCACCCACTCACACTTGACCTTCATCTCTTCGCACAAGGCGTTGCCGATGTCGTAGTCGAAGCCGCTGACATTGCCTTCCGGCGTTTTGTAGGAAAAGGGTGGATAGGCGGCTTCGATACCGATACGCAAGCTGTCTTCATCGGCATGGGCCATGAAGCTGAATGCGCACAGCGCCAGCGCACCTAGAAGTTCTGTCTTGTTCATTTTGTCGACTCCTGGGAGGGCGTTAGGAATACAGGTGCCCGCCATCCGGGTGGCGCGCTGGATCGTTCCTGTGATCGGCGAGGCTATAAATGACATGAAATAAATCATTCATCAAGGTAACTGAAAATAAAAATATCAATTCTGGATCGGCGGTCGTTCGCCTCGCCCGTTGAGGATCGGGTACTGCCTATAATGCGAGGCGGTTTTTCATCCACTTCGGGGACACCATGGATCGCTTCCAGGAAATGCAGGTTTTCGCGGCCGTTGCGCAGGAACAGGGCTTTTCCGCTGCCGCGCGGCGCTTGGGTCTGTCGGCGGCCAGCGTCACCCGGGCGGTGGCGGCGCTGGAGCAGCGGATCGGTACGCAGTTGCTGATTCGCACCACCCGCAGCGTGCATCTGAGCGAGGCGGGCCAGCGTTACCTGGAGGACTGTCGGAGGATTCTTGCCGAGGTGCAGGAAGCGGAAGACTCCGCCGCCGGCAGCCACACCCAGCCCCGTGGGCAATTGACGGTGACCGCGCCGGTATTGTTCGGCGAGCTGTTTGTCACACCGGTGATGGCGGGTTATCTGACGCAATACCCGGACGTTTCCATCAACGCCTTGCTGCTGGATCGCGTGGTGAGCATGGTCGAGGAGGGCGTGGATGTGGCGATCCGCATCGGTGAGTTGCCGGACAGCAATCAGCATGCGATCCGGGTCGGCGAGGTGCGCCGGGTGATCTGCGGCTCGCCGGGGTATTTTGCCGCTCACGGTCGGCCAACCCATCCACAGGCACTGGCCGGCGCGCCGGTGGTGGCGACCTCGTCCATCGGTCAACTGCGCAACTGGCCGTTCCTGGAGGACGGTGAACCCTTGGTCGTCCGCCCCGAGCCGCGACTGGTGGTCACCGGCAATCAGGCGGCAATCACCGCTGCTTGTCTGGGGCTCGGGTTGACCCGGGTGTTGTCTTATCAGGTCGCCAGCAAAATCGCTTCCGGGGAGCTGGAAATCGTTCTCGCCGAGTACGAATTGCCGCCGCTGCCAATCCATGTGGTGTATCAGGGCGGGCGCAAGGCACCGACCCGGATGCGCAGTTTTGTCGACTACGCCGTGAACGCCTTGCGCGAACATCCGGCCCTGAAAAACGCGGCATTATTTCATCAAGAGAAATAATGGATTGCGTTTGCTGGTGATTCTGTTGTTTTCAAGATAGGTGGAAGATGGCTGCCACGGTTGTTGCCCATTCCGGGCGACGCAAACGTCCAGCGGAGTCGACCATGCAAGCGATCAAACTCTACAACTTCCCGCGTTCCGGCCACGCCCACCGGGTCGAGCTGATGCTGTCACTGCTGCAATTGCCGACCGAACTGATCTTCGTCGATCTGGCCAAGGGCGAGCACAAACAACCCGAGTACCTGGCGATCAACAGCTTCGGGCAAGTGCCGGCCATTGATGACAACGGCGTGGTGCTGGCCGATTCCAACGCGATTCTGGTGTATCTGGCGCAGAAGTACGGCAACGGTCGCTGGCTGCCAGGCGATCCGGTCGGTGCGGCGCGCGTCCAGCGCTGGCTGTCGGCGGCTGCCGGGCCGATTGCTTTTGGCCCGGCTGCAGCGCGGCTGGTCACGGTGTTCGGGGCAAAACTCAATGCCGATGAAGCGATCACCCGAGCGCACAACCTGCTGAAGGTGATGGACCTGGAACTGGGCAAGACTCCCTTCCTGGTCGGCAGCGAACCAACCATCGCCGACGTCTCGGCCTACAGCTACATCGCCCATGCGCCGGAAGGCAATGTGTCGCTGGACGACTACGCCAATGTACGCGCCTGGCTGGCGCGGATTGAAGCATTGCCCGGTTTCGTCGCGATGCCACGTACCGTTGCCGGTCTGCAAGCCACGGCTTGAGGTTCACCATCCAGACTGCGCCGCTGGCGTGGGGGAGAGGTCGTCATGGAACGTTCACCCTGGCACGCCGGCGAGCGGCAACTGCAAGCGCAGGTCGGTGTTGCCGAGCGCATGGAGGAATTCGGTCGCAAGGTGATTCGCACCTGGATGCCGGATCAGCATCGTCAGTTCTATCAGCAATTGCCGTTCATGCTGTTCGGCGCGGTGGATGCCGATGGCCGTCCGTGGGCCAGCATATTGGAGGGCGAGCCGGGTTTCGCGCACTCTCCCGAGCCGACGCAATTGCACTTCGACAGCCTGCCCGCCACCGATGACCCGGCGCAGTTGCAGGACGGCGCGGCTATCGGTCTGCTCGGCATCGAGTTGCACACCCGTCGGCGCAATCGCCTCAATGGCCGCATCGGCAATCTTGGCGCGAGCGGTTTCGATTTGACGGTCGATCAGTCCTTCGGCAATTGCCCGCAGTACATTCAGTTGCGCCAGTTCCAGCGTGTGCCGCTGACGGATCCACAGACCCGGCGCGCCGAACATTTCGATGGGCTTGATGACGCGGCGGTCGCGCTGATCGAAACGGCCGACACCTTCTTCGTCGCCAGTTACGTCGATGTCGACGGCGAGCGTTCGGTGGATATTTCCCACCGTGGCGGCCAGGCCGGTTTCGTGCGGGTGGAAGGCAATCGCCTGACTATCCCGGACTTTGCCGGCAACCTGCACTTCAACACCCTCGGCAACCTGCTGCTCAATCCTCGGGCCGGTTTGCTGTTCATCGACTTTTCCACAGGCGACGTGCTGCAGCTCAGCGGCCGCACCGAGGTCATTCTTGAAGGACCGCAAATCGCAGCCTTCCAGGGCGCCGAGCGGTTGTGGACGTTCGAGGTGGAAAAAGTGGTGAGGCGTCCAGGTGCATTGGCCCTGCGCTGGCGCTTCGACGGCATGTCGCCGACCAGTCTGTTGACCGGAACCTGGGCTCAGGCCGACGCGCGTTTGCAGGCCCAGGCTCTGGGTGACAGCTGGCGGCCGCTGCGGGTGACGCGGATTGAAGCGCAGAGCCGGCACATTCGTTCGTTCTACCTCGAACCCGTGGACGGGGCCGGTTTGCCGGTGTTCCAGGCCGGGCAGCATCTGCCGTTGCGCTTCAATCTCGATGGTGAGGTGTTCATCCGCACTTACAGTCTGTCGGGTGCGCCGTCGGACGACTTCTTCCGGGTCAGCGTGAAGCGTGAAGGGCGGATATCGACGCACCTGCACGATCAGGTGCGCGTCGGTGATGTACTGGAGGCGCGCTCGCCCCAAGGGCATTTCACCGTCGCGCCGCTGGAGCGCCGGCCCTTGGTGCTGCTGGCGGCCGGGGTCGGGATCACGCCGTTGCTGTCGATGCTGCGAGAGGTGGTGTATCAGGGCCTGCGCACCCGGCGGATTCGTCCGACCTGGCTGATCCAGAGTTCCCGCAGCCTTGCCGACCAGCCGTTTCGCGCGGAGCTGGATCGCCTGTTGGAGGATGCCGGTGATGCGGTGCGGGTATTGCGCCTGCTCAGCCAGCCCGAGCCCGATCTGGTGGAAGGCGAGGATTACGACCTCCACGGGCGCATCGACGGTGCCTTGTTGAGGAACCTTATCGACGAATTTGATCAGATCGACTTTGTGCTCTGCGGCCCCGGCGCTTTTACCCAGGGTCTTTACGACAGCCTGCGTGAACTGGACGTGCGCGACGACCAGATCCACGCCGAAACCTTTGGCCCCTCGACCCTCAAGCGCCAGGCCGATCCGGACGCCATCGTGATCGAACAATTGCCGGCCGCCACCACGTCGGTGCCGGTTGTCTTCGAACGTTCGGCCAAGGAAGCACGGTGGCAGCCCGAGGGCGGCAGTCTGCTGGAACTGGCCGAGAGCCGTGGCCTGCGCCCCGAGTTCAGCTGTCGCGGAGGTTCATGCGGTACCTGCAAGACGCGGCTGATCAGCGGCGCGGTGAATTATCCACAGCCCCCGGCCGAAGTGCCGGAGGAAGGGCAGGTGCTGATCTGCTGCGCGGTGCCGGCGCAAAGTGCGCAGCCGCTGGTGCTGGACCTGTAGAGGATCAGGCGTAGGACAGCGCCTTTTCCTCCAGCAGTTCCTGATACAGCTCGGTCCACTTGCGGCCCATTTCGTCGGCTGTGAATAACTGCCGGTAACGGGCTTCAGCCTTGATGCCCATTTCGGCGGCGCGGGTCGGGTTTTCCCACAGGGTGCGCATCGCTTCACGAAACGCCTGTGGATGACTCGGCGGCACCACCAGCCCGGTTTCGTTGTGGATATTGATGTAGCTGGTGCCGGTGCCGATCTCGCTGGAGATCATCGGCTTGCCGTACATCGCACCTTCCAGCAGCGAAATGCCAAACGCTTCCGAGCGCAGGTGCGACGGGAAGACGATGGCGTAGCTCAGTTGCAGCAGGGCGACCTTGTCTTCATCGCTCACCCGCCCAAGGAAATGAATGTTGCGCAGCCCCAGCGCCGCGGCCTGGGCGTGCAGTTCCTGTTCCAGCGGGCCGGCGCCGACGATCACCACCGGGTAGTCCACGTCTTTCAAGGCTTCGAGCAGGATGTGCAGGCCCTTGTAGTAGCGCATCACCCCGACGAACAGGAAAAACTTATCCCCAAGCTGCTGGCGCCAGCGGTTCATGCGCTCGACGTCGGGCTGTGGATAACCGGCCTTGTTCAGACCGTAGGGGATGACGCGGGTCTTGTCCTGGAACTGCTGCAACACATCGCTGGTGTGCAGGTAATTCGGCGAGGCCGCGACAATCCGGTCGGCGCTGGCGAGGAAGCGGTTCATCAGCGGGCGGTAGAGCTTGAGCAGGTTCTTCTGGCGAATGATGTCCGAGTGGTAGGTCACCACACTCGGTTTGTTCATGCCGCTGGCGAAATGCACCAGGTCCATGAACGGCCACGGGAAGTGATAGTTGATCACGTCGGCTTCGGCCGCCAGTTCGCGAAACTGCTTGAACACGCTCCAGGAAAAACCGGTGGAGGCGAACTGAATGTCGAGCCTGGCGCGATGCACTTCGTGCTGGCCCAGTTGCAGCACTGCCGGCTCGGGATTGGCGCTGAGGGTCAGCACCTGGCCTTCGATACCGTGCTGGGCGCCGCTTTCGCAGAGCTGGAAGATTACTTGCTCGATGCCACCGACCGAGTCAGGCAGGTACGTCTTGAAAAAATGAAGAACTCGCATTCAACCTCCCAAAGCCTGGCGGTAGGCGCCGGCCGTGGCCTGCGCGCAACGCTTCCAGGAAAAAAGCCGTGCCTGCTGCAATCCGGCTTCCCGGCATGCCTGCCAATGCGCTTGATCGTCGATCAGGCGGCTCAGCGCATCGCGCAAACCGTCCGCATCGTCAGCTTCAATATAGTTTCCGGCAGCCCCCGCCACTTCCGGCATTGCCGATGAGCGAGTGACCACCACCGGCGTGCCACTGGCCATCGCTTCCAGCACCGGCAGGCCAAAACCTTCATACAACGAGGGAAAAACCAGCGCCCGGGCGCCGGCCAGCAATTGCGCCACCTGTTCATCCGGCAAATAGCCGAGCAGGCACACATGACCGCTGGCCAGGGCCTGACGCAATTCCTCACTGAACTGTTCGCGCTGCCAGCCGGCCATGCCGACGATCAGCAGCGGGAAGCGCTGGCGCACGGTTTCCGGCAATAGCGCGTGGGCGCGCAGGGCCAGGTTCAGGTTCTTGCGCGGCTCCAGCGTGCCGACACACAGGAAATATTCACGAGCCTCCACGGCATGGGCCTTGAGTACGGCGTCGATGGCTTGCGGCTCGCGCGGATGAAAGCGCTCGGCGACACCCAGGGGCGCCACCACGAAACGCTCGGCGGGCAGCCCGAAACAGCGTTGGGCTTCGTCGGCGATGGCTTGCGAGTCGGTCAGAATAACCCGCGCCTGCTGGAGGCCGTCGGCCAGTCGCCGCTCGATTTCCCTGAGCCGAGCCTGCGGTTGGGTGTCCGGGAAATGCAGGTGCGTCAGGTCGTGCAGGGTGATCACGGTCGGGCCGTCGAAGGCCAGTGGCCACAGGCTCGGTTCGTGGTACAGGTCGATGTCGGACGCGCGGCCCTGATCGAAGCGTTTCTGCTCCAGCCAGCGGCGTGCCTGATAGGCACCGGGGATCTTGCGCAGCATCGGAGTCAGGCGCGAGTAACCGGGCATTGCCGCTTCCGGCAGTTGCGAACTCCAGCCCCAGCCGTGGAACAGCGCCACGTCGATATCGGTCTCGGCGTGCAAGGCGTTCACCAGTTCGGCGACGTAATGGCCGATCCCGGTGCGTGGCGCCTGGAGAATCCTTGCGTTAAGGGCTATGCGCATGGGACCTCGCTTGCGTCGCAGGCGCTTGCAGCACATGGCGTGCGGTGCGTTCGGCCAGTTGCTGACTGGCTTCGCGCCAGCCAATCCATTGCCAGTCGGTCACATCGCGGGCGGCAGGGAATTGGCCGCTGCGCTCGAAGGCCATGACCAGCTCGGCGAGCTGTTGCGGATCGTGCAAATCGAAATAGGCCATGAACTCACCGCCGATCTCACGGAACACCGCAATGTCGCTGCCCATGGCCGGCAATCCGCGCTGCATGGCCTCCACCAGCGGCAGACCGAAGCCTTCGACGAAGGACGGGAACACCAAGGCGCTGGAATGGGCATAGGCGTATTCCAGGCTGGTGTCGCTCAGGTCGTTGAACATGAACAGGCGCCGGTTCAGTTCGGCATGGTTGCGCACCCGGGCGAGCAGGGCGTCGCACTTCCAGCCGATGCGTCCGGCGATGCACAGGCGTGCGTTCGAACCGGCCGCCCAGGCGCGCTCGAACGCATCCAGCAGGTAGTCGTGGTTCTTGCGCGGTTCGATGGTGCTGACCATCAGGAACACCGGCTCTGGCGTTGCGAACAAGCGTTCCAGACGCGGCTCGACCGCGGCGTTGATGGTCTGCAGATCAAGTTCCGACCCGAGGTGGAAGTAGTCGAACCAGCGTTTCTCGACCTGTGCCGAACCGAGACGGTGCTGCACCTCCTCACGTACCTGATCACGTACCGTGGCGGAAATAGCCAGATAGCCGTCGGCGGTGCGGGTGATCCAGTCGAACCATTCACTGAAAACCTGCACCAGCCGCGTGTCGTAAAACTGCGGGTGGGTCAGGGGAATCAGGTCGTAGATCACTGCGACGATGCCCACGCCTTCGCGTTTGAGCCGTTCGGCGTGCAGGAAAAAGTCCGAGTGCCAGGAGGAATCGAGCAGCACCAGTTGATCGCCCGGCCGATGTTGCAAAGGCTCGCAGCGCTGGGGCAACTGATAGCGGTTGACCTGCTCGACCAGCCGCAGCGGGATGCCGAACAGACCGAACGAAGCCAGACGATAGCCGACATATAGAGCACGTCGTGTCAGTATGCTCCGGCAACGGCCGTCGAGGCGCTGATGCAGTTGCCAGAAACGATGGGCCAGGCGTTCCAGGCGCTCGCCGAACGTGACGATGGCGTTGAACAGCGGCGAGTCCAGTGGCGCCAGGCGCGTCACGCGGTACAGCTTGCCCTTGAGCAGGACCACCGGCACACACTCGACACCTTCCGCGCTCGGCGGCAATTGTTTGATGACATTGCGTACCACCCGCTGAATCCCCGAATTGACTTTCGGGTGCCGGAACACGTGGGTGCATTCGACCAGCAGGCGAGTCATGGCGCACGCTCCGCGAGGGCTTCAGTGCGCCGGGTGATCGATGTTCTGGCTCCGAGCCACGAGCAGCCGACGAAATCTTCCTGACGGTTATTGATCACATGGAACACCAGCCCGTAGTCGCGCCATTCGAAATTGCGGTCCAGATGCGAGTCCAGCCGTGAGAGGCTCAGGGCTATAGAGTAGTTGCCCTTGCCCAACCCCATCACGAAAGCAAAGCGGTAGGTAATGCGCTCGCCTGCATGCAGGTCTTCCAGGGCCTGGTTCTGGCGATGGGTGTTGATCCCGTACATGGCCTGCCCGAGACGATCCTTGATCATGAAGCCCAGCACCAGCCGTTCGATGTCCTGACGGACTTCGACCTGCACCTCCAGCACCACCGCCTGGCCGACTTCGGCGGCGTCGATGGAGCGCTCGTGCTCATCGAGCAGGCGCACGCTGAGAATGCCGGCCTCGCCGGTGCCGGACACGGTCTGTACCTGGCCGCCGGGCAGTGTTTCCTGGCGCACCGTCTGGCCTTCGCGCTCGGCGAGCAGGGCGTTGTAGTAATCCATGACCGCTTCGGGCTTGTCGTGCATGGCCATGTGGCCACCTTCGAGCAGGATCGCCGAGTCGCAGATCGACTGGATCGCCGAGCGGTCGTGGGACACGATCAGCAGCGTGGTGCCGGCCTTGCGGAAGCTGCGGATGCGGTCGAAGCTCTTGTGCTGGAAATACGAATCGCCCACCGACAGCGCTTCGTCGACGATCAGGATGTCCGGGCGGCGCGCGGTGGCGACACTGAAGGCCAGGCGCATCTGCATGCCGCTGGAATAGGTGCGCACCGGGTGATCGATGGCCTCGCCGATTTCCGCGAAGCGTTCGATGTCCGGCATCAGGGTTTCGATCTCTTCGACCTGCATGCCCAGCAGTTGCCCGGCCATCACGGCGTTCTGCCGGCCGGTGAAGTCCGGGTGGAAGCCCATGCCCAGCTCCAGCAGTGCCGCGACCCGGCCTTGCAGCTGAATCTGGCCGCAGGTTGGCTGGGTGGTGCCGGTGATCATTTTCAGCAGGGTGCTTTTGCCGGCGCCGTTGACCCCGACGATGCCCACCGCTTCACCGGGAGCGATCTCGAAATTCACATCCTGCAGCACCCAGTGCTGGCGATGACGCTCTTTCGAAAACGGGATCAGCCATTCGGCCAGGCGACTCCAGCGGGTGGGGTACTGCTTATAGGCCTTGCCCAGGCCTGTGACGCGTATGTGCCCCATCAGAGTTCATCCACCATTTCGCCGACCCGCCGGCGGAACAGGCGCAGTCCGATCACGCACAACAGCAGGCCGATCACGAAGACCGGCAGCAGCGAGCTCCACACCGGCCATTGACCGTAGAGAAACAGGTTCTGGTAACTGCCGATCAGGTTGGTCAGCGGATTGAGTTGCAGCAGGCGCTGCACCCACTCGGGCAGGATGCTCAGCGGGTACACGATCGGCGTCAGCCAGAACCAGAATTGCAGGCAGATGGCGAACAATTGCCCGACATCGCGAAAGAACACGTTGAGCACGCCGAGGATCATGCCCAGCCCGGCGCAGAACAGCACTTGCAGCGCCAGCAGCGGCGCCAGTGCCAACAGCGCCATGCCCGGCCAGCGCCCGGTGATCAGCAGGAAACCGAGAAACAGGCCGATGATGATCGCGAAATTGATCCCGGCGTTGAGCAGCACGATCACCGGCAGGCAGAGGCGCGGGAAGCTGATCTTCTTCAGCAGGTTGGCGTTCTCCAGAAACATGTTCTGGCTGCGCAGGGTGATTTCCGAGAACAGGCCCCAGGTCAGCAACCCGGCGCACAGGTAGACGCTGTAGGCCATGCCGTCGTCCACGCCGGGCAGACGGGCACGCATGATGTGAGAAAAGATCACGGTGTAGACGATGATCATCGACAGCGGGTTGAGTACCGTCCACAGCGCGCCGAACAGCGAATTGCGGTACCGCGCTTGAAACTCCCGCTTGACGCTACCGAGGATGAAACCCCGGTAGTCGTGCAGCGAGCGGTACAGGGAAAGCAGCATTCACACCGTCCTGCCGTATTGGTCTTCGAAGCGGACGATGTCGTCCTCTCCCAGGTATTCGCCGCTTTGCACTTCGATGATCACCAGATCGATCACGCCGGGGTTTTCCAGACGATGCTTGTGGCCGGCGGCGATGAACGTCGATTCGTTCTTCGCCACCAGGGTCGTGCCGCTGCCGTTGTTGGTGACCTTGGCCATGCCTTCGACCACCACCCAGTGTTCATTGCGGTGATGGTGCATCTGCAACGACAGCTTGCCGCCGGGCTTGACCACGATGCGCTTGATCTTGAAGCGCGGGCCTTCCTCGAGCACGGTGTAGGTGCCCCACGGACGGCTGACCGTGCGGTGCAGGCGATAGGCTTCGTGGGATTTGTCCTTGAGCTGCTTGGCGACCCGCCGCACATCCTGGGCGCGGTCGGCGTGCGCGACGAGAACCGCGTCGGCGGTGTCGATCACGATCAGGTCTTCCACACCTACGGCGGCCACCAACCGGCCTTCGCTCTGGACGAAGTTGTTGCGGCTGTCGATGAAGATCGCTTCGCCGCTGGCGCGGTTGTTGTCGGCGTCGGCCGGCACCAGCGCGGCGACCGCACCCCACGAACCGATGTCGCTCCAGTCGAAACCGGCAGGCACGACTGCGACCTTTTCCGAGCGCTCCATCAGTGCGTAATCAATGGAAATGTCGGTGATTTCGGCGAACAACGCCGCAGAGAGTTCCTGTTGCAGGTAACCGGTGGTTTCCAGCGGCTCACTCGCCGCCATGCAGGCGCGGGTTTGTTCCAGCAGCTCGGGGGCGTGCAGTTGCAATTCGGCGATCAGGGTCGCAATGGAGAAACAGAACATCCCCGAATTCCACAGGAAATTGCCGCTTTCCAGGTAGTGAGTGGCGGTTTGCAGGTCGGGTTTTTCCACGAAGCGCTGCACCTTGGCTGCGCCTTTTGCATCCAGCGGGGCGCCGGTCTCGATGTAGCCGAAGCCGGTTTCCGGGGCGGTCGGCACCACGCCGAAGGTCACCAGATAACCATCCTTCGCCAGGTTGACCGCGTGTTCGACCGCACGCTTGAGTGCGTCTTCGTCGACGATCAAATGGTCGGCGGGCATCACCACCATGATGGCTGCATCACCGTGCAGGGCTTGCAGCGACAGGGCCGCTGCCGCGATGGCCGGCGCGGTGTTGCGCCCGGTGGGCTCGAGCAGGAAGTGCCCGCGATGCCGCGACAGTCGCGCGGCCTGATAGTGATCCTTGCTCTGGAAGTAGTACTCGCGGTTGGTCACCGTGACGATGTCGCCCCAGCCGTCCAGCAGGCCGGCGGCGCGCCGATAGGTCTTGCCCAGCAGTGACTGGCCGTCGGGCAGGGTCATGAACGGCTTCGGATGGCCCTCGCGGGATACCGGCCACAAACGCGTACCGGCACCGCCGGACAGAATCACGGGGATCAGCATGGCCTACTCCTTGGCGACGCGTTTCATGTCCGCATCCATCATCATGCGGATCAGGGTGTCGAGGTCGGTCTTCGGTTTCCAGCCGAGTACGCGCTGGGCCTTGGCCGGGTTGCCGAGCAGCACTTCGACCTCGGCCGGGCGGAAGAATGCCGGGTCGATCTTCACGTAGTCGCGGTAGTTGAGACCCACGTGATCGAAGGCGATGCGGCACATCTCGCGCACGGTGGTGGTGACGCCGGTGGCGACCACGAAGTCGTCAGGCTTGTCTTGTTGCAGCATCAGCCACATGGCTTCGACGTAATCGCCGGCAAAGCCCCAGTCGCGCTTGGCGTCGATGTTGCCCAGGGCCAGTTCCTGCTGTTTGCCCTGCTTGATTCGGGCGGCGGCGTCGGTGACCTTGCGGGTCACGAATTCGATGCCGCGCAGTGGCGATTCATGGTTGAACAGGATGCCGCTGCTGGCGTGCAGGTTGAAGCTTTCGCGGTAGTTGACGGTGATCCAGTGGCCATAGAGTTTGGCCACGCCGTAAGGGCTGCGCGGGTAGAACGGGGTGTTCTCGTCCTGTTGCTCGGCCTGGATCAGACCGAACATTTCGCTGGTGGACGCCTGATAGAAGCGCGTGTGCGGGCTGAACTGGCGGATGGCTTCAAGCAGGTGAGTCACGCCCAGGCCATCGACGATGCCGGTGGTCACCGGTTGATCCCAGGACGCGGCGACGAAGCTTTGTGCGGCGAGGTTATACACCTCGTCCGGCGCCGACTTGATGACTGCGCGCTGCACCGAGCAGGCGTCGGCCATGTCGCCGTCCAGGTACACGATGTCGCCTTCAACGCCCATTTCCCGCAGGCGCCAGCGCGAGTCGCTGCTGCGTCGCGCCACCAGGCCGTGAACCTTGTAGCCCTTGTCGAGCAACAGTCTGGCCAGATAGGCGCCGTCCTGGCCGGTGATCCCTGTGATCAATGCACTTTTTGTCATTCTTGTCGTACTCGCTTCTCCCAGTCGGACAGGATCGCCCGCAGGGATTGTTGTATAGAGATTTGCGGCGTCCATCCTGTGGTCCGGGCGAGCCGTTGATGGCTGCCGCAGACGCGACGCTGATCCGCGCGGCGCATGCGCGCCGGATCCTGAACCAGTTGCAGCTCGACCTCGGCCAGGTCGCCCATCTGCTCGATGAGGCTGCGAATGCTTTGCTCATGGCCCGAGCAAATGTTGTACACCTGTCCCGGCGTGCCTTTTTCCAGCAGCGCGAAATAGGCCGAAACCACGTCGTCGACGTCGAGGAAGTCCCGGGTGACATCGATGTCGCCGACTTCCAGCTGCGGCGCTTGCAGCCCTTGCTTGATGCGGTTGATCTGCCGTGCGGCGCTGGCGATCACAAAGCTGTCTTTCTGCCCGGTACCGATGTGGTTGAACGGACGCGCCACCAGCACTGGCCAGCTTTCGCTCAGGCCCCATTGCAGGCTGAGGAATTCGGCGGACAGTTTGCTCACGGCGTAGGGATTGCGCGGGCAGGGCGGCTGTTGCTCGGTGATCGGCAGTGCGGATTCGTCGACCTGACCGTACACGTCGCCGGAACTGACGTACAGGAACGGGCCCTTGAAGCCTCTGGCCTTGAGCGCCTGCAACAGATTCAGGGTGCCGAGCAGATTGATGTCGAAGGTGCGGGCCGGATCGCGGAACGCCTCGGGGACGAAGGTCTGGCCGGCCAGGTGAATGACGGCGTCAGGCAATTGCGGCCACAGGTCGACAAGGCTTTGCGGATCCGTCAGGTCATAAGGTGAAGCGGCAGGCAGCAGTTCCCACGCCGAGTCATCGAGCATCAGGCGCGACTGGATATGTTGTCCCACGAATCCGCTGAGACCCGTGATGAACAGACTTCTTTTCAAACAGCGACCCCTTGGTCTTTAACTCTCACCTTTTCCCACAGGCTTGAATGGGGAATGTCTGTCAGACCGTGTGTAAGTTTCGGTCGGAAGACGGGTGAAGTCGTTGTTGTAGTTGTTTGGCTGCCAATCTGTGCCAATTGCGCGGCAATTTCAACCGACCAAACCGTGACCGGTCAGTTCTCGTCAGCGTAGCCCGATTTTTCTCGCCGGGCGGTTCACGAATCCCGAACGGATGTGTTTAGAATGCCCCTCGTCGCGGTTTGCCGAGCGTTGCCGGAGTGGTAGCGCGGCACGGTGAAACTGACCACTAAAACAAGAACGACGACGTGCTTCGGGACACAGGATGATTGTCGGCCATGCCGACCCGATCCGATGCCTGGCCGTCATAGCGTGAGGCTGCCGGGATGGTGGCCGCACCGTGGGATGCCATGAATTTCATTCTCTACTCGGACGTCAACGACCGCTCCATCAGCCAGAGTCTCGGGCGTCCCGAATACAGCTATTACTTCGTGCTCAAGGCCTATCGCCCGGTGCTCGAAAGTCTGGGCCGGGTGCATGTGGTGTCCACTCGCGCCGAGGTCGATCCACTGTATCGACAGCTGCTCGCTGCCGGCGAAAGCAGTGTGTTCCTGTCCTTTACCCCGCCGCAGAATACCCCGACCGATCTGGAATGCCCGACGATCTGCGTGATTGCCTGGGAGTTCGACTCCATCCCCGATGAGTCGTGGGACGGTGATCCGCGTCAGGACTGGACACAGATGCTCGCACGGCAAGGACGGGTCATCACGTTGTCGAGCCACACCGCCCGGGCGATCCGCCGGGCCATGGGCGAAGACTTTCCGGTCCTGGTATTGCCGACGCCGCTGTGGGAAAACTTCGCGGCCATTCGTGAGCAACAGGTCAGCACGCCGATCAACCCCGGAACCACGCTGGCGATCAAGGGCTGCATTTTCGACAGCCGTATGCTGGGACTCTGTGCCGATGACTTGCTGCCCAAACCGCTGACCGCCGAACAACTGGCCGATATCGAGGCACGGCGCCCGCCACCCCTGACACTCAAGCGCCGACTGGTCATCGCCCGCCATTACCTGCGTCTGTGGGCGTTGAATCCGAGCGATCAACCCGAGCCCATGGCCCGCGTGAAATACCTGCACCACGGCTACTGGGAAGGCTTTCGCGATCTGTTTTCGGACAAGGTCCATGCCTGGCTCGAACGGCACCTGCCGAACATTGCCGGTCCCCATGAAGTGGCGGTGGACGAACCGCCGCTGGAACTGCCGGACACTTCGACAGTGGTGGAAACCACCGTCGATGGCGTGATCTACGTCACTGTGTTCAACCCCAAGGATGGCCGCAAGAACTGGCATCAACTGATCACGGCGTTCTGCTGGGCATTTCGAGAAACGTCTGACGCGACGCTGGTGTTGAAGATCACCCAGAACGATCTGGCGTCCTACTACAGCGAACTTATGACCCTGCTCGCGCAACTGACACCGTTCGCCTGCCGGGTGCTGGTGATGCATGGCTATCTGGACGATCCGCAATATGCGCGGCTCTACCAGGCCGCCAGTTTTTACGTCAACGCGTCACGTTGCGAAGGCCTGTGCCTGCCGCTGATGGAGTTCATGTCCAGCGGCAAACCGGTGATTGCTCCGGATCACACGGCGATGGAGGACTACATCGACGACGCGGTGGCCTTTGTCGTCAAGTCCAGCGAAGAGCTGACGATCTGGCCCCAGGACACCCGCATCATCTATCGCACCCTGCGTCACCGGCCGGACTGGGGCTCGCTCAAGAGTGCTTACGAGAACAGTTACCGTATGGCCAAGGCGCAGCCGCAGGACTATCGCCGAATGTCGGTCGCCGCTGTCGAGCGAATGCATGACTACTGCTCTTTCGCCCCGGTACAGCAGCGCCTGGCGGACTTCTTCGGCCTGGTGCCGGCGGCTGCCGATGACGCCCCCGTGACGGACAACGCCCCATGCTGATCATCATTCATTCGGAAACCAACCAGCACACCATCGCGCAGAACCTTGGCCGTTCCGAGTACAGCTATTACTTCGTGCTCAAGGAATACCGCCCGGTGCTCGAGCGTCTCGGGCGGGTGGTGGAAGTGATGGACCCGGCCCGTGAAGTCGACGCGCTGTACCTGGAATGCCTGGCCCGTGGCGAACCGTGTGTGTTCCTGTCGTTCTCGCCGCCCCATCGAACGCCGATTCATCTGGCTTGCCCGACATTGCCGGTGTTCGCCTGGGAGTTCAGTAGCATCCCCAACGAGCCTTTCGACGGCGAACCACGCAATGACTGGCGCACGGTGCTGAGAGCCTGCGGGGCGGCAATCACCCATTCCAGCTACACGGTCAACGCGGTGCGCGAGGCCATGGGCGCCGACTACCCGATTGTCGCGGTGCCGGCGCCGGTGTGGGACCGCTTTGCCGCCCGGGGCGCCCAGTTGCAAGGGCAGCTTTCGACGGGGCCGGTGCGCCTGAAGATCAAGGGGCTGGTGGCCGACAGTCGCCAGCTCGATCTCGACGCCTTCGGCCCGAAGCATCTGCGCCGTGGCAAAGGCATCGACTTCGAGGCGCCGGTTCGCGAGCAGGAGCTGTTGCTGGACGGCGTGGTGTACACCTCGGTGTTCAACCCCGGTGACGGGCGCAAGAACTGGGAAGACATGCTCAGTGCATTCTGCGTGACGTTCCGTGAGGTCGAAGACGCGACGCTGGTCCTCAAGCTCACCCACCACGATGCCGAAGAAGCCCTCAGCGACATCCTTCATCACCTGTACAAAAACCGCTCCTACCGCTGCCGCATTGTGTTGATCTACGGCTACCTCGCGGATGCGGACTACGAGCGCCTGGTGCAGGCCACTCGTTATGTGGTGAACACGTCCTACGGCGAAGGCCAGTGCCTGCCGCTGATGGAGTTCATGTCTTGCGGCAAACCGGCGGTGGCGCCGCGCACCACGGCGATGATCGATTACCTGAGCGAAGACAATGCGTTCCTGGTCGAGTCCACCGATGAACTCACCGCGTGGCCTCACGATCCGCGCAAAGCGTTCCGCACGCTGCGCTACATGACCAACTGGGCGTCCGTCTGCGTCGCCTATCGCAACAGCTACGAGGTGGCGAAACACCAGCCACAGCGTTACGCGCAGATGTCGGCGCAAGCCGTCCTGAGCCTGCAAGGGTTTTGCAGTCAGGCCGTGGCCGAGCAGCGTTTGCGGGACTTTCTCGCGCAACTGTTCGAGCATCGCGCAATGGCGGCGGTCGAGGCTTCCGGCTCATGATCCGCGCATTGATCAGACGCCTGCGCCCGGCGGCGCAACCCGCGCCAGTGCCTGCCCCTGAGCCTGTCAGCGAACGTGGTTCACCGCGGGATATCGGCTTGCTCGACGCGATCCTCGATGGCTGGTTTCGCGCTGACAGCGGCGAGTTGCTAAAAGGGTTCGCCATCGGTGCGGACGATACCTTGCTCGATGTCGGTTGCGGTGAAGGTGTGGCGACCCTGTTCGCGGTGCGTCAGGGGGCGTCGGTGATCTTCACCGACAGCGAGCTCGACAAGGTCCGTGAACTCGCCCGGCAGGTCGAGGCGCAATCGACCCGGACGAATCTGGGCCTGGTCAGCAACAGCCTGCCATTGCCTCTGGCCGATGGTTGCGCCAGCAAAGTGGTGTGCATGGAAGTGCTCGAGCATATCGACGAACCCGAACCGTTCATGGCCGAACTGGTGCGCATGGGTCGTCCCGGTGCTCAGTACCTGCTGAGTGTCCCGGCCCCGGTGGGCGAGCATCTGCAAAAAGGCATCGCCCCCGCCAGTTACTACCAGTCGCCCAATCATGTGCAGATTTTCACCCCCGAGCGGTTTGCCGCGCTGGTGGAGGACGCCGGGCTGGTGATCGAGCATCGTCAGGTCAACGGATTCTTCTGGGTGATGGGCATGATCTTCTTCTGGGCCAGCGAACGGGCGGCCGGTCGCGATCTGGAAGGCGCGGTGCGTGACCGCATCCAGGCGCCGTATCCGCCGTTGATGGAAAGTTGGGCGCGCACCTGGCAAGACCTGCTGGCGCTGCCCGACGGGCCGGCGATCAAGCAATTGCTCGATCAACTGATGCCAAAGAGTCAGGTGATCATCGCCCGCAAACCGCTGCAAACCGCTTCGTCCACCGCCGAACCTCTTTCTGGAGCCACCCCATGTTGAGCCTTTTGAAGAAACTCACGGCGACGACGCCTGCACAGCCTATCGCGCCAGTGGTCGAGGAGGTCGACACGTTCCAGCTCGGCTTGCGCGATGCCATGCTCAGCGGCTGGTTCAACCATGACACCGGCGAGCTGTACAAAGGCTTCACGGTAGGCCCCGAGGACACACTGGTCGACGTCGGTTGTGGCGACGGCGGCAACATGCAGTTCTGCGGGATGCGTGGGGCGCGGATTATCGTCGCCGACATTGACGCGGCGAAGATCGAAGCCGCCCGCCAGCGGCTCAGCGAAACCTCGGCGCGCAGCGTCGAATACCATGTCACCGACGGCAATCCGCTGCCGATCGCCGATGGCACCGCGACCCGCGTGGTATCCACCGAGGTGCTTGAGCATGTCGACGATCCGGCACAGTTCCTCGCCGAACTGGTGAGGATTGGCCAGCCGGGCGCCCTGTATCTGCTGAGCGTGCCGCATCCAAGCTCCGAGGATGTACAGAAAGGCATCGCCATGCCTGAGTATTTCGAAAAGCCCAACCACATTCGCATCATCAGCGAAGACCAGTTCAAAGCCATGGTCAGCGAGGCGGGCCTGGAGATCGTCAGTCACAGCCAGTACGGCTTTTATCGGTCACTGTGGATGTTGCTGTTCTGGGAAGCCAAGGTGGATCTGAGCAGCCCCGATCATCCGTTGCTCAATCAATGGACCAAGACCTGGGAGGCTGTGCTCAATTCGCCGCGCGGCACTCAAATCAAACATGCGCTGGACAGCGTCATGGCGAAAAGTCAGGTCATCATCGCCCGTAAGTCATAGAGCGCATTTTTCCGGGAGCGGCCGCGCTCCCGCCGGTTTTGTGTAACCTTGCAGCCTTGTGTTGCCATGGATTTGCATGTCATGCGGTTTCTCTTCGGGCTGTCAGCAATGCTTGCGGCAGCCCTGTTGCTTTCTGCCTGCGAGCGTCAGGACGCAGTACCTCTCGATCAACAACTGTACGTCTGGCAACGCCAGTGGACGCCGGCTCATGAGGCGGCGCTCAAGGGCAGCCGCGCGGATTTCTCGACCCTTCGGGTACTGGCGTTGCAGGCTTTCCCACAAGCAGGCTGGAGCCGTGCACGGATCGATCCGCCGTTGCTGAAGAGCGATGGCCGGCCGCTGATTGCGGTGATTCGCCTCGATGGCCAGCTCAAGGCGCTGGATCAGGAGCAGGTTACGGCGCAGATACTCCAGGTCATCGATGGCTGGCAGAGCCAGGGACTCACGCTGTCCGGGGTCGAGATCGACCACGATGCCGGTAACGCGCGACTGCCGGCCTACGCTGACTTCCTGACTCATCTGCGTACGGCTTTGCCGCAATCACTTCCCTTGAGCATCACTGCGCTGCCGGCCTGGCTCGACAGCCCGCAATTGCCGGCGCTGTTGGCGACGGTCGACAGCAGCGTGCTGCAGGTACATGCGGTCAGCGATCCGCGACGCGGTCTGTTCGACCCTGAGCAGGCGCGCAACTGGGCGAAGCGCTGGGGGAGGGTCAGCGATAAACCGTTCTACCTGGCCCTGCCGGCCTACGGTGTGGCGCTGTTGCCGGACAGTGGTGGTGCGCCGGTGGTGGAAAGTGAGGTGACGCTGGAGCGAAGCGGGGAACGCCGTGAATTGCTGGCCGACCCGCAGCAACTGAGCCGACTCGCCACAGAGCTGCGCGAGGATAGACCGGCGCACCTGGCCGGGCTGATCTGGTTCCGCCTGCCGCTGACCAATGACCGCCGTGCCTGGAGCCTGACCACTTTGCGTGCGGTGGCCCGAGGCGATGCGCTGTCCAGCAGACTCGGCATGAGCTTCAAGGCGCAGGACGGCCTCTACGACATCACGCTCGGCAACGCCGGTAACCTTGATAGCCCCTGGCCTGCGCGCTTGCAGGTCAAAGTCAGTGGCTGCGAAGGCGCCGATGCGCTGGCCGGTTATTCGTTGCAACAGTCAGCGGATCTGCTTACCTTCACCCGCTTGCGCGACGGCCGATTGCCGGCGGGCGGGCAGCGTGCGATCGGTTGGGCACGTTGCGCAAATATTGATCAAGGAGGTTCGCATGTTGACCCGTAACTGGCCCCGCCATCTGCTTTGCCTGAGCCTCAGCCTGCCGCTGGGATCGGCGCTGGCCTGCGGTCCGGATTTCCCGATGCGTCTGCTCGACGATCGCGGGCAATCGCTGGCGGAACTGCCGGAGGGCAACTTCAGGTTCGAAATCAGTCGCCTCGGCAAAGCCATTCCCGGGCTGAAGAACGTCACGGCGGTCACCTACAACCCGGACGACATCTATGGCGAACCGAAGGAGCCCGCTGAGTTGCGCGAGAAGGCCGAGCAGCTTGGCCTGAGCGCGGAGCAGCAGGCGCTGGTCAAACAACTGCGCAGCCTCACCGATGCGCGTCAGGTCGAAGAACAGGGCGCGAGCCTGCCGGCGGAACTGCGTCTGTATGTGGCGGGCGCCGTGGCGTTCGGCGCTGGCGATCATCAGCTGGCGGTCGAGTACTTCCGCCAGTTGCTGGCGCTGCCGGCCGATCAACGTGCGTTGCGCAGCACCTGGGCCGCTTATTCGCTGGGCCGGGCGTTCTTCGCCATGAGCAGCGAAGCGGGTGATGCGCTCGAGGCGCTGGAAAACGCCATCGAAGCCTTCCGCCAGACACGGCAATTGAGCATTGACGGTTTCAGCGATCCGCTGGAGCTGGGCGTGGCCAGCCTCGGAGAAGAGGCGCGAGCGCTGCGCACGGCGGGCAGTTGGGACAAAGCCATCGAACTCTATGCCACGCAAAACCTGCACGGTTCGAACGTCGGCTACACCTCGTTGAAGTTGTTGATGAACGATCTGGCCGAAGAACCGGAAGATCGGCTGGAAAAGTTGCTGCGTGGCAAAGCGGTGCAGCAATTGGTCACCGCCTCGCTGATCAGCCGGATCGGCTGGTCGTTCGGCGATGAGCCGCCGAACCAGAAAAAACTGATCAAGGCCCTGCAAGAGAGCACCCGCGGCAGCCTCGATAACGCGGATCGCCTGGCGGCCATGAATTATCAACAGGGCGATTACGCCAGCGCCAAGGCGTTCCTCGAACACGCCGGCGACAGCGGCCTGGCGTGGTGGCTGCGGGCGAAACTGGCGGTACGCGACGGCGATAAAAACGCCGCTGCAGCGGCTTATGCCAAAGCCGCGCAAGCCTTCCCGCAGGACGAGTCCTGGGGCGAACGGCGTACCGCCGACTGGAATCTGGAATCCCTTCAGCCTAAATGCCGGGTCGAAGGTGAAAGCGCGATTCTGGCGCTGCAACGTGGCGAGTATCTGCAAGCGTTCGATCAGTTGTATCGCAGCCAGAGCATTTACTGGTTCGACGCCGCGACGGTGGCCGAGCGGGTCCTTACGCTTGATGAGCTCAAACAGTATGTCGATGCCAAGGTTCCGGCGCCGCCCGCGCTGAGCCAGCAGGATCGCGACAATTACGTGCCGCTGCCGGTCGCTGCGAGCCTGCGCAATCTGCTGGGGCGCCGCTTGTTGCGTGAGGGGCACTACGAAGAAGCGGTCGGCTATTTCGACAATCCCGATCTGCAGCACAAGGCCCGGCTCTACGGCCAGCAACGGATGAAAGCCGATTCGGCGTGGTGGCCGACCAAGCGTGCCAGTGCGCTGTTCAATGCCGCGTGGACGGCCCGCGAGTGGGGCATGGACATCCTGGGCTACGAAATGGCCCCGGATTACGCGACCTTCGGCGGCAACTACAGCCTGGAAACCGCTGAGCTGAAAGTCGGGCCGCTGGTGAGCGAAGCCGAAGTACAACGGCAGAAAGCCAGCGAAGCGCAGCCGGATGAGCGCTATCACTACCGCTTCGTCGCCACGGCGTTAGCCAGTCGCGCGGCGGATAACCTGCCGCATACCAGCCAGGCGTTTGCCGCCGTGCTGTGTTCGGCCGCCGGCTGGAACAGCAGCCTGGAAGAGCAAAGCGCGTTGTACAAGCGCTATGTCGATGAAGGGCCTTACGTTCCATGGGCCGTGGATTTCGGTCATCAGTGCCCGTATCCGGACTTCGAAAACGCCGACAAGCGCTATGTCACCCAGGTGACCGATTCGGTGCGCTCGACACTGCGTCCTTACAAGTGGCCGGTGATCGGTGCGATTGTCGCGTTCACGGCCGTTGCGTTGTTGCTGATCAGCCGCCGTCAGCGCAAGGCCCGCAAAGCCTAAGCCTGCTGCACGAACGTCAGGCGCACGGCAAAGCCGATTAACAGGCTGCCGAACAACCACTGCTGTACCCGTTGGGCCGTCGGGCTGTGTTTCAGCCAGCGGCCCAACGCCGTGCCGAGCAAGGCATAGGCGCTGTCGAACAGCAATCCTGCGGCCACCAGCATCACGCCGAGCGCCGCAAACTGCGTCAGCACCGGTGCGCCATCCGCCACGATGAACTGCGGCAGCAGCACCGAGCAGAACAACAAGGCTTTCGGGTTGAGCAGGTTAGTCAGCAGGCCACGGCGAATCGCTGCGCGCCACTGACCAGGGCTGCCCGTTACGGTGCCGGCGTTCAGATCCGGCAGCAGCGTGGTGCGCAGGCATTGAATGCCGATCCACAGCAAGTACGCTGCCCCGGCCATTCGCACTGCATCGAACGTCCACGGCGCAGCCTTGAACAGCGCCGCCAGCCCCAACGCCGCGAGCGCAACATGACAGCCTCGGGCAATCGCCAGACCCACTGCCGTGGCAAGTGCCGCGCCGCGACCCTGGCGGGCACCGGTCTGCAGCAGCAGGATCATGTCCGGGCCGGGCAGCAGATAGACCACCGCCAAAGCCAGGAAAAACAGCCAGAGACTCGCCATGTCGTACCCCTTTCGTTGTCGATTCGGTGCAACCAGTCTATGGCCGAGGGGCAGGGCAGGTGCTTGCGTAGTTCGCTTCTATAACCGCGTAGATTGGCATAACCTGCTTTCTTTTTGCGATTACACCATCAGGATCTGCCAACCATGAAACTCGACGCTTTTGATCGCAAGATTCTCGCCGCGCTGCAACGGGACGGGCGCCTGAGCAACGTGCAACTGGCGGACGAAATCGGTTTGTCCGCGTCGCCGTGCCTGCGTCGGGTGCGCATGCTGGAGGAGGCCGGGGTAATTCGCGGGTATCAGGCGAATCTGGATCGCGATGAAGTGGGGCTGGGGCTGACGGTGTTCGTCGGGGTCAAGGTGGAACGGCACAACGATGAACAGGCCGAGGCGTTTCATCGCGCAGTGACAGCGTTGCCGGAGGTGGTTTCGGCGTTTCTGGTCTCCGGGGAATCGGACTTTCTGCTGCAAGTGGTGGTGCCGGATCTGCGCGCCTACGACCGTTTTTTAACCGGTTGTCTGCTGAAACTGCCGGGGGTGAGCGACATTCGCAGCAATTTCGCGATTCACACAGTGAAGACCCCAGGAGCGCTGCCCCTGGGGCACCTACCGTCCTGATACTTCCCGCATTACGCGGGAAGTATCCGCGAAGTGCTTACATTTGCGTTGCCATGCCCTCGACATTCATGGCGGCCTGACGCAGGGCCTCGGAACGGGTCGGGTGAGGGTGGCAGGTCAGGGCGATATCTTCGGCCGATGCGCTGAATTCCATGGCCACGCAATACTCACCGATCATTTCACTGACGCTCGGGCCGACCAGGTGCACGCCGAGGACTTCGTCGGTGTGCGCGTCGGCGAGGACTTTGGCAAAGCCTTCGGTTTCGTGATTGATCTTCGCCCGGCTGTTGGCGGTGAACGGGAATTTGCCGACCTTGTAGGCCCGGCCTTCGGCCTTGAGCTGCTCTTCGGTCTTGCCGACGCTGGACAGCTCCGGTCGGGTGTAGATCACGTTCGGGATCAGGTCGTAGTTGACCTCGCCCGCCTTGCCCACGATCTGCTCGATGCAGGCCATCGCTTCGTCTTCAGCCTTGTGCGCAAGCATCGGTCCGGACGTGACATCGCCGATCACCCAGACGCCCGGTGCTTCGGTGCGATGGTGTTTGTTGGCAAGCATGCCGCGTTTGTCGGTGCTGAGGCCGACGTTTTCCAGCCCCAGACCTTGGGTGTAGGGGCGACGACCGATGGCGACCAGCACGTAATCGGCTTCCAGCAGTTCGGCGGTGCCGCCGGCTGCCGGTTCGATGCTCAGTTGCACGCCGTTGGCCGAGGACGTGGCGCTGGTGACTTTTGAACTCAGTTTGAAGCTGATGCCCTGTTTGGTCAGCGAGCGCTGCAGGGTCTTGCCGGCCTCGCCGTCCACGCCCGGGCAGATGCGGTCGAGGTATTCCACCACCGTCACCTGCGCGCCGAGCCGGCGCCAGACCGAGCCGAGTTCGAGGCCGATCACGCCGGCACCGATCACCACCAGATGCTTGGGCACTTCGCTCAAGGACAACGCGCCGGTGGAGTCGAGAATGCGCTGGTTGTCGATCGCCACGCCGGGCAGGGGAGTGGGCTCGGAGCCGGTGGCGATGATGATGTCGGTGGCGGTGAGTTCGATGCGGCTACCCTGATAGCCGGTCACGCTGACTTTTCCGGGACCGTCAATATGGCCCCAGCCCTTGATCCAGTCGACCTTGTTCTTGCGGAACAGAAATTCGATGCCTTTGGTCAGGCCGGCGACGCTTTCGTCCTTCTGCTTCATCATTTGCGCGAGGTTGAGCGTCGGTTTGACCTCGATGCCGAGGTTGGCAAACTCCGCGCCCATTGCCGCATCGTACAGTTCGGACGCGTGCAACAACGCCTTGGACGGCATGCAACCGACGTTGAGGCAGGTGCCGCCCAGCGTGGCGCGGCCTTCCACGCACGCGGCCTTGAGGCCCAACTGGCCGGCGCGGATCGCTGCGTTATAACCGCCGGGCCCACCGCCCAGAATCACTACGTCATAGTTGCTCATGCGCTTACTCCTGGCTGAAGAATGCGGATCGCTAAAAATTACGTACGTAATATGTGCGTTTCCGGACATTTCGGTCAAGGCTTCAGGAACGCGACAGGTTGAGCGACTTTGAATGGCGCAAATGAGTACAAATATTTCACTGCTTTCGTTATATCGTAACGAGTTAAGCAGAGAGCCAAGGGTTTTGGGGGGATATGCAAGTCGATCTGGACGTTGATGGCACGCAAGTGACCGGTTTGCCGCGCTTTCAGCAGGCGGCGGCCCAGGGTCGCCGATTGCGCCGGTTGGCCATCGGTCTCGGTGGGTTGGCCGTGGCCGGTGTGGTGCTGGCGTTTTTTGTTGGCCTGTTCGCGTCGCAATCGTTGTGGCCGGCGCTGTTGGTCAATCTGAGTGCAGCGTTGCTGGTGTTGGTCGCCGGGTTGCAATCGGCGTGGTGGGTGACCGATTGGCGAGCGCGGGTAATCAGCCCGGTGGTGCCGGTTACCGTCGAGGAAGAAGCGCCCGGACCGGACGGCTGGTACGAGCGACTGCTGGATCGGCTGAGCCGCCGCAGCCTGCATGTACTGGGGCAGATCGGTGCAGCGACATTATGGCTGGGCGGTCTGGCGCTGCTGGCGTTGCTTGGCATCGAGCAGGTGTGGAATCTCACGCTGCAACCGACTGCCGTGGGGTTGTCCGCTTCTGTCTGCGCGGCGATTGCGCTGCTACTGGCGTTCGGTCTGCTGGTGCTGGAGCGGCAACTGGCTCAGGAAAACCCGGCGCAATGGCCCGAGGCCGGTGCGCTGGCGCAACTGACGCGCGCGACCATCATCAGCCTGGTGCTGGGCGCGTTGTGCTTGTTGTTCGCCAGCGAGAATTCGGTCTGGCCCGTGCGACTGGCGGTGCTGATCGGCATCCTGCCGGGGTTGGTCGCGGCGGAGTTGCTGCTGCGTGCGGTGCTGTCGTTGTTCAGCCCGCGCCGCGAACAACTTGAACCGGTGCTACTGGCCCGCAGTTTCGTCGCCGATCTGCTGCGTTGGCCACCACAACCGCTGCTCGCGTTGCAGCACGAATTGCACAACCGCTTCGGTATCGACCTGCGGCAGATCTGGGCCTTCAGCTACATGCGCCGTGCGTTCCTGCCGGTGTTGGTGCTGGTGGCGGCAGTTGGCTGGGTGCTCACCGGCATTCATGAAATCCCGCTGCAAAGCCGTGGCATCTACGAGCGTTTCGGCAAACCGGTGCAGGTGTTCGGCCCCGGTTTACATGCCGGTCTGCCATGGCCATTGGGCCGGGTGTTGAGTGTGGAGAACGGCGTGGTGCACGAACTGGCGACCAGCGTCGGCGAGAACCCGGCGCCGGTTCAGCTGGATCCGGCAGAAGGTCCGGCCCCGATTACCGCCAACCGTCTGTGGGATGCCAGCCACGTCAACGACAAATCCCAGGTCATCGCCAGCAGCCGTGGCGAGCAACAGAGCTTCCAGATCGTCAACATGGACGTGCGTTTCGTCTACCGCATCGGCCTCAGCGATCAGGCTGCGTTGGCTGCGACTTACAACAGCGCGGATGTGCCGACGCTGATCCGCAGCACCGCGAGCCGGATTCTGGTACACGATTTTGCCTCACGCACCCTCGACGGTTTGCTGGGGCAGGACAGGGTAGGGCTGGCTGACGAGATCGGCCGAGCCGTGCAAAGCGATCTGCAGAAACTCGATAGCGGTGTAGAGATTCTCGCCACTGTGGTGGAGGCGATTCACCCCCCGGCCGGTGCCGCCAATGCTTATCACAGCGTGCAGGCAGCGCAGATTGGCGCCCAGGCATTGATCTCTCGCGAACGCGGTGCGGCGGCTGAAGCGAGCAATCAGGCGCAGTTGCAGGCCAGCCTCGCTCGCGACCAAGCCACCGCCAATGCCCACGAAACCAGTTCGACCGCCCGCGCGGCGGATCTGAAATTCAGCGCCGAGCAAAAAGCCTACGCCAGCGCCGGCCAGGCCTTTGTGCTGGAGCAATACCTCAGTCAGCTCAGTCAGGGACTGGGTAAAGCCAAGCTGTTGGTGCTCGACCATCGTCTGGGCGGCAGCAACAGCGCGCCGACTATCGACCTGCGTACGTTCACGCTGCCGGCTGACCCGTCGCCGGCGCGCACCACCGTTCAACCAGGAGCCACCCATTGAGCCAGTCGCATACTCACGATCACCATGACCACAGCGGTCACGACCATGCTCATGGCGGCCACCACCATCACGGGCATCATCACCATCATCATGGCGCGCCGGAAGAGGCGGGGCCTTTCCCTTGGCGCCGCATGGGCTGGGCCGTGTTGCTGGTGGCGTTTGCCATCGCCGCGGCAAGTCTGGTGCAGGTGCGCTCCGGCGAAGCCACGGTCATCACTCGTTTCGGCAATCCGTCCCGGGTGTTGCTGGATCCGGGACTGAGCTGGCGCTGGCCGGCGCCGTTCGAAGCGGCGATCCCGGTGGATCTGCGCCTACGCACCTCATCGAGTGGTTTGCAGGACGTCGGCACCCGCGACGGTTTGCGCATTATCGTGCAGGCGTATGTCGCGTGGCAGGTGCAGGGTGACGCGGACAACGTCCAGCGTTTCATGCGTGCGGTGCAGAACCAACCGGACGAAGCGGCGCGGCAGATTCGCACCTTTGTCGGCTCGGCACTGGAGACCACCGCCAGCAGTTTCGATCTGGCCAATCTGGTGAACACCGATGCCAGTCAGGTGCACATCGCCGATTTCGAAGCGCAGTTGCGTCAGCAGATCGATCAGCAATTGCTCGCCACTTACGGTGTGCGCGTGGTGCAAGTGGGCATCGAGCGATTGACCTTGCCGTCGGTGACGCTCACCGCAACTGTTGACCGGATGCGCGCCGAGCGTGAAACCATCGCCACCGAACGCACTGCCATCGGCAAGCGTGAAGCGGCGCAGATTCGTTCTGGCGCCGAGCGTGATGCGCGAATTGTGCAGGCTGACGCGACGGTGAAAGCGGCGGAAATCGAAGCGCAGTCGCGAGTCGAAGCCGCGCAGATTTATGGCCGCGCTTATGCCGGATCGCCACAGCTGTATAACCTGCTGCGCTCACTGGACACCCTCGGCACCATCGTGACGCCGGACACCAAGTTGATCCTGCGCACCGACGCTGCACCATTCCGTGTGCTGGTGGACGGTCCGCCGAATATGGACAGCAAGAGCGGAACGCAGCCATGAGTGAAGTTCCACGTGGAACAAATTCATTGAACAGTCCGTGGATTCAGGCGGGGCGTCTGGCATTTTTCGCCCTGTACGCGGTGACGGTGTTGGCGGCGCTGGCCTGGGCGTTTTCCAATGTGCGGCAGATCGATCCGCAGAATCGCGCGGTGGTCATGCATTTCGGCGCACTGGATCGCATCCAGAATGCCGGGTTGTTGTTGGCCTGGCCGCAGCCGTTCGAACAGGTCGTTCTGCTGCCGGCGGCAGACCGGGTCATTGAACGTCGCGTGGAAAACCTGCTGCGCAATCCCGCTGCAATACAGGCAGATCGCGTCGCGACATTCGCCACGCCAATCAGCGATGCACTGGCCGGTTCCGGCTATTTGCTCACCGGTGATGCCGGCGTGGTGCAGCTGGATGTGCGGGTGTTCTACAAGGTCACCGATCCTTATGACTTTGTGCTGCAAGGCGATCATGTGTTGCCGGCACTGGATCGGCTGGTGACCCGCAGTGCGGTGGCCCTGACAGCGGCGCGGGATCTGGACACCATTCTGGTGGCGCGACCGGAACTGATCGGCGCCGACAATCAAGCCGCTGAACGACGCGAACGCTTGCGCGGTGATCTGGTGCAAGGCATCAATCGTCGCTTGGCTGAATTGAAGGCGAACGGGCAGGGCGTCGGTATCGAAGTGGCGCGGGTCGATGTGCAATCGAGTCTGCCAGAGCCGGCCGTCGGTGCGTTCAACGCTGTACTGACGGCCAGCCAACAGGCTGACAAAACCGTGGCCAATGCCCGCACCGACGCTGAAAAAATCACCCAGACTGCCAACGAACTGGCCGACCGTACGTTGCAGGTGGCCCACGCCCAAGCCGGTGAGCGCCTGGCGAAAGCCTCCGCCGATACCGCCACCGTTCTGAGTCTGGCTCAGGCCCGACAGCAGGGCACCGACCCGCAAATGCTGCTGCGCCTCTACCGCGAACGGATACCGAAGATTCTCGGCCAGGCCGGATCGGTCACCACGGTCGATCCGAAAGACGATTCCCGCCTGATCATTCAGGGAGCCAGTAAATGACTGCCACTACTGCCGCACCGAGCCTGTTGTCCTCGGCCGAGCAACGTCGCGCTGCGCGCCAATTGACCCTGGCGATGCTCGCCCTCGGCCTGCTCGGGCTCGGTCTGATCTGGCGCTGGTTGATGCCGGAACAAACCGGGGTCAGTCAGTTGCTGCTCGGTTTTGCTTCTTTATTGGTCGCGGTGCCGGTGATGCGTTCGGCGTGGTTCAGCCTGCGTTATCCGAGCCTGCACGGCATTACCGACCAGTTGATCGCATTGGCGATGCTCGGCGCCTGGGCCACTGGCGATCTGCTGACCGCCGCACTGTTGCCGATCATCATGATCTTCGGCCATGTGCTGGAGGAACGCAGCGTGATCGGCTCGCAGGAAGCGATTCACGCGCTGGGCCAGCTCACTCGCAGCCATGCGCGGAAAATCCAGGCGGACGGCACAGTCATCGAAGTCGATAACGGCACGCTCAAGGCTGGTGACACTGTTGAAGTCCGCGCCGGCGATCGGGTGCCGGCGGATGGTTGCGTGTTGTCTGGCCAGGCCAGTCTCGACACGGCGTCGATCACCGGTGAGTCGGTACCGGTTGAGGCGGGCGTCGGAATGACCGTGTTCGGCGGGGCGATCAACCTCGATGGCCTGCTGCGTATCGAGGTGACTCGCACCGGCGATGAATCGACCCTGGGCAAGGTCATCGCTCTGATGCAGAACGCCGAGCGTTCCAAACCACCGATCACCCGGCTGCTGGAGCGTTATGCCGGCAGCTACATGGTGCTGGTGTTGCTGCTCGCGGCGGTAACCTGGTTTGTCACCAACGATGCGCAGGCGATGTTGGCGGTGCTGGTTGCTGCCTGTCCTTGTGCGCTGGTGCTGTCGGCACCGGCCACGGCGATTGCCGGTGTGGCGGTTGCGGCGCGGCACGGGATTCTGATCCGCAGTTCGGCGTTCCTTGAAGAGTTGGCTGATCTCACGTCCCTGGTGGTGGACAAGACCGGGACCCTCACTTACGGCACATTGCGTTTGCAGTCGATCAACAGCGCGCAGGCGGATCACGATTCAGTGATGGCGCTGGCTGCCAGTCTCGGTGCTGCCAGCAGTCACCCGGTCAGTCGTGCACTGGCCGGACTGGTTCACGCGGACAACGTGCTGGTGCTGACCGACATTCACGAACGCCAGGGGCTGGGTGTGGTGGCCAGAACCGAGCAGGGCGAAGCCGCGCTGGGTCGCCCGGAGCTGTTTGCGCAGCTGGGGATCCCGACCACAACGATTCCCGAACACGACGGCCCGATTGCCGGCCTGGCCTTGAACGGTGAATTCCTCGCCTGGCTGTTGCTGGCCGACAGCGTCAAACCGGAAGCGAAATTCGCGTTGAGCGAACTGCGCGAGTTGGGCCTTGGTCGGCAACTGTTGCTGACCGGCGACCGTCAGAGTGTGGCGCAAACACTCGCGCGGGATGTCGGTCTGCAGGAAGTCGAAGCCCAGGCGTTGCCCGAAGACAAACTCAATCGAGTGTTGAAGGAAATCGACAACGGTTTCCGGCCGATGGTGGTCGGCGACGGCATCAACGATTCGCTGGCACTCAAGGCGGGTGTGGTTGGGGTTGCGATGGGGGCGGGCGGAGCGGACATTGCGCTGGCGTCCGCCGATATCGTGCTGATCGGCAGCGACCTGCGCCGCCTCGGCACCTGTGTGCGCCTCAGCCGTCAGTGCCGGCGCACGCTGCAAGTGAACGTGATCATCGGTCTGGGCTGGACGCTGGCCATCGTGGTGTTCGCCGCATTCGGCTGGCTTGGCGCGGCCGGGGCGATGATTGCTGCGCTCCTGCACAACCTCAGCACATTGTTGGTGTTGGGCAATGCCGGTCGCTTGTTGCGATTCCAGGAGCCGTTGCTGAAGCTGAACGAGCAGAACTGATCATTTTTCGAACTGTGCGCCGGACTTGAAGTCTTCAGAGAAGGCGCACTGAAGCAGGGAGATCGGTGCCATTACGGCCGATATGGCTGATAGGTGGCGACTATCGAATCGATAGCCTGCTAATTTTCAAGGATGGTCTACCCTCAGATCAGACGTCTGAAACCAGGGGGATATTCCATGCTCGCGCAACTTCCACCGGCCTTACAGAATCTGCAGCTTCCGCTTCGCCTGCGACTTTGGGACGGCCATGAATTCAATCTGGGCCCGACGCCCAGCGTCACCATCGTGGTCAAGGACCCGTTGATGGTGTCCCAGTTGACCCATCCAAGTCTCGACGCGCTGGGGGCGGCGTTCGTCGAGGGCAAACTCGAACTCGAGGGCTCGATCAGCGAGGTCATCCGGGTTTGCGACGAATTGAGCACGGCGCTGCTCGATGAAGATGAAGACAGTCAGCCGGTGCGAACCGTGCACGACAAGGAAACCGACGCCAAAGCCATTTCCTATCACTACGACCTGTCCAACGCGTTCTACCAGCTGTGGCTGGACAGCGACATGGCGTATTCCTGCGCCTATTTCGAAACCGGCAGCGAAACCCTTGAGCAGGCCCAGCAGGCCAAGTTCCGGCATCTGTGTCGCAAGCTGCGTCTGCAGCCCGGCGATTACCTGCTGGATGTCGGTTGCGGCTGGGGAGGTCTGGCGCGTTACGCTGCCCGTGAGTTCGGTGCAAAGGTATTCGGTATCACCTTGAGCAAGGAACAACTGGCGCTGGCTCGTGAGCGGGTCAAGGCCGAAGGCCTGGAAGACCAGGTCGAACTGCAACTGCTCGACTACCGTGATCTGCCGCAGGACGGTCGGTTCGACAAAGTGGTGAGTGTCGGGATGTTCGAGCACGTTGGCCACGCCAACCTGGCCGAGTACTGCAAGACCCTGTTCGGCGCGGTGAAAGAGGGCGGTCTGGTGATGAACCACGGCATCACCGCCAAGCACACCGATGGCCGTCCGGTGGGACGCGGTGCCGGCGACTTCATCGAAAAATACGTGTTCCCGAACGGCGAGCTGCCGCACCTGGCGATGATCTCGGCCGAGATCAGCGAGGCCGGTCTGGAGATCGTCGATGTCGAGAGCCTGCGTCTGCACTATGCGCGCACGCTGGACCACTGGAGCGAACGGTTGGAGGACAACCTCGAAGCGGCCGGCAAACTGGTGCCGGATCAGGCCCTGCGTATCTGGCGTCTGTACCTGGCCGGTTGCGCCTACGCGTTTGCCCGGGGCTGGATCAATCTGCACCAGATTCTCGCGGTGAAGGCCCACGCCGATGGCAGCCACGAACTGCCGTGGACCCGTGACGACATCTACAACCCTTGAGCTAGAGAATCGGTGAAATCAGCCGGGCGATCCGCATGCCAAGTTGTTGCAGGCGGTGGATCTCCCGGCCTTCTTCCTTGGCGATTTCGTAGGCCTGGTCGAAGTCGTCGTTGAGCATCTGTTCCACGTGGCCGGCGAATTCACTGTCGACCGTCAGCAACATTACTTCGAAATTCAGCCGGAACGAACGGTTGTCCAGATTGGCGCTGCCGATGGCGCTGATTTCGCTGTCGACCAACACCACTTTCTGATGCAGGAAACCCGGTTCGTAGCGGAATACCCGCACCCCGGCGCGCACCGCTTCGAATGCGTAAAGGCTCGATGCGGCGTAAACGATGCGGTGATCGGGGCGCGACGGTAGCAGCAATCGCACATCGACACCGCGCAGAACCGCGAGGCGCAACGCAGCGAACACCGCTTCGTCGGGGATGAAGTAGGGGCTGGTGATCCATACGCGTTCGGTGGCGGCATGGATGGCTTCGACAAAGAATAGTGAGCAGGTCTCGTAGGCATCCGCTGGACCGCTGGCCAGCAGTTGGCAGAGCACGCCGTCTTCCGGGTAAACCTCCGGCAGGATCAGCGGAGGCAGCGTACGGGCGGCCCAGAACCAGTCTTCGGCAAATGATTCCTGCATGCACGCAACCACAGGCCCGCGCACCTGCACGTGGGTGTCGCGCCATGGCGCCAGGGGTGGTTTTTCGCCCATGTATTCGTCGCCGACGTTGTGCCCGCCAACAAAACCGATCAACCCGTCGACCACCACAATCTTGCGGTGGTTGCGGAAATTCACCTGGAAGCGATTGAGCCAGCCGCTGCGGGTGGCGAACGCCTTTACCTCGACCCCGCCATCGCGAAGTGCCTGTACGTAGCTGTGGGGCAGGGCGTGGCTGCCGATGCGGTCGTACAGCAGATGTATCGCGACACCTTCGGCGGCTTTCTTCAGCAGCAGTTCGCGCAGGCGCTGGCCGAGGCGATCGTCGTGAATGATGAAAAACTGAATCAGCACGGCTTCCCGTGCCTGGTCGATTGCGTGGAAAATCGCTTCGAATGTGGCGGTTCCGTTGATCAGCAATTTCACTTCGTTGTTCGCCAGGCACGGCATGCGTCCCAGCTTCGGCATTGCCCGTAGTGAATCGTAGGCATTCGAGGCGCGAGCGGTCAGGGCTTCTTCTACCCAGGGGCGCCAGTTCAGTTCGGAAACGGCCTGACGCATTTGTTCGTTGGCCTGGCGTCGGGCCTTGATGTAACCGTCGAAGGTGCTGCGACCGAACACCAGATAGGGAATGAGGGTGAGATAGGGAATGAAGATCAGCGACAGCGCCCAGGCGATCGCGCCTTGCGCCGTGCGGACGGTCAGCACCGCATGGATGGCGGCAATTGTGCCCAGGCTATGTATCAGCGCGATCAGATAACCGAAGATGTGCGGTCCAAAATAATCCATGGGGCAACCTTGCTCCTGAAGATTCAATGCTTAACAGACCATGTTCCTTTGCGCTTGTCGCTATTTTCTTTTTAGCCATGAAAGCAGGCCATGAACCGAAACAAGCGGCCGGCGTCTAACGGCCACTACTGATCAGGAGTTTTGCAATGAACGTTCGTCTGCTGGGTTTGGCGCTGGGTCTGGGGTTGGCCTTGCCGTTGGTGGCTCAGGCGCAAATGCTGCAGCCGGGGTTGTGGGAAATGACATCGAGCAATGTGAAGGTCGATGATCAGGCCATGGACGTGCAATCGATCCTCGGCCAGATTCAGGGCCAGATCACCCCGCAACAGCGGGCGGAACTGGAGAAGCAGGGTATCAACATTGGCGGCAAGGGCATTCGTGCCTGCCTGACACCGCAGCAAGTGGCGACCAACGATATCCCGCTGGCAGACCCGCAGTCGGGCTGCAAACAGCAGATCACCGAGCGCAACGGCAACCAGTGGAAATTTCGTTTCAGCTGCCCGCGAGCCTCGGGCACCGGTGTGGCCACGTTCGTCAGCGATCGTGAATTCACAACCATCGCCAACGGTACGTTCAATGCCATCGGCATCAACCAGAAGGGCAGTCTGGAAACCCGCGCCGTGTGGCTGGGTCAGGATTGCGGCACCGTCAAACCAAGAGCCTGAAAATCGAAACCGCCCCAGAACATTGTGGGGCGGTTTTTTTCTAGCGCATGAAGCGCAACGGCAATCCCTGACACCCGTCATGCAGCCGATTGTTGTGCCACGCAACCTGTCCCGACACCAGTGTCGTACTCACCCGATGGCGAAAGCTTCGACGGGCAAACGGCGTCCATCCGCACTGCGACAGGATCGGTTGGCGTGATACCGCGACACCCTCGGGCTCCGGTTGAATCAATACCAGATCCGCCCAATAACCTTCCCTCAGATAACCGCGATCCGGAATGGCAAACAGGTCTGCCACCCGGTGACTGGTCTTCGCCACGAGCGTGGTGATCGGCAGCACGCCATCCGCTACCAGTTCCAGCAACGCCGGCAACGCATGTTGTACCAGCGGCAGACCGGACGGTGCCTGGGCATACGACAGCTGTTTCTCCGCCCAGGTATGCGGGGCGTGGTCGCTGCCGATCACATCCAGTCGATTGCTCAACAAGGCCAGACGCAGGGCATCGCGATCAGCCTGGCTTTTGATCGCCGGGTTGCATTTGATCTGGTTGCCGAAGTCCGGATAGTCGCGATCATCGAACAGCAGGTGATGCAGGCAGACTTCCGCCGTGATGCGTTTGTGCGCCAGCGGTTTGTCCTCGAACAGCTCCAGCTCCCGGGCCGTGGTCAGGTGCAGCACGTGTAGACGAGTGCCATGGCGTTTGGCGAGATCTACCGCCAGCGAAGAGGAGCGATAGCAGGCCTCGGCATTGCGGATCAATGCATGAGCATCGGGCGGCAGATGCTCGCCGAACTGCTCGCGCAACCTGGCGGTGTTGGCTTCGATGCTCGGTGTGTGTTCGCAATGGGCCAGCAGGATCGTCGGCACCTCGGCGAACAAGCGCTCCAGTGTCCGAGGATCATCCACCAGCATGTTGCCGGTCGACGCGCCCATGAACACTTTGACCCCGGCCACCTCACTCGGGTTGAGTGCCGCGACGGTGTCCAGGTTGTCGTTACTGACGCCGAAGTGGAAGCCGTAGTTGGCCACCGAATTGATCGCCGCCCGACGCTTCTTGTCGGCCAACGCGTCGAGGGTGAGGGTGGCTGGATTGGTGTTGGGCATGTCCATGAAACTGGTGATGCCACCGGCCACCGCCGCGCGGGATTCGGTGTAGATGCTGCCTTTGGTTGGCGAGCCCGGTTCACGGAAATGCACCTGGTCGTCGATCATCCCCGGCAGCAGCCATTGGCCGTTGGCGTCGATTTCCAGCGTGGCGCTTTCACCTTCAATGCTGCGGCCGATCTTGACGATGCGACCGTGGCTGACCAGCAGATCGGCGTAGAACTCATGCCCGTCATCAACCAGGCGCGCATTGCGAATCAGCACACTGTTCATGGGATCAGAACTCGTTCTGCAGGGCTTTGTAGCCGCGCACCAGATCGACGTTAGTGCGCGCCACGTCTTCGGAAAACTCCGAGGCGCTGACGCTCACCGGCGGGAATTGCGACAGATCGGTGTTCGGACCGATGCGGGTGGTGGAGGGCACATAAAACGCATCCGGCAGATCCCGGCCATCGACCACCGAGTTGTGCCGCACCACGCAACCGTTGCCCACTACGCAGTTGAACAGCACGCTGTTGAAGCCGATGAACACCCGGTCGCCGACTTTGCAGGGGCCATGCACGATCGAACGGTGGGCGATGGAACTGAACTCGCCGATGGTCACCGCTGCGCCGGACTTGGAGTGGATCACCACGCCGTCCTGGATGTTCGAGTTGGCACCGATGGTGATCGGCTCCATCTCGCCCGAGGCGTCCACTTCATCGGCGCGAATGACCGCGTAGGGACCGACAAACACGTTTTCGCCGATCACCACTTTGCCGCAGATGATCGCGGTTTTGTCGACGTAGGCAGACTCGGCAATTTGCGGCAGATCGCCGGAAGGATTTTTGCGGATCATGGTTGGCTCAGGGCGTCGTAGAGGGTGTTGAGGTTGTATTCGAACAGGCCGGTGAACGTGCTGGCCGGACCCGAAGCAGCGAGGGCATCGGAGTACAGCGTGCCGCCAATGTGCGCACCGCTTTCATCGGCGATCTGTTTAAGCAGGCGTGCGTCCTTGATGTTTTCCATGAACACCGCTTTGACCTTGGCCTGACGGATCTGGGTGATCAGCGCGGCGACTTCGGCAGCGGAAGGTTCGCGTTCGGTGGACAGACCTTGCGGTGCCATGAAGTCGATTCCGTAGGCTTGCCCCAGGTAACCAAAGGCGTCGTGGCTGGTAACGATCTTGCGATTGCCCGGTGGCAGGGAACCGAGCTTGGCCTTGGCTTCGGCGAGGAGGGCGTAGATCTGTTTCAGATAGGCCTTGCTGTTGCGTTCGTAGTCGGCTTTGTTCGCCGGGTCGGCGGCAATCAGTGCCTTGGTGATGTTGGCGACATACAACTCGGTGTTCGCCAGGTTGTGCCAGGCGTGAGGGTCGGGAACGGTCTCGCCGTCTTCATCCAGAGAGCGGGGGATCACGCCGTGGCTGGCGCTGATGACGGTGGCTTTGGTATCGGTGCTGGTCACCAGTCGGTCCAGCCATGGCTCGAAACCCAGTCCGTTCTTGACGATCAGTTTGGCTTTCAGAAGTGCCTTGGCATCGTCCGGCGTCGGTTCGTAGGTGTGGGCGTCGGCGTCCGGGCCGACCATGTTGGTGATCTGGATATGCTCGCCGCCGACCTGATGCACCATGTCGGCAAGGATGCTGAAACTGGTGACCACCGGCAGTTTCTCCGCCGCCGACAATGACATCGACAGCATCAGGCTGAACAACACAAGTAGAGCGCGCATCGGGAAACACCTCATTGGGATGTGAGCAAGGGCGGGCGGCGCAGCAGGCCGTGAACCGGCCCGAGCACGACGGACAACAGGTAACCGATACCTGCGACCAGCACGATGGCCGGACCGCTGGGCAGCGAGTAGTAGAACGACAGCAACAGACCGAGCCATACCGACAGGCAGCCGATCACGGCGGCGATCGCGATCAGGACCGGCAGGCGCCGGCTCCAGAATCGAGAAGCGGCAGCGGGCAACATCATCAGACCGACCACCATCAGCGCGCCGATGGCCTGGAATCCGATGACCAGATTCAGCACAACGAGCGTCAGGAACACACCGTGGGCGATCGGGCCGAGTCGGCTGACGGTGCGCAGGAAGAGTGGATCGAGGGTGTCGAGCAGGAGCGGGCGGTAGATCAATGCCATGGCCATCAGGCTCAGCAGCGACACGCCCAGCATGCCGTTGAGGGTCGGTCCGTCGACGGCCAGCGCCGAGCCAAACAACAAGTGCAGCAGGTCGAGGCGTTTACCGGCGATGCCCAGAATCAGCACGCCACTGGCCAGGGAGATCGGGTAGATCGCGGCGAGACTGGCGTCCTCGCGCAGGCCGGTTCGGCGGGTGATCCATGCGGCGAGTCCGGCCATGCTCAGGCCGGCGCCGAGGCCGCCGAGGGTCAGCGCGGGAAGACTCAGACCGGCAAACCAGAAACCGAGTGCGGCGCCGGGAAGGATGCCGTGGGCGACGGCGTCGCCGATCAGGCTCATGCGCCGCAGGATCAGGAACACGCCTAATGGAGCGGTGCTGCATGCCAGCAGCAAACCGCCGAGCAGTGCCCGACGCATGAACACGAACTCCAGGAACGGTTGCCAGAAATACGTAGCGCTGAGCATCAAGCCACCTGCACGGTTGGTGATTGCTGGATCAGTTCGTCACTGGGGCCGAACACGCAGCCGCTGTTTTTGATCAGCAGCGTTTGTGGAATGTGTTGGCGGACGGCGGCGAGGTCGTGGCAAACCATCACAAGCGTCCGTCCTTGCGCATGCCAGGTGTGCAGGTGTTGCCAGAGCAATGCCTGACCCAGTTCATCAAGGGCGGCATGGGGTTCGTCGAGCAGCAGCAAAGGCGTGTCGGCCAGACTCAGTCGAGCGAGCAGGGCACGTTGCAGTTCTCCGCCGGAGAGGGCCATCAACGGGCGCTGTTCGAGGCCACTCAAGTGCCAATTTTCAAGTGCCTGGGTGAGGCGCTGTGCGCGCAGTTGAGTGGATAGTCGGCGGCCCCAGAAACCGGCGGCGACCACTTCCTGAAGGCTGATCGGGAATTGGCGATCCAGGTGCTGTTGCTGGGGGAGGAATGACAAACCGCTTTGGCGAGGGACGCCTAATGCAACGGCGCCGGCCAACGGTCTCTGTAATCCGGCGATGACTTTGAGCAGGCTGCTTTTACCGCTGCCGTTGACACCGATGATGGCGGTCAGGCTGCCGCGTTCCAGTTGAAGACTCAGCGGTGGCGTGAGCGGTTGGCCGGGGGCGCCCCAACTCAAAGACTGCAGGCGGATCATGCGATCTCCCGGCGCCAGTGACTTTCAGCGACTGCATCGTGGGCGTGGAGGCTTTCGGCATGGATCACGCGCAGGTGGAATTCGCGGATGCCGGGTGAGCGGCGCAGAGCCAGATTCAGACGGCGAGCGGCATCTTCGCAAAACATCAGGTTCTGGCCATTGGCGAGGGCGAAGGCTTGTTCGTCCGCGCGCTTGACGGCGGTTTGTACGGCGGTGCCGAGGGCGGCTTCGGCATCGTTGATGGTCGAGGTCAGTGGTAAGCCATCGACGAATTCATCCAGGTGCAGATGCAGTTGTGCGGTGCTGCGCTGGCTGTGGGGTGTTGCGATGATCCCTTGAGTCGAGCCCAGCCAGGCAAGTACCTCGGCATGTTGCAACGGCTTGTTGGCGAAATCGTCGACGAATTGCTGCTGGATCAATTGCCTCGCCAGAGCGGCAGAGCAAGGGCAAGTCGAGGAATAGGCCACCTCAATTTTCAGTTCCACGTGGAACACTGTGTTTTTCAGAGTGGCTGCAATGGTCACCGGATAGGTTTTCCATCCCGCCAATGGACTGACCAATGCGGGTCTTCTGAGCAGTAAATCGGTATGGATATTCAGATAGGCGGAGTTAGCCAGGCCTTCGTGGCTGTCGAGAAAACGCTGCAAAACCTGCTGCAACAGTGCGGGAGTGAGGTTTTGCTGTTCCAGCATTTCCAGCGCCAGATACAACCGTGACATGTGAATGCCACGGGCTTCGCCGTCATCCAGACTGACACCCGCATCGGCTTTTGCAGCCAGTCGTTGGCCCTCGATAAATACAGGTAGAGCGATACCACGCATTCCCACCCAATCAAGCGGCAAGGCTTGGCGGGCGGCTTGCGCGGCGATATCCGGCAGCGTCAGCGCATTCATGTTCAGTACCATCGTGTTGATTGAATTTAATGTTACATTATAACAATTCAAATCACGATGCCTTTTTCATGAACGGGCTTTCAAATGCACAGACGCCATTTACTTAACCTGATGTTGGCCAGCGCTGCCCTGGCTTTCCCATTCAGTGTCAGCGCTACACAAATTCGCAATGCACGCCTCTGGCGGTCGGATGACAAGCTTCGGTTGGTCTTTGATTTGAGCGGGCCAGTGAGCTACAAGACGTTCACGTTGAGTGCACCGGATCGTCTGATCATTGATCTGAGTGGTGCCAGCTTGAGTGGCGATTTCAGTCAGTTGGCGCTCAGCGAAACAGTTATTCGCAGCATCCGCTCAGGGCATTTTGGCAAGGGCGATACCCGAATCGTTCTGGATTTGAGTCGCCCGGTTCAGCTCAATACCTTCCTGCTGGCGCCTCAGGATGGACAAGGGCATCGCCTGGTTCTGGACCTTTTGAGCGACTCAAAAGTGGCAACGCCAAGCGTTCCACGTGAAACACCGGGGAAAACCAATCATCCAAAACGAGACATTATTGTCGTGGTTGATCCTGGTCATGGCGGAAAAGATCCGGGGGCAGTGGGTGCAAAAGGCGAGCGTGAGAAGGATGTTGTGCTCTCGATTTCACAGCTGCTTGCCCGCCGGTTGAAGCGGGAAAAGGGCTTCGATGTGAAGCTTGTGCGCAACGATGATTTCTTCGTGCCGCTTCGCAAGCGGGTCGATATTGCTCGCCAGCACAAGGCCGACATGTTCATTTCGGTGCACGCAGATGCTGCGCCGCGTCTGACTGCTTCGGGCGCTTCGGTGTACTGCCTGTCTGAAGGTGGTGCGACTTCAGCTACTGCACGTTTCATGGCTCAGCGGGAAAACGGTGCGGATCTGCTCGGTGCAACCAGCCTGCTGAATCTCAAGGACAAGGACCCGATGCTCGCCGGAGTCATCCTCGATATGTCGATGAACGCCACCATCGCCGCCAGTTTGCAGCTGGGCAGCACGGTGCTGGGGAGTCTGGCGGGCATCACCACGCTGCATCAAAAGCGTGTGGAACAAGCGGGATTTGCGGTGCTGAAGTCACCCGATGTGCCGTCGATTCTGGTGGAAACCGGGTTCATTTCCAACGCACGGGACAGTCAGCGATTGGTCACTGCACGCCATCAGCAGGCGGTTGCTGACGGATTGTTTGAAGGATTGCAGCGCTATTTCCAGAAAAATCCACCGGCCGACAGCTACATCGCCTGGCAGCAGGGGCAGTAACAAGCGCGTGTCTAGCAGCCCGTGAGTCGGCTGCAAGTGAACTTCCCGGTGCTTCCGCCGGAGCTGGAGAAGCGGTTGATCGTCGTCCAGCCCACCCGGCGGTTGTAACCGACCCAGGCCTCGCCGTCGGAGGCGATCCCGGTGAAGAACGTCAGTTGCCCATAAATGCTGTTGGTTTGCGCCCAATAACGTTGGCCAACCTTCTCGAAACCCCGCAGATAAATCGTCTTGCCGGCGGTGTTGACGCTATAGGCGTTGCCATTGGCATCCACGCACGCCAGCAGGTTGGCGCTGCGCGTGCAGGTGGCGAGCCCCGGGACTTGTGCCCATGCATCGAAGGTCAGCAAGGCGAGACCAAAGAGTGAGCATTTCAGCGCTGTTTTCATGAGATCACTCGACGGCGAAGTGTTTCCAGCTTCCAGCCCTTCGTCATTTCCGGCAAGAAGAAAGTGGATCTTTAATGTTGTTATACTATAACATAAATTCAATCGGGCTTTCCGTGGCTCCTTTATTCAAGCGTCTGCTTCTCTGACGGTCTCGTCGAAGCCCAAGAACGCCTGCCGCCGAGAGCGTTTCTTGTGTTTAGCTACCGTTTGATGAGGTTTACCCCATGTCTTCCCCGCTTCCCGTGACCGTTTTATCCGGCTTTCTCGGCGCCGGAAAAAGTACACTTTTGAATTACGTACTACGTAACAGAGACGATTTGCGTGTGGCGGTGATCGTCAATGATATGAGCGAAATCAACATTGATGGCAGCGAAGTTCAGCGTGATGTCGACCTGAACCGCGCAGAAGAAAAACTCGTGGAGATGAGCAACGGTTGTATCTGCTGTACGTTACGCGAGGACCTTCTGGAAGAAGTCGCCAAACTGGCCCGGGAAGGCCGATTCGATTATCTGCTCATCGAATCCACTGGGGTTTCCGAGCCACTGCCGATTGCCGAGACCTTCACTTTCCGCGACGAGCAGGGCCAAAGCCTCGCCGACATCGCTCGCCTCGACACCATGGTCACTGTAGTCGACGGCTTGAACTTCCTGCCTGATTTCCAGGCCGCCGAAAGCCTGGCCTCCCGTGGCGAAATCCTCGGTGAAGAAGATGAGCGCTCGATCACCGATCTGTTGATCGAACAGATCGAGTTCGCCGACGTTCTGTTGATCAGCAAGATTGATCTGATCAGCAGCAGCGAACGGGAAGAGCTGATGGCGATCCTCAAGCGGCTCAACGCTAACGCCGAAATCATCCCGATGGTGATGGGCGAAGTGCCGCTGGAGAAGATCCTCAACACCCACCGCTTCGACTTCGACAGGGCTGCAACGGCCCCGGGCTGGCTTCAGGAGTTGCGTGGCGAACATGTGCCGGAAACCGAGGAATACGGCATCGCGTCCACGGCTTACCGCTCGCGTCGACCCTTTCACCCTCAGCGTTTTTTCGACTTCATCGACCGGCCCTGGCTGAACGGCAAACTGCTGCGCTCCAAAGGTTTCTTCTGGCTCGCGAGCAAACCCACGGATGCCGGCAGTTGGTCCCAGGCGGGTGGCTTGATGCGCCATGGTTTCGCTGGGCGCTGGTGGCGTTTTGTACCGAAGAATCAGTGGCCACAGGATCAGGAAAGCACGGCTGCGATCATGGAAAACTGGACCGCGAGCGTAGGAGACTGTCGTCAGGAGCTGGTGTTTATCGGCCAGAACATCGATTTCGCACAGCTCAAGTCAGCCCTCGACGACTGTCTGCTCACCGATGCCGAGATGGCGCTCGGTGTTGAAGGCTGGCGCTTGCTGGCCGATCCGTTCGGCCCCTGGCATGACGAGGCCGCGTGATGCTTGCCCTCAAACCGTTGCAAAGCAAAATACGTCATCAAGTGCTCGGCCCGACCCCGCAAGCGCTGGTGAGCATCCTGGAAGATGAAATAAACCTCGCTGTCTGGCAGCGGCAACTACCGCTGCATGTCGTCGATTTTGCGAAGTTGTTGGTGTCACTCAACGAGCCTTATGCCGAAGCGCTGAGCCTCGAATTGCACGACGAAGACGCAGAACCAGATCTGACGGGACTGGCCAGCGGATTCCGTGACCTGGAAGGCTACGAAGGTTTTATCGCCGACTTGAAATGGCTGGTCGGCGCCTTCGCCTGCCTGCTCGGCGCGCGGCGGATCGGCTTGCGGCTGCGTGTGCTGGACAAGGCGATGTGCCCGCGTTTTCACGTCGATCATGTGCCCGTACGACTGATCACCACCTACGCCGGCATTGGCAGCGAGTGGCTCAAGGAAGGGGAAATGGATCGCCAGCAACTGGGAAAACCGCTGGCCGAGCCGCAGGAAGAATCGCGGATTCAGCAACTGGTCAGCGGTGAAGTGGCGTTGCTCAAAGGGGAGAAGTGGCACGGTAACGAAGGTTTCGGGCTGATCCATCGCTCTCCACAACCGGCGCCGGGCGAACGGCGTCTGATGCTGACCCTCGACTGGCTGGGCTGACGCCTCAAGGCTTGAGCCAGTTGCCCTGGCTCTGGCTCTCGCAGTACGGCTTCAAATACGCCGCATCGGTGGCTACGCCGTAATAGTGGATATCCTGGCGATAAGGCATATTGGCGACTTGCGCGTTGCTGCACACGCCAAACGCTCCGGCAGGGCACTGATCGACGTACTGCACGTCGACTTTTTGCCCCGCCAGCGTGGGTTGGCAGAAGCCGTCATTGAACAGCTTCTCCGGGATGTTGCGGTTCTGCTGGCAGACCTTCACGTCGAGGCGTTCTGCCTGGCTGTGCACCACACAAGCCTGGGCCAGCGCTTCGCCCGACACCAGCGCCAACAGCAACGACCATCCCATCCACCGCATTCCCGACCTCCAGAAAACCTTGATCATGTTGCAGAACATTCCTACCCACGTCATCGCAGGCCCCTTGGGCGCCGGCAAGACCAGCCTGATTCGCCAGCTCATGGCGCAACGACCGGCCGGTGAGCGCTGGGCAGTGCTGATCAACGAATTCGGCCAGATCGGCCTCGACGCTGCACTGTTGACCCGGGACGCCGATGGTATCGCACTGGGCGAAGTGGCCGGGGGCTGTTTGTGTTGTGTGAACGGTGCGCCGTTTCAGATCGGGTTGGGACGTTTATTGCGCAAGGCCCGGCCGGATCGTCTGTTCATCGAGCCTTCCGGATTGGGGCATCCGGCGCAGTTGCTGCAGCAACTGAACGAAGCACCATGGCAGGGTGTTCTCGCGATTCAACCCTGCGTGCTGGTGCTGGACGCCCAGGCACTGTCGGCGGGCAAGACACTACCGCCGGCTCAACGGGAGGCGCTCCCGAATGCCGGTTTGCTGGTATTGAACAAGGCGGAAAACCTCGATGAATCCCGGCGAGAGCAGATTGCCCGTCAGTTGCCGTCCGTCAGGCTGATCTGGACGCAACAGGCATCGTTGCCCCTGAGCGAATTGCCGGGTGTGGCGACACAAGCACAGGCGGGTGTGGATAAGTTGATCTTGCCCAAAGGTCTGGCGCAGATGCCGGTCATCTGGAGCGATCCGGCTTCGCCGATCTGCCTGAGTCAGGCGCAGGAGGGCGGCTGGAGCATCGGCTGGCGCTGGCACCCAAGCCAGACGTTTGACGTGATTCGCATCACTCAGTGGCTGGAGTCCCTGCACTGGCGCCGGGCGAAGCTGGTTATCCACAGTCAGACTGGCTGGGAATCAGCCAATGCCCTGGATAGCGCCAAGCTGGCCTGGCAGCCCAGCGAATGGCGCAAGGATTCGCGGATCGAGCTGATTTTCGACGTACCGCAGGCGATCGATGAGTTACAGGCAGAACTGGCCGGCTGTCGGATTCAAGCGACCTGACTCAAGGCTTCCACTTGGTGTGTTCCTGGCGCCATTGGCTCAGTTCGATGACCTGAGCGCTCGGCTTGGCCACTTCCACTACCGGCGGGGTATCGTCGAACGGTGCCGGGTAGGGCGCCAGTTCAATCTGCGCGCTGTGTGGGCCGAACTGGGTGATGGTGCCGTTGTGACGGGTTTCGCCGGTCACGGTGAATTCGAAGTTGTAGACCCGGGCCAGACGCCGACGGCCATTGGCATCCTTGATGAGACCGATCTTCTTTAGTGCCACGTTGCCGTCGAGCAGTTCGACGCCGACATTCACGCAATGCTGCTTGACCCGTTCCAGCGCCCGCTCGCGCAGGCCGTGGTTGTGCCAAAGCCACGCGCCGGCAACGGCGAACAGCATCAGCACGAAAATGTTTTCCAGGGTCAGCATCAACAAGAAACTCCAAAAGTTGGCATCAGCTTAACTGCGTCGCCGGTCTGTCGTACAGACTGTGTTTCGTCGCATACTGCGCGGCTTGAATTTCAATCGTTTTACGGAAAAACCCGAATGAAACGTACGCCTCATCTGCTCGCCATCCAGTCCCATGTGGTGTTCGGCCACGCCGGCAACAGCGCTGCGGTTTTTCCGATGCAGCGGGTCGGGGTCAACGTCTGGCCGCTCAACACCGTGCAGTTCTCCAACCATACCCAGTACGGCCAATGGGCCGGAGAAGTGCTGGCGCCGCAGCGGATCCCGGAACTGGTCGAAGGCATCGCCGCCATTGGAGAATTGGGCAATTGCGACGCGGTGCTGTCCGGCTATCTAGGCAGTGCGGCCCAGGGCCGGGCGATTCTCAGTGGCATCGAGCGGATCAAGGCGGTCAATCCGAAAGCCCTGTACCTGTGCGACCCGGTGATGGGCCATCCGGAGAAGGGTTGCAGCGTGCCGGCCGAAGTCAGCGACTTCCTGCTCGACGAAGCCGCAGCAGTAGCGGATTTCATGTGCCCGAACCAGCTTGAGCTGGACAGCTTCTCCGGGCGCAAGCCTCAGTCGTTGTTCGATTGCCTGGCGATGGCTCGGGCGCTGCTGGCGCGTGGGCCGAAAGCGGTGCTGGTCAAGCATCTGGATTACCCGGGGAAACCGGCGGAAGGCTTCGAGATGCTGCTGGTGACGGCCGAGGGCAGTTGGCATCTGCGGCGTCCGCTGCTCGCGTTCCCACGGCAGCCGGTCGGTGTGGGCGATCTGACGTCTGGCCTGTTCCTGGCGCGAGTGCTGCTCGGCGACAGTCTGGTGGCGGCGTTTGAATTCACTGCGGCAGCTGTGCATGAAGTGCTGCTGGAAACCCAGGCCTGCGCCAGTTACGAGCTGCAACTGGTGCGGGCGCAGGATCGGATTGCGCATCCGCGGGTGAAGTTCGAGGCCACGCCGATCAGCCTCTGATACGCGTCGGCTTCAATCGCGAGCAGGCTCGCTCCCACAGAGAAAACATCAACTGTGGGAGCGAGCCTGCTCGCGATAGCGGTCGTCAGATCGCTACAAATCTCAGGCGTCGCCCTTGATTTCCTGATAGCGCTTTTCCAGCTCCTGGCGAATCTGCCGGCGCTGCTGGGCCTGCATGTAGCGGCGTTTGTCTTCGCTGTTCTGCGGTTGCAGCGGTGGCACGGCGGCCGGTTTGCGCTGATCATCCACGGCAACCATGGTGAAGAAGCAGCTGTTGGTGTGGCGCACCGAGCGCTCGCGGATGTTCTCGGTCACCACTTTGATGCCGACTTCCATCGAGGTATTGCCGGTGTAGTTGACCGACGCCAGGAAGGTCACCAGTTCGCCGACATGGATCGGCTCGCGGAAAATCACCTGATCCACCGACAGGGTCACCACGTAGCGGCCGGCGTAGCGGCTCGCGCAGGCGTAGGCCACTTCGTCGAGGTATTTGAGCAGGGTGCCGCCGTGGACATTGCCAGAGAAGTTGGCCATGTCGGGGGTCATCAGTACCGTCATCGACAGCTGGGCGTTTCCGGGTTCCATAACGTTCTCACGGGTCAAGGCAGGGTTGCTGGAAGAAGCACCTCTGCGGGTGCCTGGTCGCTTTTCAAAACCACCGTTATCGGGACGCCGGGCAACTGGCCGCCGTCACGCCCGGATCGATCTGTTTCCATATATTGCACCGCCTTTCAGCCGGAAGTCGCGGTGTTACCCTGCAAAAGCCCACCCCAAGGGCGATTCCTACATCTAAAGCGGATTTTTACTCAGCTCGCCCAGACGTTTTCAGACGCCTGCCGCGAGCATCGTCATTCAAGGAGCCCACGCCATGCATGCCATCAGCTTTATTCAGGATTTGGCAGTGATCATGTTGGTCGCAGGCGTGGTGACCGTGCTGTTCCACCGTTTCAAGCAGCCGGTGGTGCTGGGATACATCGTTGCCGGCTTCATCATCGGCCCGCACACGCCGCCGTTCGGCCTGATCCACGACGAAGAAACCATCAAGACCCTCGCCGAGCTGGGGGTGATTTTCCTGATGTTCTGCCTGGGCCTGGAGTTCAGCCTGCGCAAACTGTTCAAGGTCGGCGCCACGGCGTTTATCGCGGCGTTCCTGGAAATCATCCTGATGATCTGGATCGGCTACGAAATCGGCCGCTGGTTCGACTGGAACATCATGGATTCGCTGTTCCTCGGCGCAATCCTGGCGATTTCCTCGACCACCATCATCGTCAAGGCGCTCAACGATCTGAAGATGAAGAACGAGCGCTTCGCCCAGCTGATCTTCGGCGTGTTGATCGTCGAAGACATTCTCGGCATCGGCATCATTGCGCTGCTTTCAAGCATCGCGGTCAGCGGCACGGTGAGTTCCGGCGAAGTGTTTTCCACGGTCGGCAAGCTCTCGCTCTTCATGATCGTCGCGCTGGTCGTCGGCATTCTGCTGGTGCCGCGATTGCTGGCCTATGTGGCGAAGTTCGAAAGCAACGAGATGCTGCTGATCACCGTGCTCGGGCTGTGCTTCGGTTTCTGCCTGCTGGTGGTCAAGCTCGAGTACAGCATGGTCCTCGGCGCGTTCCTGATCGGCGCGATCATGGCCGAGTCGCGGCAATTGCTGAAGATCGAGCGCCTGATCGAGCCGGTTCGCGACCTGTTCAGCGCGATCTTCTTCGTTGCCATCGGCCTGATGCTCGATCCGATGATCCTCCTGCAATACGCGTGGCCGATTGCGGTGATCACTGTCGCCGTGGTGCTGGGCAAGATGTTGTCCTGCGGCCTCGGGGCATTTATCGCCGGCAATGACGGACGCACCTCACTGCGGGTCGGGATGGGTCTTTCGCAGATTGGCGAGTTCTCCTTCATCATCGCCGCGCTGGGCATGACGCTTCAGGTGACCAGCAACTTCCTTTATCCGGTGGCCGTGGCGGTTTCGGTCATCACCACGTTGCTGACGCCGTACCTGATCCGCGCCGCCGATCCGCTGTCGATCAAGCTGTCCGCCGCCATGCCGCAGCGTCTCGGGCGGGTGTTCGGGATGTATGGCGAATGGCTGCGCAGTATTCAGCCGCAGGGCGAGGGCGCGATGCTGGCGTCGATGATCCGGCGGATTCTGCTGCAGGTCGGGGTCAATCTGGCGCTGGTGATTGCGATCTTCTTTGCCGGCGCGTTCTTTGCCGGGCGTCTCTCGACCTGGCTGCAGGCCTGGATCAGCGATCCGAGCTGGCAGAAGGCGTTGATCTGGGGTGGGGCGTTGCTGTTGTCGCTGCCGTTCCTGATTGCGGCCTATCGCAAGCTCAAGGCGCTGTCGATGCTGCTGGCGGAGATGGGCGTGAAGCCGGAGATGGCGGGGCGTCACACACAGCGAGTGCGCCGGGTGATCGCCGAAGTGATCCCGATCCTCTCGCTGCTGGTGATTTTCCTGCTGCTGGCAGCCTTGTCGGCCAGTATCTTGCCGACCAACAAGTTGCTGGTGCTGGTCGCCGTGGTCGCGGCCGCCGTGGCGGCGCTGCTCTGGCGCTGGTTCATCCGGGTGCACACGCGGATGCAGGTGGCCCTGCTGGAAACCCTCGACAATCACAAGGAATCGTCGGGGCATTGACCCGGCGGGGCGTCTGGCGGATCAGCTTTCCAGCCAGACGTCCCGTGCCCAGTGCCAGACCGACTCCCAGGACTCTTCGGTGATCAGCTCTTCTTCGCCGGACCACAGCACCACGGTGCCGTCTTCTTCGACGCAGTAGTAGTTGTCGCCGTCCTGGCAGATCGGGATCAGGTCGCGCGGCACACCGGCGTCCCAGGCATTGGCGGCTACATCCGGCAGGTAGGTGTGGGACTGCGGGTCGGTGACGGTCACCGGCTCCAGGCTGCCGTAAACCACATCGCTGACGGTCAGCAGAAATTCTTTGAAGACGAACGGGATGTTGATGAAGAGTTCTTCTTCGACTTCCACCAACTGGTCTTCGTCGGGCAACTCCAGGGGAACCGGTACGGGTTCGTTGGCTTCGCGCAGTTGTTCGATGATTTCTTCCACGTCCGGGATCCTCTTGCTTGAATGGCGCGGTTTATATGGGCCGGTTTATACAGTAGCTCGCTATAGATGCAACCGCGAAATAGAAAACCCCGGCCGAGGCCGGGGTTTTTATTGCAGCGGGTAAAACGTCGGAGGTGATCAGCCGTTCTGGCGGATACCGGCGACCAGCCAAGGCTGGTTGTCGCCCTGTGGACGTTCCATGTTCCAGCTTTCGCTGAACACTTCGCCCTGCTGGTCGAAACGCGAGGTCTTCGACACACCGTTGAAGGTCAGGGTGGCAATGGTCTTGTCCGCACGGTCATCCACACCATCCAGTTGTACCTGGAGGTTTTCGATGAAGGTGGACTGGAACGCATCGCCCAGTTCCGCGCGCTCGCGCTTGAGGAACTCGAACATTTGCGGAGTCACGAACTCGGCGATCTTGTCCATTTCGTTGGCGTCCCAGTGCTGCTGCAGCGCCTGAAAGTGGCTGCGGGCGGCTTCGAGGAAGCGCTGCTCGTTGAACCAGGCCGGTGCGTTGATCACCGGACGGGCGGCAGCCGGAGCGGCCGAACCACCGAAGATCGAACCCATGGCGGCAGGTTTCTGCTCGAACACTTCACGCTGCATCGGCGCACCGGCCGGCGCGAACTGCTCCTGCTGCTTGCGGCGACGAGCGGCGATGAAGCGGAAGATCACGAACGCGATCACGGCCATGATCAGGATGTCGAAGATCTGCATGCCCTGGAAGCCGCCGCCCATGAACATGGACGCGAGCAGGCCGCCGGCAGCGATGCCGGCCAGAGGGCCGAGCCATTTCGACGCGCCGCCAGCCTTGGCAGCAGCGCCCGCGGCACCGGCAGCACCGGCGGTCGCAGCCGCGCCGCCCATGCCTGGAGAAGAAGGAGCCATCTGGCTGGTCTGGTGCGTCGGCGCAGCGCCGGCGCTTTTGCCACCACCGAAGCGCTTGGCGTTGGCGTCGAGGCTCATCGTCAGGCCGATGCACAACGCCATGGCGATGCTAAGAAAACGTTTCATAAAGGGAATTCCCGTTTGTGGAGACACGCGCGCCATGTTGCACAGCTGAAGTGTCACTGGCTAGCGAGAGAGTGTTTCGGGCTTTTGCCTGACAGGTTACGTTCAGCTCGGTCGAGGCAATAAGGCCATGTACTTTTGTCTGTAGGAAAAGGAGGTAGTTTCAGTGGGAAATGGATCAGCGTCGAAACGCCAACATCACCACGCCCGCGGTGATCAGACCGATGCCGCCCCACTGGCGCAGGTCGAGTTTCTCGCCCAGCAGGATCACGCCGAGCACCGCCACCAGCACCACGCTGAGCTTGTCCACCGGAGCGACCAGCGAGGCCGGCCCGACTTTCAGTGCGCGGAAATAGCACAGCCACGAAGCCCCGGTACCCAGACCCGACAACAGCAGGAACAGATAGCTTTTGGCAGAGATCGATCCCAGGGACTGATATTGGCCCGTGGCGTACAAAATCAAGGCCAGACTGACGAGTACCACGATGGTACGCAGCAGGGTGGCGAAGTCGGAGTTGACGTTTTCGATGCCGACCTTGGCGAAGATTGCCGTCAATGCGGCGAAGGTGGCCGAGAGCAGGGCCCAGAATGTCCAGGAGGAAAAGAAGCCAGAGCCCATGGATGTTGTCCTGTCGGTAAGGGTTGCATGAATCCATGTGGGAGCGAGCCTGCTCGCGATGGCTGCACCGTGGTTTATCAGATAAACGCGGCGCTCCAATTCGCGAGCAGGCTCGCTCCCACAGAACAGCAGAGCCGGCGTTTAGATGGCTTCCAGCTTCGCGTAACCCAGCATCAGCCACTTGCTGCCTTCGCTGAAGTTCACCTGCACCCGTGCCTGAGCCCCGGCGCCCTCGAAGTTGAGGATCACGCCGTCGCCAAAGATCGAGTGCCGCACAGCCTGGCCGAGGCTCAGGCCGGTATCCGGTATCTCGCTGCCGCTGAACAGGTTGCTGCCGCTCATCGACTGGTTGCCGCCGAACGGTCGGCTGACGCTGTTCGACAGCCGCACTTCCTGAATCAGGCCTTTCGGCACTTCCCGTACGAATCGCGACACCTTGTTGTAGGTTTCGCTGCCGTACAGGCGTCGGGTTTCAGCGTAGGTCATCACCAGGTTCTGCATGGCCCGGGTGATGCCGACGTAAGCCAGACGACGCTCCTCTTCAAGACGTCCCGGTTCTTCCAGGCTCATCTTGTGCGGGAACAGGCCTTCCTCCATGCCCACCAGGAACACGTAAGGGAATTCCAGGCCCTTGGCGCTGTGCAGGGTCATCAACTGAATGCTGTCTTCGTGCTCGTCGGCCTGAGTGTCGCCGGCCTCCAGCGACGCGTGGCCGAGGAACGCCGCCAGCGGCGTCAGCTCTTCGTCTTCTTCGGTGTTCTCGAAGTTGCGCGCGGCGCTGACCAGTTCCTCAAGGTTTTCCACCCGGGCCTGGCCTTTCTCGCCTTTTTCCGCTTCGTGGTAGGCGATCAGGCCGGATTGCTCGATGACGGTCTGGGTCATCAGGTGCAACGGCATTCCGGCACACTTGGCGGCGAGGTTCTCGATCAGCTCGATGAATGCACCGAGGGCGCCGGCCGCACGACCGGTCAGGCCCTTGTTGGCCACCAGTTGGCGCATGGCTTCCCACATCGACACATCGCTGTGGCGCGCATGCTCACGAATGGCTTCGACGGTCTTCTCGCCGATACCGCGAGCCGGGACGTTGATGACCCGCTCCAGCGCCGCATCGTTGCCGCGACCTTCCAGCAAACGCAGGTAGGCCATGGCGTTCTTGATTTCCGCCCGTTCGAAGAATCGTTGGCCACCATAGATGCGGTAGGGAATGCGCTCGCGCAGCAAGGCTTCTTCCAGAACGCGGGATTGGGCGTTGGAGCGGTAGAGAATCGCGATATCGCTGCGAGCCAAGCCGGTTTTCAGCGCGCTTTCGATGGTTTCGACAACGTAGCGTGCTTCATCGTGTTCGTTGAACGCGGCGTACAGGTTGATCGCTTCGCCGTCGCCGCCGTCGGTCCACAGCTCTTTGCCCAGCCGCCCGGTGTTGTTGGCGATCAGGGCGTTGGCGGCTTTCAGGATGCCGGCGGTGGAGCGGTAGTTCTGCTCCAGACGGATGGTCTCGGAATCCGGGAAGTCGGAAGAGTACTGATGAATGTTCTCGATTTTCGCGCCACGCCAGCCGTAGATCGACTGGTCGTCGTCGCCGACCACCATCAGGCTGTCGCCACCCTTGCCCAGCAGGCGCAACCAGGCGTACTGCACGGCGTTGGTGTCCTGGAACTCGTCCACCAGAATGTGCCGGAAACGCTTCTGATAATGCGCCAGCAGGCCCGGATGGTCGCGCCACAGGTCGAGGGCGCGCAGCAGCAGTTCGGAGAAATCGATGACGCCGGCACGCTGGCAGGCGGCCTCGTAGGCCTCATAGATGCCGCGCATGGTGGCCAGGTACAGATCGCCGCTGGCCTGAATGTGCTGCGGACGCAGACCTTCGTCTTTCTGCCCGTTGATGAACCACTGGGCCTGACGGGCCGGCCAGCGCTGTTCGTCCAGCCCCAGCTCGCGGATCACCCGCTTGACCAGGCGTTGCTGGTCATCGCTGTCGAGGATCTGGAAAGTCTGGCTCAGCCCGGCTTCCTGCCAGTGCGCCCGCAGCAAGCGGTGCGCCAGGCCGTGGAAGGTGCCGACCCACATGCCGGCCGGGTTGATTCCCAGCAATTGCTCGATGCGGTGACGCATCTCGGCAGCGGCTTTATTGGTGAAGGTCACCGACAGGATCGAGTGGGGCGAGGCGTTTTCGACCTGGATCAACCAGGCGATACGGTGCACCAGCACTCGGGTCTTGCCTGAGCCGGCACCGGCCAGGACCAATTGACGACCAACGGGAGCCGCTACGGCCTGGCGTTGGGCATCGTTGAGGGAGTTCAGCAGAAGGGAGAGATCATCGCGCATCGGGGCATTCTAGGGTGCGCCGCAGGCCCGGGCAAACCGAGCTTTGCATTAGCCGATGAAAGTGCTGCCGATGACGACCGGTCGGTCACCGGCTACAGGCGTTGGCCCGCCTGGCGTCGGGGCTTTTGCGGGTGGCGGGAGGTCGAAAAGTTTCGGCGAAATTATGATCTGGAGCAGTTTGGCAAGTGGTTGGGCTTGTGTATGCTCCGTCCACGTTTCCGGGCGCATGCTCACACTTATAAGAACAAGAACGTTGCCTATGACCCTCAGCTTCGACCTGTCGGGCCCCTCTGTGGAACCCCGGGTGATCCGCAAGCATTACGCCACCCAGATGGCGGTCGAGCGCACGCGCCTTCTATATCAGGGTTCGCTGTTGCCCACCCTGTTCATGTTGATCAATGGTCTGGTCTGCGCCGGCCTGCTCTGGAGTCCGCAGCGTTACTTCGTGGTCAGCGTCTGGCTGGTGTGGCTGCTGTCGCTGGTGGCGTTGCGGGTGATTCAGGTCGCTGCGTTCGATTCAGCGATCCCCGACCGCCAGGCCCAGCCGATCTGGGGTCGGATGTTCCTGCTCGGTTCGACCATGACCGGCCTGACTCTGGCCGGGGCCGGCATCGCCCTGGTCCCGGCCGACAATTTCATGCAGCAGGCGTGGGTGTTCGGCCTGATCGGCGCCGCAACCCTGTCGGCCAGCGTGGCCTACGCCGTGAGCATTCCGGCCTTTCTTTCCTTTACCTTGCCGTGCTTGCTGCCGGCCATCGGCTATTTGTTCTGGGGTGGTGACGAACTGGCGCGGGGCTGGGGCTGGCTCGGACTGATCCTGCTCGGTTCCCTGAGCGTCGTGGCGTGGCAGGTCAACCGATTGATCGACCGTGGCTTGCTGCGGCGCTTTCAGAACCAGCACCTGATCGAACACTTGCAACAAGCCCAGTCTCGCAGCGAACTGCTCAATCAGGCGTTGGCGAAGGAAATCGAACAGCGCCGCTGCGCCGAAGCGAAGTTACGCGAAGCCCAGGTTGAACTGGAGGACCGGGTGGCCCAGCGCAGCCGCGAACTGGATGCCGCCAACCAGGCCCTGAGCAAAAGCGAGGCACGCCTGGCCCTGGCGTTGAAGGCCAGTGAGCTGGGGCTGTGGGACTGGAACCTGCAGACCGACGAAGTTCACCACACGCAGATTCAGGAACTGTTCGGCCTGGATCCGGAATACGTCACCGGGCTGCTGAGGCATCTGCGGCCACGCTTGCACCCGGAAGATGTGCCACCGCTCAAACGGGCGTTGATCGAGCATCTGAAGGGGCGCACCGAGGATTATCAGATCGAATACCGCGTGCGCCATGGCGACGGTCACTGGGTCTGGATCGAAGACCGGGGACGCGCGGTGGAGCGCGACGACAGCGGGCGGGTTATTCGCATGGTGGGCACCCGGCGCGACATCAGTGTCAGCAAAAGTCTGGAGGCCCAGCAGCAATTGGCCGCGACGGTGTTCGAGGCCGCCAGCGAAGGCATCGTGATCCTCGACCCGAATTATTCGCTGATCGCCATCAACCAGGCCTTCAGCCGGGTTACCGGGTATGACATCGATGACATGCTCGGGCGTAACGTCGTCGAATTGCCGTGCAGTCGTGACGCTCGGCGGCACTATGTTGCTATCCGCCACGCGCTGGAGCAGCACGGCAGCTGGCAGGGCGAACTGGTGGAGACCCGCAAGAATGGCGAGCTCTATCCACAGTGGCTGCAATTGAATGCGGTACGCGACAGTCGGGGAAATGTAAGTCATATCGTGGGCTTCTTCGCCGATCTGTCGGCAAGACGCGAATCCGAAGAGCGTATGCGTTATTTGACGCACTACGACGAACTCACCGGTCTGGCCAACCGTTCGCTGTTCCGCGAACGTCTGCACGAAGCGCATCAGCGCGTGCGGCAGGGCGGGCGGCGGAGTCTGGCGCTGCTGCACATCAATCTCGATCGCTTCAAGTTGCTCAACGACAGTCTGGGTCATGAGATAGCCGACCAGTTGCTGCAGAAAATGTCGCGGCGTCTGGTCAGTGCCTTGCCGGAAGCCGACACCATCGCCCGGTTGTCCGGCGACGAGTTCGCGGTGCTGTTCGATGCCTACGGCAATCTGTCGAGTCTGGCGCGGGTCGCCACGCGGTTGTCGGCCAAATTGCGCCTGCCGCTGACGGTGGAAGGGCATGAGCTGGTGGTCAGCGCCTCGATGGGCATCAGCATGTTGCCGGACAACGCCCGGGAGGTTGCTGCGCTGGTCAGTCAGTCGAACATGGCGATGCAACATGCCAAACACCTGGGCGGCAACAATTTCCAGTTCTACACCGACAGCCTGCAAGCCAGCACGCTGGAGCGTCTGCAGCTGGAAAACCAGCTGCGCAAAGCCATCGAGGACAAGCAGCTCAACGTCTTCTATCAACCGAAACTGTGCCTGGCGACCGGTCGTCTCAACGCCGCCGAAGCGCTGGTGCGCTGGGATCACCCGACCATGGGGCGGGTGCCGCCGGGGGACTTTATCGGTCTGGCAGAGGAGACGGGACTGATCGGGCCCATCGGCGAATTCGTCCTGCGCCAGGCCTGTTGGCAGGCCTGCGAATGGCAGCGGCAGGGGTTGGAGCCGATCCGGGTTTCAGTGAACCTGTCGGTGCATCAATTGCGTCAGGGCAAACTGGTCAGTCTGGTGCGCCAGGTGCTGGAGGAAACCGGGCTGGCGCCGCACTACCTCGAGCTGGAACTGACCGAAAGCCAGTTGCTCGACAGCGTCGAACACATCATCGCCACCTTCCAGCAACTGCGGGACTTGGGCGTGAAACTGGCGATCGACGATTTTGGCACCGGTTATTCGTCACTGAGCTATCTGAAGCGGATTCCGGTGGATTACGTGAAGATTGATCAGGCGTTTATTCGCGGGTTGGGGGAGGGCAGCGAAGATGCAGCGATCACTCGCGCGATCATCGCCATGGCCCATGGCTTGTCCTTGAAAGTGGTGGCCGAGGGCGTCGAGCGGCCGGAGCAGCTTGAGTTCTTGAAGGCTGAGGGTTGCGACGAAGTGCAGGGGTATCTGATCAGCCGTCCGGTGGAGGCTGCCGGTCTGGCCGGGTTGTTGCGCCAGCAGGAAATTCCCCGGTAAAGGGCTACATGCAGTGCATGTCGCCTGATCCGGGGCGATCCAGTTACGCATTGAGCAGGCAAAAAGCCGATTCATGTAGTATAACTACAAGCTTGCTACATCCCCGGCATCTGGCCAAAGCACATCTTTCCATAACAAGAGTCCAGCCCCTTGAATCTGCTGCAACACATCGCCCAGTCACGTCACCTGTTACGCAAGTCGGAGCTCAAGGTCGCCGACCACGTGCTGCTTGACCCTGCGGCAGTGATGCACAGTTCCATGGCCGATCTGGCCCACAGCGTCGGCATCAGCGAGCCGACCATCGTGCGCTTCTGCCGTGCCATCGGCTGTTCCGGTTTTCAGGATCTGAAACTCAAGCTCGCGCAAAGCCTCGCGGCCGGCGCCAGTTTCGGTCAGTTCGCGATCCATGAAGACGATTCCGTCGCCGATTACAGCCTGAAGATTTTCGACACCACCCTGCACACGCTGATGGAGGTTCGCGAGAAGCTTGATCCGCTGGAGTTGCAGCGAGCGGTGACGCTGATGTCCCAGGCCCAACGTGTCGAGTTCTACGGTTTTGGTGCGTCGGGCGCGGTGGCGGCGGATGCACAGCACAAGTTCTTTCGCTTGCTGCTGACGGCGGCGGCCTATTCCGACCCGCACATGCAGGCGATGTCGGCGGTGACCCTGAAGCCGACCGACGTGGCGATCTGTATTTCCCAGTCCGGTCGCTCCAAGGACCTGCTGATCACCGCCAACCTGGTGCGCGAGAGCGGTGCGTCGCTGATCACCCTGTGCCCGAGCCAGACGCCTTTGGCCGAGCTGTCGACCGTCAACCTGGCGATCGACGTGCACGAAGACACCGAAATCTACACGCCGCTGACCTCGCGTATCGCCCACCTGGTGGTGATCGACGTGCTGGCCATGGGCGTGGCCATGGCGCGCGGGCCGAGCCTGGTCAACCACCTCAAGAGCGTCAAGCGCAGCCTGCGCAGCTTGCGGCTGTCGCCAAAATCGGTGAAAGCGCTGGATGACTGAGTAGTCATGGGGTGAAGGCAATCTTCATCTGCCTGTAACCCCGACGCAGCCAAACCGTCATCCCTCGCGCCTATCGTGAAACTCCCGTAATCGCCTTGGGAGACTCGAAATGGCTCAGCCTTACGAAGAACGCAACAGCGCCGCGAAAACCCGTCGTCAGCAGGAAGACCAGCGCCGCATGGAATTCCGCCGCGCCATCGAAGATCGCTTCGAACTTCGTCAGCTTCAGACCGAAATCAGCGATTTTCCCGAGGACATCGAACTCAACTACTGGCAGGCAGCTCCCGTAGCTTCCCGTCGAAGCGCTCAACCAGCGCGCTGATCTGCACCCGTTCGCTGCGGATAAACGCCAGGAAGGCGTGCGCCACCGGTGACAGGCGCTTGGCCTTGGCCTGCACCAGGCACCAGCTGCGAAACAGCGGCAATTCTTCGACCGGCAGCTCCACCAGGCCGCCGGTCGCCAGCTCCAGGTTCAGGGCGTGGCGCGTCAACAGTGCTACGCCCAGACCCGCCAAAACGCACTCTCGCTGAGCTTCAGCCGACGCCACTTCCTGGGTCTGAGTGAAGTGCACGCGCTTCTCTTTGAAATACTCTTCACAGGCCAGACGCGTTCCCGAGCCGGGCTCGCGAATCAGCAATGTGTACGGCTCAAGGTCCTGCAGGCGCAGCGGTCCCATGTGTGCCAGCGGATGGTCCGGTCGGGCGGTTGCGACGATCGGGTTGTTGAGGAAGGGGAGGAACTCCAGGCCCATGTCCTGCGGCACCATCGACATGATCACCAGGTCGTCGCGGTTGTCGGAAAGGCGGCGGATGACCTGGCCGCGGTTGACCACCGTCAATTGCAGGTTCACCTCCGGATGCTGGCGCTTGAAGGCTGCGAACAGGTGCGGCACGAAGTATTTGGCGCTGGACTCCACCGCCAGTTTCAATTGGCCCTGCAAGGATCCCTGCATGTCCGACAGCTGCATGTCGAGATTTTCCAGGCGGCCGAAGATGTCTCGGCTGGCGCGCTGAAGTGCTTCGGCAGCCTCGGTCATGTAGAGTTTTTTGCCGACGTAATCGAACAACGGCTGCCCGATCAGCTCTTCGAGCTGACGAATCTGTAGGCTGACGGCCGGTTGTGTGAGAGACATTTCCTCGGCTGCGCGGCTGTAGGAACGTAAATCACACACTTCATTGAAGATCTGCAATTGACGCAATGTCATACGCATCAAGGACTTACGCATTTTCTACCGACTCTGGCCGCTGGCTGGTGCAATGACTATAAGTCTTTACTTATGCCTGACCCAATTTTTATTCATTTTTGTTAATCCCTTGTGAGCGCTAGTGTGAAGCCGCGACCAGATTGAAACATTTGGTCACGCGTCGACCTGGGTCTAGCAGGTCGTGGGTACCACCGGCTCAAGGGAACCTCCAAGTGATAACAAAGATCCTGATCGCCAACCGTGGTGAGATTGCCGTACGAATCGTGCGTGCCTGCGCCGAGATGGGCATTCGCTCGGTTGCGATTTTTTCCGACGCCGACCGCCATGCCTTGCATGTGAAGCGTGCGGACGAGGCCCACAGCATTGGTGCCGAGCCGCTGGCCGGTTACCTCAACCCGCGCAAGCTGGTGAACCTGGCCGTGGAAACCGGTTGCGATGCACTGCACCCCGGCTACGGTTTCCTTTCGGAAAACGCCGAGCTGGCAGAGATCTGCGCCGAACGCGGGATCAAATTTATCGGCCCTTCGGCGGAAGTCATCCGCCGCATGGGCGACAAGACCGAAGCGCGCCGCAGCATGATCAAGGCCGGTGTGCCGGTCACGCCGGGCACTGAAGGCAACGTCTCGGGCATTGAAGAAGCGTTGAGCGAGGGCGATCGCATCGGTTACCCGGTGATGCTCAAGGCCACTTCCGGTGGTGGCGGTCGCGGTATCCGTCGCTGCAACAGCCGAGAAGAACTCGAACAGAATTTCCCTCGGGTCATTTCCGAAGCCACCAAGGCTTTCGGTTCGGCGGAAGTGTTCCTGGAAAAATGCATCGTCAATCCGAAGCACATCGAAGCGCAGATCCTCGGAGACAGCTTCGGCAATGTGGTGCATCTGTTCGAGCGTGACTGCTCGATCCAGCGCCGCAACCAGAAACTGATCGAAATCGCCCCGAGCCCGCAGCTGACCCCGGAACAGCGCGCCTACATCGGCGACCTGTCGGTGCGCGCGGCCAAGGCTGTGGGCTACGAGAACGCCGGCACTGTGGAGTTCCTGCTCGCCGAGGGCGAGGTGTACTTCATGGAGATGAACACCCGGGTGCAGGTGGAACACACCATCACCGAAGAAATCACCGGGATCGACATCGTCCGCGAACAGATTCGCATCGCCTCCGGCCTGCCGCTGTCGGTGAAGCAGGAAGACATTCAGCATCGCGGTTTTGCCCTGCAATTCCGGATCAACGCCGAAGACCCGAAAAACAACTTCCTGCCGAGCTTCGGCAAGATCACCCGTTACTACGCCCCCGGCGGCCCGGGTGTACGGACCGACACGGCGATCTACACCGGCTACACCATTCCGCCGTTCTACGACTCGATGTGCCTGAAACTGGTTGTGTGGGCACTGACCTGGGAAGAAGCGATGGACCGTGGCCTGCGCGCCCTCGACGACATGCGTCTGCAAGGCGTGAAGACCACCGCCGCGTATTACCAGGAAATCTTGCGCAACCCGGAATTCCGTAGCGGCCAGTTCAACACCAGCTTCGTTGAAAGCCATCCTGAACTGACCAACTACTCGATCAAGCGCAAACCCGAAGAGCTGGCCCTGGCTATCGCCGCCGCCATTGCCGCCCACGCAGGCCTGTGAGGAATAGAACAATGACTAAAAAGATTTTCGTAACCGACACCATCCTGCGCGACGCCCACCAATCGCTGCTCGCCACCCGCATGCGCACCGAAGACATGCTGCCGATCTGCGACAAGCTGGACAAGGTCGGCTACTGGTCGCTGGAAGTCTGGGGCGGCGCGACGTTCGACGCCTGCGTACGTTTCCTGAAAGAAGACCCGTGGGAGCGCCTGCGCCAACTGCGCGCTGCGCTGCCCAACACCCGTCTGCAAATGCTCCTGCGCGGGCAGAACCTGCTGGGTTATCGCCATTACAGCGATGACGTGGTCAAGGCGTTCGTCGCCAAGGCTGCGGTCAACGGCATCGACGTATTCCGCATCTTCGACGCGATGAACGACGTGCGTAACCTGCGTGTGGCCATCGAAGCGGTGAAGGCTGCCGGCAAACACGCCCAGGGCACCATCGCCTACACCACCAGCCCGGTGCATACCATTGACGCTTTCGTCGCCCAGGCCAAGCAGATGGAAGCCATGGGTTGCGACTCGGTGGCGATCAAGGACATGGCCGGCCTGCTGACCCCGTATGCGACGGGCGAGCTGGTCAAAGCATTGAAAGCCGAGCAATCGCTGCCGGTGTTCATCCACTCCCACGACACCGCCGGTCTGGCCGCAATGTGCCAGTTGAAAGCCATCGAAAACGGTGCCGACCACATCGACACCGCCATCTCCAGCTTCGCCTGGGGCACCAGCCACCCGGGCACCGAGTCGATGGTCGCCGCCCTCAAGGGCAGCGAGTTCGACACCGGTCTGAACCTGGAGCTGTTGCAGGAAATCGGTCTGTACTTCTACGCCGTGCGCAAGAAATACCACCAGTTCGAAAGCGAGTTCACCGCTGTCGACACCCGCGTTCAAGTCAACCAGGTACCGGGCGGGATGATTTCCAACCTGGCCAACCAGTTGAAAGAGCAGGGCGCGCTCAACCGCATGAACGAAGTGCTGGCGGAGATCCCGCGCGTACGTGAAGACCTCGGCTTCCCGCCGCTGGTGACCCCGACTTCGCAGATCGTCGGCACCCAGGCGTTCTTCAACGTGCTGGCCGGCGAGCGTTACAAGACCATCACCAACGAGGTGAAGCTCTACCTGCAAGGCGGCTACGGCAAGGCGCCGGGCACCGTGAACGAGAAACTGCGTCGCCAGGCCATCGGTAGCGAAGAAGTCATCGACGTCCGCCCGGCCGACCTGCTCAAGCCGGAAATGACCAAGCTGCGTGCCGACATCGGCGCACTGGCCAAGTCCGAAGAAGACGTGCTGACTTTCGCCATGTTCCCGGACATCGGTCGCAAGTTCCTCGAAGAGCGTGCCGCCGGCACCCTCACTCCGGAAGTGCTTCTGCCGATCCCGGAAGCGGGCAAGGTGGCTTCGGCCGGCGGCGAAGGTGTACCGACCGAGTTCGTCATCGACGTCCACGGCGAAACCTACCGCGTGGACATCACCGGTGTCGGCGTCAAGGCTGAAGGCAAGCGTCACTTCTACCTGTCCATCGACGGCATGCCGGAAGAAGTGGTGTTCGAGCCGCTCAACGAATTCGTCGGCGGCGGCAGCAGCAAGCGCAAGCAGGCTTCGGCTCCGGGCCATGTCAGCACCACCATGCCGGGCAACATCGTCGATGTGCTGGTCAAGGAAGGCGACACCGTCAAGGCCGGCCAGGCTGTGCTGATCACCGAAGCGATGAAGATGGAAACCGAAGTCCAGGCCGCCGTTGCCGGCAAGGTTACCGCCATCCACGTTGCCAAGGGCGACCGGGTGAACCCGGGCGAAATCCTGATCGAGATCGAAGGCTGAGATAACGGCCTCGATACAACGCTTTAAACCTCGGGGGGGCATGTGCTCCCCTTTTTTTTTGCTCGCAGTTTTCAGATGAACGCCGCCCCGCAGGAGCGGCGTTCAGGGCATCAGAACGCCATTCGCCACTGGCCCGTTACACCTTGATTGCGGCTTTCAGTGCCGAATTCTGTAGTGATGTTCACTCCCAACGTGTGGTTGGTCGACAGTCCGAGGTCAAGGCCGGCATCGACGCCCAGGCTGTTGCGATCCAGCGTGGCACCGGTTACTTCGAAACGCTTGCCACCCTTGACCAGTTGCTGGTGCGTGTCGCTGTCGAGTTCGCCGAAGGTGTGTTTCCAGCCGGCGCTGAATCGCGGCGTCAAACTCATGCCGTTGTCCAGCCGAGCGATTTTTGCCGTGCGCAGACCGAAGGTGCTGCTCAGGTTATCGCGGGTTTGCCCAAAGATTTTCAGCGCCGCGTCCCCACCTTTTTCGGCATAGCTGTCACGTTGATACCGCTGATAGCCGAGGCTGGCAAACGGTTCGAACGTCACATTGTATCGGCCGAAATTGAAGCCCAGTTCGGCAAATGCCTGCTGAGTATTGGCGTTGTAGTTGCCTTGGAGACGGTCGCGGTATCCATTGAAAGATACTCGTCGTTTGCTGCTGCCGTCATGGCTGGCATAGGTAGCACCTAGGCGCAGGGCCAACGGTCCGTCCTGACGTACTGCATAGGCGCCCAGATGCCAGCTGTCGAGATCTCCGTCGTACTGACGGGCATCGAGTTTCGTCTGGGATTTGCCCCCCAGCAGGCCGATATGCCACATATCATCCAGCCGCCAGTCAGCACCCATGACCAAACCTTGAGTAGCGTGCTTGAGCGCGCTGTCGTACTCCCGATCGACCTCGCCGCCATGACCGAGGGCCTTGACCCAGACACGACCGGAATCCGTAGTGCCAGATGTCTGACGAGGTGACTTACCGGAAACGGTGCGGTTGTCCAGTTGGTTCATGGCCGACAGCATACTTGCGCTCACGGGCGCAATACTGCTCAACGTAGCTTTGGCGAGGTTTGCGTTACTGCCGGCGGCGAGTTGTTCGATGGCGACTGGCGCGATGGTTTTATTGCTTGCCAGCAATGCAGCGACAGCTGCGTTTGCGGGTGTTTGAGGCTGAGTGACTGGCAAAGGGCCTGCGCCGCGTGCAACTGCTGTTTCATCTGAGGCGGGTGAGGTATCGGACGCCGGCGACGGGGGCGTCATTGACGCAGGGGTTGATGCTGAAACGGGGGGCGAGGCCGTCAAAGGGGCTGGCGTTGCGTATGGGAGGCGGGATGAAGGCGGGGGCTCCTCAATACTGTCGGCAACCGAACGACCATTGTCTGTCGTGGCCACGCTTGCCAGCGGTGTCTCATTGCGGGCGTAAGTCAGATTGACGGACTTCCTGTTGTATTGAGGCGTGGCGGTCATGAAGGCCAAATCATTCAGGATCGTCCCGAATTTTCCTTCAATCTTGTTGGCTTCGATAACTTTGTACTGACTGGTCTCCGGATACTCTCCCGGCGCCGCTACTATTTTCAGGGTAGCGCCGTCGAGATTGGCTATGCCATCGACCTTGATGGTTTGACCACCGGTTCCCGGGGCGACTTCATAAGCCAGTTCGGCATTTGGGGACAGATTAAAATTGCCCTTCACTCGTGGACTGCCGTGCAGTGCATTGACCGTGAGCAGGCCGTCAACGTGCAAATTTCCCGTTGTGCCCTTGCCTGCATAACTACCCCCCTTCTCGACATGCACATCGCCTTTGATGCTCCCCTTGTTGAAAAGCTTGCCGACGGTTACTGCGCCGCCGTCGATGATGCCCAGGTTGGTCAGCGATCCGTTACGGTCTACCAGCACACCTTCCTTGAAGTCTCCCTTGCTGTTCAGCGTCAGGTCGCCCCGGAGGAGATGCAGCCCGTTGAAATTGCGGGTGTCTTTCAGCGTGTTTTCGGCAGAAGCGTCCACTACCAGAACGTTCACGCCTTCGCCGCCGTCCAGTCGACCCGTGAAGCTGGCTCCGTCTTTGAGAACGATCAGATCGTTGGCGGTAGTTCCCTGGAAAGCGCTTTCCGGTGAATTGAATGCGATGGGAACAGTCGCTGGATCGTTGAAAAAGCCCTGAAGCCTTTCAAGAGCGTCTTCATAGGGGCTGGCTTCGGACAGTTCGGGAACGTTCATGCCTGGTGAAGACGCCGCGACTTCAGGCGATTGTTGAGCGTTCGCAAGCGCTGCGCCACCAAACGCCATTGCAATGGCCAACGCCAGGTGTTGTGGTTTATATCGATGTTGAACGGGCATCAAGTCGGGCCTCTTTTGACAGGAGACCAAACTTTATTGACGCTCAGACAACATGGATGTCGGCTACTTCCGGGACCTATGCAGGGGGTGTCGGATCGTTTTGTTGAAAATCACCAAGGGATGACGAACCGGTGTATTTACTCGACTGCACCGGCTCCTTTTCCTACAACCAATCAGGATCTTGCTGGCTGTTCAACGATCAAAAGCTCATCTGCCATTGCCCGATCAGCCCATGATTGCGACTGTTGCTGCCAATCTCGCCGCTGTAACCCAGCCCCAGCGTATGCCGCGCGGAAACACCCAGATCCAGGCCGGCCTCAATCACCAGACTGTCACGATCCAGCGAGCTGCCATCGACACTGAACGCTGTACCGCCGACGACGAATGCCTGACGGGTCGAGCTGCTGACATCGCCGTAGGTGTGCTTCCAGCCTGCCGCCATGCGCGGGGTCAGGCTCATGCCGTTTTCCAGCGCGTTCAGGTGCGCCAGGCGCAGACCGACGGTGCTGCTGAAGTTGTCCTGGGTCTGGCTGTCGACCTGCAAGGCCGCCGCGCCGCCCTTTTCCTGATAGCGGTCGCGGTGATAACGCTGGTAGCCGAGGCTGGCGTAAGGTTCGGCGCTGAGGCGGCCGCTGCCCATGGCGTAGCCGAGTTCGGCGAAGGCCTGCTGGCTGTTGGCGTCGTAATCGCCTTTGGGGCGGTCACTGAAACCGTTGAACGCGACCGTGCGTTTGCTCTCGCCTTGATGACCGCTGTAAGCCGCGCCCAGGCGCAGGGCGATCGGGCCGTTTTGGTGCTGGGCGTAGACCCCGGCATGCCAGCTCTCGACATTGCCATCGACACCGGTGGCGTCCAGATCGGTCCTCGAATAACCGCCAAGCACGCCCAGTCGCCATTGTGGATTCAGCGCCCAATCGGCACCCATCACGCTGCCCTTGGTGCGCTGCTCCAGACTGCTGTTGCCGTGTTCGCCATCGAGCTTGCCGTAGCCGCCGATGGCTTGCAGCCAGAGTCGGCCTTGAGCGTTCGGATCATTCAGGTTTCGCGCTTCGGACGGTACGCCGTTGGCGGCGAGGATCGGTGTGTCACGCTGATCGAGACCGACCATCAAGCCGGGGCTGCCGCCCATCTGCTGCATCGCCGAGAGCATGCTGCTGCCCACCTGGCTGCTGGCGCCAAGGGTGGCGCTGGTCAGGTTGGCGTTGCTGGCGCCGGCCAGTTGTTCGATGGCTGCGCCCGCGCTGGATTGAGTGGTGTTGAGCAGGGCGTTGTACAGCGCGTTGTTCCTGCCCATCGAGGCCAGGCTGTTGGCGGCGTTGCTGCCGTTGCCGGTGACGGCGAACTCATTGAACGCCACGTCATTGCGGGTGTAGGTCAGGTCGACCTGAGTCGGTGTGTAAGTGAGGGTCGGGGTAAGAAAGGCGTAATCGCTGGTGACCGCGCCGAAGGTGCCGTTGACTCGTGCAGCCTGCAACACCGTGTATTGGCTCTGCCACGGATACGTGCCGCTGCCGGGATTGACCGCGAGCGTCGCACCGTTGAGGTTGGCCGTGCCGCCGACCTGCATGGGTGCGCTGCTGCCATCGGCATTGACCCCGTAGGAGAGGGTGGATGCGCTGCCCATGTTCAAGTCGTGCGCGACGGTCGCGGTGCCGAGTCGGGTGTCAGTGCGCAACGTACCATTCACGTTGAGGTTGCCCACCGAACCACCGCCGGCATACACGCCGCCGACGTCTACGGTCAGATTGCCGGCGATACCGCCCTGGTTGATCAGGGTCGCGCCATTGCGTACCGCACCGCCGTCGCTGAAATCGCCGCTGCCGGTGAGCGTCCAGGCGCCTTGCCTGACTTCCAGCCATTCGAAATTGCGGCTCGCACCGAAGCTGCCGCCCGCCGCGTCGTCCATCACTACCCGGTCATAACCGCTGCCGCCATCGACCACGCCGATAAACCGGCTGCCGCTGCGCAGGGTCAGGCTGTCGTTGCCGCCGCCCAGATCCAGCGCCAGGCCGTTGCTGCCGCTGATAGTGCCGCCGTTGATCACGTTGTCGGCGAACTCGCCGACGAACTTCACGCCGAAACCGTCGAGCCCTTGAATGGTGCCGTAGTTCTCCAGCGTGGTGGCCGCCAGCCCTGAACCGCCACTGCCATCGTCCACCAGAATCGCGCTGTTGGCGCCGCTGATCAGCGCGCCTTTGGCGTTGAGGATGTAACCGCCACCCAGGGCGATGCCTTCACTGCCGTTGGCAAAACCACCCTTGTCCACACCGCCGGCGCCGACACCCTGGATGGTGCCGTAGTTTTCGATGTGGGCGATCTTGTCGATGTCCACGCCGTCACCGTCGCCGTTGGGCTGCAATCCCGAATACGCGCCGGTGATGGTGCCGTGGTTGATCACCGTGCCGTCGCCGTCGGAACCGAAACCGGAGCCGTTGCGCCCGGTGATCTGCCCGTAGTTCACCAGCGTCGCACCGAGGTCGGTGGTGATGCCGTGGCGTCCGCCGGAAATCACGCCGTAGTTGGTTACGCTGACGCCGCTCGCGGTGTCGATATCGATGCCGTCGAACTTCTGATCAGCGTTGTGCGAGTCACCGGTGGAGATCTCGCCGTAGTTGCTGATGGTCGCGTTGGCGCCGGTCTTCATGCCGTCGCTGGCGTCGCCGCGAATCAGTCCGCCGGCGCGGTTGATGATGGTGGTTTTGACCCCGTCGCTGCGCAACGCATCCAGATCCAGCCCTTGGCCTGTGGTCGAGCGAATGGTTCCGCTGTTGTCGATCAACAGGCTGCCGCTGACGAAGTTGCTGTCGATGCGAATCGCGTCGTTGGAACCGAGAATCTGCCCGCCGCTGCGGTTGTAGATCGCGTAATTGCGTGCCTGGGTCAGATCGCCGCTGCTGTCGATGGCCCGGCCGCCGGTGGAGATGATCTTGCCGGCGTTGTCGATGATCACGCCGGCACCGCTGGTGCTGTCCTTCAGGCTCACAGCCTTGCCGCTGTTGGTGATACTGCCCGGCGCCGAAATCGTCAGGGTGTCGCTGCCGCCCAATGTCTGCGACGCGGTGGTGGCGGTGTCGATCACGACATTCTTGCCGTGGGCGGCACTGGTGGCGATCAACAGGGCAGTAGCGAGCGACAGGCGCTGAGGCGGGAGCGGCATGGGGAGAACGTCCTTTTAGTTATAAGTGAGGGCGTTCTGTATAGCGGAGGGGGTTTACAGAATGATGTCTGGGCTATGTGCATTCTTTTGCAGATATGTCTGCGAGTTGGGTGCTTCATCTGCAATTCGTTGCAGATGAAGCAATATCAGACAGGAAGCCCCTTCAACTGCCGCACTCGCCGTCGGGGGCTTCCTTCTTTGCGTTTACATACTCAGCCGCGGCACTCAACCAACCCCTTCACCTGCCCATCCGCCGTCTGGTTCTCATCGCTCAACCAGCGCTCGAACCCGGCTGCAATCGCCGGCCATTCCGAGTCCAGGATCGAGTACCACGCGGTATCGCGGTTCTGGCCCTTGACCACCATGTGCTGGCGGAACACGCCTTCGAAGCTGAAGCCCAACCGTTCGGCCGCGTATTTGGAGCGGGCGTTGCCGTTGTTGCATTTCCATTCCAGACGACGGTAGCCGAGGGCGAAGGATTCCTTGGCCAGCAGGTAGATCGCTTCGGTGCTTTTCGGCGAGCGCTGCATTGGCGCGCCGAAGGTGACGTGGCCGATTTCGATGCGGCCCTGGGCCGGGACGATCGACATCAGGCTGAGGATGCCTTGCACCTGGCCGCTGGCGCGGTCGATGACGCTGAAAAAATACGGATCGCTGTGGGCGGCATGGTTGTTCAGCCAGTCATTGAAGGCGCTGCGCTCCGGAAACGGGCCGTAGGGCAAGTAATCCCAGAGTTTCGGGTCGGCGCCTGGGCCTTGCAGGGCATTGAACAGGTCGTCGCCGTGGCGTGCCGGGTCGAGCTTTTCCACGCGAATGAAGCGGCCTTCGATCAGGGTGGTGGAGGGCGGCGGCACGCCTTTCCAGTCGGCGAGAGAAATCGTCATGCACGTGGCTCCTTAAATGGCTTTGCGAAACTGGATGAAACCCGGACGCTCGGCGATGCGCTCGTAGAGCTGGATCGCCGTGGCATTGGTTTCGTGGGTCAGCCAGTGCACCTTGCAGCAACCGTCGGCCTTGGCCGTGGCGTAGACGTGTTCGATCAGCAGGCGGCCGACGCCGGTGCCGCGGGTTTGCGGCTCCACCAGCAGGTCTTGCAGGTAGCAGGAGTTCTCGATGCTCCAGTTCGAACGATGGTAGATGAAGTGCACCATGCCCACCGCTTTGCCATCGGCCCAGGCGAGGGCGGCGTGAGTCGGTTCGTTCGGGTCGAGAAAACGCTGCCAGGTGCTTTGGCTGACGGCCTCCGGCAATTCGGTGTTGTAGAAACGCAGGTAGGCCTGCCACAGCGGCAGCCAGGCCGCGTGATCGGCGGCGCTGACCGGACGGATGTCGATCTGACTCATGGTGATTTCCTTAACGCATCAAGTGAGCGAGGGTTTGATCGTTGATGTCGGCGCTGGCGGCCAGCCCTTCGCGTACGCCGGCGATATCTTCGGCGCTGCGGTTCTGGCTGAGCTTGCGCTTGCCTTCGAGGCGGTCGATCGGAATGGCGAACCCGACAATGGCCTTGAGCATGCCGTCGATGTAGTCGGCCGGAGCATCGTCGACCGACCAGGGCTGGGCGCGGCCCGCTTCATGGCGATTGGTAAGGGTGCTGACGATGTCCAGCAGCCGACCGCCATCGCTGAAGGTTTCGGCGTGACCGTAGGCGTGCACGGCGACGTAGTTCCAGGTCGGCACGACTTTGCCGTGCTCGGCTTTGCTCGGGTAAAAGCCCGGGCTGACGTAGGCGTCGGGCCCCGGGAAAATCAGCATGGCCTCGGCACCATCACGCAGGTCCTTCCATTGCGGATTGGCCTTGGCCAGATGCCCGTACAGCGTGCCGTTCGCACCTTGTTCGCGATGCAGGAGCACCGGCACGTGGCTGGCCTGCAAGCCGTGTTCACCGTGAGTCACCAGAATGGCGAGGCGGGTGGCGAGGATCAGTTCGTGCAGTTGGGACAAATCGTCGATGGCAAAGGCGCGTGGCGTGTACATGGAGAGATTTTCCTTGGCGAATGCCTGCATCCTAGGCAGGCTATTGGTCTGTTGTAAGAGCCATTGATGACCAATTTCATAGGTCCATTGCCATGCCCGATTCGACTACGCTGTCGCTGCCGTTCAACCCTGCCGGCATTGAACTCGACCGCCGCAAAGGCCTGAGTCGCCAGCTCTATCAGGCCTTGCGCCTGCGGGTGCTCGACGGGCGCCTGGCCAGCGGCACGCGGCTGCCGGCCAGCCGAGATCTGGCGGCAGCACTGGCGATATCCCGCAACAGCGTAGTGCGCGCCTACGATCAGCTGTATGCCGAAGGCTTCATCGAAGGGCGGGTCGGGGACGGCACTTATGTGGCGCAGTTGCCACAATCGACGAGACCGGCGAAAAAACTATCCACAAAAGTATCCACAGGCTTTTCAACAGGCTTACCCACAGCCTTATCCACAAAATCACCAGATTTCACTGGGGATTTATCCAGCAAAGTTATCCACAGCGGTGCGATGCAGCGGCTTGAACAGAACCATTTGCCGACGCCGCCAAGTGGTCCGCCGCGGGCTTTCAGGGTGGGAGTTCCGGCATTCGACCTGTTCCCTTTCGACGTCTGGGCCAAGCTGAATGCAGCGTTCTGGCGCAAACCCGACTTGCAGCAACTGTGTTACGGCGACCCGGCGGGCGATGCGCGGCTTCGCAGTCTGATCGCCGCTTATTTGCGCAGTTCGCGCGGCATGCAGTGCTCGGCTGAGCAAATTGTGATCACCAGTGGCGCGCAACAGGGAATCAGCCTTTGTGCACAGTTGCTGGTGGAGCCTGGCGCCGGGGTGGGCATCGAGAATCCTGGCTATCGCGCAGCGGGTCACGCGTTCGCGCTGGCCGGCGGTCGATTGCACGGCATTGCGGTGGACGAAGAGGGTATCGACTGCGCTGCACTGGCGGCCGCCGAAGATTGCCGGGTGGCGTATGTCACGCCGTCTCATCAGTACCCGACCGGGGTAGTGATGAGCCTGGCGCGCCGCCTGGAATTACTGGCCTGGGCCGAGCGCACCGGCGGCTGGATCGTCGAAGACGATTATGACGGCGAGTATCGCTACACCGGGGCGCCATTGGCCCCGCTGGCTGCGCTCGACCGCCAGGGTCGCGTGCTGTACGTCGGCACTTTCGGCAAAGTCGCGTTTCCGGCGTTGCGGCTGGGGTATCTGGTGCTCCCGCCCGGACTGGTGGACGCCTTTGCGCAACGGCGCGCGGTGGACGTGCGGCATTCCGAAGTGAGCACTCAGGCGGTGATGGCCGAGTTCATGGCGGCCGGACACTTCCAGCGGCATATCCGGCGGATGCGCCGCGCCGCCCTGAGCCGGCGTAATGCCCTTATCAACGGTTGGCCCCAGGGTTTGGCGGGTGTTGGTGAACTGCCGGCCGTGTCCGCCGGACTGCATCTGACGGTGGCGGTCGACAGCGTGGCTCGCGAACAACAATTGATCGAGCAGGCGGCGAGTGTGGAGGTGGAAGTCCACGGCTTGAGCAAGTACTGGCTGCGGGACTCGACGACGCCGATCGATCAGCGCGCCGGCCTGGTGCTGGGGTTTGCCGCAGTACCGGAACCGGCGATCGAGTCGGCTCTGGCCCGCTTGCGTCAGGTCTGGCTCGGTTAGTCGCGACAGGTCACAGTCCGTCGCGACCTGTGGACATCAGCTGAAGAACATCGAAGAAGCCAGCGCATGACTGATCTCGCTGCGATAAATGGCGATCAGTTCCTGACCTGCATTGTCCTGTTCGATGGCGCCCCCCAGTCGCCTCTGTGCAACGGTTTTCAGATGCGCGGCGGTGAACGATCCGACGGGATCCGTCGTATTGGCGTAGTGGAAATGGGCGTACCACAGTACCTCGCGGGTTCTGTGATCGAGCACCTCGTACTCGTCCAGATAGTCTTTCCCGGGCCCTTTGAGTCGGCGCCGGGTGGTGACTTTGGCGATGTCCACTTCGCCCTCGCTTTTGAGCCACTCTACTCGTGCGGCCGTGGGTGGTTGTTCCTTGATCATCCGGATGCGGGTATTGCGGCCTGTCTCGTGAAGCGTGCCGACTGCGCTCTCGAGAGCATTGCGCAGGGTGACGGCCGCATTGTTTCGTTCCTCGGTGCGGTTGCTGGCGAGCAGCGACTGATCGATGTGTTTGATGACCTCCCGCAAACGTCCGGCATGCTGCTGGTAGAGGTCCTGAATCTCGGCCGGAATTCTGGGTGCACGTCTGATCTGAGCCTGTGTGCGTCGGTCGAATTCCGCGAGCCCGTCGAGTAACGCCTGGCCGCTGGCGAGACTGTCTGCCAGTTTGGGCGCAGGCCTTTCGGGCGCGGGGCGAGCGGTGACTCTGCGCAGCCAGACACCCGGCGTTTTTTCATGGAAAGTGGCAATGATCTTGCCGGTCAAGGGGGCCTTGACGTCAACCAGCCCCGTGTCCCTGCCGTCTGCGCCTTTGCGCGGCTCACCGACCAGTGTGCCTTTGAAGCGGGTCTTGATGACCTTTTTCGTGGGCGTCGTAGCGGGCCGGGATGGGCCGGGTGTCGGCTCGACGAGACGCCGTTCCTGCAGAAGGCGGGTCAGGTGGGTCAGCGTGTCCTGGCCGAATTCGGCCACGCGCGTACGTACATGCTCCAGGCGATCGGCAATGATGTATTCGGGAAACTCGGCAACCAGGTCGGTAAAGCGCTGGTCGATGGCGGAAAACTGTTGGGCCAGTGTGTCCATGGCCTCAATCCGTTCTCCGAGGTTGAGCAGGCTTTCATCGCCGCCAAGATCCAGAGCGCTGCGAATGTTGAGGCTGGCGTCGTCGATCAGACGATCGATTGCCATCTGTGCGTCCAGGCTCGGGACGGGCTCTTCTTTCAGGCACAGGTGTTCCGCCAGGGTGATCTGCAACAGTTTGAGATCACTGAGCGTGAAGGGCGGCAGTTTGGCCTTGTAGACACGCGTGACCTCGCAGGCTTCCCTGCCCAGCAGGCTGAGCTCCTGGAAGCGCGAATTGGCGAGCTCGATTTTTTCGATCATGCCCTGAGTCATGTCGGTCATGCGGGTAAAGGAGGCCGAGCGCTCAGGGCCGCGCACGGGCTGTTCTTCGTCCAGCAGCGTCAGCGTGTTGCGCAAGCCATCGCGAAAGTCCACGGATTGCTCGTTAAGCCAGGACTGCATCAAAAACAGTTGCAGCGACAGGCGTTCGACCATGGCGGAGCGGTAGTTCGGAACGGGTTCCAGCGCATTCAGGGCCCTGAGATCATGGGTGTGGGCGGCGTATGCCCTGATCTGGGTATCCAGGGTGTCGAGAAAGTGCTGGCGTGCAGCCGCGGCAGCCTGCGGTGTGGCGCCAAGCATCGCCTTGCGTACGCTGATCAATTCTTGCTGTTTGTCCTCCAGAGTGGCTTCGAAAGCGGCCAGCGAGATTTTTTTCTGGTTCAGCCGCCGCTGGTTTTCCTGCTGCATTTTTTTACGTCGACTGCCCAGTCCACCTCCCCGCAGACGCAATCGCAGGTCGATGAACCACTGCCCCTTTGCGTCATGGGTCAGCAGCGGCCCCGTGCGAATGACCTGTTGGCGCGAGTCGATGATCTGCATCAGATCATCGTCGTTGATGGACACCTCGAACCAGCGCTCGCCCACCGGTGCATACCACTTCGCTGCGTGGCTGTAGAGGTGTTGGTGCGGTCCCGCGCTCGCGGGCCCGACGAGTGACGCCGGCTTCTCGACCTTCAGTGTGTCGAGGAGCATGCCGAGTGACGGCTTTGACCGGCTCAGGGCACCCATGGTGACCAGTGACGTTTCATGAGCGGATGGAAAAACCGCTCCCCCAATGTCCCCGAGGCGCGTGATTTCGGGTTTGAGCGGCAAGGGCTTCTCCTCTGGCGCGATGACCGTTCGATGCTGTGTCTGTCGGTTGGACGCTGCCCGGTGGGCGAGGATCATGCCCAGCGTGAGCAACACATCGGTCAGGGCCGACCACTCGATGGTCCCCGGTGTTTCGTTTTGCGCATCGATCAAGGCTTGCAGGTCATCCGTGATCTGCCAGATCCACGCGGCAGTGCCAATGCTGCGACCCAGGAATGGCAAGGCTGCGTTGAACAACATCCAGCCACCGTGCTTGAGCGTTGCCCAGCGGGCTTCGGCGTTGGACACGGACTGACGGTCGGCCTGGGTGATCATGGCCTGAACATTGGCATTGAACAGCGCTGTCGCTACATCCGCTTCGATGGCATTGTCGTGCGCCAGTATGACCGGCCCGGTCATGTCCAGCGCGACGGTGGGGTCGACCAGCAATTGCGGGAGGGTCCATACCGACATCAGCGTGCCGGGAAACACGTACTGGGAATAATTGAAGCGCACGTCGTCAGGCAACCAGGCCAGCACCGACTGCCGGAGTGTTCGGGAGTGCTGGATCGCATACAGCAAGTTGGTCTGGCCGGGATACTGGGTCAGCGGCGGGTCGAGCAAAGGTCGATAGAGCAGGCACGGACCCTTGTCGGCATCCTCGGGACCAATGATGAACATGTTGGCCACGGTGTCGGTGCTGCTGTTGGTCCGATGGGCCTGGAATGCCAGCGGGCGGACCACGATCCTTTGACCATTCACCAGCCGGTCAGCGGGGGCCGTGGCGAGTGCCGCGACGACATAGCGATAACCTTGTTCATCCAGGCCTCTCTCGCCGCGAATCTTGCATTGCAGCGCCAGCAACGCCAGTTCGATCGGCAACTGATCGGTGTACAGCCGGCGCAGGGCAGGCGCCTCGACCGGATCTTCGATCAGCCGGCGCTTGAGCATGGCGGGGTAGACATTGCCGATGTCCACCGTGGTCACCAGGGTCTCGAGATACGACGGGGTCATCCAGCCCGGAAGGGGTGAGCCGTCCACATGGCGAACGGTTTTGATGCCCGTCGGCAGACCGGTCAGGTTCTGCAGTGCCAGTTCGATGAGCGTCAGCGTCAGGGTTTCTGTCTGTCCCGGTACGACGAACGTACCCCACACGACCAGGCTGGTGATGGTGATCTCGATGTTCTCGACCTTGATGTCGGGTGTCGCTGGATGATCCTTGCGAATCTGGGCGGTCAACTGCTCCACGGTGTAGGCGTGGAGCGTGGGAATCTCGCGTTGAAAGGTCTTTCCGTGGGTGCGGTTTTGCAGGATTGCCAGGTCCAGCAGGTGCCGGCTGAAACAGGTCTGGTCGGCAGTGGAGGCGTTGTCCAGCCAGTGTGGCAGTAGCGGCCGCAGTTGTTCGAAATCAGAGGCTGCCCGTGTGTTTGCTGTCAGGCTTTCGCCGAAGGGGAGGGCTGAGGTATCGCTTGCGCGCAGTGGCTGGCCGAATGAGCCGATGACGTCCGCATCCAGTGCCAGCAGCGTGCAGGCCTGATGATCGAAGAAGTTGCCATCGGGTTCGAACAGTCGCCACTTCAGGTGGCTCGCGCGGGTCAAGGGGGTCAGCAGCGCAGTCAGTGCATCGCCAAGGGCATCGTATGAATCGAAATGGCGAAATCCCTGGGTGACGGAACAGGTGCTGATGATCGTGCGCTGACCCGAAGTGCCCGTCAGAACAGCGATTGGCAATACAGTCAGATGACGGTCTTCCGTGTTGTCATTGCGGTCGATATCGATCAGACACGCACGTGTCTTGTATGGGTCGTTGTGCAGCCGCTGTCGCTTGTCGGGAAACCGGTACACGGTTCTGGCCATGGCCAGTCGTTCGGCGTCCCATCCTTGTGAATCGACGACGTTCCACTGCTCCCGCAAGGCATCCGACAGCTGATACCAGCGTGGCTCATCCGTTGCGGTGGCGGTGTTCCAGTAGGCGAGTTGCTGCTCCTGGTACGCCACGAACAGTAGTGTTGCGAGCTCGTTGACCAGGCGGCCGACTGCTTCGATTTTCACCGGCAGATGAATGATCGGTTCGCTCCCCGGTTGGCGCGTCAGAAAGTGTTCGCCATCAAGCCATGTCACCGTGGTGCCATGGACGCCCAGGCGTACAAGAACGTCGGTGAGTGATTCAAACTGTTCGGGTCCGGCGACGACGTAATCGTCTTCGATGCTCCAGGTGGGGGTCACCACGATTGCCAGTTGCGGGTCGATGTCGAGATCCGGGTACAGGACCTTCAGCGCCGGGCGCAAGGCATTCGATGCGGCGTCCCTGAGTGACGGTCCGGACAGCAGCCGGGTTTGCAGATCGGCGATGTCGGGGCGGTGAGTTTCAGGCATGTCCGTGTCCTTGTTTGTCGGTAGCGGCGCTCTCCTGCAACGCCGGGATCGGGACACGTTAAAGGCTTGCCGGGGACACGGTGCGGTACATGGATACCGCAAAAAAAGACCCGCGAAGGCGGGTCTTTTCAGTGGCTGGCGTCAGGTGCCGGACTTGATCTTGGTCCACGCCCGGGTGCGCGCCCGCTCCGCGTCGCGCGGCAGCGGTTGCAGGGTGTACAGCGTATTCATCGCCGCATCGGTCGGGTACAGATTCGGGTTATTGCGGATCGCCGGATCGACATGTTCGGTGGCGTCCTTGTTCGGGTTTGGATAGCCGACAAAATCGCTGACCGGCGCGATCACCTGGGGTTGCAGCAGATAATTGATGAAGGTGTAGGCGTCCTGCGGGTTCTTCGCGCCTTTCGGGATCGCGAGCATGTCGAACCAGATCGGCGCCCCTTCCTTCGGCAGGCGCATGTCGACCACCACGCCGTTCTTCGCCTCCTTGGCGCGGTTGGCGGCTTGCGAGAAGCTGCCCGAATAACCGACCGCGACGCAGATGTCACCGTTGGCGATATCGGCCATGTACTTGGACGAATGGAAGTAGGTCACGTACGGACGAATCTTCATCAGCAACGCTTCGGCCCTGGTGTAGTCCGCCGGGTTCTTGCTGTTGGGATCCAGGCCAAGGTGTTGCAGGGCCAGCGGCAGGATCTCCGACGGCGAGTCGAGCAGGGCCACGCCGCATTGCTTGAGCTTGCTGATGTTCTCTTCCTTGAAGATCAGGTCCCAGCTGTCCACGGGTGCGTTGTCACCCAATGCCGCCTTGACCTTGGCCGGATTGAAGCCGATCAGGATGGTGCCGTACATGTACGGCACGGCGAATTTGTTGCCCGGATCGTTGGCCTCGATCAGCTTCATCAGTTTCGGGTCGAGGTGATTCCAGTTCGGCAACTGGCTGCGATCCAGCGGCTGGAACACTCCGGCCTCGATCTGCTTGGCGAGGAACACGTTGGACGGCACCACCACGTCGTAGCCGGAGTTGCCGGTCAGCAGCTTGGCTTCCAGTGCTTCGTTGGTGTCGAAGATGTCGTAAACCAGTTTGGTCTGGCTGTTCTGCGCCTTGAAGTCTTCCAGGGCCTTGGGGGTGATGTAGTCGAACCAGTTGTAGACGCGCAGGGTGCGTTCTTCGGCGTGTGCGGCGCCGCTCAGCAGTGCCGCACAAAGCGCGGGAGCGATGAAGTGCTTGAGTCTGTTCATTGTTCGAAACCTTCGAGCACGTTCACCGCGTTGATGCCGATTTCTTCCACCGCGTAGCCACCCTCCATGACGAACAGCGTCGGTTTGCCGAGGGCGGCGATGCGTTTGCCCATGGCCAGGTAGTCCGGGCTGTCGAGCTTGAACTGCGAGATCGGGTCGTCCTTGAAAGTGTCGACGCCCAGCGACACGACAATGATGTCGGCGCCGTAGTTTTCGATCTCCGCGCAGGCCTGATCCAGCGCCGCGCTCCAGACATCCCAACCGGAACCGGCCGGCAGCGGATAGTTGAAGTTGAAGCCTTCGCCGGCCCCTTCACCGCGCTCGTCCTCGTAGCCGAGGAAGAACGGGAATTCCGCTTCCGGGTGGCCGTGGATCGAGGTGAACAGCACATCGCTGCGCTCGTAGAAAATCGATTGGGTGCCGTTGCCGTGGTGATAGTCGACGTCGAGGATCGCGACCTTCTTGTGGCCCTGATCAAGGAACGCTTGCGCTGCGATGGCGGCGTTGTTGAGGTAGCAATAACCGCCCATCAAATCGCCGGCGGCGTGGTGTCCCGGCGGACGGCACAGGGCGAAGGCACCACGGGCGCCGCGCTGGATTTCCGCTTGGGCGGTCAACGCCACTTGCGCTGCGCTGTACGCCGCTTGCCAGGTGCCGGCGGTGATCGGTGCGCCGCCGTCGAAGCTGTAATAGCCGAGCTGGCCATGCAGGCTGGTGGGTTTGACCTGACGCAGGGTGCGCGCGGGCCAGGTGTAAGGCAGCAAATCGCCGTCGGTGTTGAACTCGGTCCAGCGCGCCCAGGCGCCTTTAAAGAAGTCGAGGTAGTCGCGGCTGTGGATGCGCTCGATCGGCCCGAGGCCGAAATCCTTCGGTGCCTCGACCGGTCCGAGGTTTTGATTTTTTACCCGTTGCAGCACGTGGTCGGCGCGGGACGGCATCTCGAAGCAAGGCTTGAGTTGCCCGTCGATCAATTCGCAGCGGCCATGGTGCAGGTGGTGATCGTCAGAGTAGATCGTCAGCATTTGTTGTTCTCCGCAGGGGCTGATTCGGTTGGCTCCAGTGTTGCGGCGCGGGGCGAAACGGAGAACGGCCAGAGAGGCCAAAAGGGGATCGATATGGCCAAAAATGCTGACCTGATATCGCCCCTCGACGGTTTAACCGTGCGGGCGGAACTGACTCGGCGCCACGCCGCTCCAGCGCACGAAGGCATGGCGGAAGCTTGCGGTCTCGCTGAAGCCGAGGGTTTCGGCGATGCGGTAGATCGGCAGTTGATCTTCGCAAAGCATCTGCTTGGCCCGCTCGAAGCGCAGTTCGTCGAGCAGTTCCTGATAGCTGCAACCCATGTCTTTCAGATGGCGGCGCAGCGTCCGCGGCGAGCAGTTCATCTGCTGCGCCAGACCTTCCAGCCCCGGTGCGGCATTGAGTTGCGCAGTGAGCAACTGACGGATTCGCCCCAGCCACGCCTGGCGACCGGTGAACTCGGTGTTCTGTTTGCGGCAGCGCTCGGCCATGGCTTGATGGGTGATGATGTCGGCCAGCGGTAGCGGCTGGTCGAGCCAGCGCCGGTCGAAGGCGAAGGCGTTGTCCTTGGCGCCGAAATGCAGAGGCGCCTTGAAGTGTTCGGCGTAGCTGTCGCGGTAATCCGGCGCGGCGTGTTCGAAGCGGGCGGCCAGCAGTGGCAGTGGATGGCCGAGCAGGTCGTCGCAGATGACTTTCAGCGATACCAGACAGAACTCGGCATTGAACACCGCCATCGACGGACTCTCGCGGTAGTCGGCGGCGGCGAACCAGACACGTTCGCCGTCGTCTTCCAGGCTCAGCTCGAAAAGTGTTCCCAGCAGCGCCGGATAACGGATCGCCAGGCGCAAAGCGTCACCGAAGGTGGCACAGGTCAGCAGCGCGTAACCGAGGATGCCGTAGCAGGAAACATGCATGCGCCGGCCCAGTTCCAGGCCGATGTCGTGCTTGAGCGCGACTGCGTTGGCACAGACCTGCATCTCCTGATTGGTGGTGATGCGGGTGTCGGCCCGGCTCAGATCCGCCGCGCTGATGCCGCTGCCGGCGAGCAGTGCTTCGCTGGACAGACCTTCGGTCTTGAACGTGTTGAGGATCAGCGAGACCGCATTGAGCGTGGTGAGGTGGGAGTGGAGCATAGGATCTTCCAGCCTTGGGATGCTGGAAACGGCAGCAAGTTGCATGCCGGGCCGAGGGAGCGGCGAAGCTCCCACGGCCGGTTGCGATCAGCTGAGCTCGCCGCACAGGTCGAGTTCAACCAGACGCCGCACTTCAGCCGTCTCAAGGCCTGCCCCCAGCAAAGCATTCAATTTGCCGAACGCTGCCTCGCGAGTCATGCCGCCACCGGACAACACACCGACGCCACGCAAGCGGCTGCCCGCTTCGTAGATATCCAGTTCCACACCACCTTCATGGCACTGCGTGACTGCAACTACGACCACGCCGCTGTCCCGCGCCCGGCCGAGGCTGGCGAGGAATTCCGGGTTGTCGCTCGGCCCGGTACCGCTGCCGTAGCACTCCAGCACCAGACCCTGAATGCCGCTGTCGAGCAGGCCGTCGATGATCTCGGCGCCAATGCCCGGGAACAGCGGCAGCACGGCAACTTTTGCCAGTTGCTTCGGTTGGTTGTAGTTCAGCGCGGCGGGCAGGGAAGTGGCTTTCACGCCGCCGCCTTGACGCTCCAGGCGTTTGAACGGGTGACGGCCGAAGCTGCGCACTTTCGCGCAACGGGTCGGGGCGAGCAGCTCGCCGTGGAAATACAGATGCACGCCCGGCGCCAGGCCGTGGCCGAGGGCGACCAGCGCGCCGCTGAGGTTTTCCCAGGCGTCGCTGTCGGTGACGCCGGCCGGCAGCATCGAGCCGGTGAAGCACACACGGGCATGCAGGCTGAGCAACTGGAAGCTCATGGCGGCGGCGCTGTAGGCCAGGGTGTCGGTGCCGTGCAGGATCAGTACGCTGTCGCAGCCTTGCACATCGACGGCGTCGACGACGGCTTCGCGCAGTTGCTGCCAGTAGGCCGGTGTCATGTTGGCGCTGTCGATCAGCGGCGACATCTCGCGAAAGCGCCACTGCGGTACGACCAGTTCAGGCTGGCCGTGCAGGTAGTCGCGCATCCGCGCTTCGAAACCGGAGGCCGGGGCCAGACCGTTGGCGCTGGCCTGCATGCCGATGGTGCCACCGGTGTACAGCACCATGACGTGCTGGGCGGCAGGGTAAGTCGAGGAATTCATGGGGAGTTCTCCTGAACGAAGACAGCAGGCGGTCGAGCATGACGCTGACCGCCGCTTGTGTCACGCCGGGCGCAAGACCTGCGCCCGGTTTTTTCCCGATCAGCGTTGCGCTGCAGGGATGCCTTGCGCCTGAGCGTCAGCCTTGGCAGCCGCCGACGGGCTGGTTGGCCAGGCCTTCAGGTCCAGGTCCAGATCGGCGAACTTGCTGGAGTCGAACACTGGCTGGTCGACGCCGGCGCGGCGCTGTTCGTCGTAGTCGCGCATCACACGCATGCCGACCTTGAACAGCAGGGCCAGGGCCACCAGGTTGACGAAGGCCAGGCAGGTCATGGTGATGTCGGCGAAGGCGAACACGGTCGACAGGTCCTGCATCGAACCCCAGACCACCAGCGCCAGGACCAGACCGCGGAACGTCATCAGCGCAACGCGGTTGCGGGTGAGGAACTGCAGGCTGTTTTCGCCCAGGTAGTAGTTGTAGAGGATGCAGGTGAAGACGAACAGCGACAGCGCGACGCTGACGAACATGCGGCCCCAGTCACCGACCACGGCGGCCAGCGAGTTCTGGGTCAGGACGATGCCGTCACCTTCGAAGCCCGGGGTGTAGAAGCCCGAAAGCAGGATCAGCAGCGCGGTGCAGGTGCAGATCACGAAGGTGTCGAGGAACACGCTGAACGCCTGAACCACGCCCTGAGCGCCAGGGTGCTTCACGGCCGCCACGGCGGCGACGTTCGGCGCACTGCCCAGGCCCGCTTCGTTGGCGAACACGCCACGCTTCACGCCCATGACAATCGCGCTGCCGAGCAGGCCACCGAAGGCCGGGTCGAGACCGAAGGCGCTCTTGAAGATGGTGACCAGCATGGCCGGTACGTGTTCGATCTGGGTGCCGATCACGTACAGGGTCACGGCGATATAGGCCAGGGTCTTGACCGGAACCAGCAGGTCGGACACCGAGGCGATGCGCTTGATGCCGCCGATGAAGGTGATGGCCAACAGCACAGCCAGGACGATACCGGTGTGTTGCGGGTCAAAGGCAAAGGCGTTTTGCAGCGAGTGGGTCACGGTGTAGGACTGCAGGCCGATGAAGGCGAAGCCGTAGGTGACCAGCAGCAGGATCGAGAACACCACCGCCATGCCCTTGAGCTTCAGGCCGTGCTGGATGTAGTAGGCCGGACCGCCACGGTACAGACCATCACCATCGGCACGCTTGTAGACCTGGGCCAGAGTACATTCGAAGAAGCTGCTGGACATGCCGACCAGTGCGGTCACCCACATCCAGAACACCGCACCCGGACCACCCAGGGTCACGGCGATGCCGACACCGGCGATGTTGCCTGCACCGACGCGGCCGGCGAGGCTGAGCATCAGGGCCTGGAACGAGCTGAGTTGACCGGCGCTGCCTTTGAGGCTGTCGCGGAACACCGCGAACATGTGGAAGAAGTGGCGCAATTGAACGAAACGCGAGCGAATCGTGAAGTAGCTACCGAGCCCGACAATGAGCACGATCAGTACTTTCCCTGAGAGGAAGTCGTTGATGACTTCGAGCATGGATTTTTCCTCGCTGTTTATTGTGTAAGCAAATGCTGGATGGTCGGAAACATCGCGTTACACCGGTGTGCGCGCGGCACAACGGGCGAGGCGAGGGTTTCGTCCCGGATCCATATCGCGGGTTTGTTATTAGTTCGGGTTTCGCATGGGTTATGGCCTCGTTACCGACGACCGCTCACGCGAAGAGGGGCGGCACTATACCGATCAGTGCGGCGCCCGTCTGCACGGTTGTGGTGCAAGCGACGAAACGAAGCTTTGAAACACCCGACGTTACCGGCGTCGGGGCTTTTGCGGGATGACTCCCACAGAAGACGATTGTCCTTTCAAATAGTTAAAAAAAAGGGCTTGGGGAATGATCCCCAAGCCCTCAAAAGGTGAGAGGTGTCTAGTCCCTCGACCTGGTGAGCGGTGCTACAAGTAACGCGTCGGATCAGGCCTTCAGAGGCACCAGACGCGGAGCAATCATGTTTTCCGGGCGCAGGATGTCGGCGAGCATGGCGTCGTCGAGCAGACCTTCTTCGCGCACCAGTTCCAGCACGCCGCGGCCGCTTTCAAGGGCGATACGGGCGATGCGGGTGGCGTTTTTGTAGCCGATGTACGGGTTCAGTGCGGTGACCAGACCGATCGAGTGTTCGACCAGTTCGCGGCAGCGCGCTTCGTTGGCGGTGATGCCGACGATGCAGTGCTCGCGCAGCATGTCCATGGCGCGTTGCAGCAGACGGATCGAGTCGAGGATCTTGAAAGCGATCAGCGGCTCCATCACGTTCAGTTGCAGTTGGCCGCCTTCGGCTGCCATGGTCAGCGCCAGATCGTTACCGATGACCTGGAACGCAACCTGGTTCACGGCTTCCGGGATCACCGGGTTGACCTTGCCTGGCATGATCGAGCTGCCTGGCTGACGTGCCGGCAGGTTGATTTCGTTGATGCCGGTGCGTGGGCCGCTGGACAGCAGGCGCAGGTCGTTGCAGATCTTCGACAGCTTGACCGCGGTGCGCTTGAGCATGCCGGAGAACAGCACGAAGGCGCCCATGTCGGAGGTGGCTTCGATCAGGTCGGCGGCTGGAACCAGCGGTTGACCGCTGATCAGGGCCAGACGCTGTACGGCCAGGGCCTGATAGCGCGGGTCGGCGTTGATGCCGGTACCGATCGCGGTGCCGCCCAGGTTCACTTCGGTCAGGACTTCCGGGGCCAGCGTCTTCAGACGGGCCAGGTCTTCGCCCATGGTGGTGGCGAATGCGCGGAACTCTTGACCCAGGGTCATCGGCACGGCGTCTTGCAGCTGGGTACGACCCATCTTCAGGACGTGGTTGAATTCTTCACCCTTGGCCGCGAATGCCTGAATCAGGCTGTCGAGGCTGGCCAGCAGCGCGTCGTGACCCAGCAGCAGACCCAGGCGGATCGCGGTCGGGTAGGCGTCGTTGGTCGACTGCGCCATGTTCACGTCGTCGTTCGGGTGCAGGTACTGGTACTCGCCTTTCTGGTGACCCATCGCTTCCAGCGCGATGTTGGCGATCACTTCGTTGGCGTTCATGTTGGTGGAGGTACCGGCGCCACCTTGAATCATGTCGACCACGAACTCTTCGTGGAAATCACCGCGGATCAGACGGGCACAGGCTTCGCTGATGGCAGCGTGCTTGGCTTCGCTCAGGTGGCCCAGCTCACGGTTGGCGTCAGCGGCGGCCTGTTTGACCATCGCCAGACCGACAACCAGCTTCGGGTAGTGCGAAATCGGAACGCCCGAGAGGCGGAAGTTGTTCACCGCTCGCAGGGTCTGGATGCCGTAATACGCTTGAGCAGGGACTTCCAGGGAGCCAAGCAGGTCGTTTTCTGTGCGGAATGATGCAGCGGAGGACATGATAGAAATCATCTCGATATGGACCCGGTCTGTGCCGGAACGCTGCGAATGCTAGGCTTGTGGGAATTTTTGGGCCAATGCTGTTAAACACTGCCCTATGCACATTCGGCATAATGCCCGTGTGACGCCGCGTGCGCGGCAGACGTGTGACCTGTTTTGGTGCGTGTCCGGGAGGACGTGATGAATCTGGAAAGCAAATGGCTCGAGGACTTCAGTGCCCTGGCCGCCACCCGCAGCTTCTCGCAGGCAGCCGAACGGCGCTTCGTGACCCAGCCGGCCTTCAGTCGGCGGATCCGCAGCCTGGAAGCCGCGCTCGGGCTGACGCTGGTCAACCGCTCGCGCACGCCGGTCGAACTGACGGCAGCGGGGCAACTGTTTCTGGTGACCGCGCGCACCGTGGTCGAACAGCTCGGTGAAGTGCTGCGCCATCTGCATCACCTGGAAGGCGGGCAGGGTGAAGTGATCCAGGTCGCGGCGGCGCACTCGCTGGCGCTGGGTTTCTTCCCGCGCTGGATCGCGCAACTGCGCAACGAAGGCCTGAACATCGCCACGCGGCTGGTGGCGACCAACGTCGGCGACGCGGTGCACGCGCTGCGTGAAGGTGGCTGCGATCTGATGCTGGCGTTCTACGACCCGGACGCAGCGATGCAGATGGACCCGGAAATCTTCCCGTCACTGCACCTGGGCCAGACCGAAATGCTCCCGGTTTGCGCAGCGGACGCGGATGGCAAGCCGTTGTTCGATCTGGAAGGCGAGGCCAGTGTGCCGTTGCTTGCCTACAGCGCCGGGGCATTTCTCGGCCGTTCAGTGAACGGCTTGCTGCGCCAGCGACAGCTGCGCTTCACCACGATTTATGAAACCGCCATGGCCGACAGCCTTAAAAGCATGGCCCTGGAAGGCCTCGGCATTGCCTGGGTGCCTCAATTGAGCGTGCGGGCCGAACTGGCCCGGGGCGAACTGGTGGTCTGCGGCGGCCCGCAATGGCATGTGCCGCTGGAAATTCGCCTGTACCGCTGCGCGCTGGTGCGCAAGGCCAATGTGCGGTTGTTGTGGCGCAAGCTTGAAGGCGGTGCCGCACAATCTTCCTGAATGCGCTGGCGCTGACCTTTGAGTCAATAAAACCGGGGCTTTGGCTCATTTGACAGATGGTCGCAACGGGGGCTGTTTATTGCTTTCTTTGCGGTATACTGCGCGGCCTTCGGCCGGTTCGTCCGGCCATTTTTCCTACAACAAGCCACGCAATCTGCGTGGCTTGTTGTTTTTGACGCGCCTGCGGGCGCCCAGAGAGAAGAGGCGCGACGATGAGTGCACTGGTTGGCGTGATCATGGGCTCCAAGTCCGATTGGTCCACCCTTAGCCACACCGCCGATATGCTGGAAAAGCTCGGCATCCCGTACGAGGTCAAGGTGGTGTCTGCCCACCGCACCCCGGATCTGCTGTTCCAGTACGCTGAAGAGGCCGAAGGCCGCGGCATTGAGGTGATCATCGCCGGTGCCGGTGGTGCGGCCCACCTGCCAGGCATGTGTGCGGCCAAGACCCACCTGCCGGTGCTGGGCGTTCCGGTGCAGTCGGCCATGCTTTCGGGCGTCGACTCGCTGCTGTCGATCGTGCAGATGCCGGCCGGCATCCCGGTTGCCACCCTGGCCATCGGCAAGGCCGGTGCGATCAACGCCGCGCTGCTGTCGGCGAGCATCCTGGGCGCCAAGCATCCACAATTCCACGCGGTACTGAAGACCTTCCGTGCCGAGCAGACGGACAGCGTCCTGGACAATCCAGACCCACGTATTGCCTGAGGTTGTTGAGATGAAGATCGGTGTAATCGGTGGCGGCCAGTTGGGTCGCATGTTGGCCTTGGCGGGCACCCCGCTGGGCATGAACTTCGCTTTCCTCGACCCTGCGCCGGACGCTTGCGCCGCTGCGCTGGGCGAACACCTGCGGGCCGATTACGGCGATCAGGATCATCTGCGTCAGCTGGCCGATGAAGTCGATCTGGTGACCTTCGAGTTCGAAAGCGTCCCGGCTGAAACCGTGGCCTTCCTTTCGCAGTTCGTGCCGGTCTACCCGAGCGCCGAAGCCCTGCGCATCGCTCGTGACCGCTGGTTCGAGAAGAGCATGTTCAAGGACCTGGGGATTCCGACCCCGGCGTTCGCCGACATCCAGTCGCAAGCCGATCTGGACGCCGCCGTCGCTTCGATCGGCCTGCCTGCCGTGTTGAAAACCCGCACCCTGGGTTACGACGGCAAGGGCCAGAAAGTCCTGCGCAAGCCGGAAGACGTGGTCGATACCTTCGCCGAACTGGGCAGCGTGCCTTGCCTGCTGGAAGGCTTCGTGCCGTTCACCGGTGAAGTGTCGCTGATCGCCGTGCGTGCCCGTGATGGCGAGACGAAGTTCTATCCGCTGGTGCACAACACCCACGACAGCGGCATCCTCAAGCTGTCGGTCGCCAGTTCCGGTCACCCGCTGCAGGCTTTGGCTGAAGACTACTCCAGCCGCGTCCTCAAGCAGCTGGACTATGTCGGCGTGATGGCGTTCGAGTTCTTTGAAGTCGACGGCGGCCTCAAGGCCAACGAAATCGCCCCGCGCGTGCACAACTCCGGTCACTGGACCACCGAAGGCGCCGAGTGCAGCCAATTCGAGAACCACCTGCGGGCCGTTGCCGGTCTGCCGCTGGGTTCGACGGCCAAGGTCGGCGAGAGCGCAATGCTCAACTTCATCGGTGTGGTTCCGCCGGTCGAGAAGGTCATCGCCATCGACGATTGCCATCTGCATCACTACGGCAAGGCCTTCAAGGCCGGGCGCAAGGTCGGTCACGCCAACCTGCGTTGCAAGGACAAGGCGACCCTCGAACAGCAGATCCTCAAGGTCGAGGCGCTGATCGCCGAATAACGAGAGTTTCATCTGGCAGCGGCGGAACCATTAGGGGCCGCCGTTCTCTGATGGCAGGATGCCAAAGTCTGACTAGGCTTTGGCCTATCGACCAATTCAGAGGGAAATGCCATGGGAATTATCGGAACCATCTTTATCGGCCTGATCGTCGGCCTGCTGGCACGGTTCCTCAAGCCGGGCGACGACAGCATGGGCTGGATCATGACCATCCTGCTGGGCATCGGCGGTTCGCTGGCAGCCACCTACGGCGGCCAGGCTCTGGGCATTTATCACGCGGGCCAGGGCGCCGGCTTCTTCGGTGCGCTGGTGGGCGCGATCATCCTGCTGGTGATCTACGGCCTGATCAAAAAGAACTGATCCAAAGCGATAAAGCCCTCTCTGCCAAACCGGTGGAGAGGGCTAGAATGCTCGGCGATTTACTGTTTCCTTTTTCCTACGAGCATCTTCATGCGCCGTCTTCTGTTGACTCTCCTTTTGCTGGGCAGCGGTCTGGCCCACGCCGGCGAACTGCCGGAAACCGACTGGCTGGAACTGATGCCCAAGTCGGATCAGAAAGCCCTCGAGGCCATGCCTGAAATCGACCACAACTCTCCGGAAGCCACCGGCACCTTCACCCAGAAAGGCGGGATGAAGCAGGCCAAGGGTTTGCCGGCGGTTATGTATTCGACCAAGACCGTGGCGTCGATGAACGACAAACACATTCGCATCGGTGGTTATCCGGTGCCGCTGGAGTCGGACGCCAAGGGCCGCAGCACGCTGTTTTTCCTCGTGCCGTACCCGGGCGCCTGCATCCACGTGCCGCCACCGCCACCGAATCAACTGGTGCTGGTGCGCTACCCCAAGGGTTTGAAGCTGGACGACATCTACACGCCGCTGTGGGTGACCGGCACGCTGAAGATCGAAAAGGTCAGCAATGACCTGGCCGATGCAGCCTATGCGCTGGAAGCGGACAAGGTGCGGGTGGTGCAGGAAAAGGATCTGTAATCCCGAGAAGCAAAAAAAATCGCAGCCCAAGGGCTGCGATTTTTGTTTTCAGAGCGGCTTGCTGCCGACGCTGACACCCATGGTGTGGCTGGCATCCGGCGCGAGGGTCACGATGTCATCCATCACATTCGCCGTTTCGATGCACAACATCCGCTGCCAGCCATCGTTATCCATGTCGCTGAACGCGGCGGCGCGGTCGATCCAAGGGTTCCAGATGACTGCCGTGCGTGAGCCGGTAGCGGTCAGCACGATGCGCCGCTCCCAGGCCGGATCGACGATGCTCAATTGCGGCGGAGCGTCGAGGTAAATGCGGTCGGTTTCCCCGGCAAAACGCAGGTCGTCTTGCTGGGTGTGCGTCTTCCAGTCATCCAGGGTCTCGATGTATTCCAGACCGTCCACGCCTTCGACGCGTACGTTGCGCACATCGCTGACGGCGAAATAGCTGTGCAGCGCCTGGCTGATGCTGACGGTGTCGGCACCGCGGTTGTGGCTGGTCAGGCTGATGTGCAGCTGATCGTCGAGGCGCAGGGTCAGGGTCAGGTCGACCTGATGCGGCCAGTCCGCAAACCCGCCTTCAGGGTAGGGCAGGGTGAATTCCACCTTCAAGCTTTCGCCCTCGGTTTCGATACCGCCCAGCTCCCAGTCCATCGCCCGGACAAACCCGTGGGCGGCCGCCGGCTCTTCGCTGACGCGCATGGCCTGCACGCTCTGCGGGTTGCGGGCGAAGACGCCGAACCACGGCCAGCACACCGGCACGCCGGCGCGGATGCTCTTGCCGGTCTTGAACACGGCCTTGTCGTTCAGCCAGATCAGCGGCGGCTGGCCGTCCACCTGATAACTGAGGATGTGCGCGCCTTGCTGGGCCACCAGCACTTCGGCCTGACCGTGGCGGATGCGCCAGCAGTTCAGTTCATCCAGTTTCACGGCTTCAACGTTGGGCGTGTTCATGGGACAACTCTCGAATCAGCAACTTGGGACGACTATCGACCTTCAAACGGCCGCGAGGTTTAACGTGCGCGTGGCGGAACCGAACGGGTGCGACCGCTGCCATCGATGGCCACGAACACGAACACCGCTTCGGTCACTTTACGCCACTCGCTGGACAGCGGGTCGTCGCTCCACACCTCGACCATCATCTGGATCGAGCTGCGGCCGATTTCCAGGGTCTGGGTATAGAAGGACAATTGCGCGCCGACGGCCACCGGCACCAGAAACGCCATGCGGTCAATGGCAACGGTCGCGACACGGCCACCGGCGACGCGGCTGGCCATTGCAGTGCCGGCCAGGTCCATCTGCGCCACCAGCCAGCCGCCGAAAATATCGCCGAAGCCGTTGGTTTCGCGAGGAAGCGCGGTGATTTGCAGGGCCAGGTCGCCTTGCGGGATCGGATCTTCTTGTTCGAGCTCTATCATGCCGGGGGTGCCTCTGACCCGTGACTCTTCGTTGGGTATTGCTGGTGGTAGCCGTCTTCAGGAAAAACGATTCAGCACCGAACATACTACGTTCGTCACGTTTTCCATAAGGCGCCTAAAGGGGAAACTCTGCGAAACCGGCTGGATCCACGCGCCAAGGCGACCAACGACGTTTTCGCACAGCAACCCCCTACAAGCGGGAGCAGGATTGCGAGTATATCGGTCGGTAGACTCCGCGACGACCATCCGGTTCTCATTTCGACCGTCAAATACGCGCCTCTATGTGCTTTTTCGAACAATTTGCTATGGTGCCGAACCTGCCCGAGCCACAGCCAGCGTTGTTGTGGCGGCAGATCCGACTATAAGAGAAGACCTTGCCATGACCACAGCGCCCTCGAGCATCGCGCAGCCGGACCAACCCGCACGACCCTTGACCCGCAATGACTACAAGACTCTGTCGCTATCGGCCCTGGGCGGTGCGCTGGAGTTCTACGATTTCATCATTTTCGTGTTCTTTGCCACCGTGGTCGGCAAATTGTTCTTCCCGGCCGACATGCCCGAGTGGCTGCGCCTGATGCAGACCTTCGGCATCTTCGCTGCCGGTTACCTTGCGCGGCCGCTGGGCGGGATCGTGATGGCGCACTTCGGCGACCTGCTGGGGCGCAAGAAGATGTTCACCCTGAGCATCTTCATGATGGCCGTGCCGACCCTGATCATGGGCCTGCTGCCGACCTACGCGCAGATCGGCATGTGGGCGCCGATCCTGCTGCTGTTGATGCGCGTCATTCAGGGCGCGGCGATTGGCGGTGAAGTGCCGGGGGCGTGGGTCTTCGTTTCCGAACACGTACCCGGAAAGCATGTCGGCTATGCCTGCGGGACCCTGACCAGCGGCCTGACGGCGGGCATCCTGCTCGGCTCGCTGGTCGCCACCGCGATCAACAGCATTTATACGCCGGTGGAAGTTTCGGATTACGCCTGGCGGATTCCGTTCCTGCTCGGCGGCGTGTTCGGCCTGTTCTCGGTCTACCTGCGCCGCTGGCTGCACGAAACCCCGGTGTTCGCTGAACTGCAACAGCGCAAGGCCCTGGCCGAAGAAGTGCCGCTGCGCGCGGTGCTGCGTGACCATCGCGGGGCCATCGCGGTCTCGATGCTGCTGACCTGGCTGCTGTCCGCCGGCATCGTCGTGGTGATCTTGATGACCCCGACCGTGCTGCAGACGGTCTATCACTTCTCGCCGACGATGGCGCTGCAATCCAACAGCCTGGCCATCGTCTTCCTGAGTCTGGGTTGCATCATTTCCGGCGCGCTGGCGGATCGCTTCGGCGCCGGTCGCGTGTTCGTGTTCGGCTGCCTGGGCTTGCTGGCCAGCTCCTGGACGTTCTATCACAGCCTCGCCGATCACCCGGGCTGGCTGTTCCCGCTGTATGCACTGACCGGTTTCCTGGTCGGCACCATCGGCGCGGTGCCGTACGTGATGGTCAAGGCGTTCCCGCCGGTGGTGCGCTTCAGCGGTCTGTCCTTCTCTTATAACGTCGCCTACGCGATCTTCGGCGGCCTGACCCCGATGGTGGTCAGCCTGCTGCTGAAAGAAAGTGCGATGGGGCCGGCCTATTACGTGGCGGTGCTGTGCGGGATGGGGATCCTGGTCGGCGCCTGGCTGTGGAGCAAGGGGCGGTAATTCATCCCACACGTTCGGTTACAACTGAAAGGCCAGCCTTCCGACAGGGGATGCTGGCCTTTCATCCAATTGTCATATTTCAGCCATAGAGTGTTCACACGGCCTGCTGATACTTGGCCCCGACTTAACACCCCCTATCTGCTAGGAGTAAGGCATGAAACTGAAGCGTTTGATGGCGGCAATGACTTTTGTCGCTGCTGGCGTTGCGACCGCCAACGCGTTCGCCGCTGTTGACCCGTCGATCCCGAGCTACACCAAGACCACTGGTGTGTCGGGCAACCTGTCCAGCGTCGGCTCCGATACCCTGGCCAACCTCATGACCTTGTGGGCCGAGAACTACAAGAAAGAATACCCGAACGTAAACATCCAGATTCAGGCCGCTGGCTCCGCCACCGCGCCACCTGCGCTGACCGAAGGCACCTCCAACCTGGGCCCGATGAGCCGCAAGATGAAGGACACCGAACTGGCGGCCTTCGAACAGAAATACGGCTACAAGCCAACCGCTATCCCGGTTGCCGTGGACGCCCTGGCTGTATTCGTACACAAGGACAACCCGATCCAGCACCTGACCATGGAACAGGTTGACGCGATCTTCTCGTCCACCCGTCTGTGCGGCGCCAAAGCCGACGTCAAAACCTGGGGCGACCTGGGCGTGACCGGCGACCTGGCCAACAAGCCGGTTCAACTGTTCGGCCGTAACTCGGTATCCGGCACCTACGGCTACTTCAAGGAAGAAGCCCTGTGCAAAGGCGACTACAAGCCTAACGTCAACGAACAACCAGGCTCGGCTTCGGTCGTGCAGTCGATCAGCTCCTCCCTGAACGGCATCGGTTACTCGGGCATCGGCTACAAGACCGCCAGCGTGAAAACCGTTGCTCTGTCGAAGAAAGGCAGCACCGAGTTCATCGAAGACAGCGAAGAAAACGCCCTGAACGGCAAGTACCCACTGTCCCGCTTCCTGTACGTGTACGTGAACAAGGCCCCGAACAAGCCTCTGGCCCCGCTGGAAGCCGAGTTCGTGAAACTGGTTCTGTCGAAACAGGGCCAGGAAGTGGTAGTGAAAGACGGCTACATCCCACTGCCGGCCAAGGTTGCTGCAAAAGCACTGGCTGACCTGGGTCTGCAGGAAGGCGGCGCTGAAGTCGCAAAAAAGTAACAAACTGAGTCAGGGGTGAACCCCGCCTGACTCCCGTGTGGGGCCCGGCCCGCAAGCGGCCCGGCCCCCACACTCCCCGAATTCTTTTATCCACTGCCAGTGCCCTGCTGGCGGCGGATTTGGTGCGTCACTGCATTGTCATCTTTCTGTCATACAGGATCGCTAGGGTGTGCGCATGAATGATCTGGCCAATTCCAAAATGACTACGAACCCTCCCAAGCGCATTGATTTCAATACGCCTGAGTTGCAACGCAAGCGCCGCATTCGCGCGCTCAAGGATCGCTTCACCCGTTGGTACGTCCTCGTCGGCGGTCTGGCGGTACTGGCAGCCATCACCCTGATCTTCTTCTTCCTCGCCTACGTCGTCGCGCCCCTGTTCAAGGGTGCCGAACTGACTGCGAAAGACGCCATCACCCCGGCCTGGATGCAGGACGCCGGCAAGCCACTGATGATTTCGCTCGAAGAGCAGAATCAGGTGGCCATGCGCGTTTCCGACAAGGGCCAGGCGCTGTTCTTCGATATCGACAGTGGCGCTGAATTGAAGCGCGTCGATCTGCCGTTGCCGGCAGGCGCCAGTGTGACCTCCATCGGTGAAGACCAGCCGGGCCATCCGCTGGTGGCCGTGGGCCTGTCCAACGGTCAGGCGCTGGTGTTCCGTCACACCTATAAAGTCAGCTACCCGGAAGGCAAGAAAACCATCACCCCGGCGATCGAGTTCCCGTACGGCGAGGCGCCGATTGCGCTGAACGAGAGCGGCGGTGCGCTGGAGCACGTCAGCCTCAACGCCACCGACTCGACCCTGATGCTGGTCGGCTCCACCGGTTCGCAACTCAATGTGCTGTCGCTGACCAGCGAAGAAAACATGATGACCGGCGAAGTCACCAACGAGCAGAAGCGTATCGATCTGCCGCAGATGACCGAGCCTGTGAAAAACATCTTCGTCGACCCGCGCCAGCAATGGCTGTATGTGGTCAACGGACGTGCTCAGGCTGACGTGTTCAGCCTGCGCGACAAAAGCCTCAACGGTCGCTACAAGCTGCTGGAAAACGCCGACGCGCAAGTCACTGCCGCCACTCAACTGGTAGGCGGTATCTCGCTGATCGTTGGTGATTCCACCGGTGGCCTGGCCCAGTGGTTCATGGCCCGCGACACCGATGGCGAGCTGCGTCTGAAGCAGATCCGCACCTTCCAGATGGGCAAGACGCCGATCGTTGAAATCACCGCCGAAGAGCGCCGCAAAGGCTTCGTTGCCCTGGATGCCTCCGGCAAGCTCGGCGTGTTCCACAGCACCGCGCACCGCACCTTGCTGGTCGATCAGGTGGTCGAAGGCCAGGGCCTGTTCGGTCTGTCGCCACGGGCCAACCGTGTGATCGTCGAAGCCGGCGGCAAGCTGCAACCGCTGCTGCTCGACAACCCGCACCCGGAAGTGTCGTGGAGCGCGCTGTGGAGCAAGGTCTGGTACGAGAACTACGACGAGCCTAAATACGTCTGGCAATCGACTGCGGCCAACACCGATTTCGAACCGAAACTGAGCCTGTCGCCACTGACCTTCGGCACCCTGAAAGCCGCGTTCTACGCGATGCTGCTGGCGGCGCCACTGGCGGTTGCCGCGGCGATCTACACCGCGTACTTCATGGCCCCGGGCATGCGCCGCAAGGTCAAACCGGTGATCGAACTGATGGAAGCGATGCCGACGGTGATCCTCGGCTTCTTCGCCGGCCTGTTCCTCGCGCCGTATGTGGAAGGTCATCTGCCGGGCATCTTCAGCCTGCTGATGCTGCTGCCGATCGGCATCCTGGTGGCCGGTTTCACCTTCAGCCGCCTGCCTGAATCGATCCGCCTGAAAGTCCCGGACGGTTGGGAAAGTGCGCTGCTGATCCCGGTGATCCTGTTCGTGGGCTGGCTGTCGCTGTACATGAGCCCGTTCATGGAGAACTGGTTCTTCGGCGGTGACATGCGCATGTGGATCTCCCACGACCTGGGCATCACCTACGACCAGCGCAACGCTCTGGTGGTCGGTCTGGCCATGGGCTTCGCGGTGATCCCGAACATCTACTCGATCGCCGAAGACGCCGTGTTCAGCGTGCCGCGCGGCCTGACCCTGGGCTCGCTGGCCCTCGGTGCCACGCCGTGGCAGACCATGACTCGCGTAGTGATCCTGACCGCCAGCCCGGGCATCTTCTCGGCCCTGATGATCGGCATGGGCCGTGCAGTCGGCGAGACCATGATCGTGCTGATGGCCACCGGCAACACCCCGGTCATGGAAATGAACCTGTTCGAAGGCCTGCGCACCCTGGCGGCCAACGTCGCGGTGGAAATGCCGGAGTCGGAAGTCGGCGGCAGCCACTACCGCGTGCTGTTCCTCTCGGCGCTGGTGCTGCTGTTGTTCACCTTCGTCATGAACACCCTCGCGGAACTGATTCGTCAGCGTCTGCGCAAGAAATACTCGTCGCTTTAAGAAAGGTAGAAGTCTGTGAAACAGAACTCCCTGAATGGATGGTTCAAGAGCGGCGCCCCGGGCGTCTGGATCAGCGGTGGCGCGGTGTCCATCGCGGTCATCATGACCATTGGCCTGCTGGCGGTGATTGCCGTGCGCGGTCTGGGTCACTTCTGGCCGGCGGACCTGATCCACGCCAGCTACAACGTCCCGGGCCAGGGCAATCACCTGGTCATCGGCGAAGTGGTGCAGAAGGAAGAAGTGCCCCGCGCACGCCTGAAGAGCGCCGGCTTGCCGGTGCCTGACCAGGGCCCGGAATTCATGACCCGCGAGCTGATCAAGGTCGGCAACCGCGACCTGAACGGCAACGACTTCACCTGGATCGTCGGCGAGTGGCTGACCGATCAGAAGAACCCGCCGGAGCTGATGGCGCTGGAACGTCGTGAGTGGGGCAACTTCTACGGCTACCTGGTCAACGTCAAACAGGACGGCAAGGTCATCGCCGAAGGCGAAGCGGCCTGGCCCGAGCTGCAGGCGCGGATCAACCGTGTGAACGGCCTCGCCGCGCAACTCAAGACCCTGGAAAAAACCGACATCGGCGCGATCAACGCCGGTCTCGAGCGCATCCGTCTGCACGGTCGCAAACTGGAACTGGAAGGCAAGCTCGACGCCACCGCGCAAGCGGACATGGACGCCGAACGTGCCGAGCTGAACGCCCGCTATCAGGACGTCGAAGCCCGTCTGGCCGATCTGCACGCGCAGTTCAACCGCGATGCCCTGACCGCTCGCGATGCCAACGGCAAGGAAATCGAAATCGGCCTGGGCAAAGTGGTTCACGCCTACCAGCCGAACGCCATGGGTACTTTCACCAAGGTCGGCTTCTACTTCAGCAAGGTCTGGGAGTTCCTGTCCGACGACCCGCGTGAAGCGAACACCGAAGGCGGGATTTTCCCGGCGATCTTCGGCACCGTGATGATGACCCTGATCATGGCGATGATCGTGACCCCGTTCGGCGTGCTGGCGGCGGTGTACCTGCGTGAATACGCCAAGCAGAACACCCTGACCCGGGTGATCCGGATCGCGGTGAACAACCTGGCGGGTGTTCCGGCCATTGTTTACGGCGTGTTCGGTCTGGGCTTCTTCGTTTACGTGCTGGGTGGCTCGCTCGACCGTCTGTTCTTCCCGGAAGCGCTGCCGGCACCGACCTTCGGTACGCCGGGTCTGCTCTGGGCTTCGTTGACCCTGGCGCTGCTGGCGGTGCCGGTGGTGATCGTGGCCACCGAAGAAGGTCTGGCGCGTATCCCGCGTACCGTGCGTGAAGGCTCGCTGGCCCTCGGCGCGACCAAGGCTGAAACCCTGTGGAAGATCGTTCTGCCGATGGCCAGCCCGGCGATGATGACCGGCATGATCCTCGCGGTGGCCCGTGCCGCCGGTGAAGTGGCGCCGCTGATGCTGGTGGGTGTGGTGAAACTGGCGCCGTCGCTGCCGGTGGATGGCAACTACCCGTACCTGCACCTGGACCAGAAGATCATGCACCTGGGCTTCCACATCTACGACGTCGGCTTCCAGAGCCCGAACGTTGAAGCCGCACGACCGCTGGTGTACGCCACCGCGTTGCTGCTGGTGCTGGTGATTGCCGTGCTCAACCTGTCGGCAGTGTGGATTCGTAACCACCTGCGCGAGAAGTACAAGGCGCTGGACAGCTGATCGCCGTCACAAGAATTGAAGGGCTGCCGGCCTGATTCCCGGCAGCCAACCGAACCGAATTTGTTAGCACAGGGGATCTCCCATGCAGCACGAAACACATACCCACGGCATCAACATGTCTGCCCTGGGCCGCGACAAGCAGAGCCTGAACCTCGAACAGGAAACCGTGGCCATCGAAGTGCCGGGCCTGAGCCTGTTCTACGGCGAGAAACAAGCGCTGTACGACGTCAGCATGAACATTCCGAAACAGCGCGTGACAGCCTTCATCGGCCCGTCCGGCTGCGGCAAGTCCACGCTGCTGCGTACCTTCAACCGCATGAACGACCTGGTGGACGGCTGCCGCGTCGAAGGCGCGATCAACCTGTACGGCAACAACATCTACCGCAAGGGCGAGGACGTGGCCGAGCTGCGTCGCCGGGTCGGCATGGTGTTCCAGAAGCCTAACCCGTTCCCGAAGACCATCTACGAAAACGTGGTCTACGGCCTGCGCATCCAGGGCATCAACAAGAAGCGCATCCTCGACGAAGCCGTCGAGTGGGCACTGAAGGGCGCGGCCCTGTGGGACGAAGTGAAAGACCGTCTGCATGACTCGGCCCTCGGCCTGTCCGGTGGTCAGCAGCAGCGTCTGGTGATCGCCCGTACCATCGCCGTGGAGCCGGAAGTGCTGCTGCTCGACGAACCGTGCTCGGCCCTCGACCCGATCTCGACCCTGAAAGTCGAAGAGCTGATCTACGAGCTCAAATCCAAGTTCACCATCGTCATCGTGACCCACAACATGCAGCAGGCGGCGCGGGTGTCCGACTACACGGCGTTCATGTACATGGGCAAACTGGTGGAATTCGGCGACACCGATACCCTGTTCACCAATCCGGCCAAGAAGCAGACCGAAGACTACATCACCGGTCGTTACGGCTAGCAGACGCTGGTTGTCGCTCACTGAATTGACGCTCGCACCTTACCGGACGCTCCAAGGACGCCAACATGATTAGTAAAGAAGGCCTTACCCATCACATTTCCGCGCAGTTCAACGCCGAACTGGAAGAAGTGCGCAGCCACCTGCTGGCCATGGGCGGGCTGGTCGAGAAGCAAGTCAACGACGCGGTCACCGCGCTGATCGAGGCCGACTCGGGCCTGGCCCAGCAGGTGCGCGAGATCGACGACCAGATCAACCAGATGGAACGCAACATCGACGAAGAATGCCTGCGCATTCTGGCCCGTCGTCAGCCGGCGGCGTCCGACCTGCGTCTGATCATCAGCATCTCCAAGTCGGTGATCGACCTGGAGCGCATCGGCGACGAAGCGACCAAGATCGCCCGTCGTGCAATTCAGCTGTGCGAGGAAGGTGAAGCGCCGCGCGGTTACGTCGAAGTGCGTCACATCGGCGACCAGGTGCGCAACATGGTCCGCGATGCGCTGGACGCGTTTGCCCGCTTCGACGCCGATCTGGCGCTGTCGGTGGCGCAGTACGACAAGATCATCGACCGCGAATACAAGACCGCCCTGCGCGAGCTGGCGACCTACATGATGGAAGACCCGCGCTCTATCTCGCGGGTCTTGAGCATCATCTGGGTACTGCGTTCGCTGGAGCGGATCGGCGACCACGCGCGCAACATCTCGGAGCTGGTGATTTACCTGGTGCGCGGCACCGACGTGCGTCACATGGGCCTCAAGCGCATGAAGGAAGAAGTTGAAGGGACAAGCGGCGAAACCGCTAATGTTCCGGGCAATGCTGACGATAAGTAAGATTGCCTGAGAAAAGCGCCCGGCCCTTTGGCCGGGCGTTTTTGTTTCTGCTTTTCATAGGCAGAAGCGAATTAAAAAGCAGCACCCGCGAACGAAAAGTCCCGGCGTGACTGAAGAGTTTTGGCAATGTGCCATCAGCCAGCGTTATGCTTGCCGGGATTTTAATAGGGGTGTTGGATGAGCAAGATCAGTGTGTTGGTCGTGGACGATGCATCGTTCATTCGTGACCTGGTGAAAAAGTGCCTGCGTAATTACTTCCCGGGGATCCGCACCGAGGACGCCGTCAACGGTAAAAAAGCCCAGGCCATGCTGGCCAAGGAGGCTTTCGACCTGGTGCTGTGCGACTGGGAAATGCCGGAAATGTCCGGTCTCGAACTGCTGACCTGGTGCCGTGAGCAGGACAACCTCAAGACCATGCCGTTCATCATGGTCACCAGCCGTGGCGACAAGGAAAACGTGGTGCAGGCGATTCAGGCCGGCGTTTCCGGCTACGTCAGCAAGCCCTTCACCAACGAGCAGTTGCTGACCAAGGTCAAGCAGGCCCTGAACAAGATCGGCAAGCTCGATGCCCTGATGAACAGCGCCCCGACCAAGATGAACTCGGCGTTCGGCAATGACTCCCTGAGCGCACTGACCGGCGGCAAGGCTGCAGTGGTCGGTTCTGCGCCGGCTGCGCCTGCGGCCAACCCGTTTGCCAAGCCTGCCGCTGCCGCCCCGGCACCTGCTGCTGCGCCACAGCGTGGCCTGCTCAACAGCCCGCCGGTGAAAGCCCCGGCAGCCTCTGCTGCTCCGGCCAGCGGCCGTGGCCAGGGCCAGTTGCGCCTGCCAAGCGGCACCCAGCAATGCGTGATCAAGGCCCTGAGCATCAAGGAAGCGCTGCTGGTAGTGAAGCGCACCGACACCCTGCCGCAGATCCTCGACAGCGCCGTGCTCGATCTGGAGCAGGGCGACAACGCCGAAATCGCTCGCCTCAACGGCTACCTGCACGCCGTGGTCGCCCACGAGCCGAAACCCGACAGCGACTGGTTGCAACTGACCTTCCGCTTCGTCGACCAGGACGCGCAGAAGCTCGACTACATCTCCCGCCTGATCGCCCGCGGCACGGCGCAGAAGCACTTCGTTCCGGGCGCATAAGCGTCGCGGGCAAAAGAAGACCGCCGCCTGACACAGGCTGCGGTCTTTTTTCATGCTGTGCCAAAATTGAAACATCTGTCGACTAGCCTGGTCTGCTTCAGCTGCTAGGCTCATTCCCAGGCCTTACTCGACAGAGCTTTGCCCATGCCCCTGCGCCTGCTGTTTTTCTGTGGTCTGTTCATGGCCTCCACCTCGACTGTGGCCATGACGATCTACAAATCCACCGATGCCAACGGAGTGGTTTCGTACAGCGACCGTCCGAGCAAAGGCTCCCAGGTGTTCGTGTTTCAGGACCGGATGGTCGAGAGGCTCGAGCGTCAGGTCTATCTCGACATCAAGAAACAGAAGGGCACCGACGTGGTGTTCGTGCGCAACGACCTGTATGCGCCGGTGGAGGTCGCACTGGCGTTCACCGGGATGAGCAATGTGCGTGGTGCACCGACGGAAACGATCCGCCGGGTGCTGCCGGCGCGCAGCAACACGCGGCTGGCGCTACTGACGGCGGTGTCCGGCGGCAAACCGCTGGTGTATACGCCGCAGTTCCAGTATTCCCTCGGCGACCCCGCTGGCGCCGCCCAGAGCTATCGCTATCCGTTTCCCTGGCGTGGGGGTCCCTTCCGCCTGAGTCAGGGCGCCAACGGCGACTACAGCCACTACGGGCCGAAGAACAAATACGCGATGGACATAGCCATGCCGGTGGGCACTCCGATCATCGCGGCGCGGGCCGGGGTGGTGGTGAAGATCGAGAACTCGCAGAACGGGCGCGGCACCGATCCTTCCGGCAATTTCGTGCGGGTGCTGCACGACGACGGCACGATGGGTGTGTACCTGCATCTCAAGCAAGGGTCGGTGAGTGTGCGGGAAGGGCAGCGAGTGGCGGTGGGCAGTCCGCTGGCGCTGTCCGGCAACACCGGCAACAGCAGCGGCCCGCACCTGCACTTCGTGGTACAGCGCAATACCGGAGGGGGGCTGGTATCGATTCCGTATCAGTTCAACCAGCCGCTGGGGGCGTTGCCCAACTTTGCGTTGGGCAAGCGGTAATCCCCGTCAGTCGAGCATCAGCACCTTGGCCAGAATGATCTTCGGGCCTTTCATCTTCTTGATGATGATCCGCAGCCCTTCGACTTCCAGCACTTCTTCCTCTTCCGGTACCCGTTTCAGGGTTTCGTAGATCAGCCCGGCGAGGGTTTCGGCTTCGATGTGATCCAGGTCGATACCCAGCAGGCGCTCGACCTTGAACAGCGGCGTATCGCCCCGCACCAGCAATTTGCCCGGCTGGTAGGCGAGGATGCCGCGCTCGGCCTTGCGGTGTTCGTCCTGGATATCGCCGACCAGCACTTCCAGCACGTCTTCCATGGTCAGGTAGCCGATGATGTTGCCGTCGGCTTCTTCGACCACGGCGAAGTGCGAGCCGCCCTTGCGGAACTGCTCAAGCAGCTGCGACAGCGGCATGTGCCGCGACACGCGCTCCAGCGGGCGGGTCAGTTCGGCAAGGTTGAACGACTCGGGAATGTGGTCCAGCGCCGCCAGTTCCAGCAGCAGGTCCTTGATGTGCAGCAGGCCGACGAATTCCTTGCGCTCGCTGTCGTACACCGGATAACGGCTGAACTTGTGGCGACGGAACATCGCCAGGATTTCTTTCAGCGGTGCGTTGAACTCGAGGGTGATCAGGTCTTCCCGGGAGTTGGCCCAGTCGACCACTTCCAGTTCGCCCATTTCCACCGCCGAGGCCAGCACGCGCATGCCCTGGTCGCTCGGGTCCTGGCCACGGCTGGAGTGCAGGATCAGTTTCAGTTCTTCACGGCTGTAATGGTGCTCGTGATGCGGGCCGGGTTCGCCCTGGCCAGCAATGCGCAGGATGGTGTTGGCGCTGGCGTTGAGCAGGTAGATCGCCGGGTACATGGCCCAGTAGAACAGGTACAGCGGCACCGCGGTCCACAGCGACAGCAGCTCGGGTTTGCGGATCGCCCAGGATTTGGGTGCGAGTTCGCCGACCACGATGTGCAGATAGGAAATGATGAAGAACGCGGTGAAGAACGAGATGCCTTTGACGACTTCGGCCGACTGCACGCCGACCGCGCTCAGCAGCGGCTCGAGAATGTGCGCGAACGCCGGCTCGCCGACCCAGCCCAGGCCGAGGGAGGCGAGGGTGATACCGAGCTGGCACGCCGAGAGATACGCATCGAGCTGACTGTGCACGGTGCGCAGGATGTGCCCGCGCCAGCCGTGCTGTTCAGCGATGGCTTCGACCCGGGTCGAGCGCAGTTTGACCATGGCGAATTCCGCCGCAACGAAGAAGCCGTTGAGCAGAACCAGGATCAGAGCGAAAAGAATCATGCCGAAATCGGCGAATATTGTTGCGAGGGACAAGCCAGGGGAAGGGTCCATGATGGAGTTTTGCGGGTTCCGTGTGATTCGTAAGAGAGAAGAAATCGCGCCTGAAAGGCAGGCGCAAGTCAGCCAATGTAGCGGCTGACCTGGCGATTGCCTAGTCCGGCATTACTCAGCGGCGCTGATGAGCCGTGCCTGGGCGACCTGCGCCGGGGCGAAATGGCAGGTGAACGTGCTGCCGTGGCCGGGCACGCTACTGATCTCCATCCGCGCGCGGTGGCGCAGCAACACGTGTTTGACGATGGCCAGGCCCAGGCCCGTGCCGCCGGTGTTGGAGTTGCGGCTGGAGTCGACACGGTAGAAGCGTTCGGTCAGGCGCGGCAGGTGTTTGCTGTCGATGCCGATCCCGGAGTCCTGCACGCTCAGGTGTGCGCCCTGATCGTCGCCCCACCAGCGGATGCGGATATTGCCTTCGGCCGGGGTGTATTTGACGGCGTTGAACACCAGGTTGGAAAACGCACTGCGCAGTTCCGCCTCGCTGCCCTTGAGCAGGATGCTGGCGTCGGCTTCCAGGGTGATTTTCTGATTCTTCGACCCCGACAGCTGCTGTGCATCGCTCTTGATCGACTGCAACAGGGTGTCGATGTGCACCGGCTGGTTGTCCGACGGGTAATCGGTGGCTTCCAGTTTGGCCAGCAGCAGCAAGTCGTTGAGCAGGGTCTGCATGCGTCCGCCCTGTTGCTGCATCTGCTGCAGGGCGCGGCTCCAGCGCGGGTTCACTTCCTCGACGTTGTCGAGCAGGGTTTCCAGGTAGCCGCAGATCACCGTCAGCGGGGTGCGCAGCTCATGGGAGACGTTGGCGATGAAGTCCTTGCGCATCTGTTCCAGTTGATGGATGCGCGTGACGTCGCGCACCAGCATCAAGTGTTCGTTGTTGCCGTAGCGCGTGAGGTACATCTGGATGCGCACGCGGTCGTTGGTCGGCGAGGGGATTTCCAGCGGCTCGGCGTAGTTTTCCTGCTCGAAGTATTCCTTGAAGCGCGGATGGCGGACCAGGTTGGTCACGGGCTGGCCGCTGTCTTGTGGGGTCTTGAGGCCGAGCAGGGTTTCGGCGGCGCGGTTCCACCATTCCAGGTTGCCGTCGCTGTCGAGCATGATCACCGCGTCTTTCAGCGCGGCGGTGGACTCCTGAACGCGGTCGATCACTGCCTGCAGGCGTCCGCGTACCCGTTGGTCGCGGCGTTGCAGGTGGTAGATGCTGTCGAACACCTCACCCCAAAGTCCGTAGCCGTCGGGCGGTGCTTCATCGGGCTGGTGCAGGCGCAGCCATTCGTGCAGGCGCAGCAGTTGCTTGAGCGTCCAGGCCAGGTACAGGCCCAGCCCCGCCGCGAGGCTCCAGCCGTAGTAGCCGGTGATCAGGCCGATCACCAGGCAGCCGGTGACCAGCAACAGCATGTGGCGAATCAGGGTGCCATGCCAGTTTTGATTCACGGGAAATACGGTCCTTGTCAGCGAGTCTGGCGGTCGGCTCAGGCCTTGGTGGAGAACCGATAGCCGGTGCCGCGCACGGTTTGTACCAGATTTTCGTAGGCGTCGCCGAGGGCCTTGCGCAGGCGCCGGATGTGCACGTCGACCGTGCGCTCTTCAACATAGACGTTGCCGCCCCAGACCTGATCCAGCAACTGGCCACGGGTGTAGGCGCGTTCCTGGTGGGTCATGAAGAATTGCAGCAGACGGTATTCGGTCGGGCCCATCTCGGCCGGACGGCCATCGATGGTCACGCGGTGGCTGATCGGGTCGAGCAGCAGGCCGCCGACTTCGATCGGCGCTTCGCCATCGGTCGGGCCGGCGCGGCGCAGCACAGCCTTCAGGCGTGCCACCAGTTCGCGTGGGGAAAACGGTTTGGTGATGTAGTCGTCGGCGCCGACTTCCAGGCCCTGGATCTTGTTGTCCTCTTCGCCCTTGGCCGTGAGCATGATGATCGGGATGTCCCCGGTCAGCTCGTCACGCTTGAGGCGACGGGCCAGCTCGATGCCGGAGGTGCCGGGCAGCATCCAGTCGAGCAGGATCAGGTCCGGCTTGCGGTCGACGATAATGGCGTGCGCCTGCTGCGAGTTCTCTGCCTCGAGGCAGTCATAGCCGGCCATTTCCAACGCAACGGCGATCATTTCGCGAATGGGCGCTTCGTCGTCGACGATCAGAATGCTCCTGCCAACCATGCCTTAATCCTCTTGTCATTTAACTGTCTTGCGCCGCATTAGATAACGGAATTATTGCAGTCGTGTGACAGTATTTTAGTCCAGCGGCGATTGTGCAAATCCTGAACTAAGCTCTAAGTCCGAATCCTGACAACCACAAAAGAAGGTTTCCATGACTCAAATGACTGCTTCCTTTAAAGCTCTGCTGATGGCTGCTGCCGTGACGCTGCCCGGCCTTGCGATGGCCGCTGAACCGGCAATGATGAAAGACGGCATGATGGTCGATCACAAAGGCATGACCGTTTATACGTTCGACAAGGACGCTGGCGGCAAGTCGATGTGCAATGACAAGTGCGCCGACAACTGGCCTCCGATGATGGCGCCGGCCGGTGCGAAGGCGGAAGGCAAGTGGACGGTGATCAAGCGCGACGACGGCAAGATGCAGTACGCCTACGACGGCAAGCCGCTGTATACCTTCAAAATGGACGCCAAGCCGGGTGACATGATGGGCGACGGCAAGATGGACGCATGGCACGTGGTTCACGAGCACAAGTAAGCCATCGGCAGTGAAACAGCATCGCGGCCCGCCGGCATTGCCTCGGGCCGCGATGCTTTGAGGTCAGCGCAACGCGTAATCCAGCACGATCCCGACGAAAATCGCCAGACCGGCCCAATGGTTGTGCAGGAACGCCTTGAAGCAGCGCATCCGGTCCCGGTCGCGGGTGTACCAGAACTCCCACGTATAGCACCCGGCAGCCACCAGCAGGCCGAGGTGGAACCACGTCCCCAACTCGAACTTCGACCCGGCCAGCAACAGGCAGCCCAGTGACAGCGCCTGCAAGGTCAGGATGATCACCCGGTCCGCTTCGCCGAACAGGATCGCCGTGGATTTCACGCCGATCTTCAGGTCATCGTCGCGGTCGGTCATCGCGTAATAAGTGTCGTAGCCCACGGTCCACAGCAGATTGGCGATCCACAGCAGCCAGGCCGTCGCCGGCAGTTCACCGGTTTCGGCGGTGAACGCCATCGGCATGCCCCAGGAAAACGCCGCCCCCAGCACCACTTGCGGGTAATAGGTGTAGCGCTTCATGAACGGATAGGTGAACGCCAGCGCCAGACCGCCCAGTGACAGCCAGATCGTCGCGGCATTGGTGCACAGCACCAGCAGGAAACTCACGCCCATCAGCAGGGCGAAGAACACCAGCGCCTCTTTCGAGCTGATCCGCCCGGCAGCCAGCGGGCGTTCGGCGGTGCGCTTCACATGGCCGTCGACCTTGCGGTCGGCCCAGTCGTTGATGACGCAGCCGCCGGCACGGGTCAGCACCACGCCGAGGACGAAAATCACGACGTTGGCCAGCGACGGCGAACCTTTGCCGGCAATCCACAGCGCCCAGAGCGTCGGCCACAGCAGCAGGTAAATGCCGATCGGCTTGTCCATGCGGGTCAGCTGGATGAAGTCCCAGGCGCGCGGGTTCAGGCGATTCAGGGATTTGAGCAGGCTTTGATACATCAGCAGTTCTCCGGACGGGCGCGGGCGGCTTCCCACAGCGTAGGCAGGAAAATCTCCGCCACCAGTACGCTCAAGGCACCACGGTCGAAACGCGAACGGCGGCCCCACAGACCGTTGGCCCGAGAATCCTCGGGCAGCCAATGTTCCGGGTAATGGCAGACTTCAATGGCGCGGCGCTGAAACGCGTGGTCGCAGAACAGCAGTTCGCCCAGCGAGCGGCTGCCCAGTTCATCCATATGCAAGCCGTCGCCCTGCAAGGCGCTGCGCGACGCCACGCTGCGAGCGAACACCCAGGCCTCACCATGACCGCGCAAGTACACCTCGCGCACCCAGCCTTCGCTGCCTTCGGCCAGGTCCAGCGCCGCGCATTCGTCGTCGCGCAGGGTCTGCCAGCCTTCGAACAGCGGCGTGACGCTGAAACCGTCATCGGACAGGCGGGTCAGGCGGCGGGTCAGGGAGCCTTCGTCGAACAGCCAGTCGAGCGTGGACGTGTCGGGGAGGGGTGTCAGGTGGCTTTGCGGGCGCCACAACGGGGCGTTTTTGAGTTGCACAATGAGTCATTATTGGCAGCAAATGAGGCGGCGAGCTTACCATGGCGCACCGCGAATTTGATTGATCCGGGCCGCCATTGCGCCGAACAGGCTTGCATCTGGCCGGTACCATCAGTACAAAACGCCCTGAGCCGGATGGCAGCGCTGCACCATCGACCGTCCGCGCCGGCTAAAGCCTGAATCCTGAGGAAGTACCTGAATGAAAAAGTGGCAATGTGTGGTCTGCGGCCTGATCTATAACGAAGCCGACGGCTGGCCGGATGACGGCATTGCGCCGGGCACCCTGTGGCAGGACGTGCCGGAAGACTGGCTGTGCCCGGACTGCGGCGTCGGCAAGATGGACTTCGAAATGATCGAAATCAACTGAGAAAACACTGAGGAGTAGGGCATGAGCGCACCTGTCGTAATCGTTGGCACTGGGCTTGCGGGTTACAACCTGGCCCGCGAGTTTCGCAAACTCGATGGCGAAACCCCGCTGCTGCTGATTACCGCCGATGACGGTCGTTCCTACTCCAAGCCGATGCTGTCCACCGGTTTCGGCAAGAACAAGGACGCCGACGGCCTGAGCATGGCCGAACCGGGCGCCATGGCCGAGCAGTTGAAGGCCGAGGTCCGCACCCACACCCGCATCAGCGGCATCGACCCGGGCCACAAGCGCCTGTGGATCGGTGAGGAAGCGGTGAATTATCGCGACCTGATCCTCGCCTGGGGCGCGGAAACCGTGCGTGTGCCGATCGAGGGCGATGGCGGGGATCTGGTGTTCCCGATCAACGATCTCGAAGACTACGCACGTTTTCGCGCGGCGGCGGCAGGCAAGCGTCGGGTGTTGCTGCTCGGAGCCGGTCTGATCGGCTGTGAGTTCGCCAACGACCTGATCCTCGGCGGCTACGAAGTGCAACTGGTTGCGCCGTGCGAGCAGGTGATGCCGACCCTGTTGCACCCGTCCGCTGCGGCGGCGGTGCAGGCCGGGCTGGAAAGCCTGGGCGCGCGTTTTCACCTCGGCCCGGTGCTGACCCGTTTGCAGAAAGTCGCCGATGGGCTGGAAGCACACCTCTCGGACGGTCAGGTCATCCCGTGCGATGTAGTGGTGTCAGCCATTGGTCTGCGCCCGCGAATCGATCTGGCGGCCGCCGCCGGCATTCAGACCAATCGCGGTGTGATGGTCGACCGCCATCTGCAAACCTCTCACGCCAATATTTACGCCCTGGGCGACTGCGCCGAGGTCGACGGGCTGAATCTTCTGTACGTCATGCCCCTCATGAGTTGTGCGCGAGCGCTGGCACAGACCCTGGCCGGCAACCCGACCGTGGTGAGCTACGGACCGATGCCGATTACCGTGAAAACCCCGGTCTGCCCGCTGGTGGTTTCGCCGCCGCCACGGGGCCGCGAAGGCGTCTGGACCGTCGAAGCGCAGGGCGCCGATGTCAAGGCGCTGTGTCACGACGCGCAAGGGCAATTGCTCGGTTACGCCCTGACCGGCGCGGCGGTGATGGAAAAACTCGCGCTGAACAAACAGCTTCCGGCCTTGCTGGCGTAAATACCGGTCGTTCTGTCGGAATCACCCCGCTTTTGCCCCCACAAAGGTCGCGGGGAGACTGGCGCCGCCCTTATCCGCGTGCCATTCTCACTCCCGTCTGCCGCAGAGTAGAGCCTGCGGCGCCTTGGGCGCTGTTCCAACGAGAGCAGCACGGACATAACAACAAAAAACCGACTCAAAGGGGCTTCACTAATGCGTAAACCAGAACTCGCCGCTGCAATCGCTGAAAAAGCGGATCTGACCAAAGAGCAGGCCAACCGCGTTCTCAATGCCGTCCTCGAAGAAATCACCGGCGCCCTGCACCGCAAGGACAGCGTCACGCTCGTCGGCTTCGGCACCTTCCTGCAACGCCATCGCGGTGCCCGCACCGGTAAAAACCCGCAAACCGGTGAACCCGTCAAAATCAAGGCCAGCAACACTGTTGCGTTCAAGCCGGGCAAGTCGTTGAAAGACAGCGTCAATCCGTAATCCACCGCCCGCATAGCGGGGGAGCGGAATAAAAAATGGGCATCTCGATTGCGGTCGGATGCCCATTTTTGTTGGCTGTTGACCAGCCGAACCGGACTTGGCAGATCGTAATGGCATTTGTCTTGGCCGGTTACCCGTAGGTGGCCAGCACCATTCTGGCGAACTCGTTCTTGCTTGGCTGGTGCCCATAGGATTTCAGGTATTTATGCCATTCGGACTCGAGTATGGGGCTTTCGTATTCGCCCTCCGTCGCCAGATGCGTAGCTGCATCGTCTATCAGGGCTTGGGTGTAATGCTTCGAGGATTTGTTTGCACTGGCTTCCGAAGTTGAAATGAACGGTCCCGCCACTGTGAAAAGCAAGCCGATACCCGTCAGCATTGAGAACTCCAGGGGACCACCGTTCATCAGGCATCCAATACCAACGCAGCCTTCAGCTCGAACAGAGGTGCTGGTTGTGAGCGTCAGCATGACAACCAGTACGCATCCAATCCCCGATATTGATTGTTTATTGTGTCTACCGCTCATGATGCTTTTAACGCTCCCTTTTATTACTTGCGGATCCCTTTGTGCAGCGATTGCAAACGGCGAGTGACTGGAGGAGGGATGCCTTACCAGCTTTCGTACGGGATACCGTATTTTTCGATGTAGGCCTTGGATTCTTCATAGAGCTCCCTGTGCCTTCCGTTGGATTTGCCATCGTAGGGGTCTTTGGGATAGACCTTGCCCTGGACCCGCATGACCTCGGTCGACAAAAGACACTGGCCGCCAAGCCAGACCTTGGTGATGCCGCCTGGCGCGAGGCCGATGACCATCATATTTCGGTAATCCGTGATCCACTTGCCGTCCGCCCTGCAGAAAGCTCTCTCACCCTTGAGCATTGTCTGGCGCACTGAATCCGGGATTTTTATGAAGGCTCTGTAAGTTTGTGGTTCGGCCATGGACTGCCAGCGGACGTAAACCAGATAGGGCAGCGCGGCCCCCGTGACACGTCGACCTTTGCCTACCGGATGTTCTGGCCATCCTGGTGCCTGCCCACGAAAAGTGGTGGGTACGCCTTTACTGTGCGGTCGAGGATAGACAAACGCTGGAACTCCCCAGGCTGCGTTCAGAAAGACGCGTTTGTTTACGTCCACGACATCGGCAGTTTCGATCCAGGCCTCCATGTAGTCGGGTGTGAAAAACCTGAGCATCCAGCCGTCATAAGGCAGTGAACTTGTGCTACGGGATGCGCAGCCGCCCAGCAAAGCAACCAGTATCCATGTGACGCCAGTTTTGAGCATGTATGAGTTCTCACGCATTGGGGTGCACCACGCGAACAGACTTTTCGGCAGGACGATTGATAAACAGGATGCTCAATTCGGTTTCGTTCAAACCCTTCGCAGCATTCCAGTTGGATGACAGATGGATGTAGCGTTGAGCGAGTACCGCATGCTCGTTCAGGCCAAGGCCGGTATTGCGGGTTTCGCCCAGTGCATAAGCCATCAATTTTTGGGCAATACCCATGAGCTCTTCTGGTAACGCGTAACTCTGAGTTTCTTCGTTAATCGTTTCGAACTCGACACCGTTCCGGGTCGCCAACTCCCGCATGATTCGCAGGTAAATCAGGGACAGATCATTGCGCACGATGCGTTCGCAATAGACTGCCGCATACACATTTTTTGATTTTCGCCTGTCGCCCTTGACGTTACTGACCGTTTCCACTGCCCAGGTTTTCACTTGAAGGGGTAGCCCATAAAGCCGCAATTGGTCCTGAAGCCGACGGAGTTCCTGTTCAGCCAATCGATAAGCATTGGTTGCCGACGAAGGGGTATTAAAATCCACATCGCGGCTGCAGCGCGGCTTGCCAAGCAGTACCCGTTCGACGAAACCCGGCAGATATCCGCCTCCCAGGTCAGCGTGAACGCCTGGCAACACAATGTCGGCATTGCCGGCGCTGTTGAGCGAAAAGTTGTGGCGACGCTCGTCCTGGGCAACCAGATGCACGATTTTCTTCGCCATGCCGGGCGCCAGATACAGGTTGATGCCGGGGTTGTTGGCGTCATGAGCGCTGAAATCGCCGTCAGCCATACTGCTTACGGCGGCAACCGTGTCGAAGATGCCGATAAAGTTGATGCTGGAATCGCTGTTGGCGCGCCAGGAGAAACCCTCAAGAAATAGCGGAGAGTCTGCCGGGATGAGACGGGCCAATGGGCTTTGCTCGCCTTTTAACACTTCATTTGCAAAGTGCCTCGCCGCTGCGGCGCCGCGGCTGAAGCCGAAGATGTCGAATTGAACTGCCTTAATCTTGCGGGTCGGGTTCGCCAACTCGAAAAGGCGAATCCCATCTAGGATACGAGCCGGGCTTTGTTGAACTTTCGCCACTATTCCTTGTGCACCTGTGCCGGTTATTTGCGAAAGGGTCGAGTCACCTTCATGCCTGCTGGTGCCGATGCCATCAAGGTAGATCGGGATGTACCCGATAGTTTCGTCCTCACTCAGTTGCCGAACTTGGTCATCTCTATACAACCCAAACAATTTCGCCACATTGCTGGTGTCATTCCCATAGCTGTTATCCGGCGCATTGCCCTTCGCGTCATATCCGTTCATTTGGCAGAACTTTTGAATGTCCTCAGCTTCTTTTTCCAGATTTACATCTCGTGCATGACAGCCCTTTACGTGTTCGCTGTTAAACAGGTTGTTCGCCGTCCCATCGAAAAACACGCCAATCCGCAACGTAATCCCGGCAGGCGTTTCATCCTCCAGCTCGACTTCTTCTTCCTCTTCTTCGAGCTCGCTTTCCTCTGGGGAGGATTGCGAGGCGTTCGTCTGTCTCGCTGCCGGATTACCCGTGGCCTGCGACACAAAACGCTTGGCAGATTCATCCCTGGATACCTCGCCGCCCGTCACAATCTCGGTACTGCTGAAGATCCCGCCCTCGTCGATCACGATGTGATGACCGCCTGCTTTCAGCGTGATGCTGGCGCCCGCATCCAGCACCACATTGGCACCGGCCTTGATCTGCACGTGCTGTCCCGCCTCGGCGGCAATGACCTTGCCGACAGATGTCTGGCTGCTGCCCTGGATGCTTTCCCGTCGATCGCGTCCGACTTCCAGTCGACTGTCATGGAGGATCTGCCGCTCCATGTCGCGTTGGGCGCGCAGGTAAACCAGTTCCTGGCCGGCACGGTCTTCTAGCGTCAGTTCGTTGTAGCCGCCGGTGTCGGGTGAGCTGCGACTGCGCAGCACGGTGCGGGTCTTGTGCTCGGGCAATCTGTAAGGCGCGGGCGTGAGTTTGTTGATCACGCAACCGGTAATCAGTGGTTGATCGGGGTCGCCCTCCAGAAAGGTCACCACGACTTCCATTCCGATGCGGGGAAGGGCCATTGCGCCAAAACCGTTTCCGGCCCAGGTCGACGACACTCGTACCCAGCAACTGCTGCGTTCGCTGTTCAGCTCGGCCCGGTCCCAGTGGAATTCGATCTTCACGCGACCGAACTCATCGCAGTAGATCTCTTCACCTTTTGGCCCGGTTACCCGAGCCGTCTGGCTCACCAACGGTGGCCGGCGCGCAGGCAGTTGAGGGCGGAAAACCACTTCGGCAGGTATGGCGCGGAAGCTGTTGCGATATCCCTGGGTAAAACCGTCTGCAGTAGTGGATTCGTTTGTAGCGTGCTCCTCCAGAACTTGAAGTTGTCGCCCGGTGTGCGTGACTTCGAGTAATTGCCACAGCCCGTTGCATTGCTTGCGGGGATGTTCGGTCAGTTCGAACAGGTGGCCACAGCGCAGGGTTGGCTGGTTGCTCTGACCCTCGGCCGTTTCATAATCGGCGCGATGGCGTTCCAGGGCCTGACGGGCAAGTTGTTTGCCGCGTTTTTCGTTCTCCATCGCCAGCGGATAGCGATAGTCCTCAAGTCCGGGTGTGAAATCGGCGACAAATCGGCTTTCAAGCAACAGGTGCGGGCGCTTCAGGTCGTAGTCCCGACGGGTGACGCGGCTGGTACGTGTTCGGGCGTGCCAGGAAAACCGGTGGACCACCGGGTGCTCCGCCACCATCGTGCTGTCGTGCCGGTAGGTTGTTGCGTGCAATGTCGGCAGGAACACCGTGTCATCGGTGAACACCAGCAAGTGCCTCTCCACCGAGTGCTGGTGATGCCATGCGATGCCGTCTTCGGCGCACAGGCGCTGGATGAACTCGAAATCGCTTTCACCGTACTGGGTGCAGTACGCGCGTGGTGGCAAGGTCTGGACATGGAACCTGAATGCATCGGCAAGGATGCCGTGACGTTTGAGCACTTGGGTGATGATTTGCGGGACAGTCTGGTTCTGGAAAATCTGTTGATCGCGACTGAACTGCAAATAGTGGAGGACTGGAACCAGTGTCAGGCCATAGTGCGACAGGCGCTTTCCCGACTCACCTGCCTGTACATCCTCGATGCACCCGTGAATACCTTCGCCATCCAGTCCGAAGCGCAGGAACGCCGGCTGACCAAGCAAAGGTTCCATGTCGAAATCAGGAACCTCGCAGACCAGTTCTACCTTGACGGCATAAAGCGTGCTGACGGCCTCGGAACCCTCGAAAGCCAACACCTTGAAGTCGTTGCGAACGACGGGAATCTGCAGCGTAAGGCGCGCAGAACTGACAGCTCCAGACATACGCTTGTCCTTAAGCAGAGAGGGAAATTTGGCGTGATGTCGAAACCCTCCCTGGTCAGCGCACGCGAACATTGCCCGGCACGCTAACAAGGCGTGAAACAAATTTATGTAAGAAGAGTCCCTGGTTTAAGTCGGAACATTCCGCGTTGTAAAACAGCGCCAGGGTTGTGGGAAATGCCTGTGGGAAAGTGATTCAAGGCGATAAGGAAACCCTGCGATAGTCCTGTCTGTGCAGGTATTTCAACAATATCCAACATATGAATTGCCATCAATTTGATGGCACTTTTATTGTTTGCAGTTGTCGCCAGTCATTTGTTAATAGATGAGCGTGTATTTTCGGAAGCGTCCTACTTCAAATTTTTTCCGTTTTTGTCATGCTTTCATCCGTATTTATGGAACGGCCGTGCCATCACTGTTGCTGGCTTTCACTGGGCGCTCTAGATCAATGCTTACGGGGCAGCAGGCCGAAAATGTGAAATATAAACCGATATCAGGGAAACCCCTGCGACATATAGGGCGATCTCCTACACACCCCAATGAACAGTTCGTCTTGTTGTTTAATCGGATGCTTGCTAGTGGCCATCATTGTGATTACGATGCGCGCACTTGAAAGAGCACACACTCAATTGGATGAGTCTCCCCAATGCTCTTCGATACTGTCCCCGCGCCGCTGCAACTCCAATAGGCGCACGACCGTAATCCAAATAAAGGCCATGGATGTCCTACTCAAGCAAACTTTCCGCCCATTACCTCGAACTCGCTAAAGTCTCTGTTTCCAAAGAGAATTTTGCGGGCGAAGACGTTCGTTTCTCGAGCGAATTCGAGGCGTTGGAAAGCGAGCTGGCCAAAGCCTCGTCGATGCACGAAAGCGGGCAGGTCGACTGGCTGAAAATCCGCGAAAACAGCGAAAACCTGCTGCGCACCCAATCCAAGGATCTACGTGTCGGCGCCTGGCTGACCTGGTCTCTGTACCAGCGTGAATCCTTCCCCGGGCTGCTCGCCGGCCTCGGTTTGCTGCACCACTTGTCGGAAAATAACTGGGCCGACGTTCACCCGCTCAAGCCCCGTACCCGGGCCGCCGCCATCGGCTGGCTGGTGCCGCGTCTGGAGCAGGTGATCACCGAGAACATCGCGATCAAGGAACAGCTGCCGATGTTCCGGCAGTTGTCCGAGCACCTGTCCGGTCTCGACGCGGCCTGCACCGAGCATCTGGGGGACGATGCGCCGCTGCTGCTGCCGCTCTCCCGCCGCCTGAAAACCATGATCCAGCGCGCCGCCGACAACCAGCCGGCCCCCGGCGTCGTGGGGGCGGCGGTGGCACAGGTCAAACAGGCCGCCAGTCAGCTGTTGGCGCCGGGCGCGCCGATCGATAACGAGAAAGAAGCCCACAAGGCCCTCCGCGCCCAGCAGGAGAGCGCCCGCCCGTTGTGCGCCTGGTGGCTCAAGCAGAAGGCCACCGACCTGCGCGCCCTGCGCCTCAACCGCACTTTGCTGTGGATGACCATCGACGCAGTGCCCGAGCGAAACGCCGAGCAGATCACCGTGCTGCGCGGGCTTCCGGTCGACAAACTCAAGCAGTATCAGGACCGTTTCGATCAGGGCAAATACGCCGACCTGCTGGTGGAACTGGAGGCGAGCCTGGCGAAGGCGCCGTTCTGGTTCGATGGCCAGAGGATGGTCTGGGAATGCCTCCAGAACCTCAACGCCGAGCTGGCCATGCGCGAAGTGGAAATCCACTTCGCGCTTTTGATTCAGCGCCTGCCCGGCATCATTGAGCTGCGTTTCCATGACGGCGCGCCGTTTGCCGATCCGTCCACCCGCGCGTGGATCGCCGGCAACGTGATGCCGCACCTGCAAAGCGCCAGCGCGCCGCGCAAGGCCGAAACCGAGAACGCCGAAACCCAGCCGGCCTGGGAAAAGGCCCTGGAAGAAGTCCAGCCGATCCTGCGCAAGGAAGGCCTCAAGCCAGCGGTGCAGATCCTCAAGCAAGGATTGCAGTCCGCCCATGGCGGCCGCGAACGCTTCTTCTGGCAGTTCGCCCTCGCGCGGTTGTGCTTCCTGGCCAAGAAATACGAACTCGCCAAGAACCAGCTCGAAACCCTCGATCAGACATTACAGGACTCAGGCCTGCACGCCTGGGAGCCCGATCTTGCATTGGAAGTGCTGCACCTGCTGCACAGTTGCTGCGAGTTGCTGCCGCAGAACCATGCCGTACGTGAACGCAAGGAAGAGATTTATCGCAGGCTGTGCCACCTCGACCTCGAAGTGGTACTCGAATAGGCCCCAGGGCCACAACCGCAAGGAGAAAAGCCATGGCCAAAGAAGGCTCGGTAGCCCCCAAGGAACGCATCAACGTCACCTTCAAACCCGCCACCGGCGGTGCTCAGGAAGAGATTGAACTGCCGCTGAAGCTGCTGGCAATCGGTGACTACACCCACCGCAAGGACGATCGCAAGATCGAGGATCGCAAGCCGATCAGCATCGACAAGATGACCTTCGACGAAGTGCTGGCCAAGCAAGAGCTGGGTCTGACGCTGAGCGTGCCGAACCGTCTGCAGGAAGATGGCGAGGCCGACGAGCTGGCCGTGCAACTGCGCGTCAACTCCATGAAGGACTTCAACCCGGCCAGCCTGGTCGAGCAAGTGCCTGAGCTGAAAAAACTGATGGAACTGCGCGATGCGCTGGTGGCCCTCAAAGGCCCGCTGGGTAACGCACCTGCGTTCCGTAAAGCCATCGAAGGCGTGCTCGCCGACGACGAATCCCGCGGTCGCGTACTCGGTGAGCTGGGCCTGAACGCCGCAGCCCCGGACGCCTGAGCCCACAGCAGCCAAGGAAGCCAACACAATGAGCACTAGCGCAGCACAACAGAACGCCGCCGAAAACGGCGAATACAGCATTCTCGACAGCATCATCGCCGAAACCCGCCTGACGCCGGACGACGAAGCCTACGACATCGCCAAGCGCGGTGTGTCGGCGTTCATCGAAGAGCTGCTCAAGCCGCAGAACAACGGTGAGCCGGTCAAGAAAGCCATGGTTGACCGCATGATCGCCGAGATCGATGCCAAGCTCAGCCGTCAGATGGACGAAATCCTGCACCACCCGGACTTCCAGGCGCTGGAATCGTCGTGGCGTGGCCTGCAACTGCTGGTCGACCGCACCAACTTCCGCGAAAACATCAAGATCGAAATCCTCAACGTCTCCAAGGACGACCTGCTGGACGACTTCGAAGATTCGCCGGAAGTGATGCAGTCGGGCCTGTACAAGCACATCTACACCGCTGAATACGGCCAGTTCGGTGGTCAGCCGGTTGGCGCGATCATCGCCAACTACTACCTGTCCCCAAGCTCGCCGGACGTGAAACTGATGCAGTACGTGGCCAGCGTATCCTGCATGTCCCACGCGCCGTTCATCGCCGCTGCCGGCCCGAAATTCTTCGGTCTGGAAAGCTTCACCGGCCTGCCGGACCTGAAGGATCTGAAAGATCACTTCGAAGGCCCGCAATTCACCAAATGGCAGAGCTTCCGTACCTCGGAAGACTCCCGCTACGTTGGTCTGACCGTTCCGCGTTTCCTGCTGCGTAACCCGTACGATCCGGAAGAGAACCCGGTCAAATCGTTCGTGTACAAGGAAAACGTTGCCAACAGCCACGAGCACTACCTGTGGGGCAACACCGCTTACGCGTTCGGCACCAAGCTGACCGACAGCTTCGCCAAGTTCCGCTGGTGCCCGAACATCATCGGCCCACAGAGCGGCGGCGCCGTTGAAGACCTGCCACTGCACCACTTCGAAAGCATGGGCGAAATCGAAACCAAGATTCCTACCGAGGTTCTGGTTTCCGACCGTCGTGAATACGAACTGGCCGAGGAAGGCTTCATCTCCCTGACCATGCGTAAAGGCTCCGACAACGCGGCGTTCTTCTCCGCAAGCTCCGTGCAGAAGCCGAAGTTCTTCGGCATCAGCGCAGAAGGCAAGGCTGCAGAGCTGAACTACAAGCTCGGCACCCAACTGCCGTACATGATGATCGTCAACCGCCTGGCTCACTACCTGAAAGTGCTGCAGCGCGAGCAACTCGGTTCGTGGAAAGAGCGTACCGACCTCGAGCTGGAACTGAACAAGTGGATCCGCCAGTACGTGGCCGACCAGGAAAACCCGAGCGCCGAAGTACGTGGCCGTCGTCCGCTGCGCGCTGCGCAAGTGATCGTCAGCGACGTTGAAGGCGAGCCGGGCTGGTACCGCGTCAGCCTGAACGTGCGTCCGCACTTCAAGTACATGGGTGCCGATTTCACCCTGTCGCTGGTTGGCAAGCTGGACAAAGAGTAAGAGCGACTCATGGACGGATACGGCAGCCTTTTCGAACGCCTCAACGGCGACGCGGAACTACGCAAGGGCAAGAGCCTCGAGGCTTCTGCCATGGCGTCGGTGGCTGCCCATCTGGCCAAAATGCTCAGCACCCGGGCCGGCAGCGTGCAAACGCTGTCCGACTACGGGTTGCCCGATCTCAATGACATGCGCCTGAGCCTGCACGACTCCCTGAGTCAGGCCCGCCTGGCCATCGAAAGCTTCATCGAAGCCTACGAACCGCGCCTGAGCAACGTGCGTGTCATTTCCCTGCCGCGTGACCACGACCAGCTCCGCCTGGCCTTCAGCATCGAAGGCCTGCTGGAAGTCGAGGGCTTCAAGCGTCAGGTCAGTTTCGCCGCGCGCCTGGATGGCAGCGGTCAAGTGAAGGTCACCTAAGGAGAACCCCGATGTCTGGCAAACCTGCAGCACGCGTATCCGACCCCACTGCTTGCCCGCTTCCCGGCCACGGCACCAACCCGATTGCCGCCGGTTCCGGCGACGTGTTCTTCGACGGCCTCGCGGCCGCCCGCGAAGGCGATGCCTCCGCGTGTGGTGGTGCGTTGGTCGGCGATCTGGCGACGACGGTTCTGATCAATGGCAAGCCGGCTGCCACCGTTGGTTCGGTTGGTTCTCACGGCAATAAAGTCACGGCTGGATCCGGGACGGTGATTATCGGCAATTCGCATTCGCCGGCGCCGTTTGTGCCGCCGTTGCCGGTTGAACTCAAATGGCCATTTAACGAGCACTTCGTGATCAATTGCGAAGAGACAGGCAAGCCGTTAGCCGGGGTGGAATACACACTTAAAACAGCTTCGGGGAAAATCATAAACGGTGTGACAGGTGCCGACGGGAAAACTCAAAAAGTGTTTTCCGTTACCGCAGAAGCAGTTGAATTGATCATACAGCCACAGAGTAGGATTATTCTCGCTTAGTTGTTGAGCTTTAAAGCTGGCGAGGATTGCGTGAAGTGATATCAGAGGGATATGAATATGGCTGCAACGACAGTAGCAACGACAATGACTCCGGCGAGTAACAAGTCCGGCCAGACTGCTACTGCACGTCAGTTCAATATTACTGATATTCCGAACACGATGAGAAAACTCAAATGGCCTGTTGCAGCGGATCTGATGGTCCATTGGTTCAATGGCAAACCATGGCCAAACGAAAGTGGTGGGATGGATGATGCTGTCAAAAGGCATGAAACTTTTGCACCGGCAGAATACATCGAAGAGTCCATAGTGAAAATGAGTTGGGTCCTTGGGTTTGAGCGTGCAAATGCCGCATTCAAACAACTCAAGGCAAATTGGAATAGTCCCCTTGGGACCGATCTGATAAAGAAGAGATTGCGCAAGGCTTTTTCCAATAGTGCTCCCGGCTGTTATCCACTGGCTTTTAATGGGGTGGCCAGTGCTGCTGAAAAATTTGGTTACTCCAACAATAAAGTTGTCGAGTTCGAGCAGACCGGGGCTGATGACGTAAACGAGCTTCGAGCAGCACTCGCTAACTTCAATTTGCGTGTCATTGCCGAAGGCTCAGTAGTCGTGACGGGCAAGAGCATTGTATTTACGCCATCAAAAATTGGTTTCTATATTGAAGATGCTTACGACTTTAATGATGGCATTGCTCTTTTTAGTCAGGTTCTAGGCTACTGGAACTTTGATAAATTGATTACTGATCCCGCCGTCGGTTTTAAAACAAACGCCAAGCTGGCTGCCGAAATGAATTCTGTGGTGGCCGAGTCCACGTACAAGCAGGTCACGGGGCAGCAGTCCCCTCAGCAAAAAGAAGAAGCCATACGTCGTTATAGAAAACTGGAAGGCAAGCATTACATGCTTGTTCAAAATAGTGATTTTCGTGATTATCGGGATCAAAATAAAAAAGGCGGAGACTTTCGCGTTTATTCGGACATCTTGTACGAAAGTGTATCAGTCGCGCCTATTGAGGTCCTTTTAAAATGAATTCATGGCGTAAGGCTTTTATAATTTTTGCAGCGCTTTTTGCCAGTTTGGCAATTGCTGTTGCCTTTGTTGTAAATGGTGTTTTGAGTCGTGCATCTGATGTCTCGAAAAAAAGTCCGTCCGGACAGTACCTTATAGAGTCTGTTCCTGCGGGTTCGATTTTAACTCCGAGAGATTCAGTTTATTTGCGTTTCACAGACTTGAATGACCCTGGTCGTGTTTATCGTACTCCTCTGTTTTCAGATGTTTCGTTGGATATGAGTGCGGATGAGGATGAAGAAACTGTGGGCGTTATCTTCATTGCGTTCAGCAAGAGAAGTAAGCAGTTCACGCTGGCATTGTCCAATCCACGAAAACACTGGATGGATTTCTTCATTAGCAATACCCCTTACAAGGTTTTGGAAAATTGAAGGTTGGTTTTTAACAGTATGGCGATGTCAGCTGAAAACGTGAGCGAGCGGTAATCATGAGTGCGATGGGCATGCAGGGGTATCTGGCCGGAGTGGCTGACAGCGATTTGTTCGGCTGTCTGGCATTCCTGAGCCTGATTCTGTGCTTAACAGCATTGAGTCGGCGTGCCCGCCAGTCGAGCTGGCATCGTTTTCTGACCTACTTCGTCCTGGCATCTGTCGTCGCAATTCATGGTGCAGGCACTTGGTTCGGGAATGTGAAGCCAGCATGAACATCTACGCCCGCGTTGCCATGAACCTGGCTCTCCATGCTGTTGGATGCATTGCATACGTTTTCCTGAACGACGCAGTGGTCGTTGCCTACAAAGCATTCAATGGCGGCTTTACCACCCGTGGTGTGGGCATCGGCATCGCTCATTACATGTTCATTTATATTTTTTTTGCGGTGAACGCACTGGCCGCACTTTTCCCGAACCTATGGGCAAAACTCGTTTTGCTCGTGCTGATGGTCGCCTGGATTCTATTCATGATGGTACCCGCCAACCCGCTGCGGGCGCTGTTCTACACCGTGGCCCAAGGTGGCGTCACGTTGCTGGCGATCCTGGCCACGCAGGTCATTGAACTGCGCCTGGAAAAGCGCGCGTTAATGCGCCAGACATCGACTGTAAGTGCTACGCAAGAGGTGGCCGCATGATCAGTTCAGGTCGCCGTCTGGCGCTACTTACGGCCCTATGGCTGTTTGTGGGCTACCTCGTGTCAGGCCTGACGGTCGCGCTCTACAGGATATTTTTTTGATGAGTTCCACTACCAGGCAGGTAACCCGTGTCCTTTAACCACTACTACCAAAGCGAACTCACCGCACTGCGCCAACTGGGCCGCCGTTTCGCCGAGCGTAGTCCGGCGTTGGCGCCGTTCCTGGGGCAGGCCGGGCGGGATCCGGATGTGGAGCGGTTGCTGGAAGGCTTTGCGTTTCTGACCGGGCGGCTGCGCCAGAAGCTCGATGACGAGTTGCCGGAGCTCAGTCATTCGCTGATGCAGTTGCTGTGGCCGAACTACATGCGGCCGCTGCCGGCGTTCAGCATTCTGCAGTTCGATCCGCTCAAGCGTTCGGGGCCGGCGCTGAAGGTCGAGCGTGATACGCCGATTGAAAGCGTGCCGATCGAAGACGTGCGCTGCCGCTTCCGCACCTGCTACCCGACCGAAGTCATGGCGCTGGATCTGGCCGCGCTGAACTACTCGGTGAAGGGCGACGGCTCGTTGCTCAGCCTGCGCCTGGAGATGAGTGCCGACGGCCACCTCGGCGAGCTGGAGCTGAGCAAGCTGCGCCTGCACTTTGCCGGCGAGCGTTACATCAGCCAGATGCTCTACCTGAGCTTGCTGCGCAACCTCGACGGCATCGAACTGATCCCGCTCGACGGTGCCGGCAAGCCGATCGATGGCGTGAGCGGCAAGCCGATGGCGTTCAAGATTCCGGGTGACCGCGTCAAGCCGGTGGGCTTTGCCGAAGAAGAGGCGTTGATCCCGTATCCGCTGAACACCTTCCGGGGCTACCGCTACCTGCAGGAATACTTCGCCTTCCAGGACAAGTTCCTGTTCGTCGATGTCCACGGCCTGGACATCCTCAAGGCGCTGCCGGAAGACACCCTCAAGCAGATGCGCGGCCTGGAATTGCGCTTCGACATCCGCAAGAGCGGCATCATGCGCATGCGTCCGACGACGGATAACGTGAAGCTGTTCTGCACGCCGATCGTCAACCTGTTCAAGCACGATGCACTGCCGATCCGCCTCGACGGCAAGCAGGACGAATACCTGCTGCTGCCGGCGGAATTCGATCTGGAAAACTGCGGTGTGTTCTCGGTGGAAACCGTGACCGGCTGGAAGCCCGGCGGCCTCGGTTATCAGGAGTACGTGCCGTTCGAATCCTTTGAGCACGACCCGAGTTTCGACGTGCCCAACAGCCGTCCGCATTACAGCATCCGCCAGCGTTCGTCGCTGCTGCACGACGGTCTCGACACCTACCTGAGCTTCGGCATCCGCCACACCGAAGCCCACGAAACCCTGTCGATCGAACTGGTCTGCACCAACCAGAACCTGCCGCGCAAGCTCAAGCTCGGGCAGATCTGCATGGCCTGCGAAGAGACCCCGGAGTTCCTGAGTTTCCGCAACATCACCCCGGCCACTTCGAGTTTCGCGCCGCCGCTGAACCGTGACTTCCTGTGGAAGCTGATCAGCAACATGTCGCTCAACTATCTGTCGCTGGCCGACGTCAATGCGTTGAAGGTGATTCTCGAAACCTACGACCTGCCGCGCTACTACGACCAGCACGCGGAGAAGGTCAGCAAGCGCCTGCTCGGCGGTCTGAAACTGATCAAGCATCACCACGTCGACCGGTTGCACCGTGGCCTGCCGGTGCGCGGTCTGCGCACCGAACTGACCATCGACCCGGAAGGGTATATCGGTGAGGGCGACCTGTTCGTCTTCGCCTCGGTTCTCAACGAGTTTTTCGCGCTTTACGCCAGTCTCAATTCATTCCACGAGCTGCGGGTAAAAAGCACACAGGGAGAGGTGTACCAATGGACACCACGTATGGGCCTGCAGCCCCTGCTTTAAGCGGGCTGACGAAGGTAATACGCGAGTACTCGCTGTTTCAGGCCGTGCTGCTGGTGATCGACCGGCTGCGCGAGGCGCACCCGTACCTGAGCGAAGAGGATCTGTACGACCAGGTGGAGTTCCAGGCCAACCCGAGCCTCGGATTTCCGCGCAGCGATGTCGACCGCGTGGAGTTTTTCGAAGAGCACGGGCAGATGCGCGCGCGCCTGCGCTTCAACCTGATCGGCCTGGTCGGTTCCGGTTCGCCGCTGCCGGCGTTCTACGGCGAACAAGCCCTGGGCGACAGCGAAGACGGCAACCCGACGCGCAATTTCCTCGATCTGTTCCACCATCGCCTGCAACGGCTGATGCTGCCGATCTGGCGCAAATACCGCTATCGCGCGAGCTTCCAGAGCGGCGCGGTCGACCCGTTTTCGTCGCAGCTGTTTGCGCTGATCGGCCTCGGTGGCGACGAGATTCGTCGGGCCAAGGAGCTGAACTGGAAACGCCTGCTGCCGTACCTCGGCCTGCTCAGCCTGCGGGCGCACTCGGCGGCACTGATCGAAGCGGTGCTGCGTTACTACTTCAAGCACGAAGACCTGGTCATCGAGCAGTGCATCGAGCGCCGTGTGGAAATCCTCGAAGAACAGCGCAACCGCCTCGGCTTCGCCAACAGCGTGCTGGGTGAAGACCTGGTGCTGGGCGAACACGTGCGCGACCGCAGCGGCAAGTTCCGCATTCACATCACCGAACTCGACTGGGAGCGCTTCCACGAATTCCTGCCCATCGGTTTCGGTTACCAGCCGCTCTGCGCGCTGGTGCGGTTCACCTTGCGTGACCCGCTCGATTACGACATTCGCCTGGTGCTGCGCCCGGAAGAAATCCGCGAACTGCGCATTGGCGAGAAGAACGACTGTCGCCTGGGTTGGACCAGTTGGCTGGGCTGCGAGAAAGCAGACGGCGTGGTGACCCTGGGCAGCAAAATTCATTAAGGACGTGAGCCATGATCAACGTAGACCTGCAACAACTCATCCAGGCGCTGGACGCCGAAACCCGTCGCGATCTGGAGCGTTCGGCCGAGCGCTGCGTCGCCCGTGGCGGCAGCAAGATTCTGGTCGAGGACCTGATGCTGGGCTTGCTGGAGCGCCCGAACGGTCTGCTCTCCCGTGCGCTGCAGGATGCCGACGTTGATGCCGGCGAACTGAGCGCCGCGCTGCAATCGCGGGTCGAGCACAGCGCTTCGCGCAACCCGGTGTTCGCCCCGGAGCTGGTGCAATGGCTGCAGGACGCGCTGCTGGTGGCCAACCTTGAACTGGGCCAGACCTCGGTCGAAGACGCGGCGCTGATCCTCGCGCTGCTGCGCAACCCGATGCGTTACGCCGGCAGCCGCTACCAGCCGTTGCTTGCCAAACTGAACATTGATCGCCTGAAAGAATTTGCTTTGTCGCAGCAGCCTCAAGCAGCGGCCAATGGCAAACCGGCCGCCCAGGGCGAATCGCTGCTGGAGCGCTTCACCCACAACCTGACCCAACAGGCCCGCGACGGCAAACTCGACCCGGTGCTGTGCCGCGATGGCGCGATCCGCCAGATGGTCGACATCCTCGCCCGTCGTCGCAAGAACAACCCGATCGTGGTCGGTGAAGCCGGTGTCGGTAAAACCGCCATCGTCGAAGGCCTGGCCTCGCGCATCGCCGCCGGTGAAGTGCCGCAGGTCTTGAAAGGTGTTGAACTGCTGTCGCTGGACATGGGCCTGTTGCAGGCCGGCGCTAGCGTCAAAGGTGAATTCGAGCGTCGTCTGAAAGGCGTGATCGACGAGGTCAAAGCCTCGCCGAAGCCGATCATCCTGTTCATCGACGAAGCCCACACCCTGATCGGCGCGGGTGGCAATGCCGGCGGTTCCGATGCGGCCAACCTGCTGAAACCGGCGCTGGCCCGTGGCGAATTGCGCACCATCGCCGCCACCACCTGGGCCGAGTACAAGAAATACTTCGAGAAAGACCCGGCGCTGGCCCGTCGTTTCCAGCCGGTTCAGTTGCACGAACCGACCGTGAGCGAGGCGGTGACCATCCTGCGCGGCCTGGCTCAGGTCTACGAGAAGAGCCACGGCATCTACCTGCGCGATGACGCAGTGGTGTCGGCAGCCGAGCTGTCCGCCCGTTACCTGGCCGGTCGCCAACTGCCGGACAAGGCCGTCGATGTGCTCGACACCGCCTGCGCCCGCGTGCGCATCAGCCTCGCCGCCGCCCCGGAAAGCCTGGAGCGCCTGCGTGGTGAACTGGCTGAAGGTGGCCGTCAGCTTCAGGCCCTGCGCCGCGATGCCGAAGCCGGTCTGCTGATCGACCACGAAGCGCTGGAGGCACTGGAAGCGCGTCTGGACGAAGCCGAAACCGAAATGGTCGCACTGGAAACCCTGTGGACCGAGCAGAAACAACTGGCCGAGCGCCTGCTGGAACTGCGTCAGCAACTGGCCAAGGCCCGTGAAGCGGCGGCGGTCGAGCCGACAGTGACTGTTGAAGAAGACGCCGAAGGCACGGTGATCGAAACCGTGGTCGCTGAAGTTGAAGAAAGCCAAAGCGTTGAAGCGCTGGAAGCGCAACTCAACGAAACCCACAGCGCCCTGACCGCCGCTCAGGTCAAGGAGCGTCTGGTCAGCTTCGAAGTCTGCCCGCGTCTGGTGGCCGAAGTGATCAGCGCCTGGACCGGCGTGCCGCTGGCGCAACTGGCCCGCGAGCACAACGCCAAGGTCGCCAGCTTCGCCACCGACCTGCGCACCCGCATCCGCGGTCAGGAACAAGCCGTACACGCACTGGATCGCTCGATGCGCGCCACCGCTGCGGGCCTGAACAAGCCTGACGCACCGGTCGGCGTGTTCCTGCTGGTGGGCCCGAGCGGTGTCGGCAAGACCGAAACCGCCCTGGCACTCGCCGACCTGCTGTACGGCGGCGACCGCTTCATCACCACCATCAACATGTCCGAGTTCCAGGAGAAGCACACCGTTTCCCGCCTGATCGGTGCACCGCCAGGCTACGTCGGTTACGGCGAGGGCGGCATGCTCACCGAAGCGGTGCGCCAGAAGCCGTACTCGGTGGTGCTGCTCGATGAAGTCGAAAAGGCTGATCCGGACGTGCTCAACCTGTTCTACCAAATCTTCGACAAAGGCGTGGCCAACGACGGCGAAGGGCGCGAGATCGATTTCCGCAACACGCTGATCCTGATGACCTCGAACCTGGGCAGCGACAAGATCAGCGACCTCTGCGAAGACGGCGCGCGTCCGACTGCCGAAGTGCTGGAAGAAACCATTCGCCCGGTGCTCAGCAAACACTTCAAACCGGCGCTGCTGGCGCGGATGAAAGTGGTGCCGTACTACCCGGTCGGTGGCCCGGTGCTGCGCGAACTGATCGAGATCAAACTCGGTCGTCTGGGCGAGCGCCTGAACCGCCGTCAGCTGGACTTCAGCTGGTGCCAGAACCTCGTCGATCACCTGTCCGAGCGCTGCACCCAGAGCGAAAGCGGTGCGCGTCTGATCGACCACTTGCTCGACCAGCACGTGCTGCCGCTGGTGGCCGACCGCCTGCTCGACGCCATGGCCACCGGTGAAAGCCTCAAGCGCGTGCATGCGACGCTCGATGGTGAAGCCAGCGTGACCTGCGAGTTCGCCTGAGGTGAGTGTGATGTTCACTCAAGTGCCGCAGCCACTGCTCTATGCCGAAGCGTTGCTGGCGCAGTTCGCCAGCCTGTCGCGTTCGGCGGACGGTGCTGCGCTGCTGGGTGACTTCGTGCGCGGCGTGGCCGGGTTGAGTGGCTGCGAATTGGCGCAGCTGTATCTGCTCGATGCCACCCACACGTGCCTGGGGATGAACGCCGAGTGCCTCGACGGCCTGCTGCAACCGCGTGGTGCGGCGAGCCTGCCGGCGGACTACAACGGCGAGCAATTGCTGCAATTCGCCCTGTGCCAGAACCGCGTGGTGTGCCTCGACGACCTGGGCGGCAGCCTGCACGAAACCAGTTTCCTGCCGGCGTCGGCCAAGCCGTGGCAGTCGCTGTTGTGTGTGCCACTGGTCAATCAGCAGAAGGCCGTCGAGGGTCTGTTGCTGTGCGCCAGCCGTCGTCATACCGATCTGCAAGGCTTCGCCGATTCCCTCGGTCAACTCGGCTCGTTCGTGCTCGGTCAGTTGCATCTGCTGCAACGCCTGCGTCAACCGGTGGACACCGTTGCGCCGGCGGTTCGCAGCGTGCCGAGCATCAGCGGTTACGGCCTGATCGGTAAAAGTGCGGCCATGCGCCAGACCTATTCGCTGATCAGCAAGGTCCTGCACAGCCCGTACACCGTGTTGCTGCGCGGCGAAACCGGCACCGGCAAGGAAGTCGTGGCGCGGGCGATTCACGATTGTGGGCCGCGTCGGTCCCAGGCGTTCATCGTGCAGAACTGCGCGGCGTTCCCGGAAAACCTGCTGGAAAGCGAGCTGTTCGGCTATCGCAAAGGTGCGTTCACCGGCGCCGACCGCGACCGCGCCGGGCTGTTCGACGCAGCCAATGGCGGCACGCTGTTGCTCGATGAAATCGGCGACATGCCGCTGTCGCTGCAATCGAAACTGCTGCGCGTGTTGCAGGAAGGCGAGATCCGCCCGCTGGGTTCCAACGATACCCACAAGATCGACGTGCGCATCATCGCCGCGACGCACCGCGATCTGTCGGTGCTGGTCAGCGAAGGCAAATTCCGCGAGGACCTGTATTACCGCCTCGCGCAATTCCCGATTGTCCTGCCGGCCTTGCGTCAACGCGAAGGCGACATCCTCGATCTGGCGAAGCATTTCGCCGAGAAGGCCTGTGCCTACTTGCAGCGGGACCCGGTGCGCTGGTCCGATTCGGCGCTCGAGCACCTGTCCGGTTACACCTTCCCCGGCAACGTCCGTGAACTCAAGGCGCTGGTCGAGCGTGCCGTACTGCTGTGCGAAGGCGGCGAGCTGCTGGCCGAGCATTTTTCCCTGCGCATGGAGCCGATGCTCGAGGACGACAGCAGCCTGAACCTGCGCGAACGCCTGGAGAAAGTCGAGCGCACATTGCTGCTCGATTGCCTGCGCAAGAACGACGGCAATCAGACCCTCGCCGCCCGCGAACTGGGCCTGCCCCGGCGCACGCTGCTGTATCGGCTCGGTCGTTTGAACATCAATCTGGGTGACTTCGATGGGTAGGCAAAAGTCCGTCGGTTTCACCTCGTCCGCTTCTATCAGCGCCGCCCGAAAGGGTCGGCGCTTTGTGCTTTGTCTACACCTGGAGACCCTCTGATGTCTGTTCGTCACTGGCACGCTGTCCTGCTGACCCTCGTCGTTCTATGCGGCCTCGGCGGCTGTAGCGGCAATTACAAATTCAACGATAACGATTACCGCCCATTGGGTGATCCGCAGGCGGTCAATCGCGGCAAGTGACCGCAAGGAGCATCAAACATGGAATTGGTTTTCGAAATGCTGAACACCAAGCAGTTCGTGCCCACCGAGCTGTGCCAGCGGACCTTCAAACAGGCCGGCGGCGTGATCGGGCGGGGCGAGGACTGCGACTGGATCATCCCTGACCGCAAGCGTCACTTGTCCAACCACCACGCCATCGTGAGTTATCGCGAGGGCACGTTCTTCCTGACCGACACCAGCAGCAACGGTGTCCAGGACGGCGACAGCGGCGCACGTCTGCACAAGGGCGAACCGGTGCGCATCGAACACGGCAGCACCTACGTGCTGGGCGACTTCGAGATTCGTGCGCGACTGGTGCGCGACCCGGCGACCTTTGACGGTGAAGCAGGTCTGCCGCGGGCCGCCGGCACCATCATTCCGGATGACGCGTTCCTCGACCTCGACCCGCTGAAATCGCTGGAGCAGCAAGAGCGCGTGTACTCGGAATTCGAGGAAATGCTCGCGCCGACCACCGACCCGGAAGACTCCCGTCAGCGCGCCGACTACGCGCGCATCGACATGGAAAGCCTGATGGTGCCGGAGCTGATCGTCGAGCCCAAGCCGGAACCTGCGCCGGCTCCGAAAGAAGTCGAGCGTCAGCCACAGGGTTTCTGGGATCACTTCGGTGCGGCACTGGGTGTCGATCTGAAAGGCCTGAGCCATGACGAACGCGAGGCGCTGGCGGTCAATGCGGCACGTCTGCTGCGCCAGAGCATCGGCGGCCTGCAACAGAGCCTGCGTACCCGTTCGGAGCTTAAGAACGAGCTGCGTCTGGCCCAGACCACCGTGCAAGGCACCAACAAAAACCCGCTGAAATTCGCCGTCGATCCGAGCGAAGCGCTGGACATCCTGTTGCAGCCGCACAAGCCGGGGCACTTGCCGGCAGAGCAGGCGATCTCCCGTGCGTTCCGCGACTTGCAGGCGCATCAGGTGGCGCTGCTGACCGCCAGCCGTGCGGCGGTGCGCGGCACCCTGGAACACTTCTCGCCGGAGCAGTTGACCCTGCGTTTCGAGCGCGACAACAAGCCGTTGCTCGCCACTTCCGGTGGCCGCTGGAGAGCGTTCAACCGCTACCACCATGCGCTGCGTCAGGACGACGACTGGAGCGAGCGCCTGCTGGCTCGCGACTTCGCCCAGGCCTACGAAGAACAGATCCGCCTGATCTCCACCCTCCACACCGACCACCAAGGATGATGCGCATGTCTCGCCGCTCGACCGCTTTTTTCCAGACGCTGACCGCGCTCACCCTGATGGTGCTGCTTGCCGGTTGTTCGTCGCTGTCGCCGTATTCGAAAGTGACCAAGATCAACCTGAAGCTGACCGGCAGCGATCAGCTGAACCCGGACCTCAACGGTCGTCCGTCGCCGATCGTGGTGCGCCTGTTCGAACTCAAGCACCCGGTGACCTTCGAGAACGCCGATTTCTTCAGCCTCTACGAGCGCGCCAAGGAATCCCTCAACCCGGATCTGGTGGCCAGCGAAGAACTCGAACTGCGCCCGGGTGAAACCGTGGAACTGAAACTCAGCGTGGAGGAGGGCAGCCGCTACATCGGCATCCTCGCCGCGTATCGCGACCTGCCGGAAACCAAATGGCGCCACACGTTCCCGATCACGCCACTGGAAGTCACCGAAGCCGATCTGACCCTGGATCAGGCCGGTATCCGCAAGACCAACGAAGTGCTCGCCAAGGCGGATGACTGATCATGAATACCCATAAAGTCATCTGGCAGGAAGGCATGCTGCTGCGTCCGCAGCACTTCCAGCACAACGACCGCTACTACGATCACCAGATGAAGACCCGCACCCAGTTGCTGGGTGGTTACACCTGGGGTTTCCTGAATCTCGAGATCGACTTGCAGTTCCTCAACATGGGCAAACTGGTAATCAGTGAAGCCTCGGGGATCCTGCCGGACGGCAGCCTGTTCGAACTCGGCGGCAACACCGAACCGCTGGCCCTGGACATTCCGCCGAACACCGGCAATACGCCGATTTACCTGGCGCTGCCGCTGGTCACCGGCAACCACATCGAGGCCCGTCGTCCGGAGCAGTCCGACGTGCTGGCGCGCTACACCGCCTATGAAACCGAAGTGGCCGACTCCAACGCCGGCGACGATTCGGCGAGCCAGGTCAAATGCGGTCGCCCGGACTTCAAGCTGTTGCTAGGCGAGCAACAGAGCGACCAGGCCTACGTGAAGCTGAAGATCTGCGACGTGCTCGATACCACGCCGGACGGCGTGATCAGCCTCGACCCGGACTTCGTGCCGACCTACATTCAGGCCCACGCCTCCAGCTACCTGCTGTCGTGCCTGAAAGAAGTGATCAGCATGCTCGGTCACCGGGGCGACACCATTGCCGAGCGGATTCGTTCGAACGGCAAGGTCGGCGGCGCGGAAATCGGCGACTTCATGATGCTGCAACTGATCAACCGCACCGAACTGCTGCTGCGCCACTACCTGGGCCTGGAGCAGGTTCACCCGGAAGAGTTGTACCGCACGCTGCTGACCATGCTCGGCGATCTGGCGACTTTCTCCAGCGACAGCAAACGCCCGCGTCTGGACAGCCGTTACTCCCACGCCGACCAGGGTGCGAGTTTCCGCAAACTGATGGAGTCGATCCGTCAGGTGCTGTCGATGGTGCTGGAACAACACGCCATCGAACTGATCCTGCAGGCGCGTCAGTACGGGATCATCGTGTCGCCGCTGCACGACCACAAACTGCTGGGCTCGGCGTCGTTCGTGCTGGCAGCCAGTGCCAACTGCGACTCCGAAGAACTGCGCAACCGCTTGCCTGCGCACCTCAAGGTCGGCCCGGTGGAGCGCATCCGCCAACTGGTCAACCTGCACTTGCCGGGGATCAAGGTCAAACCGTTGCCGGTGGCCCCGCGGCAGATCGCGTTCCACTCCAACAAAACCTATTTCATCCTCGAACTCAGTTCCGAAGACCTGGCGCAACTCGAGCGCTCCGGCGGCTTCGCGTTCCACGTGTCCGGCGAATTCGCCGAGCTTGAACTGAAATTCTGGGCCATCAGGAACTGACCGACATGATCAAGGACATGGAACACAACCAGGACGACAAAACCGTCCTGCTCGACCGTCAGGGCCATGGCCCGGCGGCGAGTCCGCTGACCGACTTCGCCGCGCCGCCGCGCTTCGAACAACTGGAAGAACGGATGATCTACGCCGCGCGCCTGCGCCCGGCGGAAGCCTTCAACATCAGTCTCAATTCGCTGGTGGCGGCGTCGTCCGACCTGCTGTCGGAAGTGGTGCGCCTCAAGCACAGCGAAACCCGCGAAGACCTCTACGCGCTGAACGAGCGCCTGACCGCCGGGCTCAAACTGTTCGAAGTGCGCGCCCTGCACAACGGCGCCGAAAGCAGCCAGGTGATGGCCGCCCGTTACGTGCTCTGCACTGTGGTCGACGAAGCCGTCGTGACCACGCCGTGGGGCAACGAAAGCGAGTGGTCGCAGATGAGCCTGCTAAGCAGCTTCCACAACGAAACCTTCGGCGGCGAGAAGTTCTTCCAGCTGCTCGATCGTCTGTCGAAAAACCCGGTCAAGCACCTGCCGATGCTGGAGCTGATGTACCTGTGCCTGTCCCTCGGTTTCGAGGGCAAGTACCGCGTGCAGGCCCGCGGCATGCTGGAACTCGAAGGCATCCGCGACGCCCTGTACCGGCAGATCCGTCAGTTGCGTGGCGACGTGCCGCGTGAATTGTCGCCGCAGTGGGAAGGCCTCAACGATCAGCGCCGCAATCTGGTGCGCATCGTGCCGGCGTGGATGGTGGTGCTGTTCACCTTCGTCTGCCTGGTGATGATGTATTCGGGCTTCGCCTGGGTCTTGGGCGAGCAGCGCGACACCGTTCTGCAACCTTATCAGCCGCTTGATCCGGCCGCGGTCCAGCCGCAGTCGCAGCCGTAAACAGGGACGTGTGATGAAAAAGTTTTTCAAGAAAGTCGGCGCCTTCCTGCGCCAGACCTGGGTCTGGACCTTGCTGCTGGTGCTGTTCGTGGCGCTGCTGGTGTGGTTTGTCGGCCCATTGTTGGCAGTGGACGACTACAAGTTCTGGGAGAGTTCGACCTCGCGCTTGCTGACCATCGCCGTGCTGTTCCTGATCTGGGGCCTGACCATGGTCTTCGTCAGCTGGCGCGCCGGTATCCGCAAGAAAGCCGTCGAGGAAACCGAAGACGGCCAGGACCGTATCCGTCGCGACGACCTGATCGAAGAAGAGCAGAAAGAGTTGAAGGAGCGTTTCAAGGACGCCCTGAAAACCCTCAAGACTTCGAGCCTGTATCGCGGCCGCAGCGAGCGCTGGCGCAGTGACTTGCCGTGGTACTTGCTGATCGGCCCGCAGGCCAGCGGCAAGACCAGCCTGCTGGATTTCTCCGGGCTGGAATTCCCGATCAACAAGATCGACCGCAAGCTGACCCGTGATACCCACGGCACCCGCCACTGCGACTGGTACTTCGCCGACCACGGTGTGCTGATCGACACCGCCGGCCGCTACCTGACCCAACCGGATTCGGAAGTCGACGGCAGCGCCTGGACCACTCTGCTGGAGCTGCTGCGCAAGCGTCGTCGCGGTCGTCCGCTGAACGGCGTGCTGGTGACCATTCCGGTGGAAACCCTCACCGGTGGCAGCGAGCAGGACATCGACACCCTGGCCCGCCAGGTGCGCGCGCGTCTGCAAGACGTGTATCAGAAGCTGCACGTCGACGTGCCGGTGTATCTGGTGCTGAGCAAGGCTGACAAGCTGCTGGGCTTCGACGAGTTCTTCGATCAACTGACCCGCGAAGAAAGCGATCAGGTGCTGGGTACCAGTTTCCGCAAGGATCAGGTCGGCACCGACGTGGCTGTGCTGCGCGGCGAGTTCGAAGAGCTGCTGCGTCGCCTCAACAGCCAGGTGATCATGCGCATGCACTCCGAGCGCGACACCCAGCGCCGTGGCCGCATCCTCGACTTCCCGCACCAGATGGGGCAGATCGGCGAGCGCCTGTGCCTGTTCGTCGACATGGCGTTCACCGGCAACCGCTACCAGCGTGCGACACAACTGCGTGGTTTCTACCTGACCAGCGCACCGCACCTGACCCAGGAAATGGATTCGACCACCGCCGGCATCGGCGCCAGTCTGGGCATGAGCGCCGGCGTGCTGCCGACCCTGCGCAGTGGTCGTTCGCGTTTCATCCACCACTTGCTCAGCCGGGTGATTTTCCCCGAAGCCGATCTGGCCGGGCTGGACAAGCGCGAGCGCAGCCGCATCCATTGGGGTCAGCGTGCGTTGTACGTCGGTGCACTGGGCGCGCTGGTGCTGTTCGGTATGCTCTGGGCCGGTGGTTTCTCGGCCAACTGGGAGCGTCTGGAAAACCTGCGCAACCTGGCGCAGAACTGGACGCAGCAGCGCACGGCACTGTCGCCGCGCGACGATGCCATGGGCACGCTGAAAACCCTCGACACCAGCTACGCCGCGACCCAGGTGTTCCCGAAGAAGGGCGACGCTGCGTACCACGAGCGCGTCGGTCTGTATCAGGGCCAGGACGTCAATCCGGTGGTCAAGGAGGCTTACGAGCGCGAGCTTGAAAAGCAACTGCTGCCGCGCGTCGCCACCATGCTCGAAGGCCAGATCCGCGCCAACATGAAGGACCGCGAAAAGCTGATCAACAGCCTGCGCGCGTACCTGATGCTGAACATGAAGGATCGCCGCGATGCGGCATGGCTCAAGGATTGGGTCGCCACTGACTGGTCCCAGCGCTACACCGGCAACACTGCGGTGCAGAACGGTTTGAATGCGCACCTTGAGCGTCTGCTGAAGCTGCCGTTTATCTATCCGCTCAACGAGCAACTGGTGACTCAGGCCCGTCAGGTTCTGCGCAGTGAATCGCTGGCGGCTGTGGTTTACCGCATGCTCCGCGAGCAGGCACGCAACCTGCCGGACTACCGTTTCAGCCAGCACCTCGGCCCGCAGGGTTCGTTGTTCATCGGCACCGAATACGTGATTCCGGGTTTCTACACCCAGACCGGTTATCAGCAGTATTTCTCGGTGCAGGGTTCGGCGCTGGTCACCGACATCCTGCGTGACAACTGGGTACTGGGCGAAGGCGCGGGCATCAGCGACATGGATCTGCGTCGCCTGATGGTCGAGCTGGAGCAACTGTACTTCCGCGACTACGCCAACTACTGGAGCGAGGCCGTTGGCCAGGTGGCGCTGCCGCCGATCAGCGATGCCGGTGAAGGCGCCGAGCAACTGGCGGGCCTGACTTCGGCCAACTCGCCGGTGCTGGCGCTGCTGACCGAAGTTCGCGAAAACACCCGCTTCCCGGCGGCTCCTGAGCCGGTGGATGAAGCCGGTGACGCCGCCGATGCGCTGGCGGGGCAGAAGGGCAAACTGGGCAAGGTCGGCAAACTCGCTTCGGCGTTGACGGACAAGGCTGCGGCCATGAACGTGGCGAAAAACCTGCCGGACACCGCCAAGAAGGCCCTGCAACGTCGCTTCGAGCCACTGCATAAACTGCTCGACGACAACAACGGCCCGGCCGCTGACCTGACCCCGGCCTTCACCGCACTCAACGACCTGCAACTGCAACTGGCGGGCCTCGCCCGTTCCAGCACGCCAGAGCAGGCCGCGTTCGAACTGGCCAAGACCCGCATGAGCGGCCAGCGTGATGCGCTGACCAACCTGCGCAATGCGTCGGGTCGTCTGCCGCGTCCGCTGAGCGTGTGGTTCAACGTGCTGGCCGAAGACTCGTGGCGCCTGGTGCTCAACGATGCCTACCAATACCTGAACGGCCGCTATCAGAGCGAGCTGTACAGCGTGTATGGCAAGACCATCAACCAGCGTTACCCGTTCAGCGCATCGAGCACCAGCGATGTGGCGATCAGCGATTTCCGCGAGTTCTTCCGGGCTCAAGGCACCATCGACCGCTTCTTCGACAACTACATGCGTCCATTCGTCAGCGGTGATCCGGGCAACTACCGGATGCGCAGCATCGACGGTCGCAGCCTGCCGGTGTCCAAGGTCTTCCTCGACCAGATGGCGGCTGCACTGAACATTCGCCAGAGCTTCTTCTCGATCAACCCGGCCGAGCCGACCGTGCAGTTCAAGCTTGAGCCGTACACCCTCGATCCGGCGGTCAGCCGTTCCGAGTTCAAGTTTGGCGACAAGACCATGGAATACCGCCACGGTCCGATCCTGCCGATGAACTTCAAATGGCCGACCGATGCTGAAGACGGTCGCACCAGCCTCGTCATGGACAAGATGGCCGGCCGCCCGATCGGCATCGAGAAGAACTCCGGCCCGTGGTCGCTGTTCCGTCTGTTCGACCTGATGCAGACCGAGTACCTGACCGGTCGCGACGTGCTGGTGCTGAAAGCCGACGTGGGTGGCCTGCGCGCCAACTACCTGCTGACCAGCCAGCGCACGCCGAACCCGTTCGACATGGGCGTGATGCGCACCTTCCGTATGCCGGTGCAGCTCTGATGCTGGTGGCCAGTCCCTGGCGCAGCGCGGCGCGAACCGACCCGGGCAAGGTGCGGTCGCGCAACGAAGATGCCTTCCTCGACACCCCGCAGCATGGGCTGTGGGTGGTCGCGGACGGCATGGGCGGTCATCAGGGGGGCGATATCGCCAGCCAGTTGATCGTCGCCAGCCTGGCTGAACTGCCGCAGCACGAAGACTTCGACGAACGCCTCAAAGCCATCCGCCAGTGCCTGCACTGGCTGAACCGGCGCCTGGGGCAGGAGTTGACCGTCACTGCCGGGCGTCACGACAGCATCATGGGCAGCACCGTCGTGGCGCTGCTGGTGGAAGGCAATCGTGCGGCCTGCATCTGGGCCGGCGACAGCCGTTGCTACATGTGGCGCGGCCAGCGGCTGTATCAGCTGTCGAAGGACCATTCGCTGCAGCAGCAACTGATCGACGAGCAACAGATGAGCGTCGAGCAGGCGGCGGCGCACCCCGCGGCCCAGGCCTTGACCCGGGCGGTGGGAGCGGCGGAACAACTGACCCTGGATGTGCTGGAGCTTGAGGTCTATCCGGGCGATGTGTTCCTGCTGTGCAGCGATGGTTTGTATCAAGGCCTGAGCAGCGATGCCCTCGGCAATGCCCTCAGCCTGGCGGCGCCGCATGTGGCGCTGGAACGTCTGTTCGACGGCGCCCTGCGGGGTGCCGCCCGGGACAACTTGACTGCCGTGGTGATCCGCCAATGACTGAAATCGAATCCTCAGTCGACGACTTGCTGATGAGCGAAGAGCAGGCCAACAACCTGACCTACTTCGCCTTCGCCAGGGAAAACAAGGCAGAGCCTTTGCTGGCGCCGACCAAGGCCAGCATCGGTGTACTGCCGGACGTACTCGCCGGCCGCTATCACCTTGAGCGTCTGCTCGGGGCCGGCGGCATGGGTGCGGTTTACCGGGCCCGGGATCTGCTGCACGAACAGTTCGGCGATCCCGATCCTTACATTGCGCTGAAAATCCTCAGCGAAGAATTTGCCGAGTCGCCGGACGCCAGTGCCGTGCTCTACAGCGAGTTCGCCCTGACCCGACGCCTGCGCCACGACAACGTGCTGCGACCGCACACGTTCGAAGTGGACACCGATTGCCAGCGGGCCTTCATCACCATGGAACTCATGCGTGGCCTGACCCTGGACAAACTGCTCTGCGAGCGGCCGCTGGGCCTGCCGTGGAAAGAACTGCGCGACATCGCGCTGCCGCTGCTCGACGCGCTGGCCTACGCCCACCGTCGCGGCGTGCTGCACGGTGACATGAAACCGAGCAACGTCATGCTCTGCGAAGACGGCGTGCGCCTGTTCGACTTCGGTCTCGGGCAAGCCGAGGAGGGCATCCTGCCCGGCCTGCCGCACCTGAGCCGCGAGCGCTTCAACGCCTGGACCCCGGGCTACGCCGCCCCCGAACTGCTTGAGGGCCAACCGTTGTCGGCCAGCGCAGACGTGTACGGCGTAGCCTGCGTGATTTATGAACTGGCGGGCGGCAAACACCCGTTCCGCCGCTTGCCCTCGACCCAGGCCCGTGACGAACACCTGGATCGCGAACTGCAAGCGCCGGCAAATCTGCCGACACACTGCTGGCCCGCGCTGCGCACCGCGCTGGCCTTTGACGCGGCAGAGCGCAACATTTCCGCCGACCAATTGCGTGACGCCTTGGGCGCCACTTCGTCCTGGTTGCAGCGTTTGCGACTGCGGGCGTAACGGATGACATTCGAACAGGGAGCACACTATGTTCAACCCAGCTAACGAAACGCACTTCAGCCTGACGGTCGAAGACTACGTGGGCGACCTGCAAGTGCTGTCGTTCACCGGCACCGAAGGCATCAGCCAGCCGTTCCGTTTCGACCTGGAACTGGTCAGCGAAAACCCGGATCTGGACCTGGAAAAACTCCTGCACAAGCAGGCGTTCCTCGCCCTCGACCCGCAAGGCTCGGGCATCCACGGCCAGATCTACCGCGTCGCCCAGGGCGATGCCGGCAAGCGCCTGACCCGTTACAAAGTCTCGCTGGTGCCGCAGCTGCAATACCTGCATCACCGCACCAACCAGCGCATCTACCAGCAGATGTCGGCGCCGAAAATCATCGCGCTGATCCTCGACGAGCACGGCATCAAGGGCAACGCCTACAGCTTTCAACTGAGCCAGCCGTGCCCGGATCGCGACTACTGCGTGCAGTACGACGAAACCGACCTGCACTTCGTCCAGCGCTTGTGCGAGGAGGAGGGCATTCACTACCACTTCCAGCACAGCAAGAAAGGCCACCTGCTGGTGTTCGGCGATGACCAGACCGTGTTCCCGAACCTCGGCCAGCCGACCGCGTATGTGCAGGGTAGCGGCATGGTCGCCGAAGAGCCGGTGATCAAAGGCTTCCGGCTGCGTCTGGAAACCCGCACCAGCCGCACCACCCGCCGCGACTACGACTTCGAAAAACCGCGCCTGCAAATGGAGGCCGCATACAAACCGGACGGCGAGAGCACTGAGCCGGATCTCGAAGACTACGACTACCCCGGCCGCTTCATCGACCGCGCGCGCGGCAAGTTCCTCAGCCAGCGCGCCCTCGAACGTCACCGCGCCGACTACCGTCAGGCCGAAGGCCGCAGCGACCAGACCAAACTGGTCAGCGGCCACTTCATGGAAATGTCCGACCACCCGCGCAGCGAGTGGAACGACCTGTGGCTGTTCACCGAAATCTTCCACGAAGGCAAACAACCGCAAGTCCTCGAAGAGTCGGTGACCAGCGACACCACCGACAACAAGGACGACTTCCACCAGGGCTACCGCAACCGCTTCCTCGCCACCCCGTGGGACGTGTTCTACCGCCCGGCCCTCGAACACCCGAAACCCCGCGTGCTCGGCAGCCAGACCGCCATGGTCACCGGCCCCAAGGGCGAAGAAATCCACTGCGACCAGTACGGCCGCATCAAGGTGCAATTCCACTGGGACCGCGAAGGCCAGGCCGACGATAAAACCAGCTGCTGGCTGCGCGTCTCCAGCAGTTGGGCCGGCGACCGCTACGGCGCCATCTCGATCCCGCGCATCGGCATGGAAGTCCTCGTCACCTTCCTCGAAGGCGACCCCGACCAGCCACTGGTCACCGGCTGCCTGTACCACAAGGAAAACCCGGTGCCGTACGCCTTGCCGGCGAACAAAACCCGCAGCGTCTTCAAAACCCTCAGCTCCCCGGGCGGCGGTGGCTACAACGAACTGCGCATCGAAGACAAAAAAGGCGCCGAACAAATCTTCATCCACGCCCAGCGTGACTGGGATGAAAACGTCGAACACGACCAGAAAATCCGCGTCGGCAACGAACGCCACGACACCGTGGTGAAGAACACCTACACCGAACTGAAGGCCGAAGAACACCGAACCACCATCAGCGACCGCAAGATCGAAGCACGGATGGACGACCACCTGACCATTGGTGAGAACCAGCATGTGAAGCTCGGGACTGCACAACTGACCAGTGCCGGGAAAGAGATACACATCAAGGCTGGGGACAAGATTGTCATTGAGGCGGGGACTGAGCTGACGATTCTCGGCGGCGGCAGTTTCATCAAGCTCGATGGCGGTGGGGTGACGGTGGTTGGGCCGGTGGTGAAGATCAACGCCGGGGGCTCGCCGGGAGCAGGCACTGGCATCGGGATCAAACCGCCGGTGCTGCCGGGGGCGGCGGATAAGGATAAGGCGGGGAGTTTGATGGATCAGGCGTTGTTGAATGCGCCGCCTGAGAAGGTTAAGCCGAAGGCTTTTTTTGTGTTTTCTGAGTGATCGACATGAATGGTTTGTTGAAGAAGAGGAATGGCTTCGCCGTAGCGGCTTTCACCGCCTCGCTGCTGAGCATGTTTCATGGCAGCGCTTATGCAGATGAGTGTCCGTCTGAGGACTTTTCCCAGTTCCTGCCAGCGTTCTCTGCGAATGCTGAAACTCAGCAACGGTTGACTGCGATGACGGTGAAGTCGCTGGTATTGAAACCGGTTGGTGAGCACGGGGTTTTTGAACCGCAAACGACGGGAGTCAAGAGCTCCAGTTTGCCATTTCCGCTAATGTCGCTTGTGGGCACAGACAAGACTGAAGGCGTGGTGGTCGAAGCGATCGACGATAGTCATTTCAACGTAGTGGATAAACGGGCGGGCAACAGCAACATCAAGATTTTTAACTTTTCTCGCCAAGCGTGTTGGGTGCTTGAGGGTGTTGAAGATTGGTCGATCAGAGAGAAAGATCTCGTAGAGGCGAGCAATGCCCACATGAGCGAGGCAGAGAACTTTTGCTTCCAGCGTGCAGAAGCCTTCAGAGGCCTGGGGGGGCTAGAACAGTACCGACTCACAGGTGAGTTATTTGAAGCTTCTTTGGAAAACTACCTATGCGCAGCAGCTTCCGGTGACCCTCAGGCTAGTTTGAATGCTGCAAGTTTGAGCCTTTCTGGCATGGCTCCGCAGCTAGAAACTAATAAAGTTGAACAGCTATTCAAGGCAGCAGCGACCACTTTGCCTGAGGGTGCGATGAGCCTTTCGTTGTTTTACTGCGATGGAAACAATGTTTCCTCTGATGCTCCATGCCAGCATCCAGCAGAGGCTGAAGAAGCGTTGACGCAGGCGGCCCGTATGGGAGACGCCTTTGCAACAAATGCACTCGGTCGAGCCTTTGAAACTGGAGAATTGGTTACTAAGGACATGTCCAGAGCGATTGCCTGCTACCAACTCGCTGCTCAAAAAGGCAGCAAAGGGTCTATCGCACATTTGGAACGTCTAAATAAGCAGCCTGCTGGAATTGCTAAAGCCAGCTATTGCTATTGATTATTGCAGGAAGCAGAAATGACTGAACCACTGGATTTATCTGGAAATTACACCAGCGCGAATTATAGCTATAAGGAGGGCGGAAATGGTTACGCCGTAGAGAATGGTAAAAAAATTGTCGACTGTTCTCATATGGTTAACTTGTTGCTGACGGGGGCGGGTTACGAAGTTCCTTATCAGAATACCGCCGGGCTTAATAGCCAGGAAGCGCTCAAATATTATGATGTAATAAGCCCAGCTAATGTGAAGCGGGGAGATATCGTACTCTGGATTAATGCAACGTCAAATCATCAAAATAAGACGTTAAACCATACAGGTATTGTAGAAAGTTATGACAGTACGCTGGATTCTGAGTTTGGAGAATTCTTCGGAGCACAAAGTTCTGGGCCAGCCACTGCCAAATTCGGTGCCTTTGGGAAGGCTTGGTATTGGCCAGTCCCTACAAAATTCTTAAGGGTTAAAGAGTCGACTCGGACGGGGGGGGGAGCTCCAGCTCCCGCACCGGCAGCTGCGGGGGCTGCACCATTGATGAGTTTTCAATATCCATTCAGAAAACCAGATGGTAAGCAGTTCACTGGAGCAGATGAAGTATACAAAGCCCTTGAAAACGAAACTTCTGGTCACTTCTTGCTTGGCAGTAATAAATTCTGGCATGGCGGAATTCATATCAGCAGTGCAAGTGCTCCGCAATGCGTATTAGATGAGCCAATACGCTGCATTGCAGATGGTGAGGTGGTTGCTTATCGGCTTAATAAAGACTATTTGGAGTCAATATTTGACGCCGACGGTGATAACAAAAAACTAAAATATTCAAACTCATTTTGTTTGGTTCGGCACGAATATAAGTCCGTACCTAACGCAGAGGAAGGTGCGAATAAGAATAAGCAAAACAAACTAGTATTTTTTAGTCTGTATATGCATCTTTTGCCTTTCGAACGCTATCCTTTGCCGTCTGTGGATGTACCCAAGCCCAAAGTAACGATGATGGTTGGTGATTTTAATGCATACGAGGAGCTTCCTGTATCCAGCAGTATAGTTTCTTTAGGTAAGTTGGCTAAAGGTTCCAAGCTGGAAATTTTAGATCAAAAGCCTATTGCTGATACCGATCGTATATATGCTAAAGGCAAGATCATTTCTGGTGATGTGAAACTAGGTTCTCAGAAAACAAAAGAGGTAGGCGGTGAGGTTTGGTTTGCTTATTTGAAGGGCGGTGAGCCGTATAAAAATAACGCTGGTGATAGAATTTGGACTGCTGATAAGGTGCCGGAACGGGAGCGCCCTAATTACTGGCAGGGGAAAGTGAGGGGGACAGTTGTTAATAAACTTCCTCTTTATGAGGCCCCCCTAGATGCAAGCAATGGAAAACCGGCAGGCGCTCCGCACGGCACTATGCAGTTGATTATGAATAGTGTCGTGGAATTCGACAGTCAGAAGGTACTTAATTTAGTATTAGGCACGTCAGTGAGGCGAATGGCTGAATGTACTTTGATAAGTGGCGATCTGGTTGCTGCTGGAAATATACCGCCTAAATTTTGGGCGTGTGTCGAAAATACGCCGGAAAACAATGTGTTGAAGTGGAATGTAACTGAGCCGGCGGCTGTTGATTCTGTTTTAAATGTTGGTGTCGGAATTAAGGCAGGAGATCCGGTAGGGTATCTAGGCCAAATAGAAAATATTACTGAGGCAGGAGATGTCAGCGAGAAATTTCAGGTTCATGTAGAGGTTTTTACTGCTGATGCAAGTGTTGAAGATTTTTTAAAAAATACTGCTGGTTTGAAAACTGGGAAGAAGTATTTGTCCGTGGTAAAAGGTACTTCCCTTAGGCTAAAACCACCAGCGGCGGGAAACGTGATTCTCAAGGAGTCGCACGCTATCGATTTAAGCAAGATAGCAATTTATAAGGACTCGCAAGAATGGTACGAGGTTAATGTCAAAGACGAAGGTCAAAGTGTGGCTGGATTGATAAAAAAAGCCGGCGCGCCGTTAATCTCGCAGCATGATTGGGAGAAGCTCGGTTTTCAAGTAGTTGAAGAGTCGAACGCTACTGCTGATGGTTTTCTCGATCCGAACGATATGCCAATTTTTTTCAAGAAATTGTTTGATAATATCGATAAGGACAATAATAAAGAAATAGATGCTTCAGAGTTGGCTGATGCGTTGAAGGATACTGATACGCGCTCCCAATGGTCAAAGCTTGTCGCCAGGCACCCAACTGAGTGGAAAGATAAGGCTAATCAACCAAAATGGAGCCGTCTGGATGACATTTTGGCTCATTCGCCAAAACTAAAAGCCCATGAGAAAGAGAGGATCGATAACTTTATCTTCTGGGAGGAGCTATCTGGAAAGGCTTCACCTGAAACCAGTCTGGTTTGGCATTTTCATCCTATAGAGTTTGTCTCAGGGTTTACCTCCTCTGTTTCGGAGTTAATTTCTTTCGATCAAATGAAGAAAATGTTTCCGGACTCTTCTGAGGAAAAGCGTGAAGAGGTTAGGGGGTTGTTTAATAAGTATGCTGATCGTTTTGAAATCAACACCGCACCGAAAATGGCACAATTTTTTGCCCAAGTTAAAACTGAGGTTGGTAGTGCGTTGGTAGGAAAAGTGGAAGATCTTTGGTATTCGGCTGAAGCTCTCAGATCTAAGTTTGGAAGATATTTTAATACCTACCCTGCCGAAGCGGAATTGTATGGGTATAAGCGTATTACGATGGCGCAGTATAATGCGTTAAGTCCCGCGGCGAAAAGTGCCTATACGGTTCGAAAAAATAAGGCTTATTCTCAGTTTCCCAATGAAGATGAGATAGCAAAGCGTATCTATTGCTGCAACTCGGCTCAAGGTGCATTTGTGTTGACTGCGGGTGGCTGCGAAGAAGGTAAAAAATATAAAGGTAAAGGATTTATCCAGCTAACATGGAAGTCGAACTATCAGGCGGTAGAAGATCGCTTAAAACAAAAAATTCCTGAAGAAACCATTGAGATGGTTTCTAATCCAGATCAATTGCTGGATACGAAAATAGGGCTCTTATCGGCTATGGGATTTTGGGATGTGAATAATATAAATAATCTAGTCGCACCGGACACGGATTCCACCAATAAAATTACGGAAGTTGTTAACAAGCATACTGACAGCTATGGGGAGCGTAGAACTAATTTTACCGCTATCTATCAGGAGCTCAATAAGTGATTAGTTCAAAAAAGGTTTTGGGGCTACAGATTTTTTTGTTTGCCACTTTTGCTAGTCAGTTTTCGTGGGGAGACCCGAGCGAAAATCTTCCTTCCCCGGAGAGAGTGAAAAAAGAGCTTGCTATAAATTTGATTTCCGGAATGGGGGCTCAAAAGCTCATAGTTGAAAAAAATGATAATGCATCACTTCCCGATAAATTGGTTTTGCTTGCTGATGTATCGGGGGAAAGAAAAGTTATTTTTAGCGCAAATTCTGCATTGGCTAAAATTAACAATGCGTATTCACCTAGTAGTTTTGATGGCTTTGAAGTGTCGGTTCTGCAAGGTGTCGATAAAGTTATAAGTGTTGTGGATTCTCAGGCGGAGACTTATACGTTTAATTCGGACTCGCACGTTGTAGGAGATGTTGTGAGCTTAATTACCAAAAAAGAAGATGAGGTCACACATAATTTTAACGTTCAGTTTCAATATGATGCCGCTCGTAAAATAGTTGCGGTTAGTCAGCTTGTGTATACGGTTAATAATGACTCTTGTGATCGGTCTCTTAAGAGTGCCTATGTGTTACCTGTGAATGACTTGATTTCCAAATCCCTCGAGAGTTTTGATGGGGCTGGTGCATTTGAGTATCTTCAGAAGTTAAATTTTGAAATTCAAGAAGGTCGAATTAATCGGCAGAAGCTCATGTCGTCATTTGTAGCGTCGACGGCTGATCAAGCACTAGCGGCATTTAAAGGGAATGACAAAAACAAACTAATCAAATCTATGGGGGGGCTTGTTGCCGATGGGGGCGATAGCGAATCGTGCGCGCCTGAGAGTTATATAGCTGAGGCTTACTACTACCCTGATAAAGTTAGTTGGTCTAACGATCTTGGTTTTTTGTTTGCTGAGGCTGGGTACTATGCGGAATCTGTTGAGCTGCTAAAAAAAGTCATTTCTGAAAATCCAGAAAGAACGGTCGCCTACTTAAATATTGCGGATGCTTACTGGGGTCTAAGTCGAAAGGAATTAGCGGCGGAGAACTACAAAAAATATAGTTCTATGATGCAGCAGTCAGGTAAGGTTGCGAAAATTCCAAAGAGAGTTGTGGAACGATCTGGCTCTTGACTATCTGGTGCAGTCGCTTAATAAGATCAAAAAATTTAATTGCTGCCCGATGACATTGGTCTGCATGGGGTCTAGGTAGATCTGTTCCATTGGGCATTTTTTGATGAAAAAGCTATTCCCTCTATTCATGGCGTTTTTTCCCCTTACCTCCCACTGCGAGGTCACGTCCGAAAACTACTGCTTCGATGATACCCACTCGATCAAGTTCGAACTCAGAACCTTCTATGATCACGACAGCAATTGGTCGGGTGGTTTCGTTAAATACGCCAAGTCGAAAGCGCCGATTTCTATCGTACTGACGGATCATCAGGAAGAAATACTTGCCCCGGACGCACCCACACAAAACACCCGTACGTGGTCCGAGATTATCGACGGCAAGGTCACGGGAACCTATGAGTGGGTCACCCAAGCAGCGATGAGCGTTTCGATGGTTTACACCAAGAAGTCCAACGGCAGGAAATATAGCTTCCTTCTTAACCCGAATATCGACGCTTCTCTGGCAAGTGGCTGCAACTGGGAGCAGGGCGAACAATGAGCGAGATGAGTTTGGGTTTAGCTCTCTGCGGATTCTTGGACTCAACGTTCGCGATGGCGAGGTGACAACCTTTAGTCCGATGAAAAACGGAGTTACAGAATGAAAGGATGTTCAGTTCTACTCGGCAGTCTCTTGGCCATTGCCATGCCCGTGGCTTACGCCGCCAACCCGGCCTTCAAGGATTACACCGTTTCCCCAGTGTTCGCCGGCACTAATCATGAGCCTGTGCCGCAAGAACACAGCAACTCGATGATGGATAAGGCTCGTGCGCAGGCACTTAAAGGCAAGGTCAACTTTGCCGGCCACTACATCCTGTACCGAGTCGGTTGTGGCGGCAGTTCCATGTGCGGTGAAGTGCTGGATGCGCGCACGGGGGAGGTTGTTGGCGGGCTGCCGAATGCGTACGACGGCAATACCTTCAGCCTGTCGAACCAACCTGACAGTCGTCTGCTCATTGTTTCCGGCATTGCGGCCGATACCGAAGAGGACGCGCAGGGTAATGAGCTGGAAAGCCGCTACAGGACACGCTACTTCGAGTTTATGAACAACGAGTTCCGGCTGCTGACGTTCAAGGATTTGTGATCGCCGTTGTTTGATTAAGGATGATTGGATGAACCGCTTTTCCATTCGGCCCATGCTGAGTGCACTTCTACTGTTGCCCCTAATCTACGCCATTCCGGCAGCTGCCGAAGCAGGGAGTTGCTACGGCTATCTCACCGAAATGGTCAGGAGCAGCAACTTCCCGTTTCGCTATGTCGGCAAGGACAAGGTCAACCTGCTGATTGATGAAGACGACGGTGAAATGGTGCGAGCCCAGTTGCTCTTTGATACGGACGGCACCGGCACCATCGGCTGGATCAAATACACTCCGGCCACTCGGGTGCTGCTCAATACCTCGGCTGAACTGGAAGAGCCGGTGGAGCTGTCATTCGATGCCAAATTCGCCGATGGCTACGCAAAGTGCCTGGCTGGACAACAGGCCGGTTAACGGCAAAAAGGAATTTTCCATGAATCAGTATCTTCTCGCGGGCAGCCTTTCGCTGTTGCTCTCGTTTCCAGCTTTCGCCGCTCCCAAGGACGCCTACACCCAACGCGATGTCATGCAATGTGGCGGTGTTGAAGTGGTGATGGTGTCGTCCTGCCGATCCGTAACGGTGGATGACGCAGAAACCCACCTCATCCCGGTCTGCTCCGATCAGACGATCAACATTGGCGGCAAAGTGTTGCGGCGCAATATCGACAAGGTTTCACAGCTCACGTCTGACGGTAAGAAAGCGAAGATGCTGAGTAACGTGGTTGTGGCGATGGATTGTGTGAAAGGCACCAAGGGCAGTCTTGTTTCGATCGGTGGCTACGGCGGTTGCGGTGCCTGTCCTGAATGGCGCGGCTATTACTCGACGGCGGGGCGATTGGAGCAATACAGCTTCGATAATACCCAGCGCTCATTTGGTTCGAAGGGTTCCTGGGAAGAACTGATCAAGGCTTATGGCGTGACGAAGAGGCAGCTGCAGTCGGAAAGTCCGTCAGTGAAAAGGATCGACTATGGGCAGCCTTAAGTGGGTATTGATGATCGGCAGTCTGTGCAGCGCTATGAGCGCCTTTGCCGAGGACCCGCCGATAGTCGGTGTCGACGGGAACACGGTGTCATTTCGGGCTACAGAATGGACGATGCCCGGTGTGGATTCGGCGACTGCGTGGTTCACCGCCAATGGGAAAACCTTTCCGCTCTTTGGCGCCGATATTGGCGCCGATGGGCACTCCAATATGCTGAGTCCTGACAAGAAAACCTTGCTGCTCGACCCGGTGATCTTCGGCATGTTGTCGGACGAAAACGGTGAAGAGAAGCTAGTGTCGCAACAGCATTGCACGGTGATCTCCATGGAGACCGGTTGTGTGCTGGCTGATCGTTGGGCCACTTTTTGTGTCGGCCAGTGGAAGGGCAATCAATGGGTTGCCGGCGACGGCGATGTGCTCACTCCCGCCCTGGAGACGAGGTCTCCAAAGGACTTGCTGAAACATGTCTCAAGTATCGAACCAGCGCAGTCCCGAGCAGAGTCCATCGAATGGGGTCTGGTCTTTTTAAGCCCAGAGTCTTACATGGCGTGTCACCCCCCGGCGCAAAATGTTCAGGCCTATAACGACCTTGGCTTTTACTTGGCCGAGGGCGGCAAAGATGAGCTTGCACTGAAGTTTTATCGCGGCGTCGAGGCCGTCCGTAAACGGACAGTTCTGATGTTGAACATCGCCGACTCACTCTGGCGCCTTGATCGCAAAGACGAAGCGCTGCGCTATTACAGCCAATACCGCGACGCGATGAGTGCCGACGGCAAGGCGCAGAAAATACCTCAACGCGTAGTTGAGCGATCCGTCATTCAGGGAATGAAAAATTGAATATGCTTGTGCGCTTTATCGCGTTGTCCTTAGGCCTGCTGTCCGCTTCAATCGCGCTCGCTGAGGACAACTGCAAAGTCATCACGGTGAGCTGGCAATACGACGAGTGCGTGGAAGCTGAGCGGAAAGATGCCGACGCGAAACTCAATGCCAGCTACAAGAAATTGTTGGCTCGGTTCGAGTCTGGGTGGGAGTCTGAGCCTGAGGAGGGGAAGGCTTTCATGGTCATCGCCAGAGACTCGCAACGGGCCTGGATCAAGTTGCGCGACGCCACGTGCCCCCTTGAAACCACGGCTGCACAATTCGGGTCGGCGGCGCATACCATGGTTATCAACAAATGCGTCACCAGAATGAGTCTGGAGCGTGCCGTCTATCTTGACGCTATCGCACCTGATGGCCCTAGTGAGGTGGTCGATGTCGTTAACGTTTCGAAAGCTGCTTCTCAGCGTTTCGGCGATGTTGTGGTTCGCTATATCACTACGTTTGGAAACCCATGCCTGAATGTTCAAATTGTTGCACCGGATGGTAACTGGAAGGTGCTTTCCTCTACGCGGTTTTGCAGCTTTGACGGTAAACCGTTTTGGTCGGGTTATGCCTCTGCGGGGTTTGAGGATCATGTGTTCGCGGAAGATGGTTTGCATGTGACGCTTAGCCTGACAGAGCTTCGCACTACCGGCGAAAAGCGCCTCGCCTGTGTAATTCCGATTCAAAACGAGCAGATCAAAGAGCTGAAATGCGGCGCATCTAAGTCATCGTGAAACCATCGGCGTAAATATTTAGAAGATTGATCAGCAGGGAAGTGATCGGAATTGAACAAGCTTTCAAGTTGTTTTGGTGTGCTCGGGATCATCGCCGGCTTGTCGACTCAGCCGGCATCGGCAAGTGACCTACAAACCATCGGAGAACTGCATCCCCCGGTGGTTGCTTCGTTGGGTGATCAAAAGATCACGGTGTTCTTTTTGAAGAACAACCTTAAGGATCAGGTTAGAGACGTGCATGTGCCTGATGCCGAGATTTTCTACGCGCCCACGAATGCGGTGAAACCTTCGCTGAATTATGTGTGGAAGGTTGAGGGCGAACAAATTGCCTCGGTGTTCTTCTTCGAGCGCAAATTCCCTGAGCGAGCGGGGAAGTCCATGTTTGTCCTGACAAAACACAAAGTTCTGCACGAGCATTTCGAAGGAGATTCCTATTCGGTGCTGGAATTGCCGCTCTTCAAGGACGGCGATCACTTGGCTTTGCAGTTCTTTCGTGGTGACCCGCCAGACCCCGAGTTGCAGAACTGCCGTGACGGTATAGATCAGGAAGAGGGCGTAGAAGTCGAGTGTGCTTACAAGGATGCGACGAGCATCAAGAAGTACTTGGCGGATCTGGATGGAAGAATGATTTCGGATTCGAAACTGAATCAGGGCAACCGTCAGAAGCCACTCAAAAACGACGGTGATAGGGCCAGTGCCGCTTGCCCCTCACCCAACTTTTCAACGTTCCTATCAGCCTTCTCTGAACGCGCAGAGGTGCAGAAAGCCTTCGTCCAGCAGCCGCTGAAAATGGTCACGACCGTGGCCGGTGATCCCGAGCCCGAGATGCAAAAAAGCAGCCTCAGCGGCGATCAGCTCAAGTTCCCGATCATTCCGGATGCAGCGAAGCGAGAGGCCCAGGGCCTGACGTTGACCATCAAGGAGGAGCAGGGTGATCACGCCGTCGCCATCCTGCAGAAACCGGATACCGATTATGTCTTCGAGTATCGGTTTGTTCGTGGGCCATGCTGGCGGCTTGAAGAAGTGATGGATTACTCGCTTTGAAACAGGTGGCAAGTTGAAAAGATTAGGTTTGATCGCGTTATTGCTGTGTTCTTTCTCTGCGGTGGCGGGGCCGATGTTCCCGTCACTCAAGTCTTGCATGGGTGCCGACAGCGACTGTGCGCTTACGCTGAAAGACGATTTTCTGGTGGACGCACAGTCCGGGCAGCGTCTCTCCGAAAGGCCGGTATCGGCCGGTGCGGCGAGTGTTTTCTGGCTGTATCGCGATGGCGAGCGCTACATCTTGGAGGAAGAAAACTCCTCACAATCGAAGACGCGGCGCTGGCTGGTTTTCACTTACGACAGCGGCAAAGTGGTGCTCGACGGCGCTTATGTTTTCTCGATCGACATTGATATGAACACCGGGCCCTACTGGCATGGCTATGACTGCCGAGGTGATGCCAAGCCGTTCGCCGTGCCAACGAAAGATTCGTTCAGTGAGGTCGCTTTGGAGGCGTTGTGCGGGGAGGTCGAAGGCTGGGTCGTCTCGGGCGGAGATACCAAGGTGCCGGTGTCGGCCAAAGGGCTGGCCGTCAGTGTTCCCGTTTATCACGCCCGCAACCGCGATGGTTCAGCGACTTACCTGTTCACTGAAAGCGATGATCCGGATCTTTCGAAGCTGGTTTGCCTGTCCAACTGTGCTGATATCGCGAAAGCGCCGGAGCGCGTTTCGCAGGAGACGGCGCCGTTGAAGGGCGGGCAGGAAGGAACGTTGTGCTCGGATGACGAAGACATCTACTTCAGTTGCCCGCTGGAGGGCGGCAAGACGGTTTCTGTTTGTGCGCGGGGAAACAGCAAGCCCACGGCCGGTTCTGTTCAGTACCGTTATGGTGTGCCGGGGAACATCGAGATGGTCTACCCGAAGAATGCTATGCCACCCAAGGGAAAGTTTTTTGTTGTAGATGCGTCGGAAGGCAGCGTGAACCTGAACATCATCAAGTTCAAAAGCGGTGCGTATACCTACCTCGTTAGTCAGGCCTTCGTGAGTTTTCTGACAGTGCTCAAGGAGGACAAAGTTGTATTCAGGCAGCGATGCGACTCAGGAAGTTATTCCTTCATAAACCGGGCGGCGCTTCTTGGGTTGGAGTCGCGACCCAAAAGCGAAGAGGACTTTCGCTAGTTGCTGTTGCCGAAGCTCAGGAAAGGGGACGCATCGTCCCCTTTTTTCCGCCCGCGTTTCAGCTACGGCTTGGCTTGGTAATCTCGAAACTCAATGTGATCGAGCGTGCCTTCCACCATCAACCGCACGCCGTCCGCCATTCTGCTCAGGCCCAGTGCCATCGAGCGGCGGGGGCCGTCGAGGTCGTCGGCCAGGTTGGCGGCGATGGCGCTGATGGACAGGAGGTCTTCGGAGGCGTTGGCCATGAGGGCTTCGGCGTCGGCGTTGGGGCAGAGGGCGAACAGGCCGCCCAGGCGTTTGGGGCGTGAGGCTCTGGGTTTGAAGTGGTGGTCGAGGGCGCGTTCGGCGGCTTCGTGGAGTTTTTTCGAGTCTGGGAATTCGTAGGGGGAAACTTCTTCGTCAGTGAGGGTTGGATCGATCATCGGTGTAAATCCTTTTGGAGTTGGAAAGATTTGCCCCGGTTTTCGGACTTGCACGTCCGAGTCACCGATTTTGCGGTGACACACAGAGGCTATCGACGATGGTCCAGCCTGCCTAGTTCATGGACAGCACCGCAGTTTGAAGGATATTTCCCAAGGATTTGCGGGGTAGGGGAACAAGAAACCACTGCTATCGGCAGCTCCTACAGGAATGTGTTTCTTCAGGTGTAGGACGGGGGGAGGGTGTGACGCGGAGCGTTACGGGAGGCATTCCTACGCAGAGCGTAGGAACGATCAAGTTCTAAGAGTGAAGTCGTGACTTGGCAGTCATCTTTCGGGAAAAGCCATGCATCGTCTTCTATCCGTGCAAGATAGTGGCGAATCCGTCCGAATCCCTTACACTCCCCCAGCCGTTCATTTTCCTTTTGAGGCTGTGCGCATGAAATTTCGTTTTCTTCTGTGGATGCTGGGTCTGTTGATGGGTAAGGCCAGTCGGACAAATCCTGCGTTCCAGCAGCAGTTGGGTGACAAGGATCTGGTGTTTCAGCTACAGACTCTGGACGGGAAGGTGGCGCGGCATTTCGTGGTGAAGGACCAGCGCATTACCAGCAAGTCCGGGGTGGTGGCGGAGCCGGCGTTTGCGATTGCGTTCAAGGATGCGGCGTTCGGGTTTGCCACGATGCAGGCGAAGAACAAGCAGCTGGCGTTCATGCAGGGGATTCAGGACAAGTCGATCCAGCTCAAGGGGAACCCGGCGCTGGTGATGTGGTTTCAGGGGTTGATGAAGTATTTGAAACCGAGGAAGGCCAAGCCGAAGTCATAGGGCTTTCAGGTAGCTTGCCGGGACAGGCCTGCCTCTTCAGCTTTCGGGCTCGGGAGGCTCGGCGTCCATGGGCTGGGCCCGGTATGCCTTGTAGATCTGCTGGACTTTCGGGTTGTCCAGGTTCTCGTAAGTGATGTCTTCCTTGTCCAGGCCATCCAGGCCTCGGATGCCACTGATGGTCTCTGGCCATTCGTCACGACAGGATATATCAACTACGAACGGGTTGAGGTAGCGATCGAGATGCCTTTCGCGCGGCTCTCGGATCTCGTCGCTGAGGGCCCGCAGGTAGTCGTCTTTGTTTGTTCTTGACCAGTTGATGGCGAACCCGGCTCGATAACAGAGTTCCATGAAGACCAATAGAATCGCGCGTCCATTGCCGTCCAGGAAGGGGTGTGCGAAAGCCAGCTGGCCCATCACTCCACCGGGATGGTCTCTGAAGCGTTTCTTGTCTGCTGCGAGCTTGAACGCATAGTCGACAGACATTTTGATGGAGTCCGGGCGTTCGAAGACGGTGCTGCGAGGGTCGTTGAGAGAGCCCTTGAAGACTGCCAGATGGGGAACAAGCTCGTTCCGGTCTTTTCCTGCCCAGTGATAGAAGCCGGAGAACAGGATTTCGTGAACCTTGAGTACAGTCTGGTAATCGATTGGCTTTTTCTTGGCCAGATAGGCAAGCGCCTCTTCGATACTCAATTCGAACGAAAGATGCTCTGACTCTTTTACTTCAACGGGATCTTTCAGTTGCAGCGAGTTTTGAAGATATCCAGCCGTTTCGAAGTCGCCGAATGGATCGAAAGTCATGCGCTACGTTTCTGTGCGCGCCTTTCCTGAAGATAGCGCCCTTGGAGCGCCAGGATTTCAGATTTGTTCAGAACGCCTTTTCTCTTGAGGTTGACGAGCAGCTGTTCGATGCCATCCAGCTCGACGACATCGCCAGCCAAACGGGTAATGCCAACGGCCATACGGCTTATGCCGTCACGTCTGGCCGTAACCTTGTTGTCTTTGGCTAGCTTGCGAACTTCGCTCGCAACGCTGACAGCATCTGTATGGGTCATCGGAAATTCCTCTGATTGCCGTCAAATCATAGCAGGGCGCTAGTTTGCTGTCGTTGCTGGCAAAGTGACCGAAATCTGTGGAACCAGGGCCCTATTTGCAATCAGAAAAAAGGCCCTGGTAGACGTTCCGAAGAGTGCTTTAAGCCTGGCTGAACTGCGAAGCCAGTTCACGCAGGAGGACTTCGGCTTCCAGGACTTTGCTGACGACGTCATTTGCCTTGTCACGAGTCAAACCAACACGCTCCAGCAGCGCATCCGGAATGTCTTCGTCCGGGCCGGAGCCGATGCCGCGACTGCGCAGCAGGCGCACGGCCAGGCAGACGAGGTTCGGGTATTCGGCGTAGGCGCCGTCGTAGTTCGGGTCGTGCTGGAAGCGCAGGGCGGTGGCCAGTTCGTCGGGCATGTCCCAGTAGCGCATCAGCCAGGAGCCGATCTGTTCGCGGCTGATGCCCAGCAGGTGTTGCTCGACATAGCTGTGGCACAGGTGCGGGTTGACCTCCAGGTGGCGGCAGATCAGCGAGAAGTGCGGCGGGAACACGTGGGCCAGCAGCAGGTAGCCGAAGTTGTGCAGCAGGCCGGCGAGGTAGGTCAGGCCGGCTTCCGGGCGCTGGGCGCGCGGCATGGCGCGGGTCAGGCCTTCGATGACGGCGGCGGTGTAGATCGACTGCTGCCAGTACGGCGTGGTGTGTTGCGGGTGATCCTTGGGCAGGCTCAGGGTCTTGCCGAGGGCCAGGCCCAGCGCCAGGTTGATCACCAGATCAAAGCCCAGTACGCGGACGATCGCGTCTTCCACCGAACGGATCTTGCCCGGCGAGGCGTAATACGGCGACGCCGCCCAGCTCACCACTTGCGCGGCCAGCGCCGGATCAGTTTCGACCACGCCGGTTATGTCGTCGATGGTGGCGTTGGGGTCGACGCGCAGCTTGATGATTTTTTGTGCGGTTTCGGCCAGCGGCGGAATCTCGATGGTCGCTTCCAGACGTTGCTGGATACGCCGCGCGGTGAACGCCTGCACGGCCTGGGTGATTTCCTCGCGGTCATCGTCCGGGCGGTCGAGGTTCGGGCGGATGCTGCTCAGGGCTTCGCCGAAGTTGGCGGCGCTGGCCTTGGTCAGCATGGTCTTGAAGTCTTCGCTGGCGATTTCCAGCAGCAGGCCCGGCTCGCCGGAGTTGATCAGCAACTTCGGCTCGCGCAGCAGGCTTTCTTCGTAGAGGCACGGTGAGCTGGTCAGCGCGGGCAGGCCCGGCAGCAGGCTCAGGCTGTGTTTGCCGAGCATCTTTTCCAGGCGCTCGGTGGACACGGCGGTCAGGCGACGGCCCGTCAGCTCGGCGAGGCGGTTGAGATCCAGCAACTGGCTCTGTGGAAACAGCACCATCAGCGCACCGACCGCGTCGTCCAGCAACACGGCCTGCACCTTGCGCGAGGCGTTGAGGCCGTGGTGGTCGAGCACTTCTTCGTAGGCGACGCCCAGCTTGTTGAGCAGCAGCCGAATAACAGACGGAGCGTGCGGGGATTCGGGGGCGAGAGCAGCTTCGGTCATGGTCTGTATCCGTTTTTGAAACAATTGCTGGAGTATAACCAGCTTGGTTGGAACGAGCTTTGAGAAACTGCGACGGTGCTCACACTTGGCCGTATTGCTGCCCGTGTCGCAGCCATCGATCGAGCAACGGGCTGACGTGGGTGGGCCAGCGTTCGAGCAAGGCCTGGGCGGCATCGCGCACGGCGGGCAGCAGATCGGCGTCGCGCATCAGGTCGGCGACCTTGAATTGCAGCAGGCCGGTCTGGCGGGTGCCGAGCATTTCGCCGGGGCCGCGCAGTTCGAGGTCTTTTTCGGCGATGACGAAACCGTCGTTGGTCTCGCGCATGATGCCCAGGCGCTGGCGGCCGATCTGCGACAGCGGCGGATGGTAGAGCAGCACGCAATGGCTGACCGCGCTGCCCCGGCCGACACGGCCGCGCAACTGGTGCAGTTGCGCGAGACCGAGGCGCTCGGGGTTTTCGATGATCATCAGGCTGGCGTTGGGTACGTCCACACCGACTTCGATCACGGTGGTGGCGACCAGCAGTTGCAGGTTACCGGCCTTGAATTCAGCCATGACGGCGGCTTTCTCGGCGGGCTTCATGCGGCCGTGGATCAGCCCGACCTTCAACTCGCCGAGGGCGGCGGTGAGGTCTTCGAAAGTGGTTTCGGCAGCCTGGCAGGTCAGCTCTTCGGACTCTTCGATCAGCGTGCACACCCAATAGGCCTGACGGCCCTCGGCGCAGGCGCTGCGCACCCGCTCTATGACTTCGACGCGGCGGGTATCGGTGACCAGCACGGTGTTGACCGGGGTTCGACCGGGCGGCAGTTCGTCGAGGATCGAGGTGTCGAGGTCGGCGTAGGCGCTCATCGCCAGTGTCCGCGGAATCGGCGTGGCGGTCATGATCAGTTGATGCGGACACATGCGCCCGCCGACACCTTTCTGCCGCAACGCCAGACGTTGCTGCACGCCGAAGCGGTGTTGTTCGTCGATGATCACCAGCGCGAGGTTCTTGAACTGCACTTCGTCCTGGAACAGCGCGTGGGTGCCGACCACCATCGGCGTGCCACTGGCGATCTGTTCCAGCGCGGCGACGCGGTTCTTGCCCTTGAGCTTACCGGCCAGCCACGCCACGTCGATGCCCAGCGGTTCGAGCCAGCGCTTGAAGGTGATGAAGTGCTGCTCGGCGAGGATCTCGGTCGGCGCCATCAGCGCGACTTGATAACCCGCCTCCAGCGCTTGCAGCGCGGCGAGGGCGGCGACCACGGTTTTGCCCGCGCCGACGTCGCCCTGAATCAGCCGCAGCATCGGTTCGTGCTGACTGAGGTCGTAGGCGATTTCATTGCCGACTCGTTGCTGAGCTCCGGTCGGGTTGAAGCCGAGGTTGGCCAGGTATTTCGCTGGCAGTTTGGTGGCTTTCGGCATCGCCGGCGCGCGCAGGGAGCGCATGCTTTCGCGAAGGCGCTGCTGCGATAGCTGATGGGTCAGCAGTTCTTCGAACGCCAGGCGATGCTGGGCCCAGTGATGTCCGAGGGCGAGTTCGTCGACGTCGGCATCGGCGGGCGGGTTGTGCAGGTAGCGGATCGCGTCGGCCAGCGGCGCCAGTTGATAGTCGCGGGCCAGTTCGGTCGGCAGCCAGTCGGGCAGGGTGGCCGGTTTCAGCAGGGTCAGCGTCTGCATGCACAACTGGCGCAGGCGCGCCTGGGTCAGGCCTTCGGTCAGCGGGTAGACCGGAGTCAGGGTTTCATCCACCGGCGGCGGCTCGTCGCCGTTGATGGCGCGGTATTCCGGGTGGTAGATCTCCAGTCCCGAGGCGCCGGGTCGGGCTTCGCCGTAGCAGCGAATCCGCGTGCCGCGCTTGAGGCCTTCTTTCTGCGCGTTGCTGAAGTGGTAGAAGCGCAGGCTCAGTCCGCCGGTGCCGTCCTGCAAACGCACGACAAGGCTGCGGCGCCGGCCCATGACCACATCGGCGCCGCTGACGGTGCCTTCGACCACGGCGTCCTGCCCCGGCCGCAACGCGCCGATCGGCACCACGCGGGTACGATCCTGATAACGCAGCGGCAGGTGGAACAGCACGTCCTGGAGGTTCTCCAGGCCGACCTTGGCCAGTTTCTCGGCCATGGCTTCACCGACACCCTTGAGTGCGGTGACCGAGACCTGCGACAGCTCCGTCATGACGCTGGCTTAACCGGCCGTGACCGGCGCGGCGGGTTTGGCGACCGAGCACAGGCGAATGGAGTCGGCGAGAATCTCGATGGCTTTCGGTCGTGGGAAGCTGGCGCGCCAGGCAATTGCCACGGTGCGGAACGGCACCGGTGCCGACAGCGGACGCACTTCGATCACGCCCGGGGCGTAGTGATGGCTGTCCACCGCCGACAGCGGCAGGATCGAGATACCCAGGCCGGACGCGACCATGTGGCGAATGGTTTCCAGCGAGCTGGATTCGACCGTGGTGTGCTTGGCGCCGTCGTTGCCCTTGGTCAGGGTCGGGCAGGCTTCCAGCACCTGATCGCGGAAGCAGTGGCCTTCGCCGAGCAGCAGCAGGCTCTTGTCGTTGAGCAGGGCGGCGTCGATGGATTCTTTCTGGGTCCACGGGTGCTGGGCCGGCATCAGGACGTAGAACGGCTCGTCGTAGAGGGGCAGGGTCAGCACGTCGGCTTCGTTGAACGGCAGGGCGATGATGATCGCGTCCAGCTCGCCGTTGCGCAGTTTGTCGCGCAGCACGTGGGTGAAGTTTTCTTCGATGTACAACGGCATCTGCGGGGCGACCCGGTGCAGTTGCGGAATCAGGTGCGGGAACAGGTACGGGCCGACGGTGTAGATCGCGCCGACTTTCAGCGGGGCGGTCAGCTGGTTTTTGCCGGCCTGGGCCAGTTCGCGGATGCCCTGGGCCTGCTCCAGCACTTTCTGCGCCTGGGCGACGATGCCTTCGCCGACCGGGGTCAGGCGCACGGCGCTTTTGCTGCGCTCGAAAATCAGCACACCGAGTTCGTCTTCAAGCTTTTTCACGCCCACCGACAGGGTCGGCTGGCTGACGTGGCAACGCTCGGCCGCGTGGCCGAAATGCTGCTCTTGGGCGAGGGTAACGATGTAGCGTAATTCTGTGAGGGTCATAGCAAGCGTCCATGAAGATGCGGGCCAAGCATACCGGCTGCAATCGATAGACGCACGTTATCAGACTGAGTGATCAATGCGACACCGGGCAATGCCGGTTTGCCGTTGGCAGATATGAGAAAGGCACCTTTCGGTGCCTTTCTGGCGGGATCGAGCCGTGTTCTGCCGGTGCAGATCAGCGGCGGCGTTCCAGCGAGTAAACAAACGGCGCAACAATTTCGATCGAGCCATTGGTCAGCATGTCGGCCGGTGGCTTGGGCAGCGGTTGGGCGCGGCGGATCATGTCCAGGGTGGCCCGGTCCAGATCGGCGTTGCCGGAGCGGCCCACCAGTTCGAACGACAGTACGTTGCCTTCGCCATCGACCACGAAACGCAGCCGGTTCAAACCTTCCTTGCCCCGTGCCTGCGCGCTTGCCGGGTACTTCTTGTACTTCTGCAAATGCGCGAGCAGGGTGCCTTGCCAGCTGGCCTTGGCCGCCAGTTGTGCTGGCGACGGGCCCGGTGCCGGCTGGGCGGATTTCTCCGTCGGCGCCTGGGTCTGCTGAGGTTCCGCCGGTTTTTCCTCGGAAGGTTTTTCCTTCACAGGCTCCGGTTTCTTCTCAACCGGTTTTGGCGGTTGCGGCTTTGGCTTGGGTTTTGGCTTCGGCTTGGGTACGGCAATTTCTGCCTTCGGTGCTTCGGCCAGTTTCGGGATCGGCAGTTCTTCGACCGGAGCCGGTGGCTGCGGTGGCGTGACGACTTTCGGCGGTGCAGGCGGTGGCGGGGCCGGAACCGGTGCCAGCTCGACCATCATTGCCTGCGGCGGCAATTCGATGGGCGGGCGGGCGGTCCAGTTCAGCGCCAGCGCGATGGCCAGCGCGTGAACGCCCAGCACCACGGCCAGGCTACCGCTGTAACGCGTCAGCTTATGGCGCGTCGTGATCATTTCTTGACTGCGCTCTCGAGGCCGACCAGACCAACCTTCAGGTAACCGGCGCTGCGCAGCTTGTCCATCACGCTCATCAGGTCGCCGTAATCCACGCCTTTGTCGGCCTGGAAGAAGATGGTGGTGTCTTTCTTGCCATGGGTCCTGGCGTCGAGCACGGCGCCGAGGGTTTCGGCTTTGACTTCGTCGTCACCGATGTACAGGCGCTGGTCAGCCTTGACGCTGAGGAACACCGGTTTCTCTGGCCGTGGCGCCGGTTTGGCGGTCGAGGCAGGCAGGTCGACCTTGATGTCCACGGTGGCCAGCGGAGCAGCCACCATGAAGATGATCAACAGCACCAGCATCACGTCGATGAACGGCGTGACGTTGATTTCGTGGTTCTCGGCCAGATCGTCGTCTGCGCCTTCTTTCAAATGCAGGCCCATGGCCGATTACCCCACTTTGACCATGTGCGGCTGCGAGCTGCTGCGCTCAGGCTGGTGGTCGAGGTCGCGGCTGACCAGCAACAGGACTTCTGCCGATGCATCGGACACCTGAGCCTTGTAACCGGCGATGGAGCGGGCGAACACGTTGTAGATCACAACCGCAGGAATCGCAGCGACCAGACCCAGCGCGGTGGCCAGCAGCGCTTCAGCGATGCCCGGGGCCACGACGGCGAGGTTGGTGGTCTGGGTTTTGGCGATGCCGATGAAGCTGTTCATGATGCCCCACACGGTGCCGAACAGACCGACGAACGGTGCGGTGGAACCGATGGTGGCGAGAACGCCGGTACCGCTGCTCATGTTGCGGCCACAGGCGGCCACCAGGCGCTCGAGGCGGAAGCTGACGCGTTCCTTGATGCCTTCTTTCTCGCGGGAGTTGACCGACAGACGCATCTCTTCGAGGGCGTCGTGGACCAGCAGGTTGGCGAGGGTGCCTTCCTTCGCCGCAGTGGCGCTGGCTTCTTTAAGGGTGGTGGCTTTTTTCAGGGCGGCGATTTCGCCACGCAGACGACGCTTGGCGCCCATCAGCTCGAAGCCTTTGGCAATCCAGATGGTCCAGGTGATGATCGAAGCGATGGCCAGACCGATCATCACCATCTTCACGATGATGTCGGCGTTCTGGTACATGCCCCATGGCGACAGGTCGTGGGCCATGCCCAGGGTGTTGTCGGCTTCGAGGACTTCAGGTGCGTCTTCGGCGTTGGCGTCCACGGCCTGAACCGGGTCGGTCGCGGCCGCCGCGGCGGCAGGGGCAGTCGGTGCAGTCTGCTCGTGGGCGGCTGGAGTGGCCGGCGCCTGGGCGTCAGCGAAAGCGGCGGTTGGCGCCAGCATCAGGCTGAGGAGCAGGGCAGCCGCCGCGCTCCAGGCGCGAGGTCGGTTGGTTGGCGAAGCGGGGGTTTGAATGCGTGTCATGCTGGCCGGACCTGAGGTAGAAAAACGGTGATGCTCTTCCAGGCCTCGTGAGGCCGAGAACAAAAGTGAGGTGCATTATTGCAAGTAATTCTTGTTAACAGAAGTAATAGAGTTGCTTTTTTTCCTTCATTGCTAGCCGCTCGTCCCCTGCCAGGGCTAGTCTGTCGCTTTCCGATGGGAGATTTTTGATGTCCGCGCCCTCTGTTTTGATCGCCGGTTGCGGTGATGTCGGCAGCCGTCTGGCCACGCAATTGCTGGCTGCCGGCTTTCAGGTATATGGCCTGCGCCGCAATGTTTCACGTTTGCCGGAAGGCGTTATCGGTGTGGCCGGTGACTTGTTCAATGAAGATTGCCCCGAGACCTGGCCGGTCGGTGCCGTGGATTACCTGGTGTATTGCGCGGCGGCGACCGAGCACGATGAAGCCGGTTATCGCGCGGCTTATGTGCAGGGTTTGCAACATGTCCTGGGCTGGCTGGACGATTACGGACAGGTGCCGGATCGGCTGCTGTTCATTTCCAGCAGCAGTGTCTACGGGCAGCAGGACGGGGAATGGGTGGATGAAAAATCCGAGACCGTTGCCGCTGGTTATTCCGGTCGGGTGATGCTGGAGGCCGAGCAAATCGCGCTGAACAGCGGCATCCCGGCGAGCATCGTGCGCCTGACCGGCATTTACGGCCCGGGCCGTGAATGGCTGCTGACCCAGGTGCGTCGGGGCTATCGCGTGGCGGTCGATCCGCCGCTGTATGGCAATCGCATCCATGCCGATGACGCGGCGGGCCTGATGGCGTTCCTGCTGGAGGCGGATCGCAAGGGTGTGGCGCTGGATGACGTCTACATCGGCGTGGACGATGCGCCGGCACCGCTGGCCGAAGTGGTGGTGTGGTTGCGTGAGTATCTGGGTGTCACCGAATGGTCGGAAGACGAGAGCGTGCGTCGAACCGGCAGCAAGCGTTGCAGCAATGCCCGGGCGAAAGCGTTGGGCTGGGTGCCGACGTATCCGAGTTATCGCGAGGGGTATGCTGCGATTCTTGAGGGTCGCTGCTGACTTGCGGGCATTACAAAGTCAATGTGGGAGCGAGCCTGCTCGCGATGAGGTCATAACATTCAACATTGATGTTGATTGTCAGACTGCTATCGCGAGCAGGCTCGCTCCCACATGGGATCTCTGAAGCTTCAAAGCCGGGTTACTGCTTCTCGAGCAACCACTTGCGTTCACCCGGGCTGAACTGCGGCTGTTCATCCGCCAGCGCCGTGTTCACGGCCTGCAAAATTTCCAGCTCCTTGCCCTTGCGAACGAAGATCCAGTTGTTGCCCTGGCCGTTCTGCTGCAGCCACATGCTGTCGTTGCCGCTGCTCATCGATGCGCAGTCGCCCGCCAGGCACAAGGCGTAGCGGTCGGCACCCGGCAGGCCGGAGACTTGTCCGTCAGCCTGGAATTGCACAGTGGCGCCTTCGCCCTGGCCGCTGGCGATGGTCCAGTTGCCGCCCAGGTAGGCCGAGTACAGCGCACGTTCGAAGCTGGCGCCGATCGGTGCGCCTTCCGGCACCGGAATCTGCGCGCGATCGAAGAGCTGCTGGGGTTCGTTTTCGCTGGCAGCCTGATGCAACTGACCGCCGTCGCGTTTCAGTTCGCTGCCGGAGCTGCCGTAGAAGTCGACTTTCCAGGCGCCGGACTGTTCGCCCTGCAGCCGTCCTTCGACGTTCTCGAAACCGTTGGTGAAGCGGGCCTGGCCGGCCTTGGTGTTGATGTCCCATTCCAGGTTCGGGCCGTAGGCCTGAAGCGCTTCACGCAGGGGGCCGCCCTTGGCGGCGGCATCGATGGCGACCTGATTGATCCAGGTGCCGCTGATGTCACGGTCGGCAGGGTTGCTGGCGCAACCGCCGAGGAAAATGGCGAGCAGCGAGAGAGCAAGCGCTTTGCGCATGGTGGAATCCTTTCAAAACCTTTTCTTTACCGCAGAGCAGTCGGCGCGACCTTGAAGGGCCGCGCCGCGCGCATTACTCGATGACCAGAATGGCATCCATTTCAACCTGCGAACCCTTTGGCAGGGCGGCAACGCCGATGGCGGCGCGGGCCGGGTACGGCTGGTCGAAGTACTTGCCCATGATCTCGTTGACCTTGGCGAAGTGGCTCAGGTCGGTGAGGAAGATGTTCAGCTTGACGATGTCCTTGAACGAACCGCCGGCGGCTTCGGCCACGGCTTTCAGGTTCTCGAAGACCTGGACGGTCTGGGCTTCGAAGCCTTCGACCAGTTCCATGGTTTTCGGGTCCAGCGGGATCTGGCCCGACATGTAGACAGTGTTGCCAGCCTTGATCGCCTGGGAGTAAGTGCCGATGGCGGCCGGGGCCTTGTCGCTGGTGATAACGGTCTTGGTCATGTATGACTCCTTGTAATGGTGGGCTCAGGCACGCATGCGGGTGATGCGGATCACCCCGGTCAGTGCGCGCAGTTTCTTGATCACGCGGGCCAGGTGCACACGGTCGTGGACGCTGACCACCAACTGGACGACGCTGATGCGACCATCGCGCTCATCCATGCTGATTTTCTCGATATTGCCGTCGGCCGCGTTGACGCTGCTGGCCAGCAGGGCGATCAGGCCGCGCTGGTGTTCCAGCTCGACGCGCAGTTCGACGTTGAATTCGCCGGTGACATCCTTGGCCCACGAGAGCTGGATGCATTTTTCCGGGTTGTGGCGGATTTCGCTGATGTTGCGGCAGTTGTCCAGGTGCACGACCATGCCTTTGCCCGCCGACAGGTGACCGACAATCGGGTCGCCCGGGATCGGCGTACAGCATTTGGCGTAACTGAGGACCAGACCTTCGGTGCCGCGAATCGCCAGCGGGCCTTCAGGGCTTGGCAATTGCTCGCCTTCGCCGAGCAGGCGGCGTGCGACGACATAGGCCATGCGGTTGCCCAGGCCGATGTCTTCCAGCAAGTCTTCGATCAGTTCGAGGCGGTACTCGGTGAGCATCGCCTTCACGCGTTCGGCCGGAATCTGTTCCAGGGCACTGTCGAAACCGTTGAGCACCTTGTTCAGCAGGCGTTCGCCGAGGCTGATGGATTCGGAGCGGCGTTGCAGCTTCAGCGCATGGCGGATGTGGGTCCGCGCCTTGCCGGTGACCACGAAGTTGAGCCACGCCGGGTTCGGCCGCGCGCCGGGGGCGCTGACGATCTCGACCGTGGAGCCGCTTTGCAGCGGTTCGGACAGCGGTGCGAGACGACGGTTGATCCGGCAAGCGATGCAGCTGTTGCCGACGTCGGTGTGCACCGCATAGGCAAAGTCGACCGCCGTGGAGCCTTTGGGCAGCTCCATGATCCGGCCTTTGGGCGTGAACACGTAGACCTCGTCCGGGAACAGGTCGATCTTCACGCTCTCGATGAATTCCAGCGAGTTGCCGGCACGTTGCTGCATTTCCAGCACGCCTTTGACCCACTGACGGGCGCGGGCATGAGTGCCTTTCGGCTGCTCGTCGCCGCTGGATTTGTACAGCCAGTGGGCGGCGATGCCGTTGTTGGCCATCTCTTCCATTTCGCGGGTGCGGATCTGGATTTCGATCGGTACACCGTGCATGCCGAACAGCGTGGTGTGCAGCGACTGATAGCCGTTGGCCTTGGGGATCGCGATGTAATCCTTGAAGCGACCCGGCAACGGTTTGTACAAATTATGTACAGCACCCAGCACGCGGTAGCAGGTATCGACCTTGTCGACGATGATCCGGAACGCGTAGACGTCCATGATTTCGTTGAAGGCCCGACGCTTGCCGCGCATTTTTTTGTAGATGCCGTAGAGGTGTTTCTGGCGACCGCTGACTTCGCCCTGGATGCCGTCGATGGCGAGGCAGTGGCCGAGGGATTCTTCGATCTTGTTGACGATTTCCTTGCGGTTGCCCCGGGCGCGCTTGACCGCCTGGTAGATCCGCGCGGAACGCATCGGGTGCATGGCCTTGAAACCGAGGTCTTCGAACTCGATGCGGATCGCGTGCATGCCCAGGCGGTTGGCGATGGGTGCGTAGATCTCGAGGGTTTCCTTGGCGATGCGCCGGCGTTTTTCCCCGGACAGCACTTCCAGCGTGCGCATGTTGTGCAGGCGGTCGGCGAGCTTGACCAGGATCACGCGAATGTCGCGTGCCATGGCCATGGCCATTTTCTGGAAGTTTTCAGCCTGGGCTTCGGCCTTGGTCTCGAAGTTCATCTGGGTCAGTTTGCTGACCCCGTCGACCAGTTCGGCCACGGTTTCACCGAACTGCGCTTGCAGCGCTTCCTTGGCGATACCGGTGTCTTCGATCACGTCATGCAGCATCGCGGCCATCAGGCTCTGATGGTCCATGTGCATGTCGGCAAGAATGTTTGCCACGGCAAGAGGATGCGTGACGTACGCCTCGCCGCTGCGGCGGCGTTGGCCGTCGTGGGCTTGTTCGGCGTAGAAATACGCTCGGCGGACCAGGTTGACCTGGTCGTTGCCGAGGTAGGTCGATAAGCGATCGGCGAGGGCGTCTATGCTCGGCATGATGACTCCTGCCGTAGGCTGTGATCCCGCGCCGTGCTACGTCGACCAGGCATAGGCTTAGATGGCCTCGTTGGACTCGTCCTCGAACGCAGCGAAGACCGGGTCTTCGTGGACGATTTCCTGCTCGGCGATGAACTCGTAGCTCATCAGGCCTTCAGCGATTTCACGCAGCGCAACTACGGTCGGTTTGTCGTTTTCCCACTGTACCAGGGGCTCTTTGCCGCCGGTGGCCAGTTGACGGGCACGCTTGGTAGAGAGCATGACCAGCTCAAAGCGGTTTTCCACGTGTTCTAGGCAGTCTTCAACGGTTACGCGGGCCATGGTATTCCTCGGAGCGAATGCAATATGCGCGCTGCCCGGTTGGGCGAGCGGACTCAACAGTTTAAAAAATCACCAGCGATTAGGGAAGCGCTGATTTTTTGACCAGACTCTTCAACGCGCTGCAAGCACCAATGTAAAGCCCTTGCAGCGGTTTTGGGAAGTGCTGTTTCAGCCCAGCAATTCAGCCAGCAATTTGCCGAAACGCACCTGTTGGCGTTTCTGCTGCAACTGATTGGCGCGGAAAATCGCTTTCAGATCGTCCAGTGCGTGGGCGAAATCGTCGTTGATGATCAGGTAGTCGTACTCGACGTAGTGGCTCATTTCGCTGACGGCTTCGCGCATCCGGCCGGCAATGATTTCGTCGCTGTCCTGGCCGCGGTTGGTCAGGCGCTGGTGCAGGGCCTGCAGCGATGGCGGCAGGATGAAGATCGAACGGGCCTGCGGCATCAGCTTGCGCACCTGCTCGGCGCCTTGCCAGTCGATTTCCAGAATCAGGTCGTGGCCTTCGTCCAGGGTCTGCTGCAGACGGCTTTGCGAGGTGCCGTAGAAGTTGCCGAAGACTTCGGCGCGTTCGAGGAAGTCGCCGTGCTCGCCCATTTTCACGAACTCTTCGCGGCTCACGAAGTGATAGTTCACGCCGTCCACTTCGCCCGGGCGCATGGCGCGGGTGGTGTGGGAAATCGAGACGCGGATCTCCGGGTTGGCGTCGGTCAGGGCCTTGACCAGGCTGCTCTTGCCCGCGCCCGAAGGGGCGGAAATGATGTACAGGGTGCCGGTGCTGTGGGTCATGTCTGTTGCCTTACTCAATATTCTGCACTTGTTCGCGCATCTGCTCGATCAACACCTTGAGGTTGACCGCCGCCTGAGTGCTGCGCGGGTCGAAGGCCTTGGAGCCCAGTGTGTTGGCTTCGCGGTTGAGCTCCTGCATCAGGAAGTCCAGGCGCCGGCCGGCGGCACCGCCGGACTTCAGCACCCGGCGAACTTCGATGATGTGAGTGCTCAGGCGATCCAGTTCTTCAGCCACGTCGCTCTTTTGCGCGAGCATGACCATTTCCTGTTCCAGGCGCTGCGGGTCCATCTCGGCCTTCATGTCGGCGAAGCGGTCGAGGACTTTCTGGCGCTGGGTGGCGAGCATCTGCGGAACCAGTTCGCGCAGGGTCACCACGTCTTCCTCGATGGAGGTCAGGCGATCGTTGATCAGACGTGCCAGCTCCGCGCCTTCGCGCTCGCGGCCGGCCTTGAGGTCTTTCAGGCCTTGATTGAACAGGGCCAGCGCCTCGGCGTTCAGCGCTTGCGGGTCGGTGGCGTCGGCGACCAGCACGCCCGGCCAGGCCAGCACTTCCAGCGGGTTCAGCGCCGCCGGGTTCTTGATCAGGCCGGCGACGGTTTCGGCAGTGGCGACCAATTGTGCAGCGCGCTCGCGATCCACTTGCAGCGGCTTGCCGGTGCTTTCCTCGGTGAAGCGCAGGGTGCATTCCAGTTTGCCGCGCGACAGGCCCTGGCGCAGGGCTTCGCGGACGGCGCCTTCGAGGTCGCGAAACGATTCCGGCAGGCGCAGGTGGGGTTCCAGGTAGCGGCTGTTGACCGAGCGCAGCTCCCAGCTCAGGGTGCCCTGAACGCCGGCTTTTTCGACGCGGGCGAAGGCGGTCATGCTGTGCACCATGGGGTGACCTCGCGATACAGATCGGCGCGAATTGAAGCTTCGCAGCTCGATATCAATGAATTTAAGCCGACTGGCAGCAAAGGCGCAGGATTGTAGCGCAGTGCGGCAGATGCGCCCAAACACACGGTGTGACAAAGGGCTGCAGGCCGTCGGCGAAGCGCGTTTCAGGGCCCTGGATCGACGGCCGGAATTTTTAGGCAGTGCCCAGGCGCGGTGCGCAGCTCTATAATGCTCCGCAGTTTTCCGTCCCCAGTACAGGTATCTCCTATGAAACGTCCAAGTGGTCGCGCTGCCGATCAGCTCCGCTCGATCCGCATTACCCGCAACTACACCAAGCACGCCGAGGGATCGGTACTGGTCGAATTCGGCGATACCAAAGTCATCTGCACCGTCAGCGTCGAGAACGGCGTGCCGCGCTTCCTCAAAGGTCAGGGCCAGGGCTGGCTGACCGCCGAGTACGGCATGCTGCCGCGCGCCACCGGCGAGCGTAACCAGCGTGAAGCGAGCCGTGGCAAGCAGGGCGGTCGCACCCTGGAAATCCAGCGTCTGATCGGTCGCTCCCTGCGCGCTGCGCTGGACATGTCCAAGCTGGGCGACGTCACCCTGTACGTCGACTGCGACGTGATCCAGGCTGACGGCGGAACCCGCACCGCGTCGATCACCGGCGCCATGGTTGCGCTGGTCGATGCCCTGAAAGTCATCAAGAAGCGCGGTGGCCTGAAAGGCGGCGACCCGCTCAAGCAAATGATCGGTGCCGTTTCCGTGGGCATGTACCAGGGCGAGCCGGTGCTGGATCTGGACTATCTTGAAGACTCCGCTGCCGAGACTGACCTGAACGTGGTGATGACCAGCACCGGCGGTTTCATCGAAGTGCAGGGCACCGCCGAAGGCGCGCCGTTCCAGCCTGAAGAGCTGACTGCGATGCTGGAACTGGCCAAGAAAGGCATGAACGAGATCTTCGAACTGCAAACGGCTGCACTGGCCGACTGAGCAGGTTCGTAACCCGCAAGGAGGACGCGATGAGTGATGAGCAAGAGTTGCTGCCCAAGCCGAGCCACGAGGTTCGCCAGTGGGCAATGTTTTGTCACTTGTCCGCCTTGCTGGGGATCTGGGTTCCGTTCGGCACGCTGATCGGGCCTTTGATCCTGTGGCAGATGAAGCGCGAGACGGATCCGTTTATCGATGCCCAGGGCAAGGAAGCGCTGAATTTTCAGATCACCGTGGCGATTGCTTCGATGATCTGCTTCCTGCTGATGGTGCTGATTATCGGGTTCGTGTTGTTCGGCCTGCTCGCCATCGGCGCGCTGGTACTGACGATCATCGGTGGCGTAAAAGCCAATGAAGGTTTTCCGTACCGTTATCCGTTTACCTGGCGCTTGATAAAGTAGCCTTCAGCCGAAATGTGCATGTTGGAATAATTAGTTCTGCATGTTTAAAGGCCCTGACTTGTCAGGGCTTTTTTGCAACTAAATAAACCTGAATTCCTCGTAGGAATAATCTGCCTGCGATGAATGGCAGAAGAATTTTATATATTCATCAGCCTTACATTTTTAGTCACAACTGCAATGCCTTGATACGGCCAAAGGTCATTGGCAGCATGACTTTGCGCTTGTTAAGGTTGTCGCACGTCATATTCCTTCAGAAATATTTCGATATATTCAGGCCATCGAAGGCTCTTGAATTTCAGTGTTTCCAGTGTTGAAACAGCCAGCCGATTCGTGAGGCGTATCCAGGGAAAAGTTCGCCTCCGACTATATAGCCAAGAATAATCCAGATGATTCAGCTCGATTTTTACGGCACGCTCGTGGCCGCTTCCCTTGTACTTCTGCTGGGGCGTGGTCTTGTTACCCGTGTTGGTGTACTGCGCAATTTCAATATTCCCGAACCTGTCGCGGGTGGCCTGTTGGTTGCTCTGGTGCTTCTGGTATTGCGTGCGCTCGACATAGAAGTCCGGTTCGATACCTCGTTGCAGGCGCCGCTGATGCTGGCGTTTTTTGCAACTATCGGCCTGAGTGCAGACTTCGCCAGCCTGAAGAAGGGCGGTCGCGTAGTCGGGATATTTCTATTGGCGGTCGCCGGCCTCCTGATACTGCAGAACGCCATGGGTATCGGACTCGCCACAATGCTGGGGCTCGACCCGCTGATGGGGCTGTTGACTGGCTCCATCACGCTGGCCGGTGGTCACGGAACCGGCGCCGCGTGGGGTACGGTATTCAGCGAGAAATACGGTCTGGCTTCGGCCTCCGAGCTGGCGATAGCCTCGGCGACATTCGGTCTGGTACTGGGTGGTCTGATCGGTGGTCCGGTTGCCCGCCTGCTGATCAAGCGTGTCGAGGTGCCGGGTTGCCACGCGCAGGAGGCGCCGCGTCTGCCAAAGGGTTTTGAGCAGCCGAACAAGGAGCGCTCGATCACGCCATTCTCGTTCATCGAAACCCTGGCACTGATCGCGGTCAGTCTGCTGGTCGGCACTCTGCTTAACGGGTTGTTGCATGGCACGGCATTCGAGTTGCCGACATTCGTTTGTGTCTTGTTTGTGGGCGTCGTGCTGCGCAACGGGCTCTCGGCGTTTGGTCTGTATCAGGTATTCGAGCGGGAAGTTTCGGTGCTGGGCAACGTCAGCCTGTCGCTGTTTCTGGCGATTGCGCTGATGTCGCTCAAGCTGTGGGACCTGGCAGCGCTGGCGTTGCCGATCTTCATCATTCTGGCCGTGCAGACGCTGGTCATGGCGCTGTTCGCGGTATTCGTGACGTTCAGGGTGATGGGCCGCAACTACGATGCGGCGGTGCTGGCGGCCGGCCATTGCGGTTTCGGCCTCGGTGCGACGCCGACCGCCATTGCCAACATGCAAGCGGTGACGCAGCGTTACGGGCCTTCGCAGATCGCGTTTCTGGTCGTGCCGATGGTGGGGGCATTCTTCATCGATATCATCAATGTCATCGTGATCAAGTTGTACCTGGCGCTGCCGTTTTTCGCTGCGGTCTAAAGCACATTTCAGACTGAGGCTGATGCATAAAAAATGCCCGTATCCTGCGATACGGGCATTTTTTCTACTGCGAAACGACGCTTAGATGGTCAGCGTCCAGTCGTAGTCGACGATCAGCGGCGCGTGTTGCGAGAACCGAGGCTGACGCGGCAGGCGTGCGCTGCGCACGAAGCGCCGCAGGCCCGGGGTCAGGATCTGGTAGTCGAAGCGCCAGCCAAGGTTCAGCATCTCGGCCTGTTCGTTGTCCGGCCACCAGCTGTACTGGTCGCCTTCGCGGCTGACTTCGCGCAGGGCGTCGACGTAGCCCATGTTGCCGACAATCTCGTCCATCCAGGCGCGTTCTGGCGCCAGGAAGCCCGGAGATTGCTGGCTGTCGCGCCAGTTCTTGATGTCGAGCTTCTGCTGCGCGACGTACAGCGAGCCACAATAAATGTACTCGCGACGTTTGCGCCGCTGTTTGTCCAGGTACTTGCCGAAGTCGTCCATGAGCTTGAACTTCTGGTTCAAGTCCTCATCGCCGTTCATCCCCGAAGGAAGCAGCAAGGTGGCAATACTGACTTTGTCGAAATCTGCTTGCAGGTAGCGCCCGTAGCGGTCGGCCGTCTCGAAACCGAGACCGCTGATGACAGCCTTCGGTTGCAACCGCGAATACAAAGCCACGCCGCCTTGGGCAGGGACTTCAGCATCGCAGGCATAAAGGAAGTAGCCGTCCAGTTGGAAGGCTGGGTCATCCAGTTCAAAGGCGGAGGCACGGGTGTCCTGCAGGCAGATGACGTCGGCATTCTGTGCTTGCAGCCAACTGAGCAAACCGCGCTCGACTGCAGCCTGAATACCATTGACGTTCACACTGATGATCCGCATAAATGGCCCCAAAAATCGCGTGCGTGTATGATACACGGCGTCAAGCTAATTAGCTAAATCCGTGGTATTTGGGGTTTTTTTCATGCAAGCGTATCAGCGCGATTTCATTCGTTTTGCCATCGATCGCGGCGTTTTGCGCTTCGGTGAGTTCACCCTGAAGTCCGGACGCACCAGTCCTTACTTCTTCAACGCCGGCCTGTTCAACTCGGGTTCTGCACTGGCGCAGCTGGGTCGTTTCTACGCCGCAGCCATCGCCGAGAGCGGTATTCCGTTCGACGTGCTGTTCGGCCCGGCCTACAAAGGCATCCCGCTGGCGGCAACCACTGCCGTGGCGCTGGCCGAACACCACAACCGTGACCTGCCATGGTGCTTCAACCGCAAGGAAGCCAAGGCCCACGGCGAGGGCGGCAGCCTGGTCGGCGCACCGCTGACCGGTGAAGTGCTGATCATCGACGACGTGATCACCGCCGGCACCGCGATCCGTGAAGTGATGCAGATCATCGCTTCCCAGGACGGCGCCAAGGCGGCCGGCGTGCTGATCGCCCTGAACCGTCAGGAGCGCGGCAACGGCGAGCTGTCGGCAATCCAGGAAGTCGAGCGTGATTTCGGCATCCCGGTCATCAGCATCGTGTCGCTGAACCAGGTGCTGGAATTCCTGGCTGACGATCCGCAGCTCAAGCAGCATCTGCCAGCCGTTGAAGCCTATCGCGCCCAGTTCGGCGTCTGATCGCTTCTTCCAGGTAAAAAAAGACCCCGCTCAGTCAGGCTGAGCGGGGTCTTTTTATTTGTGCGATTGCTTACGGACGCTTGCGATTGCTGATCAGCGTGCCCACACCGGTGTCGGTGAAGATTTCCAGCAGGATCGCGTTCGGTACACGACCGTCGATGATCAGCGAGCTGCCTACGCCGCCCTGAACCGCTTCCAGTGCGCAGCGGATCTTCGGCAGCATGCCGCCGTAGATGGTGCCGTCGGCGATCAGGTCGTCGACCTGCTGGGTGCTCAGGCCGGTCAGTACCTTGCCCGACTTGTCCATCAGGCCGGCAATGTTGGTCAGCAGCATCAGCTTCTCGGCTTTCAGCGCTTCGGCGACTTTACCGGCCACCAGGTCGGCGTTGATGTTGTACGACTCGCCGTTTTCACCCACGCCGATCGGCGCGATCACCGGGATGAAGTTGCCTTTGACCAGCAGGTTCAGCAGTTCGGTGTTGATCCCGACCACTTCGCCCACCTGACCGATGTCGATGATTTCCGGCTGGGTCATCTCCGGGGTCTGGCGGGTGACGGTGAGCTTCTTCGCACGAATCAGCCCGGCGTCTTTGCCGGTCAGGCCGATGGCGCTGCCGCCGTGGCGGTTGATCAGGTTGACGATGCTTTTGTTGACCTGACCGCCGAGGACCATTTCCACCACGTCCATGGTCGCCGCGTCGGTGACGCGCATGCCGTCGACGAAGTGGCTTTCGATCGACAGGCGCTTGAGCAGATCACCGATCTGCGGGCCGCCGCCGTGAACCACGACCGGGTTGATGCCGACGGCTTTCATCAAGACGATGTCGCGGGCGAAGCCGGTTTTCAGCTCCTCGCTTTCCATCGCGTTGCCGCCGTATTTGATCACCAGGGTCTTGCCGACATAACGTCGGATGTAAGGCAACGCTTCGGACAGGACCTTGGCGGTTTGGGCGGCGGCTTCGCGTTCGAGGGTCATTCAGGGCTCCGGGTGAATCAGAACGGTAGTTGGAGATCAGGTGCAACGCGTTTCAACTGGGCATGGAACACAGCCTTGATGCGCTGCAATTCAGCCTCGTCATCGGCCTCGAAGCGCAGCACCAGCACCGGTGTGGTGTTGGACGCGCGCACCAGGCCCCAGCCTTTGGCGTAATCGACCCGCACGCCGTCAATGGTGGTCAGGTCGGCGCCTGGACCCCACTGCGCATCGTGCAGTGCATCAATGATGCTGAATTTGCTCTCTTCGGTCACATGGATATTGATTTCCGGCGTGGAAATATCGTTCGGGAAGGTCGCGAACAGCGTTTCCGCGTCGGATTTTTCCTTGCTGAGGATTTCCAGCAGCCGTGCGGCGCTGTAAATGCCGTCGTCGAAACCGAACCAGCGCTCCTTGAAAAAGATGTGCCCGCTCATTTCTCCGGCCAGCAGTGCGCCGGACTGTTTCATTTTCTTTTTGATCAACGAGTGACCGGTCTTCCACATTAGCGACTGGCCGCCGTATTCCTTGATCAACGGAATCAGGCGACGGGTGCATTTGACGTCGAAGATGATTTCCGCGCCCGGGTTGCGGGCCAGCACGTCACGGGCAAACAGCATCAACAGGCGATCCGGGAATACGATGGTGCCGGTGTTGGTCACCACGCCGACGCGGTCGCCGTCACCGTCGAAGGCCAGGCCGATGTCGGCCTTGGTTTCCTTGACCTTGGCGATCAGGTCGACGAGGTTTTCAGGCTTGCCCGGATCCGGGTGGTGGTTCGGGAAGTTGCCGTCGACTTCGCAGAACAGCGGGATGACTTCGCAGTTCAGCGCTTCGATCAGCTGTGGGGCGATCACGCCGGCCGCGCCGTTGCCGCAGTCGACCACGACTTTCAGGCGCCGGGCCAGTTTGATGTCCTGGACGATTTCGGTGGTGTAGCGGTCGAGGATCTCGACCTGGGTCACGCTGCCCTTGCCGCTGCTCAGGTTGCCGGTCTTGAGGCGCTCGTGCAGGGCCTGGATCTGTTCGTTGGCGAGGGTGTCGCCGGCGATCACGATCTTGAAGCCGTTGTAGTTCGACGGGTTGTGGCTGCCGGTGAGCATCACGCCGGACTTGCCAGCCAGCACGTTGGCGGCGTAGTACAGCGCAGGCGTCGGTACCAGGCCGACGTCGCTGACGTGGCAGCCGCTTTCGGCGATGCCGCGGATCAGCTCGGCAACCAGCTCGGGGCCGGACAGGCGGCCGTCACGGCCGACGGACACGTTCGGTTCACCTTGGGCCAGGCTCTGGGAGCCGATGGCGCGGCCGATCCAGTAGGCGGTTTCGGCATTGAGGAATTCCGGCACGGTGCCGCGAATGTCATAGGCGCGGAAGATGCTGTCGGGAAGCTTCGGGGCGACTTGGGCGGGGGTGCTCATCTGCGGAAATGCTCCATCTCGAAAGTGGCGGGACACACCGACGATTCATCTCGGCGGCAGGCTCAAACTGAAGGGTATGACGGCGGTTTTCACAGAGAGTTCGTGGTGTGAAAGGGCCATGACGCCTTGTCCGGCGTGGCTTTGGCCTGCCAATGCCTTGATTTTCGGCGCTAAACCTTGCAGATGACATTTTGAATTTCGTGGCAAGCAACGCGCACTCGCCACGACAGGTTTTTAGCTGATTACTTGGTACCGGAGTGGCCGAAACCACCCGCGCCACGCTCGGTTTCGACAAACTCTTCGACCATTTCGAAGTGCGCCTGCACTACCGGCACCAGCACCAGCTGCGCCAGACGTTCGCCGACCGGCATGGTGAATTCGGTCTGGCCACGGTTCCAGCAGGACACCATCAGCGGGCCCTGGTAATCGGAGTCGATCAGGCCGACCAGATTACCCAGCACGATGCCGTGCTTATGGCCCATGCCCGAGCGCGGCAGGATCAGCGCGGCGAGGTTCGGGTCGCCGATGTAGACCGACAGACCGGTCGGAATCAGCACGGTTTCGCCCGGCTTGATCACGATGTCCTCTTGCAGCATGGCGCGCAGGTCGAGGCCGGCGGAGCCCGGTGTGGCGTATTGCGGCAGCGGGAATTCGGTACCGATGCGTGGGTCGAGGATCTTGGCTTGCAAAGCGTGCATGTAAATTAAACCTGGTTCAGACGTTCGGCGATAAAAGTGACGAGCTGGCGAGCAATCTTGCTCTTGCTGGTCTGGGCGAAAACCGTGGCGTGCAGCCCACGGTCGATGACGCTGCAGGCGTTTTCTTCGCTGTTGAAACCGATGCTCGGGTTGGCGACGTCGTTGGCGACGATCAGATCGAGATTCTTGTCCTTCAGCTTGCGTGCAGCGTAGTCGAGCAGGTGTTCGGTCTCGGCGGCGAAGCCGACACTGAACGGACGGTCGGGACGGGTCGCGATGGTGGCCAGGATGTCCGGGTTGCGCACCATTTGCAGGACGAAGCCGTCACCGCTCGTAGGGTCTTTCTTCAATTTTTGTGGGGCGACGACTTCCGGACGGTAGTCCGCGACCGCCGCCGAGGCGATGAAGATGTCGCAAGGGATCGCGGCTTCGCAGGCGGCGAGCATGTCGCGTGCACTGACCACGTCGATACGCGTGACGCGATCCGGCGTCGGCAGGTGCACAGGGCCGCTGATCAGCGTGACGCGGGCGCCGGCTTCCACCGCCGCTTCCGCCAGGGCGAAGCCCATTTTGCCGGAGCTGTGGTTGGTGATGTAGCGCACCGGGTCGATGTTTTCCTGGGTCGGGCCGGCGGTGATCACCACGTGCTTGCCAGTCAGCGCCTGACGCTGGAAGCAGTCCGCCGCGAGCTGGGCCAGATCGGTGGCTTCCATCATGCGGCCCATGCCGACGTCGCCGCAGGCCTGGCTGCCGGAGGCCGGGCCGAAGGTCTTCAGGCCACGGCTTTCAAGGAGTTGCAGGTTGGCCTGGGTCGCCGGATCGCGCCACATGGCCTGGTTCATGGCCGGGGCGACAGCGACGATGGCGTCGGTGGCCAGCACCAGGGTGGTCAGCAGGTCGTTGGCGATGCCTTGGGCCAGGCGGGCGAGCAGGTCGGCGGTGGCCGGGGCGATCAGCACCAGATCGGCCCATTTGGCCAGTTCGATGTGGCCCATCGCCGCTTCGGCGGCCGGGTCGAGCAGATCCAGGTGAACCGGGTGGCCGGACAGGGCCTGCATGGTCAGCGGGGTGATGAATTCGCTGCCGCCACGGGTCATGACCACGCGCACTTCGGCGCCCTGATCGATCAGGCGGCGCACAAGGTCGGCGCTCTTGTAGGCAGCGATACCGCCGCCGACGCCCAGAACGATGCGTTTCCGATACAGCCGCTGCATAGGTCTGCCTTTCATTTCGTTGGTGACATGCGTGGCGAAACCCCCTCCCCAGGGTGAATTCGCCCGCAAAAAAGATGGGCTACGATATCACAGCGACCGCTACGGAACAGCGGCGCCCACAGACAAGGAATGTGTATGAGTATTCGCGATTGGCCGGCGGCGGAAAGGCCGCGGGAGAAGCTGTTGGAACAGGGCTCGGGAAGTCTTTCCGATGCCGAATTGCTGGCGATTTTTCTACGCACCGGCGTATCCGGTAAAAGCGCGGTGGATCTGGCGCGACACTTGTTGAGTCAGTTCGGCAGCCTGCGGGCGTTGCTGGAGGCAGATCTCGGCGCGTTCAGCGAGCAATTGGGCCTGGGGCCGGCGAAGTTTGCCCAACTGCAGGCTGTGCTGGAGATGGGGCGGCGACATCTGGCCGAGCGCATGCGGCAGAAAACGGCGCTGGAGAATCCACAGGTGGTCCGCGATTACCTCAAGGCCATGTTGCGCCATGAGCCGCACGAGGTTTTCGGCTGTCTGTTTCTGGACTCCAAACATCAAGTGTTGACCTTTGAAACGCTGTTTCGGGGCTCAATCGACAACACGGCGGTGCATCCCCGTGAAGTGGTGAAGCGCTCGCTGGCCAATAACGCGGCGGCCGTGATCCTGTGCCACAACCATCCGTCGGGTAACACCGATCCCAGTCAGGCTGATCGATTATTGACCAAGCGATTGCAGAAGGCTTTGGAACTGATCGACGTTCGGGTGCTCGATCACTTCGTCGTTGGCGATGGGGAGCCGTTGTCGATGGCGGAGTGTGGCTGGATGTAGCTTGCAGCGACTGCAGTCGCTGCAAGCCGGGGCGGATTACTTGAGGGTGACCTTGGAGTAATCCTGCCGCCCGAACGGGCTCACCGAGTAACCCTGCACGTCCTTGCGCGTCAGTGCATAGGCGGTCGGATGTGCCAGCGGCAGCCACAATGCCTGCTGCTGAATCTGCGCCTGCGCCTGTTCATAGAGTTTGGTGCGCACGCCTTGTTCACTCGTGGTCTTGCCGGCGCTGATCAGTTTGTCCAGATCGGCATTGCAGTAGCGGGCGAAGTTGGTGCCGGACTTCACCGCCGCGCAGGAAAACTGCGGGGTCAGGAAGTTGTCCGGATCGCCGTTGTCACCGGCCCAGCCCATGAACAGCAGGTCATGCTCGCCAGCCTTGGCACGACGGATAAGCTCGCCCCATTCGATCACGCGGATTTCCGCCTGGATGCCGATTTCCGCCAGGTCCGATTGCAGCAGTTGTGCGCCGAGGCTCGGGTTCGGGTTGAGCAAGCTGCCGGACGGACGCGTCCAGATGGTGGTCTGGAAACCATCCTTCAGGCCGGCCTTGGCCAGCAAGGCCTTGGCTTTTGCCACGTCGTGCGGGTAACCCGGCAGGTTCTTCGCATAGCTCCAGGTATTCGGCGGGTACGGGCCATTGGCGGGTTCGGCGGTGTCTTCGAACACAGCTTTCAGGTAGTTGGCCTTGTCGAAGGCGAGGTTGATCGCCTGACGTACTTCCGGCTTGTCCAATGGTGGATGCTGACTGTTGATGCCAACGAAAGCGGTCATGAACGCGTCAGTCTTTTCGACTTTCAGCGTCGGCTCTTCCTTCGCGGCCTGTACGTCCAATGGTTTTGGCGACAGGGCGATCTGACACTCGTTACGCCGCAGTTTTTGCAGGCGCACGTTGGCGTCCGGGGTGATGGCGAAGATCAACGGATCCACCGCAGGCTTGCCGCCAAAGTAGTCCGGGTTGGCCTTGTAGCGGATCGAGGCGTCTTTCTGGAACCGGGTGAACACGAACGGGCCGGTGCCGATCGGCTGGCTGTTGAGCTTGTCGGTCGCGTTGGCCTTCAGCAGCTTGTCGGCGTATTCGGCGGAGTAGATCGAGGCGAAACCCATGCTCAGGGTCGCCAGGAACGTCGAGTCCGGATGATCGAGGGTGAAGCGCACGGTCAGCGGGTCGAGGGCGTCGATCTTCTTGATCAGGCTCGGCAACTGCATCGACTGGGCGTGCGGGAAGCCGCTCTGGGCAACCTTGTGCCACGGGTTGGCCGGGTCGAGCATGCGGTCGAAGCTGAATTTGACGTCTTCGGCGGTCAGCTCACGGGTCGGCTTGAAGTACTCGGTGCTGTGGAACTTCACCTGCGGGTGCAGTTTGAATATATAAGTCAGGCCGTCGGTGCTGACTTCCCAGCTGTCGGCCAGGCTCGGGACCACTTTGCCGGTCGCCGTATCGAAGTCCACCAGGCGATTCATCAACACGTCGGCCGAGGCGTTGGTGGTGGTCAGCGAGTTGTACTGCACCACGTCGAACCCTTCAGGGCTGGCCTCAGTGCACACGCTCAGGGCGGCGGCATGGGCCAGGGGGCTCAGCAAGAGCGGGGCGAGCAGCAGGGGGAGGGCAGCGAGGCGCATGGTCGGCTTCCTTTACAGATCGAAGGCCCATCTGCAAGTGCAGTCTGGAAAAGGCCTACCCTAGTGGTCGCGATTGCAAATGACTATCCCCTTTTTGCATTTTCGGGGCCTGAAGACTGAGGATTTGTCGGAAGTGGCGGCAGGAAAAGTCTCGAATGCGGGTATGATCGGTTTTCTTCGACGAATGGTAAAAATTGCCGCCAGCCTCTGCCCAAGGCGCTTGCAGGCAGAAAAAGCGGCTTTTTGGCCATTCATTGCACACGGAAAGTTGTTGCTCCGTGGTCTTTCTGGTATAAAGCAGCGCTCTTTTCTAGGGGCCCGGTTCCTTCGCTTGTAGGTGTAGCCGGTAAGACCTCTAAAGAATCGCGGCGCCTGGCGCCACAATGACTAGAGATTAAGCGGCCAACCCATGCCGGGTTGGGCATGTGGTTTTAGAGGGCTGAGGCATGTCTAGAGTATGTCAAGTTACCGGTAAGGGTCCGGTAACCGGGAATAACATTTCCCACGCAAACAACAAAACCCGTCGTCGTTTCCTGCCGAACCTGCAGCATCACCGCTTCTGGGTTGAAGAAGAGAAACGTTTCGTACGCCTGCGCGTTTCCGCCAAAGGCATGCGTATCATCGACAAGCGTGGCATCAGCGTTGTGCTGGCCGAGCTGCGTCGCGACGGCAAGATTTAAGGGAGCTAATCATGCGTGAATTGATTCGTTTGATTTCGAGCGCCGGTACTGGTCACTTCTACACTACCGACAAGAACAAGCGTACTACCCCGGACAAAATCGAGATCAAGAAATATGATCCGGTTGTTCGCAAGCACGTGATCTACAAGGAAGGCAAAATCAAGTAATTGATTTTTCCCGACTTACGAAAAAGGCCCGTATCTCACGATACGGGCCTTTTTTGTTGCCTGGCGAAAGGCTTCAGGCCTTCTGTTCGAAGATCACGTAGACCTTGCGGCATGCCTCCAGCACTTCCCAGGTGCCACGGAAGCCAGCCGGAATCACGAAGCGGTCGCCGACACGCAAAGTCTTGGCATTGCCTTCGCCGTCACGCAGCACCGAAACGCCCTGGAGGATTTCGCAGTATTCGTGTTCGGTGTAATTCACCGTCCACTGACCCACCGCACCTTCCCACACGCCGACGCCCATTTGCCCGCAAGGGCTGTCGTACTGATTGAACACCGCTTGTTCGGGATCGCCCTTGAGTACTTTGGCCGGGTCCGGGCGGTAGCGATCGGCCTGGTCCATGGTCAGGCTGATGTCGACGACGTTCTGGATGTTCATTGTTGTTTTCTCCTGTGATGACGGCGCGATGGCTTGAAATGGCCAAAGTCTATGTTGATTAAATTGAACGCCGCAAGGCGATATAGAAGCCTTATGTCAAATATATTGAAACAACCCCGGCCGCTGGTTTAGGGTGGCGGGTGCCTTGGGCCGAAAACAGGCTGGCCGGGCAGAATTCCTGAGGACGCCGGCGAAGATCGCGCGGCGCTCGTATTCAACAAGAGGAGGACACTCGAATGACCACCCTGACTCGTGCCGACTGGGAACAACGCGCCCGCGACCTGAAGATCGAAGGCCGCGCCTACCTCAATGGCGAGTACACCGATGCCGTCTCCGGCGAGACCTTCGAGTGCATCAGCCCGGTCGATGGCCGTCTGCTGGGCAAGATTGCCAGCTGTGACGCCGCCGATGCCCAGCGCGCCGTGGAAAACGCCCGCGCCACGTTCAATTCCGGCGTCTGGTCGCGTCTGGCGCCGACCAAGCGCAAAGCCACCATGATCCGTTTCGCCGGCCTGCTCAAGCAGCACGCCGAAGAACTGGCCCTGCTCGAAACCCTCGACATGGGCAAGCCGATCAGCGATTCGCTGTACATCGACGTGCCGGGTGCCGCGCAAGCCCTGAGCTGGAGCGGTGAAGCGATCGACAAGATCTACGACGAAGTCGCCGCCACCCCGCACGACCAACTGGGTCTGGTTACCCGCGAGCCAGTGGGCGTGGTTGGCGCCATCGTGCCGTGGAACTTCCCGCTGATGATGGCCTGCTGGAAACTCGGCCCGGCCCTGTCGACCGGTAACTCGGTGATCCTCAAGCCGTCGGAAAAATCCCCGCTGACCGCCATCCGCATCGCCGAACTGGCGGTCGAGGCCGGCATACCGAAAGGTGTGCTGAACGTGCTGCCGGGTTACGGCCACACCGTCGGCAAGGCGCTCGCTCTGCACAATGACGTCGACACCCTGGTGTTCACCGGTTCGACCAAGATCGCCAAGCAACTGATGATCTACTCCGGCGAATCGAACATGAAACGCGTCTGGCTGGAAGCCGGCGGCAAGAGCCCGAACATCGTGTTTGCCGATGCGCCGGACCTGCAAGCCGCCGCCGAATCCGCCGCCAGCGCCATCGCCTTCAACCAGGGCGAAGTCTGCACCGCCGGCTCCCGTCTGCTGGTCGAGCGTTCGATCAAGGACAAATTCCTGCCGATGGTGATCGAGGCGCTGAAAGCCTGGAAACCGGGCAACCCGCTGGATCCGGCCACCAACGTGGGTGCGCTGGTCGATACCCAGCAGATGAACACCGTGCTGTCCTACATCGAGTCAGGCCACACCGACGGCGCCAAGCTGGTGGCCGGCGGCAAGCGCATCCTTCAGGAAACTGGTGGCACCTACGTCGAGCCGACGATTTTCGACGGCGTGAGCAATGCGATGAAGATCGCTCAGGAAGAGATCTTCGGCCCGGTGCTGTCGGTCATTGCATTCGATACCGCCGAGGAAGCGATCAACATCGCTAACGACACGCCTTACGGCCTGGCGGCAGCGGTCTGGACACAGGACATTTCCAAGGCGCACCTCACCGCCAAGGCCCTGCGTGCCGGCAGCGTGTGGGTCAACCAGTACGACGGCGGCGACATGACCGCGCCGTTCGGCGGCTTCAAGCAGTCGGGCAACGGCCGTGACAAGTCGCTGCATGCATTCGACAAATACACTGAGCTGAAGGCGACCTGGATCAAGCTGTAAATCGTTGACGGGAGCCTGAGTGAATCAGGCTCTCGAATCGAACAGAGATCCCTGTGGGAGCGAGCCTGCTCGCGATTGCGGTGTGACAGTCGACATCAATGTTGAATGTGATACCGCAATCGCGAGCAGGCTCGCTCCCACATTGGTTTTGAGTGAATAAAAATATCCACAGGAGCGTGGACCATGCGTTGGGCGACGTATTTCGCCGTGTTGGCGTCTGTCTTGAGTGTTGGCCTGGCCCTTGGCGTCAGCATGCCGCTGGTGTCGTTGCGTCTGGAGGGCTGGGGTTATGGTTCGTTCGCCATCGGCGTGATGGCGGCGATGCCGGCCATTGGCGTGTTGCTGGGGGCGAAGGTTTCCAGTCATCTGGCGGCGCGCTTCGGCACGGCGAATCTGATGCGCCTGTGCCTTTGGGGCGGGGCGTTGTCCATCGGTTTTCTGGCGCTGCTGCCGAGCTACCCGATCTGGCTGGTGCTGCGGCTGATGATCGGGGTGATCCTGACCATTGTCTTCATCCTCGGCGAGAGCTGGATCAATCAACTGGTGGTCGAGCAGTGGCGCGGGCGATTGGTGGCGCTGTATGGCAGCAGTTATGCGCTCAGCCAGCTGTCCGGCCCGTTGCTGCTGGGCGCACTTGGCACCGAGCATGATTACGGCTTCTGGGTAGGTGTCGGCCTTTTGATCGCTGCGCCACTTCTGTTGCTGGGGCGCAGCGGTGCGCCGAGCAGTGAAGCCAGCAGCGTGACCTTCGGCGATCTGTGGGGGTTCAGTCGCGAATTGCCGGCAATTGCCTGGGCGGTGTCGTTGTTCGCCGCGTTCGAGGCGATGATCCTGACCCTGTTGCCGGTGTACTGCCTGCAACAGGGCTTCACGGCGGAAATAGCGCTGGCGATGGTCAGCACCGTGGTGGTGGGCGACGCGCTGCTGCAATTGCCCATCGGTGCGCTGGCCGACTACCTGTCGCGGCGAACCTTGTTCGCCGGTTGCGCCGTGGTGCTGATGCTGTCGAGTCTGGCGATCCCGATGCTGATCGACACCCTGCTGATCTGGCCGCTGTGGGTGCTGTTCGGCGCCAGTGCCGGTGGGCTGTTCACCCTGTCGCTGATCCTGATCGGCGAGCGCTACCGCGACGACGCACTGGTGCGCGCCAATGCGCATGTCGCGCAGCTGTGGGGCGTCGGTTGCCTGATTGGCCCGTTGGCGGCGGGGGCGGGCAGCCAATGGATCAGCGGGCACGCGTTGCCTTGGTTCATGGCGGCCGGGGCGTTCGGACTGGTGATTCTGCTGTCGCGGCAAGGGGCGTTCGGCAAGGTGCCGGAGCCTGCCTGATGACCCGGCTGGAGCGGACGGCTACAGCATCCGCTCCAGTCCCACCGTGGTGCTGAACCACGCATTGAAGCGCCGCCACCAGCTGCCGGGTTCCTTGGTCAACGTGTGCATCTGACCGTTGTCCTCGGTGACCCAGACGACTTTCCCGTCCTGAAGTTTTGCTTCATAGCTCAGCGCTGGCGCCATGCCCTGCAAGGCCAGTTCCCGAACGTGGGCAGCCAGTTCGGGACTGTCCACCAGCACCCCGACTTCGGTGTTCCACAGCACCGAGCGCGGGTCGAAATTGAACGAGCCGATGAACGCTTTTTTTCCGTCGAAGATCATCGCCTTGCTGTGCAGGCTGGAATCCGAGCCGCGAAACGATTTGCTGTAAAACAGGTGCGGGCCGCTGCCGAAGTTATCCCCGGGCTGGCGCCGCAGCTCATACAACTTCACGCCATGTTCCAGCAATGCCTTGCGATAGGGCGCGTAACCCCCGTGCACCGCCGGCACGTCGGTGGCTTCCAGCGAGTTGGTCAGCAGGCTCACCGAAACGCCCGCATCGGCACGGCCAGTCAAGTAAACCAGCCCTGGCTGGCCCGGCACGAAGTAGGCGGAAATCATCATCAGCTCCTTGCTGACGCCCCGCAGCTCCGGTGCCAGTTGTGTGGTCAGCAGCAGTTGCGGATCCGGCTCGCCGTCCGCCAGCACTTTGCTCGGGGCGTCCCACAGCGCCTGGTTCCATGCCCAGATCAACTCCCGGCGCCAGATGTCCATGCGCGGGTGGGTGGTGAAGGTCATCAACTGCTGATAGAGCGCGTGGTTCTGTTTGCGGGTTTCCTCGAGAGATTCTTCCAGGCGCGTGCGGGTGTTCTGCAGGTCTTTGGCCGAGGGTTTACTGGAGAGAAACTCGTCGATCGGCTTGCTCAGGGCGCTGTTCCAGTACTGATCGAAGCTGTGCCCGAGCTGTTCGGCGACCGGCCCGACGCTGAGCATGTCGATGTCGGTGAAGTTCAGGTTGGGCTCGGCATCGAAATACTCGTCACCCAGATTGCGTCCGCCGACGATGGCGGCGCTGTTGTCCGCCAGCCACAGTTTGTTGTGCATCCGCCGGTGTTGCTGCGACAGGTTGAACAGCCGGCCTGCGGCACGGGTCACGCCGGTGCTGCGGCCCAGGTGCAGTGGATTGAACAGGCGGATCTGGATATTCGGATGCGCCGCCAGCGTGGCGATGATCAGATCGAGGCCGTCGCTGGTGGTGTCGTCCAGCAGGATGCGCACCCGCACGCCACGGTCGGCAGCTTTCAACACTTCTTCCACCAGCATCCGCGTACTGATGCCGTCGTGGACGATGTAGTACTGCAAATCGAGGCTGCTCCGGGCGTTGCGGATCAATTCGGCGCGGGCGGTGAAGGCTTCGGTGCTGTTGGACAACAGGCGAAAGCCGGACTGGCCTTTATACGGCGCCGCCTGGGCCTGGATAGAGCGGCCGAAGCTCGATGCAGAGGCCGGCAATGCCTGGCTTGGCTCGCGCGGCACGTCGAGGGTCGCGCAACCGCCCAGGAACGAGGCGAGTAGCAGCAGAGCGAGTAGGGGCTGTCTGAAGCTCACGTAGGATCGTTCCGATTGGCGGCAAGGGTCGGCATATGGACGCGGGTCTCTGAAAAAAGGTCAGTCGGCTTCAGCGAGCAGCTTGATCGCCGCCGCACCCACCTTGCGCACAGCTTCTTCGATGAGCGGTGTCGGCTTCGCAGCGTAGTTCATGCGCAGGCAATTGCGGTACTTGCCCGACGCGGAAAAAATGCTGCCGACGGCAATCTGTACGCCCTGATCGTGCAGTGCACGATTCAGTTTCAGCGTATCGAAACCCTCCGGCAGTTCGACCCAGAGCATGAAGCTGCCCTGCGGACGGCTGGCGCGGGTGCCGGCCGGGAAATAACGGGTCACCCAGTCGATCATCACGTCGCGATTGCGCTGATATTGAGTGCGCATCCGCCGCAAATGCGGTTCGAAGTGTCCGGCTTTCAGGAACTCGGCGATGGCGATCTGTGGCTGTGGCGCGGTGGAGCCGGTGCTGATGTATTTCATGTGCAGCACCCGCTCGAGGTATCGACCCGGCGCGACCCAGCCGATACGCAGCCCCGGCGCGAGGGTCTTGGAGAACGAGCTGCACAGCAACACGCGGCCATCCTCGTCGAAGGATTTGATCGTGCGCGGGCGTGGATAGGTGTAGGCAAGTTCGCCATACACATCGTCCTCGATGATCGCCACGTCGAAGCGCTGGGCCAGCGTCAACAACGCGCGTTTGCGCGACTCCGGCATGATGTAGCCGAGCGGATTGTTGCAGTTGGGCGTGAGCTGGATGACCTTGATCGGCCACTGCTCCAGCGCCAGTTCCAGGGCTTCGAGGCTGATGCCGGTGAGCGGGTCGGTGGGGATTTCCAGGGCTTTCATGCCCAGCCCCTTGAGGGTCTGCATGGCGCCGTGAAAGCTTGGCGAGTCCACCGCGACGATGTCACCCGGCTCGCAGATCGCGTGGATGCTGGTGGACAGCGCTTCGTGGCAACCGGTGGTGACGACGAGGTCGCTGGCGCTCAACTGGCAGCCCGAATCGAGCATCAGCCGGGCGATCTGTTCGCGCAGTTCGAGGGTGCCGTGGATGTTGTCGTAATACAGACCGGGCATGTCCTGACGGCGGCTGATACGGGCCAGTCCGCGCAGCAGCGGTTTCATCGTCGGCGACGAGATGTCCGGCATGCCGCGACCGAGTTGCACCACGTCCTTGCGCGGCACCGCGCGAATCAGCTCCAGCACCTGATCCCACTGGGAAATCTCCACCGGACGCTGGGCCGGACGCCCGATGGCCGGCAGCTCCGGCAATTCGCGGCCGACCGGCACGAAGTACCCGGATTTGGGTTTTGGCGTGGCCAGGCCGCTGTCTTCCAGCATTCGATAGGCCTGCTGCACCGTGCTCAGGCTGACCCCATGTTCTACGCTCAAGGCGCGCACCGACGGCAGGCGATCACCAGGACGGTAGAAGCCTTGTTCGATGCGGGTGCCGAGCAACTCGGCGAGGTTCACATACAGGGTCATGGCACTGCCTCGATGCAGGTGATTCGAAAAACCAGTACAGATGCGGCGTAAATCGACAATTCAGTCCCGGAGACAGCAAATCTGTATGGAGTTAATACAGATGTGTTGAATCTGTAATGCTTTTGTCGGCCCGCGCATCATGGAATCTCTGGCTACCCAAGTAAACAGGAGCGACAAAAATGAACGGCTTGAGCGATGTGCGGCTGACGTTACACAGTCAGGAACTGGAGGCAGGGCAACAGGACAGGGCGCGCAACGAGATGCTGCGCAACGCGCCGTCCGGCCTGAGCCGCTGGGGTCTGTTCTGGCATCGTCTGCACACACGCAAAGCGTTGCTGGGCCTGACACCGGAACAGCTCAAGGATGTCGGGCTGACCCGGGAGCAGGCGCTGGAGGAGGGGTTGAAGCCGTTCTGGCGGATCTGAATCTTCGGAACTCATGAAGCCCATTCGCGAGCAGGCTCGCTCCCACAGGGATATGCATTCCAAAGTGGGAGCGAGCCTGCTCGCGAAGGCGTCATCAATGGCGCTGCAAAAATATCAGACCAGCTCTTTGAGCCGATGCCACAACATCCCCAACGCCAGCAACGGCGAGCGCAGATGCTTGCCGCCGGGGAAGGTGATGTGTGGCACTTTGGCAAACAGATCGAAGCCACCGCTGTGCTGGCCGCTGATGGCCTCGGCCAGCAACTTGCCCGCCAGGTGCGTGGCATTCACGCCGTGGCCGGAATAGGCCTGAGCGTAATACACGTTCGGCTGATCGCTTAGCCGGCCAATCTGCGGCAGACGGTTGGCACCGATGCCGATCATCCCGCCCCACTGATAATCGATCTTCGCCGAGGCGAGCTGCGGGAACACCTCCAGCATCTTCGGCCGCATGTACTCGCCGATGTCCTTTGGATCACGTCCCGAATAATGGCAGGCGCCGCCAAACAACAGACGACGGTCCGCCGAGAGCCGGTAGTAATCGAGCGCCACCCGCTGGTCGCAGACCGCCATGTTTTGTGGCAGCAGGGCGTGGGCCTGTTCTTCGCTCAGTGGTTCGGTGGCGATGATGTAGCTGCCGGCCGGCAGCACCTTGCCGCTGAGTTGTGGATTCAGATTGTTGAGATAGGCATTGCAGCCCAGCACCAGGGTCTTCGCCCGCACCGAGCCTTGCGCCGTGTGTACCCGGACTTCGGGGCCGTAGTCGATGCGGGTGACTGCCGATTGCTCGAACAGCTTCACCCCGAGTTGCTGAGCAGCCGCGGCTTCCCCGAGTGCTAGGTTCAGCGGATGCAGATGGCCGGAACCCATGTCGATCAAGCCACCGACATAGCGTTTGGAGCCGACGACGGTGTGCATCTCGTTGGCCTGCAGCAGGCGGGTTTCGTAGCGGTAACCGAGGCCGCGCAATTCTTCGGCGTCTTCGGCAAAGCCTTCCAGGTCGGAAGGTTTGTTGGCGAGGTCGCAGTAACCCCAGGTCAGGTCGCAGGGGATCTGAAATTTCTCGACGCGCTGTCGGACGATTTCCACCGCTTCCAGGCCCATGAGCTTCATCTGACGCACGCCGTCGGCGCCGATCACGTTGGCGAACTGATCGAGGCCATGACCGACTCCGCGAATCAGCTGCCCGCCATTGCGGCCGCTGGCGCCCCAGCCGATCCGGTGCGCTTCCAGCAGCACGACGCTCAAGCCGCGCTCGGCCAGTTCCAGCGCGGTGTTCAGCCCGGAGAAACCACCGCCGACCACGCACACGTCCGCGATCAGTTCGCCTTGCAGCACCGGATGGTCGGGCTGCGGCAGGCTGCTGGCGGCGTAATAAGAGGCAACGTGGGGTTGGCTCGCGAAGGCTTGGGCGCGGGCATTCATGGGCGTCATCCTGAGCGGGTGTCGAGAAAATTTGACGGAGCATAAGCCGCAGGCCCGAGGCCGGGCAACATTGGTCGGCCTGTGGTGTCTGGATCGCGGCTTTTGCGGCACAATTGCCGCCTATTCCGCTCCGGTTACCGCTGCAATGAGCTGCAACAGTCAGAAAATCCGCACCCTGCGTCAGCAGATTCCCACGTTCGAGTGCGTGCCGGGCTGTCACGACTGCTGCGGGCCGGTGACCACCTCGCCCGAAGAGATGGCCCGTCTGCCGCGCAAGACCCGCGCCGAGCAGGACGCGGCCATGGAAGAACTCAACTGCGTGCACCTGGGGCCGAGCGGCTGCACGGTGTATGACGAGCGGCCGCTGATCTGCCGCTTGTTCGGCACCACCCGGACCTTGCCGTGCCCCAACGGCCGGCGGCCGGTGGAGCTGATTCACCCACGGGTCGAGAAGCAGGTGTTCGAGTACATGGCCGAAAACCGGCAGGTGCTGGTCTGAGCGATCAGTCCGGAATCGGCAGGCTCAGACTCTCTTTCACTTCTTCCATCACGATGTAGCTCTTGGATTCGCGCACGTGCGGCAGCTTGAGCAGGATGTCGCCCAGCAGCTTGCGGTACGAGGCCATCTCGGAAATCCGCGCCTTCACCAGATAGTCGAAATCCCCTGACACCAGGTGGCACTCCAGCACGTGGGGCAGTTTCAGCACGGCGCGTCGGAACTCTTCGAACGTGTCGCCGGATTTGTAGTCGAGGCTGATCTCGACGAACACCAGCAGGCTGCCCTTCAAGTGCTGCGGATTCAGCCGGGCGTTGTAGCCCATGATGATCCCCTCGCGCTCCAGGCGCCGCACCCGCTCGGTGCACGGCGTGGTGGAGAGCCCGACCTTCTCGCCCAGTTCAGTGAATGAAATCCGCCCGTCCGCCTGCAGGATCCGCAAGATGTTGCGGTCGATCTTGTCCAGCTCACGTTTGGTCTGAGTGTTGGTACGCATAGGGGATGCGCCTCCGTGAAAAGGGTTTTTGCCGAGAATTGTCGCCAAATATAGGCGCTTATACAGTGAAAAGCACTGGCGAATCTTTTTTACACTGCGCGCATCATTGCTCTAACAACAGACGTACGCGGCACGCCGCGAGAGGGATACAAAAATGCGCGTTATGGTCTTGGGTAGCGGCGTCATCGGTACCGCCAGTGCTTACTATCTGGCCCGTGCCGGGTTTGAAGTGGTGGTGGTCGACCGGCAGCCAGCCGCGGCCATGGAGACCAGTTTCGCCAACGCCGGCCAGGTCTCGCCGGGCTATGCCTCGCCGTGGGCTGCGCCGGGCGTGCCGCTCAAGGCCATCAAGTGGCTGCTGCAACGCCACGCGCCGCTGGCGATCAAGGCCACCGCCGACATTGACCAGTACCTGTGGATGGCGCAGATGCTGCGCAACTGCACCGCCAATCGTTACGCGGTGAACAAGGAGCGCATGGTGCGTCTGTCCGAGTACAGCCGCGACTGCCTCGATGAACTGCGCGCCGAAACCGGCATTGCCTACGAAGGCCGCAGCCTCGGTACTACCCAGCTGTTCCGCACCCAGGCGCAGCTGGATGGCGCCGCCAAGGACATCGCCGTCCTCAAAGAATCCGGCGTGCCGTTCGAAGTCCTCGACCGCGCCGGCATTGCCCGCGTCGAGCCGGCCCTGGCCAGCGTCACCGACATCCTTGCCGGTGCCCTGCGCCTGCCGAACGACCAGACCGGCGACTGCCAGATCTTCACCACCCGCCTCGCCGAAATGGCCGTGAACCTGGGTGTGGAATTCCGTTTTGGTCAGGACATCCAGCGCCTCGACTTCGCCGGTGACCGCATCAACGGCGTATGGATCGACGGCAAGCTGGAAACCGCCGACCGCTACGTGCTGGCTCTCGGCAGCTACTCGCCGCAACTGCTCAAGCCGCTGGGCATCAAGGCCCCGGTTTATCCGTTGAAGGGCTACTCGCTGACCGTGCCGATCACCAACCCGGCCATGGCCCCGACTTCGACCATTCTCGACGAGACCTACAAGGTCGCGATCACCCGTTTCGACAACCGCATCCGCGTTGGCGGCATGGCGGAGATCGCCGGTTTTGACCTGTCGCTGAACCCGCGTCGGCGCGAAACCCTGGAGATGATCGTCAACGACCTTTATCCTCAGGGCGGCAATCTGGCCGAAGCCAGTTTCTGGACCGGCCTGCGTCCAACCACACCGGATGGCACCCCGATCGTTGGCGCCACGCCGTTCAAGAACCTGTTCCTGAACACCGGTCACGGCACCCTCGGCTGGACCATGGCGTGCGGCTCCGGTCGTTTGCTGGCTGATCTGATGGCGAAGAAAAAGCCGCAGATCAGCGCCGAAGGCCTCGATATTTCCCGTTATGGCAACAAGACCCAGGAGTCCGCAAAGCATGGCAATCCAGCGCCAGCTCACCAATGAGCGCATGAGTCAGATCGTCAGCCACAACGGCATCGTGTATCTGGCCGGGCAGGTCGGCGATGACTTCAACGCCGGTGTCGAACAGCAGACCCGCGACGTGCTCGCCAACATCGAGCGTCTGCTGGATCTGGCCGGGACTGACAAGCAGCATCTACTGTCGGCGACGATCTACCTGAACGACATCGAGGCGCACTTCGCCGGGATGAACTCGGTGTGGGATCAGTGGCTGCCCAAAGGCGCCGCCCCGGCCCGGGCCACCGTCGAAGCGAAGATGGCCAAGCCGAGCATTCTGGTCGAGATCTCCATCGTCGCCGCGTTGCCGTAACCCGTTGTAAAGATCCCTCTCCCGGTGCTGTTGGCGGTTCACGTCGTCAGCCAGCGCCGGTTTTTATTCCCATGACCGCCAAGAAGTCTGCTGCCATGCGTCCTGCCCGTGCCCTGATCGATCTAGAAGCCCTGCGTCACAACTACCGTATCGCCCGTGAAATCACCGGTGCCAAGGCACTGGCGGTGATCAAGGCCGATGCCTACGGCCATGGCGCGGTACGTTGCGCCCAGGCGCTGGAGGCTGAAGCGGACGGCTTCGCGGTGGCGTGTATCGAAGAAGCCCTGGAGCTGCGTGCCGCCGGGATTCGTGCGCCGGTGCTGTTGCTTGAAGGCTTTTTCGAGGCCGATGAGCTGGCGCTGATCGTCGAGCACGATTTCTGGTGCGTGGTGCATTCGCTGTGGCAGCTCGAAGCCATCGAGCAAGCGGCGTTGAGCAAACCGATCACCGTGTGGCTGAAACTCGATTCGGGCATGCACCGCGTCGGCCTGCATCCGAAGGATTACCCGGCGGCTTATCAGCGTCTGCTGGCCAGCGGCAAAGTGGCGAAAGTCGTGCTGATGAGCCACTTCGCCCGGGCCGATGAGCTGCATGAGCAGAGCAGCGCCGATCAGGTCGCCGTGTTCGAGGCTGCGCGTCAGGGCCTGGCCGCCGAAGTCAGCCTGCGCAACTCGCCGGCAGTGCTGGGCTGGCCACAGATTCACAGCGACTGGGTGCGTCCGGGCATCATGCTCTACGGCGCCACCCCGTTCGAAGAAGCCAACGCCGTGGCCGAGCGCCTGCTGCCGGTGATGACCCTGGAGTCGAAAGTCATCAGCGTGCGCGAACTGCCGGCCGGCGAGCCGGTGGGCTACGGCGCAAAATTCATCACCGACAAACCGATGCGCATCGGCGTGGTCGCCATGGGTTACGCCGACGGTTATCCGCGCCAGGCGCCGACCGGTACCCCGGTGCTGGTGGCCGGCAAACGCAGCCGCATTCTGGGCCGCGTGTCGATGGACATGCTGTGCATCGACCTGACCGACGTACCGGAAGCAGGTCTGGGTTCGACCGTCGAGCTGTGGGGCAAGAACATCCTCGCCAGCGACGTGGCGAAGTGGGCGGACACCATTCCGTACCAGATTTTCTGCAACCTGCGCCGGGTGCCAAGGCTCTATTCCGAGGGTTGAGGCCCGGGCCGGGCCCAAGTGTTGTAAATACTGAACGCTGTCGCCATGATAACGCTCAATATTTCTACAACACTCAGGAGGCCCAAGCCTTGGACGTCGGTGAACGACTGCAATCGATCCGCAAGCTCAAAGGGCTTTCCCAGCGTGAACTCGCCAAGCGCGCGGGCGTCACCAACAGCACCATTTCGATGATCGAAAAGAACAGCGTCAGTCCTTCGATCAGTTCGCTGAGGAAAGTGCTGGGCGGGATTCCCATGTCCATGGTCGAGTTCTTTTCCGAAGAAATCCTCCAGGAAAAACCGACCCAGATCGTCTACAAGGCCAACGAGCTGATCGACATTTCCGACGGTGCCGTGACCATGAAACTGGTCGGCCGCGCGCACCCGAGCCGGGCCATCGCGTTCCTTAATGAAATCTATCCACCGGGCGCCGATACCGGCGAAGAAATGCTCACCCATGAAGGCGAAGAAACCGGGATTCTGGTGGAAGGTCGTCTGGAACTGGTGGTGGGCCTTGAAACTTTTATCCTCGAAGCCGGCGACAGCTACTACTTTGAAAGTACCAAGCCGCATCGTTTCCGTAATCCGTTCGACGCACCGGCGCGACTAATCAGCGCAGCCACGCCGGCGAACTTTTAAACCGAGAGACGCCAGGCCACTGCGGCAAAGGTGTCCGGACTGTTTGACCGATGCGCAACAAGACCCCTTTAACTTTGGGGTTGTTTCAGTGTGGCGGGCTACCCGCTATACTTGCGCCCGCCTGCGAACCGTGGCCGCAGGCGTGAATAGCCACCATTGAGGGTGAACGCGTGAATCTAATTATGAAAATGCTGGCTGCACCAGCAACCGTATTGGCCCTCTGGGCTGTCAGCGCTCAAGCTGCGACGAATGACGACATTGCCAAACGCCTCGAGCCTGTCGGCCAGGTGTGTGTTCAAGGGCAAGAGTGCAAGGGGATGGAAGTCGCCGCTTCGGCAGGCGGCGGTGGCGGCGCCAAGACGCCGGACGAAGTGATTGCCAAACATTGCAACGCTTGCCACGGCACCGGCCTGCTGGGCGCACCGAAAATCGGTGATGCAGCAGCCTGGAAAGACCGCGCCGATCACCAGGGCGGCCTCGACGGCCTGCTGGCCAAAGCCATCACCGGCCTGAACTCGATGCCTCCAAAAGGCACCTGCGCCGATTGCTCGGATGACGAGCTGAAGGGCGCGATCCAGAAGATGTCCGGCCTGAAATAAGGCGCGCTTCTGACGAAAAAAACCGTCTTCGGACGGTTTTTTTGTGCCTGCGATTCGGGCCTGAGGCTGTTCATTGCAGCAAACAACCGGCAATCTCGGTCGTACCTCTATTCACGGAACGGGCAGGAGGCTTCAGATGGTGCAGTTGTGTTCGATCGAACAGGCAGTGGACGACGTGCTGGCACGGTTGCCGGCGCACATCCACATGGGTCTGCCGCTGGGGCTGGGCAAACCCAATCCCTTCGTCAACGCGCTGTACCGGCGGATTGCCGGATTGCCCGAACGGCAAATGACGATCTACACCGCCCTGTGCCTCGGCCGTCCGGCCTTGGGCGATGGCTTGCAGAAGCGCTTCATCGAACCCTTCGTCGAGCGGGTGTTTGGCGATTACCCGGAGCTGGATTTCCTCGCTGACCTGCGCCGCGACAGCCTTCCGGCGAACATCCGCATCGAGCAATTCTTCATGCAGCCCGGCAGCCTGCTCAACAGCGCATCGGCCCAGCAGGATTACGTCAGCAGCAACTACAGCCACGCGGCCCGCGACATCAACGCCGCCGGGCTGAACCTGGTGGCGCAGTTGCTCGCCAGCAGCAGCGAACATCCGGATCGTCTGAGCCTCAGTTGCAACCCGGACATCACCCTCGATCTGTTCCCGATGATCGCCAAGCGCCGGGCGGCGGGGGAGACGATCCTTTTGGTCGGCCAAGTGCATACAGAGTTGCCGTACATGCCGGGCGATGCCGAAGTCGACATCGATACTTTCGACCTGCTGATCGACGAGAAGGACAGCAGCACGCTGTTTTCCACACCGAACATGCCCGTCGGGTTTCAGGATCACTTCATCGGTTTGCACGCCAGTACGCTGGTGCGCGATGGCGGCACCTTGCAGATCGGCATCGGTTCGATGGGGGATGCGCTGACCGCTGCGTTGCTGGCGCGTCAGGCTGATAATGCCGGCTACCGGGAGTTGCTGGCCGATGTGAACCTCAGCCAGTGGGCGCAACTGATCGAACGCGAGGGTGGCACTGAGCCGTTCGCCAAAGGCCTTTACGGCTGCAGCGAAATGTTCGTCAACGGCCTGCTGGTGCTGGCGGACGCCGGGATCATCCGGCGCAAGGTCTACCCGGATGTCCAGACCCAAGAGCAGGCCAACGCCGGCACCCTCGACGAGGCGGCGCAAACCGACGGCATTTCAGTGCACGGCGGTTTCTTCCTCGGGCCGCGCAGTTTCTATGAGCGCCTGCGCGAGCTGCCCCACAGTAAACGTCTTGAATTCAACATGACCCGCATCAGCTACATAAACGAGCTGTACGGTCAGGAAGAACTCAAACGCCTGCAACGCGTCGATGCGCGATTCATCAACACCGCATTCACCATGACCCTGCTCGGGGCCGGGGTGTCCGATCAGCTACAGGATGGCCGGGTGCTCAGCGGCGTCGGCGGGCAATACAACTTCGTCGCCCAGGGCCATGCGCTGCACGATGCGCGGTCGATCCTGCTGCTGCGCAGCTGGCGCGAGTCCGGCGGCGATGTCAGTTCGAACATTGTCTGGGAGTACGGCCACTGCACGATTCCGCGGCATCTGCGCGACATCGTGGTGACCGAGTACGGCATCGCCGATCTGCGTGGCAAGTCCGATGCGGTAGTGATCGAGGCGCTATTGAACATCAGCGACTCACGCTTCCAGCAGGGCCTGATCGAGCAGGCGCAGAAGGTCGGCAAGCTGCCGAAGGATTTCCGTCTCGATCCGCGCTTTACCGACAACACCCCGCAACGCTTGCAGGCGATTGCTGCGCGGCATCCGAACCTGTTTCCGGAGTATCCGCTGGGCTGCGATTTCAATGAGGTCGAGAAGGATCTGTTGCGGGCGCTGAACTGGCTGAAGAGCAAGTTCAAACTGACGGAGATTCTGGAGCTGGGCAAGGCAGCGCTGGACGCGCCGGAGGCTTCGCTGTATCCGGAGCATCTGGCGCGCATGCAGCTCACCGACCCGGAAGGCCTGAAGGAAGACCTGTTTCAGCGGTTGTTGCTCACTGGCCTGAAGGCCACCGCGCAATAACTGTCCACCCCAAAACAACGGTGGGAGCCAGCAAACTGGCTCCCACAGAAGTCCTGCGGTGTTGCGGGTTACTCGATGAAAGTCACCACGCCATCCTTCAGCGATTTCACGCGAGCCAGCGACTCGACGCGGTAACCCTGCGAGTCCAGCTCCGCACGGCCGCCCTGGAACGACTTCTCGATCACGATGCCCAGACCCGCGACGGTGGCGCCGGCCTGCTTGATGATCGAGATCAGTGCCTGGGACGCCTTACCGTTGGCCAGGAAGTCGTCGATGATCAGCACGCGATCGCTGCTGGTCAGGTGACGCGGGGAAATGGCCACGGTGCTTTCGGTCTTCTTGGTGAACGAGTAGACGGTCGCCGACAGCAGGTTTTCAGTCAGGGTCAGGGACTGTTGTTTGCGGGCGAAGATCACCGGCACGCCGAGGTTCAGACCGGTCATGATCGCCGGGGCGATGCCCGACGCTTCGATGGTGACGATCTTGGTGATGCCCGAATCCTTGAACAGCGTGGCGAATTCGTCGCCGATCAGCTTCATCAGGGCCGGGTCGATCTGGTGGTTCAGGAAGGCGTCGACCTTCAGGACCTGGTCGGAAAGCACAATGCCTTGTTCGCGGATTTTCTGGTGCAGGGCTTCCATGAAGCTGTCCTCTGTTGGCGCCTTGTGCGCCCTAAGGTTTTAAAAAAAGTGGTCAATTCTAGCGCTTTAACATCGCGCGTATATCAGCCAATGCGCTGTTGCCCCGCACGGCTTTGACTTCGGTCGGTGTGTCGTCGTTGCCTTCCCAGGCCAGGTCGTCCGGCGGCAGCTCATCGAGGAAGCGGCTGGGCGCGCAGTCGATGATCTCGCCGTACTGTTTGCGCTTGGCGGCGAAGGTGAACGCGAGGGTCTGGCGCGCGCGGGTAATGCCCACGTAGGCCAGGCGGCGTTCTTCTTCGATGGTGTCGGCTTCGATACTGGAACGGTGCGGGAGGATTTCCTCTTCCATGCCCATGATGAACACGTAAGGGAATTCCAGTCCCTTGGACGCATGCAGGGTCATCATCTGCACGCCTTCGGCGCCGTCTTCTTCTTCCTGCTGACGTTCCAGCATGTCACGCAGGACGAGTTTGCCGATGGCGTCCTCGACGGTCATTTCGCCGTCTTCGTCTTTTTCCAGGGTGTTCTTCAAGGCTTCGATCAGGAACCAGACGTTGCTCATCCGGTAGTCCGCGGCCTTGTCGCTGGAACTGTTGGTGCGCAGCCAGTTCTCGTAGTCGATGTCCATGACCATGCTGCGCAGGGCGGAGATCGGGTCTTCGCCGGCGCACTGCTCGCGCACCTTGTCCATGAAGCGCTTGAAGCGCGACAGGCGATCGGTGAAGCGACTGTCCAGATGTTCGCCCAGGCCGAGTTCATCGGTGGCGGCGTACATCGAGATCTTGCGTTCGGTGGCGTAGTTGCCGAGTTTTTCCAGGGTCGTCGAACCGATTTCCCGGCGCGGCACGTTGATTACGCGCAGGAAGGCGTTGTCGTCGTCCGGGTTCACGATCAGGCGGAAGTAGGCCATCAGGTCTTTCACTTCCTGACGGCCGAAGAAGCTGTTACCGCCGCTCAAACGGTACGGCACCTGATGGTGCTGCAGTTTCAGCTCGATCAGCTTGGCCTGGTAGTTGCCGCGATAGAGGATCGCGAAATCGCTGTACGGGCGGTCGGTGCGCAAGTGCAGGCTGAGGATTTCCATGGCCACGCGCTCGGCTTCGGCGTCCTCGTTGCGGCAGCGGATCACGCGGATCTCGTCACCGTGGCCCATCTCACTCCACAGCTGCTTTTCGAATTCGTGGGGGTTGTTCGAAATCAGGACGTTGGCGCAGCGCAGGATGCGGCTGGTGGAGCGGTAGTTCTGCTCCAGCATCACCACTTTCAGGGACGGATAGTCGTCCTTGAGCAGCATCAGGTTTTCCGGCCGCGCGCCGCGCCAGGCGTAGATCGACTGGTCGTCGTCACCCACCACGGTGAACTGGTTGCGTTTGCCGATGAGCATTTTCACCAGCAAATACTGGCTGGCGTTGGTGTCCTGGTACTCGTCCACCAGCAGGTAACGCACCTTGTTCTGCCACTTTTCGAGGATGTCGGCGTGTTCTTCGAAGAGTTTCACCGGCAGCAGGATCAGGTCGTCGAAGTCCACCGCGTTGAACGCCTTGAGCGTGCGCTGGTAGTGGGTGTAGACGATGGCGGCGGTCTGCTCCTTGGGGTTGCGGGCGTTTTCCAGGGCCACGGCCGGCAGGATCAGGTCGTTTTTCCAGGCGCCGATCATGTTCTTGATCTCGTCGACGCCGTCGTCGCCTGCGTATTCCTTCTGCATGATGTCGGTCATCAGCGATTTGACGTCGGTTTCGTCGAAGATCGAGAAACCGGGTTTGTAGCCCAGCCGTTCATGTTCCTTGCGGATGATGTTCAGGCCCAGGTTGTGGAAGGTGCAGACCGTCAGGCCACGACCTTCGCCGGGACGCAGCAGGGTGCCGACCCGTTCCTTCATCTCGCGCGCGGCCTTGTTGGTGAAGGTCATGGCGACGATGTACTGGGCACGGATGCCGCAGTTCTGGATCAGGTGCGCAATCTTGCGCGTGATCACGCTGGTCTTGCCGGAGCCAGCACCGGCGAGCACCAATAGAGGGCCGCCGACGTAGTTCACGGCTTCTTGCTGCCGGGGATTGAGTCGGGACATACGAAAATTCGGGAGTCGTTGACGAAATGGGCCGGCATTTTAACAGGCTCAGCGATTTGTGCTGCTCTCTCCGACTTGTGACGCACCACGCGATTCAAATTTGCCGGTTTTGATACTTTCACGCAGGATGCGCGGTGATTTTGCGGCTAATGTTCTCATTCGTGACACAAAATAACGTTTTGATAACCGTTGTCATTTGGTCATTGGTTGGCAGAACGGCATAATGCCCGCCGCCCACATCATTGCAGAGTCTAGGGAGTCAGCTTGACTACGCCTGTCGAACCCTTGCGTTTGCTGCTACTGGCCGAAGAGCCAGCGTGGACAGCGTTATTGCGCGAGTGTCTGGCTCCGTTGGGGAGCGCGGCGGTGCTGATCAGCGCGCCGAGCTGGGAGTCGGTCAGCAGTCTGTTCGAAGACAACCGCCATGCGGTGTTGTTGACCGTTCCCGCCTTGCAGCCGGCCCCCGGCCGTTGCAGCCTGCCGACCGTGTTGCTGCTGGAACACGAACCGGCGACCGCGCCCGATGGCGTCAGCGACTGGCTGGTGTTCGATGCCCTCGATGCCGGCATGCTGCGGCGTTGCCTTCGTCATGTACGCGAACGCGGCGTGCTGGAAAACACCCTGCAACGCCTGGCCGAACAAGATCCCCTGACCGGCATCGCCAACCGTCAGGGCTTTCAGACCTTGCTGACCGCGCGCCTCGCCGAAAATGACGGTCGCGGCCTGGCCCTCGGGCATCTCGATCTCGACAACTTCCGCTACGCCAACGACGCCCTCGGCCATCAGGCCGGCGACCGGTTGATCCTGCAAGTGGTCGCCCGGCTGAAAAGCCAGCTGGAGGCCGGCGATCAACTGGCGCGCCTGGGCAGCGATGAATTCGCCCTGCTGATCGACACCCGCCGTGCTCCGCAACGGGCCGAATGGATGGCCGAGCGCATCACCGAAGCCTTGGCCGAGCCTTACTGGATCGACGGTGAAAGCCTGCTGATCGGCTCCAGTCTGGGCATTGCACACGCCCGCGCCCAAGGTGGCGCCGATCCATTGATGTGGCATGCGCATATCGCCATGCAACAGGCCAAAAGCACTCAGGGCTGCACTTTTCACATCTTCAACGAACGAATCAACCGTAACGCCCGGAGCATTGCGGATCTGGAAAGCGAACTGCGCCGGGCGTTGCGCCGCGACGAACTGGAGCTGCATTACCAGCCACGCCTGGACATGCAGGACGGCCAGATCGTCGGCCTCGAAGCCCTGGTGCGCTGGCGTCACAGCGAACGCGGCCTGTTGCCGCCAAGCGAATTCGTGCCGCTGGCCGAGCAGAGCGGTCTGATCGTGCCTCTGGGTTACTGGGTGATTTCCCGGGCCCTGCGTGACATGCAGGCATTGCGCGAACGCGGATTGCCAGCGCTGCACATGGCGATCAACCTGTCGTTCCGCCAGTTTCAGGACAGCCAGTTGCTGCCGACGCTCAGCCGCTTGATCGCCGAGCGTGGGGTCGAGGCGCAATGGCTGGAATTCGAACTCACCGAAACCGCCGTGATGCGCCGCAGCGACCTGGTCAAACAAACCATGGACGCTCTCGGCCGCCTCGGCGTGCGCTTTTCGCTGGATGATTTCGGCACCGGGTTTTCGTCGTTCGTGCACCTCAACAGCCTGCCGATCACCTTGCTGAAAATCGACAAGAGCTTCGTCGGCGGCATGGAACAGCGCGAAGAGAACCGCAAGCTGGTGCACGCGATGATCAACCTCGCGCACAACCTGCACCTGGAAGTGGTGGCCGAAGGGGTGGAAACCCGGGAGCAACTGGACCTGTTGCGCGGATTCGGCTGCGATCAGGTACAGGGTTACCTGATCAGCAAGCCGTTGCCGTTGGCGGAACTGGTTGACTATCTGATTGCTGACGCCAGCCAGCCTCCGCTGGGAATTGTGGTCTGACTAAAAGGCTTGCGGGAGCAGGATTGCTCCCGTAGCCCGTCACTCCGGCTGAGCGATCTTGAATCCTCGAGATTGCGGCTCCAGCCGAATCATCCGCTTCATCTTCCATTCGAACGCCAGCGTCAGGCTGATCGCCGCGCAGGCCAGGCCCAGCGCCAGACCCCACCAGACGCCGGTCGGCCCCCAGTGCAGATGGAACGCCATCAACCACGCCGCCGGCGCGCCGATCAGCCAGTAGCAACCGAGCCCGACCAGGAAGGTGGTCTTGGCATCCTTGAGCCCACGGATGCAGCCCATGGCAATCGTCTGCGTGCCGTCGAACAGCTCGAACCACGCCGCCACCGCCAGCAGGCTCACGGCCAGCCGAATCACCTCGGCAAACGCCGGATCGTTATGGTCGAGGAACAAACCGACCAGCTGATTCGGCAGCAACCAGAACACCATCGCAAACCCCAGCATCACCACTGCACCGAAGACGATGCCGACCCGCCCGGACATCCGCGCGTCGTTCAATTGCCCGGCGCCGTAATGCTGGCCGACGCGCATGGTGATCGCATACGACATCCCCGCCGGCACCATGAATGCCACCGAGACGATTTGCAGGGCAATCTGGTGCGCCGCCAATTGGGTGCTGCCCATGGTGCCCATGCACAGCGCCGCGAAGGCGAACAGCCCGACTTCCACCGCGTAGGTTCCGCCAATCGGCAGGCCCAGGCGCCAGAGTTCTTTCAGGTACTGCCGGTTCGGCCGCGACAGGCCCTCGCGCAGCGGGTAAGCGTCATAGGCCGGATGCCGGCGGATATGCCACGCCAGCCCCAGCGCCATGCAGTTGGCCACAATCGCGGTAACAAGACCGATACCGGTCAGCCCCAGTTTCGGCAGGCCGAACATGCCGGTGATCAACGCGTAATTGAGCAGGAAGTTGGCCACCGTGCCGGCGAGGCTGATGACCATCACCGGCGTCGCCCGGCCGATGGCACTGGTGAAACCGCGCAGGGCCATGAAGCTCAGGTAGCCGGGCAGGGCAAACGGCAGGGCGATCAGAAATTGTCCGGCAGCGTTGACGTTGGTCTCGGTCTGGCCGAACAGCAACAGCACCGGTTTCAGGTTCCACAACAGCAACCCGGCGCCCAGCGCCATCAGCCACGCCAGCCACAGGCCGGCCTGGGTCAGTTTCGCGGCACCGATAATGTCACCGGCACCCTGACGGATCGCCACCAGAGTGCCGACCGCCGCGATCACGCCGATGCAGAAGATCGACACGAACGAGTAACTGGCCGCGCCCAGCCCGCCGCCGGCGAGTGCTTCGGGACTGAGGCGGGCCATCATCAGGGTGTCGGTCAGCACCATCAACATGTGCGCCAACTGCGAGGCGATCAACGGCCCCGCCAGCCGCAGGATGGCCCAGAGTTCGGTACGCACAGGACGCTGCATGGTTTCACATCCTTATAAAAGAGGGAGCAAGAGACCGTCGATTCTCAGGGTTTGGCGCGGGTTGCACAAAGGGATAAAAAGGATGGGTGGCATGATTAAAACTCATCCAGAAGCAATTCTGCTAAGTTGGCGCAATCCCGCCATTGGAGCGCTGTGCATGTCCCGTCGTCTTCCACCCTTGTATGCCCTGCGTGCATTCGAAGCTGCGGCGCGGCACAGTTCGTTCACCCGCGCCGCCGAAGAGTTGTCGATCACTCAAAGTGCGGTGAGCCGGCACATCCGCACGCTCGAAGAGCATTTCGCCTGTCGGCTGTTCCACCGCAGCGGACGCAACCTGCAACTGACCGAGTCGGCGCGCCTGCTGTTACCCGGCATCCGTGAAGGCTTTGCGGCGCTTGAGCGGGCCTGCAATACCTTGCGCGCCGAAGATGACATCCTGCGCATGAAAGCCCCGTCGACCCTGACCATGCGCTGGTTGCTGGCGCGGCTCAGTCGCTTCCGCCATTTGCAGCCGGGCAATGAAGTGCAACTGACCAGTGCCTGGATGGACGTGGACTCGGTGGACTTCAACAACGAGCCTTTCGATTGCGCGGTGCTGCTCAGCGACGGGCATTTTCCGCCGGACTGGGAGGCCAGCCTGTTGTTTCCGGAAGAGCTGATTCCGGTAGGCGCCCCCAACCTGCTCAATGACCAGCCCTGGGATGTGGCACGACTGGCCTCCACCGAATTGCTGCACCCGACCCCGGATCGCCGCGACTGGCGCAGCTGGCTGGAGCACATGGGGTTGTCGGATCAGGTATCACTCAAGGGCGGACAGGTGTTCGATACCCTGGAACTGGGGATGATCGCGGCGGCCCGGGGTTATGGCGTGTCCATGGGCGATCTGCTGATGGTGGCCGAGGATGTGGCGCAAGGACGTTTGAGTCTGCCGTGGCCGACGGCGGTCGCCAGCGGCCTGAATTACTACCTGGTGTGGCCAAAGACTCGTCCGGGAGGTGAACGTTTGCGCCGGCTCAGTGATTTCCTTCAGGGCGAAGTTCGAGCGATGGAACTGCCGGTGGTCGCGCGCTTGAGCTGAAACGTTCGAGCCGCCACAATGCCGGCCCCGGGCCATAACCCTGCTGTGCGCTCAAGTATTCGCGTTCACCGCCGAATACGTCCAAGTGGAACCGTCGTGCCGGTTCTGCGCATCACCCCCATTATTAGAATTTTTCCGAGCCGCGATCAGGGAGGATCCGCAGACTCGGCCAGGAGCTGTCCATGTCTCAACCTCGCGCCCGGATCGCCTCGCAGCTGGGCCTTGCGCTCGCCGTGATACTGGCGGTTGTCATCAGTGGCAGTACGGTGTTCGCCCTGCGTTCGCTGGACACCGCCAACCTCGCCACCCGTGAAGAACACCTGGCCAGCGAAGCCCGTCTGCTCGCCGACCAGTTGAGCACCTTCCACGGCACGCTGCGTGAAAGCACCCAGCGCCTGAGCGGGCTGTTCGAGAAGCGCTTCAGCGCGGGCCTGAGCATTCACCCGGACGAGCCGGTCAGCGTGGCGGGCACCCAGACCCCGGGCCTGCACCTGGGCAGCGAAGTGTTGAACAACAACTTCAAGGAAGTCGACGAGTTCAAGCAGATGACGGCGGGCGTTGCCACGCTGTTCGTGCGCAGCGGCGAAGACTTTGTGCGGGTCAGCACCTCGCTGACCAAACAGGACGGCAGCCGCGCCATCGGCACCTTGCTCGATCACGCGCACCCGGCCTACGCAAAGTTGATGGCGGGGCAGGGCTACGTCGGCCGTGCGTTGCTGTTCGATCGTTCCTACATGACTCAGTACACCCCGGTGCGTGACAGCAGCGGCAAGGTGATCGCGGTGTTGTTCGTCGGCTTCGACTACACCGATGCGCAGAACGCCCAGTTCGACAACCTCAAGCGCTTCCGCATCGGCCAGAGCGGTTCCCTGGCGCTGCTGGACGAGCAGAACAAATGGCTGGTCGCGCCGGCGGGCGTACAGGATCCGGATCAAGCAGTGCCGGTGGTCAACGGTCTGGCGAAAGCGCCGGGCAAGGGCCGGTTCTGGAGCGATAAGTCCGAAGACTTCTACAGCATTGCCGTGCCGTTCGAAGGTGGACCGTGGTCGGTGGTGGCGAGCATGCCGAAGTCCGAGATCCGCGAGGTGACCTGGAGCGTTGGCTTCCAGTTGGCCATCGGCAGTCTGCTGGCGATGCTGATCGCGGTCGGTTCTGCGGTGTGGCTGCTGCGCAGCAAGCTGCAGCCGCTGGGTGATCTGGTGCGTCAGGCCGAAGCCTTGGGCGCTGGTGATCTGAGCGTGCGTCTAAGTGTGTCGAGCAACGATGAAATCGGCCAGTTGGCCCGCGCGTTCAACCAGATGAGCCAGGCGCTGTCGACCATGGTCGAGCACATCCGCCGCGCTTCGGAAGAGGTTAACAGCCGTGCCCAGGCACTGTCCGGTTTGTCCGGTGGCGCGTACGAAGGCATGGAGCAGCAGTCCGGCGAAATCACCAGCATGGCCGGTGCGGTTGAAGAGTTTTCCGCAACCTCGCTGAACATTGCCGACAACATGGGCAACACCCAGCGTCTGGCCCAGGAAAATGCCCAGCAGACCCAGATCGGTCGCAGCTCGATGGAAGAAGCCTCTTCCTCGCTGGAGCAAATTGCCGGCGCGCTGAACACCACGGCAAGCGTGATCAACACCCTTGGTCAGCGCTCCCAGGAAATCGGCGGCATCGTCAGCGTGATCACCTCGATTGCCGAACAGACCAACCTGCTGGCGCTCAACGCGGCCATCGAAGCGGCCCGTGCCGGTGAACAGGGTCGCGGCTTTGCCGTGGTGGCTGACGAAGTGCGCAACCTGGCGTCGCGCACCCGCCAGGCGACCGATGAAATCTCCGGGATGATCCACAGCATCCAGCAGGAAACCGGTAACGCCATCAGCACCATGGAACAGGGCAACGTGCTGATGCAGGAAGGACTGTCGCGCAATGCCAACGTCGCTTCGGCGCTGGCGCGGATCGATGAACAGAGCCGCTCGGCGGGTCAGCAGTTCGCCGCGATCACCACCGCGACTCAGGAGCAGAGCAGCACCGCGACGCTGCTCAGCAGCAATCTGCAGAGCATTGCGATGGCCAACAGTGAGCAGCGTGAGGTGGTTTCCAATCTGGCGGTAACCGCTAAAGAGCTGGAGAAGCTGGCGGCGGATTTGCGTTCCGAGGTTGATCGCTTCCGCTGATGCGTCTCTGAAAAAGCTATCGCGAGCAGGCTCGCTCCCAAAGGATCTGTGTTGGTCCTGTGAGAGCGAGCCTGCTTGCATTTGGGCTCTCCAAAAACTCAGTACCTACTGAGTCGCCGGCCGATACTGCAACGCTTCGGCCAGATGCGCGCGATTGATATCCGCGCACGTTTCCAGATCCGCCAGCGTCCGCGCCACCTTGAGCAACCGATGCGCCGAGCGCAGCGACAGGGTTAGCCTTTCGCACGCCGTTTCCAGCCAGGTTTCATCGGCTGTGGATAACTTGCAGTGCCTCTTCAGTCCCGGCAAATCGAGAAACGCATTGGCGCAACCCTGGCGCTTTTGCTGCCGCTCGCGGGCCTCGGCGACCAACGCCGCCGCACTGGCACTGTCCTCTCCCGGTTTCACCGCTGGGTTCAACGCTGTGGCCTCTCGCGCCACCGTCAGATGCAAGTCGATACGATCCAGCAGCGGCCCCGACAGCTTGTTGCGATAGCGATGCACCATGTCCGGTGTACACGAGCACTTGCCGCTTGGCTCGCCAAGATATCCACAGGGGCAGGGATTCATCGCCGCCACCAGCTGGAATCGTGCGGGAAACCGCACCCGTTCCTTGGCCCGGGCAATCACGATGCAGCCGGATTCCAATGGTTCGCGCAAAACCTCCAGCACCTTGCGATCAAACTCCGGCAGTTCATCGAGAAACAGCACACCGTGATGGGCGAGGGTGATTTCGCCGGGTTGCGGTTTTGAGCTGCCACCGACCAGTGCCGGTCCGGAGGCCGAGTGATGCGGTTGGCGGAATGGGCGTTGCGGCCAATGAGTGAGCGGCGTGCCGCTGGCGACGGATTGAATCGCAGCCACTTCCAGCGCCTCACTCTCGGCCAGCGGTGGCAGCAGCCCCGGCAAACGACTGGCCAGCAACGTCTTGCCCGTCCCCGGCGGCCCGCTGAACAGCAGGTTGTGGGCGCCGGCAGCGGCAATCAGCAGCGCTCGTTTAGCGGCCAGTTGGCCTTGCACTTCATTCAGGTCGGGATAGGGTTTGGTGGCATGGATCAGCCCATCCGAGACATAAGGCTCAACCGGCGTATGCCCATTGAAATGCGCCACTGCCTCCAGCAGATGATCGACCGCAATCACCCTCAATCCCGATGCGAGGCATGCCTCCTCGGCATTCGCTCGCGGCACCACCAGCGTCCGTCCGGCCTTGCGCGCCGCCAGTGCCGCCGGCAACACCCCGCGCACCGCCCGCACTGCGCCGGATAACGCCAGCTCACCCAGGCATTCCACATCATCCAGCGTCAATGTCGGCACCTGCACACTCGCCGACAGGATCCCCAGCGCAATCGCCAGGTCGAAGCGCCCGCCATCCTTGGGCAGATCCGCCGGCGCCAGATTCAGGGTGATCCGCCGCGCCGGAAACTGCAGCCCGGAATTGATGATCGCGCTGCGCACCCGGTCCTTGCTCTCCTTCACCGCTGCTTCGGGCAGGCCGACCATGGTCAGCGAGGGCAAACCATTGGCCAGATGGACTTCAACGGTGACGGCGGGCGCATCCACGCCAATCTGGGCGCGGCTGTGGACAATGGCGAGGGACATGGTCGTTCCTTGAGTTGAATCTGAATCGGGGGCCGCTTCCTGCGGTTTTTTGAAGGGTAGTAGGGAGATGACGTTTAAGCGGGACAAGTGGAGCGCGAAAATTTCGCAGGATGTTGCTGAAGCGAGTCGCAAGAAATCTATCCGATACTACAAGCGGAAATAGGGACTATTTGTGTAGGAAATAGCGACGGTTTCATTGGGGGGCAGGACGCGTGAGTAGTCCATTTCTGAAAGTCTTGAGAGGGTATACAAAGCGCAACATGGCTGATTTGCTTTGATGGGTTCCTCGAATACACTCAAGATTAATGCATAACGTTAAGCTTTAAATTATGATCGTTAGCTTCAGATGTTCTGAAACCGAATACCTGTTCCGCAGCGGTAAAACCCGTTTCTGGTCAGCCATATTGAGTGTCGCGGAACGTAAGCTGACGATGCTTGATGCGGCAGTTGTATTGGCTGATCTTCGGTCTCCTCCGGGAAATCGACTGGAGGCCCTGGAAGGAGATCGAAAGGGGCAATACAGCATCCGGATCAATGCTCAATGGCGAATTTGCTTCGTCTGGGGTCTTAATGGTCCTGAGGATGTTGAAATCGTCGATTATCACTGAGGTGACTATGACTAAGAATGGTATGCGTCCGGTCCATCCCGGCGAGATCCTCAAAGAGGAGTACCTGGAACCTCTGAGCCTTACAGCTGCTGCGTTGGCGAGAGCATTGAGTGTGTCTACTCCAACGGTGAACGACATCGTTCTACAGCGGAGAGGTATCAGCGCTGATATGGCGTTGAGGCTTTCAATCTGCCTGGACACTACTCCTGAGTTTTGGCTGAACCTGCAATCGACTTACGATTTGCGAAAAGCTGAAATTGAGAGAGGAGCTTCCATCCGTGATCAAGTGGAGCGGCTGGCGCATTGTGCTTGATTCTGAACCCAAGGTCGAACGGCTGGGAGCTAAACAGTTGCTGTGACTACTTCTCAGAAAACATTTGAAAGGCGTCCTACGGACGCCTTTTTTGCTTTTTAGCCAAACCCAATATGCTCGTCCCGCCAGCAGACCACTCGGTTCGAGCGCTGGTCCGCACGTAACGACAACATCCCACGCACCGGCCGCACTTATCTCGAGGCGAAAAAAAACCGCCTTGAGGAGACGGTTTTTAATTTGCAAGCTTTGGTGAGGCCAAGGCCTGCGCATCCTTAGTGGACACACTCGCGTGTTCCGAGGTTATGCAGGTTTGATCACCGGCGCAAGCATCAGCGAAATTTTTGCCAACCAGTTGCAGGCTGGGATGAGGCCTCACTCAGCCGGCGGCGTCAACTTCGCTTCCATCTCCGCCACCTTCGCCTCAAGGCTCTCAAGCCGGGCGCGAGTGCGCGCCAGTACCACCATCTGACTATCGAATTCTTCCCGGCTCACCAGGTCCAGTTTGCTGAAGGCACTTTGCAGCAGCATCTTGAACTGGCTTTCGATTTCGGCTTTTGGCAATGGCGTGTCGCCGCTGAACAGGCGGGAGGCGGTGCCGCTCAGGGCGTCGAGGAAGTCTTTGGGCGCGAGCATGGGATATGTCCTGGAAACAATGGCCGGCAGTGTATCACGCAGTGTCTATAGTCATTCGCGCGGGCCCGGATGCACGCTTTTCGCGCAAAGGGACGGACGGCTGCGCACCGTTGTTGTGCGTATCCCGTGTGCCATTTCGGTGATGGCATCGGCGGTCGCGGCCAAGGGATTGAAATCAGGGGATTTTGGCGAGATGGCAAGCTTTCTGCTTAGTCGGTAGTGACCCATGCACTGATGCAGTCGCTGTGACGAATGCAGTGCGCCGGACGGGACGGGGAGTTTCGTCGGGAGCGGTTAGCTGGCGTCAGTCGGGCGGGTAGGGCCGACGATGCGTTACAAAGCCAGGCACTGCGCTTAGACTTGAGTCGGGTTTGTTTTCCTGGGGCAAGTCCACCAATTCGGGAGAGAGTTTCATGAAGCTAGTCACTGCCATCATCAAGCCGTTCAAGCTGGACGACGTGCGCGAGTCGCTGTCCGAAATCGGCGTGCAGGGCATTACCGTAACTGAAGTCAAAGGCTTCGGCCGGCAGAAGGGTCACACCGAGCTGTATCGCGGCGCGGAGTATGTGGTCGATTTTCTGCCCAAGGTGAAAATCGACGTTGCCATCGACGACAAGGATCTGGATCGGGTTATCGAGGCGATAACCAAGGCTGCCAACACCGGCAAGATCGGTGACGGCAAGATCTTCGTGGTCAATCTGGAACAGGCGATTCGCATCCGTACCGGCGAAACCGATACCGACGCGATCTAAACGCCGCCACAAACCCAACGCCCCAGGAGAAAACAATATGACTCTGCGTAAATTCGCAGGGCTAGGCGCCCTGTTGTCCATCGTAATGCCCGGCCTGGCTTTGGCGGCAGATCCGGTGGCGCCTCCAGTCCTCAATTCCGGCGATACCGCCTGGATGCTGACCTCGACGGCCCTCGTGCTGTTCATGACCATTCCGGGCCTCGCGCTGTTCTACGGCGGCATGGTGCGGTCGAAAAACATTCTTTCCGTGATGATGCAGTGCTTCGCCATTACCGGTCTGGTCACCATCCTGTGGTTCATTTATGGCTACAGCATGGCGTTCGACACCACCGGGATGGAAGCCAACGTCGTCAACTTCAATTCCTTCGTCGGCAGCTTCGGCAAGGCCTTTCTGGCAGGCGTCACCCCGGCCAGCATTACCGGCCCGACGGCGCTGTTCCCTGAAGCGGTATTCGTTACCTACCAGATGACCTTCGCCATCATCACCCCGGCGCTGATCGTCGGTGCCTTCGCCGAGCGCATGAAGTTCTCCGCGATGCTGGTGTTCATGGGCGTCTGGTTCACCCTGGTGTATGCGCCGATTGCGCACATGGTCTGGAGCGGTCCGGGTTCGCTGTTGGGCGACTGGGGCGTGCTCGACTTTGCCGGCGGCACCGTGGTGCACATCAACGCCGGTATCGCCGGTCTGGTGGCGTGCCTGGTACTGGGCAAGCGCAAAGGTTTCCCGACCACCCCGATGGCGCCGCACAACCTCGGTTACACCCTGATGGGCGCGGCGATGCTGTGGGTCGGCTGGTTCGGCTTCAACGCCGGCTCCGCAGCTGCGGCCAACGGCACCGCCGGCATGGCGATGCTGGTCACTCAGATCGCAACCGCCGCCGCTGCACTGGGCTGGATGTTCGCCGAGTGGATCACCCACGGCAAACCAAGTGCGCTGGGTATCGCTTCGGGCGTGGTTGCCGGTCTGGTGGCGATCACTCCGGCGGCCGGCACCGTGGGCCCGATGGGCTCGCTGATCATCGGTCTGGCCGCTGGCGTGGTGTGCTTCTTCTGCGCCACCAGCCTGAAACGCAAACTCGGTTATGACGACTCCCTGGACGCCTTCGGCGTGCACGGTATCGGCGGTATCCTCGGCGCAATCCTCACTGGTGTGTTCGCCGCTCCGGCGCTGGGTGGTTTCGGCACCGTCACCGACGTCGCCTCCCAAGTGTGGATTCAGTGCAAAGGCGTCGGCTTCACGGTGATCTACACCGCGATCGTCACCTTCATCATCCTCAAGGTGCTGGACGCCGTGATGGGGCTGCGCGCCACCGAGGAAGAAGAATCGGTGGGCCTGGACCTGGCACAACACAACGAGCGCGGCTACAACCTGTAAGAACGCGCCTCAAAAAACTTGCCCGGTTCGCCGGGCATTTTTTTGTCCGGAATTTGTCATCCCTGATGTGGCTGAATGGATTTTTCGTACTGCTTTGGTCGTGTTTACGACGGGTGTTTTTCTACGGCCAATGGCTTACATCATTGAAGGAATATTAGGGCCTTTGTTTTTTTTCAGAGCGCGCTAGAATGCGCCCCGAACGTGCGGAGAACTGTATGTGGCAACAGACTCTGATAACCCTGCGGGCACGGCCCCGGGGCTTTCATCTGGTAACGGAAGAGTTGCTCGCCGGACTGCCCGAACTCAAGGCATGCCGGGTCGGTCTGTTGCATTTGTGGCTACAGCATACCTCGGCGTCGTTGACCATCAACGAGAACGCCGATCCGGCGGTACGTCGCGACTTCGAACGATTTTTCAATCGTCTGATCCCACAAGGAACAGACGGCTATGAGCATAACGACGAAGGCCTGGACGACCTCCCGGCGCACTTCAAGGCCAGCGTGCTGGGCTGCCAGATCAGTTTGCCGGTAACGGCGGGTCGACTGGCACTGGGCACCTGGCAAGGCGTTTACCTGGGCGAGCATCGCGATCATGGCGGTGCCCGCAAAGTCCTCGCCACCTTGCACGGTGAAGGGGCATAAACCGTTGGTCACCAATGGTTACTGATTTTTTTACGGCGACTTTCGACAGTCGTCAAAGCTGGTCTATAACTAATCTGCTTTTCGCAAGTCATGAGGTAGAACATGAGCGACGATGATCTGGAAAACGACGACCTCGAAGTAGGCGACGAAGACGAGGCCGAAGACGGTCTGGAAGCGGCAGCGGAAGACGTTGCTGAAGACGATGGCGGTGACGATACGCCGGCCCCGGCTGCCAAAGGCAAGGCCAAGGCTGCGGTGTCGGTAGACGAGTTGCCGAGCATCGAAGCCAAGAACAAGGAGCGCGACGCCCTGGCCAAGGCCATGGAAGAGTTCCTTGCCCGTGGCGGCAAAGTGCAGGAAGTGGAGGCCAACGTGGTCGCCGATCCGCCCAAGAAGCCGGACAACAAGTACGGCAGCCGCCCTATCTGAGGCGTGCCGCTTGCTTGCTGAAAAAGCCCGCCGTCGCTGCGGGCTTTTTCATGGGCGAAAGAAAACTAGCCGAGACTGTTCCAGTGAGCGAGCACGGCGGGCAGATCGTTCAGGCTGCGAATCTCCGCATCCGGCAAGCGCTCCGCTTCCCAGACCTTGCCTGCCGGGTTGAACCAGATCGCACGCAAGCCCGCCTGCTGCGCTCCGGCAATGTCATCTCCCGGATGATCGCCGATATGCACCGCCGCTTCGGCACTCACCCCACCACGCTGCAGGGCTTCGTGGAACAGCCGCGCATCCGGCTTGGCGATGCCGATGTCTTCGGCGCACAGCGCAAACTTGAAGTAATCCGCCAGCCCGAGACGACGCACATCGGCATTGCCGTTGGTGACCACGCCGAGGGCGTAATGTTTGGCGAGGGTCTCCAGGATCGGCTCGACTTCCGGGAACACCTCGATCTGATGTCGGGCATGCAGAAACACCTCAAAACTCTTGTCCGCCAGTTCCGACGCTTCGCCGTGGGCATATCCGGACTCTTCCAAAGCATGGAACAGCACTCGCCGGCGCAGCGCGCTGATGCGGTGCTTGAGTCCCGGTTCGCTGCTCAGCACGCGCTCGCGGATCGACCACAGATGTTCCACCGGCACCGCGCCCAGCTTCGGTGCATGGTCGCTCAGCCACTGGCGCAAAACCGCTTCGGCGCTGACGATCACCGGGGCGGTGTCCCACAGGGTGTCGTCGAGGTCGAAGGTGATCAACTGGATGCTCATGAATCGTCGCCTTTCATGCGTTTGGCCCGTGGGTGGGCGCTGTCGTAGACCGCCGCCAGATGCTGGAAGTCCAGGTGGGTATAGATCTGGGTGGTCTTGATGTCCGAGTGGCCGAGCAGTTCCTGCACCGCCCGCAGGTCCTGGGAGGACTCCAGCAAGTGGCTGGCGAAAGAGTGCCGCAGCATGTGCGGATGCAGGTTCTGCCCCAGTTCACGTTCGCCGGCCAGTTTGACCCGCACCTGAATCGCTCGCGGGCCGAGGCGCCGGCCTTGCTGGCTGACGAACACCGCGTCGTCCGCCGGGTTGGTCAATGCACGTAGCGGCAGCCATTGCTCCAGCGCTTCCCGGGCCTTTTTGCCGACGGGCAACAGACGCGTCTTGCTGCCTTTGCCGAGCACCTGAACCATGCCGTCGGCGAGGTCGAGCTGATCGAGATTGAGCCCGGTCAGTTCCGACAGGCGCAGGCCTGAAGAGTAGAACAATTCCAGGATCGCCTGATCGCGTCGGGCCAGAAAGTCGTCCTCGACCGCGCCTTCAAGCAGTTGCAGCGCTCGGTCGGTGTCGAGGGTTTTCGGCAGGCGGCGTTCGCCTTTGGGCGGTGTCAGGCCAGTGGCCGGGTCGTGATCGCAAAGGCCTTCGCGATTCAGATAGTGATAGAGCCCGCGCACTGCCGAGAGCAAACGCGCAAGGCTGCGTGAAGACTGGCCCTGGGCATGCAGGCGGGCGATCAGGCTGCGCAGGCGCTGGATGTCCAGGGCCTGCCAGCTGCCGACGTTCTGTTTGTTGCACCAGCCGAGGACTTTATCGAGGTCGCGCCGATAGGCCGACAGCGTGTGCGGCGACACCTGCCGCTCACTGCGCAGGTGTTCGCAGTAAGCATCCAGTTGTCGTTCCATGCTCAGCGTACCGAGCGCAGGGAGCTGTTGACCCGTGGCAGTACGCGGCCCATGACTTCGGCGATGTAGCTGAGGAACAGCGTGCCGACCGAGCTCTTGTAGTGCTGCGGATCACGGCTGGCGATGGCCAGGATCCCGTGAATGCCCTGGTGGCTGACGGCGACCACGGCGGTGGAGCCGATCTGCTTGCGCTGCTCTTCGCCGAACAGGAAGTCCAGCTCGTGTTCGCGCAGGCTGCCGCTGACGCTCTTGCCTTCGGTGAGCAGGCCGCCGATGGCAGTCTGCGCGTCGGCGTGGGTCACCCAACGGCCGACCGGAGCCGGGTTATCGCCGAGCAGGATCAGGCTGACGAAGGGCACCTGAAAGTCCTGGCGCAGACTGTCTTCGACGCTGATTACCACGTCTTCCAGTGTAGCGGCGTCCATCAGGGCGAGGATCAGGCGGCGGGTCTTGTCGAACAGGCGATCATTGTCCCGGGCCACGTCCATCAAGTGCGAGAGGCGATGGCGCATCTCGATATTGCGGTCGCGCAGGATGGACATCTGGCGCTCGACCAGCGACACGGTGTCGCCGCGACGATGGGGGATGCGCAGGGACGGCAGCAGCTCTTCGTGCTCGACGAAGAAGTCCGGATGAGCCTCCAGGTACGCGGCAACCGCTGCCGCCTCCAGGCTCTCGGACGCTGTTTCACCGGACTGTCGGGCGGGTACCTGAGGCTTATCGGTCATGGCTTCTGCTCACTCAAAGACGGACTTGTCCTTCGTATACACGCACTGCCGGACCGGTCATCAGCACCGGTTGGCCGGGGCCTGCCCATTCGATGGACAGGCGCCCGCCCGGCAGGTCGATCAATAGCGGCGAATCCATCCACCCCTGGCTGATCGCAGCTACAGCAGCAGCGCAGGCGCCGGTGCCGCAGGCCTGGGTTTCCCCGGCACCGCGTTCCCAGACGCGCAGTTGTGCACGGTTACGGTCGATGACCTGGAGAAAACCGACATTGACCCGCGCCGGAAAGCGCGGATGGTGTTCGATCTTCGGCCCCAGCTCATGCACCGGTGCGGTGTTGATGTCCTGCACGCGCAGTACCGCGTGGGGATTGCCCATCGACACCGCCGCCAGCTCGACCGGCGTACCGTCGACATCGACCTGATAGCTCAGAGCTTGCTCGGTCGCCTGGAACGGAATGTCTGCCGGCACCTGGCGCGGCGCGCCCATGTTCACGCCGATCTGGCCGTCGTTACGCACGTCCAGTTCGATGATGCCGCCCTTGGTCTCGACGCGGATCTGCCGCTTGGCGGTCAGGCGCTTGTCGAGCACGAAGCGGGCGAAGCAGCGCGCACCGTTACCGCACTGTTCGACTTCGGAGCCGTCGGAGTTGAAGATCCGGTAACGGAAATCCACGTCCGGATTGCTCGGCGCCTCTACGATCAGCAACTGGTCGAAACCGATGCCGGTGTGCCGGTCGCCCCACATTTTTGCGTGCTTGGGCTGAATGTGCGCGTGCTGGCTGACCAGGTCGAGGACCATGAAGTCGTTGCCCAGGCCGTGCATCTTGGTAAAACGCAGCAGCATGGGGTTACTCCGGCAGCAGGCTTTCGCCGGCAAACAGCTCGGCCACGGTCTCGCGGCGACGCACTTCAAATACCTGATCGCCATCTACCAGCACTTCGGCGGCGCGGCCGCGAGTGTTGTAGTTGGAGCTCATCACAAAACCGTAGGCCCCGGCCGAATGCACGGCCAGCAGGTCGCCTTCTTCCAGCGCCAGTTCGCGATCCTTGGCAAGGAAGTCGCCGGTCTCGCAGATCGGGCCGACCACGTCGTACTTGCGTGCGGCGCTGTCGCGCGGCTTGACCGCCGTCACGTCCATCCACGCCTGGTAAAGGGCCGGGCGGATCAGGTCGTTCATGGCTGCGTCGACGATGGCGAAGTCTTTGTGCTCGGTGTGCTTGAGGTACTCGACCTGGGTCAGCAGCACGCCGGCATTGGCGACGATGAAGCGGCCCGGTTCGAACACCAGCGCCAGGTCACGACCGACCAGACGCTCGCGCACGGCCTTGATGTAGTCGGCGGCCAATGGCGGCTCTTCATCGCGGTAACGCACACCCAGGCCACCACCGAGATCGATGTGGCGCAGATGGATACCGCAATCGCCCAGGCGATCCACCAGATCGAGCAGGCGATCGAGCGCGTCGAGGAACGGTGGCAGGGTGGTCAGTTGCGAACCGATGTGGCAATCGACGCCGACCACTTCCAGGTTCGGCAGGTGTGCGGCACGCACGTACACGTCTTCGGCGTCGGCGATGGCGATGCCGAACTTGTTCTCTTTGAGACCGGTGGAAATGTACGGGTGGGTGCCGGCATCGACGTCCGGGTTCACGCGCAGGGAAATCGGTGCACGAACGCCCAGCTCGGCGGCGACCACTTGCAGGCGCTCCAGCTCGTCGGTGGATTCGACGTTGAAGCAATGCACGCCGACTTCCAGCGCGCGACGCATGTCGTCACGGGTCTTGCCGACACCGGAGAACACGATCTTGTCAGGGCTGCCACCGGCGGCCAGGACGCGTTCCAGCTCGCCACGGGAGACGATGTCGAAACCGGCGCCGATGCGGGCCAGGACATTCAGGACGCCGAGGTTGGAGTTGGCCTTGACCGCGAAGCACACCAGGTGCGGCATGCCGGCCAGCGCATCGGCATAGGCCAGGTACTGGGCCTCGATGTGGGCGCGGGAGTAGACGTAGGTCGGTGTGCCGAAGCGGTCGGCGATGGCGGACAGCGCCACACCTTCCGCGAACAGTTCCCCGCCACGGTAGTTAAAAGCGTCCATGGCGATCCCTTATTGGTAGACGTCGTGCTTGTGTGCTTTGGACGGCTGCTTTTGCGAAGACTGGGCTTGTGCAGCCGGATCCTGATCTTCATCGGGCAGGTACAGCGGGCCTTTCTGACCGCAGGCCGAAACGAGACAGGCAACCGCGACGAGCGCAGCAAGGGAAGAGATCAGGCGCTTCATGGCGAAATCCTTGAATATGCGTTAATTGCGCCGGAGTATACCGGCCACCCGGCAGCTTGCCTATGCGACGGAACTCCCGTCCGGCGGGGCTCGGGCTGCGGCGCGGAAAACTTTCCTGCATGGTGGGTGCATATTTCGTCGCCGGGCAGGGCGCTTGGTCGTTATCCTTTGCAATCGGCTGGCCGCGACCGTATCTTGCGGCGCTTGAGCCTGATCAGACATTTTTTGAGGTTGCCGCAATGAGTTTGTCCGAAGCCCGTTTCCATGATCTGGTCGATGCCACCCAGCAAGCGCTGGAGGACATCTTTGATGAAAGTGGCCTGGATCTGGACATGGAGAACTCGGCCGGTGTGCTGACTATCAAGTTCGATAACGGCAGCCAGTTGATCTTCAGCCGTCAGGAGCCTCTGCGTCAGTTGTGGCTGGCTGACCGTTCCGGTGGTTTCCATTTCGACTATGACGAGCAGGCCGGCAAGTGGACCTGCGAGAAAACCGAAGAGTTGCTGGGCGAAATGCTGGAGCGAATCGTCTGGGAGCGTGCCGGCGAAAAACTCGATTTCGACGAAATCTGAGATGACGACCGCGCCACGCCCTGCCAAGCCGCTCTACAGCAACGTCAGCCCGGCCGTGCCTTCACCGTGCACCGGCGTCTGTCGGCTGGACGAGCAGAAGGTCTGTCTCGGCTGCATGCGCCATGTCGAAGACATCCGTGAATGGCGTTCGGCCGATGACGAGCGCCGCCGGGTAATCTGTGCGCAGGCGATGCAACGCCGGCAGCTCGCCGGAGCGTAGCTTGTATATTTTTTGAGCTGTGATAGTGTCCGGAAACGCCTCAACCCATCGAGGCCTGGTGAAAACCCCGTCTTTTTTGGCGGGGTTTTGCTTTTTTTGTGTGCAGAAGAAAGGAGTCTGCCCGGATCATGACCGCACCTTCCATCACCCTTACCCGTCTGGACGTGCAACGTCTGGAACGCCTGATCGACAGCCTGGATGACTCGCTGCCGGGCGTGATCGCGCTGCAAACCGAACTGGACCGCGCCGATACCCTGGTCGGCCACGATGAAGTGCCCGCCGATGTCGTGACGATGAATTCCCGTGTGCACTGTCGCGAAGAAAGCAGTGGCAAGGACTACCACCTGACCCTGGTCTATCCGAAACACGCCAACGCCGATGAAGGCAAAATCTCGATCCTGGCCCCGGTCGGCAGCGCGCTGCTGGGCCTCAAGGTCGGTCAGCACATCGACTGGCCGGCGCCGGGCGGCAAGACCCTGAAGCTGACCTTGCTGGAAGTCGAATCGCAGCCGGCCAATGGCGGCGACTTCCCGGAATAACCCTGCCTCAGACCTGCTCGAGCGCCTCGTTCAGAGAGCGTTCCAGGTCGGCCTTGTAACGCAGATACAGATTGCTCGAACTCTGCCCGTCACCGATCACGCCCGACAGGTCCAGGTCGGTGATGTAGCAGCGGTAGCGCTCGGCTTCCCGGCGCTGACCGACGATTTCCCGGGCGACCACGCTGAACAGCTGGTCGCCATGTTCCAGCTCGCAGAATTCCCGCTGATTGCAATACAACGTGACCTGCACCTCGCCCGGTGCGGCTTTGCCGATGATCGCCTGCACGTCGTAGAACGGTTTGTTGACCGGCGTCTGCGGCGCCGGGCGCATTTCGACCCGTCTTGCGCGCCCCGGTCCTGATGGCAATAACTGGTAATACAAGATTTCAAGGCTGGCGGCGTGGTTCGAGTCCATCGGCAACAGTGCTTCGCGCCGGAACTGGATTGATTGCAGGAACCGTTGCAACGGCACCAGCAGACTTTGCTCGTCGTGATAGGGCAAATGTTGTTGCCACAATGCGTTGAATTCATCGAGCACATACAGCTCGGCCGTCTGCTCGGTGATCCGGTAGAACACCTGAATGCATTCGGGCTGGCCCATCGGCAGGATCAGCGCGAGGTCGTGGTCTTCCAGCGCCATCGGGTCCAGGTGCAGCGGGCTGTAGCGCGGCTGCTCCTCGCCGAGGTAATCAAGCAGTGCCGGCAGGGTGGCGAGGGCGACATGGCTGACCTGTCCCGGGACCAGTTCCAGTACGTGATAGTGCTGCTGCACCTGAATCAGGTAGCGGTGATTCAAGTCGCTGAGCAGCAAGTTCTGCGCAGTATCGACGATATCTTCCACCCGGCGGGCGATGAATTGCGCGCGGTTGTGGCAGAAGCAACGCACTCGCAGCGAGGGCTGTTGCAGTCCGCGCGGCAGGTTGTTTAGGTAATCGCGCAGGCAGTCGAGCAGCGCATGCGGGCCGTCGAAGCGGTTGACCAGCACTTCGTTCCAGCTGTTGAGCGTGACCTGATCAAGGGTCAGCACCAGGTTCTCGCGCACGCCGGCATAGCTCAGGGAGTCCGTGCGTTCGGTGGTCATCAGGATGTTCAGGTCGCGGTGATGCTTGAGCGGATCGACCCCGACATTCACCAGAATCAGCACTTCGCTCGGCACACTGGCGCGCAGCAGCGGTTCTTCGGCAACGGTCGGCAAGGGCAGGGCGATGCTCTGTTGCAGGCTGCCGAGAAGGTTGAACAGTTCGAACTCGCTCATGTCGCTGGTGCCGGGGTGCAGGGCCAGTCGGGTGCTGCTGTCGATCACGCCGTTGCGATGACACCAGGTCAGCAGTTCCAGCAACTGGCGGCTGCGCTTGATCGGCGCAAAGTGCTCCCACTCCAGCGCCGTCAGGCTGCCGTTGTACAGGCCCCACTGGGTTTGCCCGGGTTCCTTTTTGTTCGGCGACTGCACCAGGGTCAGGGTGTCTTCGGCCAGATCCGGGGCGATGCCCGGGTTGATGAACTCGACCTTGTCGGCCTTGCGTTCGAACGCGGCGTACAGGCGTCGGCCGAGAACGTTGAGGTCACGTTTGTTGATCAGGCTGACGGTCTGCTCGGTGCGGGCGAACTGGGTCAGGAAGCGGTAGCTGTAGTTCAGCTCGTTGACCAGAGCCCGGCGCTCGGCACTGACCTGTCGCACTTTCCACTGGCTGCGGCTGTCGAGCAGCGCCAGTTGCCGCTGGTCCCAGTGCCATTCACTGGCCAGTCTTTCCAGCAATGAGCGTTGCCAGCTCTGGGTGCGGCTGTTGCCGGTGAGCTTGCGGTTGACCTTGAGGTACAGTGCACGGCGTACCAGTTCCAGGCGCTCGGGTTCATTGCGCGCGGTGAGGTATTCCTCGATCCGGCGGTAAACCACCATGTACGGATCCAGCTCGTCGAGGTCGAGCCGGTTGGCGAATACCGCCTGCTTGAAGCGCAGGCTCAGGCACTGCACCTGCGGATGTTCGCTGGCGTAGACCTCGATCAGCAGCAGCTTGAGCACCGACTTGTAAGGCGACTCGATGCCCTTGAACAACTGCCACAGCCCGGCGCCCACGAATTCGCCCGGCGGAATGTGCGCCAGTGGGCCGAGGTCGAGGGTTTCATCGTTGCGGATGAAACGCTTGGAGATCAGGGTGTGGGTGTACTGGTCGTATGCGCGCTCTTCGTAGACCGGCACCAGCCACCAGATCGGCGTGCGCCCGGCCAGCCAGATCGCGGTGCGGTAAAACTCGTCCAGCAGCAGATAGTGCTGGGTGGTGCCGCAGTCTTCGGAGCTGAGCTGGGTATCGCGCTCGCCTTTGACGAATCGCACCGGGTCGATCAGGAAGAAATGCGCCTCCGCACCCTGACTCGCGGCCCAGGCTTCGAGCAACTGGCATTTCTTGCGCAGTTCGGCGAGTTCGCTGTCGCTCAGGTCGGGGGCGTGGCAGACCCACACGTCCATGTCGCTCTGGTCGGCCTGGGCCAGGGTGCCGAGGCTGCCCATCAGGAACAGGCCGTGAATCGGTCGCGGCGGGTTGCTGCCGTGGCGCGGCTTGTAGGAAAACGAACGCGTCAGGCGCTGGGCTTCGGTGAGTGCGTCGGCGTCCGGCTCGTAATTCGACAACCCGGCCGGCGTGCTGCCCGAGACATAACCGGGCAGCAGCGGATGATTGACGTGGAAAAACAGCGGCAACAGGGTCAGCACGCTTTGCTGGCGCGTCGACAGGCCTTCGAGGGCCCGGTTCAGGCGGCCTTCGTTGAGTTTGAGAAAGCGTGCGCGCAGCTGGCTGAGTACCTTGCGGTCGATTCCCTCGTCCAGGTCGGGGCGGATTTCATGGGTGCGGGTCATGTCGACTCAAACCGGCTCGCAGGGCTCGGAGGCAGAGGGTCACGGAATGCGAGGGAGTTTAGCGCCTGTGCAGCGCGAGCATTAAGCTGAATTTGTTTTTTGACGCCAGATTTCCACCGCGCGGCGTCGGCAGCGACCGGGCTGGCCCGCGGAAATCCCGTGGCGGAGGTTTCCGTGGGCAAAGTCGGGAGGATCAGGCGGTTTGTTGCTCTTTCAGAATCGTCAGTACGGTCTGCACGTTTTGTGCGGCATCGCGACCGAGACTGGTCAGGTAACCGCCATCAGGCTGGTCTGTCAGTTCTTTTTCAAAGAGGCGTTGGGCAGCAGCAATGTGCTTCGGGGCAGCGGTCTGATGAATTTTCAGACCTTCCTGGGAACTGTCCAGGTTGAAGAGTGCGAGGACTTCCAGTTCGGCAACCAACTCAGGGGTAAGCGACATAAGGACTCCAGACTTTCTAGGAATTGGACGACAGCGCCCCTAAGGTGAACCTGCCGGCGCGGCCTGTCCAGTGTGCGCCAGGGTTTTTGTCTCAGGGGTGGATTCCAGTGTAGTCAGGGGGCGGGAGGAGGCCGGATAGAAGGGTGACAAATTGTGTGGGAGCCCGGCTGCTCCCACATCGGGTTGCCCGGTTAAACCTTTTCCGGTGGCAACTCAGGCAGGGCGCGAAGGGCCGCTTCGTACCATTCGGTATTAAACGCGCGGTCGTCATCGAGCATGGCGTCGATTTCGTAAGCCAGCACGTGGGCCATCAGGTTCAGGATGTCTTCGCGCTCGTAACCGACCAGGGTCAGTTTGTTGAACGTGGCCTTGGCTGCGGGCGGGTTGTCGCTTTCGATCTGGTTTTCGATGGCTTCGATCAAAGTGCTCTCGGTGAACTCTTCTTCGTCGTTATCGATGTCTGTCGGCTCGCTCATGGCAGGCTCCTCAAGGAAAGGCGCCAGTTTACCCGCATTCAGCGGCGTGATGCTGCTGGCGGGATTCCCCGGAGCGATCTATAAACAGGCACTGCCCACCCCGCACGGCCTGGAGGCTATGTGATGTTCAAGCTCTACGGATTCTCAGTCAGCAACTACTACAACATGGTCAAACTGGCGCTGCTGGAAAAGGGCCTGCCGTTCGAGGAAGTCACCTTCTACCCGACGCCAACGCCGGAGTCTCTGGCCATCAGCCCACGCGGCAAGGTGCCGGTGCTGGGGGCCGAAGGTGGCTACATCAACGAAACGATGGTGATGCTCGAATACCTCGAAAGCAGCCAGAAGGGTGTTCCGCTGCTGCCGGCCGAGCCGTTTGCGCGCGCCCAGGTGCTGGCGGTGGCCAAGGAGATCGAGCTGTACATCGAGCTGCCGGCCCGAGCCTGTTACGGCGAAGCGTTTTTCGGCGCGGCGCTGCCGGAGGCGATCAAGGAAAAAACCAAGTCTGAATTGCTGCTGGGTTTTGCGGCGCTGGGCCGCCACGGCAAGTTCGCCCCGTATGTGGCGGGCGACAGCCTGAGCATCGCTGACCTGTACTTCCTCTACAGCGTGCCGCTGGCGGCTGCGGTGGGGCATAAGCTGTTCGGTCTGGATCTGCTGGCGGACATGCCGAAGGCCAAGGCACTGCTGGAGCGACTTGAGCAGAATCCGCATGTGCAGAAGATTGCAGCAGACAAGGAAGCGGCGATGCCGACGTTTTTGGCGATGATCGCCGCCAAAAAGTAGAAATTTGTTCTGAAGCGAGTTCGCGGGCAAGTCGATGATTCGACTTGCCCGCGATGCTTTTAGCGGCCGGCGATCAACGCCTGACCGCGAGCCACGGCAGCCTTGACCTGCGCCGGCGCAGTGCCGCCGATGTGGTCGCGGGCATTCACCGAACCTTCCAGGGTCAGCACGGCAAACACGTCCTGCTCGATCTGGTCGCTGAACTGACGCAGTTCTTCCAGGCTCATTTCCGCCAGATCCTTGCCGGTATCGACGCCGTATTTCACGGCATGGCCGACGATTTCGTGGCAGTCACGGAACGGCAGGCCACGGCGCACCAGATAGTCGGCCAGGTCGGTGGCGGTGGAGAAACCGCGCAGCGCCGCTTCACGCATGATCGCGTGTTTCGGTTTGATCGCCGGGATCATGTCGGCAAAGGCACGCAGCGAGTCGCGCAGGGTGTCGGCGGCGTCGAACAGCGGTTCCTTGTCTTCCTGGTTGTCCTTGTTGTAGGCCAGCGGCTGGCCTTTCATCAGGGTCAACAGGCCCATCAGGGCGCCGAACACACGGCCGGTCTTGCCGCGTACCAGCTCCGGCACGTCAGGGTTCTTCTTTTGCGGCATGATCGAGCTGCCGGTGCAGAAACGGTCCGGCAGATCGATGAACTGGAACTGCGCGCTGGTCCACAGCACCAGCTCTTCGGAGAAGCGCGACAGGTGCATCATCGCGATGCTCGCGGCCGAGCAGAATTCGATGGCGAAGTCGCGATCGGACACGTTATCCAGCGAGTTGCCGCCGACAGCGTCGAAGCCCAGCAGTTGTGCGGTGTATTCGCGGTCGATCGGGTAGGTGGTGCCGGCCAGCGCGGCGCTGCCCAGCGGCATGCGGTTGGTGCGCTTGCGGCAGTCGACCAGGCGTTCGTAGTCGCGGCTGAGCATTTCGAACCAGGCCAGCATGTGGTGACCGAAGGTCACAGGCTGTGCGGTCTGCAGGTGGGTGAAGCCCGGCATGATGCTCGCGGCCTCGCGCTCGGCCTGCTCCAGCAGGCCTTTTTGCAGGCGGGTGATCTCGGCCAGGATCAGGTCGATCTCGTCACGCAGCCACAGACGGATGTCGGTGGCGACCTGGTCGTTGCGGCTGCGGCCGGTGTGCAGCTTCTTGCCGGTGATGCCGATGCGGTCGGTCAGGCGTGCCTCGATGTTCATGTGCACGTCTTCGAGGTCCACGCGCCAGTCGAACTGGCCGGCCTCGATTTCGCCCTGGATGGTCTTCAGGCCATCGATGATGCTGTCGCGCTCGGCATCCGTCAGCACGCCGACCTTGGCCAGCATGGTGGCGTGGGCGATCGAGCCCATGATGTCGTGGCGATACAGGCGCTGGTCGAAAGTGACGGAGGCGGTGAAGCGGGCGACGAAGGCGTCGACGGGTTCACTGAAGCGGCCGCCCCAGGACTGATTGGTCTTGTCAGTGCTCATGAATTCGCTCGTATCGGCTTGAAGAAAGAAGGCGTGAAACGCTGGCGCGGATAATAACAGGGTTGCCAATCCTGTCGTTGACACTGGTCGATACGTTTTTTTCTCATCTCTGCGTTCATAGTCGCCGCCGGTTCCGGGGGATTTGCGCAAGGATATTTTCCGATTGAGCAATATCGGCCCGGCGAGCGTCTACAGTAGGACTAAGGGTCGGCGCGACTGTGGATCGTGCAAAGGTCTGGCCGCCGACTATAAGAAGAGAGGGGTGGGTGTTTTGACCATCGGCATACCCTGCGTAAAACGCAGACAGCAGCGAGCTTTGGGCGGTGCGTCCCGGGTGTCGGCAAATATTGCCGGCCGACGTACGGCACTTTTTGGCGCTCGCGCTAGTCTTAGCGTGGATCGCGGTGACGGACGTCACTCCACTTGTCTACGCTATCCTTGTGCGAGACTCACGCAGGAATCCAGCGCAATATGAATGTCCTGATCGTTGATGACGAACCACTGGCCCGCGAGCGCCTCGCCCGAATGGTGAGCGAGCTCGAGGGCTACACAGTCCTGGAGCCCAGCGCCACCAATGGCGAAGAGGCGTTGGCACTGATCGACAGCCACAAGCCGGATATCGTGCTGCTCGATATCCGCATGCCGGGCCTCGACGGCCTGCAAGTGGCTGCCCGGCTGTGCGAACGCGAAACCCCGCCCGCCGTGGTGTTCTGCTCCGGTATCGATGAATTTCCCTTGGAGGCCCTGCAGGCCAGCGCCGTGGGCCATGTGGTGAAACCCGTGAGAACCGAACATCTGCAGGAAGCCCTGAAAAGGGCCGAACGTCCGAATCGGGCTCAGCTATCGGCCCTGACCCGTCCCGCCGCCGAAAGCGGCAATGGTCCGCGCAGTCATATCAGCGCCCGAACCCGCAAAGGCATCGAACTGATCCCGCTGGATCAGGTGGTGTATTTCATTGCCGATCACAAATACGTGACCCTGCGTCATGAAGCCGGTGAAGTCCTGCTGGACGAGCCGCTCAAGGCCCTGGAAGACGAGTTCGGCGAGCGATTCGTGCGGATCCACCGCAATGCGCTGGTCGCCCGCGACCGCATCGAACGCCTGCAACGTACGCCGCTGGGCCACTTCCAGTTGTTCCTCAAGGGCCTGAACGGTGACGCGCTGATCGTCAGCCGCCGTCATGTGGCGGGCGTGCGCAAAATGATGCAGGGGCTTTAGCCCGCTGGCGTCGGGCGGCTCGTTTCTCCATTCACCAGGCATTGCCGGCCAGGGAGGCCACGCCGTTTCTGATTCAGGTCAAAGTGGATTTGGCTGAGCTGTTATTATCCGCCGTATCTATTCAGTACGGATTGATCCATGTCCTCTCGCGAAATCCGCATCGCCACCCGCAAAAGTGCACTGGCCCTCTGGCAGGCCGAATACGTCAAAGCCCGTCTGGAAGCAGCCCACCCGGGATTGCTGGTGACGCTGGTGCCCATGGTCAGTCGCGGCGACAAGCTGCTTGATTCACCTCTGTCGAAAATCGGTGGCAAGGGCCTGTTCGTCAAGGAACTGGAAACCGCGCTGCTGGAAAATGAAGCCGACATCGCCGTCCATTCGATGAAAGACGTGCCGATGGACTTCCCCGAAGGTCTCGGTCTGTTCTGCATCTGCGAGCGCGAAGACCCGCGCGACGCCTTTGTCTCCAATACTTTTTCCAGCCTTGATGCGTTGCCGGCCGGCAGCATCGTCGGCACGTCCAGCCTGCGTCGCCAGGCACAGTTGCTGACCCGTCGTCCCGACCTGGAAATCCGTTTCCTGCGCGGCAACGTCAACACCCGTCTGGCCAAGCTCGATGCCGGCGAGTATGACGCAATCATCCTCGCGGCGGCCGGTCTGATTCGCCTCGGTTTCGAAGATCGCATCACTTCTGCGATCAGCGTCGACGACAGCCTGCCGGCCGGTGGCCAGGGCGCAGTCGGTATCGAATGCCGCAGTGCCGACACTGAAATCCACGCCTTGCTCGCACCTCTGCATCACGCCGATACGGCTGACCGTGTGAGCGCCGAGCGTGCCCTCAACAAACACTTGAATGGCGGTTGCCAGGTGCCGATCGCCTGCTACGCCGTGCTCGAAGGCGAGCAATTGTGGCTGCGAGGTCTGGTCGGCGAGCCGAGCGGTGGCAAGCTGTTGAGTGCCGAAGCCCGTGCGCCGCGCTCTGACGCGGAAGCGCTGGGTGTGCAGGTCGCTGAAGATTTGCTCCGTCAGGGTGCCGACGACATTCTCAAGGCTGTCTACGGCGAGGCAGGTCACGAGTGACGACCTGGCGCCTGCTGCTGACGCGCCCCGCTGACGATTGCGAGGCGCTGGCCGAGGTGCTGGCCGGGCAGGGGATTTTCAGCAGCTGCCTGCCGCTTTTGGAAATCGCACCGCTGCCGGTCTCTGACACAATGCGCCAGACCTTTGCCGGGTTGTCGCGCTACAGCGCGGTGATCGTGGTCAGCAAACCGGCGGCACGCATCGCTGGGCAATTGATTGATGCCGTGCCGGCCATGCCCTGGTTCAGCGTTGGCGCAGCGACGGCGCAGATTCTTCGGGATCGGGGTCTCGATGCGCATTGCCCGGACGAAGGCGATGACAGTGAAGCCTTGCTGCAATTGCCGCGTCTGCTCGAGGTCGTTGCACAGCCCGGCGCGCAGGTGTTGATCCTGCGCGGAGAGGGTGGTCGCGAGCTGCTGGCCGAGCGCCTGCGCGCGCTTGGTGCTAGTGTCGAGTATCTGGAACTGTACCGCCGTGACCTGCCGGACTATCCGCCGCGGGAACTGCCCCGACGTATTGCGGCGGAACGCCTGAACGGGCTGGTGGTCAGCAGTGGACAGGGTTTTGAGCACCTGCGCCAATTGGCCGGCGATACATGGCCGGCGCTAGCGCAGATGCCGTTGTTTGTTCCAAGCCCAAGGGTCGCCGAGCAGGCACGCGCCGCCGGGGCCCGAACAGTTGTGGATTGTCGCGGCGCCAGTGCTGCGGCCTTGCTGACGGCGTTACGGGAGCATCCCGTGCCCGTTCTCTAATGCAAAGGATGGATACGTGAGCGAAACAGCCTTGCCTAAAGATGACGTTCAACCTGTGATCGATGCACCGGTTGATGCACCGCCACCGGCCGCTGAACCGCGCCGAGGCAACGGATTGGCCATTGTCGCGCTGCTGCTCGGCGCCGCCGGTGTTGCGGTGGGTGGCTGGGGTGTCTGGCAGGTGCGACACCTGCAAGCCAACACGCAGGAGCAATTGAGTCAGGTGCAGGCGCTGAATGATCAGGCCCAGAACCTGAAACTCAACGAGCAGCGTCTGACCGAGCGTCTCGGACAGTTGCCCGGTGCTGACGAGCTCGCCGAGCGCCAGCGCCTGGTCACGCAACTGCAGGGCGATCAGCAGCGCCTCAATCAGCGCCTGGAAACCGTCCTCGGCGCAAGCCGCAAGGACTGGCGTCTGGCCGAGGCCGAGCATCTGCTGCGACTGGCCAGCCTGCGTCTTTCTGCCTTGCAGGACATCAGCAGCGCTCAGGCTCTGGTGCAGGGTGCCGACGATATTCTGAAGGAGCAAAACGATCCGGGTTCGTTTGCCGCGCGTGAGCAAGTGGCGAAAACCCTGGTGGCGTTGCGCAGTGCCGAGCAACCCGATCGTACCGGACTGTTCCTGAAGCTGGGCGCGCTGCGCGATCAGGTCATCGGGCTCACCGAACTGGCGCCCGAATACAAGGATCGCGGCGATTCGCTGCTGGGCCTGACCTCCGACGGCGACGGTGCCAGTCGCTGGTCGCAGTGGTGGGATCAGATCTCGCGCTACATCCGCATCGATTTCAATGCCGACAAGAACGTGCGGCCGCTGCTTGCCGGCCAGAGCCTGAGCCAGGTGCGTCTGGCCCTCAGCCTTTCGCTGGAGCAGGCGCAATGGGCGGCGCTCAATGGTCAGGCAGCGGTCTACACCCAGGCACTGACCGAAGCGCGGGACGTGCTCAAGGGTAATTTCAACCCGGACAACCCGCAGAGCAAAATCATGCTTGAGCAGGTCGCGGAGTTGAGCAAGCAGCCGGTCACGGTTGTTACGCCGGATCTGGCGGGCACCCTCAGCGCCGTGCAGGCCTATCTTGAGCGCCGTAACGTCAACGCTGAAGACTCGGTGAAACCCTTCGCCAAACCTGCCGCCACCGCGCAGGAGGCCACGCCATGAAGCGTCTGTACGTCATCGTGTTTCTGGTGATCGCTGCGACGGCGGCCCTTGGTCTGGCAATTGCCGAGCATTCCGGTTACGTATTGGTGGCCTACAAAAGCTTCCGCTATGAGTCGAGCCTGTGGGCGACGTTGGCGCTGGTGGCGGTGCTCTGGCTGCTGATCTGGGGCATCAAGGCGCTGGTTGAGCTGGTGCTGACTTCCGGTGGCGTGGTCAATCCATGGTCGCGCCGCAACCGCAGCCGTCGTGTGCAAGTGGCGATCGAGCACGGTCAACTGGACCTGGCCGAAGGTCGCTGGGCCAGCGCCCAGCGTCACCTTTATCGGGCTGCCGAGGCCGAGCGCCAACCATTGCTGTATTACCTCGGTGCCGCCCGTGCTGCCAACGAGCAAGGCAATTACGAGGAAAGTGATCGTCTGCTGGAGCGCGCGCTCGAGCGTCAGCCTCAGGCCGAACTGGCGATTGCCTTGAGTCATGCGCAACTGCAAACCGACCGTGGCGATACCGAAGGTGCGCTGGTGACCTTGCAGGCCATGCGCGAGCGTCATCCGCATAACGTCCAGACCCTGCGTCAGTTGCAGCGACTGCATCAGCAGCGCGGTGACTGGTCGGCGGTGATCCGCATGCTGCCCGAGCTGCGCAAGGACAAAGTCCTGCCGCCTGCCGAACTGGCCGAGCTGGAACGTCGCGCCTGGGGAGAGAACCTGTCGCTGGCGGCACATCGCGAAGAAGATGGCGCGATCGGTCTGCAATCGCTCAACCGTGCCTGGCAGCAACTGACTTCGTCACAGCGCCAGGAGTCGCCGCTGGTACTGGCCTACGCCGAGCAACTGCGTCAGCTCGGCGCGCAGGTCGAGGCGGAAGAGGTGTTGCGCAACGCCCTCAAGCGTAAGTACGACAGCCACCTGGCGCGCCTTTATGGCCTGGTGCGCGGCAGTGATCCGGCGCGTCAATTGCAGGTGGCCGAGGGCTGGCTCAAGGAGCATCCCGCCGACCCGAGCCTGCTGCTGACGCTCGGCCGACTGTGCCTGCAAGCCAGTCTGTGGGGCAAGGCGAGGGACTATCTGGAAAGCAGCCTGCGTACGCAGCGCAACCCGGAAGCCTGCGCGGAGCTGGCGCGACTGCTGGCCCGGCTGGGTGATACCGAGCGCAGCAACCAGCTGTTCCAGGAAGGTCTGGGATTGTTGGACGAACGCCTGCTGGCCGCGCCTTTACCGGTGCAGGCTCACGCCTGAGTGGATGGGGGAGTGCGCTCCCTCGCCCATATTCTCGACTGAATAGTTACCGCTATTTCACTTCTGAGGCAAAGTCCTACAGAGCCCTACATTCTTTCCTCTCGCGTCTGTCGGGATTTCCCTACATCTCTGGTGAAGTGTCGCCAGTGACCTGCCTTGAAAGGCCGAGGCCCTTTCCTCTACCGTAACTGCCTGTCTTTATTGTTACGGATAACCCATGTCGTTGACCTGCTCACGCTCCCTGTTTTTTATGGCTTTCACGGCGGGAACACTGGCGCTGGGAGCTTCCTATTACCTTGAGTACGCGGTGGGTCTCGTGCCGTGCAGCCTGTGCCTGGTGCAACGGCTTTTCCTGAGTATCCTCACCACCTGCTGCGGTGTGGCGGCGGTGCACGGGCCAGGGCGCTTCGGCCTTTCGCTCTACTGGTCCGGTGCGCTGGCGGCCAGTCTCGGTGCGACCATGGCTGCATGGCGGCAGGTGCTCCTGCAAAGCGATTCGCTGCATCATCTGGCACAGTGCGCGCCCGGCACCGAGGAATTATTCAGCCAGCTGCCGTGGCTTTGCGCCCTGGCGCGGATGTTCACTGACAGCGAGGATTGCTCGCAAATGTCCTGGACGCTGTTCGATCTGAGCGTTCCGGAGTGGAGTCTGCTGTTCTTCGTCGCCATGTCGATCCTTGCGGTTTACCAATTGCTGCGACTGGCCTGGAGCGCTCTGCAGCGACCGCTCAGCGGCGAAGCGTCGCACCGGGGGCTGGTCAGGGATTAAACACTTGTATGAACTTTCTCTCCTGCGTACCTTGAAGCCACAGGCGTGCGGGCATAATCTGGCCCGCACGTGTCATTGGATTTGTGTTGCTCGATGACGCTCTGCCCGAACGCCTCTCAAAGCAATAGCCACAAGAAGGGGCGCGGGTGTAGGGCAGCATGACCCACAAGGGAAGAGAGATCGCCATGCTCGAAAGTTGTCAGAATGCTCAGGAACGTTGGGGTGGAGTTCATCTGCTGATCGACCGCTGGCTCCAGGAGCGTGAGGAACTGATCGCTGCCTACGACAAGCTGGGCGCAGAACCTCAGGCACTGTCCGAAGATCGAAAGCCCTTGCAGGAATTCTGCGGCGTACTGGTCGATTACGTGTCGGCCGGGCACTTCGAAATCTACGAACAGCTGACGGGCGAGGCCAAGGCCTTCAACGACAAGCGCGGCCTGGAACTGGCCGAGACGATCTACCCGCGCATCGATGTCATCACGGAAAAACTGCTGGCCTTCAACGATCTTTGCGATGAAGGCAAATGCGTTGCCGAAAAATTCAAGGAGCTGGGTGGGCTGCTCCACGAGCGCTTCGAACTGGAAGACTGCCTGATCGAAGTGCTGCATACCGCCCACAAGGAAGAGGATTCGGTTCAGGCCTGAACCGGTCCCGCAAGACACAAGAACGGTGCGCCAACAGCGCACCGTTTTTTATTGGGCGATCAACTGGTCGCGCCACGCAATTCGACTTCGAACACCAGCGGTGTGAACGGCGCGATCAAGTCGCCGGCACCATCGGCGCCGTAAGCCTGATCCGATGGAATCACCAATCGCCATTTCGCACCCACCGGCATGTTTTGCAAGGCGGTGCGCCATCCGGCGATCACGCTGTCGAGATTGAACCACTGCGGCTGAGTGTTCTGGTCGAACACGGTGCCATCCGGCAGCCGACCGATATACAGCACTTGTACTTTCCCGTCAGGGCCGGCCTTTGGGCCAGTACCCGGTGCCAGTTCGGTCAGCAGGATGCCGTCGGCCAACGTCTTCACCCCGGGCTTGGCTTTTTCTGCGGTGAGAAAGCGTTGTTCGTTTTCCATCGCAGCTTCAGTCGAAGGGATGGCTGCATGCTCGGCCGTCTGCGATTCGTGATCCGCCAGAATCTGTTCGATCCGCGCCTCGCTCAGGGCGAGCGGCTTGCCTTGATAAGCCTGTTGCAGGCCTTCGATCAGGGCCTGGATCTGCAGTTGCGGAACCTCCTGACGCAGCCGTTCACCGAGGCTCGCGCCGAGACTGTAGGCCAGATCGTGGGCATCGTTCGCGGTGTTTTTTTCGTCGGCCTGGACCGCCGAAAAGATCATGCAGAGGGATAAAAAAAGGTAGCGCGACATGGGCACTCTCCGTCCTGAATTGCGGTGGATTATGCCAGCGCGAAGCTCTGCAACGGTGAACTGCTTTGAGCAATGTGCAGAAGTTTTTCGTGAGCCTGCAACCGAGTGCATTCGATACTGTCAACATGCCCTAGCGGCGGTAGCAGCAGAGGTCTAGTATGAGCCGCACTCACGTCAGCCAGGAGGTAAACCATGTCGGCCACCAAGAAGCCTGTAAACACTCCGTTGCACTTACTCCAACAGCTCTCGGGCAGCCTGCTCGAACATCTGGAAAACGCTTGCTCCCAAGCCTTGGCTGATGCTGAAAAACTGCTCGCCAAACTGGAAAAGCAACGCGGCAAGGCACAAGAAAAACTGCACAAATCCCGCACCAAATTGCAGGACGCAGCCACAGCCGGTAAAGCCAAGGCGCAGACCAAGGCCAAGGCTGCCGTGAAGGAACTCGAAGACCTGCTCGATGCGCTGAAGGATCGTCAGTCCGACACCCGCAGCTACATTCTGCAACTCAAGCGCGATGCCCAGGAAAGCCTGAAACTGGCCCAGGGTGTCGGTCGTGTACAGGAAGCCGTCGGCAAGGCGTTGTCCCTGCGCTCGGCAAAACCGGCAGCGGCGCCTGCGAAAAAAGCGGCCGCCAAACCTGCTGCAAAGGCACCGGCCAAAGCGCCAGTGAAAGCCGCCGCAAAACCTGCAGCGAAGAAACCCGCAGCCGCAAGCGCTGCGAAACCTGCGGCTAAAACCACCGCTGCAAAACCAGCTGCCGCCAAGCCGGTTGCCGCAAAACCAGCCGCTGCCAAACCTGCTGCGCGAACCGCTGCTGCAAAAGCGGCTCCGGCAAAAACCGCAGCTGCCAAACCGGCTGCTAAACCAGCCGCCAAAACCGCCGCCAAACCGGCTGCTAAACCAGCCGCCAGAACTGCTGCTGCCAAGCCTGCGGCCAAAACCGCTGCCAAACCGGTTGCAGCCAAACCCGCTGCCAAAGCTGCAGCGAAACCAGCGGCCAAGCCTGCGGTAAAAGCAGCGGTCAAACCTGCTGCTGCCAAGCCTGCTGCGAAACCAGCCGCCAAACCGGCTGCCAAACCGGCTGCCGCTGCCAAGCCTGCAACTGCCGCCGCCAAACCAGCGACCGCCGCTAAACCGGCCGCCAAGCCAGCCGCAAAACCTGCTGCAAAACCAGCAGTGAAAAAACCAGCCGCTGCCAAGCCTGCTGCAGCCAAACCGGCCACCGCTCCTGCTGCCAAACCTGCCGCTCCGGCAAACCCGGCTGCGACTACAGCACCTGCATCGGCCGCCACTACCTCGACCACCGCAACCACGCCATCCTCGGCGCCGGTGTCGAGCGTCGCCAGCAACCCGTCCAGCGCTTCCTAAGCGCCGGTCGCCGCGACGCGCAGCACTTGCAGCGCGTCGCGGTTCAGGTTGGCCACAGGGCCGGCCAGCACTTCCAGCCAGTCACTCGATTCCTTCGAATTACGTTTCCAGCCCTGCGCCGTGCCTTCAAGTCGCGACAGCAACGCGCGCTCCGCCTCCAGCTCCAACCCTTTGATCTGCTCGCGCATACCCTTGAGCACAGGATCGGTGTCGGCCAGGTTTTTCCACTGCATGCGCATCGCGCGCAGCGGTTGAACCACCTCTTTGTCCCAAGGAACGGTCAGTTCCTGAAGCTGTTGCGCACGTATCTCGTCGCAAGTCGCATCGCGCTGTTCCAGCCACAAACCACACAGCATCAGGCACACATTGGCCCCCGCCGATTGCAGGCGCAGGCAGGCATCCTCCACGCCGGGACGGGCGTAGACGGCAAGGGCAAAGCTCCACAGGTCAGAGGACATCGTGCTACTCGCGCCAGTTGTGAGCGAAGCTGGTAGACTCCGCCGCCATTATGATCCGACTTCAGAACCTGACTTTACAGCGTGGCCCGCAACGTCTGCTAGAAGACGCCGAGCTGACTCTGCACGCCGGCCACAAAGCCGGCCTCATCGGTGCCAACGGCGCCGGCAAATCCAGCCTGTTCGCCTTGCTCCGCGGTGAGTTGCACCCGGACTCGGGCGACTGCCTGCTGCCGGCCGACTGGCGTATCGCCCACATGCGCCAGGAGGTCGACACCCTCGAGCGTCTGGCGGTCGACTACGTGCTCGATGGCGACCTGCGCCTGCGCGAGGTCCAGCGTGATCTCGCAGCGGCCGAAGAGGCCCACGACGGGGCTGCTCTGGCGCGCCTGCACGCCGAACTCGACAGCGCCGACGGCTACACCGCCGACGCGCGTGCACGCAAGTTGCTGGCCGGTCTCGGTTTCACCAACGAGCAGATGGATCGTCAGGTAGGAGATTTCTCCGGTGGCTGGCGGATGCGTCTGAACCTTGCGCAGGCTTTGATGTGCCCGTCAGACCTGCTGCTGCTCGACGAACCGACCAACCACCTGGACCTCGACGCCATCATCTGGCTCGAAGAGTGGCTGAAAAGTTACCCCGGCACCTTGTTGCTGATTTCCCACGACCGGGACTTCCTCGATGAAGTAGTCGATCACGTGGCCCACGTCGATCAGCGCAAACTGGTGCTCTACCGTGGCGGCTACACCGCGTTCGAACGCGCCCGTGCCGAGCGTCTGGCCCAGCAGCAACAGGCCTACGAGAAGCAGCAGGCGCAGCGTGCGCACATGGAAAGCTACATCGCCCGCTTCAAGGCCCAGGCCACCAAGGCCCGTCAGGCCCAGAGCCGGATCAAGGCGCTGGAGCGCATGGAAGAGCTGTCGGCGGCCCACGTCGATTCGCCGTTCGATTTCGTGTTCCGCGAGTCGACCAAGATCTCCAGCCCGGTGATCGACCTGTCCGATGCGCGTTTGGGTTATGGCGAGAAAACCGTGCTGGAGAAGGTCAAGCTGCAACTGACCCCCGGTGCGCGAATCGGTCTGCTCGGCCCCAACGGCGCCGGTAAATCGACTCTGATCAAGAACCTCGCCGGCGAGCTGTCGCCGCTGGCCGGGCGCCTGACTCGCGGCGAGAACACGGTGGTCGGCTACTTCGCCCAGCATCAGCTCGATTCGCTGGATGCCAAGGCCAGCCCGTTGCTGCACCTCCAGCGTCTGGCGCCGACCGAACGCGAGCAGACCCTGCGCGACTTCCTTGGCGGTTTCGACTTCCGTGGGGCGCGGATCGACGAGCCGGTGCTGAATTTCTCCGGTGGCGAAAAGGCCCGTCTGGCCCTGGCGTTGATCGCCTGGGAACGGCCGAACCTGTTGCTGCTCGACGAACCGACCAACCACCTGGACCTGGAAATGCGCCTGGCGCTGACCATGGCGTTGCAGGAATTCAGTGGCGCGGTGCTGGTGGTTTCCCACGATCGGCACCTGCTCAAGAGCACCACCGACAACTTCTTCCTGGTCGCGGACGGCAAGGTCGAAGAGTTCGATGGCGACCTCGAAGACTACGCCCGTTGGCTGGTCGAGTACCGTCAGCGCAACGCCCCGGTCAGCAACACGCCGGTGAACCCGGACAAGACCGACAAGAAGGCCCAGCGTCAGGCCGCCGCTGCGTTGCGTCAGCAACTGGCGCCGCACAAGCGCGAAGCCGACAAGCTCGAAGCCGAGCTGGGCAAGCTGCACGAGAAACTGGCCAAGGTCGACGCCAGCCTCGGCGACAGCGATCTCTACGAGCCGGCGCGCAAGAACGAATTGCGTGACCTGCTGGCTGAACAGGCCAAACTGAAAGTCCGCGAAGGCGAACTTGAAGAGGCGTGGATGCAGGCGCTGGAAACCCTGGAAACCATGCAGGCGGAGCTGGAGGCGCTGTCCTGATGGACGCGTTCAAGCTGCCGCTGCCGGCGGTGTGGGTCGAGCCGATCTGGCTGGGCGTGCAGATTCTGCTGATCCTGCTGGCGGGGTACTTCGCTCAGCGTGTCGTCGCGCGGTTCCTGACGCGACTGGGCGAGAAGTATCCGTTCCCGCCGCAGTTGCTGATGCCGCTGCGCGGTGGTCTGCGCTGGCTGATCATGGGCAGTGCACTGATCTTCGTGCTGGAACGGCTCGGGGTCTCGGCCACGGTATTGTGGACAGCGTTGTCGGGCTTCGTCGCGGTGGCGGCGGTGGCGTTCTTCGCCATGTGGAGTGTGCTGTCGAACCTGCTCTGCGCGATTCTGATCTTCACCGTCGGCCCGTTTCGTCTGGGCGATGTGGTGGAGCTGGTGGACACCACCGACAAGCCCGGCGTCAAAGGCCGGGTGGTGGCGATCAATCTGCTCTACACCACGCTGATCGAAGCCGAAGAACTCGGCACCGGCAGCGCCATGGTGCAGGTCCCCAACAGCCTGTTCTTCCAGCGTTCGGTGCGACGCTGGCGTGGCACGGATGTATTCCCTTCCAGCGGTTTCGAAAAGTGATCGGGCGCCGGCCACGTTGGTCGGCGGCCGCAACATCCTGAAAAAAATCGGTAGTCATCCAGCCTGAATCCCATTAGCTTGGACGTTTGTCACGAGTCTGAGTCGAGGTGTGCGATGGAGCTTCAAACATGGCTGGCGTTTTTTGCCGCGTGTTGGGTAATCAGCCTTTCTCCGGGCGCCGGCGCGATTGCGTCGATGTCCAGCGGTCTGCAATACGGTTTCTGGCGCGGTTACTGGAACGCCCTGGGCCTGCAACTGGGCCTGGCCTTGCAGATTGCCATCGTCGGTGCCGGTGTCGGCGCGATCCTCACCGCTTCGGCCACGGCGTTCCATGCGATCAAATGGTTCGGCGTCGCCTACCTGGTTTACCTGGCGATCAAGCAGTGGCGCGCACTGCCGATGGACATGAGCGATGACGCGGCGGTACGCCCGATCGGCCGGCCGATGGCGCTGGTGTTCCGTGGGTTCCTGGTCAACATCAGCAACCCCAAGGCCCTGGTGTTCATGCTGGCGGTGCTGCCGCAGTTCATCAATCCTCACGCACCGCTGCTGATCCAGTATGTGGTGATCGGCGTGACCATGATCTGCGTAGACCTGATCGTCATGGCCGGCTACACCGGTCTGGCGTCGAAGGTGCTGCGTCTGCTGCGCACACCGACCCAGCAAAAACGCATGAACCGCACCTTTGCCGGGCTGTTCATCGGTGCAGCGGCGTTCATGGCGACGTTGCGCAAAGCCGCCGCGTAAAGCGGGCAGGCATAAAAAAAGGCGACCTTTTCAGGTCGCCTTTTTCGTTTCCGGCGGTCGGTCAGTGAAGAATCACTGGCGCCGTATCACGCGGCAGATTGTTGCGCTGCTGCGGTTCACGCGGCTGCTCGTAACCGCCACCGCCGAGCTGCATGCTCAGTTGTCCGGCCACGTCTTCACCCAACGCCTTCGAGACATCACGCACTACCCGTGGGCGGTTCAGCGAGATCTTGATGTCGCGGTGGTTCACCAGTTTGGTGTCCTGCGCTTCTCCCATCGCCGTGAAGGCCGAGGTGATCTCGTAGGTCTTGGTGTTGATCAGGCTGAAATCCGCCACCAGCGTCAGGCCCAGTACGGCTGAATAGCTGTCGGTATTGGCCAGCTCGTTCATGTCCTGGGTGAAGTCGATGTCGGACACCGTACCGAACAGCACATAGTCGGCGCCCTTGAAGTTGCCGGCCTTGATCCGCTTGATCACATCGTAGATGTCACCCTTGGACGAGGTGGTGTACGGCGTGCCCTGAATCAACTGGAACATGCCGGTGCGCAGGATTTCACCCTTGATATCGCCGGTGAATTTGCGCAGTTCGGCCTGCTCGATGTAACTGGTGTTGGATTCGAACTCGTCGTAGCTCGAAGAACCGCTGGAGCTGTAGTAGCCCTCGCGGTAATTGTTCTTCGACGAAACGACGTGGATGTATTGCTCCACGCGTTCCTGGTACGCCAGATCCGTTACCGCGACTTTCGGGGCCGCTTGCGCGCTGAACGCGCAAGCCAGGGCCATCATGCCAATCCATGCGCGCATCGATTAACGCTCCGTGGTTTTGCGGATCTCTTTCTCGTCCATCCACTCGGCCAGACCGCTTTCAACGTCGATCAGTTGCAGGCTGAATTTGTAGAAGACGTCCTTGTAGTCGCTGCTGCGCTTGACGATCGAGCTGATCGAACCTTCAAGACGGTATTTGGCAGCGATCATGTTGCCAGTCTTGGCCACGGTGCTCTTCTTGTACAGGCCGCTCTGGTTTTGCAGCTTGAGCTGGTCGACCTGGCTCTGCATCGCGGTGTTGTCGCTGGCGAAACGGGCGGTGCCGGACTTCATCAGCTGAGTCTTGATGCTGGTGGTGATTTCACGGGTGTCGATGTATTCGCTGGTCTTGTTCTTCACGTCGTAGACCTGCACCACCGGGCGGCCCTGCAGAATGCCGGACTGGGCCAGGGAGCGGGTCATCGATTCGGCGATCATCTGCAGGTCGGTCGAGCCGAACTCGTTGGTCACGGTTTCAACGGCCTTGGTGTCGCCGTAGCTGATGTTTTTGCTGCCCAGGGTCGGCGAAGTGTTGGCGCAACCGGAGGCCAGCAGGGCGAGGACGGCGATGAAGGAAAAGCGTGCAAACATGGGAATGCTCTCTGAATCGGGAATAGGGTGTCGGGCTTAAGGCGTCTTGAGTTCCAGACGGAAATCCACGGCTTTCGGTGTCGGGGCGATGCCCTGGATGAAGCTGGTCTGGGTGCCGTACATCATCTGGCTCTTCCAGACTTCTTCTTCGGCGATCGGGAAACCTTCCGCGCCGAGCCAGGCGAAGCGGTAGTAGAACGTCTTGTTGCTGTTGAGGGTGTTGGTCAACTGCACATTGACGGTCATGAAGCCGTTCTCACGGGCGACGCGCATGGCGCCGACCGCGATGTGTTTCTGCGGGCCCATGGCCACGACCTTGCTCGCGGCGCTGCCCGGCTCCGGCGGTGGCGGGGTGGCGCAGCCGCTGGCCAGCACGGCGAGGGCGGCGACGGCGAAGAGTTTGAAACGCATGCAAAGACTCCGTTCTTAAGGTTGTTTGAGGCTGGCTACGGCGGTGGTGCCGGCGCTCGGGGTCACGTGGGCGGCGAGGCCGGCGGCGAACACCTGATTGCCGACGGCGCGCAGGGTGACGACCTGGTAACGCTGATCGACGGTAACTTTGACCTGCGTGCCACCCACGGCGCTCGGCAGAGTAACCTGATGCTCACCCTTTTTCAGGCGCAGACGTACCACTTGAGTGGTGTCCGGCAGGGTACGCCATGTACGGGTATCGGCACCTTCGAGCACCGCTGAAGAGATACCCACGGCCAGACCCGCCAGCGGGTTGGTTTCGTTGATCTTCTTCTGCGCCACGCCTTTGGTGATTGCCCGCACCATGGTGCGCACGATGATGCCCGGCATGTCATCGCGCAGGGCGCGGCGGGACATGGCGGTGGTGCTGTTGAGGGCGGTCAGGTTCAGTTGCTGGCCGTCGACGCCGATCTGCGCGAAGGTCGCGGTGGAGGTGTCAGGCTTGATGATCGGGAACGACAGCGGGGTGATCACCACGTTGTTGGAGATCGGCAGCGGCAGCGGTACGCGGATCGAGTCGCGGGCCGGTGCCAGACCGCTTTGCACCACGATCAGGACGTCGCTGTCATCGCTCTTGACCGGTTTGTCGAGGTTGACCAGCGCCTGCTCCAGCAGCGGCGTGTTCGGACGCAGCTCGGCCGCCTTGCGGTAACCCGGCGCGGCCAGGTCTTTTTCATCCAGGGCTTCGTAGACGAAACCGGCCAGGTAATGGCTGAACGCACTCTGGTAGCTGTTCTTCAGGCCGACCACTTCCGGGGCGTCGAGGCTGGCGACCGGGTAGCCCTGCAGGTCTTTGTACTGGGTCTTGATGCCTTCTTTCTCGGCTTCCTCTTCGCTCTTGAGGTATTCCTTGTCACGCAGGTCGGCGATCACGGCTTCACGTTCGTGAGTCTTCTTGATCGCGGTGCGGGCGCCATCGAAGTCGTTGACCGCCAGCAGGTTCAGGGCCATCTGCGTGGTCAGCATGACTTTTTCGTAGTCGTAGCCTTCGTAGCGACGGACCTTGTCATTGACCAGGAAGCTGCCGAACTGGGCCAGGTACTTGTCGGTGTCGAGCTTGACCGAGTCTTCCCACTTGCCGACCACCTGGTCGGCGCTGGTCCAGGCGTTCTGGCTGCCGGACAGGTCACCCTTGGCGCGCAGCAGTTCACCTTTCTCGAAGTAATAGAGCAGGTCCTTGTCCGGGCCGGTGTTGTTCTTTTCAAGCAGGGTCAGGGCGGCGTCGACGTTGCCGGTGGCCAGTTGCTGATTGGTCTGGGCCAGTTCGGAATCGTAGTTGCGAAACGCCGAACAGCCGGACAGCAGAGTGACTGCGCCAAGCGCGATCAGAGTGGGAGCGCGGAATGCCATGGGGTACTTCTTCCATGAGTAGCGACAGCCTCGGGTGCGGGTCGGGCTGCTGGGACCGATCGGCAGTGGCGCTGGCCTCCTGCCAATTCCTCATAAACAGAGGAGCTTTAATGCCGCGTCGCGATAACGAGGGCGCGGCATTATAAGCGGGCGATGCTGGCTATGTAATAGCTTTTTAATTGCACTGGTTAGTTAGATGCCATTACTTATTTCAGGCCGGATACCACGCGGCTTTCCACTGAAACGGGCGCCTGGAAAGCACTGCCGTTGGCATAGATTCGGTCGCCCAGGGCACGCAGGCCGATGATCTGGCGATCCTGATCGATGCGGATTTTCAGCGGTGCGACACCGGGTGCGGTTGGCAGGCTGATCGAGTGTTCGCCTTTCTTCAGACGCAAGCGCAGCACTTGAGTGAGGTTGGGCAGGGTGCGCCAGGTGCGGGTGTCCGCGTGCTCGAATCCATCGTAATGGGTCACGTACGACGCCTTCGCCGGGTTGCGCCGATTGTCGGTGCCCTGGACGTCTGCGGCGAGGAACGCTCGATAGGTGGTGCGCTGAATGATCCCGGGCATGTCGTCACGCAGGGTGCGCAGGGACATGTCGGTGATGTTGTTGACCGTGATCAGCTTCTTTTGGCGGCCATCGAGGTTTATCTGATTGAAGGGCTGGGTGGAGGTGTCGGGCACCATCACCGGAAACGACACATTGGCGACGATTACCTGACCGTCTTCAAGCTTCACCGGATATGGCACGCGCACCGAGCTGCGAGCCGGTGCCAGCCCGCTTTGCACGATGATCAGCACGTCGCTTTCGCCGGCCTTGAGCCCGGGGCTGTCGAGGTCACGCAAGGCCTGTTGGAAGAACGGCATGTCAGGACGCAGTTCAATGGCCTGACGATAACCCGGGGCCGCCAGATCCTTTTCGCCCAGGGCTTCATAAGTGAAGCCGGCCAGATAGTGGCTGAACGCACTTTGATAGCCGTTCTTCAGGGCGATGACCGCCGGCGAGTCCAGCATGACCACCGGGTAACCTTGCAGGTCCTTGTAATGCACACGGGCGCCCTGGTCCTTGGCGGCGTTTTCAACACGCTCGTATTCGAGCTCTCGCTGCCGGGCGATCAGTGTTTCGCGCTCGTGGGTCTTCTTGATGTCCGCACGAGCGCCATCGAAGTCATTCACGGCCAACTGATTCAGGGCCATTTGCGTGGTCAGCATGACCTTCTCATAGTCATAGCCATCGTAGCGACGAATCTTGTCGTTGATGATGCTGCCCCATTGATTGCCCAGGGCGGAAAGCAGCTTGTCGCCAGTGGTTTCAATGGCGTCCTGGCGCTGGATCACCATCTGTTCGGCGCTGCGCCAGGCGACCTGACTCTGTGGCAAGTCGCCGGCGGCGCTGAGTACCGCACCTTTCTCGAAGTAATACAGCAGGTCTTTTTCTTCATCCGGGTTATGCGCCTCGATCAGGGCCAGCGCACCGTCGGTGTTGCCCGCTTTCAACTGATCGGTTGTCTGTTCCAGTTCCAGGTCGTAATTGCGGTAGGCCCCGCAACCGCTCAGTTGCAGGACCGCGCTCAACAGCAAGGGGAACAGCAGGCAATGGCGCATGACCACGAGATTTTCCTTAATCGAAAGGGGCGAAAGGCGACGCAGTATAGAGGCGAGTGATGGCTATGTGCTGCAGCACAATGCGCATAATTCCGGTGCGTCCAATGAGAAAGCTTGAGTCGGGCTCCCCCGACGTGAACAATGTGTTACTTCGCATTTCCAATTGAGACCCCTTCATGACTGCCTCGTCCCGATTCCTGGCCTGGCTGGTGTTCCCGTTGTTTGCCCTGAGCAGCTTCAATCTGCTGGCCGATACCGTGGAAGGCGCGCCGCAAGCGCTGCACCTGCTCGATTACATCAGCGCCGATTACCCGCCAACGGTAGAGGCAGGCAAGGTCATCGACGATGCCGAATACCGTGAACAACTGGAGTTCACCCGGGCGCTGCAAGGCTTGATTGCCGGCATGCCGGCCAAACAGGAGAAGGCCGGCCTCGAGCAGGGCATCGACGCCCTGCTGGCTGCCATCACCGCGAAGCAGGACGGCGCGGACGTCGCCCGTCAGGCCCGGCAACTGGGGGCGAAACTGGCGGTGGCCTATGAGGTCAGCCAGGCGCCGATCATCACCCCGGACCCGACCCGTGGTGCGCCGCTCTATACCCAGCACTGTTCGGTGTGTCATGGCGCCAACGGCGCCGGCGATGGCCCTGCGGGTGTCGGTATGGAGCCCGCACCGGCCAACCTGCGTGATGCCAGGCGTCTGGATCATCTGAGCCTCTACGCGATCTACAACACCCTCGGCCAGGGCGTCGAAGGCACCGACATGCCGGCCTTCGCCGATCAACTGGACGACCGTCAGCGCTGGGACCTGGCGACCTACATCGCCCAGTTCAGTGCCGACCCGGCCACGGCCAAATCCGAAAAGACCTACAACATCGCCGACCTCGCCCGTCAGACGCCGGCCGAAGTGCAGGCCGCCGAAGGCCCGGCCGCCGCCGCGACTTTCCGCGCACAACGGGCACAACCACCGCAGGTCAAGCGTGGCCCGGCGCAGTTGCTCGACTACACCGCCGCGACTCTGGACAAGAGCCTTGCCGCCTACCGCGCCGGCGAGCGTGATCAGGCGTATGACTTGTCCGTCGCCGCCTATCTGGAAGGCTTCGAACTGGTTGAAAGTTCGCTGGATAACGTCGACGCCAATGTGCGCAAGGACACCGAAAAATCCCTGATGGCCTACCGGCAATCGCTGCAGGACGGCTTGTCGGCGGAGCAGGCCGAGCAGCGTCTCGACGCGGCCAAGGCCAAGCTCAAGGAGTCCGCCGATTTGCTGGGCAGCGACGGTCTGAGCTGGTCGCTGAGCTACATCTCCGGGCTGCTGATTCTGCTGCGCGAAGGCCTGGAAGCGATTCTGGTGCTGGCGGCGATCCTCGCGTTCCTGCGCAATACCGGCCAGCAATCGGCGGTGCGTAGCGTCAATGTCGGCTGGGGCCTGGCGCTGTTGGCCGGTCTCGGTACCTGGGCGCTGGCGGCGTACGTGATCGATGTCAGCGGTTCCCAACGCGAACTGCTGGAAGGCGCCACGGCGCTGTTCGCCAGTGTCATGGTGCTGTGGCTCGGGGTGTGGATGCACGACCGTCGCCACGCGGCGGCCTGGCAGGATTACATCAAGCAGAGCCTGGTCGGTGGTGGCGGGCGTTTCGGCTTCGCGATCCTGGCGTTCTTCTCGGTGTACCGCGAGCTATTCGAAGTGATCCTGTTCTACGAAACCCTTTGGCTGCAGGCCGGGCCTGCCGGACACAACGCGGTACTGGCCGGTGGTGCGACGGCGCTGGTGCTGCTGTTCGGTCTGGCGTGGGTGATCCTGCGCGGCTCGGCGAAACTGCCGCTGGCGCTGTTCTTCAGCATCAACGCGGGGCTGCTGTGCGCGCTGTCGGTGGTGTTTGCCGGTCATGGTGTGAAGGCGTTGCAGGAGGCCGGGATCTTCGGCACGCGGCCGGTGGCGTTCTTCGATTTCGAATGGCTGGGGATTCATGCCGACGCCTACTCGCTGGCGGCGCAGGCCGTGGCGATAGCGGCGATTATCGTGCTGTACGGCCGCAGCCGGGTGGCGGAAAAGCGCCGAGTGGCGGCCTGAGATGATGCGCGTATGGATCGATGCCGACGCCTGCCCGAAGATGGCCAAGGAGTTGGTGGTCAAGTTCGCCCTCAAGCGCCGCTTCGAGGTGGTGCTGGTGGCGGGGCAGCCGCAAAGCAAACCGGCACTGGCGATCGTCAAGCTGATCGTGGTGCCGAGCGGCCCGGATGCGGCGGATGATTATCTGGTGGAACACGCGGTGCCGGGCGAACTGGTGATCTGCAGCGATATCCCGCTGGCCGACCGGCTGGTGAAGAAGGGCGTTGCAGCACTGGACCCGCGAGGCAAGGAGTTCGACGCGCAGAACATGGGTGAACGGCTGGCGACGCGCAACCTGTTCACCGATCTGCGCGAGCAGGGCCAGGTTAGCGGCGGCCCGGCGCCGTTCGGTGACCGGGAGAAGCAGGCGTTCGCCAATGCTCTGGACCGGATCCTCACCAGGCTCACCCGCAAACCCTGAACATTACATAAATCCCTTGTGGGAGCGGGCTTGCTCGCGAACGCGTTGTGTCATTCAACGAATAGTTGTCTGACCTGACGTTTTCGCGAGCAAGCCCGCTCCCACATTGGTTTTGTGTTCGACCGAGAGATCAGGCGTCGTTTTCGTGGGTCAGCTCAAGCACGCGATCCACCAGCTTGTTGATCCCCGAAGCCGCTTCACTGATTGACTGCGCCAGCATGTAGGCGGGGGTGGTCACGAGTTTGCGTGCCTTGTCTTCGATGATGTCGGTCACCGCGCAGTCTTCGTGGGTGGCGCCCATCTTGCCGATGGCCTTGGCCGTCTCCGCGTCATTGCCGATGGTGCAGGTCACGCCCGGGCCGTAGATCTTGGCGGCCAGTGCCGGCGAAATGCACATCAGGCCCACCGGTTTGCCCGCTTCGGCAAACGCCTCGGTCAGCGCCAGTACGTCCGGCTGAACGCAGCAGCCAGCGCCGTCGACGGCGAAGTTCGACAGGTTCTTCGCTGCACCAAAACCGCCGGGCACGATCAGCGCATCGAAATCATCGACATCGGCTTCACGGACATCCTTGACGTTGCCCCGGGCGATGCGCGCCGACTCCACCAGCACGTTGCGCGACTCGGGCATTTCCTTGCCGGTGAGGTGGTTGATCACATGCAATTGCGCGATGTCCGGGGCGAAACACTGCACCTGGGCGCCGCGTTGATCGAGGCGCAACAGGGTGATGACACTTTCGTGGATCTCGGCGCCGTCGTACACGCCGCAACCGGACAGGATCACTGCAACTTTTTTGCTCATGGGTTTCTCTCCAGATTCATGGCGCTAAATGTCCACTAATTTGTCGTTCGTTGCCATAGGGCCAGGCCGTGGCTACACCTAGGATCTGTGCACACGGATCTCGATCAGGGCGCGTCATGAACTTCATTCTGTATGCGGTGCCGTTTTTCTTCGTATTGATCGCGGCCGAGTTGATCGCCGACCGTTGGCGCGGGGTGAGCAATTATCGCCTGGCCGATGCGGTGAACAGCATCAGCACCGGGGTGTTGTCGACCACCACCGGCCTGCTGACCAAAGGCGTGGGGGTGGTGACCTACGGGTTTGCCCTGGAGCATCTGGCGCTGCTCAGGCTGTCGGCGGACAGCGTCTGGACGTGGGTCTTCGCTTTTGTCCTCTACGACTTCTGCTACTACTGGCTGCACCGCATGGGGCACGAGCGGAACATTCTCTGGGCGGCGCATTCGGTGCATCACCAGAGCGAGGACTACAACCTGTCCACCGCCTTGCGCCAGACCAGCACCGGGTTTCTGCTGGGCTGGATCTTTTACCTGCCGATGGCCGTGCTCGGTGTGCCGCTGCTGGTGTTTGTCAGTGTCGCGGCGATGAATCTGCTGTATCAGTTCTGGGTGCATACAAAGCACATTCCCAAGCTCGGCTGGTTCGAATGGTGCTTCGTCACGCCGTCCAATCATCGGGCTCACCATGCACAGAACGCTCTCTACATGGATCGCAACTACGGCGGGGTGTTCATTATTTGGGATCGTCTGTTCGGCTCGTTCCAGGAAGAGGACGACAACGAACCGGTGATTTTCGGCGTGACCACGCCGCTGGCGAGCTGGAATCCGTTGTGGGCCAACGTGCAGTTTTACGCGCAGCTGTGGGATGACGCGCGGCGTGCAGGGAGCAAACGGGACAAGCTGCGGATCTGGTTCATGCGCACCGGATGGCGCCCGGCGGACGTGGCGGCGAAGTACCCGATGCACAAGCCGGACCTGAGCCGGTTCCGCAAATTCGAAGTGCCGCTGGGCGTCCGACAGCAGTGGTACGTGCTGCTGCAATTCGGCGTGTATGTGGCGCTGGGCAGTTACCTGATGAATCTGGAGCGTAGCCTGTCGACCGGCGCTCTGGTACTGGGCTGGGGCGCGGTGGCGTTCGGTTTGTTCGTGTTGGGCGTGGCCCTGGAGAATCGCCCGTGGGCGTTGAGGCTGGAGTTGCTGCGGCTGGCGGCGAATCTGCCGCTGGTGTGGCTGGCGCCGCAGGTCGGGCTATGGCCGGCCAGCCCCGAGGTCTGGGCCGGCCTGCTCGGTTATAGCCTGCTCAGTGGCATCGGGCTGTATTACTGCCGCCAGCGGTTTACTCGGCTGGCGTCTTAGGTTCGGCGGATTTGGCCTGTTCGGCTTTATGCCGTTCAGCCTTGGCCAGTTGCTCGGCCTGCTCGTCCTCGTAGACCTTCTTGGCCAGCCGGGCATTCTTGAACCGGCGGCGCAGCCACAGGCCGACGCCCAGCACCAGCAGCGCGCCGAGTACCCACAACTCATATTTCTTGATGCTGCCCAGCATGCCTTCGAGCACCGCACCGAAGTGGTACGCGGCCGCGGCCAGGGCGGCGGCCCAGATCGCCGCACCAATGCCGTTCAACAGCAGATAGCGTCCCGGCGGGTAGCCCGACAGGCCGATCGCCACCGGCATCACCGTGCGCAGGCCGTAAACGAAGCGGAAGCTCAGGACCCAGATGTCCGGGTGCTTGCGGATATGCTCCAGCGCGCGGTCGCCCATCATTTGCCAGCGCGGTTTGCGCGCCAGCAACTTGCGCCCGTGCTTGCGGCCCAGGAAGTACCACAGCTGATCGCCGGCATAGCTGCCGAAGAACGCCACGACCACCACCAGGTTGATGTCCATGTAACCACGGAACGCGAGGAAGCCCGCGAGCACCAGGATGGTTTCGCCTTCGAAGAACGTGCCGAGAAACAGGGCAAAGTAGCCGAAGTCATGCAGAAATTGTTGGAGCATTGTCTGGGTGCTGGCGAAATGAACGCGCAGCCTAACCCTTCGGACACATTCAGGAAAGTGTCGAAATGTGTCTCGACGTTAACATTTCCTACAACGACAATGGATTGCGGCTACATGTCACAGGGGTGCACATAACTGTAATACGACCGTCATAATGGCCGCTTATAACTGCCACACTCGCCCGTCTGCGCGGGCTCAGGAGTCTGCCGTGAGCTTTACCCCAGCCAACCGCCTGTTCCCCGCCACCCGCCTGCGTCGCAATCGCCGTGATGATTTTTCCCGGCGGCTGGTGCGTGAGAACGTGCTGACGGTCGATGACCTGATCCTGCCGGTGTTCGTGCTCGACGGTGAAAACCGTCGCGAAGCCGTGGCTTCGATGCCCGGTGTCGAGCGCCTGACCATCGACCTGCTGCTTGAAGAAGCGGCGAAATGGGTCGAGCTGGGGATTCCGGCGCTGGCGCTGTTTCCGGTCACGCCACCTGAACTCAAATCCCTCGATGCCGCCGAAGCCTGGAATCCCGAAGGTATCGCCCAGCGCGCCACCCGCGCTCTGCGTGACCGCTTCCCGGAGCTGGGGGTGATCACCGATGTCGCCCTCGATCCGTTCACCACTCACGGTCAGGACGGCATTCTCGACGAAGAAGGCTACGTACAGAACGACATCACCGTCGATGCGCTGGTCAAGCAGGCCTTGTCCCATGCCGCCGCCGGCGCCCAGGTGGTGGCCCCGTCGGACATGATGGACGGTCGCATCCAGGCGATTCGCGAGGCGCTGGAGCTGGCCGGTCACGTCAACGTGCGGATCATGGCCTACTCGGCCAAGTACGCCAGTGCCTATTACGGCCCGTTCCGCGATGCCGTAGGTTCGGCCGCGAACCTGGGCAAGGCGAACAAGGCTTCCTACCAGATGGACCCGGCCAATAGCGACGAAGCGTTGCACGAAGTGGGCGCGGACTTGTCTGAAGGCGCGGACATGGTCATGGTCAAACCCGGCATGCCTTACCTGGATATTTTGTTCCGGGTAAAAGATGCCTTCAAAGTGCCGACGTTCGTCTATCAGGTTAGCGGCGAATACGCCATGCACATGGCGGCGATCCAGAATGGCTGGTTGAGCGAAGGCGTGATCCTCGAATCCCTGACCGCCTTTAAACGTGCCGGCGCTGATGGCATCCTGACTTACTTTGCTGTCCGTGCCGCTCAATTGTTACGAGAGCAGAAATAGCCCTCCCAGGAACATTCGATGAATACCGAAGGACTCACTGAAGTTGCCGTAAAAGAAGCTCAACCCGTGGTCGAGCAGATTACCGAAACCCCGCCGGAACTGGAGCCTGCGCCACCCGCGCAGGCGGCAGAGCCCGCTGCGGCGGCCCCGGCGATCGCGATTCCCGGCCTGGATGACAGCAGCCTGTATATCCACCGGGAATTGTCGCAACTGCAGTTCAACATCCGCGTGCTGGAACAGGCGCTGGACGAGTCCTACCCGTTGCTGGAGCGGCTGAAGTTCCTGCTGATCTTCTCCAGCAACCTCGACGAATTCTTCGAGATCCGCGTCGCCGGCCTCAAGAAGCAGATCACCTTCGCCCGTGAACAGGCCGGCGCCGACGGCCTGCAACCGCATCAGGCCCTGGCCCGCATCAGCGAGCTGGTGCACGGTCACGTAGACCGCCAGTACGCGATCCTCAACGACATCCTGCTGCCGGAGCTGGAAAAGCATCAGGTGCGCTTCATCCGTCGCCGTTACTGGACCACCAAGCTCAAGACCTGGGTGCGCCGTTACTTCCGCGACGAGATCGCGCCGATCATCACCCCGATCGGCCTCGACCCGACGCACCCGTTTCCGTTGCTGGTGAACAAGAGCCTGAACTTCATCGTCGAGCTCGAAGGCATCGACGCCTTTGGTCGCGACTCCGGTCTGGCGATCATCCCGGCGCCGCGTCTGCTGCCGCGGATCATCAAGGTGCCGGAAGAAGTCGGCGGCCCTGGCGACAACTATGTGTTCCTGTCGTCAATGATCCACGCTCACGCCGATGACCTGTTCCAGGGCATGAAGGTAAAGGGCTGCTACCAGTTCCGCCTGACCCGGAACGCCGACCTTGCGCTCGACTCCGAAGACGTCGAAGACCTGGCCCGCGCCCTGCGTGGCGAGTTGTTCTCCCGTCGTTACGGTGACGCCGTGCGTCTGGAAGTCGCCGACACCTGCCCGAAACACCTGTCGGACTACCTGCTCAAGCAGTTCAACCTGAGCGAGACCGAGCTGTATCAGGTCAACGGCCCGGTCAACCTGACGCGTCTGTTCAGCATCACCGGTCTGGACAGTCATCCGGAGCTGCAATACACGCCGTTCACCCCGCAGATCCCGAAACTGCTGCAGAACAGCGAGAACATTTTCAGCGTCGTCAGCAAACAGGACATCCTGCTGCTGCACCCGTTCGAGTCGTTCACCCCGGTGGTCGACCTGCTGCGTCAGGCCGCGAAAGACCCGCACGTTCTGGCCGTGCGCCAGACCCTGTACCGCTCCGGCGCCAACTCGGAAATCGTCGATGCGCTGGTGGACGCCGCGCGTAACGGCAAGGAAGTGACGGCGGTCATCGAGCTGCGGGCGCGCTTCGACGAAGAATCCAACCTGCAACTGGCCAGCCGACTGCAGGCGGCCGGTGCGGTGGTGATCTACGGCGTGGTCGGCTTCAAGACCCACGCCAAGATGATGCTGATCCTGCGTCGCGAGGCCGGCGAGATCGTGCGTTACGCGCACCTCGGCACCGGTAACTACCACGCCGGCAACGCCCGTCTGTACACCGACTACAGCCTGCTGACCTCCGACGACGCCTTGTGCGAAGACGTCGGCAAACTGTTCAGCCAGTTGATCGGCATGGGCAAGACGCTGCGCATGAAGAAGCTGCTGCACGCGCCGTTCACCCTGAAGAAGGGCATGCTCGACATGATCACCCGCGAGACGCAATTCGCGCTCGACGGCAAACCGGCGCACATCATCGCCAAGTTCAACTCGCTGACCGATCCGAAGATCATCCGCGCGCTGTACAAGGCCAGCCAGTCCGGCGTGCGCATCGACCTGGTGGTGCGCGGCATGTGCTGCCTGCGTCCAGGCATCGCCGGGGTTTCGCACAACATTCACGTGCGCTCGATCATCGGTCGCTTCCTTGAACACACCCGGGTGTTCTACTTCCTCAACGGTGGCGAGGAGCAGATGTTCCTCTCCAGCGCCGACTGGATGGAGCGCAACCTCGACAAGCGCGTCGAGACTTGCTTCCCGGTGGAAGGCAAGAAGCTGCTGACCCGGGTCAAGAAAGAGCTGGAGCTGTACCTGACCGACAACACCCACAGCTGGAGCCTGCAGTCGGACGGCCGCTACATCCGCAACACGCCGACCGGCAACCAGAACCCGCGCAGTGCGCAGGCGACGCTGCTGGAGCGGTTGGGCAGCCCGATTCTGCCGGTGAGCAGCTGACCGCAGGTCTCAAGGCAATAAAAAAAGGCGATCCATCCGGATCGCCTTTTTTGTGCCTGCCTTTGACTCAGTGCACGGTCAGGACAACGCCCACCCGCGTCAGCCACTCGGCCTCAAGCGCGAAATCCGCCTGGGTCAGCTGGTTTTCATCCAGCCAGTTCTCCGGGAATTCCACGTCGAGGTTGTCGCCATTGGCGTGCAACGCGACCTGCGGCATGGTCTGGGTGCCGCGAATGTGGTGGAACAGGATCGCGAAGCGCAGCAGCACACACAGGCGGATCAGCTTGTCGCCGTCCTCGCCGAACTCGGCGAACTTGTCCTTGGGAATGTTGCGGCGGTGGCCGCGCACCAGCAAGGCGAGCATTTGCTGGTCTTCGCGGGAGAACCCGGCGAGGTCCGAGTGCTCGATCAGGTAGGCGCCATGCTTGTGGTAGTGGTAGTGAGCGATGTCGAGCCCGACTTCGTGCACTTTCGCCGCCCAGCCCAGCAGTTCGCGCCAGATGCCGTCGTCCAGCTGCCAGTCCACGGCCACCTGGTCGAAGGCGTGCAGGGCTTTGCGTTCGACCCGTGCGGCCTGTTCCAGGTCGACGTGGTAGCGCTCCATCAGCGAGGTCAGGGTGCGTTCGCGCACGTCTTCGTGATGATGGCGGCCGAGCAGGTCGTAGAGCACACCTTCACGCAGCGCACCTTCGCAGTGATCCATGCGTTGCAGTTCGAGGGCGTCGAAGATCGCTTCGAGGATCGCCAGACCGGCCGGGAAGATCGCACGACGGTCAGGCTTGATGCCTTCGAAGTCGATCTTGTCGACGTCGCCGAGTTTGAACAGGCGACGCTTGAGCCACGCCAGGCCTTCGGCGTTCACTTCGCCGGTGCCGTGTCCGCCGGCCTTCAGTGCCAGGCCGATGGCACGGATGGTGCCCGAGGAGCCGATGGCTTCATCCCAGGTCAGGCGATGCAGGGCGTGTTCGATGCTCATGATTTCCAGCCGCGCCGCCGTGTAGGCCTGGGCGTAGCGGGCCGGGGTGATCTTGCCGTCCTTGAAATAGCGCTGGGTGAAACTCACGCAGCCCATTTGCAGGCTTTCACGCAACAACGGTTCGAAGCGCTGGCCGATGATGAATTCGGTACTGCCGCCGCCGATGTCGGCGACCAGGCGTTTGCCCGGGGTATCGGCGAGGGTGTGGGACACGCCGAGGTAGATCAGGCGCGCCTCTTCACGGCCGGAGATGACTTCCACCGGGTGGCCGAGAATTTCTTCGGCGCGGTGGATGAACTCCAGGCGGTTGCGCGCTTCGCGCAGGGCGTTGGTGCCGACGATCCGCACGGCGCCCAGAGGCATACCGTTGATCAGTTGGGCAAAACGCTTCAGGCAATCGAGCCCGCGCTGCATGGATTCTTCGTTGAGATGGCGCTCATCGTCGATGCCGGCGGCCAGCTGAACCTTCTCCCCGAGACGTTCGAGAATACGGATTTCGCCGTTCTGGGCCTTGGCCACGACCATGTGGAAGCTGTTGGAGCCCAGGTCGATCGCGGCGATCAGGGACAGATTCTTGGCTTGGGATTGCGGCATGGTCTGGGGGTCTCGGTCGATAACCCTGACATCGTGCCACGATCAAAGGCTGCCGCCAACGCGCATGGTTCAAACCCTTGATTTAGCGCACTGATGGCCTGCTTTCAGCCTGTGGCTTCTGCGGTTCCGATGAAGTTCGCCAGCTCCGGCGTCTGCGGATCGGCAAACAGCACCTTCGGGTCGCCCACCTCATGCACCTTGCCCTGATGCATGAACACCAGTTTGTCCCCGACCTCCCGGGCGAAGCGCATTTCGTGGGTGACCATGATCAGGGTCATGCCTTCCTTCGCGAGCTGGCGGACCACGCTGAGCACTTCGTTGACCAGTTCCGGGTCCAGCGCCGAGGTGATCTCGTCGCACAGCAGCACCTTGGGCGACATTGCCAGCGCCCGGGCAATCGCCACGCGCTGTTGCTGGCCCCCGGAAAGCCGATCCGGGAACGCATCGAATTTTTCACCCAGGCCGACGCGCTCCAGCATCTGCCGCGCCAGTTCTTGCGCCCTGGCCTTGGGCACTTTCTGCACCACTTGCGGCGCGAGCATCACGTTTTCGCCCACCGTCAGGTGCGGGAACAGGTTGAACTGCTGAAATACCATCCCGACTTTCTGCCGCAGGCTGCGCAGGTCGGCGCGGGCGGCGTCGAGGTATTCGCCGTCGACTTCGATCACGCCGTCGTTGATCGACTCAAGGCCATTGAGGGTGCGCAGCAGGGTGGATTTGCCCGAGCCGCTGCGGCCGATGATCGCCACCACCTGACCTTCCTCGACGCTCAGGTCGATGCCTTTGAGTACGTGGTGATCGCCGTAGTATTTATGCAGGGCGGAAATTCTAAGCAGAGGCATGCAGTCTCCTTTCCAGGTAGCGCGCACTGAGGGACAGGGGGTAGCAGAGCAGGAAGTAGCCGGCGGCAACGAGGCCGTAGACCATGAACGGTTCGAAGGTGGCGTTGGCGAGCATGCCGCCGGTCTTGGTCAATTCGGTGAAGCCGATGATCGAGGTCACGGCGGTGCCTTTGACCACCTGCACCGAGAAGCCCACGGTCGGCGCCACGGCGATGCGCAGCGCTTGCGGCAGGATCACGTAGCGCAGTTGCTCCAGCGGATTGAGCGCCAGGCTCGACGAAGCCTCCCACTGGCCATTGGGAATCGCCTCGACGCAACCGCGCCAGATCTCCGCCAGATAGGCGCTGGTAAACAGCGTCAGAGCAATCGCCGCCGCCATCCACGGCGAAATCTCGACCCCGGCCAGCGCCACGCCGAAAAACACCAGAAACAGCTGCATCAACAGCGGCGTGCCCTGGAACAGTTCGATCCAGGTGCGGGCGATGCTGCTGGGTAGCGGGTTTTTCGAGATGCGCATGATCAGGATCAGCAACCCGACGATCCCGCCGCCGATGAACGCCACCAATGACAGCGCCAGCGTCCACTGCAGGCCGGTGAGCAGGTTGCGCAGGATGTCCCAGAACGTGAAGTCGCTCATCGGCTGCTCCTTGCGCTGCTTTTCGACAGGTAGCGCCGGCCGAGCCAGTTCAGCAGCTGACGAATCAGCAGCGCCATGCACAGATAAATGAGGGTGGTCAGGGCGTAGGTTTCAAAGGCGCGGAAGTTGCGCGACTGAATGAAGTTGGCGGCGAAGCTCAACTCCTCGGTGGCAATCTGCGAACACACCGCTGAGCCGAGCATGACGATGATGATCTGGCTGCTCAGGGCCGGCCAGACCTTGCCCAGTGCCGGTAGCAGCACCACGTGGCGGAACGCTTCGAAACGGCTCATCGCCAGCGCGGCCGCTGCTTCCAGTTGCCCGCGCGGAATCGCCTGGATGCCGGCGCGGATGATCTCGGTCGAGTACGCGCCGAGATTGATCACCATCGCCAGCACTGCGGCCTGCCACTCGGAAATCTGCACGCCGAGGGACGGCAGGCCGAAGAAGATGAAGAACAGTTGCACCAGGAACGGCGTGTTGCGGATCAGCTCCACATACACGCCGAAAATCGCCGAGAACGGGCGGATATTCCACGCCCGTACCAGCGCCCCGACGATGCCCACGCCTACGCCAAACAGCGCGCCAATGGCCGTCAGCTCAAGGGTGAACAGCGCCCCGCGCAACAGCAGGTCGGTGTTTTCCACCACCGGCAAAAAATCGAACTGATAGGCCATGAAAGTCTCCCGCGTCGCCGGTCAGAGGTCGGCCGGCAGCGGCTCTTTGAGCCAGGTCTGCGCGTTCTTTTCCAGCGCGCCGTCAGCCTTGGCGCTGGCCAGGATTTCGTTGACCTTGCCCAGCAGCGCCGGCTCGTTCTTGTTCACGCCGACGTAGACCGGCGAATCCTTGAGCTTCACCTTCAGCGCCGGCACGCGCTTCGGGCTCTTTTCGCTGATTGCGACCATCACCACGTTGCCGCTGGCGATCAGGTCGACCTGGCCTGCGAGGTAGGCGGCGATGGTCGAGTTGTTGTCTTCGAAGCGCTTGATGGTCACGCCTTCAGGAGCGACCTTGGTCAGCTCGATGTCTTCGATGGCGCCCCGGGTGACGCTGATGGTCTTGCCCTTGAGGTCGTCCAGGGTGCTGACGGCTGCATCCGGCGGGCCGAACACGGCGAGGTAGAACGGCGCGTAGGCGCGGGAGAAATCGATGACCTTCTCGCGTTCGGGGTTTTTGCCGAGGCTGGAAATCACCAGATCGACCTTGCCGGTGGTGAGGAACGGGATGCGGTTGGTGCTGTTGACCGGGGTCAGTTCGAGTTTGACCTTGAGCTGCTCGGCCAGCAGTTTCGCGGTATCGATATCGAGGCCGCGCGGCTTCATGTCCGGGCCGACCGAGCCGAAGGGCGGGAAGTCCTGAGGCACGGCGACTTTCAGGGTGCCGCGTTTGACCACGTCGTCCAGACCGTCGGCATGGGCGGGGGCCTGGCTCAGCATCAGACCGGCAAACAGGGCGGCGAGGAGGGCGCTGTAACGCTTCGTCATGGACAATCTCCGGATCGGCGGGAAGTGAAATCTGCGATCGGACAGAGCACGGGCCGTGCCAAACCAGCGGTCTGGCCCCGCAAAGCCACGGGTTTAGCGGGTTTGTTCGGTCTTACTGGTCTGAACAGTCAGGTCGGGTTTCGCACTGCGATAGCGCATCGATGCGCGCCGTCGAACCCCGCTGGGGCACGACTTGCCTGATGCCTCGAATAGCTTTACAACTGGCCGCACCTTGGCCTGGTCCGTCTGGAAAACCATGAACTCGATCTCCCGCGCCGTACCCGAAGTGGCGCTGCAAGCGATCCGTAAACTGATCACCGAGCAGGGCTTCGGCCCCGGCGATGCGCTGCCCTCGCAACGGGATCTGGCGGTGCAGCTGGGTGTCAGCCGGGCGTCGTTGCGCGAAGCGTTGTCGTCCTTGAGTGCGCTGGGCGTCGTCAGCATCCAGCCGGGCAAGGGCGTGTTCGTGCAGTCGCCGGTGGAGTTGTCGCGCGGGGAGGGCACGCCGGCCTGGCCGTTCGCAGCCCAGGCCTCGCCGCTGGAGATCTTCCAGTTGCGCTATGCGCTGGAAGGTTTTGCGGCCGGGTTGGCGGCGGTGACGCTGAGCACGTTCGATCTGGACGAGCTGGAAGACAACGTCGCCGCCATGCGCGAACAGTTGCGCGCTGGCGACTTCGAGGCGGCGGTGAAACTGGACTTCGAATTCCACCAGCGGATCCTGCGGGCCAGCGGCAATCAGGCGATGCTGAGCATCCTCACCGCCAGCGCCGACATTTTTCTGGAGAGCCAGAAGCTACCGTTCATCCGCGCCGAACGGGCCATGGAAACCTGGCAGGAACACCGCAAGATCCTCCGCGCGCTGGCGCGCCGGGCCTCCGCTGCAGCGCAGAAAGCCATGCAGGAGCACGTGCGCAACGCGGCGCTACGCACCGGAATTTCCTTCATCGCCCCCGCCGGCGCGTGACTTGAGCTATACCCAAACTCATCGAGTGCCATAGCAAGACTCAATCATCTGCGGCTTCCTGAACAAGGGAAGGGCGGCTATGATGGGCCACGTTTTTTTGCTTACAACCTGGAGAATTCCATGAGCAGCGATCTGATCAAACACGTTAGCGACGCTAGCTTCGAAGCCGACGTACTCAAGGCCGAAGGCGCTGTCCTGGTCGACTACTGGGCTGAATGGTGCGGCCCTTGCAAAATGATCGCTCCGGTTCTGGACGAGATTGCAGAGACTTACAAAGGCAAGCTGACCGTTGCCAAACTGAACATCGACGAGAACCAGGAAACCCCGGCCAAGCACGGCGTACGTGGTATCCCGACCCTGATGCTGTTCAAGAACGGCAACGTGGAAGCGACCAAGGTCGGCGCTCTGTCGAAGTCGCAACTGGCTGCTTTCCTCGACGCCAACATCTAAGCGTCGCGGTAAAGACCGTCCTCAAAAAGCCCCGCAAATCGCGGGGCTTTTTGCGTATTCAGGGCTAGACGCTCCGAAACTCAGGTGATACATTCGGCCCCGCACTGGTTTCTCCACTGCCCCCTGCTAGCCGTCGCCGACGCACTCCTTTTCGAACAAGTACGCGATCCTGTCGCCTTCTCCGCGGCGCGGCCTCATTAAGCCAAAAGCTTAATTTCCCCCCCTCCATAAATGATTACGTCATTCCTATATGAATCTGACTGAACTCAAGCAAAAGCCGATTACCGAACTGCTCGAATTGGCCGAACAGATGGGCATAGAAAATATGGCCCGTTCGCGCAAGCAGGACGTGATTTTCTCCCTGCTGAAAAAGCACGCTAAAAGCGGTGAGGAAATCTCCGGTGATGGCGTGCTGGAGATTCTCCAGGACGGCTTCGGCTTCCTGCGCTCCGCTGACGCTTCCTACCTCGCCGGCCCTGACGACATCTACGTCTCGCCGAGCCAGATCCGCCGTTTCAACCTGCGCACCGGTGACACCATCGTTGGCAAGATCCGGCCGCCGAAGGAAGGCGAGCGTTATTTCGCCCTGCTCAAGGTCGACACGATCAACTTCGATCGTCCTGAGAACGCGAAGAACAAGATTCTCTTCGAGAACCTGACCCCGCTGTTCCCGAACGTGCGCATGAAGATGGAAGCCGGTAACGGTTCCACCGAAGACCTGACCGGTCGAGTGATCGACCTGTGCGCCCCGATCGGCAAAGGCCAGCGTGGTCTGATCGTTGCTCCGCCGAAAGCCGGTAAAACGATCATGCTGCAGAACATTGCAGCGAACATCGCCCGTAACAACCCTGAAGTTCACCTGATCGTGCTGTTGATCGACGAACGTCCGGAAGAAGTGACCGAAATGCAGCGCACCGTGCGCGGCGAAGTGGTTGCCTCGACCTTCGACGAGCCGCCGACCCGTCACGTGCAGGTTGCTGAAATGGTGATCGAGAAGGCCAAGCGCCTGGTCGAACACAAGAAGGACGTGGTGATCCTGCTCGACTCCATCACCCGTCTGGCCCGTGCCTACAACACCGTGATCCCGAGCTCCGGCAAGGTGCTGACCGGTGGTGTCGATGCCCACGCCCTGGAGAAGCCGAAGCGTTTCTTCGGTGCTGCGCGTAACATCGAAGAAGGCGGCTCGCTGACCATTATCGCCACCGCGCTGGTTGAAACCGGCTCGAAGATGGACGAAGTGATCTACGAAGAGTTCAAGGGTACCGGCAACATGGAACTGCCTCTGGACCGTCGCATCGCCGAGAAACGTGTATTCCCGGCCATCAATATCAACAAGTCCGGCACTCGCCGTGAAGAGTTGCTGACCGCCGACGACGAACTGCAGCGTATGTGGATCCTGCGCAAGCTGCTGCATCCGATGGACGAAGTGGCGGCCATCGAGTTCCTGGTCGACAAGCTGAAAACGACCAAGACCAACGACGAATTCTTCCTTTCGATGAAGCGCAAGTAACATCGTCGGTAGAGTCCGGAAAAAGGCGTCCCCAGGGGACGCCTTTTTTTTGCCTGTTTTTTGTCCTGGCTATGGGAGGTTCGCGATCTGGTAAGGTCAGTGTGTTGGCAAAACAACAATCAGCCCCCGAGGCTGTACAAAAAACAACCATCTGATTGGCATCAAGGATTTATGAGCACTCTCGCTTATCGAAGGGATATCGACGGCTTGCGCGCAGTCGCAGTGATTGCCGTGGTGCTGTTCCACTTTGGCGTCCCGGGATTCACCGGCGGATTTGTCGGTGTGGACGTGTTTTTTGTGATTTCCGGCTACCTGATCACCTCGATCATCTGGAACCAGCGCCAGGCTGGGCGTTTCAGCTTCGTCGAGTTCTGGGCCCGGCGTGCCCGGCGGATCCTGCCGGCGCTGTTTGCGATGATCGTCGCGGTGCTGGCGGTGGGCTGGTTCCTGCTGGCGCCCAAGGACTACGAGGAACTCGGGCGCTCGGTGCGTTACCAGGTGACCTTCGTCTCGAACATTCTGTTCATGCGTCAGGACGGCTATTTCGACGTCGCGTCGGATCTCAAGCCGCTGCTGCACACCTGGTCGCTGGCGGTGGAAGAGCAGTTCTACATCCTTTTCCCGCTGTTGCTGACGCTGTTGTCGAGCCGACTGAAACACTGGCGGCTGGCACTGTTCGGCGTATTGCTGCTGTCGTTCGGGCTGAGTGTGTGGGCGGTCCAGCATTATCCGGAGAAGGCGTTCTTCCTGTTGCCGATGCGGGCGTGGGAGTTGCTGGCCGGTGCGATGCTTGCCGTCGCGCCCCGGCATTCATGGCGTCTCAAACCGATGGCTGCGCAGTGGCTGAGCCTGCTGGGTATGGCGCTGATCCTGCTGGCCGTCTTCGGGTACGACAAACGCACGCCATTTCCCGGTGTCGCCGCGCTGCTGCCGGTGCTGGGCGTGGTGGCGCTGATCCTCGCCAACGGTCATCGAGAGACGCTGATCGGTCAATTCTTGAGCAGTCGGGTGATGGTCGGCCTCGGCCTGATTTCCTATTCCTGGTACTTGTGGCACTGGCCGGTGTTTGTGTTTTCCAGTTATGCCAGCGTCGAGGAGCCGGGTGTGCCGGACATCGCAGGGTTGATCCTGCTGACGCTGGTGCTGGGTTATCTGTCATGGAAGTTCGTTGAAACACCGTTCCGCGAGCGTCGCCTGCTGGCCGGGCGTCGACAGGTTCTGCTGGCCGGTTTCTGCGGCATCCTGGTGCTCGGACTGGCCGGGCAAGCCCTGCGCTGGACCGATGGCTTGCCGTCGCGTCTGTCCGAACAGGCGCTTCAATATGCCAAGGGCCGCGAGTGGCGGCCGGAGCTGATGGCGTGCCTGACCGATGACAAGGCACCGGACGACAAACTGTTCTGCCATTACGGTGTGGAAAACCTGCCAGCCCAGGCGATGGTCTGGGGCGACAGCCACGCTACGGCATTCATTCCAGTGCTGGAGGACGGTGCGCAAGCCCATGGCGTCAGTGTGATCCTCGCCAGCTCTGCCGGTTGTATTCCGGTCGAAGGGCTGGAAACCGATGCGGCCTGCACGCATTTCAATCGGCGTGTCGAGCAGCGGTTGAGCGCGCAACGTATCAGCGATGTGGTGCTGGTCGCACGTTGGAGCCTCTATCTGTATGGCGACGCCAAAGGCGATCTCGACCACGTGCTCAGAAAGCCGGATGGCAAATACGACCGTGCCGTCGCTGAACAACGTCTGGCCGATGGTCTGCGCGCGCAGCTTGCTCAATTGCGTGAGGGCGGGCATCGGGTCTGGCTGGTGAAGGAGGTGCCATTGCAGGCGTTCAGCCCGCCGTATCGCCTGACACGCCTTGCAATGCTGGGCCACCCGGTGGATGGCGTTGGCCTGACCATCGGCGAACATGACAAGCGTCAGGCATTCATCAGCCGCTTGTTCGCCCAACTGGCGCAGGATCCGATGGTGCGGGTGATCGATCCGGCGCCACGGCTTTGCGATGAAAACGGTCTGTGTCGCGCCGAGCTCGACGGCTATTCGCTGTACAAGGATGACAATCACCTGTCGGAAGTCGGCGCGCGATTCGTGGCGCCGATCCTCGAACCGCTGTTTGTCAGCCTGCAGGCCGGCAAAAATCCGGGTAACGGCCAGGTGAATGCAGCCAAGTAAGCAGTGACGGGCTGCCAGCGACCGGCATAGCAGGTAGGATGTACGCCTATTTTGAGGGTGCCATCGTCAATGAAATTCAAGGATCTTCGGGATTTCGTGCAGCAGCTTGAGCAGCGCGGAGAGTTGAAACGCATCCAGATTCCCGTCTCGCCGGTGCTGGAAATGACCGAGGTGTGCGACCGCACACTGCGGGCCAAGGGCCCGGCGCTGCTGTTCGAGAAACCCACCGGCTATGACATTCCGGTGCTCGGCAACCTGTTCGGCACCCCCGAGCGGGTCGCCATGGGCATGGGCGCCGAGTCCGTCAGCGAACTGCGCGAGATCGGCAAGCTGCTGGCGTTCCTCAAGGAACCGGAGCCGCCGAAGGGCTTGAAGGACGCGTGGTCGAAGCTGCCGATCTTCCGCAAGATCATTGCGATGGCGCCGAAAGTCGTCAAAGACGCGCCGTGCCAGGAAGTGGTCATCGAAGGCGATGACGTCGATCTGGCGATGCTGCCGGTGCAGACCTGCTGGCCGGGCGACGTGGCGCCGCTGATCACCTGGGGCCTGACCGTCACCAAAGGCCCGAACAAGGACCGGCAGAACCTCGGCATCTACCGTCAGCAAGTGATCGGCCGCAACAAGGTCATCATGCGTTGGCTTAGCCACCGTGGCGGTGCGCTGGATTTCCGTGAGTGGTGCGAGAAACACCCGGGCCAGCCATTCCCGGTGTCCGTGGCCCTTGGCGCGGATCCGGCGACTATTCTCGGCGCCGTCACCCCGGTGCCGGACAGCCTCTCCGAATACGCCTTCGCCGGTCTGCTGCGCGACAGCCGCACAGAGCTGGTGAAGTGCCGCGGCAACGACCTGCAAGTGCCGGCCACCGCTGAAATCATCCTTGAAGGTGTGATCCATCCGGGTGAGATGGCCGACGAAGGCCCGTACGGCGACCACACCGGCTACTACAACGAAGTCGACAGCTTCCCGGTGTTCACCGTCGAGCGCATCACCCACCGGATCAAGCCGATCTACCACAGCACCTACACCGGCCGTCCGCCGGATGAGCCGGCGATTCTCGGCGTGGCGCTGAACGAAGTGTTCGTGCCGATCCTGCAGAAGCAGTTCCCGGAGATCACCGACTTCTACCTGCCGCCGGAAGGCTGCTCGTACCGCATGGCCGTGGTGACGATGAAGAAGTCGTATCCGGGCCACGCCAAGCGCGTGATGCTGGGTGTCTGGTCGTTTTTGCGACAGTTCATGTACACCAAGTTCGTTATCGTCACCGACGACGATATCAACGCGCGGGACTGGAACGACGTGATCTGGGCCATCACCACGCGCATGGACCCCAAGCGCGACACGGTGATGATCGACAACACGCCGATCGACTACCTCGACTTCGCTTCACCGGTGTCGGGCCTCGGCTCGAAGATGGGCTTGGATGCCACCCACAAGTGGCCGGGCGAAACCACTCGCGAATGGGGCCGCGTCATCGTCAAGGATGACGCTGTCACCCAACGGATCGATGCCATCTGGAATCAGTTAGGAATAGATTGATGCGTGTAACCCTGCAGCCCTCCGGAGCGGTGCTCGAGATACGGCCCGGAGAGCGGATTCTCGATGGTGCGCGGCGCCTGGGCTACGAATGCCCGCAAAGCTGCCGCAACGGCAATTGTCATGTATGCGCAGCGCTGCTGGTGGAAGGCCGGGTCGAACAGGCCGGCAAGGTGCATGACCACGGCGAGTTCTACACTTGCATAGCGCAGCCGCTGGAAGACTGCATCCTGCTGTGGGATGGCGTGCTTGCGCTGGGAGAACTGCCGGTGCGCAGCCTGTCGTGTCAGGTCATCGAATGCCGGGACGTCGGTGGCGACACCTGGCGCGTGCGCCTGCGGGCGCCGGCCGGCAAGCCGCCGCGTTATCACGCCGGTCAGTACCTGATGATCGAGCGCGAGAGCGGCGAGAAATCAGCCTTTTCCATGGCCTCGGCGCCCCACGGCGGTCGAGATCTGGAAATCCACGTACTGGCGCGCGAAGCCAGTGCCCTGAGTCTGATCGAGCAACTGCAGCGCAATTCCATGGTGCGGGTCGAACTGCCGTTCGGCGACACCCATCTCGCGGAATTGCCGGACGGGCCGCTGGTGCTGATCGCCGCCGGCACCGGCATGGGTCAGATCCACAGCCTGATCGAACATTGCCGGGCCAACGGCTTCAAGCATCCGGTGCATTTGTACTGGGGCGTGCGTCGTCCGGAAGATTTCTATGAAATCGAGCATTGGGACGAATGGCTGAAGCTGCCCAACCTGTTCCTGCACAAGGTCGTCAGCGATCAATGCGGCTGGGAAGGGCGCTGCGGGATGTTGCATGAGGCGGTGTGCGAGGACTTCCCGGATCTGAAATCCCTGCATGTCTACGCCAGTGGTTCGCCGGCGATGGTCTACGGCACTCTGGATGCGCTGGTGGAAGCCGGGATGGATGCCCACCAGATGCGCGCCGACGTGTTTGCGTATGCGCCGCGCTCTTGAGCCGCGCGAATTGAGTCGTGCTCTTGAGTCTGCCTGAGTCGCTTTAGAAGCGTACGCCCGTCGTCACCATGGCCGCGTTGGCGCCGAGAAACACCAGCTCGGCGCCCAGCGGGCCATAGTGGGTGCCGATCGACGGAATGATCACCGGCGCAACGCCGAAGTGATTGAGCGGGATCTTGTCCTTGTAGTCACCCCGATAGCCCTGCAACAACCCGCCCGTGAGTTTCACGTACACCGGATAATCGGCGCTCTCGAAGCGTTTGCCGGCATAGGCGTAATTGGAGCGCTGGCTGAACGAGTTACGGAAAGTTGCTCCGCCAAATACCCAGCCGGAAGCCTGATTGCGTTCAATGCCGATCAAGTCCTGATGATTATTGTGCTCGGGGTCGGGTGAGTAATGTTTGGTGTAGACACTGGTTTGTGCGTACCAGAAACCTTTGTCTTCCTGGGAGTCATCCGTGGCCAGTGCCTGACCGGTCTGAATCAATAAAAGTGCGGCCAAAAGCCTGGTTGTGTTCATCGTGCAGCCTCGGTTGAACGGGTTGGCTTGCGCCAGAGGAAAGCCGTTTTACGCAGGCGATCAGCGACGGTAAATATGGGAAGTCCGAAATTTTAGTAGGAAAAATCCCGGGACTTCATGAACGAATCCTGAACGAAGAGAGGGCTTAACGATATTTCATTCGGGTATTTAAGATATCTGCGCAATGGTATTAGGCTATATCAAACAAGATAGCCCTCGCGGATAACCCCGAATTAGCGCTATCAAAGGTGTCATACATCCTTTAGCACTTTTCGTTTTACAGTTACTGCTATATGTTCTATCAGGCGAATTGTGCTTACATCTTGTAATACTTGCGGGGCCGAACACTTCCGTCATGACAGCCATAGAATCTGCTTTTCTGAATCTGGCTTACCCTCCGCGGCTCGATCTGGGTCCGCAGCTGACTCACGAACAACTTCTCGCGTCCATGCAATCGACCATGGCACGCCACAAGGGCGGGCCGGTGTGGCTGTTCGCGTATGGTTCGCTGATCTGGCGGCCGGAGTGTTCGGCGGTGGAACGGGTGCGTGGGCGAGTACATGGCTACCATCGCGGCTTATACCTGTGGTCCCACGAACATCGCGGTACGCCGGAAATGCCGGGGCTGGTGTTCGGTCTGGATCGCGGCGGTTCGTGCAGCGGCTTTGCCTACCGGTTGCCGGAAGACAATCTCGACAGTGCGCTGTATGCGCTGTGGAAACGCGAGATGCCGTTCCCGTCCTATCGGCCACACTGGCTCAACTGCCGTCTCGAAGATGGCAGCCAGGTTCAGGCTTTGGGATTTGTATTGGAGCGACACCTGCCCAGCTATGCCGGCAATCTGCCGGATCATGTGCTGAGCCAGGTGTTCGAAAGCGCTTGCGGGCGTTACGGCACCACTCGCGATTATGTCGAGCAGACCGCTCACGCCCTGCGCAGCCACGCCATGCCAGACCGGAATCTGGAGGCGCGGCTCAAGCGCTGCAAGTCAAAAGCCGATCAGGCGACTGCTTCGCGGCTCTGACTGGCGACTTGCTTGTGCCACAGGGTCGGGGCCAGGAAGGCCATCGACAGCAGGCAAGCGCCCACCAGCAGCACGAAACCGCCATCCCAACCGAAGTGGTCCACGGTGTAGCCCATGGCGGCACTGGCCGCGACCGAACCACCCAGATAACCGAACAGGCCGGTGAAGCCCGCCGCAGTACCGGCGGCTTTCTTCGGTGCCAGCTCCAGCGCTTGCAGGCCGATCAGCATCACCGGGCCGTAGATCAGGAAGCCGATGGAGAACAACGCGATCATGTCGACGGTCGGGTTGCCGGCCGGGTTCAGCCAGTAAACCAGCGTCGCCACGGTCACCAGGGCCATGAACACCATGCCGGTCAGGCCACGGTTGCCACGGAAGATCTTGTCCGACATCCAGCCGCACAGCAGCGTGCCCGGAATGCCCGCCCACTCATAGAAGAAGTACGCCCACGAAGTCTTGTCGACGTCGAAGTGCTTGGCTTCCTTGAGGTAGGTCGGCGCCCAGTCCAGTACGCCGTAGCGCAGCAGGTAGACAAAGACGTTGGCCATGGCGATGTACCAGAGCATTTTGTTGCGCAGCACGTACTTGACGAAGATTTCCTTGGCGCTGAATTCGTCTTCGTGGCTGGCGTCGTAGCCTTCCGGGTAGTCGTTCTTGTACTTCTCGATCGGCGGCAGGCCGACCGATTGGGGGGTGTCACGCATGGTGATGAAGGCAAATGCCGCCACCGCCAGGGCTACCGCCGCCGGTACATAGAATGCTGCGTGCCAGTCGTTGAACAGGCCCATGCCGATCAGGAACAGCGGGCCGATCAGGCCGCCGCCAACGTTGTGCGCCACGTTCCACACGGACACCACGCCGCCGCGCTCCTTCTGCGACCACCAGTGCACCATGGTCCGTCCGCTCGGCGGCCAGCCCATGCCCTGGGCCCAGCCGTTGATGAACAGCAGGATGAACATCATGGTCACGCTGGACGTTGCCCAAGGTGCGAAACCGAAAATGAACATCACCCCCGCCGAAACCAGCAGGCCGAACGGCAGGAAGTAGCGCGGGTTGGAACGGTCGGAGACCAGGCCCATGAGGAACTTGGACAAACCGTAGGCGATTGCGATGGCCGACATCGCCAGACCCAGTTCGCCGCGGGTGTAACCCTCGTCGATCAGGTACGGCATGGCCAGGGAGAAGTTCTTGCGCAGCAGGTAGTAACCCGCGTAGCCAAAGAAGATACCGGCGAAGATCTGCCAGCGCAGGCGTCGGTAGGTACTGTCTATTTTTTCTTCAGGCAATGGAGCCTGATGTGCGGCAGGTCGAAAGAAAGCAAACATTCAAGAGCTCCAGATTTCTTGTTTTGACTGCGGATGCGAATGTTACAGTTTCGTTACCGAAAATAGCACCGGTTCGCATCGGCAAAACAGCGGAAAATGTTGGAAGTCGCGCGTTCTTTTACGAACCTGTCGCTCTGCTGTAAGAACAGGGCGTTTTCACCACTTATGAACATGGGCTGGCATAGACTCGCGATCCGTCGATCGACTGATCAGCTGAGATGAATGATGGCTTTGAAGGTTCGCATGCTCATGCGCCGATTATTGGCGGCGGCGGTTATCGCCGTTGCGGTGCTGGGATTGATTTACGCCGATCACCCTGCCCAGTCCGGGTTGCGCAATGCCACGGTGCTGATCATCCGCCATGCGGAGAAGCCGACTGAAGGCTCGGTGCTCAATGCCCGGGGCGAAGAGCGGGCCCGCGCCTATGCCGACTATTTCAATCCATTGAAGCTCGATGGCCAGACGCTGACCCCGGAACGGCTGATCGCCGCCGGCGACACTCCCGAGAGCTCCCGCTCACGTTTGACCCTGACGCCGCTGGCCGAGCGCCTGAATCTGTCTATCGAGCAGCCCTACATCAACGGCGACGTACATGAGCTGGTCAAGCTGTTGCGCAAGAGCAATCAGGCGCCGGTCATCCTGATCGCCTGGCACCACGGGCGCATCAACAAGCTGATCAGTGCGTTCGGTGGCGACAGCACGGCCCTGATGGGCCAGAAAAAATGGCCGGACGAGGTGTACGACTGGATGCTCGTGCTGCGCTTCGATGACAAGGGCCGGATTATCCAGGCTGATAGCCGGAAGGTTCTCGAGCACTTGTTGCCGGGTGATGCTGTGGATTCTCCCGGCAACAAATGACGTGCTTCAGCGCACCTGCACCACAACCTTGCCCACAGCCTTGCGCTGTCCAAGATCATTGATCGCCTGTGCCGCCTCACTCAGCGGATAGACCTGCGACACCAGCGGTTTCAGCTTGCCTTCAGCGAACCAGCCGAACAGTTGCTGGAAGTTCGCTGCGTTGTCCTGCGGCTGGCGCTGCGCGAAGGAGCCCCAGAACACGCCGAGCACCGCTGCACCCTTGAGCAGGGCGAGGTTGACCGGCAGTTCGGGAATGCGTCCGCTGGCAAAACCGACCACCAGCAGGCGGCCATTCCAGGCGATGGCGCGGATGGCCTGGTCGAACAGGTCGCCGCCGACCGGGTCGTAGATCACGTCGGCACCCTGGCCGTCGGTCAGGCGTTTGATCTCGTCCTTGAGGCTGGTTTCGCTGTAGTTGATCAGCTCGTCGGCGCCAGCGGCCTTGGCCACGGCGAGTTTTTCGGCGCTGCTGGCGGCGGCGATTACCCGGGCGCCCATGGCTTTGCCGATTTCGACGGCTGCGAGCCCGACGCCGCCGGAGGCACCGAGCACCAACAGAGTTTCCCCCGGTTGCAGGTTGCCGCGCTGTTTGAGGGCGTGCATCGAAGTGCCGTAAGTCATGCTGAATGCGGCGGCGGTGTTGAAGTCCATCGACGGCGGGATCGGCAGCACGTTATAGCCCGGCACCGCGACCTGCTCGGCGAAGCTGCCCCAGCCAGTCAGGGCCATGACGCGGTCGCCGACTTTCAAGTGGCTGACTTTTTCCCCCACGTCGCTGACCACCCCGGCTGCTTCACCACCCGGCGAGAACGGGAAGGGCGGCTTGAACTGGTACTTGCCCTCGATGATCAGCGTGTCCGGGAAGTTGACCCCGGCGGCGTGCACGTCCAGCAGGATTTCATTCTTCTTCGCGACAGGACTGGCGACGTCTTCCAGCACCAGCGATTCGGCAGGGCCGAAGGCTTTGCACAGCACGGCTTTCATCAGGGCTATTCCTTTGGGAGTGATGGCCGATAAGTGTAGGTGTGGCAGTCAACGGGTCAACGAGCATGCCCGGCCCTGATAGTCCGCCATAAGCTTGTGCTTGCGCGGCGGGTCGTTATGCTAGGCCGCAAACCGGATAAGGAGCGAATTGTGAAAGCGTGGATCATGTTGTTGCTGGCCCTGTCTCTGCCTGTGGCAGCGCTGGCCGAAGAAGCCAAAGAAGGCGAGGCGCCGAAGGTCAACTACATCACCCTGAGCCCGCCGTTCGTGGGCAACTACGGGCTGGACGGCACGCCGAAGCTCAAGGTCTACAAGGCCGACGTGGCGTTGCGGGTGACCGGTGACGAGGCGACCAAACTGGTCAAGGCCAACGAGCCGCTGATCCGCAATCAACTGGTGGCGCTGTTCACCCAGCAGACCACCGATGCGATGGGCAGCATCGAAGGCAAGGAAAAGCTGCGTCAGGAAGCCTTGAAGCAGACCCAGCAAGTGATGAATGACGAGACCGGCAAACCGGTGGTTGAAGATCTGTTGTTCAACAACCTGATCATTCAGTAAGGCTGGACCCGCAGGAGTCGGCTTCCGGCTCCTGCGAAGACGCTGTCAACGCAACGCGATAACCGCCGCCCATTGCTCGGCCGTCACCGGCATCACCGACAGTCGCGAACCCTTCTGCACCAGTGGCATCTCGGCCAGCGCGGTCTGCTGCTTCAGATAATCCAGCTTCAACACCCGGGCAAACGTCTCGACATGGGCGACATCGATCGCACTCCAGGCGTTTTTCTCCGGCGTGGCTTTGGGGTCGAAGTAATGGCTCTCCGGTTCCAGTGCGGTGGGATCCGGGTACGCGGCTTCGATGATCCTACCGATTCCGGCAATTCCCGGCTCAGGGCAGCTGGAGTGATAGAAAAAGAACTCATCCCCCACCGCCATGGCCCGCAGGAAGTTGCGCGCCTGGTAGTTGCGCACCCCGTCCCAGCGCGCTTTGCCGAGTTTTTCCAGACCCTTGATCGAGAGTTCGTCGGGCTCGGATTTCATCAGCCAGTAGGCCATGGTGGTTGCTCCTGAAACGGTCATTGGGCAGGTTGTCGGGCAATTTTATGACAAACCGACAGTCGGTTGACGCCAGCATTTGCGCAGAGGTTCACGTTGTCGCAAAATGCCGGCCTTTAAAGCTTGACGCTGCTGCACGGCCTACGAATGGAAACCGCTGCTGTCATCGTGATGATGTGCCTTGAGGGGGGCAATCGATGAAACGCAAACCGGATTTGCTGTGGACTTTGGTGATTTTGTTCGGCCTTGGCGTCGTGACCACCGGTTATGCGCAAAGTCTGTGGGCCAACAAGGCCGATGCTCCGATTGAAGTGGCGCAACAAGTACAGCAGTCGACAGCGTTCAAACGCTGATCCCGTCTTCCCGACGCCGCTGATTCCCTCGCGGCGTCTACCCTGCGAAATACCACGCCTTGTCGGTCACCGTTCCCTGCAACGGTACATCCCAGCTGGCCTGCGCCAGTCGTTCGACTTTCTGACATTCGTGGGCCAGCCCCAGCAGCGTCGGTTTGCGCCAGCTCTGGCGGCGAGCCAGGTACGCGAGGCTGCGGTCGTAGAATCCGCCACCCATCCCCAGGCGTCCGCCGACATCGTCAAACCCTACCAATGGCAACAACACCAGATCCAGTGCCCAGATCTTGCGCTGACGGGCGACATTGACCCGAGGCTCGAGAATACGGAAACGGTTGGGCCGCAGCTTTTCGCCGGGGCGGATCTGCTGAAAGACCATTTTGGTCCGCGGCCAGGCACTCAATACCGGCAGGTAGGTTTTCTTGCCGCGGCGCTGGGCGGCGCGCAGCAACAGGCGCGGGTCGATCTCGCCGTCGGTGGGCAGGTACAGGGAAATGTGTTTCGCCCGGCGAAAGTGCGGGTCTTGCGCCAGTTGTTTGTACAGACCTTCGGCGGCCTTACGTTGCTGACTTGGCGTCAGGGAGCGGCGGGCCTTGCGCAGCAGGCGGCGCAGTTGGGGACGGGGCAGCAGCGCGGGTTCGGTCATGGTCGGCTTCGGCAGGGTGGGGACGAAAACGTACGCATAAAAAATCCGATGCCGGCATGCACCGGCATCGGATTCGAATCAGGCTCCCCGGATGAGCCGCTGTCGACTTAGCCCTTGAACCCGAGAGTTCAAGGTGGAGGATGCAGTAGGCTTTAAGGCTTTCCGTCTGGCGGACATGCACACCAGCCCAACGTGCAACCCCCAGGGTAGTGCAAATCGGCTCAGGGACATCGTCAACTGGCAAGCACCCCAGGGAGTGCGGCGAGTATACCTCAAGCGGCCTGGCGAATCAGCCCTTGCTGATGTCCGGATCGTCGGCCAGCACCAGATCGACACGATCGAGCAAGTCACGCACCTGTTCACGGGTCGAGCCGCTGGCCTGGATGTCCGGGCGCTCTTCTTTGTGCAAGAGATCGTGGGTGATGTTCAACGCGGCCATGACGGCGATGCGGTCGGCGCCGATGACTTTGCCGCTGCTGCGGATCTCGCGCATCTTGCCGTCCAGGTAACGCGCGGCACTGACCAGATTGCTGCGTTCTTCCTGGGGACAGATGATCGAATATTCTTTGTCGAGGATCTGCACGGTAACGCTATTGCTTGAACTCATGAGTCTTGCTCCAGGGCCTTGAGGCGCGAAATCATCGACTCGACCTTACGCCGGGCGATTTCGTTTTTTTCAATGAGGTGCGCGCGTTCCTCGCGCCAGGTCTTTTCCTGAGCTAGTAAGAGTGCGTTTTGACTCTTTAGTTGCTCGACCCGAGTAATCAGCAGTTCGAGTCTGGCCATCAGCGCTTGCAGGTCGGTGTCTTCCATTGTGTCCACTGATTCGGTCTGATGGGTTTGGCTGGGGGACAGCCTTTAATGGTCTTGGCGAGTCTGTCGATGTAGGATACAAGGCCTTCATTCTAGACATAGCGCCGTCTGGCGCCTAGCTGCCCATGCCCATTCAGAATTCCCCGTACCAAGCCTTCGCCACCCTGCTGACTGCCAGCGGTCACAACGTCTCGCCTGCCGAACTGCATGGCCTGCTGCTCGGCCGCAGCTGCGCCGGTGCCGGCTTCAATGCCGAAGAATGGCTGATCGACGCCGCCGAGCTGCTCGAAAGCGAGCCGCAGGACAACGTTCGCAACGCGCTCATCGGCCTGCAGGAAATGGTCAAGGGCGAGCTCACCGGCGACGACGTGACCGTCGTGCTGCTGTTGCCGACCGATGACGTGCCGCTGGCCGATCGCGCTGCCGCACTGGGCGAATGGTGCCAGGGCTTCCTCACCGGTTTCGGCCTGAACTGCCGCGACAGCAGCATGCTGAGCACCGAGGCCACCGAGGTGTTGCAGGATCTGGCAGCGATCTCCCAGGTGCAAGATGCCCTGGAAGAATCCGAAGACGGCGAAAGCGACTACATGGAAGTCATGGAGTACCTGCGTGTAGCGCCGCTGCTGCTGTTCTCCGAAACCAAGAAAGCCGACGTGCCGCCAGCCGCCAAGCCGTCGCTGCACTGATCGCGTGCCAGGGAAAGCCATCTGCCCATGATCCATATCCCGAAAGCGGAATACGCCCGTCGCCGCAAGGCACTCATGGCGCAGATGGAACCCAACAGCATCGCCATCCTGCCCGCTGCTGCGGTTGCCATTCGCAACCGTGACGTCGAGCACGTCTACCGCCAGGACAGCGACTTCCAGTACCTGAGCGGTTTCCCCGAGCCGCAGGCAGTCATCGTCCTGATGCCCGGTCGCGAACACGGCGAATACGTGCTGTTCTGCCGTGAACGCAATGCCGAGCGCGAACTCTGGGACGGCCTGCGCGCCGGCCAGGAAGGCGCGATTCGCGACTTTGGCGCCGACGACGCGTTCCCCATCACCGACATCGACGACATCCTGCCGGGCCTGATCGAAGGTCGCGACCGGGTGTATTCGGCCATGGGCAGCAACCCGGAATTCGACCGTCATCTGATGGACTGGATCAACGTGATCCGCTCCAAGGCGCACCTCGGCGCCCAGCCGCCGAACGAATTCGTTGCCCTGGATCACCTGCTGCACGACATGCGTCTGTATAAATCGGCGGCAGAGGTGAAGGTGATGCGCGAAGCGGCGCGGATTTCCGCCCAGGCTCACATCCGCGCGATGCAGGCCAGCCGTGCCGGCCTCTACGAATACAGCCTCGAAGCCGAGCTGGATTACGAGTTCCGCAAGGGCGGGGCGAAGATGCCGGCCTATGGTTCGATCGTCGCTGCCGGGCGCAACAGCTGCATCCTGCATTACCAGCAGAATGACGCGTTGCTCAAGGACGGTGACCTGGTGCTGATCGACGCCGGTTGCGAAATCGACTGCTACGCCAGCGACATCACGCGGACGTGGCCAGTCAACGGCAGGTTTTCCGCCGAGCAAAAAGCGATCTACGAATTGGTCTTGGCCTCGCAGGAAGCCGCGTTCGCCGAAATCGCCCCGAACAAGCACTGGAACCAGGCGCACGAAGCCACGGTTCGGGTGATCACCGCCGGGCTGGTGCAGCTGGGGTTGTTGCAGGGCGAGGTGGACGAGTTGATCGCCTCCGAGGCCTACAAGGCGTTTTACATGCACCGCGCCGGCCACTGGCTGGGCATGGATGTGCATGACGTCGGCGAGTACAGGGTCGGCGGCGAATGGCGGGTGCTGGAAGTCGGCATGGCGCTGACCGTGGAGCCGGGCATCTACATCGCCCCGGACAATCAGAACGTAGCGAAGAAATGGCGCGGCATTGGCGTGCGCATCGAGGACGACGTGGTAGTGACCAAGAGCGGTTGTGAAATCCTGACCGGCGGTGTGCCGAAAACCGTCGCCGAGATCGAAGCCCTGATGGCGCAAGCACGGACCTGCGCGGCATGAGTCGGGTCAATCTGGCAATCATCGGTGGCGGCCTGGTCGGCGCCAGTCTGGCGTTGGCCTTGCAGGCCGGAGCCAAGGCCCGGGGCTGGAAGATCGTGCTGATCGAACCGTTCGCCCCCGGCGACAGCTGGCAGCCGAGCTACGACGCACGTTCGTCGGCGCTGTCCTTTGGCTCGCGGCAGATTTATCAGCGGCTGGGCGTGTGGCAGGAAATCTCCCGCCGCGCCGAGCCGATCAAGCAGATTCATGTGTCCGACCGTGGACGTTTCTCCACTGCCCGACTGTCGGCGATGGAAGAGGGCGTTCCGGCGCTCGGCTATGTGGTGGAAAACGCCTGGCTCGGTCATAGCCTGTGGCAACACCTCGACAAAGACGTGATCAGTTGGCGCTGCCCGGCGGAAGTCACCCGCATGGAGCCGCTGCCGGACGGCTATCGCCTGACCCTCAACGATGAGACCACGGTCGAATGCGATCTGGCGGTGCTCGCCGATGGCGGCCGTTCGGGTCTGCGCGAACAACTGGGCATCAATGTGCGCAAGCGCCCGTACAACCAGAGCGCGCTGATCGCCAACATCACCCCGAGCGAAGCGCACAACGGCATGGCTTTCGAGCGCTTTACCGACGAAGGCCCGATGGCGCTGCTGCCGCTGCCGGAAAACCGCTGCGCGCTGGTCTGGACCCGTCTGGGGATGGACGCGCAACGTCTGGCGGAGCTGAGTGATCGTGATTTCCTCAGCGAGCTGCAAGGTGTGTTCGGCTATCGCCTCGGTACTTTGAAACAGGTCGGCGCGCGGCATCTGTATCCGCTGTCGCTGGTGGAGGCCGAAGAGCAGGTGCGTTCGCATCTGGCCGTGCTCGGCAACGCCGCCCATAGTCTGCACCCGATTGCCGGACAGGGTTTCAATCTGTCCCTGCGTGATGCCGATGCCTTGGCCGCTGCGCTGCTGGCCAGCGACAAACCGTTGGGGGATTTCGCCACGCTGCAGGCCTATCGCGAGCGTCAGCGCCTCGATCAGGACCTCACCGTAGGTTTCTCCGATCAGGTCACGCGCCTGTTCGGCAGCACTCAGCCGCTGGTGTCGCTGGGGCGCAACATTGGCCTGCTCGGCCTCGATCTGCTGCCGCCGGCCAAACGCTGGTTCGCCCGTCAGGCCATGGGGCTGGGGACGCGGCCGGATGCGTGAGTGGCTGATCAAACAGTTTGGCAAGGCGCGGCTGATGCGCTGGATCATGACGTTCTACCCGCCGTACTTCGGCGCCGGGGTCCGGGTGAAGCACATCAGCGATGACTTTCGTGACATCCAGGTCTCGATGGGCCTGGGCTGGTACAACCGCAATTACGTCGGCACCCAGTTCGGCGGCAGTCTGTATTCGATGGTCGATCCGTTTTTCATGTTGATGCTCATGGAGAACCTCGGGTCGAAGTACATCGTCTGGGACAAGGCTGCCGACATTGATTTCATTGCGCCGGGCAAAGGCCTGGTGTTCGCCCGGTTCAACATCGACGACACCCTGCTCGACGAGATCCGTCGGCAGACCGCCAGTGGCGAGAAATACCTGCCGCAGTTGCAGGTCGACATTCATGACGGCGCCGGCAACCTGGTGGCGCGGGTCGGTAAAACCCTTTACGTGCGGCTCAAGCCGCAAGCGAGACAGGCTTAAAGCATGGAAATGCGCGCAGATGTGCTGATTGTCGGAGCCGGAATGGTCGGCAGCGCCCTGGCGCTGGCGTTGCAGGACAGCGGGCTGGAAGTCATGCTGCTCGACGGCAGCCCGCTGAGCGTCAAACCCTTCAATGGCGATGCACCGTTCGAGCCGCGAGTCAGTGCGTTGTCGGCGGCCAGCCAGCGGATCCTCGATCGCCTCGGCGTGTGGGACGGCATCGTCAACCGACGCAGCAGCCCTTACACCGACATGCATGTCTGGGACGGCAGCGGCACCGGGCAGATCCACTTTTCGGCCAGCAGCGTGCACGCCGAAGTGCTCGGCCACATTGTCGAAAACCGCGTGGTGCAGGATGCCTTGCTCGACCGTTTGCACGATTGCGATCTGGGCCTGCTGGCCAATGCGCGGCTGGAGCAGATGCGCCGCTCCGGTGACGACTGGCTGCTGACCCTGGCCGACGGCCGCACCCTGCGCGCGCCGCTGGTGATTGCGGCGGATGGTGCCAACTCCGCCGTACGTCGTCTGACCGGCGTCGCCACTCGCGAATGGGATTATCTGCATCACGCCATCGTCACCAGCGTGCGCAGCAGCAAACCGCACCGCATGACCGCGTGGCAACGTTTCACCGATCACGGGCCGCTGGCGTTTCTGCCGCTGGAGCGTGACGGTCAGCAGGACTGGTGCTCGATCGTCTGGTCGACCACGCCGAGCGAAGCAGAACGGTTGATGGCGCTGGATGAAGCGGATTTCTGCCGTGAACTGGAGCGTGCCTTCGAAGGTTGCCTCGGCGACGTCATCAGCGCCGACCCGCGGCTGTGCGTGCCGCTGCGTCAACGCCACGCCAAGCGCTACGTGGCCGAAGGCCTGGCGTTGATCGGCGATGCGGCGCACACCATTCACCCGTTGGCGGGGCAGGGCGTGAATCTTGGTTTCCTCGACGCCGCCGTGTTGGCCGAAGTGCTGCTGCAAGCCCACGAACGTGGTGAACGCCTGGCGGACGTGAAAGTGCTGAGCCGCTACGAGCGCCGACGCATGCCGCACAACCTGGCGCTGATGGCGGCGATGGAGGGCTTCGAACGGTTGTTCCAGGCCGATCCGCTGCCGCTGCGCTGGTTGCGCAACACCGGGCTGAAAATCGTCGAGCAGATGCCTGAAGCCAAAGCGCTGTTCGTACGCGAAGCATTGGGGCTGACCGGGGACTTGCCGGCGCTGGCCAAGGTCTGAAGAACGTCGTGCAACATCTGGTAACTCCTTGGGAAAGTGATCGATTGAGCTGGTAAATGTGAGTCCTTATCATTTGGACCACTTTTCCCGACCGAGAGATCACTCCCATGTTGGCATCCAAGCGTGTTCTGACCGCACTGGCCCTGACCCTGATCGGCAGCACCGCCGCCCAGGCCGCCGACGAGGTGGTGGTCTACTCGTCGCGTATCGATGAACTGATCAAACCGGTGTTCGATGCCTACACCGCCAAGACCGGGGTGAAGATCAAGTTCATCACCGACAAGGAAGCGCCGCTGATGCAGCGGATCAAGGCCGAAGGCGAGAACGCCACCGCCGACCTGCTGCTGACCGTCGATGCGGGTAACCTCTGGCAGGCCGAGCAGATGGGCATTCTCCAGCCGTTCACTTCGAAAATCATCGACGCCAACATTCCCCTGCAATATCGCTCGTCCAGCCACGCCTGGACCGGTCTGAGCCTGCGCGCGCGGACCATCGCCTACTCCACCGAGCGCGTGAAACCGGGTGAGCTGACCACCTACGAAGCGCTGGCCGACAAGAACTGGGAAGGTCGCCTGTGCCTGCGCACGGCGAAGAAGGTCTACAACCAGTCGCTGACCGCCACCATGATCGAAGTCCACGGCGCCGAGAAAACCGAAAAGATCCTCAAGGGCTGGGTCAACAACCTGTCCACCGACGTGTTCTCCGACGACGTCGCGGTGCTCGAAGCGATCAACGCCGGCCAGTGCGACGTCGGCATCGTCAACACCTACTACTACGGTCGCCTGCACAAGCAGAAGCCGGATCTGCCGGTGAAACTGTTCTGGCCGAACCAGGCGGATCGCGGTGTGCACGTCAACCTGTCGGGCATCGGTTTGACCAGACATGCGCCGCACCCGGAAGCCGCCAAGGCACTGGTCGAGTGGATGACCACGCCTGAGGCGCAGAAGATCTTCGCGGACGTGAACCAGGAATTTCCGGCGAATCCGGCGGTGAAGCCTTCGGAAGAAGTGGCGGCGTGGGGGCAGTTTTTGGCTGATACGCTGCCGGTTGAGGTAGCGGGCAAGCGACAGGCTGAAGCGATCCGGATGATGGATCGGGCGGGTTGGAACTGACGACTGCGAGTCGAATCGCAGCTAGCGTGATGCGCAGCGTCACACGATAAGTGCCCACGCCATGCGTGGGCACAATCATTCAACGAGAGTCTTTCCTTGGCCCACCCCGCCCAGCGCCGCTGGTACCCCATCGTCTTCGCCATCGCCGCGTTGGTGCTGCTCCCTCTCAGTGTCCTCCTGCTGTCGTGGCAGACCATCGACCAGCAGATCTGGTCGCACCTGTGGGAAACCCAGATGCCGCGCCTGCTGGGCAACACCCTGACGCTGGTCTTCGGCGTAGGTGTCGGTGTGACGCTGATTGGTGTGAGTCTCGCCTGGCTCACCAGCCTCTGCGAGTTCCCCGGCCGGCGCTGGCTCGACTGGGCACTGATGCTGCCGTTCGCGATCCCGGCGTACGTACTGGCGTTCGTGTTCGTCGGCCTGCTGGACTTCGCCGGTCCCGTGCAAAGCTTGCTGCGCGAATGGTTCGGAACCGGCCTGCGTCTGCCGCGAGTGCGCTCCACCGGTGGGGTGATTCTGGTGTTGGTGCTGGTGTTCTACCCCTACGTTTACCTGCTGGCGCGCACCGCGTTTCTCGCTCAAGGCAAAGGCCTGATGGAAGCGGCGCGGGTGCTCGGCCAGTCGCCGTGGCAGGCATTCTGGCGCGTGGCATTGCCGATGGCGCGGCCAGCCATAGGTGCTGGCGTGGCGCTGGCCTTGATGGAAACCCTGGCGGATTTCGGCGCAGTGTCGGTGTTCAACTTCGACACCTTCACCACGGCGATATACAAGACCTGGTATGGCTTCTTCAGTCTGTCGAGCGCCGCACAACTGGCGAGCCTGTTGCTGCTGGTGGTGATGCTGGTGTTGTACGGCGAACGTCGCGCTCGCGGCGCCAATCGGGCGAGCAATGAGCGGCCGCGGGTGAAGGCGCTGTATCACCTGCGCGGGCCCAAGGCCTGGGCGGCAACCGGCTGGTGCGGTCTGGTGTTCGCCTGTGCGTTTGTCATCCCGGTGCTGCAACTGGTGGTGTGGTTCTGGCAGCGCGGGCGTTTCGATCTGGATGAGCGCTACGCCGGGCTGATTCTGCACACCCTGTATCTGGGCGGCATGGCGGCGCTGATCACGGTGAGCGTGGCGATGTTGCTGGCATTCGCCCGGCGCCTGGCACCGACCCCGGCGATCCGTTCCGGCGTCAGTCTGGCCAACCTCGGCTACGCGTTGCCGGGCTCGGTACTGGCGGTGTCGATCATGCTGGCGTTCAGTTATCTGGATCGTGAACTGGTGATTCCGCTCTCAGGCTGGCTCGGCGGTGCGGGCAAACCGTTGCTGCTGGGCAGTCTGGCGGCGTTGCTGATGGCTTATCTGGTGCGCTTCGTGGCGGTGGCCTACGGGCCGCTGGAAAGCAGTCTGGCGCGTATACGGCCCTCTTTGCCTGAAGCGGCACGTAGCCTGGGTGTCAGTGGGCCGCGACTGTTTTTCAAAGTGTATCTGCCGTTGCTGCTGCCCGGCACCCTCAGCGCCGCGCTGCTGGTGTTCGTCGACGTGCTCAAGGAAATGCCCGCCACCCTGCTGATGCGCCCGTTTGGCTGGGACACGCTGGCGGTGCGCATCTTCGAGATGACCAGCGAAGGCGAATGGGCGAGGGCATCGTTGCCGGCGCTGACGCTGGTGCTGGTCGGTTTGTTGCCGGTCATCGGACTTATCCGCCGCTCGGCGCATCGAAACACTTAGTAGTGAGTCATGAATCATGCGGCTACAATGCGCGGCATTCGGTGCGGTCCGTCTGACAGACCCTGTCGCTGAAATCGGCTGAAAGCCTTCTTCTACAGGGCTTTCAAACCGTGCAGCAGCGCTCCGCACCTTCGCCACGCCCGGAAGGAGAAACCCATGGGACAGCGTACGCCTCTGTATGACCTGCATCTCGCCCTCGGCGCGAAGATGGTCGATTTTGGCGGTTGGGACATGCCACTGCATTACGGCTCGCAGGTCGAGGAGCACCACGAGGTGCGTCGCGATTGCGGGGTGTTCGATGTATCCCACATGACCGTGATCGATGTCGCCGGTAACCAGGCCAAGGCCTGGCTCCAGCATTTGCTGGCCAATGACGTCGAACGCCTGCACAGCCCCGGCCGTGCGTTGTACAGCACGATGCTCAACGAGCGCGGCGGCATCGTCGACGACATGATCGTCTATCGCCTCGAGGACGGTTACCGACTGGTGGTCAACGCCTCGACCCGCGATCAGGATCTGGCCTGGATGCAGGCTCATCTCACCGGCTTCGAGGTGCAGCTGCAAGAGCGCGCGGATCTGGCGATGCTCGCCATTCAAGGCCCCCATGCCCGGCACAAGATTGCCGAACTGGTAACCCAGTCCCGCGCCAATCTGATCCAGATGCTCAAGCCATTCGAAGGCCAGGTCGATGGCGACTGGTTCATTGCGCGCACCGGCTACACTGGCGAGGATGGTCTGGAAATTGCCCTGCCGGCCGACCAGGCCCCCGGATTCTTCAACGATCTGGTGGGCGCCGGCATTTCTCCCATTGGGCTCGGTGCCCGCGACACCTTGCGGGTGGAGGCGGGGATGAACCTCTACGGACAGGACATCCATCAGGACGTTTCGCCGCTGGCCTCGAACATGGCCTGGAGCATCGCCTGGGAACCGGCCACGCGCCGCTTCATCGGTCGCGATGCGCTGGAAGCGGAAAAAACCGCCGGCGTGCAGCACAAGCTGGTGGGTCTGGTGCTCGAGGAACGCGGGGTTTTGCGTGCGCATCAGGTGGTTCGTATCGCTGATGTTGGCGAAGGAGAGATCACCAGTGGTAGTTTCTCTCCTACGCTTAGCAAGTCGATTGCCCTGGCGCGTGTACCGATGGCGACTGCCGACCGCGCCGAAGTGGAAATCCGTGGCAAGTGGTATCCGGTGCGAGTGGTCAAACCGACCTTCGTCCGTCACGGCAAAACCTTGATCTAACCTTTTCCGGCGGGCACGACCGCTGACAATTTCTTGAGGACACCGAGCATGAGCAATATCCCCGCCGACCTGCGTTTTGCCGAAAGTCATGAATGGGCGCGCCTTGAAGCCGACGGCACCGTCACCGTGGGCATCAGCGATCACGCACAGCAAGCGCTGGGCGACGTGGTGTTTGTCGAGCTGACTGAAGTCGGCAAGGTGTTTGCTGCCGGTGATGCGGCAGGTGTTGTCGAGTCGGTGAAAGCCGCTTCCGACATCTACTCCCCGGTCGGCGGTGAAGTGATTGCGGTCAACGAAGAGCTGGCGGATTCGCCGGAGCTGCTGAACGAAGAACCGTACAGCTCGTGGATCTTCAAGCTCAAGCCAAGCGACAAGTCCGAGCTGGACAAGCTGCTCGACGCCGCTGCCTACAAGCAGTCCATCGGCGAGTAAGCGTCACGCAACACCGCAAAGCCCCGATCCGTCGGGGCTTTTTTGTGGGCGCAGCTTTTTATCGGGGACGGCTCAGGCGTTGCCCAATACCGCTTTGACCGCCGCCACCGAGCGCTCGACATCGGCTTTGGTCATGGTCGTGAACATCGGCAACGACACGATCAACCGGCCGACCCGTTCGGCAACCGGCAACATCCCTTCCTTGAAACCGCGCTCGCGGTACAGGCTCAGCAAATGGATCGGTGGATAGTGATAACCGATGCCGATCCCCAGCGCCTGAATCTGCTCCATGAACGTGGCCCGCGCCGGCAAGCCGTCTTTGCGCTCCGGCAATACCAGCTGGAACAGGTGCCAGTTGCTGTTGGTGAAATCGGCCGGCGGCAGTTGCGCGCCGTACGTGGCTTCGAAGTCGTCGCCAAAGCATTTGAAGTAGTGGCGGGCCAGTTCCTGGCGATGGGCCGTCAGCGCTTCGATGTGAGCGAACTGGCCGAGGCCGATGGTCGCTGCGACGTCGGTCATGTTGAACTTGCCGCCCAGCACATCGACGTCCAGGCCGTCGAAGCCGGTGCGGGTGACGCCCTGCAGGCGATATTTCTCCGCCAGACGCGCTTCCTCGGGCGTGTTCAGCACCAGGCAGCCACCCTCGGAGCAGGTCACGTTCTTGTTGGCCTGGAAGCTGAACGACACGAAGTCACCGGTGGCGCCGATGCGCTGGCCGTTCCAGCTCGAACCCAGGGCCTGGGCGGCGTCTTCGACGATGCGCAGGTTGTGCTTTTTGGCGATGGCGTACAGGCGCTCCATGTCCACCGGCAGCCCGGCGAGGTAGACCGGGATGACGGCTTTGGTGCGCGGCGTGATGGCCGCTTCCAGTTTATCCAGGTCGATGTTGCGGGTGACCGGATCGATGTCGGCGAACACAGGGGTGGCGCCCACTTCAAGAATCACGTTGGCTGTGGCCACCCAGGAGATCGGCGTGGTGATCACTTCGTCACCCGGTCCGATGCCGGCGATGCGCAGGGCAATCTCCATGGTGCAGGTGCCGGAGTTGAAGGTACGTACCGGACGACCGCCGAAATACTCCGACAGTTGCGCTTCGAAGGCCTGGACCTTCGGCCCGCTGGTGATCCAGCCGGAACGCAGGACATCGCCGACGGCAGCGATGGTGGCTTCGTCGATGACAGGTTTGGAAAACGGCAGAAACGGCAGTTGGCTCATGAGGATTCGATCATCCAAGGGTTGGGCGCGTGTTACAGGTGCCACAGCATGCCCCGTTCGACCACCCGCCGCCAAGCCGTCCACGACAGTATCGACTGCTATGCTGGTTTGACCGTGTTGCATTGACGCCGAGCGCCAGCCAAGAGAGAGCCCGTCATGTCCCAGTTGCCGTCCTTGAGCCAGTTACGCGACCCCCATGCCTTCCTGCGCCGTCACCTCGGCCCCGATGCCGCCGAGCAGCAGGCCATGCTCGACAGCCTGGGCCTGGGCAGCCGGATCGAACTGATCGAGCAGACCGTTCCGCCCGCCATCCGTCTCAACCGCGAACTGGACCTGCCGCCCGCGCTGGACGAGCAGGCCGCGCTGACGAAACTGCGCGGGTACGCCGAGCAGAATCAGGTCTGGACCAGCCTGATCGGCATGGGTTACCACGGCACCCTCACGCCGACGGTCATTCTGCGCAACGTGCTGGAAAATCCCGGCTGGTACACAGCCTATACACCGTACCAACCGGAAATCGCCCAGGGCCGGCTCGAAGCGTTGCTCAACTTCCAGCAACTGACCATCGACCTCACCGGTCTGGAACTGGCCAACGCTTCGCTGCTCGATGAGGCGACTGCGGCCGCCGAGGCCATGGCGCTGGCCAAGCGTGTGGCGAAGTCGAAGAGCAATCTGTTTTTCGTCGATGAAAACTGTCATCCGCAAACCATTTCGGTGGTGCAGACCCGCGCCGAGGGCTTCGGTTTCGAGCTGATCGTCGACGCTGTGGATAACTTGAAGCAGCACCAGGTATTCGGCGCTCTGCTGCAATATCCCGACACCCACGGCGAGGTCCGCGACCTGCGTCCGTTGATCGATCACCTGCATGCGCAACAGGCACTGGCCTGTGTCGCGGCCGATCTGCTGAGTCTGTTGATGCTGACCCCGCCGGGTGAACTGGGCGCCGATGTGGTGTTCGGTTCTTCCCAGCGTTTCGGCGTACCGATGGGTTACGGAGGGCCGCATGCGGCGTTTTTCGCCAGTCGCGAGGAATACAAACGGGCGATTCCCGGGCGCATCATCGGGGTCTCGAAAGACGCGCGGGGTAACGTTGCGCTGCGCATGGCCCTGCAGACCCGCGAGCAGCACATTCGCCGGGAGAAGGCCAATTCGAACATCTGCACCGCTCAAGTGCTGCTGGCCAACATCGCCAGTTGCTACGCGGTGTACCACGGACCGGAAGGGCTGAAGCGGATTGCCCAGCGAGTCCATCGGTTGACCTGCATCCTCGCTGCCGGCCTCGAGCGGCATGGCATCAAACGCATCAACGAGCATTATTTCGACACGTTGACCCTGGACGTCGGTGGCGCGCAGACCGCGATCATCGAAAGCGCTCAGGCTGCGCAGATCAATCTGCGGATTCTCGGTCGCGGCCACCTGGGCCTGAGCCTCGATGAAACCTGTGACGAGAGCACCGTCGGCAAACTGTTCGATGTGCTGCTGGGTGTCGATCATGGGCTCAACGTCGAGGAACTAGACGCCGAAGCCTTGGTTTCCGGGATTCCTGACAACCTGCAACGCAGCTCGCCGTACCTGCGCCACCCGGTGTTCAACGCCCATCACAGCGAAACCGAGATGCTGCGCTACCTCAAGCAACTGGAGAACAAGGATCTGGCGCTCAACCAGTCGATGATTCCGCTTGGCTCCTGCACCATGAAACTCAACGCCACCAGCGAGATGATCCCGATCACCTGGCCGCAGTTCGCCAACCTGCACCCGTTCGTGCCCCGGGAGCAGGCCGTCGGTTACACGCTGATGATCGAAGAGCTGGAACGCTGGTTGTGCGCGATCACCGGGTTCGATGCGATCTGCATGCAGCCCAACTCCGGGGCCCAGGGCGAATACGCCGGGTTGCTGGCGATCCGCAAATACCACGAAAGCCGCCACCAGGGCGGGCGCGACATCTGCCTGATCCCGTCTTCGGCTCACGGCACCAACCCGGCCTCGGCGCAAATGGCCGGGATGCGCGTGGTGATCGTCGAGTGCGACGAGGCGGGCAACGTCGATCTGGATGACCTGAAATCCAAGGCATCCGAGGCGGGAGACAAGTTGTCGTGTCTGATGGCGACGTATCCGTCGACCCACGGTGTGTACGAGGAGGGCATCAGCGAAATCTGCGAAGTTATCCACAAGCACGGCGGCCAGGTGTACATGGACGGTGCCAACCTCAATGCCCAGGTCGGGCTGGCGCGGCCGGCGGACATCGGCGCCGACGTCTCGCACATGAACCTGCACAAGACTTTCTGCATCCCCCACGGCGGAGGCGGGCCGGGCATGGGACCGATCGGCATTCGCGCGCATCTGGCACCGTTCGTCGCCAATCACCCGGTGGTGCCGATCGACGGCCCACAGCCGCAGAACGGCGCGGTGAGCGCAGCGCCCTGGGGCAGTGCGAGCATTTTGCCGATCAGCTGGATGTACATCGCGATGATGGGGCCGCAACTGGCGGACGCCAGCGAAGTGGCGATCCTTGCGGCGAATTATCTGGCGCAGCATCTGTCCGGCGCCTTCCCGGTGCTCTACACCGGGCGCAATGATCGGGTGGCCCATGAATGCATTCTGGATCTGCGGCCGCTGAAAGCGCAGACCGGCATCAGTGAGGAGGACATCGCCAAGCGCCTGATGGATTACGGCTTCCATGCGCCGACCATGTCGTTCCCGGTGCCGGGTACCTTGATGGTCGAGCCGACCGAGAGTGAATCCAAGGCTGAACTGGACCGCTTCATCGGCGCCATGTTGAGCATCCGTGCGGAAATCACCGAAGTGCAGAACGGCAACTGGCCGGCCGAGGACAATCCGCTCAAGCGGGCGCCGCATACGCTGGCCGATATCACCGGTGTCTGGGAACGGCCCTACAGCATTGAGCAGGGCATCACCCCGGATGCGCACACCAAGGCGCACAAGTACTGGCCAGCGGTGAACCGGGTGGACAACGTCTATGGTGACCGCAATCTGTTCTGCGCCTGCGTGCCGGTGGACGATTACCGCTGATCGGCGGGCAAAAAAATGCCGCTCATGTGAGCGGCATTTTTGTGGGCGACAGATTTATTCCGAAGCCACCGCGTTCTTCGCCAGGATCGCGTTCGCCAGTTCCATGTCCGTCGCCTGCAGGCCCGGGTTGTCGGCGCGGACTTTCTGCATGGCGGCTTCCAGGTACGGGCCACGGATGCCGCCATCGCTGGCAACGAAACTGCCGGCGTCGTCCTGGGCGGCGACGATCAGCTTGTGATCCTTGAAGGTCAGGTACGTCGAGCCGGTGGTGGCGCCGGACGAAATGACGTTACGCCAAAAGCTGTCAGCCATTGCCGAACCGACGGGCAGAGACAGCAGGGCAAGGGTGGCGACAGCAAGTTTGAGACGCATGAGGGATGACTCCACTGGTGTTGAATAACGGCTTGGATCGTCATTTCGTCGATCCGGTTCCGTGAAGGGCTATTTCTGCTCGCTCTGCGGCGTCACCCGCAGCACCTCCTCGATGGTCGTCAGCCCCGCCGCGACTTTCTGCGCGCCGGACAGCCGCAGGCTGCGCATGCCTTCCTTGAAGGCCTGGCGGCGGAGCGCCGTCAGATCGGTATCGGGGCTGATCAGCCCCTTGAGGCTGTCGGTCAGTTGCATGATTTCGTAGACCCCGGCGCGGCCGTGATAGCCGGTGTCGCGGCATTCCAGACAGCCGATGGCCCGCTGCGCGTTGCCCGGCAGCGGCGCCTGCCACGGCCGGGTCAGGGTTTGCCAGTCCTCTTCGGCGACAGGCAGCGGTGCCTTGCAGTGCGGGCACAGTGTGCGCACCAGACGCTGGGCCATGACTCCGAGCACCGTGGCCTTGATCAAATAATGCGGCACGCCGAGTTCCAGTAGACGGCTGATGGCGCTCGGTGCATCGTTGGTGTGCAGGGTCGAGAGCACCAGGTGTCCGGTCAATGCGGCCTGGATCGCCATTTCGGCCGTTTCCAGGTCGCGGATCTCGCCGATCATGATGATGTCCGGGTCCTGCCGCATCAGCGCCCGCACGCCGGCGGCGAAGGTCAGGTCGATGTTGTGCTGCACCTGCATCTGGTTGAAGGCCGGCTCGACCATCTCGATCGGGTCCTCGATGGTGCAGAGGTTGACCTCCGGGGTCGCCAGCTTTTTCAGGGTGGTGTAGAGCGTGGTGGTCTTGCCCGAACCGGTCGGGCCGGTCACCAGAATGATGCCGTTGGGCTGGCGGGTCATGTCCTGCCAGCGCCGCAGGTCATCGGCGGAAAAACCGAGCTGGTCGAAATCCTTGAGCAGCACTTCCGGGTCGAAGATCCGCATCACCATTTTTTCGCCGAACGCGGTGGGCAGGGTCGACAGGCGCAACTCGACCTCGCCGCCATCCGGGGTCTTGGTCTTGACCCGGCCGTCCTGGGGTTTACGCTTCTCGGCGACGTTCATCCGGCCGAGGCTTTTCAGGCGGCTGACGATGGCCATCGTCACCTGTGGCGGAAACTGATAGACGTTGTGCAGCACGCCGTCGATGCGAAACCTCACCGTGCCTTGCTCGCGCCGTGGCTCGATATGGATATCGCTGGCCCGCTGCTGGAAGGCGTACTGGAACAGCCAGTCGACGATGTTGACGATGTGCGCGTCGTTGGCGTCCGGCTCCTGATCGCTGGCGCCAAGGTTGAGCAGTTGTTCGAAGTTGCCGAGGTTGCTGCCCGGCTGGTCGGCATTGCTGGCGCCGCTGACCGATTTGGCGAGGCGAAAGAACTCTACACTGAAGCGCTGGATGTCCGCCGGGTTGGCCACCACCCGTTTGACCGGCAGTTTCAGCACGTGGGTCAGATCGGCTTCCCAGCCCCTGACGTAAGGCTGGGCGCTGGCCACGGTCACCGCATCGCGATCAACCGACACCGCCATGATCTTGTGGCGCTGGGCAAAGGCATAGGACATCAGCGGCGTGACGGCGGCGACGTTGATCTTCAACGGGTCGATCCGCAGGTACGGCTGGCCGGCCTGCTGCGCCAGCCACAGGGTCAGGCTTTCCAGGTCCAGGTGCTTGCCCGGGCGGCTGAGGTCGTCCATTTGCTGGCCGGCGATGAATTCCAGCGGATGTACCTGCCCGTGGGTCGCCTGCCGACGGCGGGCATTCAGCGCGTGCTCGGCCGAGTCCTGGCTGATGAAGCCCTGGGCGACCAGTTCACGCAATACATCATTGAGATCCAGCCAGCGGTCCTGAGTGGCGAGTTGAACGGACATGCGGGCTCCTTTTGAACGACAGTCCGCAAAGGATAGTCGTGGCCCCGCCGACCGTTGGGCCACTACCCGACAAAGGCGTTTCCGCTTTTGTCAGCCAGCCGCCTGAGCCGGCGCATCCCACGCCGCATCGGGGTTCTGCAGATTCACCGAGCAGACGCTGATCAGGTTACGAAGTTTTTCCGCGATCACCTGGGCGCGGTGCCAGCTCAGGCCACCCATGACGATGTCGATGGACAGCAGGTCGTCCAGACGCTGGACATTGACCTGTTCCGGGGTGAGGAACTGCAGGGCGAACAGGTTCAGCACCCGCACCAGCAGATCCGGTTCGGCCTCGGCCAGTATCTGGTACTGCGCAAGGCAATGGGCGTTGCTGACGTTCCACACATCGGCACGGGGCGCTGGGGTGTTGACGGCTTCGAGGTGCGGCATGGCAGGTCTCCGGAATCAGTGGAGAAATTTTTACATTCGATGCCGGGCATTTCTTGTCTAAGATGAGCCGATTGGCCGGTTGATAGGGTGGATCAATTCGGTATTGGCTGTTTTTGAGGATTATTTATGCACAGTGAACTGGACAGCTACGACCGACGCATTCTCGCCCTGCTGCAAGAGGACGCTTCCCTGTCCAGCGCACAGATCGCCGAACAGGTAGGCCTGTCGCAATCGCCGTGCTGGCGGCGGATTCAGCGGATGAAGGAGGAGGGGATCATTCGCGGCCAGGTGACCTTGCTCGATCGCAAGAAAATCGGCCTGAACACGCAGATCTTCGCCGAAATCAAACTCAACGCCCACGGTCGTTCGAACTTCACAGAATTCACCGAGGCGATTCGCGGCTTTCCGGAAGTGCTGGAATGTTACGTGCTGATGGGGGCGGTGGATTTCCTGCTGCGGATCGTCGCGGCAGATATCGAGGCATATGAGCGGTTCTTCTTCGAGAAGCTGTCGCTGGTGCCGGGGATTCAGGAAGTGAACTCGATTGTGGCGCTGTCGGAGATCAAGTCGACGACGAGCCTGCCGGTACTGCGCTGAATATGCTGGCCTCATCGCTAGCAGGCTAGCTCCCACAGTTGGAACGCATTTCTCTGTGGGAGCGAGCCTGCTCGCGAAAGGGGTGTTACATGCGCAGCAGCATTTTCCAGGCGCGATTCTGGTAAACCGCAATCGCCTGATGCTTGCGTGCATCGAGCAGCTCATCGGTGATGGTCGGCTCGTTGGCCAGTTGCGCCAGTTTGTTCAGCTCGCCGTACAGACGATCCATTTCCGGGATTTCCAGCACGTTGCGCGCGTGGTGCAGCCAGACCTGGATGCGTTCGATGCGCGGCAGCTGCTCGGCCAGATCTTCCGGCTGCTGCTGATAACGCTGCAATTGCAGGGAAGTGGCTTCTTCGCCCAGCAGGCGCGGCAGCCAGCTCTGCAATTGCGCGGCACCCTGGCGATTGCCACGGGTGTTGCGGTCGGCAGCCCAGGTGCGGGCCAGCAACCAGCGCGACGTGTTCAGCGAGAACAGGCCCCAACGCGGATCTTCCAGTTCCTCGAGGAACTGCTCTGGCGCGGCTTTGCGCACGTCTTCGTCTTCAAGGCCGACCTGCACCAGCGGGCGCCAGTCTTCCAGCAATGCATCCAGCGCCACGCGCAGGTCGTGGGTCGACTGACGCGGCGCGGCCTGGCCGAGGCTGCTCAGCAGGGCGCGCATTTCCGCGAGGCTCTCGACCCAGTCCTGCAGCAGGCGCCAGTGGCCGTTGAAGCGATACTGTTCGGCCAGACGCTGGCTGCTGCCGAGCAGGTGCCAGCTCAGGGCGGCGAAGGCATCGTCCAGCGGGGTTTCGGCGGTGATGGCCGGCGCCGGCAGACTCAGCGAGTAGCTGTTGGCGTCGTACAGGCGATAACCGCGCTCGGCCTTGCTGATGTCGCACGGCATCAGGACCAGGGTTTCGGCCAGTTCGGCGGCCAGTTCCAGCAGCGCGGCAGGCTCGCCTTCGCGCAGTTCCAGTTCCAGCTCGCAGATTTCTTCTTTCTGTTTGCCGACCACCACGTGACCCAGGTCCAGCGCGGCTTCGATGACCACTTTGGTCTTGCCACGGCCCCAAGCGATTTCGGCGCGCTCGCGGACGAAGTCGGTGGTGAAGATCGGCTTAAGGGTTTTCTTGTCCAGCTCGGCGAGGGACTCGGGCCAGCATTCGCCGTCGAGTTTCTTCACGTCGAGCTTGGCCTTGGGCAGGTGCCAGTCGTATTCGTTACGCTCGGACAGGCCGGCAACGCTCTGGCCACGGGTCTTGAGGGTCTGAATCACTTCTTCGCCGTCCTTGCGCAGGCGCAGGGCAACCTTGGCCCGGGCCAGGTCACGCTCGGGCGTGTCGAAGTATTGATTCATCAACTCACGGCGTTCCCAGCCACTTTTGTTGCGTTTTTTCAGGAGAGGGTGCTCGCGCAGGGCGGCGAGGGTTTCGCGGCTGACGCGGAGTTTGATTTCGGTTTCTTTCTGCATGGCCGGAAAATCCAGGATCGGGAGCGCAGCCGGGGGAATGTGTGGCTGCCAAGGTCGTGCAGTGTACAGGACTGAACCTTCCTACGCTTTGCGGCGGTTTATTCTCGGCGCCGGATGGTTCTATGATGGACTTCAATCCGGGAGTTGGAGTCAGCGATGCCTTTGCCATCCATGCAAGACCAGTTCGCTGCACTGATCGCCGTGCCGTCGGTCAGCTGCACCCAGCCGAACCTGGATCAATCCAACCGGGCGGTGATCGATCTACTCGCGGGTTGGCTCGGCGATCTGGGTTTCAGCTGCGACATCCAGCAGGTCAGCCCCGGCAAATTCAACCTGCTCGCCAGTTTCGGCAGCGGCCCCGGCGGGCTGGTGCTGGCCGGGCATAGCGACACCGTGCCCTACGACGATGCGCTGTGGAAAACCGATCCGTTGAAACTCACCGAAGTCGACGGCCGCTGGGTCGGCCTCGGTAGTTGCGACATGAAGGGCTTTTTCGCGCTGATCATCGAAGCCGTGCAACCGCTGCTAGACCAGCCGTTCAAGCAACCGCTGCTGATCCTCGCTACCTGTGATGAAGAAAGCTCGATGTCCGGCGCCCGGGCGCTGGCCGAAGCGGGGCGGCCGCTGGGCCGGGCGGCGGTGATCGGCGAGCCGACCGGGCTCAAGCCGATCCGCATGCACAAGGGCATCATGATGGAGCGCATCGATATCCTCGGGCAGAGCGGCCATTCGTCGGATCCGCGTCTGGGGCACAGCGCTCTGGAAGCCATGCACGACGCCATCGGCGAACTGCGTGGCCTGCGCCTGCTGTGGCAGCGCGAATTCAACAACCCGCAGTTCAGCGTGCCGCAGCCGACCATGAACTTCGGCTGCATCCATGGTGGCGACAACCCCAACCGCATCTGTGGTCAGTGTTCGCTGGAGTTCGATCTGCGACTGTTACCGGGGATGGACCCCAAAGTCTTGCGCACCGAAATCCTGCGCAAGCTCAACCCGGTCGCCGAGCGGCATCAGGTGAAGATCGATTACGCGCCGCTGTTTCCCGAGGTACCGCCGTTCGAGCAGTCCGAGGACGCCGAGCTGGTGCGAATCGCCGAAAAACTCACCGGCCATACGGCCGAAGCGGTAGCGTTCGGCACCGAAGCGCCTTATCTTCAGCGCCTTGGCTGCGAAACCATCGTGCTCGGCCCCGGCGACATCGCCTGCGCCCATCAGCCGGACGAGTACCTTGAAATGTCACGTTTGCAGCCTACCGTGCATCTATTGCGGCAGTTGATCGAACATTACTGTCTCAAAGCTGTATAAATTGCCGTCCTGCCAACCCGTATTCATGAGGAGAGCGCGCGTGTCGCCAAGCCTGTTCCGACGATAACCATCAGCCCGCTGTGCGTTTTCCGTTTCGCCCTTTTTCCGGCTGCTATTTATTACAGGCCCAGGTTCATGCCCGAATACGTCAATTGGCTTCGTCACGCGTCTCCTTATATCAATGCCCACCGCGACTGCACCTTCGTCGTCATGCTGCCCGGCGACGGCGTGGAGCATCCGAATTTCGGCAACATCGTCCATGACATCGTGCTGCTGCACAGTCTTGGCGTGCGACTGGTGCTGGTGCATGGCTCACGTCCGCAGATCGAAACCCGCCTCGCCGCGCGCGGCCTGACCCCGCATTACCACCACGGCATGCGCATCACCGATGCCGCGACGCTGGAGTGCGTGATCGACGCGGTCGGTCAACTGCGCATCGCCATCGAAGCGCGGCTGTCGATGGACATGGCCTCGTCGCCGATGCAGGGCTCGCGCCTGCGCGTGGCCAGCGGCAACCTGGTGACTGCGCGGCCGATCGGCGTGCTGGAAGGTGTCGACTATCACCACACCGGTGAAGTGCGCCGGGTCGACCGCAAGGGCATCAACCGTCTGCTCGACGAGCGCTCCATCGTGTTGCTGTCGCCGCTGGGTTACTCGCCGACCGGTGAGATCTTCAACCTGGCCTGCGAAGACGTCGCCACCCGCGCCGCCATCGACCTGGGCGCCGACAAACTGCTGCTGTTCGGTGCCGACCTCGGTCTGATTGACGAAAACGGCAAACTGGTGCGCGAGCTGCGCCCGCAACAGGTGCCGGCGCATTTGCAGCGTCTGGGCAGCAACTATCAGGCAGAACTGCTGGATGCCGCCGCCGAAGCTTGCCGTGGCGGTGTGGCGCGCAGTCATATCGTCAGTTATGCCGAGGACGGCGCGCTGCTGACCGAACTGTTCACCCGTGACGGTGGCGGTACGCTGGTGGCCCAGGAGCAATTCGAACTGGTGCGTGAGGCGGCGATTGAAGACGTCGGCGGCTTGCTCGACCTGATCAGCCCGCTGGAAGAACAGGGGATTCTGGTGCGTCGCTCTCGTGAAGTGCTGGAACGCGAGATCGAGCAGTTCAGCGTGGTCGAGCGCGAAGGGATGATCATCGCCTGTGCGGCGCTGTATCAGATTGCCGATTCGGATGCCGGTGAACTGGCGTGCCTGGCGGTGAATCCTGAGTACCGCCATGGCGGTCGCGGTGATGAATTGCTCGAGCGCATCGAGACCCGGGCCCGGGCGCAGGGCCTGAAGACTCTGTTCGTCCTCACCACTCGCACCGCCCACTGGTTCCGCGAGCGCGGCTTCGAGCCGAGCAGCGTCGAGCGCCTGCCGGCGGCCCGGGCTTCTCTCTATAACTATCAGCGCAATTCGAAGATCTTCGAAAAGTCCCTGTGATGTGCGATTGCCCCCACGGGATGCGTGGGGGCAATGCTTTTATTCAGCTACAAACTTCGCACTGACATAAGGTGAGTAATCGGGCAGGACGCTTTCGACCTTGCCTTGTTCCTTCAAAAATTTTGCCGTCTCGCCAATCGCCTTCGCCGTGCCGCCGTCCAGCAGCGCCGTGGTCTGTTGCGCCTTGGCATCGGGGAACGCCGAACCCGCGAGCAATTCCGGGACGTCGGCGGCGTTGGCACCAGTCAGTTTGGCGATTTTCTGCACCGGTACCGAGTCGGCAGTCCAGCTGTCTTTATGGGCGGCGTAGTCGGCGAACGAGTCCAGCGTCACTTTGGCGAATTTGGCCACGACCTCCGGATGTTTCTCGGCAAAGTCCTTGCGCGCGACCCAGACTTCGAAGGTCGGCGCGCCCCACTGGCCTACCTGGGCGGCGTCGGTCAGGGTTTTGCCGGTCTTGCGGATTTCACCCAGTGCCGGCGACCAGACAAAGGCGCCATCGATGTCCCCGCGTTTCCAGGCTGCCGCGATTTCTGCGGGTTGCAGGTTCACCACTTTGACTTTCGAGGTGTCCAGGCCCCAGTGCTTGAGTGCACCAAGCAGGCTGTAGTGGGAGGTGGAGACAAAGGGTGTGGCGATGGTCTTGCCGATCAGATCATCTGGTTTGTCGATACCACTGCCGTTGCGCACCACCAGGGCTTCGGCGGCATTGATCTGTGCCGAAACGATGAAGGCAACAATCGGCAGATTACGCGAAGCGGCGGCCGCCAGCGGACTGGAACCGAGGTTGCCGATTTGTACGTCACCGGAGGCGATGGCTGTCACTACTTCCGGACCGCTATTGAAACGGCGCCAGTCGATTTTCTCGCCTATGGTCTTCTCGTAAACGCCATCGGCCTGGGGGACTTTGCTTGGATCGATGCCGGTCTGGTAGCCGACAGTGAGGCTGGAAGCATGGACAGAAAAAGAAATCAGCGCTGACACACAAACTGTAACAAATTGACTAGATAGTGCACGTTTGGCCATGATGGCGTCGCCTTTTCGATAGGGTTTGACGAATCGGGGTTTCGCCAAAGCTAAACGATCTAAAAAAAGGCTAATAAATACCATTTAGGAATGAGCTTAGGCGCCGATACGCTGTATCCCGGTACAGATGGCCACTATTTGGACATATTCCTTAACGGTATTAAAAAGAATTAATAAATTCTTTTTGGGTTTATCTGGAAGTCTTTACCCTGCAAGGACCAAATAACTGCGATTAGACCTTGGTCGTAGACACACAAGGTTACGATTGACTTGTCAGTCACGGTCTGGCGCTAATCGCGCATCTTAGGATCCAGGGGCATCAGACTCCGGACCAGGAACACAAGAATTAGAAACGAGAGGAGCGATACATGAACAAGTCCACCTTGGCCCTGGCCGTGGCCGTAGGGGTTATTGCGCAGCAGGCAGGCGCAGCCGGTTTCATCGAAGACAGCAAGGCCACCTTGGGGCTGCGTAACTTCTACATCAACACCGACAACCGTGATGGCACTGGTCCGAACAAGAACGAAGAGTGGGGCCAAGGCTTCGATCTGCGTTTCATCTCGGGTTACACCCAGGGCACCGTCCAGTTCGGCGTTGACGCCATCGGTCTGTACGGCCTGCGTCTGGATTCCAGCCCGGACAAGAGCGGCAACTCGACGGGTACCGCTTCCGGCGGCACCATTTTCCCGAGCGATGGCAACCGTGCCGTGCATGACTTCGCCAGCCTGGGCCTGACCGGTAAGGTCAAGATCTCCCAGACCGAGCTGAAGGTCGGTACCCTGATGCCGAACAACCCGGTCATCAAGTACAACGATGGTCGTCTGCTGCCGCAAACCTTCACCGGTGGCGAGCTGAAGTCCAACGAAATCAAGGACCTGACCCTGACTGCCGGTCAGATCGAATCCGCCAAGGGCCGTAACTCCAGCAACGACGAAAACCTGTCGATCGCTGGTGCGAACGCCGGTTCGAACTACGACAAGGGCGTGTTCAGCAACAAGTTCTACTACGCCGGTGCTGACTACAAGCTGACCAAGGACCTGACCGCCTCGTACTACTACGGCGAGCTGAAAGAGTTCTACTCGCAGAACTTCCTGGGTCTGGTACACAACTGGGCCATCGGTCCGGGCGTACTGAAAAGCGACCTGCGCTACTACCGCAGCCGTGACAACGGCAACAACGGTGACACGCCTGCGTACTTCACCAGCGGCTACTACGGCGGCAAGACCGTCAAGGGCAAGGTCGACAACGATCTGTACAGCTACCTGGCACTGTACTCGGTTGAAGGTCACACCTTCGGCGCCGGCTACCAGTACACCAAGGGCGACAGCGACTTCCCTTGGCTGAACCAGGGTGACGGTTCGTCCAACAGCACCATCACCGACATGCAGATCCAGAAGTTCGGTCGTGCCGGCGAGCGTACCTGGCAGGCTCGCTACGCCTATGACTTCGCCAAGGTCGGCGTACCTGGCCTGACCGCCGGTGTGATCTACCTGCGTGGCGATAACATCGACACTCCGCTGGGCGAAAAAACCGAGTGGGAACGTGACCTGACCGTTGGTTACGTGATTCCGGAAGGCCCGCTGAAGAACCTCGGCGTTGCCTGGAAGAACGCCATGTGGCGCACCGACCTGGCGAACACCCGTTCCCAGGACGAAAACCGCCTGATCGTCAGCTACTCGATCCCGCTGCTGTAATAGCGCTCGAGCAACCGACGTAAAAAAGCCCCGTCCGGCATCGCGCCGGACGGGGCTTTTGTGTTTTCGGGTCAGGCCCACCCCCGTAGACCTTTCCCGACATTTCCCTCTTTACAGCAACTCAAGGCCTTCTCGAACCTTGGGGCCGATGTTCGGCGCGTTGCCGGCGAGCGTCCAGTGAACAGAAGTTTAATATTCGTAAATGATCTAGATATCTAGTTATTTATTCTTTTTATGAATTGCAAATCCCGAGCTACAGTTGAGGTCTCCAACAACTCATCAGGAGCAGCACCATGAGCCTCAGACTCGGCGATATCGCCCCCGATTTCGAACAGGATTCCAGCGCCGGCAAGATTCGTTTTCACGAATGGCTGGGCAATAGCTGGGGCGTGCTGTTTTCCCATCCGGCGGACTTCACCCCGGTGTGCACTACGGAGCTGGGCTTCACCGCCAAGCTCAAGGATGAGTTCACCAAACGCGGCGTGAAAGCCATCGCGCTGTCGGTCGACCCGGTGGATTCGCACCACAGGTGGATCGAAGACATCAACGAAACCCAGAACACCATCGTCAATTTCCCGATCCTGGCCGATGCCGATCGCAAGGTGTCCGATCTCTACGACCTGATCCACCCGAACGCCAGCGACACGCTGACCGTGCGCTCGCTGTTCGTGATCGATCCGAACAAGAAGATCCGCCTGACCATCACCTACCCGGCGAGCACCGGGCGCAACTTCCACGAGATCCTGCGGGTAATCGACTCGCTGCAACTCACCGATAACTACAAGGTGGCCACCCCGGCCAACTGGCAGGACGGTGACGAAGTGGTGATCGTGCCGTCGCTCAAGGATGAAGACGAAATCAAACAGCGTTTTCCGAAAGGCTACCGCGCGGTGAAGCCGTACCTGCGCCTCACGCCACAGCCGAACAAATAACCTTTCTCGGATCGCTCCCAGGCTCTGCGTAGGAGCGATCGGCAAAAACCACGATGCAGGGTTTCAGGCCGTTTTCACGGCCTGTTTTTTTGCCCGGAGAAAAGTGAAACGCATATCTCCATAAAGAATAACCAAATGAATAAATATGATTTATGGATATATAAATCAGCTGATAAGGTCACTCTCATTGAAGCGAGATCGCAACCCGCGAATCGCCGGTAACGCGCAAGGAATCGTCTGAATGCTGGTCGTCTCACTCGGTGGCAGTCCCAGTCAACGCTCCCGTTCCGGGGTGTTGCTGGAGCGCTCGCAACGCTGGTTGCAGCAGCAAGGGGTGGAAGTGGTGAGTTATCAGGTGCGGGACTTCCCGGCCGAAGACCTGCTCCACGCCCGCTTCGACAGCCCGAAGGTGCTCGACCTGCTGCAACAGATTGAAAACGCAGATGGCCTGCTGATCGCGACGCCGGTCTACAAGGCGTCGTTCTCCGGCGCACTGAAGACCCTGCTGGATCTGCTGCCGGAACGCGCACTGAACCACAAGATTGTCCTGCCGATGGCCACCGGCGGCAGCATCGCCCACATGCTGGTGGTCGATTACGCCCTCAAACCGGTGCTGTCGGCGTTGAAGGCCCAGGAAATGCTGCAAGGGATTTTTGCCGAGGACAGCCAGATCGCCTACGGCGAAGGCAGTGCCCAGGCGCAGCTGGCGCCGGCTCTGGAACAGCGGCTGCATGAAGCGCTGGACCAGTTTGTCAGTGCCATGGCCCGCCGGCCGAAGCCGCTGGAGCCGGGGCTGTTGAATGAACGTTTGTTGAGTGCTCGCTGGAGCATTTGAGCCACATCGAAACTTGAAGTACTGGCCTTACTCGCCCGCCAACGGGCAAGCAGGTGCAGCCAAAACCCAACGGCAAAAAGGAGAGCGCTATGCGCACTGTATTTTTGCGTCGTGGTCTGGTCGCTCTGTTTGCTGCGGCTGTCACCTTCGGCGCCATCACTCAAGCTCAGGCCGAGACGCTCAGGATCGGTTATCAGAAGTACGGCACTCTGGTGCTGCTCAAGGCCAAGGGCACCCTGGAAAAACGTCTCGCCGCCCAAGGCGTCGACGTGCAATGGACTGAATTCCCCGGCGGCCCGCAACTGCTGGAAGGCCTGAACGTCGGCTCGATCGACTTCGGCGTCACCGGCGAAACCCCGCCGGTCTTCGCTCAGGCGGCCGGTGCCGACCTGCTCTACGTGGCCTACGAGCCGCCCGCACCGAACAGCGAAGCGATCCTTGTGCCGAAAGACTCGCCGATCAAATCGGTGGCGGATCTCAAGGGCAAGAAAGTCGCCCTGAACAAAGGCTCCAACGTCCACTACCTGCTGGTGCGTGCGCTGGAAGACGCCGGCCTCAAGTACACCGACATTCAAACCGTATTCCTGCCGCCGGCCGATGCCCGTGCCGCGTTCGAACGTGGCAGCGTCGACGCCTGGGTCATCTGGGACCCGTACCAGGCCGCCGCCGAGCAACAGCTGCAAGCGCACACCCTGCGCGACGGCAAAGGCATCGTCGACAACCACCAGTTCTACCTGGCAACCAAACCCTACGCACAGAAAAATCCCGAGGTGATCAAGACCCTCGTGGAAGAAGTGCGCGCCGTCGGTGAGTGGTCCAAGGCCAATCCGCAAGACGTGACCCAACAGGTCGCGCCGCTGCTCGGCCTGCCGGCGGACATCACCCTGACCTCGGTGAAACGCCAGGGCTACGGCGCGCTGTTCCTGACCCCGGAAGTGGTCGCCGCACAGCAGAAAATCGCCGACACCTTCTACCAGCTGAAGCTGATTCCCAAGCCGTTGAGCATCAAGGACGTGATCTGGACCCCGCCGGCCGCTGTGGCCCAAAGCTCGGTCACCCAAGCCCAGTAAATCGAATCCCCAAGGAGACCACTCCATGAGCCTCAACATCTTCTGGTTCCTGCCTACCCACGGCGACGGCCATTACCTTGGCACCGCCGAAGGCGCCCGCGCCGTCGACCACGGCTATCTGCAACAGGTCGCGCAAGCAGCGGATCGCCTGGGCTTTGGCGGCGTGCTGATTCCCACCGGCCGCTCCTGCGAGGACTCGTGGCTGGTGGCCGCATCGCTGATCCCGGTGACTCAGCGCCTGAAGTTTCTGGTCGCCCTGCGCCCCGGGATCATTTCCCCGACGGTGGCGGCGCGTCAGGCGGCAACGCTGGATCGACTGTCCGGCGGTCGTGCGCTGTTCAACCTGGTGACCGGCGGCGATCCGGAGGAGTTGGCCGGCGATGGTCTGTTCCTTGATCACGAAGCGCGCTATCAGGCCTCGGTGGAATTCACCCGGATCTGGCGTCGTGTGCTGGAAGGCGAGACCGTGGATTACGACGGCGAGCACATCAGCGTGAAGGGCGCCAAATTGCTCTACCCGCCGATCCAGCAACCGCGTCCGCCACTGTACTTCGGTGGTTCGTCGGAAGCCGCGCAGGATCTGGCCGCCGAACAAGTGGAAATGGTCCTGACCTGGGGCGAGCCGCCAGCAGCGGTGGCCGAGAAGATCGAACAGGTTCGCGCCAAAGCGGCCAAGCTCGGCCGCACCGTACGCTTCGGCATTCGTTTGCATGTGATCGTGCGGGAAACCAACGCTGAAGCCTGGCAGGCGGCGGATCGCCTGATCTCGCATCTGGACGACGACACCATCAAACGCGCACAGGCTTCGCTGGCGCGGTTCGATTCGGTCGGTCAGCAACGCATGGCCGCGCTGCACGGCGGCAGCCGCGATAACCTCGAAGTCAGCCCCAACCTTTGGGCCGGCGTCGGTCTGGTGCGCGGCGGTGCCGGGACGGCACTGGTTGGCGACGGCCCGACTGTGGCCGCTCGCGTGAAGGAGTACGCGGCGCTGGGCATCGATACCTTCATCTTCTCCGGTTATCCACATCTCGAAGAGTCGTATCGCGTGGCCGAGCTGCTGTTCCCGCACCTCGACGTCGAGCGTCCGGAACTGCCGAAAAGCGCGGGTTACGTCAGCCCGTTCGGCGAGATGGTGGCCAACGACATTCTTCCCAAAGCCGCGTCCCAGAGCTGAGGCGCCGCCATGAAGAAATTCATCCACAGTCTCGCGCCCTGGGCGTTGCCGGTTTTGTTGCTGGCGGTGTGGCAGTTGTCGGTGTCGGCGGGCTGGTTGTCGACGCGGATTCTGCCGGCACCGGTGGCGGTGATCGAAGCCGGCGTGAGCCTGGTGCGCAGCGGTGAAATCTGGACGCACCTGGCAATCAGTGGCTGGCGCGCCGCGCTGGGCTTCACCATCGGTGGCAGCATCGGCCTGGCGCTGGGCTTCATCACCGGTCTGTCGAAATGGGGCGAGCGCCTCCTCGACAGCTCGGTGCAGATGATCCGTAACGTGCCGCACCTGGCGCTGATTCCGCTGGTGATCCTGTGGTTCGGCATCGACGAGTCGGCGAAGATTTTCCTGGTGGCATTGGGCACGTTGTTCCCGATCTACCTCAACACTTATCACGGCATCCGTAACGTCGACCCGGCGCTGGTGGAGATGGCGCGCAGTTATGGCCTGTCCGGTTTCAGCCTGTTCTGGCAAGTGATTCTGCCGGGTGCGCTGCCTTCGATTCTGGTCGGCGTGCGCTTCGCGCTGGGCTTCATGTGGCTGACGCTGATCGTGGCGGAAACCATCTCCGCCAGCTCCGGCATCGGTTATCTGGCGATGAACGCCCGGGAGTTCCTGCAGACCGACGTGGTGGTGCTGGCGATTCTGCTTTACGCGGTGCTCGGCAAACTGGCCGACCTCGCGGCCCGTGGACTTGAACGTGTGTGGTTGCGCTGGCATCCGGCCTATCAAGTGGCGAAAGGAGGTGCGGCATGACGGCTCAACAACCTCCACGCCTGCTGCGCGGGATTCCGCTGGTGGTGCGCAACCTGCAGAAGACCTTCGGCGCGCGGCAGGTATTGCGTGGCATCGACCTGCACATTCCGGCGGGTCAATTCGTCGCGGTGGTCGGGCGCAGCGGTTGCGGCAAAAGTACTTTGCTGCGCCTCCTCGCCGGCCTCGATCAGCCCACCGGCGGCGATCTGCTCGCGGGTGCCGCGCCGCTCAGCGATGCCCGGGAAGACACCCGGCTGATGTTCCAGGAAGCGCGGCTGCTGCCGTGGAAAAAGATCATCGACAACGTCGGTCTTGGCCTCAAGGGCAACTGGCGTCCGCAAGCTCTGGAGGCGCTGGATGCCGTCGGCCTGGCGGATCGCGCCAATGAGTGGCCGGCGGCATTGTCCGGCGGGCAGAAGCAGCGTGTGGCGCTGGCCCGGGCCTTGATCCATCAACCGCGTCTGCTGTTGCTCGATGAGCCGCTGGGCGCACTGGATGCCCTGACCCGGATCGAGATGCAGCAACTGATCGAACGTCTCTGGCAACAGCATGGTTTCACCGTGTTGCTGGTGACCCACGACGTCAGCGAAGCGGTGGCGATTGCCGACCGGGTGATTCTGATCGAGGACGGCGAGGTCGGCCTCGACCTGCAAGTGGAGCTGCCGCGTCCTCGGATCCGTGGCTCCCATCGGCTGGCCGCGCTGGAAACCGAAGTACTCAACCGTGTGTTGTCCCTCCCCGGCGAACCGCCGGCGCCGGAACCCGTTTCACCCTTGCCTACGCAACTGCGTTGGGCTCAATAACTCAAGCAAACGACAGGAATCAATGCCATGACTATCAAAGCCATCAACGTACGCAACCAGTTCAAAGGCGCGATCAAGGAGATCGTTCTCGGTGACGTGCTGTCGGAAATCGACGTGCAGACCGCTTCCGGCATCGTCACTTCGGTGATCACCACCCGTTCGGTCAAGGAGCTGGAACTGGAGGTCGGCAGCGAGGTGATCGCCTTCGTGAAATCCACCGAGGTGTCCATCGCCAAGTTGTAAGCCTGTGAGTAAAAAACAACCCCGAAGGGTGTGAGCCCTTCGGGGTTTTTTGTGTCTGACTGGAAACCGGCGGTGCGGCCTTCGCGAGCAAGCCCGCTCCCACAGGGGATGGTATTCCAAATGTGGGAGCGGGCTTGCTCGCGAAGAGGCCGATCAGGCCGCTAGAGAATTCTTTTGGGCAGGTAGGGCGGCAGATAAAGCCCGATGTAGGCATCGAACACCCGCATCCCTTCTTCGGCCATGCGCGGGGTGATCTGCCCGTACTGCTGCACCGAGCGGGCGTAGACGCGGTCGCCCAGCTCCATTGCCAGCGCAAACACGTCCACGTCATCCGGCAGCTTGGGCAGTTCGAAGTGATGATCGAACAGCTTGTGCATCAGGTCGCCCAGTTCGAGGTCATGCTGACGGTCGGCCTGGGTGACTTCGGTGAGGCCGTGTTGCGCGAGGATCAGTTGCCGGGCGGCGGCGTCTTCGTCGTAGATCTCCAGCATCCGTTGTTCGACCAGCCGGGACAGGTCGCGCCAGTCCCGCAGGGCGTCGTGATCGATCGGCGCTTGCAGGCAGGCGCGAAAGGCGGCGTGGACATCTGCCGTCAGGCCTTCGAGCAACGCCGGGACGCTGGCGAAGAAGTGGTAGACCGAGGAGGGCGGGATCTGCGCCCGTTCGGCGACGCTGTAGACCGACAGGCTCGCCACGCCCTCGGCGGCCAGCAGCGTGCGCGCGGCGTCGAGTATCGAATCGATCCGCGCCTGACTGCGGGCACGGGGTTTGCGGACGGGGGCGGGACGCGTCATGAAAGTCTCCTGCGAGGGCAGCGGGCATTGTACGAGGCGCCAGATGCCTTGTCTGTACGAGGCCTGCTGCCCGGATCGCCCACCACTGCGGTTTAGCTGCCGACGTGCACGCTCCGGCCGTTCAGTGGCTGAACCGGACGTGCATTCATCGGATACAAAGCCTGGAAAGCCTTGAGTTGTGCTGACGAGAGTTGCACCACGCTGGAAAGCACCTGCCAGCGCACGCCTTCTGCACATGGAGGTGTCGTCAGAGATCCCATGTAGGCGTAGTAGTGATGCGATGCGGGCAGAAATGCTGCAATGTCGATTGATTCCAGGTTCACGGCATCACCTGCGACCTTGGGCATGGCCGCCAGGATCACTTCCAGCGCCGGATTGTGTGCGCCCTCTTCAAACAACAGCGCAACCACCGCGAGTTCACCTGCTGCGTTGCGGTGAACCAGATGCGCGTCCATTGGATAGGTGCGGCCCTGAATGGATTCTTCACTTGGGGTGTGGAAGTGCATTTGCACAAAGCCGTAGTTGCCGGAGGCCAGCGTCAGACTGCCTGCATCCGTCGGTGAGAGCTGGATTGTGTGGCCATTGTTCAGGACTGTCGCGGCGCTTGGCTGATAGGAGAAGGTCAGTGGCGTCAGCGCTGTTACGGTGGCATCGCTGATATCAATAGGCGACTGCACTTTGCCTGACGTACAAAGCGCATATTCCCCATGCAAATCGCCCCAGTTTTCCGGACCGGTGGGCGCCGTGTAACTCCAGGCGGGGAGATGTCCCGGGCTCGCCCAGGTCGTGGTGTGCACGCTGGCGATGATCAACGTGATCATCGCGCCTAACAGCAGTTTTTTCAGTGTCATGGTTCTCAGTACTCAGGGAAGTCAGCCGGCCAAATTGCGGCGTTTCCGAGTGTGAGAGCGCGGTCAGGGCCATTATGTAGGTCGTATCGGAATGGTCCGTAGGACTGATCCTTGTTTGTTGCGCCAATGTTCAACGGAAAATGCCAGGCAAAAAAAACCGCAGGCTCTAAAGCCTGCGGCGTTTTCTTTTACGGCAACCGTTTACACGGTGTGCAGGTACCAGTTGTATTCAAGGTCGGAGATGGAGTGTTCGAACTCCTCCAGCTCGCTTTCCTTGCAGGCGACGAAGATATCGATGTATTTCGGATCGATGTACTTGGCCATCACCTCGCTGTCGTCCAGCTCGCGCAGGGCATCGCGCAAGTTGTTCGGCAGGCTCTGCTCGTTCTGCTCGTAGCTGTTGCCTTCGGTCGGGGCCGGTGGCTCGATCTTGTTGGTCAGGCCGTGATGCACGCCCGCCAGTACCGAAGCCATCAGCAGGTACGGGTTGGCGTCGGCGCCGGCAACGCGGTGTTCCAGGCGGACCGCGTCGGCGGAGCCGGTCGGTACGCGCAGGGCCACGGTGCGGTTGTCCAGGCCCCAGCTCGGCGAGTTCGGCACATAGAACTGTGCGCCGAAACGACGGTAGGAGTTGACGTTGGGGCAGAGGAAAGCCATCTGCGCGGGCAGGGTCTCGAGCACACCGCCGATCGCGTGACGCAGCGCGGCGTTCTGCTCGGGATCCTCGCTGGCAAAAATGTTTTTGCCATCTTTGTCGAGAACCGAAATGTGCACATGCAGACCGTTGCCTGCCTGGCCAGGGTACGGCTTGGCCATGAAGGTGGTGTCCATTTCATGGTCGTAGGCGATGTTCTTGATCAGACGCTTGAGCAGGACCGCGTAGTCGCAGGCCTTGATCGGGTCGGCGACGTGGTGCAGGTTCACTTCGAACTGCGCCGGGGCACTTTCCTTGACGATGGCGTCGGCCGGGATGCCTTGCTCTTTCGCGCCTTCCAGAATGTCCTGGAGGCAGTCGACGTATTCGTCGAGGTCGTCGATCAGGTAGACCTGGGTCGAATGCGGGCGTTTGCCGGAGATCGGCGAGCGTGGCGGCTGAGGGCGGCCGTTCACGTTTTCCTGGTCGATCAGGTAGAACTCGAGTTCGAATGCGGCGCAGATGGTCAAGCCCAGCTCGTCAAACTTTGCAACAACTTGACGGAGCACTTCGCGCGGGTCGGCGAAGAAAGGGTCGCCTTCGAGTTCGTGCATGGTCATCAGCAGTTGCGCGGTAGGACGCTTTTGCCATGGCTCGTTGCACAGGGTATCGGGGATTGGATAGCAGATACGGTCGGCGTCGCCGATGTCCAGGCCCAGGCCGGTGCTTTCAACCGTCGAACCATTGATATCCAGAGCAAATAGAGAGGCCGGCAGGTTGATGCCTTTCTCGTAAACCTTGTGGAGGCTGGTGCGTTCGATGCGCTTGCCGCGCACCACACCATTCATATCCGCAATCAGAAGGTCAACGTACAGAACCTCAGGATGTTCCTTAAGGAACGCGTTCGCTTCGTTAAGCTGAACGGCACGCGGGGGTACCGACATGATGCAACACCTTTGTTGTTAAAAATATCAATCATTGATCTTTTCTGGTTTCAGTCAACCCGAACGGCATGCCGAAGTCAAGCGAGGCCTTTTTTGCCCCGAAAAAGCGCCGCGAGGGCATTTATGGGGCACTTTGGGGCATTTTTTTATCCGTGAAAGACGCGCCACCCGCAGGCTTGAGCAGGCCGTGTTGTATTTTTTACGGGGGTGTTGTGTAAAAAAATGAACAAGGCTAAGCTCGGGTCAAACCCATAACAGCAATAATACCGGGGTGCTTCATGTCTCGCCTGCCGTTAATCGGCGTCACCGACTGCTCCGTGCAGTACGGTCTGCATGCTTATCACATCAGTGGCGACACGTCCGTCCGCAGCGCAGCCGACAGCCAGGCTCGCATTCTGCCAGCGATCTCTTTGTCCATGGCGGATCAGGCGCCGGCGTCCGATATTCTGGACGCGGGGAAGGGCATCCTCTTCAGCGGTTCTCCTTTCAATATAGATCTCTTTCCTGCTCCCGGCCTGCGCCGCGCCCGTCGCCGTGCCCGTGATTCTGCACACCCTGGATGTGCACAGGAAATGCAACGCCAGCGTAAAGGGCAGGTAAGCTCCTCCTTCATTGTCGATGCGCGGTGCCAGGCGTAAGCCGGTACTGCGCGCAAACAAGCCCCCTTTAACGCGACGCCCCGTGCGTCAAACCTGCCTGACACGTGTCAGGAGACTCAGCCCAGAGGCATTTATGAGCAACAACCTCGACCAGCTCACCGATTGGTTGAAAGACCACAAGATCACAGAAGTCGAATGCATGATCGGCGACTTGACCGGCATTACCCGGGGCAAGATCTCGCCGACCAACAAGTTCATCGCCGAAAAAGGCATGCGCCTGCCAGAGAGTGTTCTGTTGCAGACCGTGACCGGCGACTACGTCGAAGACGACATCTATTACGAACTGCTCGACCCGGCCGACATCGACATGATCTGCCGCCCCGACCAGAACGCCGTGTACCTGGTGCCATGGGCCATCGAGCCGACCGCCCAGGTGATCCACGACACCTACGACAAGCAAGGCAACCCGATCGAGCTGTCGCCGCGCAACGTGCTCAAGAAAGTCCTGAAACTCTATGCCGACAAGGGCTGGCAGCCGATCGTGGCGCCGGAAATGGAGTTCTACCTGACCAAACGCAGCGACGACCCCGACTATCCGTTGCAGCCGCCGGTCGGCCGTTCCGGGCGTCCGGAAATCGGTCGTCAGTCGTTCTCCATCGAAGCGGCCAACGAATTCGATCCGCTGTTCGAAGACGTCTACGACTGGTGCGAACTGCAGGAGCTGGACCTCGACACGCTGATCCACGAGGACGGCACCGCGCAGATGGAAATCAACTTCCGTCACGGCGACGCCCTGTCCCTGGCCGACCAGATTCTGGTATTCAAGCGCACCATGCGTGAGGCCGCCCTCAAGCACAACGTGGCCGCGACCTTCATGGCCAAGCCGATGACCGGCGAGCCGGGCAGTGCGATGCACCTGCACCAGAGCATCATCGACATCGAGACCGGCAAGAACGTGTTCTCCAATGACGACGGCACCATGAGCCAGCTGTTCCTGCACCACATCGGTGGCCTGCAGAAGCTGATCCCGGAACTGCTGCCGCTGTTCGCACCGAACGTCAACTCGTTCCGTCGCTTCCTGCCGGACACCTCGGCGCCGGTGAACGTGGAGTGGGGCGAAGAAAACCGCACCGTGGGCCTGCGCGTCCCGGATGCCGGCCCGCAGAACCGCCGGGTGGAAAACCGCCTGCCGGGCGCCGACGCCAACCCGTACCTGGCAATCGCCGCGAGCCTGCTCTGCGGCTACATCGGCATGGTCGAGGGGCTCAACCCGAGCGCGCCGGTCGTGGGCCGTGGTTACGAGCGTCGCAACCTGCGCCTGCCGCTGACCATCGAAGACGCGCTGGAGCGTATGGAAAACAGCGCAACCATCGAGAAATACCTGGGCAAGACCTTCATCACCGGCTACGTCGCGGTCAAGCGGGCCGAGCATGAAAACTTCAAGCGCGTGATCAGTTCCTGGGAGCGTGAGTACCTGCTCTTCGCCGTCTGATACGCCGGGCGCGGTGGCCAGCCGCCGCGCCTTCACCGATAACAAGGAGAATTGGCATGACCAGCAACAACCCGCAAACCCGTGAGTGGCAAGCCCTCAGCAGCGAGCACCACCTGGCCCCGTTCAGCGACTTCAAGCAACTGAAGGAAAAGGGTCCGCGGATCATCACCAACGCCAAGGGCGTGTACCTGTGGGACAGCGAGGGCAACAAGATCCTCGATGGCATGGCGGGTCTGTGGTGTGTGGCGATCGGTTATGGCCGCGATGAGCTGGCGGATGCTGCCGCGAAGCAGATGCGCGAACTGCCTTACTACAACCTGTTCTTCCAGACCGCGCACCCGCCGGCACTGGAACTGGCCAAGGCCATCGCCGACGTGGCGCCTGAGGGCATGAACCACGTGTTCTTCACCGGCTCCGGCTCCGAAGGCAACGACACCATGCTGCGCATGGTTCGCCACTACTGGGCTATCAAGGGCCAGCCGAACAAGAAAGTCATCATCAGCCGCAAGAACGGCTACCACGGTTCCACCGTGGCCGGCGCCAGCCTGGGCGGCATGACCTACATGCACGAGCAGGGCGACCTGCCGATTCCGGGCATCGTCCACATCGCCCAGCCGTACTGGTTCGCCGAAGGCGGCGACATGACCCCGGAAGAATTCGGGATCTGGGCGGCCAATCAGCTGGAAGAGAAGATTCTGGAAGTCGGCGTCGACAACGTCGGTGCCTTCATTGCCGAGCCGATCCAGGGCGCCGGTGGCGTGATCATTCCGCCAGACACCTACTGGCCGCGCATCAAGGAAATCCTTGCCAAGTACGACATCCTGTTCGTGGCGGACGAAGTGATTTGCGGTTTCGGCCGTACCGGCGAATGGTTCGGCAGCGATTTCTACGACCTCAAGCCACACATGATGACCATCGCCAAAGGCCTGACATCCGGCTACATCCCGATGGGCGGCCTGATCGTGCGCGACGAAGTGGTGGCGGTGCTCAACGAGGGCGGCGATTTCAACCACGGCTTCACCTACTCCGGTCACCCGGTGGCGGCGGCGGTGGGTCTGGAAAACATCCGGATTCTGCGCGACGAGAAAATCATCGAGCGCGCCCATGAAGAAACGGCACCGTATTTGCAGAAACGTCTGCGCGAACTGAACGATCACCCGTTGGTGGGGGAAGTGCGCGGAGTCGGTCTGCTGGGGGCCATCGAGCTGGTGCAGGACAAGGCCACTCGCAAGCGTTACGAAGGCAAGGGTGTGGGCATGATCTGCCGCCAGTTCTGCTTCGACAACGGACTGATCATGCGCGCCGTGGGCGACACCATGATCATTGCGCCGCCGCTGGTGATCAGCAAGGCGGAGATCGATGAGCTGGTGACCAAGGCACGCAAGTGCCTGGACCTGACCCTCAGTGCATTGCAGGGCTAAGTGCTAGGCTCTGAGCGATGGAGCTGTTGCGCTGTCGCTCGGAGCAGTTGGAAAGGCTGGTCTTTTCTTGAAAGACCGCCTCGTATCTTGCCAGACTAGCCGCGGTTCCAGTTGTCCGGGTTCGGCCGCTGAACAAAGTGGTTCAAAAAAGAAAAATTTGGAGCATGACGCATGAAGGCATTAGGTAAAAAGCTTGCTGGCAAGACTCTTCTGGCCCTGTCCGTCGCGGGCATGATGGCGGGCGCGGTTCACGCGGACGACAAAGTGCTGCACGTCTACAACTGGTCCGACTACATCGCTCCGGACACTATCGCGAACTTCGAGAAAGAGTCGGGGATCAAGGTCGTCTACGACGTATTCGATTCCAACGAAACCCTGGAAGCCAAGCTGCTGGCGGGCAAGTCCGGCTACGACGTGGTCGTGCCGTCCAACAACTTCCTGGCCAAGCAGATCAAGGCCGGCGTGTACCAGGAACTGGATCGCTCCAAGCTGCCTAACTGGAAGAACCTGAACCAGGACCTGCTCAAGGCCGTGTCGGTCAGCGACCCGGACAACAAGCACGCCTTCCCGTACATGTGGGGTTCGATCGGCATCGGCTATAACCCGGAGAAGGTCAAGGCTGCGCTGGGCGTCGACAAGATCGATTCCTGGGACGTGCTGCTGAAGCCGGAAAACATCGCCAAGCTCAAGGGCTGCGGCGTGAGCTTCCTCGATTCGCCGACCGAGATGCTGCCGGTCGCGCTGCACTACCTGGGCCTGCCAACCGACTCCCAGAAGAAAGAAGACATCAAGAAAGCCGAGGACCTGTTCCTCAAGATTCGTCCTTCGATCACCTACTTCCACTCCTCCAAGTACATCTCGGACCTGGCCAACGGCAACATCTGCGTAGCGGTCGGCTACTCGGGTGACGTGCAGCAGGCCAAGTCCCGTGCCGCCGAGGCCGGTGACAAGGTGAAAGTCAGCTACGCCATTCCGAAGGAAGGCGCTGGCAGCTTCTTCGACATGGTCGCCATTCCGAAGGATGCCGAAAACGTGGAAGGCGCCTACAAGTTCATGACCTTCCTGCAGAAGCCTGAAGTCATGGCCGGCATCACCAACGCCGTACGTTTCCCGAACGGTAACGCTGCTGCAACACCACTGGTAGAGAAAGACATCACCAGCGATCCAGGCATCTACCCGCCAGCCGACGTGCAGGCCAAGCTGTATGCCATCGCCGATCTGCCGGCGGCAACCCAGCGTGAAATGACGCGCAGCTGGACCAAGATCAAATCCGGCAAATAAGCCGGTTTGAAGCCGCAACCGCTGGCCGTCGCCTTCACCCGGGCGGCCAGCGGTGCAATTAAATGACAGAAAGTTTTGCTGGAACGGTTTTTCGAGGGTAAGTTGCGCGCCGGTTTTGTTGCCGGGCAACCGTGACTGTCATGCAGCGCGGGGCAACTTGGGCCCAACTAAATTAGAGGACCTCCACTTGCCTATTTTTTCTTCTTTGCGCAATGCCCTGCTGGCCGCTGCCGGCCTGACGTTCGCTGTCGGTGCCCAAGCCGCCGGTACTGTGCATATTTATAACTGGTCGGATTACATCGGTGAGACCACCCTGGCCGATTTCCAGAAAGAAACCGGGATCAAGCCGGTCTACGACGTGTTCGATTCCAACGAAACCCTGGAAGGCAAACTGCTCGCCGGGCGTACCGGCTACGACGTGGTCGTGCCGTCGAACCACTTCCTTGGCAAGCAGATCAAGGCGGGCGCGTTCCAGAAGCTCGACAAGGCGCAACTGACGAACTACGCCAATCTCGACCCGGTGCTGCTCAAGCGCCTGGAACAGAACGACCCGGGCAACCAGTACGCCGTGCCGTACCTGTGGGGCACCAACGGCATCGGCTACAACGTCGACAAAGTCAAAGCCGTGCTCGGCGTCGACAAGATCGATTCCTGGAGCGTGCTGTTCGAACCCGAGAACATCAAGAAGCTGCACAGCTGCGGCGTGGCGTTCCTCGATTCGGCCGATGAAATGATGCCGACCGTGCTCAACTACATGGGCCTGAACGCCAACAGCACCGATCCCAAGGATTACGAGAAAGCCACGGCCAAATTGCTGGCGGTGCGCCCTTACGTGACCTACTTCCACTCCTCGAAATACATCGGCGACCTGGCCAACGGCGACATCTGCGTGGCCATCGGTTTCTCCGGCGACATCTTCCAGGCCAAGCACCGTGCCGAAGAAGCCAAGAAGGGCGTCAACATCGCCTACGCCATCCCGAAAGAGGGCGGCGCCCTCTGGTTCGACATGCTGGCGATTCCGAAGGATTCGGCCAACGTCAAAGAGGCCCACGCCTTCATCAACTATTTGCTGAAACCTGAGGTGATTGCCCAGGTCAGTGATTACGTCGGTTACGCCAACCCCAACCCGGGTTCGGACAAGCTGATGGAGCAGTCCATCCGCACCGACGAAGCGGTTTATCCACCGCAGGCCGTCCTCGACAAGACCTATGTGTCGATCGAGTTGCCACCGAATATTCAGCGTTTGATGACCCGCAGCTGGACCAAGGTCAAGTCGGGTAAATAACGCGCAAACCATCCTGGGTTCGTCTTGCGTGGGCGAACTGCACTCTTTTTTTTCTGGGAGTTTCGTAAATGGCAGTTGCCTCCGGCGCCTATAAGAAAGCCCTCGAGGGCGACCAGACACCGAAACAGGTGCTGGTTAAAATCGACCGGGTCACGAAGAAGTTCGACGAGACGGTTGCCGTGGACGATGTGTCCCTGGAAATCAAGAAGGGCGAGATCTTCGCCCTGCTCGGCGGTTCGGGATCGGGCAAATCCACTCTGCTGCGGATGCTGGCAGGGTTCGAACGGCCCACGGAGGGGCGCATTTTCCTCGACGGCGTCGACATCACCGACATGCCGCCGTACGAGCGACCGATCAACATGATGTTCCAGTCCTACGCCCTGTTCCCGCACATGACCGTGGCGCAGAACATCGCCTTCGGTTTGAAGCAGGACAAGATCCCGGCAGCCGAGATCGACGCCCGTGTGGCCGAGATGCTCAAGCTGGTGCAGATGAGCCAGTACGCCAAGCGCAAGCCGCACCAGTTGTCCGGCGGCCAGCGTCAGCGTGTGGCGCTGGCACGCTCGCTGGCCAAGAGGCCGAAGCTGTTGCTGCTCGACGAGCCGATGGGCGCACTGGACAAGAAACTGCGTTCGCAGATGCAGCTGGAACTGGTTGAGATCATCGAGCGCGTCGGTGTGACCTGCGTGATGGTGACCCACGATCAGGAAGAGGCCATGACCATGGCCGAGCGCATCGCGATCATGCACCTGGGCTGGATCGCCCAGATCGGAAGCCCGATCGACATCTACGAAACCCCGACCAGCCGTCTGGTCTGCGAATTCATCGGCAACGTGAACATCTTCGAAGGCGAAGTGATCGACGACGCCGAAGGTCACGCGACCATCACCTGCAAGGACCTCGACCGGCAGATCTACGTCGGCCACGGCATCAGCACCTCGGTGCAGGACAAGTCCGTGACCTACGCGATCCGTCCGGAGAAGCTGCTGGTCACCGCCGAAATGCCGACCTGCGAATACAACTGGTCCAGCGGCAAGGTGCACGACATCGCCTACCTCGGCGGGCACTCGGTGTTCTACGTCGAATTGCCGAGCGGCAAGCTGGTGCAGTCGTTCGTGGCCAACGCCGAGCGCCGTGGCGCACGTCCGACCTGGGGCGATCAGGTGTACGTGTACTGGGAAGATGACAGCGGCGTGGTACTTCGCTCATGAACATGCGCAAATTCAAACGCCGGCTCAATCGAATAATTCCCGGTGGCCGCCAACTGGTCATCGGGGTGCCGTTCATCTGGCTGTTCCTGTTCTTCATGCTGCCGTTCTTCATCGTTCTGAAGATCAGCTTCGCCGAAGCGGACGTGGCCATCCCGCCGTACACCGAGATCTACACCTACGCCGAGCAGAAGCTGCAGTTGCTGCTGAACCTGGGCAACTACGCGATGCTCGGAGACGACGAACTGTACATCTCGGCGTACCTCGGTTCGCTGAAGATGGCGTTCTTCAGCACGCTGCTGTGCCTGCTGATCGGCTACCCGATGGCCTACGCCATCGCCAGCGCCCGCAAGGAAGTGCAGACGGTGCTGGTGCTGCTGATCATGATGCCGACCTGGACCGCGATCCTGATCCGCGTCTATGCGTGGATGGGCATCCTCAGCAACAACGGCCTGCTCAACGGTTTCCTGATGAGCATGGGCTTGATTGACGAGCCGCTGCAGATCCTCAACACCAACCTCGCGGTGTACATCGGCGTCGTCTATTCGTACCTGCCGTTCATGATCCTGCCGCTGTACGCCAACCTGGTGAAGCACGACACCAGCCTGCTGGAAGCCGCGTCCGACCTGGGTTCGAGCACCTTCAACAGCTTCTGGAAAATCACTGTTCCGCTGTCCAAGAACGGGATCATCGCCGGCTGTATGCTGGTGTTCATCCCGGTGGTGGGCGAGTTCGTGATCCCGGAACTGCTCGGCGGTCCGGAAACCCTGATGATCGGTAAAGTGCTCTGGCAAGAGTTCTTCAACAACCGTGACTGGCCGGTGGCGTCCGCCCTGGCGGTGGTGATGCTGGCGATCCTGATCGTGCCGATCATCCTGTTCAACCGCAGTCAGGCCAAGGAAATGGAGGGTAAAGAATGAAGCGCTTCCGTTTCTCCAGCCTGATGCTGGTGCTCGGCCTGTTGTTCATCTACCTGCCGATGCTGATCCTGGTGATCTACTCGTTCAACGCCTCGAAGCTGGTGACAGTATGGGGCGGCTGGTCGATCAAGTGGTACGTCGGCCTGCTCGACAACACCCAGTTGATGGGCTCGGTGGTGCGCTCGCTGGAAATCGCCTGCTACACCGCCGTCGCGGCAGTGGCGCTGGGTACGCTGGCGGCATTCGTGCTGACCCGCATCACCCGTTTCAAGGGCCGTACGCTGTTCGGTGGCCTGGTCACCGCGCCGCTGGTAATGCCCGAGGTGATTACCGGTCTGTCGCTGTTGCTGCTGTTCGTAGCCATGGCACAGATGATCGGCTGGCCCCAGGAGCGTGGCATCGTCACCATCTGGATCGCCCACACCACGTTCTGTGCGGCGTATGTGGCGGTGGTGGTGTCGGCGCGTCTGCGTGAACTGGACCTGTCGATCGAAGAGGCGGCGATGGACCTGGGCGCGCGGCCGTGGAAGGTGTTCTTCCTGATCACCATCCCGATGATCGCGCCGTCGCTGGCAGCGGGCGGCATGATGTCGTTCGCCCTGTCGCTGGACGACCTGGTGCTGGCGAGCTTCGTGTCCGGCCCGGGTTCGACGACCCTGCCGATGGAGGTGTTCTCGGCGGTGCGTCTGGGCGTGAAGCCTGAGATCAACGCCGTGGCCAGCCTGATTCTGCTGGCGGTGTCGCTGGTGACCTTCATGGTCTGGTTCTTCAGCCGCCGTGCCGAAGAGTCGCGCCGCAAGGCGATCCAGCAAGCCATCGAAGAAGGCGCTGCCGATTCGTGGAAACAACCGGACGTGCGCCGGGCGCAGACGCCGGAAGCGGCTTAAGTCTGCAAACACAAAAAACCTCGCGACCGGTAACGGCCGCGAGGTTTTTTTATGCCCGTCAGGAAACCCAGGGCGACTGGCGAATGACCTCGACGAAATTCATCGGCTTGAACCCCGGCGCCTGATCCTTCAGCACGTCGGTCTTCACATTGCCGAACGTGGTCTGCGGACGATGACGCAAGCCGTCGGCAAACGCGCAGATGATGCACTCCTTGAAACCCTCGCCCCGTGGATGCGCATGCACCACCGCCTCGCGCTGCACCGTGGTGAACGCCGCGTAGTCCATGCCCAGTACATCCATCTCGACACCCGCCGTCACCAGCGCCACGGTCGGACGCAGATGCTTCGGTACGCCCGGCGTGGTGTGCAGGGCGATCGACAGCCAGACCTGTTCGATGTCGTCGTCGCTCAACCCGTAGGGCTTGAGAAACGCCACTGCCGCGTTGGCGCCATCGACTTCGAAGCGCTCGTCATCGCTGCGGTGACCTTCGACCAGACCCAGATCGTGAAACATCGCGCCGACGTACAGCAGCTCCGGATCGTAGGCCAGTTGCCGGCGTTCGCCGCTCAAGGCGCCGAACAGAAACACCCGGCGCGAGTGGTGGTAAAGCAGGTCGGATTCGATGTCGCGGATGTATTCGGTGGTGGCCCGGGCGAGGGCGCTGTTGGGGATCTTGATACCGGCGATGGTCGTGGTCATGTTGAGCTTCCTCGTCGAAAAACGCCGTCACGGCGCTGATGGAGAAAGTCTGTTCCCGGGGGTAAAACCGGACAATCGATCCATGGCTGCGATCCTTGCCATTTCACCTGCAAATCGTGCCAGCTCGCTTCTGCGGCGCGGATTGGCTAGGGTTGGCGCTGATCCACCATTACCAGGGAGCCGACATCACCATGAACAGAACCGTCGCCATCGTGGTGTTCCCCGGCGTGCAGGCGCTGGACGTCAGCGGGCCCATGGATGTGTTCGCCGAGGCCAATCGTTTCCTGGCGCCGGAGGATCATTACCGGCTCGAGGTGATTGGTGTCGAGCGCGGGCCGATGGCGTGTTCCAACGGGCTGACCCTGAGTGCGCATCGACATTTCAGCGACGTGCGGGAAGCTTATGACTTGCTGCTGGTGGCCGGCGGGCCGCAGTTGCCGTTCCTGGATTTCGGCGAGGCGTTCGATGCGTGGTTGCGCGAGGCCTGCGGGCGGGCGCGGCGATTCGGTTCGATCTGCAACGGCGCGTTCATGCTCGCTCGTGCCGGGTTGCTGGACGGGCGCACGGTCACCACTCACTGGAATGACGCCGAGGCGCTGGCGCAGTTGTGCCCGTCCAGTCGGGTCGAAGCTGACCGGCTGTACGTCGAGGATGACCAGCTCTACACCTCGGCGGGTGTGACGGCGGGGATCGATCTGTCGCTGTACCTGCTGGCGCGTGATTACGGAGCCGAAGTGGCGCTGAGCGTGGCCAAGCGGCTGGTGGTGTTTACTCAGCGCTCGGGTGGGCAGTCGCAATTCAGCCCGTTCCTCACGCCCCACGCCGAACCGACGTCGGCGGTGGCGATGGTGCAGTTGTATGTGCTGGCCAACCTCACCGGCGACCTGACCATCGCCGACCTGGCGAATGCCGCGAACATGAGTGCGCGGAATTTCTCCCGGGTGTTTGCCCGGGAGGCGAAAGTCACCCCGGCGGAGTTCGTCGAACGGGCGCGGGTGGATGCGGCGCGGGTGATGCTCGAAAGCACCACTGCGCCGCTGAAGACCGTGGCGTATCAATGCGGGTTTCGTGATGCGCAACATATGCGCAGCGTGTTCAACCGGAGGCTGGGGGTGACGCCGCAGCAGTTTCGGTTGAATTTTGCGGCGATGGTTTGAGCGGCGCTTATTGCGCCGCTCGCGCCGGCAACAGCTTCAAGGTGCTGCGCGTATTCGCCGTCACCTCTTCATCACTGAAATGCGCCTGCACATACATCCCGTCCACATACGCCTCCGCCTGATCGTCATAGTGGCTGTCGAACGGCACGCCGCTCTGGCCGACCGGGTTGATGGTCAGGCTGTGGGCAGGATCAGCGAAGTCCACCAGCCGCCGTGTCGACGGCCCATAGGTCACCGGCCACGGCGCCGGGCCGATCTTCGCCGAGAGGTTATTCGGTACTTCATGGGAGCCGGGTGCGGCGAATGGGCCGACATTGAAAATCCGGTCCAGCGGTTTCTGCTGCCCCAGCGGATGACCATGGGTCAGCGTGTGTGCCTTGCCCCATTGCCAGCCGGAGGCATCGTCGCCGAGGGTCTGTTTCAGGTGCGTGATGCTGGCCTGCCACGCGTTGCGCACGGTGTCGGCGCGGGTTTCCTTGCCCGGGGTATTGCGATTGTCCCACCACGGTGAGTCGGCGTTCGCCGCCAGTCGCGGCAGCGCTGCGTCGAGCACCCGGGTCGACAGCAAGGTCTCGAACATTTCGTTGCCCAGCTCATCGCGCATCGCCGCGTCGGCCAGGTCGTAGAGGAACTGGTTGAACACCGTGGCGCTGACCGAATCCAGCGGGTAGTCGCCTTGCCACTGCGCCAGTTGTTCGACCAGTTTCAGCTGTGCCGGGTCGGTCACCACTTCACGCAATACCGGCAACAGCGGCGCCAGCACGCGCGGGCCATAGCCGGTGGTGGTGCCCAGTTGCAGCTTCTGGTTGGCTTCGTTGTCCCACTTCACGTTCTTTTCGGCGAGCTGGCGGTTGAGCTGCTGGCCGCGGTCGGCGAGGTTGTAGTAACCGGGAATCTCCATGCCGGTCGGCGACACGGGCTGGAAGTTCGCCGAGACGATATAGCCCCGCGCCGGGTTCTCTTCCTGCGGGTTGGCGCTGAACGGGAAGTAGCCGTCCTTGTCCGCCTGATTGCTGCTGCCGTCGAGGATGAATTCGGGTTTGACCCCGGCCGGCCGCTTGGGCAGCAGCGCCGAGGCCCACCAGGCGATATCGCCCTTGGCGTTGGCGTAGACGATGTTCAGCCCCGGTGCCTGCACCTTGGCCGCTGCGGCGCGGGCCTTGGCCAGGGTGTCGGCGCGGTTGAGCTGGTAGAAACCTTCGAGGATCGGGTTCGGCGTTTCGAGGAACGCCCACCACATCGCAATCGGGGTTTTCCCGGCGGCGCTGCCGAGGGCGTCGTTGACGATCGGCCCGTGGGGCGACTGGCGCAGGGTGATAGTCACCGGCGCCTGGCCTTTCACCGCGATCTGCTGCTCGGTGCTGACCATGTCCGTCCACTGGCCGTGGTACCAGACCTGGTTCGGGTTGTCCGGATTGACCTTCTCGGCGATCAGGTCCAGGTCATCGTTCTGGAACATGGTCAGGCTCCAGCCGAAATCCAGGTTGTGCCCCAGAAACGCAAACGGCACCAGCGCCTGATGATGGCCGTAAAGTTCAAAACCCGGAGCCGACAGCTGCGCTTCGTACCACACCGACGGCACCGAGAAGCGGATGTGCGGATCGCCGGCCAACAATGCCTTGCCGCCCTTGCTGCGACTGCCGGCAATCACCCAGGCGTTGCTGCCCTCGAACTGCGGCAAGCCGTTGTCGATCAGCGCCTGTTCGCTGAGGCGGGCGAGGGCGTTCAAGTCTTTCCAGTCATCGGCAGCGAGGGCCGGCGCGGTTCCGGCGCGGCCCTTGGCGAGCACGCCCTTGGGCTGCCAGTCGAGGTCGAAGACGTTGAGGTAGTCGGCGCCGAGCTGATCGCGCACGTAGGTCAGCAACGGTTCGGTGCGAAACGCGGCGGCGAAGCTGTAGGCCATGTAGCCGGCGACGCTGATGGTGTCTTCGGCAGTGAACGGCCGCTTGGGGATGCCCAGCACGTCGAACTCGACGGGGGCGGCGTGCGAGTCCTGATATTGGTTGATACCGTCCAGATAAGCTTGCAGGGCCTTCCACGCCGGTGACTGCTTGTCGAGGCCGGCCACGTAACTGGCGGCGCGTTCACGAATGCGCAGGCTGCGGAACAACTTGTCGGTGTCGAGCAGTTTCGGCCCGAGCACTTCCGCCAGTTCGCCCCGAGCCAGACGGCGCATGGCTTCCATCTGGAACAGTCGGTCCTGAGCGTGCACGTAGCCGAGGGCGCGATAGAGGTCGGTTTCGTTTTCGGCACGGATGTGCGGCACGCCGCGCTCGTCGTAACGCACGGTCACCGAGCCTTGCAGGTTGCGCAACTCCACCTGGCCCTGACGCGTCGGTTGCTTGCTGTACACGTACCAGCCGCCGGCGGCGAGCAGGACAACGATGAGCAAGGCAAGAACGGTGAAGACGCGTTTCATGGTGACTCCTTGTGCATTCGGGATTGCCGCCCGTCGGGCTGCAAACAATTAGCACACGCCTCGTGTGCCGTGCATCGCTGTCCTTGAAATGTCCGGAATGCCTTACTTCGTCTCCACCGGCCACGGGCAGTAGCAACCGACCGCGAGCGTGTGGGTGGCATTCACCGGACGATCATCGCTCAACGCCTGCAGGATCGGTTCGATAAAACTGTTGCTGGAGTTACAGGTCAGCCCTTCGCTGTAAGGCCCGAAGTACGCCAGTTTGCCGCTGCGGTCCCAGATCGCCACGGCCGGGCTGGCGGGGATCTGTTCGGAGCCGGGCAGCACCGCGATGGTTTTCAGGTTGCTGAGGGTGGCGGGCAACTGGCCGTGGCTGCCGGCCTTCTGCACGGCGAAGAACTCAACGCCCTTGGGGCCGAACTGTTCGACCATTTCGGTCAGGTGCTGTTGATTGCCGACATTGCACGGGCAGGCCGGGTCCCAGAAATGCACCAGGCGGATATTGCCGGGGCCGGCGAGGTCGTCGGGCAGGCGCAGCGGGTCGCCGGAAAACACCGCGGTGTGTTCGCTGAACGCCCGCAGATAGCGGCCCTGAAACCAGTCGTACGCGGCCCACAGCACACCGGCACACACGATGGCGAGCAGGCTGGCAAACAGTGCGGTGCGGTAGGGCGGGCGCATGGTTTTCGGTCCTCGAGAGCGCGCTAGCTTGCCATGCTTGCTTCTACAGATGAATATCGCAGGTCGATAAAGTCTGTTTACCGTTCTGGAATTGCCCATGTCTGTTGCTTTCGATCCCGATCATCTGCGCGCAAGCCTCAAGCCGTTGGCCGAGTGGCAGCCGTTGTCCGAGGAGGCGAAGGCGTATCAGCGGTTCTACCAGACCGACTTCCCGGAGCGCGATGTCTGGCGCGGCATGGGTCGCTTCGACGTCGATGGTTATGAACTCGTCAGCCATTGCTGGTGGCCGGCGGAAACGGCCAAGGCCACGCTGTTTCTGGTGCACGGTTTTTATGACCACACCGGCCTCTACCGGCATGTGATCGAGTGGGCACTGGATCTGGGGTTTGCGGTGATTGCCTGTGACTTGCCCGGGCATGGCCTGTCGAGCGGGCCACGGGCGAGCATCCGCGATTTCTCCGAGTATCAGGATGCGCTGCAGGGGTTGTTCGCCGAGGCGCGCTCGATTGCGTTGCCGCAGCCGTGGCACCTGTGCGGGCAAAGCACCGGCGGGGCGATCATTGTCGATCACGTGCTCAATCACGGTGAGAACAGCCCGGCCCAGGGCCAGTTGATTTTGCTGGCGCCGCTGGTGCGCCCACGGGCCTGGGGCTGGTCGCAGTTCAGTTATTACCTGTTGCGGCCCTTCGTCCGGGGCATCGCCCGGCGTTTCAGCGAGAACTCCAACGACCCAAACTTCCTGCCGTTCCTGCAGGCCGATCCGTTGCAGCCCAAGCGCCTGCCAACGGCGTGGGTCGGGGCGCTGTCACGCTGGATCAAACGGGTGGAATACGCGAAGAAAAGTCCGCGCCGGCCGCTGATCGTCCAGGGTCAGGCAGACATGACCGTGGACTGGCAGCACAACCTGCAAGTGATGAAATGGAAGTTCGACCGGCCGCAGATTCTGCTGCTGGCCGAGGCGCGGCATCACCTGGCCAATGAAACGGCAGAGATGCGCGAGGAGTATTTCGAGTTCTTGAACAAGCGGATCAAGGGCCGCAATCCCTAGATCACTGACTGAGGTTCGAGGTGCTCTGGCCGACGGCCAGCCCGGCACGAATCGCCGCCAGCGCGGCCTGATAGTAGGCCTTGCCCTCGGTGGACTCGGCAAAGGTCGCGAACTCTTCCAGCTCTTCATCCGACAGATCGCGATAAACGTACAGCAGTGTGTTGTTCAGGTCGGCGCCGATCTGATCCATCAGGCGCTGACGTTGACCGTTCAACATGCCCTGGGCCTGACCGCCACCGAGCAGGCCGGGAATCATCGAACTCAGGCTGTCCGCCGCCACGCCGGCAATCGCCAGGCTGACTTCGGCGCCGGCTTCGCGGGCGGGCAGGGCCTGGGCGAGGTGGCCGATGATCAGCAGGCGGCTGTCGCTGGCCGGCATCTTCGGCAGGCCCTTGGCATTTTTCGCCAATTGATCGCGACGGGTCGCCAACAGTTCGGCGGCAACGATCTTCTTGCCCAGCGGTGACTGAAAGAACGACAGGGCCGGTTTCGGATCCGCGAGGTTCTTGCGCAGTTGCGCTTCGGCGCGTTGATCCACGGCCTGCGGAGCAAAGCGCTGATTGCTGTTGTTCACCAGCGCCTGAAACACCGCCGGCGGCAGGCTGCTCTGGTAACGCTGTTGCGCGGCGCTCAGGGCGTCATTGAAATGCGCACGTTGGTCCGGCCAGCCGGCGACCTTGTACAACTGGTCGTGGCCGTCTGCCCAGGCGGGCAAAACGCAGAACATCAACAGTGAAAAAAGCAAACGGCGCATAGGGACTCCTGTCGGCAGCGGACTATTCTCCGTGCGGTGCCAGTACTTGTCGAGAATTCGTATCAAGCCGCCGCGTGGCTCTGTCGGAATTCTTGCCGCAGGCATACTATGCGCGCCATGCAAATATCCTCTGAACACCCGCTGCTGTTACGTATCGTCGACGACCTGGCCGAGCGTGGCTGGTCGCAGCAGAACATATTCCTGCCTGCGGATCTGACCCGCGCGCTGGCCGCCGAGTGCCGTAAACGTGAGGCCGAAGGTGAACTGGCACCGGCGGGCGTCGGACGCGGGCCGTTTTCGGAGGTCCGCGAGGGCATTCGCGGCGACCATATCCAATGGATCGATCCCGGTCAGGCCGAGGCCAGCGACCGTTATCTGAACCTGATGGACAGCCTGCGCGAGGCGCTCAATCGGGGACTGTTCCTCGGTCTGGAAGACTTCGAATGCCATTTCGCCCTGTACCCGCCCGGTGCGTTCTACCGCAAGCATGTCGACCGTTTCCGCGACGATGACCGGCGCATGGTCTCGGCGGTGATCTACCTCAACGATGGCTGGCTGCCGGAGGATGGCGGACAACTGCGCATGTATCTGGATGGTGATCGGGTCCATGACGTGCAACCCACCGGCGGTTGTCTGGTGGTGTTCCTCTCCGGTGAAGTGCCCCACGAAGTGTTGCCGGCGCAACGCGAGCGCTTGTCGTTGACCGGCTGGTTTCGCCGTCGCGGCAACGAGCCGTTCTGAGATGCAGAAGATCCTCGTCAGTCGCTGCCTGCTCGGCCATCGCGTGCGTTACGACGGTGGGGCCAGCGGGCCGTTCGATCTGCTGGAACAGTGGATCAGTGAGGGACGCGTCGTACCGTTGTGCCCGGAGGTGGCCGGCGGCTTGCCGACGCCTCGGGCGGCGGCGGAGATTCCGGGCGGGCAGGGCAGTGAAGTGCTCGATGGCCTTGCAGCGGTGATCACCACCGAAGGCGAGGACGTCAGTGCGCAGTTTCTCGACGGCGCCCGCCAGGCGCTGGAGCTGGTGCAGAAACACGGAATTCGCGTGGCGGTGCTCAAGGCCAACAGTCCGTCGTGCGGGAATCTGCTGACTTATGACGGGACGTTCAGTGGGGTGAAGGTGAGTGGCGAGGGGGTGACTGCTGCGTTGCTGAAGCGCCATGGGGTGCAGGTCTTCAGCGAACTCGAACTGCCGCAGGCTGCACAAGCGCTCAAGGCACTCGAGTAGACACCGTCACTTCACGTCTTCAGAGGCCTGCACGCTCAACCACTTCTGCGACAACGCCTCCAGCCGCCCGTCCGCCCTGATCCGCTGCAACGCATTCTCAAGACTCGCGTGAAACGCCGGGTTGCCCTTCTGAAACGGAATCGCCAGATCCACCGGCGGCCCGACCTTCGGTTTCTCTTCCGTCAGCGCCTGGACCAGCACCAGCGGGCGGGGCTGTTCATCCTTTTTCGCCAGCAGCTGCGCATTGACCTGCGTGTAAGGTTGGCTCACGTCGAAACGATCCTTGAGTTCCGGGGTCAGTGCTATGTGGTTGAGCGCGACGTCGTACTTGCCGCTTTCGACGCCCTGGAGCAGATCGGCTTCGTCGGTGACGATGAAGTCGGCGCGTACATCCAGCTCGTTGGCCAGCTGTTGCCCAAGCTCGACCTCGAACCCCGTGAGTGTGTCGCCGTCCTTGAAATTGAAGGGCGGTGTATTAGCCTCTAGGGCTATGCGCAACTCGCCACGGTCGTTGACGTCATCAATCAGTTCGGCGTGAGCCAGCGGGCTCAGAAGGGGTAGCAGGCAGATCAGGCCAGGCAGAAAACGCATGGTCACTCCTTTGAAATCATTGTCGCGGCCTGTTGGTCAGGCTCGCTTTGCTATGGTTGTCGAGTGCCTTCGACAACGAATGGTCATGAAGTTGTCATGACCGCGCGGATTTTACGGAAAAACTGGAGAAGAGAATGAAAACATTCATGTCACGTGCTGCTTTGGCTGGTTTGCTGATGGGCGTTTCGGTGCTGGCCAGTGCGGCCACGCCGGCGCCGAAGGGGGCCGAAGTGTTCATCGTTTCTCCCGAAGACGGAGCAAAGGTTTCGCAGACCTTCACCGTCAAGTTCGGTACCAAGGATGTCGCGCTGGCACCGGCCGGTGATGCCACGCCGAATACCGGTCACCACCATCTGCTGATCGACGCCAAGGAAATCGTTCCGGCCGGCGCAGTGGTGCCGACCGACGCCAACCACATGCATTTCGGCAAGGCCCAGACGTTCGCGGAAATCAAACTGGCCCCAGGCAAGCACACCCTGCAGCTGGAGCTGGGCGACAAGAACCACATGGCTTTCGACCCGCCCGTGGTCTCGAAGAAAATCACCATCACCGTGGAATGATTTTTCCACCGGCATGAAAAAGGGAGCCCCGAGGGGCTCCCTTTTTTGTGGCTCAGCGCCGGATCAGAACAACACGCGGCTACGGATGGTGCCGTTGACGTGTTGCAGCTTCTCTTGCGCCAGCTCCGAGTACTCGGCGTCGACGTCGATCACCACGTAGCCGACCTTCTCGTTGGTCTGCAGGAACTGACCGGAGATGTTGATGCCGTTTTCGGCGAAGACCTTGTTGATCTCGCTCATCACACCCGGGATGTTCTCGTGGATGTGCAGCAGACGGTGCTTGCCAGGGTGAGCCGGCAGGGCCACTTCCGGGAAGTTCACGGACGATACCGAGGTGCCGTTGTCGCTGTACTTGACCAGCTTCTCTGCCACTTCCAGACCGATGTTGGCCTGCGCTTCAGCGGTGGAGCCGCCGATGTGCGGGGTCAGGATCACGTTGTCCAGGCCACGCAGCGGGCTTTCGAACTCTTCGTCGTTGGAGCGCGGCTCGACCGGGAACACGTCGATGGCGGCGCCGATCAGATGCTTGTCCTTGATCGCAGCGGCCAGGTGGTCCAGCTCGACCACGGTGCCGCGTGCCGCGTTGATCAGGATGCCGCCCTTCTTGATGGCGCGGATTTCCTTCTCGCCGATCATCCACTGGGTCGCAGCGGTTTCCGGAACGTGCAGGGTGACGATGTCGGACATGCCCAGCAGCTCGTGCAGGTTGCCGACCTGGGTCGCGTTGCCCAGCGGCAGCTTGGTCACGGTGTCGTAGAAGAACACCTGCATGCCCAGACCTTCAGCCAGGACCGACAGCTGAGTACCGATCGAGCCGTAGCCGACGATGCCCAGTTTCTTGCCACGGATCTCGAAGGAGTTGGCTGCGGACTTGATCCAGCCGCCACGGTGGCAGGAAGCGTTTTTCTCAGGGATGCCGCGCAGCAGCAGGATCGCTTCGGCCAGCACCAGCTCGGCCACGGAGCGGGTGTTGGAGTACGGTGCGTTGAACACGGCGATGCCGCGCTCGCGGGCCGCTTCCAGGTCGACCTGGTTGGTGCCGATGCAGAAACAGCCGACTGCCACCAGCTTCTTCGCGTGATCGAAGATCTCTTCGGTCAGTTGGGTGCGCGAACGAATGCCGATGAAGTGAGCGTCAGCGATCTTTTCCTTGAGCTGGTCTTCCGGCAGGGAGCCAGTCAGGTATTCGATGCTGGTGTAGCCCGCCGCCTTGAGGACGTCGACAGCCGATTGGTGGACGCCTTCGAGAAGAAGGAACTTGATCTTGCTCTTATCGAGAGAAGTCTTGCTCATCTGCGTAAACCTGTATCCCGGAGAAAAATGGCAGGGAGGGGAGCAGCCTGGAGCTGACCCGCACGGCAAGAATGCCGTCGCCGCAGAACAGGCCTTGGGCACTGGCCTGCGGGGTCGGTATGCTAGCATAGCCGCCCCGCTAATCACTCATTCCTGCGACGTGAAGCGTTCTCAGGATGACCATGAATTGTTCGAGAGTTCTGTCGATGACCAATCCTGCCCTGATTGATGAACTGAAGACCCTGGTCGAGCCTGGCAAGGTCCTGACCGATGCCGACTCCCTGAACGCGTACGGCAAGGATTGGACCAAGCACTTCGCCCCGGCGCCAAGCGCCATCGTGTTTCCCAAGAGCATCGAGCAGGTGCAGGCCATTGTCCGCTGGGCCAACGAACATAAAGTGGCGCTGGTGCCATCGGGCGGGCGCACCGGTCTTTCCGCCGCTGCCGTTGCCGCCAATGGCGAAGTGGTGGTGTCGTTCGACTACATGAACCAGATTCTCGACATCAACCTCACCGACCGCACCGCCGTGTGCCAGCCGGGCGTGGTCACCGAGCAATTGCAGAACGCGGCCGAGGAACATCACCTGTACTACCCGGTGGACTTCGCTTCGGCCGGTTCCAGCCAGATTGGCGGCAACATCGGCACCAATGCCGGCGGAATCAAGGTCATTCGCTACGGCATGACCCGCAACTGGGTGGCGGGCATGAAAGTCGTCACCGGCAAGGGCGACGTGCTGGAACTGAACAAGGACCTGATCAAGAACGCCACCGGTTATGACCTGCGCCAGCTGTTCATCGGCGCCGAAGGCACCCTCGGTTTCGTGGTCGAAGCCACCATGCGTCTGGATCGTGCGCCGAAAAACCTGACCGCGATGGTTCTCGGCACCGCCGATTTCGACTCGATCATGCCGGTACTGCATGCCTTCCAGGGCAAGCTCGACCTGACCGCGTTCGAATTCTTCTCCGACAAGGCCTTGGCCAAGGTCATGGGCCGTGGCGATGTCCCGGCGCCGTTCGAGACCGATTGCCCGTTCTACGCTCTGCTGGAATTCGAGGCGACCACCGAAGAAGTGGCCAACAGTGCCCTGGAAACCTTCGAGCATTGCGTCGAACAGGGCTGGGTGCTGGACGGCGTGATGAGCCAGAGCGAAACCCAGTTGCAGAACCTGTGGAAGTTGCGCGAGTACATCTCCGAAACCATCTCCCACTGGACGCCGTACAAGAACGACATCTCGGTCACTGTCTCGAAAGTCCCGGCGTTCCTGCGGGAAATCGACGCGATCGTCGGCAAACACTATCCGGATTTCGAAATCGTCTGGTTCGGCCACATCGGCGACGGCAACCTGCACCTGAACATCCTCAAGCCGGACAACCTGAGCAAGGACGAGTTTTTCGCCAAGTGCGCCACCGTCAACAAGTGGGTGTTCGAAACCGTCGAGAAGTACAACGGTTCGATCTCCGCCGAACACGGTGTGGGCATGACCAAGCGCGATTACTTGACCTACAGCCGCTCGCCGGTGGAAATCGAATACATGAAAGCGGTCAAGGCGGTGTTCGACCCGAACGGCATCATGAACCCGGGCAAGATCTTCGCGGTTTGATTGGCAGTCCCTGATGAATCAATGAAGGCAGGAGTCGGTAATGAGCTATCAGCACCAGTATGTCGACGGTACGCGGATTCATTTTCCGCTGGGGAAAGTGGTGTGCATCGGCCGCAACTACGCCGAACACGCCAAGGAACTGGACAACCCGGTCCCTACCGAGCCGCTGCTGTTCATCAAGCCGGGCAGTTGCGTGGTGCCGCTGGAAGGCGGTTTCAGCATTCCGACCGAGCGCGGCTCCGTGCATTACGAAGCGGAAATCGCCGTGTTGATCGGCAAACCGCTGTCGACCAAACCGAGTCGTGAAGAAGTGCTGGACGCGATCTCCGGTTTTGCTCCGGCGCTGGACCTGACCCTGCGCGACAAGCAGGCCGAACTCAAGTCCAAGGGCCTGCCGTGGGAAATCGCCAAGTCGTTCGACGGCGCGGCGGTAATTGCCCCGTTCGTGGTCAGCAGCACATTCCCTGATCTGACCGACATCGGCATCCGCCTGACCATCAATGGTGAAGTGCGCCAGGACGGTAACAGCAGCGCGATGCTCAACCCGATCGTGCCGATGATCCAGCATATGGCTGGCTGCTTCTCGCTGCAGGCCGGTGACGTGATCCTGACCGGTACGCCGGTGGGCGTGGGGCCGCTGAACGTAGGTGATGACATCGTGCTGGAACTGCCGGGCGCCAGTCGCTTCACCAGCAGCGTGCGCTGACCGCAACACTGAAATACCTTTGTGGGAGCCAGCCTGCTGGCGATGACGGACTGTCAGTTGATGTTTCATTCGACTGATACACCGCTATCGCCAGCAGGCTGGCTCCCACATCTGTTTTTGTGGTGCAGCCCGCAAAGGCATAAGGCGATCCGGCCATTTGCCGTTTTTTTCACATCCTGTCCGGATAATTCCGGTCATCCTGGCGTCTGAGCCGGCCTCTTTGTGCTATTACCCATAGCCTGAATTTTCGGAACGCGTCCTCTGATGTCATCTCAAACTCAGCTCAACCCTGCCCGTCGCTCACGTTTCGCCCTGCGCTGGTATTACTGGCTGTTGCTGGTGGTCGCTGCCGCTTACGGTCTGGCGCATGCCATGCATTGGGACGACCGCGGCCTGCTCTGGGTGCGCGAGCGCTTTGAAAGCCCGACCGAGCGCAAGGAAAGCGTCTGGCTGCCGGACTATCGGGTGGTGATCGACGGCAAACTGCTGCCGGGCATGGAAAAGGACGAGGCCTCGGACCTGTCCTATGACCCGCAGACCAAGACCCTGTTTTCGGTGATGGGCAAGAACCCGTTTCTGGTCGAGCTGACCTTGCAGGGCGACGTGCTGCGCAAGATGCCGCTGGTGGGCTGGATCAACCCGGAAGGCGTGACGGTCATGGGCAATGGCTTGCTGGCCATCGTCGACGAGCGTGAGCACATGCTGTCGATCGTCAAGGTCGATGCCGATACCCGCGAGCTGAAGCGCGACGATTTCCCGAAATACGACCTCGGCCCCTCGAAAAACCAGAACAAGGCCTTCGAAGCCATCACCTGGGATGCCCGCAATCAACGACTGTTGCTGGGCGAAGAGCGGCCACCGGCGTTGTTCACCTGGAAAAGCGACGGCAGCCAGACCCTCACCGGCGACAAGCAGAAGCTGCCGAACGACGATCTGGACATCCGCAACCTTTCGGCACTGGCGATTGACCCGCGCACCGGCCATACCCTGGTGCTGTCCGCCGACTCGCACCTGCTGCTGGAGCTGGACGAGAAGGGCGAGCAAGTCAGCTTCATGACCCTGCTCGGCGGTTTCAACGGCCTCAAGAACACCATTCCCCGCGCCGAAGGCGTGACCATGGACGAGCAGGGCACGCTGTACATGGTCAGCGAGCCGAACCTGTTCTACCGCTTCGAAAAGCAGAAATAACCAGCCCGCCGCCGCAAGGTTGTCGTTCCGGGCAAGTGGCCTTTAAGCTTCGATTCAGACAGGCGTGATATTTCATCCGCCTGTTTTGATCCCGAGCCCTGTCCGCATGCGTCGATTTGCCCGTCCCAAGCCACTTCTGATCATCCTTTCGGTGATTGCCCTGATCGCATTGATTGCGATCGGCCAATACCTGCGTCTGTTCGAGCGCGCCTGGTTCAACCTGCAAAGTCACTGGCAGCCCCACAGCATTGAAGCGATCAATCTGGATCAGTACCGCGTGGACATCGAGGCCCGGGTCATCGAGGGGCTTAACGATGACGTCTCCGCGCTGACCTACGATCCGGTGCGCAAGAGCCTGTTCACCGTCACCAACAAGAATGCCGAGCTGATCGAGCTGTCGCTGGAGGGCCGGATCCTGCGTCGTGTCGCGTTGATCGGCTTCGGCGATGCGGAAGCGGTGGAATTCATCAGCGCCGATACCTACGTCATCAGCGACGAGCGTCAACAGCGTCTGATCAAGATTCATCTGGAGCAGGGCACGACGTTCCTTGATGCGGCGGACGCCGAGCAGATGACGCTCGGCGTGCACATGAGCGGCAACAAGGGGTTCGAAGGCCTGGCCTACGACTCGGTGGGCAAGCGCCTGTTCGTGGCCAAGGAGCGCGACCCGATGCTGATCTACGAAGTGCACGGCTTTCCGCACTTCAACCCGGAAAAATCCTACGCGGTGCATGTGATCAACAACCCCAAGCGCGATGCCGGGATGTTCGTGCGTGACCTGTCGAGCCTGCAATACGACGAGCGCAGCGGCCATCTGCTGGCGCTGTCGGACGAGTCGCGGCTGATTCTGGAACTGGATGTGGACGGGCGCCCGATGAGCACGATGTCGTTGAGCGGTGGCCGGCAAGGGCTGAAGAAAACCGTGCCGCAGGCGGAAGGCATCGCAATGGATGATGACGGGACGTTGTATCTGGTGAGCGAGCCGAATCTGTTTTATGTCTTCAGAAAGCCAGACCAGAACTGACATTCTTCTTTGATCCCCTGTGGGAGCGGGCAGGCTCCCACAGGATCTTCAGGCTTACTCGGCCTTCAGGGTTTTCACGCCTTCGCTGGTACCCAGCAACAGCAGATCCGCAGGACGCGCCGCGAACAGGCCGTTGGTGACCACGCCGACGATCGCGTTGATCTGCGCTTCCAGTTCCACCGGGTTGGTGATCTGCAGGTTGTGCACGTCGAGGATGATGTTGCCGTTGTCGGTCAGCACACCTTCGCGGTAGACCGGATCGCCGCCCAGTTTCACCAGTTGGCGGGCGACGTGGCTGCGAGCCATCGGAATGACTTCCACCGGCAGCGGGAACGCGCCGAGTACCGGCACCAGTTTGCTGCCGTCGGCGATGCAGATGAAGGTCTTGGCCACGGCCGCGACGATCTTCTCGCGGGTCAGGGCTGCACCGCCGCCCTTGATCAGGTTCAGGTGCTCGTCGCTTTCGTCGGCGCCGTCGATGTAGAACTCCAGGTCGCTGACGGTGTTCAGCTCGTACACCGGAATCCCGTGGCCCTTGAGGCGCGCAGCGGTGGCTTCGGAACTGGCGACCGCGCCATCGAACGCGCCCTTGTGCCGGGCCAGGGCGTCGATGAAGCAGTTGGCGGTGGAGCCGGTGCCGACGCCGATGATGCTCTTGTCGTCGAGTTTCGGAAGGATGAAGTCGACGGCGGCCTGGGCTACGGCCTGTTTGAGTTGATCCTGGGTCATGCGGGCTCCGGAAGCGGGCAAGGTAAGAACGGAAAGGCCGGCATTATAGCCGCAAGCCGGGCTAAAACCTCTGCAATCGTGTGGTCGTCCGGCCGAAAGCCGGGTTAGACTCGTTGGTCCCGCCCAATCGCCAGTGATGCTTTCCGATGCTCGAACAGTACGTCAAGAAAATCCTCACCTCGCGCGTTTATGACGTTGCCGTAGAAACCCCGCTGCAGAACGCTCGCCAGCTCTCCGAGCGGCTGGGCAACGACATCTGGCTCAAGCGCGAAGACTTGCAGCCGGTGTTCTCGTTCAAGATTCGCGGCGCCTACAACAAGCTGACCCAGTTGAGCGACGAAGAACGCGCCCGTGGCGTGGTCACCGCGTCGGCGGGCAACCATGCGCAAGGCCTGGCCCTGGCGGCGAAAGTACTGGGCGTAAAAGCGACCATCGTGATGCCCAAGACCACCCCGGAGATCAAGGTCGAAGGCGTGCGTTCCCGTGGCGGCAAGGTGGTGTTGCACGGGGATTCGTTCCCGGAAGCCCTGGCCTACTCGCTGAAACTGGTCGATGAAAAAGGCTACGTCTACATCCACCCGTATGACGATCCGCACACCATTGCCGGGCAGGGCACCGTGGCGATGGAAATCCTGCGCCAGCACCCGCAGCCGCTGGACGCGATCTTCGTGCCGGTGGGCGGCGGCGGCCTGATCGCCGGCATCGCGGCCTACGTGAAGTACCTGCGGCCGGACATCAAGGTCATCGGCGTCGAGCCCGACGACTCCAACTGCCTGCAGGCGGCGATGGCAGCGGGCGAGCGCGTGGTGCTGCCGACCGTGGGCATCTTCGCCGACGGCGTGGCGGTGGCGCAGATCGGCCAGCACACCTTCGATATCTGCAAGGATTACGTCGATGAAGTGATCACCGTCAGCACCGACGAGATCTGCGCGGCGATCAAGGACATCTACGACGACACCCGTTCGATCACCGAACCGGCCGGCGCCCTGGGCGTGGCCGGGATCAAGAAGTATGTCGAACAGCGCGGCGTCAGCGGCCAGACATTCGTGGCCATCGACTCCGGCGCCAACGTCAACTTCGACCGCCTGCGCCACGTCGCCGAACGCGCGGAGCTGGGCGAGGGCCGCGAAGCGATCATCGCCGTGACCATCCCGGAGCAGGCCGGCAGCTTCAAGGCGTTCTGCGAAGCCATCGGCAAGCGCCAGATCACTGAATTCAACTACCGCTACAACACCGGCAGCGAAGCGCACATCTTCGTCGGCGTGCAGACCCACCCGGAAAACGACCCGCGCAGCGCGCTGTTGGCGAGCCTGACCGAGCAGGGTTTCCCGGTACTCGACCTCACCGACAACGAACTGGCCAAGCTGCACATCCGCCACATGGTCGGCGGACGCGCGGCGCAGGTGGTCGATGAAGTGGTGCTGCGCTTCGAGTTCCCGGAGCGTCCGGGCGCGCTGTTCAACTTCCTCAACAAGCTCGGCGGCCGCTGGAACATCTCGATGTTCCACTACCGCAACCACGGCGCGGCGGACGGTCGTGTGGTCGCCGGCCTGCAAGTGCCTCACGACGAGCGACATCTGGTTCCCGCTGCGCTGGCGGAAATCGGCTACCCGTACTGGGACGAAAGCGACAACCCGGCCTATCAGCTGTTTCTTGGCTGAGCGGCTACGCTGATGGGCAGGCCATAAGGAAATTCGACAATGGAAACGTTAACTGCCCTGAAAACGGCGCACATGGTCGCCACCGTGGTTTTGCTGGCGAGTGCGCTGGGACTGGGCGTCTGGGTTTTACTGGCCCGGCGCAAGGGTGATGCGACGGCGGGCAGCCGCACCTTGCAGCGACCACGGGTGTTCGTCTGGCTGCTGATGGGCCTGGCGCTGCTGAGCATGCCGTTCACCGGCTGGTGGATGGTGCATCTGGTGGGCTGGCCGTTGGGGCAGACGTGGATTCTGGCCTCCAGCGTGCTGTACACCGTGGCGGCGCTGGCGTGGTTCTGGCTGCTGGTGCGCTTGAACCGCTTGCGCAAGACGCCGGGCGGTGTGGGCAGGTTCAGCTTTGCCCTGGCGCTGTTCAGTTTTGTCTGCTTTGTCGCGATTGCCGGGTTGATGGGCGCCAAGCCGGTTTAAAGCCCGGCGCCCGATCTCGAGATCAATCGCGCAGCGAGATGACCGACCAGCCACGCTTCTCGGCTTCGGCCCGCAGATTCGGATCCGGATCAACAGCGACCGGATTCACCACCTGCTCCAGCAGCGGCAAGTCGTTCATCGAGTCGCTGTAGAAGTAGCTGTCTTCCAGCGAATGCCCGGTCTCTTCCAGCCAGCGGTTCAGGCGCGTCACCTTGCCTTCGCGGAAGCACGGCACGTCGGTGCTGCGCCCGGTGTAGCGGCCGTCCTGCATCTCGCACTCGGTGGCGATCAGGGTTTCAACGCCCAGGCGCACGGCGATCGGTGCGGTGACGAAACGGTTGGTGGCGGTGATGATCACCAGTTTGTCGCCGGCGTCGCGGTGCTTTTTCAGCAGCTCGACCGCTTTTGGCAGCATCAGTGGCTCGATGCAGTCGCGCATGAAATCGCTGTGCCATTGCTCGAGCACGGCCATGTCGGTGCGGCCGAGGATTTCCAGGCAGAAGTTCAGGTACGCGGCGTTATCCAGTTTGCCCGCCAGGTAATCCTGGTAGAACTCGTCGTTGCGCGCCTTGTAGGCGATCGGGTCGAGGAAGCCGCGTTCACACAGATAGTCGCCCCAGGCGTGATCGCTGTCGCCGCCCAGAAGGGTGTTGTCCAAATCGAATAAAGCCAGGCGCATTGCAGTTACCCGCTGAAAAGTCAGTAAAAAGGCCACAAGAATACGGTCTTTTCACAAGAGTGCACATAAGCTCGGAACCTTCGTTGCCGCCTTCACAAGCTTTGTGGAACAATGCGGCGACATGCGTTTGCGAGGTTGTTGCCGTGATCGACCCCGATGGTTTCCGTCCTAATGTCGGGATCATTCTGACGAATGACGCCGGACAGGTGCTATGGGCTCGCCGTATCAATCAAGATGCCTGGCAGTTTCCACAGGGAGGAATCAATCCCGAGGAGACGCCGGAAGACGCCTTGTACCGCGAGTTGAACGAAGAAGTGGGCCTGGAACGCGAAGATGTTGAAATTCTCGCCTGTACCCGGGGCTGGTTGCGCTATCGTTTGCCGCAACGTCTGGTGCGAACCCACAGCCAACCGCTGTGCATCGGCCAGAAACAGAAGTGGTTTCTCCTGCGCCTGATCTCCAACGAGCAGCGGGTGCGGATGGATTTGACCGGTAAACCGGAGTTCGATGGCTGGCGCTGGGTCAGCTATTGGTATCCGCTGGGCCAGGTGGTGACATTCAAGCGCGAGGTGTATCGCCGCGCTCTCAAAGAGCTTGCCCCGCGCCTTTTAGCGCGCGACTGACGACGGAGTTCGACCCCGAGCCATGCTCAATACGCTGCGCAAGATCGTCCAGGAAGTTAACTCCGCCAAGGATCTCAAGGCGGCGTTGGGGATTATTGTGTTGCGCGTCAAAGAGGCCATGGGCAGCCAGGTCTGCTCGGTCTATCTGCTTGATCCCGAGACCAACCGCTTCGTCCTGATGGCCACCGAGGGCTTGAACAAGCGCTCGATCGGCAAGGTCAGCATGGCACCCAACGAAGGTCTGGTCGGCCTGGTCGGCACGCGTGAAGAACCCCTGAACCTCGAAAATGCCGCGGATCACCCGCGCTACCGCTACTTCGCCGAGACCGGCGAGGAGCGCTACGCCTCGTTCCTCGGGGCGCCGATCATTCACCACCGCCGCGTCGTCGGCGTGTTGGTCATCCAGCAGAAAGAACGCCGCCAGTTCGATGAAGGTGAAGAAGCCTTCCTCGTGACCATGAGCGCGCAGCTCGCCGGTGTAATCGCCCATGCCGAGGCCACCGGTTCGATCCGTGGCCTGGGCCGTCAGGGCAAGGGCATCCAGGAAGCCAAGTTCGTCGGTGTTCCGGGCTCGCCGGGTGCGGCGGTCGGTACGGCGGTGGTCATGCTGCCGCCAGCCGACCTCGATGTCGTGCCGGACAAGTCTGTCGACGACATCGATGCCGAAATAAAACTGTTCAAGAAGGCGCTTGAAGGCGTGCGCGCCGACATGCGCAACCTGTCGACCAAACTGGCCACCCAGTTGCGTCCCGAAGAACGCGCGTTGTTCGACGTGTACCAGATGATGCTCGACGACGCGTCCCTCGGGAACGAAGTCAAAACCGTGATCAAGACGGGTCAGTGGGCCCAGGGCGCGCTGCGTCAGGTGGTGACCGACCACGTCAATCGTTTCGAATTGATGGACGATGAATACCTGCGTGAGCGGGCGTCGGATGTGCGTGACCTCGGTCGCCGTCTGCTGGCCTACCTGCAGGAAGACCGCACGACCAACATGGTTTTCCCCGACAACACCATCCTGGTCAGTGAAGAGCTGACCGCCACCCAGCTCGGTGAAGTGCCGGAAGGCAAGCTGGTGGGGCTGGTCTCGGTACTGGGTTCGGGTAACTCCCACGTCGCGATCCTGGCCCGGGCCATGGGTATTCCGACGGTGATGGGTGTAGTCGACTTGCCGTACGCCAAGGTCGATGGCATCCCGATGATCGTCGACGGGATCAAGGGCGAAATCTACACCAACCCGAGTGAAGTGCTGATCAAGCAATTCGCCGACGTGGTGGAAGAAGAGAAGCAACTGGCGCTGGGCCTCGATACCCTGCGCGACTTGCCGTGTGTGACCCTCGACGGTCACCGCATGCCGCTGTGGGTCAACACCGGCCTGCTGGCGGACGTGGCGCGGGCGCAGAAGCGTGGTGCCGAAGGTGTCGGTCTGTACCGCACCGAAGTGCCGTTCATGATCAACCAGCGCTTCCCGAGCGAGAAGGAACAACTGGCGATCTATCGCGAGCAGCTCGCCGCGTTCCACCCGCAACCGGTGACCATGCGTACGCTGGACATCGGCGGTGACAAGGCGTTGTCGTACTTCCCGATCAAGGAAGACAACCCGTTCCTTGGCTGGCGCGGGATCCGCGTCACCCTCGACCACCCGGAAATCTTCCTGGTGCAGACCCGTGCGATGCTCAAGGCCAGCGAAGGCCTGAACAACCTGCGGATCCTGTTGCCGATGATCTCCGGCATCCATGAGCTCGAAGAAGCGTTGCACCTGATCCACCGGGCCTGGGGCGAAGTGCGCGACGAAGGCACCGATGTGCCGATGCCGCCGGTGGGCGTGATGATCGAGATTCCGGCGGCGGTCTACCAGACCAGAGAACTGGCGCGGATGGTCGACTTCCTGTCGGTGGGTTCCAACGACCTCACCCAGTATCTGCTGGCCGTGGACCGCAACAACCCGCGTGTGGCCGACCTCTACGACTACCTGCACCCGGCGGTGCTGCAAGCCTTGCAGATCGTCGTGCGTGACGCCCATGCCGAGGGCAAGCCGGTGAGTATCTGCGGCGAGATGGCCGGTGACCCGGCGGCCGCGGTGCTGTTGATGGCGATGGGTTTCGACAGTTTGTCGATGAACGCCACCAACCTGCCGAAGGTGAAGTGGATGCTGCGTCAGATCAACCTGAGCAAGGCCAAGGATCTGCTGGCGGAACTGATGACCATCGACAACCCGCAAGTTATCCACAGCTCGCTGCAACTGGCGCTGAAGAGTCTCGGGTTATCGCGGATGGTCAAACCGCTCTGAACAGAAGATCGCAGCCTTCGGGCTGCGATCTTCAAAGGTTGATCTCCACTTCCCCCAGATGCCCGCCGTACGGCCCGAAACTGCGTTCCACCATCCTCCGTGTCCCGTCTGCCTGCACGATCAGCGCCGTACTCGCCCGCGTTCCGTAGCTCTGGCTGGCAATGAACACACTCGACAGCAACGACTCGGTCGCCAGCCCCACGCCGGTATCCGGCAGCTCGGCGAACGGTGCCGTCTGCGCATCACCCAGCAGCGCGAGCAACTGCTCGGGTTGCGGATCATCCAGCACCGCACTCAATGCCGCCTTGGCCTTGAGCAGTTTCGGCCACGGTGTATCCAGCCCCGCGTTTGAAAGTCCATAAATGCCCGGCTGCAACATCACCGGTTCCGAAGACCGCGCGTTGAAATGCCACAGCTCGTGGGCATTGCCCAGCAGCAGATTGAACCCGGCATATTCCGGCGAGCGGGCGACAACGTCGGACAAATAGTCATCGATCGACAGGTTTCCGGTCAGAAACCCCGCCACCAGTTCACCCCGGGAGCGCCGGGCCGGAGGCTGATGCGGATCGCGGATGTTGGTCAGCGCGGCAAAGCGGCCGTTGGCGCCGAGGCCGAGCCAGGTGCCGCCGGCCTCCAGATCCCGTCCGGCATGAACCTGCGGCGACTCGGGCCACTGGGCCAGCGGCAGGCTGGGCCGGGCGTAGAACTCGTCACGGTTGGCCGCGACGATCAGCGGCTGGGCATGTCCCGGCCGCCAGGCGAAAACGATCAGGCACATAAGGTGGTCCTTGTGTGTTTTTTGCCCACTCTACGCAGACATCGTCCGTGCATCCATCGCCAGTGGAGCCGAAGGGTATCCATCCGTTACCATGCCGCTCCGGTTTTGGGATGCGCCTCTGGAGGCAGTCATGGAATTTCTGCTCTATCTGGCGCTGGGTGCCTGTGCAGGCGTACTGGCGGGGCTGTTCGGGGTTGGCGGCGGGATCATCATCGTCCCGGTGCTGGTGTTCAGTTTCACCTTGCAGGGTTTCGATCCGTCGATCCTGACCCACCTGGCTGTCGGCACGTCGCTGGCGACGATCATCTTCACCTCGGTCAATGCCGTGCGTGAGCATCATCGGCGCGGTGCGGTGCGCTGGCCGATTTTCGCCTGGATGACCGTCGGGATCCTGCTCGGTGCCGGTTTCGGTGCGCTGACCGCTGAAGCGATCTCCGGGCCCAACCTGCAGAAGATCATCGGTGTGTTCGCCCTGGTGATCGCGGCGCAGCTGGCACTGGACGTCAAACCCAAGGCCAGTCGAACGGTGCCGGGCAAATTCGGTCTGACCGTGGCCGGCAGTGTGATCGGCTGGGCGTCGGCGATTTTCGGCATTGGCGGCGGCTCGCTGACCGTGCCGTTCCTGACCTGGCGCAGCGTGCCGATGCAGCAGGCCGTGGCGACTTCGTCGGCCTGTGGCCTGCCGATCGCCTTGGCAAGTGCAATAAGTTTCATGATTCTGGGCTGGCATGATCCGTTGCTGCCGGCCCATAGTCTCGGGTTTGTGTATCTGCCGGCGCTGCTGGGCATTGCGCTGACCAGCATGGTGTTCGCCCGGATCGGCGCACGGCTGGCGCACAAGTTGTCGCCGAAGTTGCTGAAACGGCTGTTCGCCGCTTTGCTGTTCTGCGTGGGGCTGAGCTTTCTGTTCTGAGGCGTCTGTTCCGAGCAGGCCACAATCCTGGCTTAATCCTGAGGTGGCAGCGTCGCCCGGGAATTTTGAAGATTTGAACTCTAACGAGGAGTCGCAATGCTGCCTTACCCGCAGATCGACCCGGTGGCCCTGGCCATCGGTCCGCTGAAAATCCATTGGTACGGCCTGATGTATCTGGTCGGCATCGGCGGTGCGTGGCTGCTGGCGTCGCGCCGGCTCAACCGTTTCGACCCGACCTGGACCAAGGAGAAACTCTCCGACCTGGTGTTCTGGCTGTCGATGGGGGTGATTGTCGGCGGGCGACTGGGCTATGTGCTGTTCTACGATCTGAGCGCCTACATCGCCAACCCGACGCTGATTTTCGAAGTGTGGAAGGGCGGCATGTCGTTCCACGGCGGCTTCATCGGCGTGATGCTGGCGGCGTTGTGGTTCGGCAAGCGTAACGGCAAGTCGTTCTTTCAGCTGATGGACTTCGTGGCGCCGATGGTGCCGATCGGTCTGGGCGCCGGGCGTATCGGCAACTTCATCAACGCCGAGCTGTGGGGCAAGGCCACCGACGTGCCGTGGGCCATGGTGTTCCCGCCGTTCAGCGACCCGGCGCAACTGCCGCGTCACCCGTCGCAGCTGTATCAGTTCGCGCTCGAAGGCGTGGCACTGTTCCTGATCCTCTGGCTGTTCTCGCGCAAGCCGCGCCCAACCATGGCGGTCTCGGGCATGTTCGCTCTGTTCTATGGCATCTTCCGTTTCATCGTCGAATTCGTCCGCGTGCCGGACGCGCAATTGGGCTACCTGGCCTGGAACTGGCTGACCATGGGTCAGATCCTCTGCGTACCGATGATCATCGGCGGGCTGTTCCTGATCTGGCTGGCCTACCGCCGTGCCCCGTCGGCGCCGGTTGCACCGACAGCTTAAATATTCGAACCCCGGCGCAGTTGGCCGGGGCTCAAGGACACAGGTAACTCATGAAGCAATATCTCGATCTGGTGTCGCACGTCATCAACAACGGCACCAAACAGGCCAACCGTACCGGCGTGAACACCATCAGCTTTCCGGGCGCGATGCTGCGCTTCGATCTGCAGGAAGGTTTCCCGGCGATCACCACCCGCAAGATGGCCTTCAAATCGGCCATCGGCGAGATGTGCGGCTTTCTGCGTGGCGTGAACAACGCCGCCGAATTCCGTGCGCTGGGCTGCAAGGTCTGGGATCAGAACGCCAACGAAAACGCCCAGTGGCTGGCCAACCCGTTCCGTCAGGGCGAAGACGACCTCGGCGAAATCTACGGCGTGCAATGGCGCAAATGGCCGGCATACAAGCAGATCCCGCTGAGCAACACCGCCGCCATCGAACAAACCCTGAGCAACGGTTACAAGCAGATTGCCCAGGGCGAAGAAGACGGCCAGGCCTACGTGGTCCTGTACAAAGCCATCGATCAGGTGCGCCAGTGCGTCGACACGATCATCAAGGACCCGGGCAGCCGCCGCATCCTGTTCCACGGCTGGAACTGCGCCCAGCTCGATGAAATGGCCCTGCCGCCGTGCCATCTGCTGTACCAGTTCCACCCGAATGTCGAGACCAAAGAGATCTCTCTGACCCTCTACATCCGCTCCAACGACCTGGGCCTGGGCACGCCGTTCAACCTCACCGAAGGCGCCGCGCTGCTGAGCTTGATCGGTCGCCTGACCGGCTACACGCCGCGCTGGTTCACCTATTTCATCGGTGACGCCCACGTCTACGAAAACCACCTCGACATGCTCAACGAACAGCTCAAGCGCGAGCCGTTCGCCATGCCGAAGCTGAAGATTTCGGATCGCGTGCCGGAGTTCGCCAAGACCGGTGTGTACCAGCCGGAATGGCTGGAGCTGGTGGAGCCGAGCGACTTCTCGCTGGAAGGCTACGAGCACCATGCGCCGATGACTGCGCCGATGGCGGTCTGAAGCACAGGTGACAAACAACTGAGGGAGCCAAATGGCTCCCTCAGTCGTTTCCGTGGTTCTTAATGGCCGTGGCTGCGGCCCACATGCGAATGCTCGACCTCCGTCGCCACAACCCCGCCACTCACCTCCAGCCGCTGCAGGATCCCGCACTGATCCGCCTCCGGCCCTTCGCCACAACGCTGGCGCAGGTCGAGCAGTTGCGTCTGCAACGCCAACAACCCGTCGATCCGCGCCTTGACGTGCTGGATGTGCTCGTCGATCAGCGCATTCACGCTTTCGCACTGATCCTGCGGGCTGTCGCGCAAGGCGAGCAGGCTGCGGATTTCTTCGAGGGTCATGTCGAGGGTGCGGCAGTTGCGGATGAAGGTCAGGCGCTCGGCGTGGGCCTGGGTGTAGACGCGGTAGTTGCCGTCGCTACGGGCCGGTTCCGGCAGCAGATTTTCGCGCTCGTAGTAGCGGATGGTTTCCACGGCGCAATCGGTCTGTTTCGCCAGTTCTCCGATCTTCATGACGGCAATCTCCAAAAGGGTGCTTGACCCTATAGTGGCTACAGGGTCTTTACTTGGCAACAGGCACCTTCATGGACGCGACCAATGAGCGATTCCCAGCACACCCACAAATCCCACGCGGGACACGACCACAGCCACAAATTGCAGCCTGTGCATAAACACGACCACGGCGCTGATTCCTGCTGTGCATCAAAAGCCGCGGCCCCGTCGCTGATTCAACTGAGCGAGGCGAAAAGCGCCGACGCCCGGTTGAGCAGTTTCCGTATCGAAGCGATGGATTGCCCGACCGAGCAGACGCTGATCCAGAACAAGCTCGGCAAACTGGCCGGGATCCAGCAACTGGAATTCAACCTGATCAATCGCGTGCTCGGCGTGACTCACAATCTGCCGGACACCGCGCCGATCATCGACGCGATCAAATCCCTCGGCATGCAGGCCGAGCCGCTGGAGGCGGGCGTTGATGCCCCGGCCGCCGCCCCGGTGAAAAAGCACTGGTGGCCACTGGCGCTGTCCGGCGTCGGTGCGCTCGCTGCCGAAGTGATCCACTTCACCAGCGCTGCCCCGACCTGGGTGGTGGCGATCATCGCGCTGATCTCGATCCTCAGCGGCGGCCTCACCACCTACAAGAAGGGCTGGATCGCCCTGAAGAACCGCAACCTCAACATCAACGCTCTGATGAGCATCGCCGTGACGGGCGCCGTGTTGATCGGCCAGTGGCCGGAAGCGGCGATGGTGATGTTCCTGTTCACCGTGGCCGAGCTGATCGAAGCGCGCTCGCTGGATCGCGCACGCAACGCCATCAGCGGTCTGATGCAGATGACGCCGGAGCAGGCGACGGTGTTGCAGGCTGACGGCAACTGGGTCGAACTGGATGTGAAAAGCATCGATCTCGGCGCTCGTGTGCGAGTGAAACCCGGTGAGCGCATCGCGCTGGACGGTGAAGTCGTCAGCGGCAGCACGACCATCGATCAGGCGCCGATCACCGGCGAAAGCCTGCCGGTGGAAAAAACCGTCGGTGACAAAGTCTTCGCCGGCACCATCAACCAGGCCGGTTCGCTGGAATACACAGTGACCGCAGCGGCGAACAATTCCACCCTGGCGCGGATCATCCACGCCGTGGAACAGGCGCAAGGCGCGCGGGCGCCGACCCAGCGCTTCGTCGATCAGTTCTCGAAGATCTACACCCCGGTAGTCTTCGTTCTGGCCCTGGCCGTGGCGATCATCCCGCCGCTGTTCATGGGCGCCGTATGGTTCGACTGGATCTACCGCGCGCTGGTGTTGCTGGTGGTCGCGTGCCCGTGCGCACTGGTGATTTCCACCCCGGTGACCATCGTCAGCGGCCTCGCCGCAGCGGCGCGCAAAGGCATTCTGGTCAAGGGCGGCGTGTACCTGGAGGGCGGCTTCAAGCTCGACTATCTGGCCCTCGACAAGACCGGCACCATCACCCATGGCAAACCGGTACAGACCGACTACCTGTCCCTCGACCCGACCGCCGACGCCACAGCCCCGGCCATTGCCGCGGCGCTGGCCGGGCGCTCCGATCACCCGGTGTCGCTGGCCATCGCCAATGCCGCTGTGGATAAAGGGTTCGCGCCGCTGGTTGTGGATAACTTCGAAGCACTGGCCGGGCGCGGAGTGAAGGGTGAGGTCAACGGTCAGGCCTACCATTTGGGCAATCACCGACTGGTGGAAGAGCTGGGCCTGTGCTCGCCGCAACTGGAAGAAAAGCTTTTCGCGCTGGAGAAACAGGGCAAGTCCGTGGTGTTGCTGCTCGACCGTTCCGGCCCGCTGGCGCTGTTCGCCGTGGCCGACACCGTCAAGGAAACCAGCCGCGAGGCGATCCGGCAGTTGCACGACCTGGGCGTGAAAACCCTGATGCTGACCGGCGACAACGTCCACACCGCGCAGGCGATTGCGGCGCAGGTCGGCATTGATCAGGCCAAGGGCGATTTGCTGCCGACCGACAAACTGCAAGCCATCGAGGACCTGTATGCGCAGGGCCGTCGGGTCGGCATGGTCGGCGATGGCATCAACGATGCGCCGGCACTGGCGCGGGCCGAGATCGGTTTTGCGATGGCGGCGGCCGGCACCGATACAGCGATTGAAACCGCCGATGTCGCCCTGATGGACGACGATCTGCGCAAGATTCCGGCCTTCATCAGCCTGTCCCGCAACACGGCCAGCATCCTGAAACAGAACATTGCGTTGGCATTGGTGATCAAGGCTATCTTTCTTGGGGTAACCTTCGCCGGGCTCGCCACCATGTGGATGGCGGTGTTTGCCGACATGGGCGTGAGCCTGCTGGTGGTGTTCAACGGTTTGCGCCTGCTGCGTAAATAGAGGAAGAGGGACGGTTGTGCTGAGTGCCGAGCTGAAAGCGTTTTACATGGTGGCCCGCCTGGGCAGCATCACGCTGGCGGCGAAAAAGCTTGGACTCAGCCAACCGACCGTGACCACCCAGATCCGCAATCTGGAAAGCCAGTATTCGGTGGAACTGTTCTACCGTGGGGGCCGGCGCCTGAGTGTCAGCGACGAAGGCGCGCGGCTGTTGCCGATGGTCAAGGCGCTGTTGCAGCAGGAGGCCGATATCGAATTCTTCCTGCGTAACAGCGGTCAGGTGCAGGGCACGCTGCGCATCGCCGCCACGGCGCCGTATTACATCCTCGATCTGGTGAAGACCTTCCGCGAGCGCCTGCCGCAGGTTGAAGTCTCGGTGGAAATCGGCAATTCACAGCAAGTGCTGGAAGCGTTGGAGGACTACCGGGTGGATGTCGCGGCGTCATCGCAGTTGCTCGACGATGCGCGGCTGATCCGCCGGGTGCTCGGCAGCGATCCGCTGGTGCTGGCGGTGCATCGCAATCACCCGCTGGCGGCGCACGACCACGTGACGCTGAATGCGCTGGCCGGACATACCCTGTTGATGCGCGAGCCGGGCTCGACCACCCGTCGCCTGACTGAAGAATTGCTGGCCGGCGCGGGAGTCAGTTTCGGCCCGTTGCTGGAGATCGGCAGCCGTGAATCGATCCGCGAGGCGGTGCTGCGCAACATCGGCATCAGCATCATCGCCCGCCAGGAAGTGCCGCATGATCCGCAGTTGCGGGTGCTGACCCTGGAGAATGCACCGCAGATTCCCGAATATCTCTACTGCCTCAAGGAACGAAAGAACGCCCGGTTGCCGGCAGCGTTTCTTGGGCTGGCGCAGGAAATGTCTCCGGCCTGATCAACCAAAATCCCTGAATACCACTATCGGTCGTTTTTGCCTTGTTGCCATATGACCGACGCATTACAACTCTAGGATTCGTCTCATCTGCTTGATGAGGCCTGTCCATGAACCCTGCAATCGCAACTGCCCTGACCAACCCCGGCGCCCCGATGAAAGTGCGCGGCGTGCAGAAGCGCTTCGGCGCCTTCACGGCGCTGGATAATGTCTCCCTTGATGTCGCGGCCGGTGAGCTGGTGTGCCTGCTCGGCCCGTCGGGTTGCGGCAAGACCACGCTGCTGCGTTGCATTGCCGGTCTGGAGAAGCAGGACAGCGGCGAGTTGTACCTCGGCGATCGCGATGTTTCCCACCTCGCGCCGCAGGCCCGGGACTACGGGATCCTGTTCCAGTCCTACGCGCTGTTCCCCAATCTGACTGTCGAAGCGAACATTGCCTACGGCCTCGCCGGCAGTGGTCGCGATGAAGTGCGCCGTCGTGTCGGTCAGATGCTGGAGCTGGTCGGCCTCAGCGGCAGTGAGAAAAAATACCCGGGCCAGTTGTCCGGCGGCCAGCAGCAACGGGTGGCACTGGCCCGTGCCTTGGCGCCGGCGCCGTCACTTCTGTTGCTCGATGAGCCGATGTCGGCCCTCGATGCCCGGGTCCGCGAGCACCTGTGCACAGAGCTGCGCCAACTGCAGCGCAACCTCGGCATCACCACCCTGATGGTCACCCACAATCAGGACGAAGCCATGCTGATGGCCGACCGCATCGCCGTGATGAACAACGGCAAGGTCGAGCAGTACGCCACCCCGCAGGAAATCTACAACCGCCCGGCTACGCCGTTCGTGGCCGAGTTCGTCGGCCAGGGCAACTGGCTGCCGTTCCAGCGCAGCAGCGACAGCCACGCCAAGGTCGGCGGGATGAACCTGCGCCTGGCCGACGGCAGCGTCCACAGCCCGTCGGGCCGCTTGTTCTGCCGCCCGGAAGCAATCAACGTCAATCCGCTGGTGCACGAAGAAAACCTGTTCCCGGCCAAGGTCCGCGAGATCACTTTCCTCGGCAACCGCTGCCGCATGAGCTTCGAGCTCGATCAACTGCCCGGCCACGCCTTGCTCGCCGAACTGGCGCCGGAAGCCATGCCGCGCCTCGGCGCCCAGCAGATCATGGTTGCCTTGCCACCGCGCAGCCTGCAGGTGTTTGCCTGATGAACAGCAACCTCGCACTGCCGCTACCGCAAAAGCAGGCGCGGCAGATGTCCGGGGCCGAGGTCGGCGACCGGATCTTCGTCCTCGGCGGCAAACTTCTGCTGCTGGTATTGCTCGGTGTGGCGGTGCTGTTGCCATTGCTGGCGATCTTCTGGCGCGGCTTCAGCAGCGAAGCCGGGCAGGGCGGTGGCTGGCTCGCCGCGAAGGAGCTGGTGACCAGCGACAATTTCCATTGGCTGCTCGGTAACAGCCTGAAAGTTTCCCTCAGCGTCGCGGCCATCGTCGTACCGCTGGCTTACCTGTTTGCCTACGCCTTGCAGCGCACATTGATTCCGGCAAAAGGCATCTGGCGCGGGATTTCGCTGCTGCCACTGATGGCGCCATCGATGCTGCCGGGGATTGCGTTGGTCTATCTGTTCGGCAACCAAGGCATGTTGCGCGGGCTGCTGTCGGACAACATCTACGGCTTCTGGGGGATTGTTCTGGGTGAGGTGATCTACACCTTCCCACACGCCTTGATGATTTTGCTGTCAGCCCTGTCGCTGGCGGATGCGCGACTGTTCGACGCCGCGTCGAGCATGGGCGCCAGTCCGGCGAAGGCCTTTCGCAGTATCACCTGGCCGGCGACCCGCCAGGCGGTGTTCGCCGCGTTCTGCCTGGTGTTCACCCTGACCATCACCGATTTCGGTGTGCCGGTGGTGGTCGGTGGCGACTATCAAGTTCTGGCGCTGGAAGCCTACAAAGCGGTGGTCGGCCAGCAGCAATTCGGTCGCGGCGCGTTGATCGGCATGGTTCTGCTGCTGCCGGCGCTGTTCAGCTTCGGTGTCGATGCCTGGCTGCGACGACGTCACGGCGACTCCATGAGCGGCCGCGCCCAAGTGTTCAAACCGGCGCCGTCGAAGAAGCGCGACGCCTGTTATCTGGCCATCGTCCTGCTGATCAGCGCGGCGTTGCTGCTGGTTTTCGGCATGGCGGTGTTCTCGTCGCTGGTGAAGTTCTGGCCGTACAACCTGTCGCTGTCGCTCAACCACTACCAGTTCAACGAGACCGCCGGCGGTGGCTGGCTGGCCTACGGCAACAGTCTGAAAATGGCGCTGGGTACGGCGTTGATCGGCAGTGTGCTGATCTTCACCGGTGCCTACCTGATGGAAAAGACCCGCAGCCAGCGCGGACTCAATCTGACACTGCGCATGCTCAGTTTCGTACCGATGGCGGTGCCGGGGCTGGTGCTGGGTCTGGGTTACGTCTTCTTCTTCAACCTCACCGGCAACCCGCTGCACGTGTTGTACGGGACCATGACCCTGCTGATCGTCTGCACCATTGCTCACTATCTGACCACTGCGCAGATGACCGCCACCACCGCGTTGCGTCAACTCGATGCCGAATTCGAAGCCGCCGCGCTGTCGCTCAAGGCGCCTCTCTACCGGCATTACCTGCGGGTCACCGTGCCGATCTGCCTGCCGGCGCTGCTGGACATCGTGCGCTACCTGTTCGTCTCGGCGATGACCACCGTTTCCGCCGCAATCTTCCTCTACAGCCCCGACACCATCCTCGCGGCGGTGGCGGTGCTGAACATGGATGACGCCGGCAACGTCGGCGGCGCGGCGGCGATGTCGACCCTGATTCTGTTCACCTCGGCGGGCGTGTCCTTGCTGCTGGCGTGGGCTTCGCGCGGCTTGCTGCGCCGTTCCCAGGCCTGGCGGCAAACGGCGCCCGGTCACTGATTCCAACCCCGTTCAACTCACCTACAGGAAAACGATCATGTTCAAGCCTATGGCCCTGGCCGCTGCTGTGCTCGCTACTTTCAGCCTGAATGCCTTCGCGGCAAAAACCGAGTTGACGGTGTACACCGCCCTCGAAGCCGAACAGCTGACCGCCTACAAGGCTGCGTTCGAAAAAGCCAACCCGGACGTCGAGATCAAGTGGGTACGCGACTCCACCGGGATCATCACCGCCAAACTGCTGGCCGAAAAAGAGCGTCCACAGGCTGACGCGGTGTGGGGCCTGGCGGCGTCGAGCCTGGCGATCCTCGACCAGCAAGGCATGCTGCAAAGCTATGCGCCGAAGGACCTGGGCAAGATCGGCGCAAACTACCGCGACGCCGCCAACCCGCCAGCCTGGGTCGGTATGGACGTCTGGGCCGCGACCATCTGCTTCAATACCGTCGAGGCCGAGAAGCAGGGCCTGACCAAACCGGTGAGCTGGCAGGACCTGACCAAGCCTGAGTACAAAGGCAAGATCGTGATGCCGAACCCGGCCTCGTCCGGCACCGGCTTCCTCGACGTCAGCGCCTGGTTGCAAACCTTCGGCGAGAAACAGGGCTGGGCCTACATGGACGGCCTGCACCAGAACATCGGCCAATACGTTCACTCCGGTTCCAAGCCTTGCAAACTGGCTGCTGCCGGTGAGTTCCCGATCGGCATTTCCTTCGAATACCCGGCCGTTCAGCTGAAGCGTCAGGGCGCGCCACTGGACATCATCCTGCCGAAGGAAGGCCTGGGCTGGGAGATCGAAGCGACTGCCGTGATCAAAGGCACACCGCATGAAGAAGCTGCGAAGAAACTGGCCGACTTCTCCGCCAGCGCCCCGGCGATGGATCTGTACAAGGAAAACTTCGCTGTCCTCGCCCAGCCGGGCATCGCCAAGCCGCAGACCGAACTGCCGGCCGACTACGAACAGCGCCTGATCAAGAACGACTTTGCCTGGGCCTCGAAGAACCGCGACGAGATCCTGACCGAATGGCGCAAGCGCTATGACGGCAAGTCCGAGAAAGTCGCTGCCAAGTAAGATCTTCATCGACTGACAGGGCCTCTTCGCGAGCAAGCCCGCTCCCACACTGGATCGCATTCACAACGCAATTCCCTGTGGGAGCGGGCTTGCTCGCGAAGGCGGGCTCCCATTCAGGGCAAATCTCCATGACACAACACAACGACCTGCTCATCGTCGGCGCCGGCATCCTCGGCCTGTCCCATGCCTACGCCGCCGCCAAACGCGGCCTTAAGGTCAGCGTTTTCGAGCGCACTGCAACGCCAATCGGCGCATCGGTACGCAACTTCGGCCAGGCACTGGTCACCGGCCAGCCACCGGGCCCGATGCTCGAACTGGCCAAGGCCAGTCGCGAAATCTGGGGCCAGTGGGCGCAGCTCGCCGGCCTGCAACTCAAGCGCAACGGCTCGTACCTGTTCGCTCGCACCGAGGCCGAAGAGCACTTGCTCGAAGCCTTCTGTGCCGGGCGCGCCGTTGAGCACGACTACCGCGTCGAACTGCTGCGCGGTGCCGCGTTGCGTGATCTGTATGGCGGCCAGTTCAGCCATCACCGCGCCGCGCTGCACGGCATGGACGATCAACAGCTGTATTCCCGGGAAGCGATTCCGGCGTTGATCGACTACCTGCGTCGCGAACTCGGCGTCGAGTTTCACTTCTCGACGCTGGTGCGCGACGTCGAACCGGGGCGCCTGCACAGCACCGCCGGGCTTTTCACCGCCGAGCAGATCATCGTCTGTTCCGGCCACGATTATCAGACCTTGCTGGCCGAACCGATTGCCGCCCTCGACCCGCAAATCTGCCGCCTGCAAATGCTTCGCGCCCGGCCGCAGATCGACCTGAACCTGCAACACGCTCTGCTCACCGGCCTCAGCTGCGTGCATTACGGCGCCTTCGCCGATTTGCCGGAAGCGGCGGCGGTGCAGGCGCAGATCCTGCGCGAGCAACCGCACCTGCAGGAAAACGGCATTCACCTGCTGATCAGCCCGACGCCTTACGGCGAACTGATCATCGGCGACTCGCACCATTACGGCAGCGATCCGTCACCGTTCAACGCCGAGCAGGTCGACAACTGGATGCTCGAACTGGCCGAACAGACCCTTGGCTGCAAGGTGCAGGTGGTCGAGCGCTGGCAGGGTGTCTATGGTTCCCGGGGGCCGGGGCCGTTTTCGTTCCTGCGTCCGGCGCCGGGGCTGAGCGTGGCGCTGATGCACAGCGGCGTCGGCATGAGCGTCGGCCCGGCCATGGCCGAGCGCAATGTCGCACAGCTTTTTGGAGAGCGTTGATGTTGAATCACGAGCAAGTCATTGACCGGGTGTTCGGGCTCTATGAGCGGTTCGGCGCCAGCGACTACATCGGCGAACCGGTGTCGCAGATCGAGCACATGTCCCAGGCGGCGCAACTGGCCATCGCCGAAGGCTTTGACGATGAAGTGGTGCTCGCCGCGTTCTTCCACGACATCGGTCACTTGTGTGCCGAAGGCGCGGAGAACATGGGCGGTTACGGTGTGGTCAGCCACGAACGGCTCGGTGCGGACTATTTGCGTGAAGCCGGATTCAGCGAGCGCCTGGCGCGGCTGGTGGAGTATCACGTCCAGGCCAAGCGCTATCTGACGCTCAGGGAGTCGGGCTATTACGAACGCTTGAGCGAGGCCAGCCGCCGCACCCTGGAGTATCAGGGCGGGGTGATGACCGAGGCTGAAGCCGATGCGTTCGAGCGGGATCCGCTGTGTGCCGTCAGTCTGAGGATGCGCCAGTGGGATGAACTGGCGAAGGAGATGGCGGTGCCGGTGATGGATCTGGGCGTGCTGAAAGACAAAGCGGCGCGGGTTCTGGCGGCCTGAGGTCAGCCGCTACAAATCTACAGCCAATGACTCGATCTGCTCCTGCCGTTCCGCCTGATTCAGCTTCGGATGGGGGTTGAGTGACGACCACTGCGGGTGCGCCCGGGCCTTGCCCAAAGCCTCGGGCAGCTTGCCTTCGCGCCAGGTCTTGTCCTGCGGCGTTGCCACTTGAACGGCATCCATCGCCGCATGGCCTCGGGCATTCAGCGCTTGCAACAGTTGCCGCTGACGCAATGCCAGCAGGCGCAGCACGTTGTCATCGACCGTCAGTTCCCGCTGCCCTTTGATCTTGCCCAGCAGGCGATTGCCGTAGCTGCGGGCGGTTTGCAGGGCTCCGCCAGCAATCGCGCCGGCCAGTGCGGCGGCGCCGAGGGTGATGCCGCCGACCAGCAAATCCACGCCTGCACCGGCGGCTGCACCGGCCGCAATCCCGCCGCCGACCCGCACGCCCAGTTGTTTGAGGGTTTCCGGGTTGAACAGGTCATCGCCCCAGCGGCCGTCGAGCAACGGCAGATCGCTGGCGGCGGCGTCTTGCGGGCGGAAGGCGTAGAGCTTGAGCAACGCTTCGACACATTTCTGCTCGCGTTGGCGCACGGCTTTGCGCAGTTCGCTGATGGCCTGTTGTTCCTGTTCGGCGTTGCTCGCCACACTACGTCGGCACGCGGCGCAGTCGATCAGCAATTCGGCGATCAGACGCGCGGCGCTTTGCTCGCGGGCGAGACGTTGGGCCTGTTGATCGGCGATCAGCCGTTCAAGTTGCGGACGGGCGTTTTCCAACAGTAACGCGAGGCTTTCATACAGCCGCCGCTCGCCATCCTCGGGCGGGGCGACGCTGTCGAAGCGCACCAATGCATGCAGCCCCAGGCGCGCCAGTGCTTCACGCCAGTCCGGCTCGCGGTGGTTTGCGCTGCTGACGAAATTCAGCACCGGCAGTAACGGTTTTCCGCAACTGGCCAGCACCTCCAGTTCGTCGCGGTACTTGGCCAGCACCGGTTCGCGGGCATCGATCACGTACAGGCCGGCATCGGAATCGAGCAGTTGCCGCAGCACCTTGGCTTCCTGTTCGAAGCGCTGGCGTGCTTCGCTGCCGTCGAGAAACCGCGCCAATCGCGCCGGGCCGTCGAGGCGTTCGCCGGGGCGTTCCAGACGCTCGAGAAAATCCAGCAGGGCGATGGCGTCTTCCAGGCCCGGCGTGTCGTAGAGGTCGAGCAGCGGTTCGCCATCCACCGATAGCCGCGCACCTTCGACATGCCGCGTGGTGCTCGGCCGATGGGAGACTTCGCCGAAGCCGACGTCGCGGGTCAGGGTGCGCAGCAGCGAAGTCTTGCCGACGTTGGTGTGGCCGACCACCGCCAGTTTCAGCGGCGCTTTCCAGGCATCAGTCATGTCCGTGCTCCAGCCAGTTCAACGGGGCGCAATCGGCAAACGGCAGTTCGAGTTGCTGCAAGGCCACGTGCCAGTCGCCGAGACGTTCGGCGTCCAGCGCTTGTCCTTGTGGCGCCTGCAACAGCCAGACTCGGGTCGCGGCGGCATTGCGCGCCAGTTCGGCGATGAGCGCCAGGCTGCCGCGATCCGGTGAGCGCCGAGGGTCACAGGCAATCGCCAGTCGCGCCGGGGGGAAACGGCTGAGCTGTTCGAGCAGTTTGTTGCGCGATTCGCGGCTGTCGAGGATGCCGGCGTTGCTGACGTTTTTCGGCAGCGTCGGTGGCCATGAGTGTTGATCGTCGAGTTCGATTGCCACCAGCAACGCTCCATCGCTGGCGAGTTCGCCGACGGCGCTTTCGACGCGGTGCAATTGCGCAGGCTCGGGGTCGGTGATGCCGAGGCGTTCGCTGGTCGGCATCAGGCGTTCGCGCAGTTGGGCGTAGCCGGGCAGGTTCAGGTCCAGACGCAACGCAGCCTTGCCGCTGTTCCAGCGCCAGAAGCAAAACAGCGCCAGCAGCAGACGCGGCAGCACGCCGTACACCACCAGCACGCCGACCAGCCAGGTTGCCCAGGCTTGACGGGCGCTTTCGATGTTCAGCGCGGTGTCGCCGCTGGCGCGGATCATGTCCACGGTCGGTACGTTGAAACCCAGCAGCGCCGGCAATGCGCCGAGGGCCTGGGTCATGTTGATGAAGGTGTCGGCGCTGAGAATCGTGGTTTCCCAGACGAAGCCGTAGCGCCGGGTCGCCATCAGCGTCAGCAGCAAAACCAGCGCGCTGACCATCGCCAGCAGCCACAGGACATTGACCAGCGTGCCGAGCGCCCAGCGATTGAGTTTCTTTCGTTGCAGCATCAACAGCAGGGCCGGCGCCAGTTGCGCCGCCTTGGCATCGCGGGCAAGTTTTTCACTGAGCCATAGCCACAAGCGGCCAAGGGTGGCGCCGTGTTCGCCGGCAAAGACCAGCCCCAGCACCCAGCTCAACAGCAGAATCAGATTCAGCCCTAGCAGACTGCCCAGGGCCCAGAACACATTGACCGGCGTCTGGCCCAGCGCGGTGAAGGCCAGACCCGCGCCGCTCAATACCGCGAGGATCGCCAGCAGCACCAACGCCAGACGCGCGCCTTGCAGCCAGTGTTTGAGCGCCGAGGTCAGACCATCGCGCTCGGCCAGCCACAGGGCACGGCGTTGAATGCGTCCCGGCAGATCGCCGCCGGCCGCTCGGGCCAGGCGATTGGCTTCCTGATCGTCCAGCGGGCCTGCGTGTTCTTCGCGCAGGCGCACGGTTTCGGTGAGCCAGAGGTTTTGCAATGGAGTCAGTTCAGTCACGCGGCATCCCGATGCTTGATTGAGCCGTGAGCATAACTGCTGTGGCGCTTATCGGGGTAAGCACGGCTCTGGTATCCTCGCCGGCATGACTAAATCACTCCCCCTCAGCCTGATCGCAGCCCTCGGTGAAAACCGCGTGATCGGCGTCGACAACAGCATGCCCTGGCACCTGCCGGGGGATTTCAAATACTTCAAGGCCACGACGCTCGGCAAGCCGATCATCATGGGTCGCAAGACCTGGGATTCGCTGGGTCGTCCGTTGCCGGGCCGTTTGAACATCGTAGTCAGCCGTCAGGCCGATCTGGTGCTGGAAGGGGCGGAAGTCTATCCGTCGCTGGAAGCCGCCGTGATTCGCGCCGAAGAATGGGCGAAAGAGCAGGGCGTCGACGAATTGATGCTGATTGGCGGGGCGCAGTTGTATGCGCAAGGGCTGGCACAGGCGGATCGTCTGTATCTGACCCGTGTGGCGTTGAGCCCGGAAGGGGATGCGTGGTTTCCGGAGTTCGATCTGAACCACTGGAAACTGGTATCGAACGTGCCGAATCCGGCTGAAGGCGACAAACCGGCTTACCACTTCGAAGTCTGGGAGAAAAAATAGCTTCGAGCTTCGAGCTTCGAGCTGCAAGCCACAAGTGAAAGCGGGAATGCTCTTCTTGCAGCTTGCAGCTTGCAGCTTGCAGCTTGCAGCTTGCAGCTGGCTAGCTCGCTAGCGCCGCATGCTCATCGGCATCCAGCAGGGCCTTGTCGGTCTGCTGCATTACCTGGCTGGTAATCGCGCCAGCGGTGATCGAACCACTCACGTTCAGCGCCGTACGACCCATGTCGATCAGCGGCTCGACCGAAATCAGCAACGCCACCAGCGAAACCGGCAAGCCCATGGCCGGCAGCACGATCAGTGCCGCGAAGGTCGCGCCGCCGCCCACGCCCGCCACACCGGCCGAACTCAATGTCACAATCGCCACCAGCGTCGCGATCCACAGCGGATCCAGCGGGTTGATGCCGACCGTTGGTGCAACCATCACCGCCAACATCGCCGGGTACAGGCCGGCGCAGCCGTTCTGGCCGATGGTCGCACCGAACGAGGCGGCGAAGCTTGCCACCGATTGCGGAATGCCCAGACGACGGGTCTGCGCTTCGATGCTCAGCGGAATGCTTGCGGCGCTGGAGCGGCTGGTGAATGCGAACGTCAACACCGGCCAGATCTTGCGGAAGAAACGCAGCGGGTTGATCCCGGCCGCCGACACCAGCAGGCCATGCACGACGAACATCAGGCCCAGACCGAGGTACGACACCACCACGAAACTGCCGAGCTTGATGATGTCCTGCAGGTTGGAACCGGCCACCACTTTGGTCATCAGCGCCAGCACGCCGTACGGGGTCAGCTTCATCACCAGACGCACCAGACGCATCACCCAGGCTTGCAGGGTGTCGATGGCGTTGATCACTTTCTGACCTTTCTCGGCGTCATCCTTGAGCAGTTGCAGCGCGGCAACCCCCATGAACGCGGCGAAGATCACCACGCTGATGATCGAGGTCGGCTTGGCCCGCGCCAGGTCGGCGAACGGGTTCTGCGGGATGAACGACAGCAGCAGTTGCGGCACGTTCAGGTCGGCGACCTTACCGGCGTAGTCGGTCTGAATGGTTTGCAGACGGGCCATTTCCTGCGTGCCGGCGACCAGGCCTTCGGCGGTCAGGCCGAACAGGTTGGTCAGGCCGATGCCGATCAGCGCCGCAATCGCCGTGGTGAACAGCAGCGTGCCGATGGTCAGGAAGCTGATCTTGCCCAGCGAAGAAGCGTTGTGCAGACGGGCTACGGCGCTGAGGATCGAGGCGAACACCAGCGGGATCACGATCATCTGCAGCAGCTGCACGTAACCGTTGCCCACCAGATCGAACCAGCCGATCGAGGCTTTCAGCACCGGGTTGCCGGCACCGTAGATCGTGTGCAGCGCGATGCCGAACGCCACGCCCAGCACCAGGGCGAGCAGGACCTTTTTCGCCAGGCTCCACGAGGTGTGACGGGTTTGCGCCAGGCCGAAGAGCAGGGCGAGGAACACCAGCAAGTTGAGAATCAGGGGCAGATTCATGAGGACTCCAGAAAAGACTGTGCCAACAACCTTCCGGGGCTGTTGCGAACCGGCAAGCCTAACAGTTTGATTTCCAATGATTTAATACCGAAATCAAAGGTCGTCCGTCGTTTTTGGAATAAGCGGGTGTCGCTCTCGGGGATGCAGTTGGCGCAAAAGGGACGTGGACAGTCGCTGACAGACGGTAACTGTCACACTGATTTGTTAGCGTCGATCTCTTTCAATCGGGGAGAAACGCAGAATGAAGTTCGCACCTGAATTGCTGGCTGCCGCACTCTGCTTCGGCCTTGTTGGCCAAGCGTTCGCCACTGACCTCAAGCACTGGCCGGCGGACCAGGCCAAGGCACTGGACGCGATGATCGCGGCCAACGCCAACAAGGGTAACTACGCGGTGTTCGACATGGACAACACCAGTTACCGCTATGACCTCGAAGAGTCGTTGCTGCCGTTCATGGAAAACAAGGGCCTGATCACTCGTGACAAGCTCGACCCGTCGCTGAAACTGATCCCGTTCAAGGACACCGCCGACCATAAGGAAAGCCTGTTCAGCTACTACTACCGCCTCTGCGAAGTCGACGACATGGTCTGCTACCCATGGGTGGCGCAGGTGTTCTCCGGCTTCACCCTCAAGGAGCTCAAAGGCTACGTCGACGAACTGATGGCCTCGGGCAAACCGGTACCGGCGACCTATTACGAAGGCGATGTGGTCAAGAACATCGACGTGCAGCCGCCGAAAGTCTTCACCGGTCAGGCCGAGCTGTACAACAAACTGATGGAGAACGGCATCGAGGTCTACGTGATGACCGCCGCCTCCGAAGAACTGGTGCGCATGGTCGCGGCCGATCCGAAGTACGGCTACAACGTCAAACCGCAGAACGTCATTGGCGTGACCACCTTGCTGAAGAACCGCGAGACCGGCGAGCTGACCACTGCGCGCAAGCAGATCACCGCCGGCAAGTATGACGAGAAGGCCAACCTCGGCCTCGAACTGACCCCGTACCTGTGGACCCCGGCGACCTGGATGGCCGGCAAGCACGCGGCGATCCTGACCTACATCGACGAATGGAAAAAACCGGTGCTGGTGGGTGGCGACACGCCGAGCAGCGACGGTTACATGCTGTTCCACAGCGTCGACGTGGCCAAGGGCGGCATTCACCTGTGGGTCAACCGCAAGGACAAGTACATGACCCAGCTCAACGGCATGATGGCCAAGCACGCTGCGGCCCAGGCGAAAGAAGGTTTGCCGGTGACGGCGGACAAGAACTGGGTGATCGTGAAGCCGGAAGAGATTCAGTAAGCCTCAAGGCAAAAAAATGCCCCGCACTTGGCGGGGCATTTTTGTTTCTGCGATTTGACCCTTACAGGCCGTCGAGCATCGCCTTGTTACGTACCGCACCCTTGTCGGCGCTGGTCGCCAGCAGGGCGTAGGCCTTGAGGGCGGTGGTCACTTTGCGTGGACGCTTCTCGACCGGTTTCCAGCCTTTCTTGTCCTGCTCGACCCGGCGTGCCGCCAGTTCTTCGTCACTGATCAATAGGTTGATCGAGCGGTTCGGAATGTCGATCAGCACCTTGTCACCGTCCTGCACCAGACCGATCGCGCCGCCAGCTGCAGCCTCAGGCGAAGCGTGGCCGATGGACAGACCGGAAGTGCCGCCGGAGAAACGGCCGTCGGTCAGCAGGGCGCAGGCTTTGCCCAGGCCCTTGGATTTCAGGTACGACGTCGGGTAGAGCATTTCCTGCATGCCCGGGCCGCCTTTCGGGCCTTCGTAGCGAATGATGACGATGTCGCCTTCCTTCACTTCGTCGGCGAGGATGCCGCGCACGGCGCTGTCCTGGCTTTCGAAAATCTTGGCGTTGCCTTCGAAGACGTGGATCGACTCGTCGACGCCGGCGGTTTTCACCACGCAGCCGTCCAGGGCGATGTTGCCGTACAGCACGGCCAGGCCGCCTTCTTTCGAATAAGCGTGTTCGAAGCTGCGGATGCAACCGTTTTCACGGTCGTCGTCCAGGGTTTCCCAACGGGTCGACTGGCTGAACGCGGTTTGCGTCGGAATGCCGGCCGGGCCTGCCTTGAAGAAATGGTGCACGGCCTCATCGTCGGTCTGGGTGATGTCCCACTTGGCGATGGCTTCTTCCATGCTGCGGCTGTGCACGGTCGGCAGGTCGGTGTGCAGCAGGCCGCCACGGGCCAGCGAACCGAGGATGCTGAAGATGCCGCCGGCGCGGTGCACGTCTTCCATGTGGTACTTCTGAATGTTCGGCGCGACCTTGCACAGCTGCGGCACCTTGCGCGACAGACGATCGATGTCACGCAGGTCGAAGTCGATCTCGGCTTCCTGGGCGGCGGCCAGCAAGTGCAGGATGGTGTTGGTCGAACCGCCCATGGCGATGTCGAGCATCATCGCGTTCTCGAACGCCTTGAAGTTGGCGATGTTGCGCGGCAGTACCGACTCGTCGTTCTCGCCGTAGTAGCGTTTGCACAGTTCGACGATGGTGCGGCCGGCCTGCAGGAACAGCTGTTCGCGGTCGCTGTGGGTGGCCAGGGTCGAACCGTTGCCCGGCAATGCGAGGCCCAGGGCTTCGGTCAGGCAGTTCATCGAGTTGGCGGTGAACATGCCGGAGCACGAACCGCAGGTCGGACAGGCGCTGCGCTCGTACTCGGCAACCTTCTCGTCAGAAGCGCTGGAGTCGGCGGCGATGACCATGGCGTCGACGAGGTCGAGACCGTGGCTGGCCAGTTTGGTCTTGCCGGCTTCCATCGGGCCGCCGGAGACGAAGATCACCGGGATGTTCAGGCGCAGGGCGGCCATCAGCATGCCCGGGGTGATCTTGTCGCAGTTGGAGATGCAGACGATGGCGTCGGCGCAGTGGGCGTTGACCATGTACTCGACGGAGTCGGCGATGATCTCGCGGCTCGGCAGCGAATACAGCATGCCGTCGTGGCCCATGGCGATGCCGTCATCCACGGCGATGGTGTTGAATTCTTTCGCCACGCCACCGGCGCGTTCGATTTCACGGGCAACCAGCTGGCCCAGGTCCTTCAGGTGCACGTGGCCCGGTACGAACTGGGTGAAGGAGTTGGCAATGGCGATGATCGGCTTCTTGAAGTCGTCATCTTTCATCCCGGTGGCGCGCCACAGTGCGCGGGCGCCGGCCATGTTGCGGCCGTGGGTGGATGTTTTCGAGCGGTAATCTGGCATGGAGCACTCCGGGCGGCTAATCAGGTATCAAAAGGGAGTGAGCTTCTATTGACGTCTGGAACACTCAGAAATGGCCGTGTGTCCTGAAGTTGCCGATGACGTTGCGGGATCGCCGCTGGTCTCAGCCTGAGCTCATAAACCCGCCGGGGATGAATGGCGATGAATCTCGCGATTCTACACCGCTGGCGTCAGGAGGGAATGGCGCAAAACGTTGTTCCAGTGCTGACGCCGCGTGTGGAATGACGACCGGCAGGTTTAATCGCCACCCGGCTGTGCGATGGCATCGGCTTGCAGGACTTTGGCGCGACGGCTGATCCGGTTGTTCAGCGCGAGCGCCACACCACTGAGCAAGACAAAGGCGTAACCCAGGGTGGATTGCAGATTGGCCGGGCTAAGGCTGATCAAGGCACTGATCAACCCGCCGCAGATGAAGATGATCGTGCTGCCGGCCGAAGCCGAAGTGCCGGCGTTGTCCGGAAACAGGCTCATGGCCCGGGAGGTGGCAGCCGGCCGGGCGATGGTGGTGCCGGCGGTGCAGATCAGCATCGGGATCAGCACGGTTGCCGGTGCCAGTGCAAAACTCGACGACAGGTACAGCATGGTCACGCCGGCGAACAGGATCAGGCTCAGACCGACAACCATCTGCTGGCCGCTGCTGATGCGCCTGCTCAGCACGCTGGCGAGGATGCCTCCGGTGACGTAAGCCGCACCGTAGATCAGCAGGATCAACGAGAACTCGTAGGCGGACAATTGCAGCCGGTCCATGAAGATCAGCGGCGAGATCACTATGAATGAAAAGTGGCAGGCGAACGCAAATGCCGAAATCAGCCAGTAGCCGACGAAGTCGAAATCTCCCAGCACCCGTCGGTAAGCCGTGAGGAAGTTCGTGCGTGTGCCACGGGTGGTCGGTCGGCTGTTTTCCAGAAACAGCCAGGCCTTGAGCAGTACCACTGCCGATAATGCGATGAACACCCAGAAGCTGCCACGCCAACCCAGGGTTGCCTGCAGGAAAGTACCGACAAGAGGCGATACCGAGATGAAAATCCCGCCGGCGGTAACCATCAGGATTCGCAGGCGATCGCGTTCCTCGCCTTCGAACAGGTCCTGGACCAGCGCCTGGGACAGCACGAAGCAACCGCAGCCCAGCGCCTGCACGACCCGGAACACCAGGAACAGCGAATAGTCGGTGGTCATCACGCAGCCGAGGGCGCCAAGCATTGAAACGCTCATGCCCGCGAGCAGCAAACCCTTTCGCCCGATCACATCCGACAGCGGCCCGATCAGCAACTGAGCGAAAGCGATGCCGACGGCGAACAGGCTGATGGACAGCGCGATGTCCGCCGGGGTGCTGCGAAAGTGTTCAGCCAGAGCCGGAAACGAAGGCAGCAGGACATCCAGCGGAAAAACACCCAGCAACACCATCGCCAGCAACAGGCTGACGGCCCCGCGACGCTGTCGGGCCGTCACCCCGGATTTTCCTTTATCCATCGATCAATCCCGCCCTGGCGAAAAGTATCTGGTTGTAAGGTTCTTCGAAAAATCCGGCTTTCTTCAGTGCATTCAATGTGGCGATGCCGCCTGTGCGGGCGCGTCGTCGGGAGGCTTGCAGTGTTGTCAGGCTGTCGAGTATTTCCAGCACGGCACCGTCGGCAATCCCGGCATCGCACAGGCTTTGCCGCAGCCACTGTTCATCGGTTTCGAAGAAAATCCCGAAGATCTCGAGCAGGGTGGTGGCGGCGAACGTTCGTTGCTGCAGCCCCAGATGCAACCAGAGGTAATGGAACACTTCGGTGAAGTAGCGACTGTGGCGCGCCTCGTCGGTGAGGTGATCGCGCAGCATGTCGTTGACCCCGGACACCAGGCTGTCCCGGCAGACGTCGAGCAGTTCCCGGGCAATGATGGTTTCCGAGACGAAGCCGAGCAGAAACCATGTCAGCGGTCGCTGCTGCGGAAGGGTTTCGTCAATCAGCCTGATCATGCGGGTGATCCGCCTGGGCATCGCCGGGCGCCCGGTGATGCCGTAGAACCCGGCGATCTGTTCCGCGACCTGATTTGAGAACAGGGCGTGGTAGCCCTCATCGGTATAGAGCTGCAGCGCGGCGGTTTTCATGGACGGCGGAGCATCGACCGGCAGTTCGCCGTGGACGATGACTTCCACGGCGCGATTGACGATGCGGTGTTCGAGCAGGGTGGTGTAGTCGAGAAAGTGCACCAGGTGATTGGCCGTGAGCCGGTGCACTATCGAGCGGCCCGCGGCTTCGATGGCCGGGTGGGCGAGGTAGGGCAGAAATGCCGGCGGGAACCAGTGACGGGTTTCCAGTTGTTGCACTACGTCATCCGGCAAGCGGTAATCGTGGGCACTGGCACGCACGGATGCGCGAGTGCTCCAGTCACCCAGTGAAAACTCGAAGGCCAGGGCCTGGGAGAGAAGGCTCATGCTGGCGTCTCACGCAGCAGATCGCGCATTTCCTGGCACATCGCCTGACCGTCGCTTTCTCCGCAACCGACGAAGAACAAAGGTTGTTCCGCACTGTTCTCGAGTTTCAGCAACGTCTCGACCAGGTCGTCGGAAAACGCACCGGTCAGCCAGGTGTTCATGCCCAGGGCAGTGGCCACCAGTTGAAACGTCTGTGAGAGGTGCCCGGATTCGACGAATGCCATTCGGTAGGCGCGCGAGTGCGGGTATTTCCACCAGAGCCTGTCGAAGCGGGCGGTGATGAACAGGCCCAGTGGCAGATTATTGATGAAGTGCTGACCTCCCAGCAGATTGCCCGGCGCTGTGTCGGGCAAGGGGTTGACCAAGCTCAGGGCGTGTTCGGCCGGGTGGTAGGCGTATACGCCCGGTGGCAGTCCGTCGACGTTCTGCACCAGCACAAAACCGGCGCAGGCATTGAGGCCGCCCCCGGAAGGGCTGCTGCGCCGCGCGCCAAGCCCTTCGGCGATGCTGTCGTCGCGGTCGGCTTCGCGTTCTCGCAGGTAACCGAGGGACAGGTACAGCAAGGTGCCGACATCGTCCAGCGACAGGGGGGCGCCGGTGAAGGATCGGCAAGTCTTTCGCCGGATCAGTGAACCCGACAGGCTGTCGTCCTTCAATGCCAGAGATGCGGGCAGGGCGATGAGTGCGTTCGGGCCGGTGTCTGCAGGGACGTCCGACGGAGGCGAAGTGGCAAGCACTGTGGTGCAGTGTTCGAGGTATTGCCTGGACCATTCCTGAATATTTCGGGGCGTGTGTTCGCAGGGAATGTTCCGCGTGCCGATATGGTAGATCCTGGACAGTTCATCCCAGCCCCAGTCCGGCGCTGCGATTTTTGTAGAAGTCAGTATTCCGGCATTTAGAAGTTGCGCGTCTATTGTGTTGTCGCTGTCATATAAGGCTGGCTCGTGAATAAGTTGTGCCAGTCGAAAAGAGTATTCGAGGTCAAGTTCGTGCTGGGTATGGTCTTTGTAGTTCCAGACTATCTGGCCGGGCGTTCGTGGCAGTATGAATAAATAAGGATTTATATGCATGTTGGGGCACGCTGCTCTGGATGAGTGTTTTGCCAGAGGCGCTGGGTAGCCGGCATACCCAGCGCCAACCTTACTTAACGGGCTTTAGGTGCGACCAGAAAAGCCAGGTTTGCGAGGGTGCGGGATTCCAGAGTAATTGCTTTCATGATTGAACTCCTTGTTCGTTGTTGCTTCGTGGTTAGTTGGTGCCACCTTCGTGGTGACGACTTAATAATAGTTTGTAATGGATTAATCGCAAGCAAATATTAAGTAGGAATAATCCAGTAATTTTGTCGGAGTGATCTTTGGCTGGAAGTAAGTGTGTAAGTTGAATGCCACTAAATAGAATAGTTAAGGAAATGTCCTGCACGACGGCAGGACGATAAATGTAGGAAAGCAAAGTGCAAGACAAAAAGAAGGGGAGCCCATGGGCTCCCCTTTCGACAGCATCAATGCGGTGCGTCTGTCAGCTGTTCGGCAGCAGACGGCAGGTGATGCTCTTGATGTAGCGGGTTTCCGCAATGGCCGGGTGCACCGGGTGATCCGGGCCCTGACCGCCGCGCTCCAACAACTGGATGTTGCGGTCCAGGTGGCGGGCGCTGGTCAGCAGGATGTTTTGCAGATCGTCTTCCGGCAGGTGCATCGAGCACGAAGCGCTGACCAGGATGCCGTCCTTGTTGAGCAGGCGCATGGCTTGCTCGTTCAGGCGACGGTAGGCGCCTTCACCGTTTTTCATGTCCTTCTTGCGTTTGATGAACGCAGGCGGATCGGCCACGATCACGTCGAAGCGCTCTTCGCTGGCCTTGAGCTCCTTCAGGGCTTCGAAGACGTCGCCTTCGATGCAGGTCATCTTGTCGGCGAATCCGTTCAGCGCGGCATTGCGCTCGACGCCGTCGAGGGCGAAGCCCGAGGCATCGACGCAGAACACTTCGCTGGCGCCGAACGCGGCAGCCTGCACACCCCAGCCACCGATGTAGCTGTAGAGGTCCAGCACGCGTTTGCCTTTGGCGTAAGGCGCCAGGCGTGCGCGGTTCATGCGGTGGTCGTAGAACCAGCCGGTCTTCTGGCCCTGGATTACCGGGGCTTCGAATTTCACGCCGTTCTCTTCCAGAGCAACCCACTCCGGCACCAGGCCGAACACGGTTTCGGTGTAACGCTCCAGACCTTCGGCGTCACGGGCGGCGGAGTCGTTCTTGAACAGGATGCCGCTCGGCTTGAGCACCTGGGTCAGTGCTGCGATCACGTCATCTTTATGGGCTTCCATGGTGGCGGAAGCGATCTGCACCACGAGGATGTCGCCGAAACGGTCGACCACCAGACCCGGCAGCAGGTCGGAGTCGCCGTAGACCAGGCGATAGAACGGTTTGTCGAATAGGCGCTGGCGCAGGGAAAGGGCCACGTTCAGGCGGTGCACCAGCAGCGACTTGTCCAGCGGCAGCTTGATGTCGCGCGACAGCAGGCGGGCGCAGATCAGGTTGTTCGGGCTCATGGCCACGATGCCCAGCGGCTTGCCGCCGGCGGCTTCGAGGATGGCCTGGTCGCCGGCCTTGAAGCCGTGCAACGGGGTGGCGGCCACGTCGATTTCGTTGCTGTAGACCCACAGGTGGCCGGCGCGCAGGCGACGGTCGGCGTTGGCTTTGAGGCGCAAGCTAGGCAGGGACATGACGTCGCTCCGGAAAAAAGAGCGGGAGTATACCGTGTTGCGACGCAGGCGGGTTCGGTGCTGGACATGTGGCGCACAGGCGCGGCGCGCAAACGGACGAAGGCAGAATTCTGTCCATGGTCTTGAATGAAAGTTTCCGCCGATCTGCCCCCGATGTGTCGTTCGTCGGTTTTTAGGGGTTAGAATCGCCGCCTGTCCAAGAGTATGTACTTATGTCCCAAGAGCTGACCACCGAACAGATTCAACAGTCCCTGCAAGGCATCAGCGTGCCGGCGCAACCGCAGATCATGGTGGATCTGCAAATGGAGCAGTACATGCCCGACCCGGACCTGGAGACGATCGCCAAGCTGATCTCCCAGGATCCCGGCCTGTCCGGCTCTCTGCTGAAAATCGTCAATTCGCCGTATTACGGTCTGAGCAACAAGATCACCTCGATCAAGCGCGCGGTGAACCTGCTGGGCAGTCGTTCGATCATCAATCTGATCAACGCGATGTCGATCAAGGGCGAGATGAACGATGACACCATCGTCACGCTTAACCGTTTCTGGGACACCGCCCAGGACGTGGCCATGACCTGTCTGACCCTGGCCAAGCGCGTCGGTACCGAGGCGAGCGACGAGGCTTACGCCTTGGGCCTGTTCCATGACTGCGGCGTGCCGCTGATGCTTCAGCGTTTCCCGGATTACATGACGACGCTGGAAAAGGCCTATGCCAACGCGAGTGCCGAACGCCGGGTCGTGGACACCGAGAACGATGTCTATAACACCAATCACTCGGTGGTCGGTTACTACACCGCCAAGTCCTGGCGCCTGCCGGAGCATGTCAGTGCGGCCATCGCCAATCACCACAACGCCATGGCGATCTTCAGCGATGAGACTTCGCGCAACAGCCAGATGAAAAACCTGCTGGCGATCCTGAAAATGGCCGAGCATATCTGCGCGTCGTACCGGGTGCTGGGCAACCAGAGCGAAGACTTCGAGTGGCAGGCTGTCGGGCCGCTGGTGCTTGAATACATCGGTCTTTCGGATTACGACTTCGAAACCCTGAAGCAGACAATCCGCGAACTCGGCGCACACTGATCAAGACACTCAAGATTCGAGACGCTCATGCCTGAATTGCCGGAAGTCGAAACCACCCGCCGCGGCATCGCCCCGCACCTGGAAGGCCAGCGCGTCAGCCGGGTGATCGTGCGTGACCGGCGGCTGCGCTGGCCGATTCCCGAAGACCTCGATGTGCGCCTGTCCGGCCAGCGCATCGTGCTGGTCGAACGGCGCGCCAAGTACCTGCTGATCAATGCCGAAGTCGGCACGCTGATCAGCCATCTGGGCATGTCGGGCAATTTGCGATTGGTAGAGGTCGGGATGCCGGCAGCCAAGCATGAGCATGTCGACATCGAACTGGAGTCCGGTCTGGCCCTGCGTTACACCGATCCGCGGCGTTTCGGCGCGATGCTCTGGAGCAACGACCCGCTCAATCACGAATTGCTGATTCGCCTGGGGCCGGAGCCGTTGACCGATCTCTTCGACGGCGAGCGGTTGTATCAGCTGTCACGTGGCCGGTCGATGGCGGTCAAGCCGTTCATCATGGACAACGCGGTGGTGGTGGGGGTCGGCAATATCTACGCGACCGAAGCGCTGTTCGCCGCCGGCATCGATCCGCGCCGCGAAGCCAAGGGCATTTCCCGGGCGCGTTATCTGAAGCTGGCGATCGAGATCAAACGCATCCTCGCCGCCGCCATCGAGCGCGGCGGCACCACGTTGCGCGACTTCATCGGTGGCGACGGACAGCCGGGGTATTTCCAGCAGGAGCTGTTTGTCTACGGCCGCGGTGGCGAACACTGCAAGGTCTGCGGCACGGGCCTGCGGGAAGTGAAGCTGGGCCAGCGGGCCAGCGTTTTCTGCCCGCGCTGCCAGACCTGACGAAAAGCTGAAAAAGTCCTACGGTCTATAGTGAGTTGTCTCACTGTTCAGCCCGAAGGATCGTGCCATGAAGTCCTCGCAAGCCCTGCTCCTCGCACTGCTGCTGTGTTCCAGCCTGATCGTTCAGGCCACGGAAGGCGGCAGCGGTGATCCGCGATACGCCATCCAGAATCCACCGGCCTACGCCATGATCGGCGATCTGCTGATTGCCCGTCCCTTGCTGGTGGCGGCGACAGTGATCGGTGCAGGCGTGTTTGTGGTGTCGTTGCCGTTTACCGCGCTGGGTGGCGGTGTCGGCGATGCGGGGGAGGCGCTGGTGGTGGCACCGGCGAAAGCGGCGTTCGTGCGTTGCCTGGGCTGTACCGGGGAAGGATTCGAGCAGCGTGAATGACGTGATCGCAGCCTGGCGCTGCGATCACGGTCAGAGACTCAGGCCTTGCCGGTAATCTTGCGGTATTTCTCCATCAACTGTTCTTCAGTCTCCGGATGGGCTTCGTCCAGTGGAATGCAATCCACCGGGCAGACCTGCTGGCACTGCGGTTCGTCGTAATGGCCGACGCACTGGGTGCACAGGTTCGGGTCGATCACGTAGATCTCTTCGCCCTGGGAAATGGCGGCGTTCGGGCACTCAGGTTCGCAGACGTCGCAGTTGATGCAATCGTCGGTGATGATCAGGGACATGCTAACTCCAGCCGGGGCGGGGAGCCCGGGCGCTATGAATCAATGCGCGCAATTGTGCCGCATTGGCGCCCGCAGTGCACGCGGGCGCCGTTTGAACGGTCGTTACTTCTTGAAGCGCAGGGTCAGGGCATCAGCCACTGCCGGGTGGACGAACTTGCTGATATCGCCGCCCAGGGCTGCAATTTCCCGCACCAGGGTCGAGGAAATGAACGAATAACGCTCGGACGGGGTGAGAAACAGGCTCTCCACATCCGGCGCCAACTGGCGGTTCATGTTGGCCAGCTGGAATTCGTATTCGAAGTCCGACACCGCGCGCAAACCACGCAGGAACACATTGGCGTTCTGCTCCTTGGCGAAATGCGCCAGCAGCGTCGAGAAGCCGACCACTTCCACGTTGGGCAGGTGTTTGGTGACCTCGCGGGCCAGCTCGACCCGTTGTTCCAGCGGGAACAGCGGATTCTTCTTGGGGCTGGCGGCGACGGCGATGATCACATGGTCGAACAGGCGCGAGGCGCGTTCGACCAGATCGCCATGGCCCTTGGTAATAGGGTCGAAGGTACCTGGGTACAACACTCGGTTCATCGCGTCGTCCTGGCGGGAATCCGTTGGGGAGTCGGATGGTATCGCAGCCGTCCCGGTCGGCCAAGTCGCCTTTTGGGTAAGAAAGCACTATGGACTGTACGAATCTTCGGCTTTTTCACGGGTTTTTCAGCCGTTCGCCGAGGGATGTCGCCAGTTGCGCCGTCAGACCATACACCGACAACTGCGGGTTGGCGCCGATGCTGGTGGGGAACAGCGAGCCGTCATGAATCGACAGATTGCGCAGTTGATGATGGCGGCCAAGGCTATCGGTGACGGCGGTTTTCGGGTCTTCGCCCATCGCGCAACCGCCCATGACGTGGGCGCTGCCCAGGCGGGTGCGGTACAGCTCCAGGCTCAAACCGTCGATCATTTTGCGTGCCTCGGCCAGGCTGTTCACATAACGCGCATCGGCGTGCATCGGCATCACCGCTTTGGCGCCGCCGGCGAACTGGATCTCGGCCATGACGTGGAAGGCCCGGCGCAAACCGTCCCAGGCGTAGGACGAAACCTGATAGTCGAGCACCGGCGAACCATCCCCGCGCAATTCGACACTGCCGCCCTGGCTGTCCTGATGAAAGCCGTCACGCAACAACGCCAGCATGGCGTGGGTGTGCGGAAGATCCGCCATGTGCTGTGCGTTTTCCTGGCCGAAGCCGCCGAGCAGGGTGGCGGCCAGCGCCGGGTGCAACGGCGGTACTTCGAGTTTGAAGGCCATCGGCCCGGTAGTGCCGTCCTTCCACTGGAAATGGTCGGAGTAGATCGACTGCGGCGCTCCGTAAAACGGGTTGATGACCTCGTCGAAGCGCCCGGCGGACATGTTCACCGGGTGCAGAAAGGTGCGTTTGCCGAGGCGTTGATGCGGATCCGGCGCGTCCGAGCGCAGCAGCAGGGCAGGGCTGTTGATACCGCCGCCGGCCAGCACGTAATGGCGGGCCTTGACCGTGATCTTGCGCCCGGTCGGCTCGACGCAGCGTTCGTCCATCGCCACGCACTGCAGCCCGGTGACCTTGTCACCGTTTATCAGCAGTTTTTCGGCGCGGGCCAGATAGAGCAGTTCGCCACCCTTTTCCAGGGTCGCCGGAATGGTCGTGACCATCATCGACTGCTTGGCGTTGGTCGGGCAGCCCATGCCGCAGTAGCCGAGGTTCCAGCAGCCGCGCACGTTGCGCGGGATCACGTGCCAGCTGTAGCCGAGTTGTTCGCAGCCTTTGCGGATTACGTCGTTGTTGGCGTTGGGCGGCACCATCCACGGGGCGACGCCGAGGCGTTGCTCCATTTTTTCGAACCACGGCGCCATGTCGGCGGGGCTGTGGCCATTGACGTTGTGTTCTTTGGCCCAGTGTTCGAGGGTCGGCTCGGGCGTGCGAAAACTCGAAGTCCAGTTGATCAGAGTTGTGCCGCCGACCGCACGACCCTGAAGGATGGTGATCGCGCCGTCCTTGCTCATGCGGCCGATGCCTTCCTGATAGAGGCTGCTGTAAGCCTTGTCTTCCAGCATCTTGAAGTCGCTGCTGGTCTTGAGCGGGCCTTCTTCGATCAGCAGCACTTTATAGCCGGCGGCGCTGAGGATTTCCGCCGTGGTGCCGCCGCCGGCACCGCTGCCGATGATGGCAACGTCGGCTTCCAGGGTCAGGTCGTCGGTCAGTTGCGCGCCGTTGTAGGTTTTCCAGCCACGGGCAAGGCCTTCGCGAAACGGGTCGGGTACGGGCATCAATCAGGCTCTCTTATTATTGTTCGGAGGCGTCGCAGGTCTTAAACCGTGGGCGGGCCGGGGTAACCGCAGTGCGCCCAGGACTCGGCGCGGGTGTACCAGGCCATCATCACCATTTGCTGCAGGGAGCTGTGGCCCATGCGCAGCAGGCTCAACGAACTGTTTTCCCAGCGCTCGAGAAAGTGCCGGATCGCCTCGGGGCTGGCGTTTTCCCAACTGCCCCAGATGCCGGTCAGCGGTCCCCGGGTCACGGCCATGCCCAGCACATCGAACAGTTGCCGGGTGAGCTTGAGCATTTCCGGTGACAGGTGATCGAGGCTGTAGTCCAGGGACTTCAGGGTTCCGTCGACAGCGGCGGGCATCTTTTCCACCGCGACGGCGCCCTCCAGCATCACCGGAATCAGCGCACGCAGAAACAGCAGGTCACCGCTGCGCAACGTGGCGAATCCGTTGGCCGACACGCTCGATGAGCAGCCGCTGAGGCTGGCACCAAGGCCGGCAGTGGCGAGGAAAGCCGTGGCGCCGAGGCTGAATTTCAGCAGGCCACGGCGCGAGAGGGCAGGTGTTTCGGTCAGGCTTGGGTGCATTGTTGTTATTACCCGGCGGTGACGTTAGCGAATGAACAGTTTCTGGATCAGTTTCTGAATGGATTTGCCGTACGGCGGGTAAATCAGCTTCGCCGCGTTGAAGCGCTGTTTAACCAGCACACCCTTGGCCTTGCTGAAGGTCAGAAAACCTTCGTGCCCGTGGTAATGCCCCATCCCCGACGGCCCGATGCCGCCGAAGGGCATGTCGTCCTGGGCTACATGCAGCAGCGTGTCGTTGAGGCAGACGCCGCCGGAGTGGGTTTCGTGGAGCACGCGATTCTGTTCGCGTTTGTCGTAGCCGAAGTAGTAAAGAGCCAGAGGACGTGGGCGCTGATTGATGTAAGCAAATGCCTGATCCAGATCCCGGTACGGCACGATCGGCAGCAGCGGGCCGAAGATTTCGTCCTGCATCACCGTCATCTCGTCGCTGACGTTCAGCAGCAGGCTGTGCGGCATGCGCCGGCCCTGGCCCTGCTCGAACAGCGGAATCAGCAGTGCGCCCTTGCTGGTGGCGTCGCTGAGGTAGCTGTTCAGTCGAGCCAATTGGCGCTCGTTGATGATCGCGGTGTAGTCCGGGTTGTCGGCGAGTGTCGGATAAAACCCGCGCACGGCCTGGCGATAGGCTTCGACGAAGCCGCCGACCCGTTCTTCCGGCACCAAGACGTAGTCCGGCGCCACGCAGGTCTGGCCGGCGTTGAGGGTCTTGCCGAAGGCGATGCGTTCGGCGGCGTCCTTGAGCGGCACGTCGTGGGAGACGATGGCCGGGGATTTGCCGCCCAGTTCCAGGGTCACCGGCGTGAGGTTTTCCGCCGCCGCGCGCATCACGTGCTTGCCGATGCTGGTGGCGCCGGTGAACAGCAGGTGATCGAAGCGCAGTTTCGAGAACGCCACGCCGACATCGGCCTCGCCCAGCACCACGCAGACCAGGTCTTCGGGGAAAATCCGCGCCAGCAATTCCTTGAGCAGCATGCCGGTGGCCGGGGTCGATTCGCTGAGCTTGAGCATCACCCGGTTGCCTGCCGCGAGCGCGCCGGTCAAAGGGCCCATGGCCAGGAACAACGGGTAGTTCCACGGCACGATGACGCCGACGACGCCCAGCGGCTGATACACCACTTTCGCCGATGCCGGCTGGAAGGCGACGCCGACCTTGCGCCGTGAAGGTTTCATCCACTGGCTGATATGCCGGCTGGCGTAATGAATGCCGTGCAGACTCGGCATCAGCTCGGCGAGCAGGGTTTCATCGGCGCTGCGGTGGCTGAAATCCGAACTGATCGCCTCGATCAATGCCTGCCGTTCGCTGCTCAGCAGATCGCGCAAGGCCTTGAGCCACTGCTGACGCTGGGCGGCAGGCGGCATCGGGTTGGCGGCGTAGGCGGCGCGCTGCGCGTCGAACAACCGGTTGAGCTCTTCCAGCGGCTGTTGCAACGATTGCAGGTAGGCAATATCGGCGGTCATTGTCGGCTCCGGATTTGTTGTCGTGAGGAACTTTCTAGAGTCTATGCTCTAGAAAGTCAAATGACTTCCTTGGGCATCATGGTTTTATCCCGTTCCGGTTAGGTCGTAAGATGCCCCCCAACGCACTCTGAATTAAAGCTCAAGCCATGGCCCCACGGATCAAAACCAGCGAGCGCATCGTGCAGAACAGCCTCGAGCTGTTCAATCAGCAGGGCGAGCGCAGCATCAGCACCAATCACATCGCGGCCCACATGGAGATTTCTCCGGGCAACCTGTACTACCACTTCCCCAACAAGCAGGCGATCATCGCCGTGTTGTTCAGTGAGTACGAAAGCCTTGTGGACAGCTTCCTGCGCCCGCCTCAGGGGCGTGCGGCGACGGTCGAAGACAAGCGTTTCTACCTCAAGGAACTGCTGTCGGCGATGTGGCGCTACCGCTTTCTGCACCGGGATCTGGAGCACCTGCTCGACAGCGATCCGGACCTGGCCGGGCGTTACCGGCGCTTTTCCCAGCGCTGCGTGATTCAGGGCGCGGCGATCTATGAAGGTTTCGTCGCTGCCGGCATCCTGAAGATGGACCGGGTGCAGATCGAATCCCTGACCCTCAACGCGTGGATCATCCTCACCTCCTGGGTACGCTTTTTGTGCACGACCCGGGAAAATTCCAATCACCTCAGCGAGCAGGCCATTAAACGTGGCGTGTATCAGGTGCTGGTGCTGGAAGCGGGGTTTGTCACCGATCAGGCCCGTGATGAGGTCAATGCACTGTTCGAAGAATTCTACGTACCGTTGGCCCAGGCCCTTGAAGAAAGGTCCTGACCCATCCGCTCACAGGAGTCGTTCGCTATGCCGATTGCGCAACTGATCAGCCCGACCACGCTGGATGCCCGCAAGGAGCAACCGGGGCTGGTGATTCTCGATTGCCGTTTTGCCCTCGAAGACCCGGATTACGGCCAGCGCAGCTATGCCGAAGGGCACATTGCCGGGGCGAGTTTCGCCGATCTTGAACGTGACCTGAGCGGGCCGGTGACCAAGGGCGTGACCGGACGTCATCCGCTGCCGGAGCCGGCGGCGTTGATCGAGCGCCTGCAAGCCTTCGGTATCAGCAACGACAGCGACGTGGTTCTGTATGACGACGGCCCCGGTGCCTACGCGGCCCGGGCCTGGTGGTTGCTGGCATGGCTGGGCAAGCGCGACGGCGTGTTCATTCTCGATGGCGGGCTCAAGGCCTGGCATGCGGCCGGCCTGCCGCTGAGCCTGGATGCGCCTTCGGTGGCGCGCGGGACGTTCAGCGGGCAGCCGGACAAACATCTGCTGCTCAGCGCCGAGCAATTGCAGCAGCGCCTCGGCCAATCGGCCCTGACCCTGCTCGATGCCCGCGCCCTGCCAAGGTTCAAGGGTGAAGTGGAGCCGATCGACCCGATCGCCGGGCACATTCCCGGCGCGCAATGCGCGGCGTTTACCGACAACCTGGGCAGCGACGGACGTTTCCTGCCGGCGGATCAACTCAAGCAGCGCTTTGCCGCGAAACTCGGCGAGCGTTCGCCGAACGATCTGGTGGCGTATTGCGGTTCCGGGGTGACGGCGTGTCACAACCTGTTTGCCCTGTGTCTGGCGGGTTATCCGTTGGGTACGCTGTATGCCGGATCGTGGAGCGAGTGGATCAACGAGCCGTCGCGCGGTATCGCCACGGGCGAGTAAGCGCGTTCAGCGCTCCAGCCGCGCACTGCGATAGGCCGCTGGCCCCACGCCATAAACCTGTTTGAACTGCCGGCTCAGATGGCTCTGGTCGGCAAAGCCCAGTTGCGTGGCGACTTCCACCGGCAGGCAGCCGCTCTGCAACAAGCCCCGCGCGCAGGCGATCCGCTGTTGCATCAGCCAGGTGTGCGGCGGCATGCCGGTGGCGCGGCGGAATACCCGGGCGAAGTGGAAGGGTGACAGGTTCACCGCCGCTGCCAGCTCTTCCAGCGAGGGTGGCGCCGCCAGTTGTGCGTGCAGCAATTCCTTGGCCATCACCACCGCACGGTGTTCTTTTCCGGGTTTGCCGTTGATCTGCACCGCCGCGTGACGTTGCAACAGCAGCATCATCATTTCGCGCCACACCGTCTGCTGTTGCAGCGCGGTGGCGGGGCTTTCCAGCAATCGGTGCAACTGGCTGAAGCCGTTGACCAGATCCGGGTCGCGATACAGTGTCGCGCCAAAGGCCGGCATCGGCGCGGTCGGCAGCTCCAATTCTTCAAGCAGCGAAACAATCTTGTCGGTATCCGGGTAGAACGCCCGGTACAGCCAGCCGTCCTCGGTGCCTTTGTGGCCGGTGTGCAATTCATCCGGGTTGATCAGCACCAGCGTGCCGCTGCCGGCCAGGTGTTCGGCACCGCGATAACGATAGCGCTGGGCGCCGGCCATGATCATGCCGATCACGTAGCCGTCATGGACGTGCGGGGCGAAGCGGTGCTCGATGTACCGTGCCGACAGCAATTCGACGCCGGCCAGCGGCGCGGTTTGCCAGAAACGGATCGACTCGCCCTGATCGCTCATGCCGTCACCCGCGCCCCGATTCTGCCAGCCATTGGGGGATGCGCCGCTCCAGGTAATAACCTGGTTGGCGGAATGAGCCGTCGACGAAACCGACATGCCCACCCCGGGCCTGCAATTCGAATGCGGTCGAGCTCGACAGTTCACTGGCCTGCGGCAGGCTGTGGGGAAATACGAACGGGTCGTCCGCCGCCTGAATGATCAGGGTCGGCGTGCGGATCTCGCCCAGAAAGTAGCGGCTCGATGCCCGCCGATAATAATCCTCGGCATCGGCAAACCCGTGCAGCGGCGCGGTCACCCGGCCATCGAAATCCCAGAAGGTGCGCATGTTTTCCAGCGAGCCGAGGGCGGCCAGTGCGGCAAGACCATCCTCACGGCCGTCGTGCTGGAACTGGCGCTGCTTGTTCTTGATGTAGGCCACCATCTCGCGCATGAAATGCGCCTGATAGACCTTCGAAAACCCCTGGCCGATACGGTCGGCGCATTGATCCAGTCGAAACGGCACCGACACCGCTACCGCGCCAAGTACACCGCTGGCGCTACCGGTTTCCCCCAGATGCTTGAGCAGCACGTTGCCGCCAAGGGAATAACCGACCGCATACAGCGGCGCCAGTGGCCGCTTGGCTTTCAGGTGCTTGATGGTTTCGGCGAGGTCTTCGCTGGCGCCGGAATGGTAGCTGCGCGGCAACAGGTTCGGCTCGCCCGAGCAACCACGCCAGTTCAGCGCAACACTGGCCCAGCCTTGGGCGGCGAGCGCTGCCTGGATTCCGGCGACGTAAGGCGAATTGGAAGAGCCAGTCAGCCCGTGCAGCACCAGCACCAGAGGCGCTTCGGCGCTGTGGGGGCCGTGCCAGTCGAGGTCGAGGAAATCGCCGTCGTCCAGCCACAGTCGTTCGCGCTGGCGATCAAGGTGCACGGTCTTGCGCCACAGCGGCCCCCACAAGGTTTGCAGGTGCGGATTGCCGAGGCCGAAGGCGGGGATGAACGGTTTTGACGAAGGGGACACGATTGCTCTCGATGCAGCGCAGCGAGCCTCGGCTGAAGCTCGCCGCTTTTTCAGGCCGGTCGGTTAACCGGCGATCACTGCCATACGTTGCCACAACGCGTAGTACACCCGCCCGGATTTCTGCTCGCGGTGCAGGCGCCAGTTGCCTGGCAGGCCGAGGGTCGATGGCGCGGTTTCGCTTTCAGTGTAGATCCACGAATCATCGGCCAGCCATTGGCGTTCTTCCAGCAGCGTGCACACGGCGGGCAGCAGGTTCTGGTTGAACGGCGGGTCGAGGAACACCAGATCGAACGCGGTCGCGGTCTGGGTTTCCAGGTAGCGCAAGGCATCGGCGGTCTGCACCTGGCCGTTGGTGCAGCGCAACGTGCCGAGGTGTTCTTTCAGGCTGGAGACCGCGACGTGGCTGGCATCCAGCGCCTGGCCCATGGACGCACCACGGGATAGCGCTTCAAGAAACAGCGCGCCGCTGCCGGCGAACGGATCGAGCACCTTGGCCCCGGCAACGTACGGCGCGAGCCAGTTGAACAGGGTTTCGCGCACCCGGTCCGGCGTCGGGCGCAGGCCCGGCGCGTCCGGAAAGCTCAATTTGCGGCTACGCCACTCGCCGCCGATGATGCGCAACTGGTTCACACCGTTGTGCAGTTTTTGTACAGGTTTCTTTGGACTGGCCATTAATGCTCCGGAACCCCGAGCGGCTGCTCGGCAGGTTTATCAGATGGGGCCGGTAACGGCTTTTGCGGCACGGTCGGGCCAGCGCTGACGATGACCAGTTTATCCGTGCTCAAGTGTTTGTTCAGGGCGTCGCGAACCTGCTCGACGGTCAGGCTCTGGGACTGACGCATGAAGTCGTCCAGATAGCTCAGCGGCAGGTCGTAGAAACCCATGGCGCCGAGCTGGCCGACGATGTCGGCGTTGCTCGCGGTGGACAGCGGGAAGCTGCCGGCCAGTTCGCGCTTGGCGTCGTCGAGTTCTTTCTGGGTCGGGCCAGTCTTCAGGTAGTCGGCGAGCACGTCCTGCACCAGTTTCAGGGTGCCTTCGCTCATTTCCGCGCGGGTCTGCAGATTGATCATGAACGGGCCGCGTGCCTGCATCGGGCTGAACGCCGAATACACGCCGTAGGCCAGGCCACGTTTCTCGCGGACTTCACTCATCAAACGGGTACCGAAGCCACCGCCGCCGAGGATCTGGTTGCCCATCGACAGTGCAGCGTAGTCCGGGTCGTCACGGTCGATGCCCAGTTGCGCGAGCATCAGGTTGGTCTGCTTTGACGGGAATTCGATGTGGCCGACGCTGGCCTTCGGCTCCTGCGGCTGGGCAATCTTCGCCAGCGCCGGGCCTTTCGGCAGGGCCGTGGAAACCTGATTGGCAATCGCCTCGGCTTCGCTGCGGGACAGGTCGCCCACCAGTGCAATCACCACGTTGCCGGCGGCATAGGCCTTGGCATGGAACTCACGCAGTTGCGCCAGGGTAATCTTCGGCACGCTTTGCGCGCTGCCATCGCTGGAGTGCGCGTACGGGTGATCGCCGTACAGACGCTTCATTAATTCCAGGCTGGCGAGCTTGCCGGGGTTCTGTTTCTGGTACTCGAAACCGGCGAGCATCTGGTTCTTGATGCGTGCGAAGGAATCGGCGGGGAAGGTCGGCTTGCCGATCACTTCCGAGAACAGTTTCAGTGCCGGCTCACGTTTGTCGGCGGCACTCAGGCTGCGCAACGAAACGATGGCCATGTCCTTGTAGGCGCCGTTGCCGAAATCCGCGCCGAGGCCTTCGAAGCCTTGGGCAATGGCGCCGACATCCTTGCCCGCCACGCCTTCGTTGAGCATGGCGTTGGTCAGCAAGGCCAGGCCCGGCGCGTTGCCGTCCTGGCTGCTGCCGGCGGAAAAGATCAGGCGCATGTCGAACATTGGCAATTCGCGAGCCTCGACGAACAGCACTTTGGCGCCTTCGGCGGTGTTCCAGGTCTGCACGTCGAGCTTGCGGCTGGCCGGGGCCTTGCCGTCGAGCTCGGCCAGCGATTGCAGCTTCTGGCTGGACTTGGCGTTATCCAGCGCTTCGCTGGCCTTGCTGTTGTCGCTCGGCGCCAGATACAGCGCGGCGGAGCCAATGACTGCCACGGCGATCAGACCGAGCAACAGGCGTGGGGTTTTGCGCTCACTCATGAGTCGTCTCCAGTGGCAGGACGTGGGCGACGCTGAGACGTTCGCGGGTGAAATACAGCTTGGCGGCGTTCTGGATGTCTTGCGGGGTGACGCTTTCCAGATCGGCCAATTCTGTGTCCATCAATTTCCACGACAGGCCGACGGTCTCCAGTTGGCCGATGGCGGTGGCCTGGCTGGTGATCGAATCGCGTTCGAAAACCAGGCCGGCGATGACTTGCGCCCGCACGCGCTCAAGTTCTTCAGCGGAAGGTGCGGTGGTTTTCAGCTGTTCCAGCAGTTTCCACAGGCCGGCTTCAGCCTGGGCCATGGTCTTTTTCTTCTGGGTGTTCGGCGTGGCCGACAGGGTGAACAGGCTGTCGCCGCGAGTGTAGGCGTCGTAGCTCGACGAACCGCCGGACACCAGCTCTTCGCCGCGCTCCAGTTGGGTCGGGATGCGCCCGCTGTAGCCGCCATCCAGCAGCGCCGAGATCAGGCGCAAGGCGTTGATCGAGCGTTTGTCTTCGGCGGTGGCCAGGCTCGGCACGTTGAAACCCAGCATCAGGCTGGGCAGTTGGGTCTGCACATGCAGGGTGATCTGGCGTTCGCCGGGTTCGGCCAGTTCCAGCGGCTGCTTCGCCGGTGGCACATCGCGTTTCGGGATCGGCCCGAAGTAGCGCTGGGCAAGGGTTTTCACCTCGTCCGGGGTCACGTCACCGACCACCACCAGCGTGGCGTTGTTCGGCACATACCAGGATTGGTACCAGTGGCGCAGCTCTTCGACTTTCATCCGGTCGAGGTCGGCCATCCAGCCGATGGTCGGCGTGTGGTAGCCGCTGGCCGGGTAGGCCATGGCCTTGTAGCGTTCGTAGGCCTTGGACATCGGTTTGTCATCGGTGCGCAGGCGGCGCTCTTCCTTGATGACTTCGATTTCCTTGGCGAACTCGTCGGCCGGCAGGCGCAGATTGGCCATGCGGTCGGCTTCCAGTTCGAAGGCCACGCCCAGTCGGTCGCGGGCCAGCACCTGGTAGTAGGCGGTGAAGTCATCGCTGGTGAAGGCGTTCTCTTCGGCGCCGAGGTCGCGCAGGATCAGCGAGGCTTCGCCGGGGCCGACTTTCTCGCTGCCCTTGAACATCATGTGCTCGAGGGCGTGGGACAGACCGGTCTGGCCCGGGGTTTCGTAGCTGGAACCGACCTTGTACCAGACCTGCGACACCACCACTGGCGCGCGATGGTCTTCGCGTACGACGACTTTCAGACCGTTGTCGAGGGTGAATTCGTGGGTCGGTTGCGGGTCGGCCGCCAGGGCCGAAAGGGGCAGGCAGACTGTGCTGAGCAGCAGGCCTGCGGCGCGGCGGGCTAGAGCATTCATTCGTTTTTAAACCTGTTCGGCTGCCCGCTTGGTCTTAGCCTAGGCGGGCGAGGAGGTGCTAGGATACTGATCCGTTTTACTGGCGGCCACGCCTATCAGGCCACTGATCGGTCTATAGGTTGTACGGGTTACCGGCAGAAGCTTTGAGTTTGTCAGCTAAACTCTGCGTTTTCGCCGACGATGCCGTTCCAGTCCTTCGTATTTAAAGACCTTTGAGGTGCTTTTGGCGCCTCGACAAAATGTTGCGCGTGAACAAGCTGGGTGAAACACAGTCTGTTCTGCATCGAATATTTATTTGCCGGGGCGCCCCTGTGGCGCGTCGCTACCGTGAGATAGCCGTCCTCCATGTTTGGTTCCAACGACGACAAGAAGACCCCAGCTGCGGCTGGCGAGAAGAAAAGCCTGTTCGGATGGCTGCGCAAAAAGCCGCAGGAACCCGTCGTCGAACAGCCGACTGCCATTCCTGAGCCAGCCCCGGCGCCCGCTCCGGTAATAGAAGAAGCGCCGGCCCCGGTTGTGCTGCCGATTGCCGAGCCAGTGTTGCAACCGGTGGCCGAAGTCGAGCCTGAAACGCCGGCTGCCGCTGAGCTGCCACTGACCCCGGCTGCCCAGCCATGGCTGACCTTGCCCGTGGCGGAAGAGCCGGTGGCGCTGGTGGAAGAGGCTGCGCCGCACGTCACACCGCCGATTCCGGCACCGGTTGCATTCACTCCCGAGCCTGTTCAAGCGCCGGTGGTCGAACCTGCTCCTGTCATCCCCGAGCCTGTGGTCGCCGCGCCGGTTGCACCGATTGTCACTGCGCCCGAGCCTGCACCTGCACCTGCACCTGCACCTGCACCTGCACCTGCACCGGTCGTCGCAGCGCCTGTCGCGGTCGTCGAAACTCCGGTGGAGGCTCCGCGCACCGAAGAAACCAAGGCCGGCTTCTTCGCCCGCCTCAAGCAAGGCCTGTCGAAGACCAGCGCCAGCATCGGCGAGGGCATGGCCAGCCTGTTCCTCGGCAAGAAAGCCATCGATGACGATCTGCTCGACGACCTCGAAACCCGTCTGCTGACCGCCGACGTCGGCGTCGAGGCGACTTCGGTGATCATTCAGCGTCTGACCCAGAAGGTCGCCCGCAAAGAGCTGGCCGATTCCGACGCACTGTACAAATCCCTGCAGGCCGAACTGGCCGCGATGCTCAAACCGGTCGAGCAGCCGCTGAGGATTGCTTCGCAGAACAAGCCGTTCGTGATCCTCGTGGTTGGCGTCAACGGCGCCGGCAAGACCACCACCATCGGCAAGCTGGCGAAGAAGCTGCAACTGGAAGGCAAGAAAGTCATGCTCGCCGCCGGTGACACCTTCCGCGCTGCGGCGGTCGAGCAGTTGCAGGTCTGGGGCGAGCGCAACAAGATTCCGGTGATCGCCCAGCACACTGGCGCGGACTCGGCTTCGGTGATCTTCGACGCCGTGCAGGCCGCCAAGGCCCGTGGCATCGATGTGCTGATCGCCGACACCGCCGGTCGCCTGCACACCAAAGACAACCTGATGGAAGAACTGAAGAAGGTTCGCCGGGTCATCGGCAAGCTCGACGCCGATGCGCCGCACGAAGTGCTGCTGGTGCTCGACGCCGGCACCGGTCAGAACGCCATCAACCAGGCCAAACAATTCAACCAGACCGTCGAACTGACCGGCCTGGCGCTGACCAAGCTCGACGGCACCGCCAAGGGCGGGGTGATTTTCGCCCTGGCCAAGCAATTCGGCCTGCCGATCCGCTACATCGGCGTCGGTGAAGGCATCGACGATCTGCGTACCTTTGAAGCCGAACCCTTTGTCCAGGCACTGTTTGCCGAGCGGGAGCGTTCATGATTCGTTTCGAACAGGTCGGTAAGCGCTACCCGAACGGTCACGTCGGCTTGCATGAGCTGAGCTTTCGAGTCCGTCGCGGCGAGTTCCTATTTGTCACCGGCCACTCCGGTGCCGGTAAATCCACGTTGTTGCGCCTGTTGCTGGCGATGGAGCGTCCGACCAGCGGCAAACTGCTGCTGGCCGGGCAAGACCTGAGCACCATCAGCAATGCGCAGATTCCGTTCCTGCGTCGGCAGATCGGTGTGGTGTTCCAGAATCACCAGTTGCTGTTCGATCGCACGGTGTTCAACAACGTCGCGCTGCCGTTGCAGATCCTCGGTCTGTCCAAGGCGGAAATCGCCAAGCGCGTCGATTCGGCGCTGGAGCGCGTGGCGCTGTCGGACAAGACCGATCTGTACCCCGGCGACCTGTCCACCGGTCAGCAACAGCGCGTCGGTATCGCCCGCGCCATCGTTCACCGTCCGGCCCTGCTGCTGGCGGACGAACCGACCGGTAACCTCGACCCGCGTCTGGCGGCCGAGATCATGGGCGTGTTCGAAGACATCAACCGTCTGGGCACCAGCGTGCTGATCGCCAGTCACGACCTGGCCCTGATTGCGCGCATGCGCCATCGCATGCTGACCCTGCAACGCGGCCGATTGATCGGCGACGGGGAGGCTGGCGAATGAGTGCAACACGTAGTCCGAAGGTTTCCGAGCGCGTGGCCCCGAAAGCCGCCGATCCGCAGCCGCCGAAGAAGAAAAAACACGACGAGGACGATGGTCCGGATTTCGCCACACTGTTTCACGCCTGGATCGAAAGCCACCGTGCCAGCCTGCTGGACAGCCTGCGTCGCCTCGGCAAGCAGCCGATCGGCAGCTTCTTCACCTGCATGGTGATGGCGGTTGCACTGAGCCTGCCGATGGGCCTGTCGTTGTTGCTGAACAACGTCGAGCGTCTGGGCGGTTCGTGGCAGCGTGCGGCGCAGATCTCGCTGTATCTGGAGCTTGACGCCAGTTCGGCTCAGGGCGAGAAGCTGCGGGATCAGATCAAAGGCATGCCCGGCGTCGCTGATGCTGAATATGTCGGTCGCGATCAGGCGCTGGAAGAATTCCAGCAGCAGTCCGGACTGGGCGAAGCACTGCGCGAGCTGCCGGAAAACCCGCTGCCGGGCGTTGTGCTGGTGACGCCGAACGAGGTCGACAAGCCGACCCTGGAAGCATTAAGACAAAAACTTTCCGAACTGCCCAAGGTACAACAGGCGCAACTTGATCTAGTCTGGGTCGAGCGTCTGGCTGCCATCCTCAAGCTCGGCGACCGTTTTGTCTTCGGTTTGACGGTGTTGCTGGTTTCCGCATTACTTTTGGTGATAGGCAATACCATTCGTCTTCATATTGAAAACCGCCGCACAGAGATAGAAGTGATTAAACTCGTCGGCGGCACCGACAGTTATGTGCGTCGTCCCTTCCTTTATATGGGCGCGTTGTATGGCTTCGGTGCGGGGCTGCTGTCCTGGGGTGTGCTGGCGTTCGGCCTGAACTGGCTGAACGACGCGGTGGTCGGGCTGGCCGGCTTGTACGGCAGTGATTTCGCACTGGCTGGAGTGCCAGTTGCCGACGGTCTGTCGCTCTTGCTTGGCGCGGTGCTGTTGGGTTATATCGGTGCATGGATTGCAGTCGCACGTCATCTCAGGGAGCTGGCGCCGAAGTAGAATCTTTTTTGCGCGTGATTGACCTTGCGGTTTTTTGGGAACTTGTACCTGAGTTCCCGGTCAATTTTTCGCAGTGCCGAAAGGCGCGAGTATGTAAGTCGGAGGTTTTTTCGTATGACCAATTCTTTGCAACCTGCGTATGCATTGGTTCCGGGCGCAAACCTGGAAGCCTATGTGCACACCGTCAACAGCATTCCATTGCTGACGCCGGAGCAGGAGCGTGAACTGGCCGAGAGTCTCTACTATGAGCAGGATCTTGGGGCGGCTCGGCAGATGGTGCTCGCCCACCTGCGATTTGTCGTACACATTGCCCGTAGCTATTCCGGCTACGGTCTGGCTCAGGCTGACCTGATCCAGGAAGGCAACGTCGGCCTGATGAAGGCCGTGAAGCGTTTCAACCCGGAAATGGGCGTGCGTCTGGTGTCCTTCGCGGTGCACTGGATCAAGGCCGAGATTCACGAGTTCATCCTGCGCAACTGGCGGATCGTGAAAGTCGCGACCACCAAGGCCCAGCGCAAGCTGTTCTTCAACCTGCGCAGCCAGAAGAAACGCTTGGCCTGGCTGAACAACGAGGAAGTCCACCGTGTGGCGGAAAGCCTCGGCGTCGAGCCCCGTGAAGTGCGTGAGATGGAAAGTCGCCTGACCGGCCATGACATGGCCTTCGACCCGGCTGCCGAAGCCGACGACGACAGTGCTTTCCAGTCGCCGGCCAACTATTTGGAAGACCACCGGTACGACCCGGCGCGTCAGCTGGAAGATGCCGACTGGAGCGACAACTCCAATCACAACCTGCACGAAGCGCTGGAAGTGCTGGACGAGCGCAGCCGCGACATCCTCTACCAGCGCTGGCTGGCAGAAGAGAAAGCCACGCTGCACGACCTGGCGCAGAAGTACAACGTGTCGGCCGAGCGGATCCGTCAGCTCGAGAAGAGCGCGATGAACAAGCTCAAGTTGTCGATTGCCGCGTAACCGGTAATCCGGCAATAAAAAACGCCCCGATCAGTGATGATCGGGGCGTTTTTGTGTGCGCTTCAAAAAGTCATTGGGCCCAGGGCGCGCGGCGTGAATCATCGAGTGTCAGCAGATAGCTGTCGCCGCCCAGCTGGCTCATCTGCTGGCGAATCCATCCCGCGCGGCGCGAAACATAGGAAGTCGGGTGACTGGCACTCCAGACCCGGGGATTCGGCAGCACAGCCGCCAGATAACTCGCCTGCTGCCGGGACAAAGACTTGGCGCTTACGCCAAAGTGATGCCGTGCCGCCGCTTCGGCACCAAACACGCCGTCATCCCATTCGACACTGTTCAGGTACACCTCAAGTATCCGCTGCTTGGGCCAAAACACTTCGATCAGTGCGGTAAACCACGCCTCAAGACCTTTACGCAGATAACTGCGGCCAGACCACAGAAACAGGTTCTTCGACACTTGCTGGCTCAAGGTGCTGGCGCCGCGAATCGAGCCGCCGAGTTCGTTGTGGGCCAGTGCGGCCTTGATCGCACTTAGGTCAAAACCCCAGTGCTCGGGGAATTTCTGGTCTTCGCCAGCAATCACCGCCACCTTCAGGTCATCGGAGATCTCGTCCCACGGCTTCCAGGTGCGTTGCAGATCGATCGGCTCGCCGTCGACCCAGGATTCGATCTTGCGCTCGACCATCAGCGCCGTGCCCGGCGGCGGCACGAAACGAAACACCAACACCAGCAATACGCTGCCGCCCGCGAACCAGAGCAGGGCCTTCGTGAAACGACGGAGAAATAAACGCAGCATAGAGATGGCTTGGCCGAACCGGTTGAGCGGGCCATTATACAGACCCTGCCGATCGAGTCTGAGTGGAGTTCTACATGCTGCGTAGCTTTCTGATGCTGGCTGCCTTCTTTGGTTTTACCGGTGTCGGCCTTGGCGCATTCGCCGCCCATGGCCTGAAAAACCGCCTGACCCCCGAGTACCTTGCGATCTTCCATACCGGCGTCACCTATCAGCTGGTGCACGCGCTGGCGCTGTTCGGCGTGGCGCTGCTGGCCACGCAGCTTCAGGGGCGTCTGGTCGCCTGGGCCGGCATCTCGTTCAGCATCGGCATCCTGCTGTTCTCCGGCAGTCTGTACCTGCTGACCACCATCGGCATCGGCAAGCTCGGCATCATCACTCCGTTCGGCGGCCTGGCGTTCCTGATCGGTTGGCTGTGCCTCGGACTCGCCGCCTGGCGCCTGCAGCCAACCGCTTGACGCTTGGTGCTGACCTTTAGGTCATGATCGGGCTAGAATGCCACCCCCTAAAAAGTGATGGCGGCGTTGCGCATGCGCATTCAGTTGAACGGTGAATCCTTTGAACTGCCCGACGGTGAAACCGTTGCGGCCCTGCTGACCCGTCTGGACCTGACCGGACGCCGCGTCGCGGTCGAACTCAATCTGGATATCGTCCCGCGCAGCCAGCATGCCGACACCACTTTGAACGATGGTGACAACGTCGAAGTGGTGCACGCCATCGGCGGCGGCTAGTCGCCAGGCCTGCATGGGCCGAGAATTCTGCAAGACCCTCACCCCAACAGAGGATTTCCCATGAGCATCGTTCGTAGCGACAAGCCTTTCGTTCTGGCCGGTCGTACTTACCAGTCGCGTTTGCTGGTCGGTACCGGCAAGTACCGTGACATGGAAGAAACCCGCCTGGCCATCGAAGCCTCGGGTGCCGAGATCGTCACCTTCGCGGTGCGCCGCACCAACCTGGGCCAGATCGAAGGCGAGCCGAACCTGCTCGAAGTGCTGTCGCCGGATCGCTACACCTTCCTGCCGAACACCGCCGGCTGCTACGACGCGGTCGAAGCCGTGCGCACCTGCCGCCTGGCCCGTGAACTGCTCGATGGCCATAACCTGGTGAAGCTGGAAGTGCTGGCCGACCAGAAAACCCTGTTCCCCAACGTGATCGAAACCCTCAAGGCCGCCGAAGTGCTGGTCAAGGAAGGTTTCGACGTGATGGTCTACACCAGTGATGACCCGATCATCGCCCGGCAACTGGCGGAAATCGGCTGCATCGCGGTGATGCCGCTGGCCGGCCTGATCGGTTCGGGCCTGGGGATCTGCAACCCGTACAACCTGCAGATCATCCTCGAAGAAGCCAAGATCCCGGTGCTGGTGGATGCCGGTGTCGGCACCGCTTCCGACGCCACCATCTCCATGGAACTGGGCTGTGACGCCGTGCTGATGAACTCGGCCATCGCTCACGCCCAGCAGCCGATCATGATGGCCGAAGCCATGAAACACGCGATCGTCGCGGGCCGCCTGGCCTACCTCGCCGGCCGCATGCCGAAAAAACTCTATGCCAGCGCCTCTTCGCCGCTGGATGGTCTGATCAAGTAAGAGCTATTGATGACTGAATCGAACGACACGCCAATCCAGACGGAAGAAGGCGACGAGCGCCAACACCGCCGCATCAAGAGTTTTGTGATGCGCGCCGGGCGCATGACCGAAGGCCAGCAGCGCGGCCTGGATCAGGGCGCGCCGAAGTTCGTCCTGCCGCTGGCCGACGCGCCGGTGGATTATGATCAGGTGTTCGGCCGTTCCGCGCCGCGTTCGCTGGAGATCGGTTTCGGCATGGGCCACTCGCTGCTGGAAATGGCAGCCGCTGCGCCGGAACAGGATTTCATCGGTGTCGAGGTTCACCGTCCGGGTGTCGGCGCGCTGCTCAATGGCGTGCTGACCCAGGGCCTGACCAACCTGCGGGTCTACGATTGCGACGCGATCGAAGTGCTCAACCGCTGCATCGCCGACAACAGCCTCGATCGCCTGATGCTGTTCTTCCCGGACCCGTGGCACAAGAGCCGTCACCACAAGCGCCGCATCGTTCAGGCGTCCTTCGCTGAACTGGTGCGCAGCAAGCTGAAGGTTGGCGGCATTCTGCACATGGCCACCGACTGGGAACCGTATGCGGAGTACATGCTGGAAGTGATGAACGTCGCACCGGGCTATCGCAACCTCGCCGAAGACGGCAAGTGCGTACCGCGCCCGGCCGAGCGCCCGATCACCAAGTTCGAACGCCGCGGCGAACGACTTGGGCATGGCGTTTGGGATCTGAAGTTCGAGAAACTCGCTTAAGCCTTATGCAATAAACAACTGTGGGAGCCAATGGCTCCCACAGTTGTTTTAGCAGTACTCGGTCATTACATCGTCGAAAGAAATTCGGCCGGTACCCGCTCTGTCAGCCAGACACCATTCTCGGCTTGATAGAACTTGAAACCCTGTTTCTGCATCTGCCGCGCGGCGACCTGCAGAATCACGACCGTTCCGTAACGTTGCCCGACCGCCGAAGCCGTGGCGGTTTCCTGGGACAAATGCACGTGATGGCGTGATCCCGGGATCAATCCCTGCTCGTTGATCGAGTCCATGAAGCGCGTCGCGGTGCCGTGATAGAGCGTTTCCGGTGGCTGCTTTTCTTCGAACTGCAGCTCCACGCTTTTCGTCGAGTGGCCCTGTACGGCGCGAATCGACTGACCGTCCGGAGAGATCGAAAAGCGTTTCTTGTCACTGCTGGCCACGACGTTTTCGATCAGCGTGCGATCCAGCGTTCTGCCGTCCCGTGCCGCGCCATCGATCAAGGCGTCGATGTTCGCCCAGCCTTCAGAGTCCAGCGTCAGGCCAATCGCCTGTGGCTCATGACGCAGCACGAAGCTGAGAAATTTGCTTGTTTCGTCCAGCAGTTTCTTGCTCATGAACTTCCCTGTCTGTATTCAGCGGCGATCGGCGACTACGCCGATCAAAACCAGCACCACCAACAACACCGGCGCCAGACTGTAGTTGTTGAACTGGCTCAGCCCCTTCACCACCCACGGTGTGGCGTAGATCAGCGCTGCGCCGCTGCCGACCATGCACAGCAGGGCCATCAGCGGGACGCGCAGGGCGCCGGCGATGCTGCCCAGGCGTTGCTCGACCCAGCCTTTGAAGTCGGCGCCGAACAGCACCAGCAGGCAGCCCACCAGCGCCAGCGCGATTTCCGAGAGATTGCTGCGGCTCCAGCGGGAGACAGTGGCGAGCAGGTCGAGTATCAAATCCATGCGGTTTCCCCGGGAGCCATTCAGCTCAGAAATTTCTGCAGCAAATCGTTGAGAAAGAGTTGTCCGCGCTCGGTGGCCGCCAGACGTGACGGTTCGACCTGCAACAGACCGCTTTGTTCGGCCTCGCGCCGGTGTTCATCGAGGCTTTCCAGCGGCAGGCCGGTGCGCTCGGGATACAGGCGTGATTCGACACCGGCAGTCAGGCGCAGGGCGTTCATCAGGAACTCGAAGGGCATCTCGTCGTTGGTCAGGGCTTTCTCGCCGGCCTGGAAGCTTTTGGCCGGGTTGAGGTAGTCCTTCGGCAAGCGCGTCTTCCAGGTGCGCACGATGCGCCCGTCCGGATGGCTGAGCTTGCCGTGGGCGCCGGCACCGATGCCGATGAAGTCGCCGAAACTCCAGTAGTTGAGGTTATGCCGCGCCGGGCGACCCGGTTGGGCGTAAGCCGAGACTTCGTACTGCGCGTAACCGTGTTCGGCCAGCAGCGCCTGTCCGGCCTCTTGAATGTCCCACAACGTGTCGTCTTCCGGCAGCACCGGCGGCTGGTTCCAGAACACGGTGTTCGGCTCCAGCGTGAGCTGATACCAGGAAATGTGCGTCGGTTTCAGCTCGATGGCCTGGCGCAGATCGCTCAGGGCATCGTCCAGCGACTGGTCCGGCAAGCCGTGCATCAAGTCGAGGTTGAAGTTATCGAATCCGGCCTGGCGCGCCATGCCGGCGGCGCGGATGGCTTCGTCGCCGTTGTGGATGCGGCAGAGGGCCTTGAGCTTTTCCTGCTGGAAGCTCTGGATACCGATCGACAGGCGATTGATCCCCAGTTTGCGGTAGGCGACGAACTTCTCTTGTTCGAAAGTCCCGGGGTTGGCTTCCAGGGTGATTTCGATGTCATCGGTAAACGGGATGCGTTGTTTCACGCCTTCCAGCAAGCGACCGAGAGCTTCGGCACTGAACAGGCTCGGCGTACCGCCGCCAAAGAAGATCGAACTCAACTCGCGGCCGTACACCGCGTGCAGATCCTGGTCGAGGTCGGCCAGCAGCGCATCGACGTATTCCTGCTCCGGCAGCACGGGACTGGCGGTGTGGGAGTTGAAGTCGCAATAAGGGCATTTGCGCACACACCACGGGATGTGGATGTACAGCGCCAGGGGCGGCAGCGTCGGCAACGGCGCCCGAGGCGAAGAGGCGGCGCCGCCGATAATCAGCGACGACGCGGAGGAGCTATCGGTCATTTCAAGCCCAGACGCTGGCGCAGCAGATCCATTGCACGGGCGCGGTGGCTGATCTGGTTCTTGTCGCTCGGGCTCAGCTCGGCGCTGGACACGTTACGCTCCGGCACCCAGAACAGCGGGTCGTAGCCGAAACCGTGCTCGCCACTGGCGGCGGTCAGGATGCGCCCGTGCCACAGGCCTTCGCAGAGGATCGGCAGCGGATCGTCGGCGTGACGCACCAGCGCCAGCACGCAGACGAACTGTGCGCCGCGCTCGGCTTCAGGCACATCCTTCAAGGCGTCGAGCAGCTTGGCGTTGTTCGCCGCGTCGCCCTTGCCGTCGGCGTAGCGCGCGGAATAGATACCCGGCGCACCGCCGAGGAAATCCACCGCCAGCCCCGAATCGTCGGCCAGCGCCGGCAGCCCGGAGATGCGCGCGGCGTTGCGGGCCTTGAGGATCGCGTTCTCGACGAACGACAGACCGGTTTCTTCCGGCTCCACGCTGCTGAACTCGCCGATCGAGCGCAATTGCACCGATTCGCCGAGCATGGCCTGGAGTTCCTTGAGTTTGCCGGCGTTATGGCTGGCCAGTACGAGTTGCTTGAGGTTCATCATTCGCCGGGGAAAAGCTCTTGGTTGAAATTGATGGTGTTGATCTTGTCACCGTTCTGCACCTTGATTTCGAAGGTGCGGGTTTCCTGCTGTTCCACCGGGTACTGGGCGATGTAATAGATCGCGCCCTGTTCGGTGACCTGACGGAAATTCAGGGTCACGGTCTGGCTGGTCAGATCTTTCACCGTGCCAGTGACATTGGCGATCAACGGCTTGCCGTCCTTGATCACCGAGACATTGATCACGCCCTGGTTCTTGCTGCGGATCAGCTCGGCAGCCTTGGCGATGTCCGGTTGCAGGTAGGTCGAGTTGAAGGTGTTGTAGTGCACCGTCACGTCGCCGAAGGTTTCCTGGCGCTCGCTCTTGATGGCATCGGCTGCCATGGCCGACAGGCTCAGGCAGGCGGCCAGCAGCGTGGTAATCAGGCGTCCCATGTTCGTTCTCCTCGCAATGTCGTGGTTCAGACCGCGATTTTGTGATCCTGCAGCCCCGGGCTGCTGACGCGGTAGATACCGATCTCACCTAACAGATTAGGCCATAGCTTACTGGCCCACCCGTGGCGGTGCTGTTGATCCACGGCAAGCCGATCAATGACCTTCGCCTCACGTTCGCGGCAAAGTTCTTCAAAGTCTTCGAAGGTGCAGAAGTGAATGTTCGGCGTGTTGTACCAGGTGTACGGCAGGAACTCGGACACCGGCATCCGGCCCTTGCTTGCCAGATACCAGCGGCAGCGCCAGTGACCGAAGTTGGGGAAGGTGATGATGCACTGGCGACCGACCCGCAGCATTTCGTCGAGGATCTTGTCCGGGTAGTGCACGGCCTGCAGGGCCTGGGTCATCACCACCACATCGAAGCTGTTGCTGGCGAAGTTGCCCAGACCCTTGTCCAGGTCCTGCTCGATGACGTTGATGCCCTTGGCCACGCACTCGGCAATGTTGTCCGGGTCGTTTTCCAGGCCATAACCGGTGACCTGCTTGTGGTCGCGCAGCCAGGTCAGCAACTCGCCGTCACCGCAACCGAGGTCGAGCACGCGGCTGCCGGCGGGGATCCATTCCTGGATGATTTCCAGATCAGCTCTCATGGCTTGTTCACACCGTAATTCGGTTCATGTAATTGCCGAACGCCTGCAAATAGCGCGGGATCGGAATCAGGAAGGCGTCGTGGCCCTGAGGCGCGTCGATTTCCAGGTAGCTGACGTCCTTGCGTGCAGCCATCAGCGCGTCCACCAGTTCCCGCGAGCGGGCCGGGGAGAAGCGCCAGTCGGTGGTGAACGACATCACGCAGAACTTGGCTTTCGCACCTTCGAAGGTTTTCGCCAGGTTATCGTCGAAGTTCGCCGCCGGATCGAAGTAGTCCAGCGCCTTGGTCATCAACAGATAAGTGTTGGCATCGAAGCGCCCGGAGAACTCTTCGCCCTGATAGCGCAGGTAGCTTTCGACCTGGAACTCGACGCTGTGGAAGTCGTAGTTGAGTTTTTCGCTCTTCAGGCCGCGGCCGAATTTCTCGCCCATGGAGTCGTCGGACAGGTAGGTGATGTGCCCGACCATCCGCGCCAGCATGAGGCCGCGCTTGGGGATCACGCCCTGTTCCTGGAACGAGCCGCCGTGGAATTCCGGGTCGGTGAGAATCGCCTGGCGCGCCACTTCGTTGAAGGCGATGTTCTGCGCCGACAACTTGGGGGCCGAGGCGATGGCCAGGCAGTGGCGAACGCGATCCGGATAGGTGATGGTCCATTGCAGCGCCTGCATGCCGCCGAGGCTGCCGCCGATCACCGCGGCCCACTGGCCGATGCCGAGCAGGTCGGCGAGGCGTGCCTGGCTGTGCACCCAGTCTTCCACGGTCAGCACCGGGAAATCGGCGCCGAACGGCTTGCCGGTGTCCGGGTTGAGGCTGCTCGGGCCGGTGGAGCCGTTACAGCCGCCGAGGTTGTTCAGGCTGACCACGAAGAACTTGTTGGTGTCGATCGGTTTGCCGGGGCCGATGCAGCTGTCCCACCAACCGGGCTTGCGGTCGTCGACGCTGTGGTAGCCGGCGGCGTGGTGGTGGCCGGACAAGGCGTGGCAGATCAACACGGCGTTGCTCGCTTGCGCGTTCAGCGTGCCGTAGGTTTCGTAGATCAGGTCATAAGCAGCCAGCGAACGGCCGCAGGCCAGGGCCAGCGGTTCGCTGAAGTGCGCCGTTTGCGGCGTCACCAGACCAACAGAATCGGGGGGAAAGGCAGCTGGCATCGACCCTGCTCTCGTTGAAATGAGGCGTAAGTCTAAAGACCGGTGGGGTTAGCGGCAAGCAACTACCTGCGCTCGTTCCCACGCTCTGCGTGGGAACGCCTCATTGGACACTCCGCGTCCGCTTCGGCGGGGACGCGGAGCGTCCCTGGATGCATTCCCACGCAGAGCGTGGGAACGATCAAGGTAAAACCAAACCCGGCAAATCCGGCAGTTTTTTGGGGGCGTGAATGCGTACACGCTTCTGCCGATTCAACTCACCGCTGATCAGGCTGACCTGACTCTTGGAAACCCCAAAAGCCTTGGCCAGAAACCCCATCAGATACGCATTGGCCTTGCCTTCCACCGGCGGGGCGGTCAGGCGGATCTTCAGGCGGTCGCCGTGCAGCCCGGCGAAGTCATCGCTGCGGGCTGCCGGTTGCAGGTGACACTCGAGGATCAGGTCGTCACCGTCCCAACGAAACCAGCTCACATCAACAGGCGCAGGATTTCCGGCATCATCGTCATCGCCGCGAGGTTGTTGATCACCAGCATGTCGATCAGCTTCAGCGCGAGGAAGGCGAAGATCGGCGACAGGTCCAGACCGCCCATGCTCGGCAGGAAGCGACGGAACGGCGCCAGGGCCGGTTCGCAGATCTGGTTCACCAGTTCGGCACCCGGATTGTGGCTGCCCGGGGCGACCCACGACAGGATCACGCTGATGATCAGGGCGAAGAAGAAAATCTTCAGGAACAGCGCGGTCACACCGATGATCGACCAGATGAACAGTTGCAACGGGTTGCCGGTGGTGCCGTAGGTCAGCAGCAGGGTCAGTGCCATCAGTGCCAGTTGTACGAGGATTGCCAGCACCAGCGAGGACATGTCGAGGCCGAACAGGCTCGGGATGATCCGGCGCAGTGGCTTGAGCAGCGGCTGGGTAGCCTTGACCACGAACTGGCACAGCGGGTTGTAGAAGTTCGCCCGTACCAGTTGCAGGACGAAGCGCAGCAGTACGATCAGCAGGTACAGGCTGCCGAGGGTTTGCAGCACGTAGACCGCTGCGGTGTTCAATCCAATCATGTAAGGCTCCTTATTTGCCCAGTTGTTCGGCCATCTCGGCCGAGCGGTGCGCGGCGGCGCCGAGTGCTTTTTCCACCAGGGCTTCGAAGCCACCGGCCTGGAACGATTTGATTGCAGCTTCCGTGGTGCCGGCCGGCGAGGTCACACGGCGGCGCAATTCGGCGGCGTCGACGTCGCTGGAAACCGCCATGTGCGCGGCGCCCAGCGCGGTTTGCAGGGTCAGTTGTTCGGCGGTTCCCTTCGGCAGGCCGAGTTTGACGCCGGCGGCGGTCATGGCTTCGATCAGCAGGAAGAAGTACGCAGGGCCGGAACCGGAGACGGCGGTGACCGCGTCCAGTTGCTGCTCTTCGTTCAGCCACAGGGCGATGCCCACGGCGGACAGCAGCTCTTCAGCCTGCTGGCGCTGTTCGGCGCTGACTTCGCCGGTGGCGTACAGACCGCTCACGCCCTGACGCAGCAGCGCCGGGGTGTTGGGCATGCAGCGCACGATCGGCTGCTCGCCAAGCCATGCCGTCATGCTGGCGCAGGTGATGCCGGCGGCGATGGACACCACCAGTTGATTCGGCTTCAGGCTCGGGCGAATCGCTTCGCACACGGCTTTCATGGCCTGCGGCTTGACCGCCAGCACCACCACGTCGGCGCCGTCGATGGCCTGGGCGTTGTCGGCGAAGGTTTCGATGCCGTGCTCGGCGCTGACCCGGTTGCGGGTCTCTTCGCCCGGATCGCTGGCGCGGATGTGTGCAGCTTCCAGACCCTTGGCCCGCAGGCCGCCGATCAGGCTGGCGGCCATGTTGCCGGCACCGATAAAGGCAATACGCGTGTTGCTCATGTCAGGTCCTTATCTGGAAATCATCAAGATTGGGAGTAGTCGCGAGCGCCAAACAGGGCCGTACCGATACGGACCCAGGTGGCGCCCTGGGCAATGGCGGACTCGAGGTCGTGGCTCATGCCCATGGAAAGTGTGTCGAGCGGCAGATCGAGGCCGGCCTGCAATTTCTGGACGGCGGCGAATGCGGCATCCTGCTCGGCGCGATCTTCGGACGGCTCGGGAATCGCCATCAGCCCGCGCAACTTCAAACGGGGCAGGGCGCTGATGGCCTGGGCCAGGGCCGGCAGGTCTTGCGGGGTGCAGCCGGACTTGCTGGCTTCACCGCTGACATTGACCTGAATGCAGATGTTCAGTGGCGGCAGGTCCGCCGGGCGTTGTTCGGACAAGCGTTGGGCGATTTTCAGGCGATCCACGGAGTGCACCCAGGCGAAGTGCTCGGCAATCGAGCGGGTCTTGTTCGACTGAATGGGGCCGATGAAGTGCCAGATCAAGGGCAGGTCGGCCAGTTCGAGCTGTTTGCCCAAAGCTTCCTGCAGATAGTTCTCGCCAAAGTCGCGCAGGCCGGCGGCGTACGCTTCGCGCAGGGCTTGGGCGGGTTTGGTCTTGCTCACGGCCAGCAGCTGGACGCTGTCTTCGCTGCGATTGGCAGCTTGGGTCGCTGCCTGGATGCGCGAACTAACCTGGAGAATGTTGTCTGCTATCGTGGACATCAAGAGGCGCCAGCGGTCTGAAGGTTCGCGGCATTCTACTGGAATTGAGGGACGCTATGGATATCACTGAACTGCTGGCCTTCAGCGCCAAACAGGGCGCTTCCGACCTGCACCTGTCGGCCGGACTGCCGCCGATGATCCGTGTGGACGGCGATGTGCGGCGGATCAATCTGCCGGCGCTGGATCACAAACAGGTGCACGAACTGATCTACGACATCATGAACGACACCCAGCGGGTGGAGTTCGAGAAACATCTGGAAACCGACTTTTCCTTTGAAGTGCCGGGTGTGGCGCGGTTTCGGGTCAACGCCTTCAACCAGAACCGTGGCGCCGGCGCCGTGTTCCGCACCATCCCGTCGAAAGTGCTGAGCATGGAAGACCTCGCCATGGGCGATGTCTTTCGCAAGATCACCGACGCCCCGCGCGGGCTGGTGCTGGTGACCGGGCCGACTGGCTCCGGCAAGTCCACCACCCTGGCGGCGATGATCGATTACCTCAACACCCATCGCCACCATCACATCCTGACCATCGAAGACCCCATCGAATTCGTCCACGAATCGCGCAAATGCCTGATCAATCAGCGAGAAGTCCATCGCGATACCCGCAGTTTTGCCACGGCATTGCGTTCAGCGCTGCGGGAAGACCCGGACGTGATCCTGGTGGGCGAGATGCGCGACCTGGAAACCATCCGCCTGGCACTGACCGCCGCCGAGACCGGGCACCTGGTGTTTGGCACGTTGCACACCACCTCGGCGGCCAAGACCATCGACCGGGTGGTGGACGTGTTCCCGGGGGACGAGAAGTCCATGGTGCGCTCGATGTTGTCGGAGTCGTTGCTGGCCGTGGTGTCGCAGACGCTGATCAAGAAGATCGGCGGCGGACGGGTGGCAGCGCATGAGATCATGCTGGGCACGTCGGCGATCCGGAACCTGATCCGCGAGGACAAGGTGGCGCAGATGTATTCGGCGATCCAGACCGGCGGGTCGCTGGGGATGCAGACACTCGACATGTGCCTGAAGGATCTGGTGACCAAGGGCCTGATCAGTCGCGAACATGCGCGGGAGAAGGCGCGGACGCCGGACAATTTCTAGTCTCGAAAAAAAACGCAGCCCGAGGGCTGCGTTTTTTGTGATCCGCAAGGATCAGCGCTGAACCACGCGCATTTGCTTGCCGCCCGGTTCTTTCGGCAGCACACGCTTGGCAACCACGTAATGCTGTTCCCAATACGGTTTGTTCAGCGTATCGATGCTCACCGCTTTGCCACGGCGCGGTGCGTGGATGAAGCGGTCGTTGCCCAGGTAGATGGCAACGTGATTGACCCGACGGCTCTTGATGTTGAAGAAAATCAAGTCGCCAGGCTTGAGATCCTTGCGCTCGACTTTCTCGCCGTGGCCGCTGGCCATGGCATTCGAGGTGCGCGGCAGGTCGAAAGTCGCGTCGTTGAACGCGTATTTCACCAGACCGCTGCAGTCGAAGCCTTTACTCGGGCTGCTGCCGCCCCAACGGTAAGGTGTACCGAGGACGTTCACCGCACGACTGAGGACGTTGCTGCTTTCCTTGTTCGCCATCGGTGGAACCAGCTTGCCGTGACCTTTGCTGGCGAGCGTGGTGTGTTTCGTTTGCTTGCCTTTGTTCGACGGAGCAGAGGCATGGGATTTGGGAGTGAAACCGTTGACGTTGGGAAGACGTTGCTCACGATTGGTGGCGTGGGCGGCCAGTGGCATTAATAGGCAAATAGTTAGCCATGTCTTGAAAAATGGACGCATTAGGCAGGGCTCTTATGTGTTAGCGCGCAACTTTATAACAGCTTTTTTGTCCCTTCCGAGGCCGTTGGTCGATTCAAAAGGCGGGCAACGGAACCAAACAAGCGGCAAATAGACGCAATTGTCGGACAGAAGTCAGGTGCTATAAGGCTTTGATGGACCACAAGGTAGCATTTGCCGTACGTCGGCTACATGTAAAAAAGTCACAAAGAATTAAAGAAAATTTATCTATCGCGTGTATCGAGGTCTTCATGAACCGCTATCAACTGCCCCAAGTGAAGGAAAAGGACACCCATAGCAAGGTGATCGGTTACCTGTTGTGGATCTTCGGTTTTACCGGGTCGCACCGCTTCTATTACGGCAAGCCGGTGACCGGCACGATCTGGTTTTTCACCTTCGGCCTGCTGGGAATTGGCTGGCTGATCGACGTGTTCCTGATCCCGGCAATGGACCGGGAAGCGGACCTGCGCTTTGCGGCGGGGCCGATCGAATACAACGTGGCGTGGATTCTCCTGACGTTCCTCGGCGCGTTCGGCGTGCACCGGATGTATCAGGGCAAGTGGATCACAGGTTTGCTGTACCTGCTGACCGGTGGGTTGTTCTTTCTGGGCGTGCTGTATGACTTCTGGACGCTGAATGATCAGGTGTCGGTGCGTAATGCCGAAGGGCGGGGCGCTTTTCAGTAAGTGATGGCGAGGGGAGAACCGCCGGCGCAGTTCGTGCGCTGGCAGGTGCCTCTTCGACTTCCGGTCTTGCATCTGTGCTATTTCGATTGTGCGAAGGTTTGCATTTGGAAAGCGACAAACGTAAGGGCAGTGACACCATAAAATATTGCAATGACGGTGTGATGGGGCGTGGACCAGTACACAATCCTGTCAACCAGAATCAATAGCGATAGTGTTGCAGTCAAGTAGGCTGATATTTTCAGTAACAGACCTCCGGGCGAATTGGTGTGTGCCCAGCCTAATAGGAGAATCTGCAGTAGGTGCATTATTGCAAGTGTCAGGAAAATCATCAGCGTCACACCAATGGGCAAGCCGATTGAATCCTGGCTTATGTCATAAGTTTCTGATTTGAGATTTTCTATTAGTACGAGCACTCCTGCGCAAGATGTAAGTACGAGAGCGATCGGGTATAGATATCTCAATAATCTGCAGGTCCTGTCCATTCGCTCTCCATCGTTCGGATGTCTGTAAGAATGCTGAAGCTTACTGGGCAGGATTAAACCCGGTTCCGCTCAGCCTTATTTTATGGTCGCCGAAAATGTCGATCTCATAATGCGTTCCGGAAAATACTCTACCTGCTATTGTTAACAACTCAAGGGCAGTTGATCTGTTGCTTGCGTCGAAGTCGTAAGTGTCAGTATAAGCTCTGATAACGCCATCAAAAACCCAGGATCCTGTGTTGTCTCTGGTGAAGTTTCCTTCCATCTTTATCGTTATTCTTCCTAGATAAGCTCCGGTGACGTTGCTGTCATTGATGGTAGCGTAAGGAATCCTGGGGTCGGACAAGTAATAAGTACCAGCTTCTCGAGTGCTTGCAATAGAGCTTGCCAGTAATGGCAGTTCATTGGCTCTGACGTTCAGGCCAATGTTGTTGATGTTGACCCTCATCCTCTCACCATTTCCCCATAGATAATGAGCGAAGGCTTTGATCGGGCTGAAGGTACCACCGGAAAGCTCGGTTGTGAGCGTTTCGTAATTCAGGTTGTACGGAGCCGTCGCTGCGACTTTGATCAGTGCTTCTATGGGGCTTAGTTTTTGCTGTGCCGCAAATGAATCAGCCAAGCTGAAGTTAATGACTTTGTTCTTGAAATATCCATGGCTGATAATGGTGGAACTGTTCAATAAGAAGTTATCGCTTTCCGTGATCCTCCAAAGGTCGCGGACTCCACCCAGAGCATCGTTGTTAATTGCCTTGTTCACCATTTGCAGTTCATAGGTGAAGGCTTTGATTCCGGATTTCATCTCAAGCCAGGCATGAAACATATCCATTTCTGCTGAGGTTATTGCGGGACCATTGCTCAGTGGCAGTGAATAGGTTTGACCGTCATGGGTGATGATGGCCTCTCCTGCGCCCTGCCAATCTGCTGTTGCATAGGTTCCCCATCTGAAACCGGAGTCGACTGTAAAACCGCCAGAGTTTCCTGTTGTACCTCTGGTGATAATAGGGGGAAGCGTAAGTCCATTTTTCATGTGCTCATCCTTGTGGGTATTAGTTATCCTTCTGACGGTTTCATGTTAATGACTCTATGTAGATGTTACCTATGAGAACTTTGTAGGCTGTTTCTGATTGTATCGAGGCTGTTTTTACAGGGCGGGTGTGAAGCGTCGGAGATTTCTATATGGCGGGTAGCCGCTTTCCTGCGCCACTTGGTGCAGATCTATCGGCAGGCGTCGGGTGAGGGAGATGTGATGTTGCGAACAGTGACTTTGAGCGAAACTTTTCCAATACGGATGTTTGTCGCTATCCAATGAAGTCAAAGAGGTAGCAGGCCATTGCAGCCTGCTACCTCCAGTCTTCATGCCTGATGGCTGATCCGGCCATCCACCAGCGTGTAACGCACCACACCCGGCAGGCTGTGGCCGAGGAACGGGCAGTTCTCGCCCTTCGACAGCCAGCTCTCGCCGGCCACGGTCGAAGCCTTCGGATCGAACAGCACGATATCCGCCGCGCCGCCCACTGCCAGCTTGCCTGCCGGCAGGCGCAGGGCCTCGGCCGGGCCGGCGCTCAGGCGTGCCAGCAGGGTCGGCAGGTCCAGCAGACCGTCCTCGACCAGCGTCATCGCCAGCGGCAGCAGCAGTTCGACGCTGCTGATGCCCGGTTCGGTTGCGCCGAACGGTGCCAGTTTCGCATCGCGCTCATGGGGCTGGTGATGGCTGGAAATCGCCGAAACCACCCCGGACTTCACTGCTTCACGCAGACCGTCGCGATCCGCGCGGGTGCGCAGCGGTGGTTGCACGTGATACAGGCTGCTGAAGTCGATCAGCGCTTCATCCGTCAGGATCAGCTGATACAGGGCGACATCCGCCGTGACTTTCAAGCCACGGGCCTGGGCCTGGGCAATCAGGGCTACGCCACGGGCGCTGGTGAGCTGGCTGAAGTGCGCGCGCACGCCGGTCTGCTCGACCAGCAGCAGGTCCCGGGCCAAGGCCACGGTTTCAGCGGTTTCCGGGATACCCGGCAGGCCGAGGAAGCTGGCGGTGGCGCCTTCGTGGGCCAGGCCGCCGTCGGCGAGGTCGTGATCCTGCGAGTTGAAAATCACCGTCAGGTCGAAGGTTGCCGCGTAGTCCAGCGCCCGGCACAGGGTGCGGGTGTTGCGAAAGCTCTCCAGACCGTTGCCGAACGCCACGCAACCGGCGTCGCGTAAGGCAACGAGCTCGGCCAGTTGCTCGCCGTCCAGGCCTTTGCTCAGGGCGCCGATCGGGAATACTTTGGTGTTGCCGGCCTCGCGGGCGCGGTCGAGGATCAGCTCGGCCACGGCGGAGGTGTCGAGCACCGGTTTGGTCTTCGGCGGGCAGCACAGGCTGGTCACGCCACCGGCCGCCGCAGCGCGGGTTTCGCTGGCGATGGTGCCTTTGCGGCTGTAGCCCGGCTCGCGCAGGGCAACGTTCAGGTCGACGAGACCCGGAGCGGCGACAAGGCCTTGGGCGTCGATGGTTTCCACGGCGGTGAAACCTGCCGGTGCCGCGCCGAGGGCGACGATCTTGCAGGCTTCAACGTGAATATCGGTGATTTGATCCAGGCCGCTGCTTGGATCGATGACGCGGGCGCCGAGAATGCTGAGCTTCACTGGGCGTTCTCCTGCTCGAATTGGCGCTGGGCTGTTTGTCCGCTCATGGCCATGGACAGCACGGCCATACGGATCGCGATGCCGTAGGTAACTTGATTGAGGATCACCGAGTGCGGGCCGTCAGCCACCGCCGACTCGATCTCCACGCCGCGGTTGATCGGCCCCGGGTGCATGACGATGCAATCGGGCTTGGCGCCGGCCAGGCGCGCGGTGGTCAGGCCGAACAGGCGGTAGAACTCGCCCTCGCTCGGCAGCAGGCCGCCGGTCATGCGCTCGCGTTGCAGGCGCAGCATGATCACCACGTCGACGTCTTTCAGGCCTTCGGTCATGTCGGTGTAGACCTTCACGCCGTACTGCTCGATACCGATCGGCAGCAGGGTTTTCGGCGCGATCACGCGGATGTCCTGGCAACCGAGGGTCTTCAGGGCGAGCATGTTCGAGCGTGCCACCCGCGAGTGCAGGATGTCGCCGACAATGGCTACCGAGAGATTCTCGAAGCTGCCCTTGTGCCGACGAATGGTCAGCATGTCGAGCATGCCCTGGGTCGGGTGGGCGTGACGGCCGTCGCCGCCGTTGATGATCGCCACCTGCGGGCAGACATGCTCGGCGATGAAGTGTGCGGCACCCGAATCACCGTGGCGCACGACGAACATGTCGGCGGCCATGGCTTCGAGATTGCGCAGAGTGTCGAGCAGGGTTTCGCCCTTGCTGGCCGACGAGGTCGACACGTTCAGGGTGATCACGTCCGCCGACAGTCGCTGGGCCGCCAGTTCGAAGGTGGTGCGGGTGCGGGTGGAGTTTTCGAAGAACACGTTGCACACGGTCTTGCCGCGCAGCAACGGGACCTTCTTCACGGCTCGTGCGCCGACTTCGAGGAACGAGTCGGCGGTGTCGAGGATTTCCGTCAGCAACTCGCGGCGCAGGCCGTCGAGCGAGAGGAAGTGGCGCAGCTGGCCCTGATCATTGAGCTGCAGCGGGCGCTTGGTATCTAGAGGCGTCATCGCGAAGGGGACTCTCAATAGGGCGGATTAAAGGGCAAGGTCTTGCAGTTCGAGGGCCAGCTCCGGACCGGACAGCTTGACCCGCTCGTGGGCGGCGAGCGACAGCGTCGCGCCGACCACGTTCGGGCGGATCGGCAGTTCGCCGGCGTCCAGGTCCAGCAGGCAGACCAGCGTCACGCTGGCCGGGCGGCCGTAGTCGAACAGTTCGTTCATGGCGGCGCGGATGGTCCGGCCGCTCATCAGTACGTCATCGATCAGCACCAGATGCTGGCCTTCGATTTCGAAGGGCAGGGCGGACGGGCGCACTTGCGGGTGCAGGCCGTTCTGGCTGAAGTCGTCGCGGTAGAAGGAAACGTCCAGCGTGCCCAGTGGCGCATCGCTGCCCAGCTCTTCGAGCAGGGCCTGGGCGACCCAGACACCGCCGGTGCGGATGCCGATGTAACGCGGTTCGCTGATACCACGCTGGGCAAGGTGCGCCTTGAGGCGTGTCGCCATCTGGCTGATCAGATCGGCGGGATTGGGCAGGCTCATGGTTGCTCCTTCTCGGGGTCGAGCCGGTTCTCGCGAACCGGGGCTCGGGTTGTAGCCAAAAGAAAAGCGCCGTAGCGCTTGTCAGGATTCAAACAGTGCGGTGTTTTCGTCGAGCCAGCCCTGCAGCAGCAGGGCGGCGGCGATGGCGTCCACCGGGTTGTCGCGGTAACTGCCTTTCTGCCCGCCGCGCACCAGTCGTTCGCCCTTGGCTTCGAAGGTCGTCAGGCGCTCGTCGTGGGTATAGAAGGGCAGGTTGTAGCGGCCGTTGAGGCGGCGGGCGAATTTCTCGGCGCGGGCGCACATCTCGCTGGGCGTGCCGTCCATGTTCAGCGGCAGGCCGACCACCACGGCATCGGGTTTCCATTCCTTTATCAGGGCTTCGACCTGATTCCAGTCCGGCACGCCGTTCTGCGCCTTCAGGGTACACAGCTCGCGAGCCTGGCCGGTAATCACCTGGCCGACCGCCACGCCGATCTGTTTGGTGCCGTAGTCGAAGCCGAGGATCAGGCGCAGGGCCATCAGGCGTGCCCTGCCTGGCTGGTCAGCAGGTTGAGGTTGATCCCCAAGTGCTTGGCCGCCGCTTCCAGGCGCAGTTCGCTGCTGGTGTTGAACAGGATGTCGGCGTCGTACGGGCAGGTCAGCCAGGCGTTGTCGGCCATTTCAGCCTCCAGTTGACCGGCTTCCCAACCGGCGTAGCCGAGGGTGATCAGGCTTTTCGCCGGGCCGACGCCGTCGGCGATGGCGAACAGCACGTCTTGCGAGGTGGACAGTGCAAGGTCGCCCTCCAGCTCGACAGTGGCCTGGAACGTCTTGCCCGCCGGATGCAGCACGAAACCGCGATCGGTCTGTACCGGGCCGCCGATGAAGATCGGCACATGCTGGCACAGCGCTGGCGGATCGATGTCCGGGCGCAGTTGCTCGAGGATGTCGGCCAGATTCAGCTCTTGCGGTCGGTTGACCACCAGCCCCATTGCGCCATTGGCCGTGTGCTCGACGATGTAGGTCAAGGTGTGGGCAAAGTTCGGGTCGGCCATGTGTGGCATGGCGATCAGGAAGTGATGCTTGAGGTAGCTGGGGCTGACGTTTTTCATGTGCGGTAGTGTGGCGTTCGGGGGGCGAACTGACAAGCTGGAGCGGTCAAAAGATCGGCTCAGTTGCTGGACAGCCGGTCGCCCCGGGCGAATTTCCAGGTGCGGATGATTTCCAGTCGGTCGATGTCCGACAGGTCGCCGGTAAACGGTGCGAAAGGCGCGGCCAGCCGCACGATGCGCTGCGCCGCCTGATCCAGCAGCGGCTGGCCGGAGGATTCCAGCACCAGCACTTCATACAGCGAGCCGTCGCGGTTGATCGACACCATCAGGCGCAGATTGCCGTAGATCTGTTGGCGACGGGCTTCGTCGGGGTAATTGAGGTTGCCGATGCGCTCGACCTTCTTGCGCCATTCGTCCTTGTACCAGGCGCCCTTGTCGCGCATGGTCGAGGCCGCGCTCAGGCGGTGGATGCGCGGGCGCTTGGCGTACAGCTGTTGTTCGTTGGCCAGTTCGGCTTCGAGGCTGGCGATGTCGCTGGAGAGCTGCGAGCTGTCGAAAGTCGGGGCATCGACCGTCGGTTTGGTCTCGGTCTTGGCTTCTTCTTTCTTGGTCGGCGCTTTTTTCGGTTTCGGCGCGACGGTGGTCACGGCCGCCTTGGGCGCCGCTTCCTGCACTTCCGGCTTGGCGGCCGGCGGCGGGGTGACTTTCTTGACCTGATTGTCCTGGAACGGCGCGACCTCGGTGGTCTTGGGGATCGCCTTCTTGTCGAGGGTGCCGCTGCCTTCCTGGTTTTCCTGGGCGAGGAAATCGGCCTTCTTGGGCTTGGTTTCGCTCTTGAAGGTGGCGAGGGTGATTTCCAGGGTTTTGCTGATCTGCTTGGGCTCGACCATGGTGAAACCCACGCCGAGCAGCAGCGCCAGATGGATCAGCGCCGCAAGAAACAGGGTAAATCCGAGGCGATCGACCGGGCGCACGCCCTTATGGGCGAGTTCAGCAGGCAGATCGGACGGAAGTGTCATGACAAGAAAACCAACATCGCGTTTTTCACAGGCCGCGCATGATAACGCAATGTTGGTTTCACGCCTTGGGCTTCAAGCATCAAGCGACAGGCTGCATGTGACACACATCAACCTTGCAGCTTTTTCTCGATGGCATCCATCAGCATTCCGCCGATGTCGGTGCCGAAGGCATTGTCGATCTCGCGGATGCAGGTCGGGCTGGTGACGTTGATTTCGGTCAGGTGCTCACCGATCACGTCGAGGCCGACGAACAGCAGGCCCTTCGCGCGCAAGGTCGGGCCGACCTGAGCGGCGATCCAGCGGTCCTTGTCGGTCAGCGGACGGGCTTCGCCACGGCCGCCGGCCGCGAGGTTGCCACGGGTTTCGCCTTGGGCCGGAATCCGCGCCAGGCAGTAATCCACCGGCTCGCCGTCGATCATCAGGATGCGCTTGTCGCCGTCCTTGATAGCCGGCAGGTAGGCCTGGCCCATGATCTGCTGGGTGCCGAGGGCGGTCAGGGTTTCCAGAATCACCGACAGGTTCGGGTCGCCGATGCGGTGACGGAAGATCGAAGTACCGCCCATGCCGTCCAGCGGCTTGAGGATCACGTCGCCATGCTTGGCGGCGAATTCACGCAGCACGTCGGCGCGGCGGCTGACCACGGTCGGTGGCGTGCACTGCGGGAACAGCGTGGCAAACAGCTTTTCGTTGCAGTCGCGCAGGCTCTGCGGCTTGTTGACCACCAGTACGCCGGCGGATTCGGCCTGTTCGAGCAGGTAGGTGGAGTAGACGAATTCCATGTCGAATGGCGGATCCTTGCGCATCAGGATCACGTTCAGGTCGCTGAGCAGGGAATCCTGTTCGGCGCCCAGTTCGAACCATTTTTCCGGGTTGGCGAAGACTTTCAGCGGCTTCATCCGCGCCCGTGCCTGACCTTCACCTTGATAAAGGTCTTTCTGTTCCATGTAGAACAGTTCCCAGCCGCGCTTCTGCGCCGCCAGCAGCATGGCCAGCGAGCTATCCTTTTTATAGGAAATGCTGGCGATTGGGTCCATGACTATCCCGACGCGAACGCTCATTGGGTTTTCCTCGAAAATTGGCTACCGGATCGGTATGAAAAAAGTGCCGCCAGAGTGGCTCCGGGCGGGTTTTCGGTCAAGGAAAAACCCGTCGATAGATTGCGTCAGGAGACTGTGCTAAAAAGGCTGCCATATCGTGCTGGCCCTTAAGCATCAAGGGTTTCCGGCCATTACGCATCGCAAAACGGACAAATTGATTCGCAAAGGCGACGGTAGAGCCCCCTTATGGAACAGCAGTCCAGCGCCTTGAAGGTCATGGTGATCGACGACTCGAAAACGATTCGTCGCACTGCCGAGACCCTGTTGAAAAATGCAGGGTGCGAAGTCATCACGGCGATCGACGGTTTCGACGCCCTGGCGAAGATCGCCGACAACCACCCCGGGATCATTTTTGTCGACATCATGATGCCGCGTCTGGATGGTTATCAGACCTGCGCTTTAATCAAGAACAACAGTGCCTTCAAGGCGACGCCGGTGATCATGCTGTCGTCCCGCGACGGGCTGTTCGACAAGGCCAAGGGGCGGATTGTCGGTTCCGATCAATTTTTGACCAAACCTTTCAGCAAGGAAGAACTGCTCGACGCGATTGCGGCCCATGTTCCGGGCTTTGCCGCTGATTTGCCGCAGTAAGACACGCACAGTGACGCTCGGCCAGCGGGCCCGGTGTCGACAAGAAAAAATGGGGAAGACCATGGCACGTATTCTGATCGTCGATGACTCGCCGACCGAAATGTACAAACTGACCGGCATGCTGGAAAAGCACGGCCACGAAGTGTTGAAAGCCGAAAACGGCGCCGACGGCGTGGCCCTGGCCCGTCAGGAAAAACCCGACGCGGTGCTGATGGACATCGTCATGCCCGGCCTCAACGGTTTCCAGGCGACCCGCCAACTGACCAAGGACGCTGAAACCAGCCACATCCCGGTCATCATCATCACCACCAAGGATCAGGAAACCGACAAGGTCTGGGGCACCCGCCAGGGCGCCAGGGATTACCTGACCAAACCGGTCGACGAAGACACGCTGATCAAGACCCTGAACAACGTGCTGGCCGGTTGATCGCGCCGCCATGAGCGAGTCGCTGACCGCGTTCGAACTGTTGTGGCAGATCGACCAGCGCTGTCGCCTGCTGGCGGCGGACCTGCCGTCGCAACCGGCGCGCCAGGATCGCTGGAGCGGCATCGGCTTTCGCCTCGGCGAGCACTGGTACGTCGCGCCGATGGGCGAGGTCAGCGAAGTGCTGCCCGAACCGCGTTTCACCCAGATGCCGGGGGTGAAGCCCTGGGTCAAGGGCGTGGCCAATCTGCGCGGGCGGTTGTTGCCGATCATGGACCTGTGCGGATTCTTCGGCCATGAGCTGTCACCGATGCGCAAGCAGCGGCGGGTATTGGTCGTGGAGCATCAGGACGTGTTTGCCGGTGTGCTGGTCGATGAGGTTTTCGGCTTGCAGCACTTCGAGCAGGACAGCTTCGAACCCGTCTCGATCCGTAAACGGCAAGGCTCCAAGGGCGAGTTCGTCAAAGGCTATTTCCGGCGCGAGCAGAACTGGCGAGTGTTCAGCCTGTTTGCGCTGGCGCAGTCACCGAGTTTCATGCACGTCGCGGTTTAACAGGCGAGGACCGATGATCAAAGCAAAAACCAGCAAGCCCGCAGAAGGCTCGCGCAGCCGCTCGCAGATCATCGTGCTGTTCATCGCGCTGATCGTGTTCATCATGCTGCTGTTCGCCAATTTCGCTTACCTCAACACCCAGGCCAACTACGACAAGCAGTACATCGGTCACGCCGGCGAGCTGCGAGTGCTGTCGCAGCGGATCGCCAAGAACGCCACCGAAGCCGCCGCCGGCAAGGCTGCCGCGTTCAAGTTGCTCAGCGATGCGCGCAACGATTTCGCCCAGCGCTGGGGTTACCTGAAGAAGGGCGACCCGGCCACCGGCCTGCCGCCGGCACCGTCCACCGTGCGCCCGGAAATGCGCGCCGTGCAGTTGGACTGGGAACGCCTGCTGAAAAACACCGACGCCATCCTGTCCAGCGAACAGACCGTGCTGTCCCTGCATCAGGTCGCCGCAACCCTGGCCGAAACCGTGCCGCAGTTGCAGATCGAATACGAAAAAGTCGTCGAGATCCTCCTGCAACGCGGCGCCCCGGCGGCGCAGGTGGCGATGGCCCAGCGTCAGTCGCTGCTGGCCGAGCGGATTCTCGGTGCGGTCAACACCGTGCTCTCCGGCGATGAAAACTCGCAACAGGCCGCCGATGCCTTCGGCCGTGACGCCACGCGCTTCGGACAGGTGCTCAACGGCATGTTGCAAGGCAACCCGACCCTTAAGATCAGCCAGGTCGAGGACCGTGATGCCCGTGCGCGCCTGAGCGAAATTGCCGAGTTGTTCCAGTTTGTCTCCGGTTCGGTGGATGAAATCCTCGAAACCTCGCCGGAGCTGTTCAAGGTCCGCGAGTCCGCCACCAACATCTTCAGCCTGTCGCAGACCCTGCTCGACGAAGCCTCGCACCTGGCCACCGGTTTCGAGAACCTCGCCGGCGGACGCAGCACCGATACCATCGGCGGCTACGTGCTGGGCCTGCTGGCACTGGCGTCGATCATCCTGATCGGCATGGTCATGGTCCGGGAAACCAACCGGCAGTTGCAGGAAACCGCCGAGAAGAACGAGCGCAACCAGAACGCGATCATGCGTCTGCTGGACGAAATCGAAGACCTCGCCGACGGCGACCTGACGGTGACCGCCTCGGTGACCGAAGACTTCACCGGGACCATCGCCGACTCGATCAACTATTCCGTCGACCAGTTGCGCGACCTGGTGGCGACCATCAACCTCACCGCCGGCCAGGTCGCCGCCGCGGTGCAGGAAACCCAGGCCACCGCCATGCACCTGGCCCAGGCGTCGGAGCATCAGGCGCAGCAGATTTCCGAAGCCTCGACGGCGATCAACGACATGGCCCAGTCCATCGACCAGGTGTCGGCCAACGCTGCCGAATCCTCGGCGGTGGCCGAGCGTTCGGTGGAAATCGCCAACAAGGGCAACGAGGTGGTGCACAACACCATCCACGGCATGGACAACATTCGCGAACAGATCCAGGACACCGCCAAACGCATCAAGCGCCTGGGCGAGTCGTCCCAGGAAATCGGCGACATCGTCAGCCTGATCGACGACATTGCCGACCAGACCAACATCCTTGCGCTCAACGCGGCGATTCAGGCGTCGATGGCCGGTGACGCCGGGCGCGGTTTTGCGGTGGTGGCCGACGAAGTGCAACGGCTGGCCGAACGTTCGTCCGCCGCGACCCGGCAGATCGAGACGCTGGTGCGGGCGATCCAGACCGACACCAACGAAGCCGTGATTTCCATGGAACAGACCACCACCGAAGTGGTGCGCGGTGCGCGGCTGGCGCAGGATGCCGGTGTGGCCCTGGAAGAAATCGAAGGCGTGTCCAAGACCCTCGCGGCGCTGATCCAGAGCATTTCCAACGCGGCGCAGCAGCAGACGTCTTCGGCCGGGCAGATTTCCCTGACGATGAACGTGATCCAGCAGATCACCTCGCAGACTTCGTCCGGCTCCACGGCCACCGCCGAAAGCATCGGCAACCTGACGAAAATGGCCAGCCAGTTGCGGCGTTCGGTGTCCGGGTTCACCTTGCCGGCGGCGGTAACGCCCGCCACGGGCAAGGCGTGAGGCCTGCGGGCGAGATCATGTCGAGCGGAGTGGTTATGGGCGACCGGCACGACTACGTGGCCCTCGAATGGGTCAAGGGCGAAATTGCCGAAACGCTGAGGCAGGCGCATCAGGCCATCGAAGCCGTGCTCGACGATCCGCAGTCGGTGCCCGGGCTGGACGAGTGCCTGGCGTGCATCCATCAGGTCCACGGCAGCCTGCAGATGGTCGAGTTCTACGGCGCGGCCTTGCTCGCCGAAGAGATGGAACATCTGGTCGAAGCCCTGCAGAACGACCGCGTCAGCCACCGCGACGAAGCCTTGCACCTGCTGTTGCAGGCCTTCGGCCAACTGCCGACCTACCTCGAACGCGTGCAAAGTGCTCGCCGTGACTTGCCGCTGGTGGTACTGCCGCTGATCAACGATCTGCGCAGCGCCCGGGGCGAAAGTCTGTTGTCCGAGACCAGCCTGTTCAGCCCGCAATTGCCGGAGTTGCCGCCGCTGAGTCAGGAAGCGCTGGCCCTGCTGGAACCGGCCGATTTACCCAATGTGCTGCGCAAGTTGCGGCAAATGTTGCAGATGGCGCTGGTGGGCTTGCTCCGCGAACAGGACGATCAGACGCACCTCGGTTACCTGAGCAAAGTCTTCACCCGTCTCGAAGCCTTGAGCGGCGATGCACCCTTGAGTCCGTTGTGGCAAGTCGCCTCGGCGCTGGTCGAGGGCATGCGCGAAGGGCGGATCGCCAACAGTCCGGCCCTGCGCAGCCTGTTCAAGGACGCCGACAAGGAACTCAAGCGCCTGCTCGAACAAGGCATGGCCGGCCTCAACCAGCCACCGCCGCCCGAGCTGTTCAAAAGCCTGCTGTTCTATATTGCCAAAGCCGAACATCCCACCGGGCAGATGCTGACCATGAAAGATCGCTACTCCCTGGACGACGCGTTGCCTGACAGCGCGATGGTCGACGAAGAACGCGCGCGCCTGGCCGGCCCCGACCGCGATGCGATGCGCTCGGTGCTCGCGGCGCTGTGCGAAGAGCTGGTGCGGGTCAAGGAACGCCTCGATCTGTTCGTGCGCAGCGACCGCCAGCACACCTCGGATCTGGACAGCCTGCTGGCGCCGCTGCGGCAGATCGCCGACACCCTCGCGGTGCTCGGTTTCGGCCAGCCGCGCAAGGTCATCATCGATCAATTGGCGGTGGTGCTCAGCCTCGCTCAGGGCCAGCGCGAACCGAACGATGCCACGCTGATGGACGTCGCCGGCGCCTTGCTCTACGTCGAAGCGACGCTGGCCGGGATGGTCGGCACGGTGGAACCGGAGAGCCCGGAAGACTCGCGCCTGCCCACCACCGACCTGACGCAGATCCACCAGATCGTGATCAAGGAAGCACGCATCTGCCTGCAACAGGCCAAGGACATGATCGTCGACTACATCGACGCCGACTGGGATCGCCAGCAACTGCAACCGTTGCCGGCGCTGCTGACCCAGGTGCGTGGCGCGCTGGCGATGATTCCGTTGACCCGTGCGGCGAGCCTGCTGGAAGCCTGCAACGGCTTTATTCGCGAGCATCTGCTGCTCGATCCCCACGAGCCGGGCTGGCAGCAACTGGATAACCTCGCGGACGTCATCACCAGTCTCGAGTATTACCTCGAACGCCTGACCGATGACCCGCAGGCACCGAGCGAGCAATTGCTGGATGTCGCGCAGAAAAGTCTGGCCCGTCTCGGTTACTTTCCTGACGAGCCGCCCAGTGGACAGCATGTGCCCGTGCTCGAAGATGTGCTCAGCCCCAGCGAAGCGCTGGTCATGCAGGACCTGCAGGAACTCGATGATCCGCAAATCGCCCAGTCGCTGGCCGATGTGCTGGCCAGCCCTGTGTCGGCGGTCAACCCGCCGGCACTGACTACGCCCGGCAGCTTGCTGCCGCCGCCCGCCGATGAAGAACCGGTGGACGATGAGTTGCGTGAAGTGTTCCTCGAAGAGACCGAGGAAGTGCTCGATGTGCTGCGCGACTACCTGCCGCGCTGGACCGCCGACCCGCAGGACCGCGCAGCCCTCAGTGAGCTGCGCCGGGCCTTTCACACCCTGAAAGGCAGCGGACGCATGGTCCGTGCGCTGGTGCTCGGCGAACTGGCCTGGGCGGTGGAAAACCTGCTCAATCGTGTGCTGGAACACAGCGTCGAACCGGCGCCGGCGGTGCAGCAATTGCTCGCCGATACGCTGCTGTTGTTGCCGGACCTGATCGCCGAATTCGCCATCAATGGTCAGCGTCAGCGCCAGGATGTCGATCACCTCGCGGCCCGGGCCCATGCATTGGCCAAGGGCGACACGCCGCTGCCGGCCGAAGACGCGGAAGACGTCGCAGCGCTCGATCCGCTGTTGCTGGAGATTTTCCGCAACGAAGCCGAAACCCACCTCGCCAGCCTCAATCGTTTCCTCGATCAGGCTGCCGAACACGTGCCGTTGCAGGCCAGCGACGAACTGCAGCGAGCGCTGCACACCCTCAAGGGCAGCGCGTCGATGGCCGGCGTATTGCCGATCGCCGAACTGGCGGCGCCGCTGGACAAACTGGCCCGGGAGTTCAAGGCCCACCAACTGGCGCTGGACCTCGACGAAGTGGAATTGCTGCTGGAAGCCGAAGGCCTGTTCCGCGTCGGCCTGCGCCAGCTCAAGCACGATCCGCTGGCGCCGATTGTCGGTGCGCAGTCGCTGATCAAGCGTACCGAAACCCTGCTGAGCGAGCGGCTGGAATCCATCCTCAACGCACCGAGCAGTGCCCTGCGGGTCAAGCGCGATCCGCAACTGATCAACAACTTTCTGGCCCAGGGCATGGACATCCTGCTCGACGCCGAAAACCTCTTGCAGCGCTGGCAGCAGCATCCCGGCGAGCGCCAGGAGCTCAGTGCGCTGCTGGATGAACTGACGACCCTTGGCGAGGCCGCGCACCTGGCGGATCTGCTGCCGGTGGACGTGTTGTGCGAAGCCTTGCTGGACTTGTATGGCGCGGTGGAAGAAAGCAGCCTGGCAGTCAGCGAGCGGTTTTTCCATGAGGCGCAGCAGGCTCACGAAGCGCTGATCAACATGCTCGACGAACTGGCCGCCGGCCAGGAAATCACCCCGCAACCCCAGCGCATCCGTGCGCTGCACGAACTGCTCGACGAAGGCCTCGACCCGTCGGCCATGGGCCTGATCCGCAGCGACGGCAGTCGGACTCTGAGCATTTCCGAGCTGGGCAGCGCCACTGCCGAACTGCAAAAAAGCACCGGGATCGGCGCGGATGACGAGATCGTCGAGATCTTCCTCGAAGAGGCGGTGGACATTCTCGACAGCGCCGGACAAGCCTTGCAGCGCTGGTTGAACGACCCGGAAAACGGCGCGCCGCTGTCGTCGCTGCAACGGGACTTGCACACCCTCAAGGGCGGTGCGCGGATGGCCGAGGTCGAGGCGATCGGCGACCTGGCCCAGGAGCTGGAAAACCTCTACGAAGGACTGGTGGATCGCCGCTACAACCACAGCGACGCACTGGGCCGACTGTTGCTGCAAAGCCATGAACGACTGGCGTTGTACCTCGATCAACTGCATGACCATCAGCCGCTGAAACCGGCGCCGGACCTGATCGACGCGATCCGCCAGTTCCGTCAGGGCCAGTCAGGCGCTTCCGAGACGCCGCCCGAAGCCGCCAGCCATGACGCCGCCGGACACGACCCGGAGCTGCTGGAAATCTTCCTCGAAGAAGGTTTCGACATCATCGAAAACTCCGGTGCCGCGCTGCTACGCTGGCAGGCCGAACCCGGCAACCGCCAGGAAGTGGAAACCCTGCTGCGCGATCTGCACACCCTCAAGGGCGGCGCGCGGATGGTGGAAATCGGCCCCATCGGCGACCTCGCCCATGAGCTCGAATACCTCTACGAAAGCCTGTCCTCCGGCACCCTGCAAAGCAGCGCCGAACTGTTTGCCCTGTTGCAGCGCGGCCATGACCGGTTGGCGCAGATGCTCGATGCGGTGCGCGCCGGCCAGCCATGCCCGCCGGCGGATCGACTGATCGGCGCGATCCAGAATTTCAGCCACCCGGTGGCGGTGGAAACGCCTGCACCGATACTGCCGTTGCCCTTGAAGAGCGAACCCGCCGCACCCGCTGCCGAGGCGGGTGCGGACATGGTCAAGGTCTCCGCCGAACTGCTGGATGAGCTGGTCAACCTCGCGGGCGAAACTTCGATTTTCCGTGGGCGTATCGAGCAACAGGTCAGCGATGCGCAGACCGCGCTGAACGAAATGGAAACCACCATCGAGCGTATGCGCGACCAGTTGCGCCGGCTCGACACAGAAACCCAGGGGCGGATTCTCAGCCGTCAGCAAGTGGACGCCGAACGTCTGGGCTACGAAGAATTCGATCCGCTGGAAATGGATCGCCATTCGCAGTTGCAGCAGTTGTCCCGGGCCCTGTTCGAATCCGCCTCCGACCTGCTCGACCTCAAGGAAACCCTGGACCGGCGCACCCACGACGCCGAGAACCTGCTGCAACAGCAAGGCCGGATCAACACCGAATTGCAGGAAGGCCTGATGCGCACGCGCATGGTGCCGTTCGAGCGCATGTTGCCGCGACTCAAACGCATCGTCCGTCAGGTGGCCGAAGAGCTGAACAAGGACGTGGCGTTCACCGTCGGCAACGCTGAAGGCGAGATGGATCGCAACGTCCTCGAACGCATGGCGGCGCCGCTGGAGCACATGTTGCGCAACGCCGTCGACCATGGTCTGGAGCCGGCCGATGTGCGACTCGCTGCCGGCAAACCGGCTCAGGGTCAGATCAGCCTCGACCTGTCCCGTGAGGGCAGCGATATCGTGTTCGACATCCGCGACGACGGCGCCGGGGTGCCGCTGGACGCCGTGCGGCGCAAGGCGATCAAGCGCGGCTTGCTGGCACCGAACGCTGAAATCAGCGACCGCGAAGTGTTGCAGTTCATCCTGCAACCGGGCTTCTCCACCGCCGAGAAAATCACCCAGATTTCCGGGCGCGGCGTGGGCATGGACGTGGTCCACGAAGAAGTGCGGCAACTGGGCGGCACCATGAGCATCGATTCGGTGCCGGGGCAGGGCGTGCATTTCCGTATTCGTCTGCCGTTCACCGTGTCGGTCAACCGCGCGTTGATGGTGCAGTGCGGCGAGGATCAATACGCGATTCCGCTAAACACCATCGACGGCATCGTCCGCGTGTTGCCGAATGAATTGGACGGGCATTTCCGTCACGATCCGCCGCGCTACGAGTACGGCGGCCAGCGTTATGAGCTGTGTTATCTGGGCGAACTGCTGAAAACCGCGCCACGGCCGAAACTGCTCGGCCAGAGCCTGCCGCTGCCGGTGCTGCTGGTGCAGTGCAACGACCGGCACATCGCGGTGCAGGTCGACGCCATGGCCGGCACCCGCGAGATCGTGGTCAAGAGCCTTGGCCCGCAGTTCGCGGCGGTGCAGGGCGTGTCCGGGGCGACGATCCTCGGCGATGGCCGGGTGGTGCTGATCCTCGATCTGCTGGCGCCGATCCGCGCGATGCAGGCGCGGTTGCCGCAGCGTCCGGCGGGTCACGAAATCGAGAGCGAGCCGCAGAAGCCGCTGCTGGTGATGGTGGTCGACGACTCGGTCACCGTGCGCAAGGTCACCAGCCGCCTGCTCGAACGCCACGGCATGAACGTACTGACCGCCAAGGACGGGGTCGATGCGATGTTGCTGCTGGAAGAACACATGCCCGACCTGATGCTGCTCGACATCGAAATGCCGCGCATGGACGGCTTCGAAGTGGCGACCCAGGTGCGCCACGATGAACGCCTGCAACACCTGCCGATCATCATGATCACTTCGCGCACAGGCCAGAAACACCGCGACCGCGCCATGGCCATCGGCGTCAACGACTACCTCGGCAAGCCGTACCAGGAATCGGTGCTGCTCGAAAGCATTGCCCTGTGGAGCAAAAAACATGCATGAGCGGCGTCATAACCAGCGCAGCAGCCAGCTCACCGGGCTGTTGCTGCCGCTGGCCGATCGCAACCTGATCCTGCCCAACGTCGCCGTCGCCGAGCTGATCGACTATCAGTCCAGCGCCTTCGATCTCGATACACCGCCGTGGTATCTGGGCCGGGTGACCTGGCGCGAGCGGCAGATTCCGCTGCTGAGTTTCGAGTCGGCGTGCGGCAACAAGATCGTCATCGGCGAACGGGCCCGAATCGTCATCCTCAACGCCCTCGGCGGATTGCCGACGCTGCGTTTCATTGCCTTGCTGGTGCAGGGGATTCCGCGCTCGTACAAGCTCGACAGCCAGTTGAGTTATGTCGACGTGCCGCTGTGCGCGCTGGAGCAGGCGGCGGTGCAGGTGGGGGAACAGGTGGCGAAGGTGCCGGATCTGTTGGCGCTGGAGAAGTTATTAGTGGATGCAGGCTTGGCGTAATCGTTACTCCAGGCGTAACGATTACGCGCCGCGCTTGATTGATGCCCCCACCCGACACTCCTAAGGTAGCTCCACGACAGCGAACCCCGTGGAGTGAGCATGACAACAACAATTTCCCCCGACTCGCGCTGGACGCGGCGGCGTGACGAGAAGCAGCGGCGCCTCGACAAGGTGCGCGGGCTGGCCGACGGTGTGGTGTTGCCCACCGACAGGATCGTCGCGGCGCTCGAAGCGCTGATCCTGCCCGGCGACCGTGTGGTGCTGGAGGGCAACAACCAGAAGCAGGCGGATTTCCTTTCCCGTGCGCTGGCCAAGGCTGATCCCGAGAAGCTCCACGACCTGCACATGATCATGCCCAGTGTCGGCCGCTCCGAGCATCTGGACCTGTTCGAGCGCGGCATCGCCCGCAAGCTCGATTTCTCCTTTGCCGGCACCCAGAGCCTGCGCATCAGCCAGTTGCTCGAAGACGGCCTGCTGGAAGTCGGCGCAATCCACACCTACATCGAACTCTACGCCCGGCTGGTGGTGGACCTGATCCCCAACGTCGTGCTCTCGGCCGGGTTCATGGCCGACCGTGCCGGCAACATCTACACCGGCCCGAGTACCGAAGACACCCCGGCGCTGATCGAACCGGCGGCGTTCAGCGATGGCATCGTCATCGTCCAGGTCAATCAACTGGTGGACGACGTCAGCGAACTGCCCCGCGTGGACATTCCCGCATCGTGGGTGGATTTCGTGGTGGTGGCGGACAAGCCGTTCTACATCGAGCCGCTGTTCACCCGTGACCCTCGGCACATCAAGCCTGTGCACGTGTTGATGGCGATGATGGCGATTCGCGGGATCTACGAAAAACACAATGTGCAGTCGCTGAACCACGGCATCGGTTTCAACACCGCGGCCATCGAACTGATCCTGCCGACCTACGGCGAATCCCTCGGCCTCAAGGGCAAGATCTGCCGCAACTGGACGCTCAACCCGCACCCGACTTTGATCCCGGCGATTGAAAGCGGTTGGGTCGAAAGCGTGCATTGCTTCGGCACCGAACTGGGCATGGAGAACTACATCGCAGCCCGCCCTGACGTGTTCTTCACCGGCCGTGACGGCTCGCTGCGTTCCAACCGGATGTTCTGCCAACTGGCCGGGCAATACGCGGTGGACCTGTTCATCGGCGCGACCCTGCAAGTCGATGGCGACGGCCATTCCTCCACCGTCACCCGTGGCCGCCTCGCCGGTTTCGGCGGCGCGCCGAACATGGGCCACGACCCGCGCGGCCGGCGTCACGGCACCCCGGCATGGCTCGATATGCGTCATGACGATTCGCAGCAACCGATGCTCGAACGCGGCAAGAAGCTCGTGGTGCAAATGGTCGAGACCTTCCAGGAGGGCGGCAAACCGACCTTCGTCGAAACCCTCGACGCGGTGGAAGTGGCGAAGAAAAGCGGTATGCCGCTGGCGCCGATCATGATCTACGGCGACGACGTCACCCACCTGCTGACCGAAGAGGGCATCGCCTACCTGTACAAGGCGCGTTCGCTGGAAGAGCGTCAGGCGATGATCGCCGCCGTTGCGGGTGTCACCGCCATCGGCCTGCGCCACAACTCGAAAGACACCGAGCGCATGCGCCGCGAAGGCCTGATCGCCTTGCCCGAAGACCTCGGCATCCGCCGCACCGACGCCACCCGCGAACTGCTCGCGGCGAAGAGCGTGGCCGATCTGGTCGAGTGGTCCGGCGGCCTCTACAACCCGCCCGCCAAGTTCAGGAGCTGGTAATGCACGCACTCAATCTGAAAGCGAAACCTGTTTCTTTGGCTGACCGATTAGCGGATCTGGCCGTAGATGCGCTGATCGACGAAGCCGACCTGTCGCCGAAGCCGGCGCTGGTCGACCGCCGTGGCAACGGTGCGCACACCGACCTGCACCTGGGATTGATGCACGCCTCGGCGCTGGCGTTGTGGCCGGCGTTCAAGGAAATGGCCGAGGCTGCGCTTGAGTTTGGCGAGATCGGCTTGCCGCTGCGCGAAGCCATTGGCCGCATCGGAAGGGAAGGCGAGCAAGCGATGCTCGCCACCACCCACGGCGTGAACACCCATCGCGGTGCGATCTGGGCGTTGGGCCTGCTGGTTACGGCCGCTGCGCTGGACACGAAAACCACCAGCGCTGGCGCCGTTGCTCTGCGCGCCGCACGCCTGGCGTTGCTCGATGACCGTTATGCGCCGCGCCCCCTGAGCCACGGCGCGCAAGTCGCGCAACGCTACGGCGCTCGCGGTGCCCGGGAAGAAGCGCAGCTCGGCTTCCCCTCCGTGGTGCAGCGCGGACTGCCGCAGCTCAAGCGCAGCCGCGCCGCCGGCCATGGCGAACAGAACGCCCGGCTCGATGCCTTGCTCGCAATCATGACCGACCTTGCCGACACCTGCGTGCTGTACCGCGCCGGCGAACCGGGCCTGCACGCCATGCAACACGGCGCCCGGGCGGTGCTCGATGCCGGGGGCAGTGCCAGCCTCACCGGTCGCCGCCGCCTGCACGAACTGGATCAACAACTCATCGCATTGAATGCCTCGCCCGGTGGCGCCGCCGACTTGCTCGCCGCCACGCTGTTGCTCGACCGGATCGAGCACGACGGCATCCTTCAGGGAGCGTTTTGATGGAAACCTTATCCTTTGAATTCCCCGCCGGGCAGCCGCCACGCGGTCGGGCGCTGGTGGGCTGTGTCGGCTCGGGCGATCTGGAAGTGCTGATCGAACCAGGCCTGGCCGGCAAGCTGACAATCAATGTACAGACCTCGGTCAACGGTGCGCAGCAGCGCTGGCAGCATCTGTTTGCGCGGATGTTCGACGGCACCACGCCACCGGCGATGGCCATCGATATCCATGATTTCGGCGCGACGCCGGGCGTGGTGCGCCTGCGACTGGAACAAGGCTTCGAGGAGATCGGCCATGACTGACACCTCGGCACTTTTGCACAAACATTCGTTCGTCGAACTCGGCGCACGGCAGCGGGCAAAAGCCTTGCTCGACGCCGGCACCTTCCGCGAACTGCTCGATCCCTTCCAACGCGTCATGTCGCCGTGGCTCGAACGGCAGGGCGTAGTGCCGCAGGCCGATGACGGCGTGGTGATCGCCAAGGGCAGCCTTGACGGTTTGCCGGTGGTGATCGCGGCGATTGAAGGTGCGTTTCAGGGTGGCAGTCTCGGTGAAGTCGGCGGCGCCAAAATCGCCGGCGCGCTGGAACTGGCCGCCGAAGACAACCGCAAAGGCATTCCGACCCGCGCCATCCTGCTGCTGGAAACCGGCGGTGTGCGCTTGCAGGAAGCCAACCTCGGGCTGGCTGCGATTGCTGACATCCACGCGGCAATTGTCGACTTGCAGCAGTACCAACCGGTGGTTGGTGTGGTGGCCGGCAGCGTCGGTTGCTTTGGCGGGATGTCGATTGCCGCCGCCCTGTGCAGCTACTTGCTGGTGACCCAGGAAGCACGCCTCGGCCTGAACGGCCCGCAGGTGATCGAGCAGGAAGCCGGGATCGAGGAATACGACTCCCGCGACCGGCCTTTCATCTGGAGCCTGACCGGTGGCGAGCAACGTTTCGCCAGTGGCCTGGTGGACCGTTATGTCGCCGATGACGTGGCGCAGATTCGCCAGCAGGTCGGCGAGTTGTTGCAACAGGGCTTGCCGCTGCAACCGCGCAGTCAGCGGGCCGAGTGGTTCCTGCAACGGCTGACGAGCCTGGACACTGACAAGCAAATCGAGCCTTCGGTGGTTCGCGATCTGTATCAAGGAGAGCGCTCATGAGCGGTTATTCCGTGCGCGGTTTGAACTGGTTCAACGCCCTGAGCGCTGGCGCGAATGCCGTTGAAGGTTTGCCGCCCTCGCTGAAGGTCGCCGACGGGGCACTCGGGCGTTTTATCGCCGTGGTCGCCGATCCGGACAACCGTTTCCCTCGGGCTCGCAACGGCGAAGTCGGATTGCTCGAAGGCTGGGGCCTGGCCAAGGCTGTGGATGATGCGATCACCGCCGACCGTGACAAAACACAAAAGCGCCCATTGATCGCCATCGTCGATGTGCCGAGCCAGGCCTATGGTCGCCGCGAAGAAGCCCTCGGCATTCATCAGGCCCTGGCCGGTGCGGCGGACGCTTATGCCCGCGCTCGCCTGGCCGGGCATCCGGTGATTGCGCTGCTGGTGGGCAAGGCCATGTCCGGAGCGTTTCTGGCCCATGGTTATCAGGCCAATCGCTTGATCGCCCTGCGCGATCCGGGGGTGATGGTGCACGCAATGGGCAAGGCGTCGGCGGCGCGGGTGACCTTGCGCAGCGTCGAAGAGCTGGAAGCCCTGGCCTCCAGCGTGCCGCCGATGGCCTATGACATCGACAGCTATGCCAGCCTCGGATTGCTCTGGGAAACCCTGTCGGTGCAGCAGATCGAACAGCCGACAGCGGAGGATCTGGCACGAGTCGGCGAATGCCTGAAGCAAGCCATCGGTGATATTGGCGCAACGGATCTGAGCAATCGTCTCGGCGCGAAAAACCGTGAAGCCTCCAGCCGTGTGCGTGAACTGCTGAGGGCGCAGTGGTGAACATGCCTCTGGCCCACGACCTGCTGTGGGGCATGACGCCGGCGCAGTTGCCGGCGGATGCGCCGCAGTGGGCGATTGATTCGCTGGCTGCCGGGCAGCCGGTGGTGGTGCGGCGGGCGCTGAGTGAAGACGGGTTCGTGGCGGTGGGCGTGCGCGGTCGTTTGCGCGAGCAGCGGCTGGCGGCGTTCATGCCTGTCGATTCGATTGCCTGTCGGGTCAGTCCCGAGGCGCTTTGTCAGGTCGAGAGCGAGCGTGATCTGCCAGTCATGCAGGCGCTCCGGCAACTGCGGCCGATGCTCGATGATTGCGGTTGGATCTGGGGCGTCAGTGGCAGTGCCGGGTTTGAACTGGCGAGCGGGTTTGCAGCCATGCACGAGGCCAGCGATCTCGACTTGATCCTGCGTACACCGCAACTCATCACCCGTAATCAGGCACGCAAACTGGTTGCGATTTTCGATCAAGCAATCTGCCGGGTCGACATGCAATTGCAGACGCCATTCGGTGCCGTCGCCCTGCGCGAGTGGGCCGGAAACGCTTCGCGGGTGCTGCTGAAAAACGCCCATGAAGCCTGTCTGGTCAGCGACCCATGGAACCCGCAGGAGCAGGCAGCGTGAGCAGTCTGCTGGTGTTTCCCGGCCAGGGTGCGCAGCAGCCCGGCATGCTCCAGCGTTTGCCTCGGGAAACGCTGATCGAGGCCAGCGATAGCCTGGGGGAAGATGTCTTGCGGCTGGATTCGAGCGAAGCGTTGCACAGCACCCGGGCGGTTCAGCTTTGCTTGCTGATCGCCGGCGTCGCGGCCTCGCGGCAGTTGCTGCAGGACGAACTCACCGCAGATTACGTCGCCGGTCTGTCCATCGGTGCGTATCCGGCAGCGGTTGTCGCCGGAGCGTTGCGCTTCAGTGATGCGCTGCATCTGGTCAGCCTGCGCGGTGAGTTGATGCAGCAGGCTTATCCACAGGGCTTCGGCATGACCGCGATCATTGGTCTGCAATTATCCACAGTCGAAACGCTGCTGGCGCAGGTGCACGGCGCAGAAACGCCGGTTTACCTGGCCAACATCAACGCCGATAACCAGGTGGTGATTGCCGGCAGCGACAAGGCGATGCAAGCGGTCGCCGAGCTGGCGCGCAGCCGTGGCGCCGGGCTGGCAAAACGTCTGGCGGTCAGCGTGCCGTCGCATTGCCCGTTGCTGGATGAGCCTGCGCAAATACTCGCCGAAGCGTTTAAAAAGATTGAACTGAAAACACCGAAAATCGCTTACCTGAGCGGCAGTCGCGCAAGGCCTGTGACCAAGGTAGAAGCGCTGCGCGACGATCTCGCCTTCAACATGTGCCGCGTGGTGGACTGGCGCGGCACCGTGCAAAGCGCCTACGAGCGTGGCGTGCGACTACAGATCGAACTGCCGCCCGGTGCGGTGCTGACCGGGCTGGCGCGCCGGGTGTTCGACCAGGGGACTGTCACTGCCTTCGACAGCGCCCGGCTCGACACCTTGCAGGCGCTGTTGCGTGAGGAGGAGGGCAGAAGAATCTAAATCACCGACTCAGGCTTCGAACAACAAAAACAACATTCGACGATGCACTTTGAGGACTACAACAATGATTATTTACGGTGTGGCGCTGCTGGCGATCTGTACGCTGGCAGGGGTGATCATGGGTGACCTGCTCGGCGTGTTGCTGGGGGTCAAATCCAACGTCGGCGGGGTCGGCATCGCCATGATCCTGTTGATCTGTGCGCGGCTGTGGATGCAAAAACGCGGCGGCATGACCAAGGACTGCGAGATGGGCGTCGGCTTCTGGGGCGCCATGTACATTCCGGTGGTGGTGGCGATGGCCGCGCAACAGAACGTCGTCACCGCCCTGCACGGCGGCCCGGTGGCGGTGCTGGCGGCAATCGGTTCGGTGGTGGTCTGTGGTTGCACCATTGCCCTGATCAGCCGCACCCACAAGGGTGAACCCTTGCCCGACGAGCCGGCGGAAGTCTCCCCGGTCGGCACACCCGTAGGAGGTCGCTGACATGTGGGATCTCATTGAAAAAGGTCTGGAACACAACGGTCTGATCACGGCGTTCGCCTTCGTCGGCGTGATCATGTGGGTCTCGGTGATTCTCTCCAAACGCCTGACGTTCGGGCGGATTCACGGCTCGGCGATTGCCATCGTCATTGGCCTGGTGCTGGCGTGGGTGGGCGGCACCATGACCGGCGGACAGAAAGGCCTGGCGGATCTGTCGCTGTTCTCCGGCATCGGCCTGATGGGCGGCGCGATGCTGCGGGATTTCGCCATCGTTGCCACGGCTTTCGAGGTGCAGGCGACCGAGGCGAAGAAGGCCGGGTTGATTGGCGTGATCGCGTTGCTGCTGGGCACGATTCTGCCGTTCATTGTCGGCGCGTGCATGGCTTACGCGTTCGGTTATCGCGATGCCGTGAGCATGACCACCATCGGCGCGGGGGCGGTGACCTACATCGTCGGGCCGGTAACTGGAGCAGCGATTGGCGCAACCTCGGATGTGATGGCGCTGTCGATTGCCACCGGGTTGATCAAGGCGATTCTGGTGATGGTCGGCACCCCGGTGGCGGCGCGCTGGATGGGCCTGGATAACCCGCGTTCGGCGATGGTGTTTGGCGGGCTGGCCGGGACCGTGAGTGGCGTGACGGCGGGGCTGGCGGCGACGGATCGGCGGCTGGTGCCTTATGGGGCGTTGACGGCTACGTTCCACACCGGGCTTGGGTGTTTGCTGGGGCCTTCGCTGCTGTTCTTCATCGTGCGCGGGATTGTGGGCTAGGTTCGGATATTGAGTTGTCTGAGCTGACGCTTTCGCGAGCAGGCTCGCTCCCACATTTGGAATGCATTTCCCTGTGGGAGCGAGCCTGCTCGCGAAGGGCGCGACGGGGTGTCAGGTCTGGCGATTGGCATACATCCGACACTCCGCCAACAACGCCAGCAAATTCGGATCCCGCTCCTTGGCCTTCAAGAACACCACGCCAATGTGCTGTTGCAACCGGTACTTCTCCTGCAACGGAATCAGCTTCACCCGGTTCTCGTACACCGCCGCAATCCTCCCCGGCAGCAACGCATAACCCACCCCTGAACTGACCATGCTCAGCAGGGTGAAGATGTCGTTGACCTGCATCGCCACCTTCGGCTCGAACCCCGCCTGCCTGAACACCCGGATGCCGTCCTGATGGGTGGCGAAGCCTTGGGTGAGGGTGATGAAGGTTTCGTCGCGCACCTCTGCCAGATCCACTTCGCTGCGTTGGGCGAAGCGGGAATCGGCCGGAGTGGCGAGGAAGATGTCGTCGGAAAACAGTGGAATCTGCTCGCAGTCCGGATCGTTGACGCTGTCGTCCAGCGACACCAGGATCGCGTCGACTTCCATGTTTTTCAGCTTGTAGAGCAGGTCGATGTTCGAGCCGAGGATCAGGTCGATGTTGAGTTCGCTGCGGCGGATCTTCAAACCCATGATCAGCTGCGGCACGGTCTTCACCGTCAACGAATACAGCGAGCCGAGCTTGAAACGCTCGGCCGAGAACCCGGCGGCTTCGCGGGTCAGGCGCACGCTTTCGACCACGTCCTGAATCAGCTTTTGCGCCCGCTCTTCGAGCACATAGGCGCTTTCAAGCGGCGTCAGGTTGCGTCCTTCGTGCTTGAACAACGGGCAGCGCAGGGCGCTTTCCAGCGAATGGATCGCGCGGTGCACACTGACGTTGCTGGTCTGCAACTCGGCGGCGGCGCGGGCGAGGTTGCCGGTGCGCATGAAGGCGAGGAACACCTCGAGTTTCTTCAGGGTCAATTCTTCGTCGATCAGCATGGCGCGGACTCTTCTTGGTATCGGTCGATTGTGCCCAAATATCAGGACAGGCGCAGGCCCGCGTTGAACGGAAACATTGCGCTTTTACGCTCAAGGCCCGAGCCTTGCGCGCTGCGGTAATGAAATCGAGGTGTGCGACACATGTATCACGGAGAAAAACTGAACGCCTGGACGCATCTGGTCGGGGCGATAGCGGCGTTTGTCGGGGGCGTCTGGATGCTGGTGATTGCCAGCCTCGACGGCAGCCCGTGGAAGATCGTCAGCGTGGCGATTTACGCTTTCACTTTGCTGGTGCTCTACAGCGCATCCACCGTGTACCACAGCGTGCGCGGGCGCAAGAAAGCGATCATGAAGAAGGTCGATCACTTTTCGATCTACCTGCTGATCGCTGGCAGTTACACGCCGTTCTGTCTGGTGACCTTACGTGGGCCGTGGGGCTGGACGTTGTTCGGAATCGTCTGGGGGCTGGCGCTGATCGGCATCCTGCAAGAGATCAAGCCGCGCTCCGAGGCGCGGATCCTGTCGATCGTGATCTACGCGGTGATGGGCTGGATCGTGCTGGTGGCGGTCAAGCCGCTGATCGACGCGCTGGGGACAGCGGGATTTGCCTGGCTGGCGTCGGGCGGCGTGTTGTACACCGTGGGGATTATCTTTTTTGCCCTTGATCACCGGTTGCGGCATGCCCACGGGATCTGGCATCTGTTCGTGATCGCCGGGAGTTTGCTGCACTTTGTGGCGATTCTGTTTTACGTCCTTTAAGGGCGCATCAGTCGGTCGAGTTGTTCCCGGGCGCGCTGACTGAAGATCTCCAGCAAATCATTCAAGGTGTGGGGCGGCGGTTCGGTGGCGCGGGTCACGGCGTACAGCGTGATCGGCAGCGGTGGGGCGAGAGGGCGAATAGTGGTGGTGGCCGATGAGGCACCGAGCGCGGTGAACGGATCAATCACCGCCACGCCAGCTCCGGATTCAACCATCGCCCGGGCCAGTGAGTACGTCTGCACGGCGATCCGCACACGCGGCGGCGGTTCGACTGCTTCCAGATAACTGTCGAGCCGGGCGGCCAGCGGGTCGGCGCTGGACAGCCCGATCAGCGGCGCCCCGGCCAGAGCCATCAGCGGCAGCGGCTGGCCGGCGTCTTCCTCCGGCCAGTAATCTTTCGGCGCCAGCGCTACCAGAACCCCCGAGGCCAATGCCCGCGCCTTCAGCCCCGGATGATCCGGCAACTGCAACGTCAGGGCCACGTCCACTTCGCGCATCAGCAGGTTCTGCATCAGCTCGCGGCTGTGGGCGCTCGACAGTTCGCAGGCGATGTCCGGGAACTGCGCCGTCCATTGCCGGATCGCCGGCGGCAGCAACGACAGCGCCAGCGCCGGGGTCGCACCGATTCGCAGACTGTGGCCGGGCTCGCGACGCAGGCTCTGGGCCAGGCGCCGCACGCCTTGCAGGCTTTCGGTGACCTTGTCGACTTCGCGCTCCAGCTCCAGCGCTTCCGGGGTCGCCTGCAACTTGCCGCGCACCCGCAGAAACAGCGGAAAGCCCAACTGCTGCTCGGCGTGCTGCAGCACTTTGGTCACCGCCGGTTGCGAGACGTGCAGCAACTGCGCAGCGGCGCTGACCGAGCCGGTCTGGCGGATGGCCTGGAAAATCTCGATGTGGCGAAGGCGCATGGCGAGTCCATAACCTTTGTTTATAGGTCTGGCATCTTTATTCATTGTTCGGCGCCTGTCACCTCACCCTAACCTCGGCCTCGTCTTCAAATAGAAATAAGGACTGACATGGCTCAGCGTGTGTGCATCATCGGCGGCGGTGTGATCGGCCTGGCAACAGCCTATGCGCTGGTGCGCGACGGCTTCGAGGTGACGGTGGTCGAGGCGCGGCAGTCGCTGGGCAGCGAAACCAGTTTCGCCAACGGCGGCCAGTTGTCCTACCGCTATGTGGCGCCGCTGGCCGATGCCGGCGTGCCGTTGCAGGCGATCGGCTGGATGCTGCGCGGCGATTCACCGCTGAAACTTCGCCCGCGTCTGGACCCGGCGCAGTGGCGCTGGATGGCCTCGTTTCTCGCCGCGTGCCGGACCTCGGTCAACCGGGAAAACGCGGCGCATCTGTTGCGTCTGGCGCTGTTCAGCCAGAGCACGCTGAAACGCTGGCGCGAGGACGACGGACTCGTCGGTTTCAACTGGCGACGCAACGGCAAACTGGTGACCTTCCGTAACACCGCCAGCTTCGACCATGCACGCAAGGGCCTGGCCGATCCGCAACAACAGCAGGTGTTGTCCGCCACCGAATGTGCGCAACTGGAACTGGCACTGGCCGACGCGCCGTTTGTGGGCGCGATCTACACGCCGGATGAAGAAGTGGGCGACTGTCACGGTTTCTGCCAACAGTTGGCGGCGCGATTGAAAGCGTCGGGCCGCTGCGAGTTTCGCCTCGGTCAGGCAGTCACCGGCATTCGCCACAACGTCGGCGCCGTCACGGCGATTGAGCTTGGCGACGAAACCCTGCCGGTCGAACAACTGGTAATCGCCGCCGGCCATCGCAGCCCGTTGCTGGCGCTGCCCGGTCTGCGCCTGCCGTTGTATCCGCTGAAGGGCTACAGCCTGACCGTGCCGATCGGCAACGAGCACCGGGCACCGGATGTGAGCATCACCGACTACGACCGCAAGATCGTCTACGCGCGCATCGGCGAACAGTTGCGCGTGGCGGCGATGGTCGACATCGTCGGTTTCGACCCGGCGGTGGATCCCGAGCGGCTGGCGCTGATCAAGCGCCAGGCCCGCGACACCTTTCCCGACGCCGGCCACTACGACGCCGCAGTGGAGTGGGCCGGCATGCGCCCGGCCACCCCCACCGGTGTTCCGCTGCTGGGCGCCACGGCGTATCGCAATCTGTGGCTCAACCTCGGCCACGGCGCGCTCGGTTTCACCCTGGCCTGCGGTAGCGGGCAGTTGCTCAGCGAACTGATCGGTCAGCAGCGCACATCGATTGATCTGCACGGGTTCAATCCCCGTGCGGCGTAACGGTCTCTGCTAAAACACTCCACCCACAACGGAGAATAACAATGCAAAAAATCACGTTGCTCGGCTGCACACTGGCGCTGGTTTTAGGTGCTCAAGCTCAGGCCAATGAAGTGCCGCTGACCGGCACGCTCGGCAAGATCGCCAGCGCCAACAGCATCACCCTGGGTTATCGCGATGCGTCGGTGCCGTTCTCGTATGTGGGCGATCACACCGGGCAGCCGATGGGGTATTCGGTGGAGCTGGCGGGCAAGATTGTCGAGCGCATCAAGCAGCAACTGGCGCTGCCGGATCTGAAGGTGAAGTACAACCTGGTGACGTCGCAGACGCGGATTCCGCTGGTGCAGAACGGCACGGTTGATCTTGAGTGCGGCTCCACCGGGGTGACGGCCGAGCGGCAGAAACAGGTCGCGTTCTCCTACGGTTTTATCTATGTCAAAGGGCAGTTGCTGACCGCAAAGGACAGCGGCATCCACAGCTTCGACGATCTGCGCGGCAAGAACGTGGTGACCACCGCCGGCACCACCAACGAGCGCTATTTGAAGAGCTACAACCTCGACCACAAATTGAACATGTTCGTGATCAGCGCCAAGGATCACGGCGAGGCGTTCCAGATGCTGCAATCGGGGCGCGCGGCAGCGTTCTACATGGACGACGCGTTGCTCTACGGTGAACGGGCCAAGGCGCGCGATCCGCATAACTGGGTCGTGGTGGGGGAGGAGCAATCGCGGGAAATCTACAGCTGCATGGTGCGCAAGGATGATCCGCAATTCCTCGCGCTGGTGAACGGCGCGCTGGCCGATCTGTACAGCTCGGGGGAGATCAACGGGATCTACCGCAAGTGGTTCGAACAACCGATCCCGCCGAAGGGCTTGAACCTTGAGTTCCCGATGACCAGCGAACTCAAGGCAATCATCGCCAGACCGATCAGTGATCCAGTGCAGTGACGGCTTAGAAATCACCCCACAGTTGCTGCGCCACCGCCAGCGCCACCACCGGCGCCGTCTCGGTGCGCAGCACGCGCGGGCCGAGGCGGGCGGCGTGGTAGCCGTTGGTCTTGGCCTGCTCGACTTCGGCGTCGGACAAGCCGCCTTCGGGGCCGATCAGGAACGCCAGAGTCGATGGTTTGGCATGGCTGACCAACGGCTCGGCCACCGGGTGCAGGACCAGTTTCAGTTCGGCCTCGGTCTGTTTCAGCCAGTCCGCCAGCAGCACCGGTGGATGAATCACCGGTACGCGTGAGCGACCGCATTGCTCGCAGGCGCTGATCGCCACCTGGCGCCAGTGCAGCAGGCGTTTGTCGGCACGTTCGTCCTTGAGGCGGACTTCGCAGCGTTCGCTGAAGATCGGGGTGATTTCGTTGACGCCCAGTTCGGTGGCTTTCTGGATCGCCCAGTCCATCCGCTCGCCCCGGGACAGACCCTGGCCGAGATGGATGTGCAACGGCGATTCAACCTGACCGGCAAACTGCTCGTCGATCTGCACCACGACACGCTTCTTGCCGACTTCCACCAGCGATCCGCGAAACTCGTGGCCGGAACCGTCGAACAACTGCACCGCATCGCCCTCGGCCATGCGCAGCACGCGGCTGATGTAATGCGCCTGGGCTTCCGGCAGTTCGTGTTCGCCGGTGCTCAGCGGGGCGTCGATAAAGAAGCGGGACAGTCTCATGGTGGTTCTCTGAAAAGATGTGAATCAGTTGGATCGGAGTCGACTTCATTCGCGAGCAAGCTCGCTCCCACATTTAGAATGCATTTCCCTGTGGGAGTGAGCTTGCTCGCGAAAGGGACGGTCCAGGCACCGCAAATCTCAAGTAAGCCGAATCAGCCCGGATCACGGAACCCGGGATGGAAATCCTTCGGCACGGCCACGCTGACACTGTCACGGGTGGCGATGTCGATGCCTTCGCTGGCGACTTCGGCGAGGAAATCGATCTGCTCCGGGGTGATCACGTACGGAGGCAGGAAATACACCACGCTGCCCAGCGGACGCAGCAACGCGCCGCGCTCCAGAGCATGCTGGAACACTTTCAGGCCGCGACGTTCCTGCCATGGGTAGGCCTCTTTCGTGGCCTTGTCCTTGACCATCTCGATGGCCAGCACCATGCCGGTCTGACGGACTTCGGACACGTTCGGGTGATCCACCAGATGCGCCGTGGCCGACGCCATGCGTTGAGCCAGCGCCCGATTGTTCTCGATCACGTTGTCCTGTTCGAAAATATCCAGGGTCGCCAATGCCGCCGCGCAGGCCAGCGGGTTGCCGGTGTAGCTGTGTGAATGCAGGAAGGCGCGCAGGGTCGGGTAATCGTCGTAGAACGCGCTGTATACCTCATCGGTGGTCAGGCACGCCGCGAGCGGCAGATAACCACCGGTCAGGGCTTTGGACAGGCACAGGAAGTCCGGGCGGATGCCGGCCTGTTCGCAGGCGAACATCGTCCCGGTGCGTCCGAAACCGACGGCGATTTCGTCGTGGATCAGGTGCACGCCGTAACGATCACAGGCCTCGCGCAGCAGCTTGAGGTACACCGGGTGATACATGCGCATGCCGCCGGCGCCCTGGATCAGCGGCTCGACGATCACGGCCGCGACGCTGTCATGATTTTCCGCCAGCGTCTGCTCCATGGCCGCGAACATGTTGCGCGAGTGTTCTTCCCAGCTCATGCCCTGCGGGCGCAGGTAGCAGTCCGGGCTCGGCACCTTGATGGTGTCCATCAGCAGCGCTTTGTAGGTCTCGGTGAACAGTGGCACGTCGCCGACTGCCATCGCCGCCATGGTCTCGCCGTGGTAGCTGTTGGTCAGGGTGACGAAGCGTTTCTTGTTCGGCTGGCCGCGGTTGAGCCAGTAGTGAAAGCTCATTTTCAGCGCGACTTCGATGCAGGACGAACCGTTATCGGCGTAGAACACCCGGTTCAGGCCTTCCGGCGTCATCTTCACCAGACGCTCGGACAGCTCGATCACCGGCTGATGGCTGAAACCGGCCAGAATCACGTGTTCCAGCTGATCGACCTGATCCTTGATGCGCTGATTGATGCGCGGATTGGCGTGGCCGAACACGTTGACCCACCAGGAACTGACGGCATCCAGGTAGCGCTTGCCTTCAAAGTCCTCCAGCCAGACGCCTTCACCGCGCTTGATCGGAATCAGCGGCAGCTGTTCGTGGTCTTTCATCTGGGTGCAGGGATGCCACAACACCGCGAGATCGCGTTGCATCCACTGGTTGTTCAGGCCCATGTTCAGTCTCCTCGAGGCGGCTCGCGTCAGGCGCGGGCAAACAATCGCGCAAGCCTATGCAATGCGTCGCGCCGGGACAACCCATTGCGTCGATTGAGCTACTTTGTATGGGCCGATAGACGTCGCTGGCGGCGTTTTGATGGCTGACGTATTCTTCGCGGTTCTTTGGGTCGACTGACCCGCAAAACTGCTTTTTTCCTACGTGTTTTTCCGGAGTTCGCTGAATGTCTGTCGGTTGGCTGCGCGCCTGTGCGCTTGTGGTGTTGGGGCTTTTCAGCGTTACGGCGCTGGCCAAGGAAAAAACCGCGATCGTGATCGGCGGCGGCCTGTCGGGCCTGACCGCGGCTTACGAACTGCAGAACAAGGGCTGGCAGGTCACGCTGCTGGAAGCCAAGCCGAGCCTGGGCGGTCGCTCGGGCATGGCGACCAGCGAGTGGATCGGCAACGATAAGGCTCAGCCGGTGCTGAACAAATACGTGTCGACCTTCAAGCTGAGCACCACGCCGGCCCCTGAATTCGTACGTACCCCGGGTTATCTGATCGATGGCGAGTATTTCTCTGCCGCCGACCTGGCCACCAAGCAACCGGCCACTGCGCAGGCGTTGAAAACCTTCGAGAAAACCCGTGACGATCTGGCGCGTTCGATCGACGATCCGCAGAACCCGGCGGCGACCAACACCCTGCACGCGCTGGACCAGATCAACGTGTCGAGCTGGCTCGACAAGCAGAACCTGCCTGCTACTGCGCGTCAGTTGATCAACCAGGATATCCGCACCCATTACGACGAACCGTCGCGTCTGTCGCTGCTGTACTACGCGCAGCAGAGCCGTGTTTATCGCGGCGTGTCCGACCGTGACATGCGCGCTTCGCGTCTGGTCGGCGGCAGCCCGGTGCTGGCCCAGGCTTTCGTCAAGCAACTGAAAACCATCAAGACCAGCTCGCCGGTTTCCGCGATCGTCCAGGACAAGGACGGCGTGACCGTCAAGGTCGGCAGCGTCGGCTATCAGGCAGACTACGTCGTACTGGCGGTGCCATTGCGCGCCCTCGACAAGATCCAGCTGACCCCGGCCCTGGATGCCCAGCACCTGGCCGCGATCAAGGGCACCAACTACGGCTGGCGCGACCAGATCATGCTGAAATTCAAGACGCCGGTCTGGGAAAGCAAGGCGCGGATGTCCGGCGAGATCTACAGCAACACCGGTCTGGGCATGTTGTGGATCGAACCGGCCCTGAAGGGCGGCGCGAACGTGGTGATCAACCTGTCCGGCGACAACGCCCGCGTCATGCAGGCCTTCGGCGACAAGCAGATGGTCGATCAGGTGCTGATTCGTCTGCACGCGTTTTATCCACAGGCCCGTGGCGCGTTCACCGGTTATGAAATCCGTCGCTACAGCACCGACCCGTCGACTGGCGGTTCGTACCTGGCCTTTGGCCCGGGCCAGATCAGCAAGTACTGGCGCCTGTGGGAGCGTCCGCTGCAACGCGTAGCGTTTGCCGGCGAGCACACCGACACTCTGTATCCGGGCACCCTGGAAGGCGCACTGCGCACTGGACAGCGTGCGGCCAGTCAGGTGGAAGACCTGGCGGCAGGCAAATCCTTCGAACCGATCAAGGTCGGTCCGGCGGCGGCCACCGCAGCAGCGGCAGCGGGCGCAGCGGGTGCGGCCACGGCGGCGAAGAAAGGCAATTTCTTCACCAACCTGTTCGGCGGTTCGGATGACGACAAGAAACCCGAGCCAGTAAAAGCCCCAGAGCCGGCACCTGCTCCAGCCGCTCCGGCGCCTGCACCGACTCCGGCCCCTGCGCCAGCCCCGGTTGAAGCGCCGAAGCCTGCGGCTCCGGTGAAAGCCGAGCCAGCCAAGAAAGCACCGGCCAAGCCAGCAGCGAAAAAACCTGCGGCCAAGACCGAGGCGAAAAAAGCCCCGGCCAAACCGGCAGCGAAAAAGTCTGAACCGGCCAAGAAGCCAGCCGCCAAACCGGCAGCAGCCCCGGCGGCAGCGACCGATACCAAAGCGCAGTAAGGCTTTGCGGTGAATGAAAAAGCGCGGCTTTCAGGCCGCGCTTTTTTATTGCCTGTGAAACAGCGAGCATCCTGTGTTTGCTCGCTCGCCAGCTAATCTCCCGTCACACTTTTCCCCTTTAATCTTTCCTTAACTCCCTTGTTCAAGACTCTTGATCGTATTTCTCGATATTTCAAAGCGAAATTTTCCGCTTTAATTCGATAGATAACTCGCTAGTCTTGGTTCGCAGTTCTCACAGGATTTGGGCAATGCAGCTACGTAACTCTTCTTCGCGCTACGGTTGGGTCAGCATCTTCATGCACTGGGGTGTGGCGCTGGCGGTCTTCGGGCTGTTTGCGCTCGGTCTGTGGATGGTGGGGCTGGATTACTACAGCACCTGGCGCAAAGACGCGCCGGATCTGCACAAGAGCATCGGTCTGGTGCTGCTGGCTGTGATGGTGTTGCGGGTGCTGTGGCGCTTTGTCAGCCCACCGCCGCCAACGCTGCAGAGCTACAGCCGCATGACCCGCATCGGCGCCAAGTTCGGCCACGGGTTTCTGTACCTTGCGCTGTTCGCCGTGATGATTGCCGGTTACCTGATTTCCACCGCAGACGGTGTCGGGATTCCGGTGTTTGGCCTGTTTGAAGTTCCTGCACTGGTTTCCGGACTACCGGATCAGGCAGATACCGCCGGGGTGATTCATTTGTACCTGGCGTGGGCGCTGGTAATTTTTTCCGGCCTCCATGCGTTGGCAGCATTGAAGCACCACTTTATCGATCGTGATGCGACCCTCACTCGAATGCTCGGTCGCAAAGCCTGAAGCTCAACCTCGACTCAAAGGAAAAGAAAGCATGTTGAAAAAGACTCTGGCCGCTCTGGCAATCGGTTCTGCCGTGCTGTCCGCCAACGTAATGGCTGCTGATTACACCGTCGACAAAGAAGGCCAGCACGCCTTCGTCGACTTCAAGATCAGCCACCTGGGCTACAGCTACATCACCGGTACCTTCAAGGACATCAGCGGCAAGTTCAGCTTCGATGCTGCCAAGCCTGAAGACAGCAAGATCGAGTTCGACGTGAAGACCGCCAGCGTGTTCACCAACCACGCCGAGCGTGACAAGCACATCGCCAGCAAAGACTTCCTGGACGTGGGCAAATTCGCTGACGCCAAGTTCGTCTCCACCAGCGTCAAATCCACCGGCAAGAACGCCGATGGCAAAGACACTGCCGACGTGACCGGTGACCTGACCCTGCACGGCGTGACCAAGCCGATCGTGGTCAAGGCCACTTTCCTGGGTGAAGGCAAGGATCCATGGGGCGGCTACCGTGCCGGCTTCGAAGGCACCACCAGCATCAAGCGTTCTGATTTCGGCAAGATGATGGACCTGGGTCCACAGTCCGACAAAGTCGACCTGTACATCTCGTTCGAAGGTGTTAAAGCGAAGTAATTTTCGCCTGACACACAAAAACGCCCCCGGTCTTGCGACCGGGGGCGTTTTTTATTGCCTTGTCGAAACTCAGCGATTGCGGGTCAGCAAGGCCGGTTTCTCACCGCGTGGGCGGCTTGGCAGTTGATCGAGCTGCTCAGGCGTCGGGAAGCGGTCGGCTTTCGATTCCTTGTGCATGATCTTCGGGCCGCTGCTGCGCGGGTTCTGCACGGCCGGTTCGGCACGTTGCTGATCGTCACGGGCCGGACGGCGGTTGCGCGAATTTTCGTCGCGACGACCCTGACCATCACGCGGGGCACCGTTACGCGGGCCGTTGCGTTTGCCCGGCGGGGTGCCGGTGCTCGAGCCGTTGCTGTTGCGCGGGCCGTTCTGACGACCTTGCGACTGACCGCCGCGCGGAGCGCCCGAACCTGCGCCTTGCGCCGGAGCACCAGGACGACGGTTGCGACCACCGGCCGGAGCCTGCTTCGGCACGTAGTCAACGCGGTTGCCGAAGTTATCGATATCGTCGTCGAGGAACTCGTCCGGGGCGCGATCAGCCGCAGCACGTGGCGGCTGGCTTGGCTGACGCTGTTCGCGGGCCGGGGTGCCTTCGCGGGGTTTCTGTTGACGGGCTGGACGCTCGCCACGCTCACCGCGTTCGCCGGCAGGTTTTTCCTTGCCCTTGTCCTTGCCTTTGTCTTTACGACCGCCGCCACCGCCGCCGCCATTCGGACCGTCGCCGCGCGGGCCACGACCGTTGCGCGGGTTGCGCATGTCCGGACGCTCGCGCACTTCAGGCTTCTCGGCCTCGATGGTGCTGGCATCGAAGCCCATCAGGTCGCCGTCGGCGATTTTCTGCTTGGTCATGCGTTCGATGCTTTTCAGCAGTTTTTCTTCGTCCGGCGCGACCAGCGAGATCGCCTCGCCCGAACGACCGGCACGGCCGGTACGACCGATGCGGTGCACGTAGTCTTCATCGACGTTCGGCAGTTCGAAGTTGACCACGTGTGGCAACTGGTCGATGTCCAGGCCGCGGGCCGCGATGTCGGTGGCAACCAGAATGCGTACCTGGTTGGCCTTGAAATCGGCCAGGGCCTTGGTGCGGGCGTTCTGGCTCTTGTTGCCGTGGATCGCCACAGCCGGCAGGCCGTGTTTGTCCAGGTACTCGGCCAGACGGTTGGCACCGTGCTTGGTGCGGGTGAACACCAGTACCTGTTCCCACGCGCCGGCGGTGATCAGGTGGGCCAGCAGCGCACGCTTGTGGCTGGCCGGCAGGCGGAAGACGCGTTGTTCGATGCGCTCGACCGTGGTGTTCGGCGGCGTCACTTCGATGCGTTCCGGGTTGTGCAGCAGCTTGCCGGCGAGGTCGGTGATGTCTTTGGAGAAGGTCGCCGAGAACAGCAGGTTCTGGCGCTTGGCCGGCAGGCGGGCGAGGACTTTCTTCACGTCATGGACAAAGCCCATGTCGAGCATGCGGTCGGCTTCGTCCAGCACGAGGATTTCAACGTGGGACAGATCGATGCTGCCCTGGCCGCACAGGTCGAGCAGACGACCCGGGCAGGCAACCAGTACGTCCACACCACGGGACATGGCCTGAACCTGCGGGTTCATGCCGACGCCGCCGAAGATGCAGGCGCTGACGAATTTCAGGTCACGGGCGTAGATCTTGAAGCTGTCGTGTACCTGGGCCGCGAGTTCGCGGGTCGGGGTCAGGACCAGGACGCGCGGCTGGCGCGGGCCGTGGCGCTGGGATTTGTCCGGGTGACCGTTGGGGAACAGCCGCTCCAGGATCGGAAGGGCGAAACCGCCGGTTTTACCGGTACCTGTCTGTGCCGCAACCATCAGGTCGCGACCTTGCAACACGGCGGGAATGGCCCGCTGTTGCACCGGAGTAGGCTCGGTATAGCCCGCGTCTTCGATAGCGCGGACCAAAGCCTCGGAGAGACCGAGGGAAGCAAAGGACATGAGTAATCCTGTTTTAGTTAGGGCTTGGCCCAATGGGAGTCTTGCCTGGCGCGAATGGCGTTTAAGAGGACGCAATCCCGTCCGGTCCTGCTGCGGTTCCGAAGGCACGTCCGGAGCGCTCGCGCGGGCTGAAAAGCTGCGCTGTAGCGGGTCGGGAGGCCTGTAACGGTTCCGGGCGTCCGGGCGTGAGCCTGGCGGGAACGCCGGAGTATAACAGAGCAATCACTGCGCGCCGCTTTCCTGCTGCTCAACGGTTTTGCCGCTGGCGGTGGCGCTGCTCAAGGGTTTTTCCGAAACCGGGGCTGCACCGTAGCGCGCGCTCAACTCGGCATAGGCCGGCTCACGCTTGAAACGCTTGAGTTCGGCGCCGAAGCGTTGCACCAGCAAATCCATCCCCGCATTGCGCCGTACGGCCAGAAACTGGCTCTGGCGGCTGATGACGGTGGGGTTTTCGGTGATCTGATCGCGGATATTCAATTCATCGAGCAAATGCTGACCCACGCGGCGATCGGTGATCAGCAGGTCGATGCGCCCGCGCACCAGTTTGCCGAAATTGGCTTCGTGGGTCGGGGCCGGTTCCCGGTTGAACAGGGTCGATTCACTGAAGTCCGGGCTGTACAGATAACCCGGCGAGGTGCCGATGGTCAGGCCCTTGAGGTCTTCAAGACTGCGAAAAGGGTGCGGTCGGTCGTTGGCGTAGAACATCACGAACTCGACGTCCGACAGCGGTTCGCTTGGGTAGAGCAGGGTGGCGTCGCGTTCGTCGCTGTGAAAGATGTCCAGCGCACCGTCGGCCTGGCCGGTTTCGAGCATCGACAGGCAACGCTTCCATGGCAGGAACTGCCACTCGACATCGATGCCCAGACGTTTGAACACGATGGCGGTGGTTTCGTAGTCCAGCCCGAGGTTCTTGCCGTTTTCTTCGTAAACGTACGGCGCCCAGGGTTCGGTGACGATACGCAGCTTCTCGCCTCGAGCCGCAAAGCTCAGGCAAGCAAAAACCAGCACGGCGAATAACTGCGTGATCAAAGGCATGACTTGAGATTACGACGAGAAACGCCAAAGAGCCAGAAACTGGCTGCAGAAGCTCTGTTTCGGGCCTTAAAAGCAAAAGATCGCAGTTGCGACAACCCACCAGGAGCTGTCGAAACTTGCGATCTTCTGTTGTTGCATGAAGCGTTCAGCTTGAAGCGTACAGCGGTCTCAGCGTGGCAACTTCAGGTTGTTCCAGATCGCCAGGCTCGGTTCGGCCTGGTTCATGGAATAGAAGTGCAGGCCAGGCGCGCCGCCTTGCAGCAGGCGTTCGCACATTTCGCTGACGACTTGTTCGCCGAAGCGCTGAATGCTCTGGCTGTCATCGCCGTAGGCTTCCAGTTGCTTGCGGATCCAGCGCGGGATTTCCGCACCGCAGGCATCGGAGAAGCGCGCGAGTTTGCTGTAGTTGGTGATCGGCATGATCCCCGGAACCACCGGAATGTCCACGCCCAGCGCCTGCAAACGATCGACGAAGTAGAAGTAGCTGTCGGCGTTGAAGAAGTACTGGGTGATCGCGCTGTCGGCGCCGGCACGGGCCTTGCGCACGAAGTTGGCGAGATCGTCTTCGTAGTTGCGCGCTTGCGGATGCATCTCCGGGTAGGCGGCGACTTCGATGTGGAAATGATTGCCGGTTTCTTCACGAATGAATTCAACCAGCTCATTGGCGTGACGCAGCTCGCCGCTGGTCATGCCCATGCCGGACGGCAGGTCACCGCGCAGAGCGACGATGCGCTTGATGCCGGCAGCCTTGTACTCGTTCAGCAGGCCGCGCAGGTCGTCCTTGCTGTCGCCGACGCACGACAGGTGCGGTGCGGCGGGGACTTTGACTTCGCTTTCCAGCTGCAACACGGTGTTCAGCGTGCGGTCACGGGTCGAGCCGCCCGCGCCGTAGGTGCAGGAAAAGAAGTCAGGGTTATAGGTGGCCAGCTGACGGGCAGTGGCGAGCAGTTTTTCATGCCCGGCATCGGTCTTGGTCGGGAAGAACTCGAAGCTGTAGCGACGGTCTTGGGACATCGGGGGACCTCCAGTCACGAGCGGCAAGCTACAAGCTTCGAGAGAAGCGGAGGTGCGCTGATCTCTCGTGCGTGAAACCTGCTGCCTGAAACTGTTTTGAAATAGGGGCAGAGCTCTCAAGCTTCGTACGGCAAGTTCGGCTTTTGACCTTGCTTGCCGCTTGAAGCTTGAAGCTCGCAGCTGCTCTTAGTAGCGGTAAGCGTGCGGCTTGAACGGGCCTTCGACGGTCACGCCGATGTAGTCAGCCTGTTGCTTGGTCAGTTGAGTGACCACGCCGCCGAAGCCGCGAACCATTTCCAGGGCCACTTCTTCGTCGAGTTTCTTCGGCAGTACTTCAACGGTCAGGCGCTCGGCTTTCTGGGCTGGCGACAGGTCGGCGTACTTCTGGCCGAACAGGAAGATCTGGGCCAGAACCTGGTTGGCGAACGAACCATCCATGATACGGCTCGGGTGACCAGTGGCGTTGCCCAGGTTCACCAGACGGCCTTCGGCCAGCAGGATCAGGTAGTCGTCGTTCTGAGCGTCGAAAGCGCCCGGGCCGGTACGGTGGATCTTGTGTACCTGTGGCTTCACTTCTTCCCATGCCCAGTTCTTGCGCATGAAAGCGGTGTCGATTTCGTTGTCGAAGTGACCGATGTTGCAGACAACGGCGCGCTTCTTCAGGGCTTTGAGCATATTTGCGTCGCAAACGTTGACGTTACCGGTGGTGGTCACGATCAGGTCGATCTTGCCCAGCAGCGCTTTGTCGATGCTTGCTTCGGTGCCGTCGTTGATACCGTCGATGAACGGCGAAACCAGTTCGAAACCGTCCATGCAGGCTTGCATGGCGCAGATCGGGTCGACTTCGGACACTTTAACGATCATGCCTTCCTGACGCAGGGACTGGGCCGAGCCCTTGCCCACGTCACCGTAGCCGATGACCAGCGCTTGCTTGCCGGACAGCAGGTGGTCGGTGCCGCGCTTGATGGCGTCGTTCAGGCTGTGACGGCAGCCGTACTTGTTGTCGTTCTTGGACTTGGTCACCGAGTCGTTGACGTTGATGGCCGGGATGCGCAGTTCGCCCTTGGCCAGCATGTCCAGCAGACGGTGTACGCCGGTGGTGGTTTCTTCGGTCACGCCGTGAACGCGGTCCAGAACCTGTGGGTACTTGTCGTGCAGCAGCTGGGTCAGGTCGCCGCCGTCGTCGAGGATCATGTTGGCGTCCCATGGCTGGCCATCTTTCAGGATGGTCTGCTCCAGGCACCACTCGTACTCTTCTTCGGTTTCACCTTTCCAGGCGAAAACCGGGATGCCGGCAGCGGCGATGGAAGCGGCGGCCTGATCCTGAGTCGAGAAGATGTTGCAGGACGACCAGCGAACTTCGGCACCCAGGGCAACCAGGGTTTCGATCAGCACGGCGGTCTGAATGGTCATGTGGATGCAGCCGAGGATTTTCGCGCCTTTCAGCGGCTGCTCGGAAGCGTACTTGCGACGCAGACCCATCAGAGCCGGCATTTCCGACTCGGCGATGATGGTTTCGCGACGGCCCCAGGCAGCCAGGGACATGTCGGCAACTTTGTAATCGTTAAAATCTGCAGGCGTGATAACAGCGCTCATGAGAGCCTCCATTCGTAATGTATGCGAATGGGCGCCGTTGTGCGTTTAGTGTCCGGCCTGAGCCAGTCAACGCCCCATCCGAGCCTGACAGGTTGAACCTGCTGCAGCGCCCCTCGGACAGGTGGCGGGAAAACGGTATCAAGCGAACGTTACCGTTTTGAAACGGGGGCGATTATAGCCGTCTAGACTGATCTTCCAAAGGGTTTCTGTCGGCCAGATGAAGATCATTAATAGCGACCATAGTAGAAGCCTCATGGAGCATGACCGCTCAGTCTGCCAAGATGGCCCCATCATTCGGCAAGACGCTCAGGAGTGAAGATGAATTTCCACACCCGCAAGTGGGTAAAACCCGAAGACCTCAACCCCAACGGCACCCTGTTCGGCGGCAGCCTGCTGCGCTGGATCGACGAAGAGGCGGCGATCTACGCCATCGTTCAACTGGGCAACCAGCGCGTGGTGACCAAGTATATTTCCGAGATCAACTTCGTCAGCGCCTCGCGCCAGGGCGACATCATCGAACTGGGCATCACCGCCACCGAGTTCGGCCGCACCTCGATCACCCTGACCTGCGAAGTGCGCAACAAGATCACCCGCAAGAGCATCCTGACCGTCGAGAAGATGGTTTTTGTGAACCTCGGCGAAGACGGCCTGCCGGCGCCGCACGGGCGGACCGAGATCAAGTACGTCAAAGACCAGTTCAAGGATGAAACACCCGTTACCGAGTAATCGGCGCGTCCCGTAGAACGGAAGCCGAATGGCGCGTGTCGTAGCTTTATGACCCCGCCACCGGTTTCCCGCCATGACCACGCCAACAGACGGCAAGACCCCCGACCTCTCGGCCAAGGAACAGCACGAAGTCGAGAAAAACCAGCCGCCCCGGGCGGCGGTCCTGCATGAAATCATCCGTACACAGGGCGACCAGGAACTGGAGCGCAGCATTGCCGCGCTGTGGTGGTCGGCGCTGGCGGCGGGGCTGACCATGGGCCTGTCGCTGATGGGCATGGGCCTGCTCAATTCCCGGTTGCCCGAGGGTGACGAATTCAAGGTGATCGCGAGCTTCGGTTACTGCGCAGGCTTTCTGGCGGTGATCCTCGCCCGCCAGCAACTGTTCACCGAAAACACCCTGACCGCTGTTCTGCCGGTCATGACCAAACCGACGCTCGGCAATTTCGGCCGCTTGATCCGACTCTGGACGGTGGTGCTGTTCGGCAACCTGTGCGGGACGATTCTGGTGGCCTACGTGATGCTCGAACTGCCGATCTTCGACAGCAAGACCGACGCCGCCTTTCTTGAGATTGGTCGCAAGGTCATGGAAAACCATGCGAGCCAGATGTTCGCCAAGGGCATCGTTTCCGGCTGGATGATCGCCACCATGGTCTGGATGATCCCGTCCATGGAGAGCGCGAAGATGTGGATCATCATCCTCATCACCTACCTCATGGCGCTGGGCGACTTTACGCACATCGTGGTGGGTTCGGCGGAGGTGTCGTATCTGGTGTTTGCCGGCGAGTTGCCGTGGAGTGATTTCTGGGCGGTGTTTGCCGGGCCGACCCTGGCGGGGAATATCATCGGCGGCAGTTTCATCTTTGCCCTGATCAGCCATGCGCAGATCCGCAGCGAAAGCGGCAAGCCGAAGGAGTCTGCGGATCAAGCGGAAAAGCCCGACCCGCAGCGGATCAGGAAATGATCAGTGGTGCGCAGGCTCGGCAGTGGTTGCCGGTTCATCGCGGGTGGCGTGCTTGACCAGTTTGCCAATGGTCAGACCCTGCAACAGGATCGACGACAGCACCACGATGTAGGTGATGCTCAGCAGCAGATCGCGCTCCGGGCCCAGCGGCAGGGCCAAAGCCAAGGCCACCGAAACCCCGCCGCGCAAACCGCCCCAGGTCAGGATCCGAATGGTGCCGCGCGGCACCGTGCGCCAGCGCCGCAACAGAACGATGGCCGGTGCCACGGTGAGCAGGCGCGACAACAGAATCGCCAGCGCCAGCAGACTTGCCGCCGCCACGTGCAGCCAGTTGAACGGCAGCAGCAACAGCTCCATGCCGATCAGCGCGAACAGCAGGGCGTTGAGCATGTCGTCGAGCAACTCCCAGAAACCGTCCAGGTATTTGCGCGTCATGTCGTTCATCGCCAGGTTGCGCCCCAGGTTACCGATGATCAGACCGGCAACCACCATCGCAATCGGCGCCGAGACGTGCAGCTCGGTGGCCATCGCCGAGCCGCCGATCACCAGCGCCAGGGTCAGCATGACTTCGATCTGGTGCTGCTCGATGCTCTTGATCATCAGGTACACCAGATAACCGATCAGCCCGCCGAACAGCACGCCGCCGATGGCTTCATGGGCAAACAGCATGGCGGTGGCGCCGATGGTCGGGGTTTCACCCAGTTGCGCGATGCCCAGCAACACGGTGAACACCACCACGGCAGTGCCGTCGTTGAACAGCGATTCGCCGACGATGGTGGTCTTCAACGGCTTCGAGGCGTTGGCCGTTCGCAACACGCCGAGTACCGCGATCGGGTCGGTCGGGGAGATCAGTGCGCCGAACAACAGGCAGTAGAGGAAGCTCACGTGCCAGCCGAACAAGGCGAAGATGTAGTAGGCGAGGCTGCCGATCACGGCGGTGGCGATCAGTACGCCGAAGGTCGCCAGCAGGCCGATGGGCCAGCGATAGCTGCGCAGGTCGTTCAGGTTGACGTGCAAGGCGCCGGCGAACAGCAGGAACGACAGCATCCAGTTCATCAGCAGATCACCGAAGTCGATCTGGCCGATCAGTTGCAGCACGCGCTCTTCGAGGCCGGGATAACCCAGCAGGCTCAAGCCTTGCAGCAACAGGGAAAACATCAGTGCGGTAACCATCACGCCGATGGTCGGCGGCAAACCGATGAAGCGGAAATTCACGAAAGTGAGGAGGGTGGTGAGGCAGATGAAAGCGGCGACAAGTTCAAGCATCCGGGGTCCTTTGGATGGGGGGTGAAAAGACAGCGCGCCTGTTCATGGGCACAAGGGTTGGATGGGTAGACACCGGGTGGGGGCACAATTGTGTGTCCCGGACAGGATTTTTTTTGGCATTTGTCTGTGCGCAACCGGGTGTGGCGAGGTCGCTTGACGTATAAACAGCGCCTGACACATCGCGAATCAAAGACCTGATCAAATGGCTCGGGTTCAAAAACAAGAATGAAGGAGTGACACGTGCTGGCGACAGCTCTGGTGTTGGTGGCGGCGCTGTTGCACGCCGCGTGGAATACCCTGATCAAATTCAGCGCCGAGCGGTTGCTGGTGGTGGCCTGCATGGACACCGTGGCGCTGTTGTTCGTCGCGCTGGCGTTTCCTTTCATCAGCCTGCCGCCGCAGGAAATCTGGCCGTGGATTCTGGCGTCGGCGGCGTTCGAGCTGCTTTATCGCTACCTGTTGATCCAGGCCTATCGGGTCGGCGACCTAGGGCTGGTCTATCCGCTGATGCGCGGGCTGTCGCCATTGGTGGTGCTGGCGCTGACCCTGATCTTCGCCGGCGAAGTGCTGACCAACCAGCAGATCTTCGGAATCATGCTGATCCCGCTGGGCATGGCCTGCCTGCTCTGGCAGGGCGGCGGCGGGAAACACCTGCCGTGGTCGATGCTGCCGGTGGTGGCGCTGATCGGCTTGTGCATCGGCTGCTACACCTACATCGATGGTCAGGCCTTGCGGCGCTGGTCGCATCCGCTGGATTACCTGGTCTGGGTCACGTTGCTCAGCGCCTGGCCGTTCCCGATGCTGGCGTGGGTCGCCAAACGGCCGGCGTTCCTGCAGTTCTGGCGCGAACAATGGAAGCTGGGACTGGCGGTCGGGTTCTGCGTGTTGTTCAGCTACGCTCTGGTGCTGTGGGCGATGCAACTGGGGTCGATTGCCGAAGCAGCGGCGTTGCGCGAGATCAGCGTGATTCTGGTGGTGCTGTTCGGCATGCGTTACCTGAAAGAACCTTTCGGCCGGCCACGGCTCTTAGCCTGTGGGCTGGTGCTGATCGGCATGCTGGTGATGAAGTTCTGACCCGCCAACTCTAAAAACTGAAAAAGGACGGCGTTATGACGGTGGCTCTGTGGTGCGTTTTCATTGCGATCTTTCTGCCCTATGTGTGCACGGGCGTGGCCAAGGCTGTCGGTGGTTACCGGCTCAGTGACAATCACGATCCCCGGGATTTTCTCGAAAGCCTGAACGGTGTGGCGCGACGGGCCCATGCGGCGCAACTGAACAGTTTTGAAGTGACGCCGGCCTTTGCGGCGGCGGTGATCGTTGCGCACCTGGTGGGCACGGCGCAGTTGGTGACGGTGAATGTGCTGGCAGTGCTGTTCATCACCAGTCGCCTGCTGTACATCATTTGCTATCTGGCGGACTGGGCGATTCTGCGGTCGCTGGTGTGGTTTGTCGGGATGGGGCTGATTGCCAGTTTCTTCTTCGTTTCGGTCTGATTATTGAGTGCTGCCACTGGCCTCATCGCGAGCAGGCTCGCTCCCACACTTGAGTGCATTTCCCTGTGGGAGCGAGCCTGCTCGCGATGGCGGTCCGACCGCCGAAGTCGTGGTCAGGGTTTATCTTCAACCTGCGGCACTTGTGGCAATGCCGCTCCTTTTGGCCAGAGCATCCAGATCTGCCCTTGCTGCTTCATGTCACCGGCCAGTTGCCCGGCAGCATCACCAGTGCCCCAGAACAGATCCGCGCGAACCTCGCCGGCAATTGCGCCGCCGGTGTCCTGCGCAGCCACCGGGCGTACCAGCGCCGTGCCGTCAGGGCGGGTGGTCGACAGCCACAACAGGCTGCCCAACGGAATCACCTTGCGATCCACCGCCGCGCTGTAACCGGCGGTCAGCGGCACATTCAACGAGCCGCGCGGGCCTTCGTTGCTGTCCGGGTTGCGGGTGAAGAACACATAACTCGGGTTGCTGCCCAGCAATTCCGGAATGCGCGACGGATTGGCCTTGGCCCAGTTGCTGATGGCGCCCATGGTCACGTCTTCTTTCTTCAGCTCACCCTGTTCCACCAGCCAGCGGCCGATCGGCCGATACGGGTGACCGTTCTGGTCGGCATAGGCGATGCGCAGTTGTCGGCCGTCATCGGTCTGAATCCGCCCCGAACCCTGGATCTGCAGAAATTGCAGGTTCATCGGATCGGTCAGCCACGCCACCACGGGTGCCTTGACGCCTTTGCTCTCGATGGTCGAGGCGTCGTCGTAAGGCTTGAGCACGCGTCCTTCGAGGCGCCCGCGCAGGCGCTTGCCTTTCAGCTCCGGGTAAATGCTGTCCAGCGAGACGATGATCATGTCTTCGGGCACGCCATACACCGGCACATTGGCGGCCGCGGTTTGCGTCAGGCTGCCGGGGTAGACCGGTTCGTAGTAGCCGGTGATCAGACCGTTGGGGTTGTCATTTTCGGCGCGCAGGCCGAACACATCGAGGTTTTGCTTGAGGAACGTGCGGATATCGCCAGCGCTTTGCGGCACATTGGCCGCCGCCGCGCAGGTGGCGCCCCAGACCGGGTCAGCCTTGAGCCGGGTGCAGGCACTGCGCCACGAACCAAAACCGGCCACCAGATCGTTGTCGGAAACCGCAGGCAGGGCTTCCCAGGTGGCGCTGGAGTAAGTGGCCAGTGCGTGGGTTTTCGGCTTGGCACTGTCGCCCCCGGTGCAGCCGGCGAGGATCGCCAGCAGCGGCAGGGTTGCGATGAGCGGGTGACGCCAGGCCTTGAAACGGCTGTTCATGGAGAATTTCCTGTGTCGGTTGCAAGCGTGCTCCATGCGCGCCAGCAACCCATATTATTAATAGGGCTATTGGTGTTTGGCGGTGACGCGAGGATACTGGCCGCCGAATTCCGTGACCTGAAGCCACCATGACTCTTAAAAGACTTTCTGTTGTATTGCTGGCCTGTCTGACCTTGTCCGCCTGCGGCGGTGTCGACCCGAATTCCCCGCTGGGTCAGCGCAAGGCGATCTTCAAGCAGATGCTCAAGACCGGCGAAGACCTGGGCGGCATGCTGCGCGGGCGCATCCCCTTCGACGGGCCGAAATTCACGGAAGGCGCGGTCAAGCTCGATGCGCTGTCCCATGAACCGTGGCAGCATTTCCCGTCGGTGCGCGAAGAGGATCACACCAGCGCCAAGGACGATGTCTGGCAGCGGCAGGCACGATTCCAGGAAATGGCCCGCACCCTTGAGGCGGCCACCGGTGAACTGGTGATCGCCAGCAAGGTTCAGCCGTACAAGGCCAGTAACCTGGGGCCGGCGGTGCAGAAGGTCGAAGATGCCTGCAGTGCCTGTCATAAAGAGTTTCGGGATCATTGATCCTGAGGTGCGGTGACGGAGAGGACTCTTTCACCGCACATTGCCTGGCGGATTACTTGTCCAGTTCGTCCAGCGCGTCCTGCAATTCCTTGCGCGACTCGGCGAGTTTGTTTTTGCGCTTGTCGATCTTCTCCGGGTCGCCTTTCTTCATGGCCTTGTCGAGATCGGCCTGACGCTTGCTCACTTCGTGCTTGGCGTCGAGCACCTTGTTTTCACGTTCCTTTTTCAGGCCAGCGTCGGTGCAGTGTTCGGTGACTTCGCGCAGGGCGGTTTCGAGGCCAGCCTGCTGGTCGGCGTTGCCGCGGGATTTGGCCTGTTCGATCTGATTGATGATGCCTTGCTTCTTGGCGGCGCAACCGGTGAGGCCCGGGGCGTCTTCGCCAGCCATCGCGGGTGCGGCCATTACGGCGCAAAGAGTCAGCATGGCGAGCGGTGCGAGAAATTTCATAAAAGCTCCATGTGCAAAGGCAATCGGGTCGGGAAAGCACTGCGCTGTTGGAGCGCTTCGGCGACCGTTGGGTTCCCGGCTTGCCGGGATGCATGTTCAGAAACCGTCGATTCCGGCGGCGCGTAAGGTTTCACTCAGGGCCAGCACCTGCGGGTCGCGGAAAAAAGCGCTCAATTGCGCCGCGCGACCGGGGCCGATTCCGGGTTCTGCCTGCCATTGTTCGGTATTTCGTTGTGCCAGCGCTTGCCATGAATCAGCCAAAGCAGCCTGACCGGTCGGCGGCAGCCCCAGGGCCTTGAGCCACTGGGTGAACGGCCGCTGGCGAGCGCTGTGAAAACTGTGGAGCAGGCGGGCGCTGCTGCGCTCGCCGAGGCCGGCAATCTTAGCAAGCTCTGGCTCGTCGAGGGCCAACCAATCCAGCAGGTTGTTCAGGCGGCCTGTATCCAGAAGTTTCTCCCACGTGCCGCGACCGACATGGGGCAGTGCCAGCCCTTGCTTGCCGCCAAGCCAGGTCATACGCGCGAGGAACTGACTCTCGCACCCGGGCGTCGGTTGCCAGCAGCTTAGCGGGTGAAAGTCGCTGGCGAGTGGAGCATTCAATTCGACGCGCTCCGTGCTGCGCATTACGACGCTGTCGAGTCGCGGAATCGTCAGTCCGGCCAGGCTGATCGCCACTTGATCGCCGGGACGAATGTCCAGTTCCTGCCAGCGTTTGAGCGAGCTGACGCTGACCCGTCTGATCTGGCGGTCGTCGAGCATGACCGGCGCCAATTCCAGCACGGGAGTGATGCGCCCGGTTCGGCCGACCTTGAAATCGATCTTGCGCACATCGGCCAGTGCCTGGGCGAACGGGTATTTCCAGGCCACGGCCCAGAAAGGCGAGCGCGCCTGCCAGCGTTCGGCAGCAGGACGCTGGCTCTGGCGCAGGACGATACCGTCACTGGCGAAGGGCAGTGGCGAGCGATACCAGTGATCGCGCCACTGTTGCGCATCGGCAAGATCACCAATAGGTTGGCTGTAAGGTTCTGTCGTCGCGAAACCCAGTGTCACCAGCCCCGTGATTCGCTTTTTCAGGCTGCTCGGTCCCAGCGGCCAGTCCCAGACAAACAGCCCGATACCCGCTGCCTGTTCGGCACTGAGATCCTTGCGTCCCATCAGGCCGGCGACGGTTGCGCGGGCGTTGGCGCTGCCGGCGCGGGCCTGGATATGGTCGTTCAGTCGCCAATAGAGTTCGCCCTGCACCGACAGATCCAGCGGTTGGGTCAGTTGTCGGGGAATGGCGTTGATCTTTTGTGCCGAGGCAGTCCAGTCCTGCCCGCGAACGCCGTCGCCGCGACTGATCGCCTGCTGCAAACGCCCGGCGCGATAGATCAGCGTGACGGCCACGCCATCGACCTTGGGTTGTACCCAGACGTCCTTGCGGTCGCGCAGCCAGGCTTCGATGTCGGATGCGTCGTGAAGTTTGTCGAGGCCGGTATGGGCGATCGGATGTGCGACCGGGCCAGCCGCAGTCCGTAACGGCTTGGACGCTGATGGAAGCTTGAAGCACTGGCGCCATATGCCGAGCCGGGTGCGGGACTGATCGTAGAGTTCATCGGCGATCAGTGACCGGCCTTCGCGGTGATAGGCGTCGTCCCATCGATCGATCTGCTGTTGCAGGGCAGTGATTTCGCTTCGGGCCCTGTCGGCGGTCCAGTCCGGACAATCGCCAGCGAAGGCGCTGAGGTGGGCGGAGAACAGCAGGAAAATGCAAAACAGGCGCAGTGTGGCAAGCATCGTGAGCGTCCTTGCTCAGGGAGATACTTGAAGGCTAGCCGGGATTTTCCGGCGGGCCGGCCGGCTGTTTTGCCGGGTGTTTCGCGGCCATGAAAAAGCCCCGCACGGCGAACCGTGCGGGGCTTTTTGTACCGCCAGGAAAATTACAGGCCGGCAGCAGAACGCAGAGCGTCGGCGCGGTCGGTTTTTTCCCAGGTGAAGGTGGAGAAGGTGTCTTCGCCAACAGTCTTGGTCTGCGGAGCACGGCCGAAGTGACCGTAGGCTGCGGTTTCCTGGTACATCGGGTGCAGCAGGTCGAGCATGGTGGTGATTGCGTATGGACGCAGGTCGAACACTTCGCGGACCAGTTTGATGATCTTGTCATCGCTGATCTTGCCGGTGCCGAAGGTGTTCAGCGAGATCGAAGTAGGCTGGGCCACACCGATCGCGTAGGAAACCTGGATCTCGCAACGCTCGGCCAGGCCGGCAGCCACGATGTTCTTGGCAACGTAACGGCCAGCGTAGGCAGCCGAACGGTCAACCTTCGATGGATCCTTGCCGGAGAACGCGCCGCCGCCGTGACGGGCCATGCCGCCGTAGCTGTCGACGATGATCTTGCGACCGGTCAGACCGCAGTCACCTACCGGGCCGCCAATGATGAACTGGCCGGTCGGGTTGATGTGGAACTGGGTGTCCTTGCTCAGCAGTTCGGCAGGCAGCACGTGCTTGACGATCAGCTCCATCACGCCTTCGCGCAGGTCTTTGTACGACACTTCAGGGTTGTGCTGGGTCGACAGAACAACAGCGTCGATACCCACAACCTTGCCGCCTTCGTAACGGCAGGTCACTTGCGACTTGGCGTCAGGGCGCAGCCAAGGCAGCAGACCCGATTTACGGGCTTCGGCCTGGCGCTGAACCAGCTGGTGGGAGAAGGTGATCGGTGCCGGCATCAGCACGTCGGTTTCGTTGCTGGCGTAGCCGAACATCAGGCCCTGGTCGCCGGCGCCCTGATCTTCAGGCTTGGCACGGTCAACGCCTTGGTTGATGTCAGGGGACTGCTTGCCGATGATGTTCATCACACCGCAGGTGGCGCCGTCGAAGCCGACTTCGGAGCTGGTGTAGCCGATGTCGCAGATCACGTCACGAACGATCTGCTCCAGGTCGACCCAGGCGCTGGTGGTCACTTCACCGGCAACGATGGCCACGCCAGTCTTGACCAGGGTTTCCACGGCAACGCGTGCGTGCTTGTCCTGGGCGATGATGGCGTCCAGCACTGCATCGGAAATCTGGTCGGCGATTTTGTCCGGATGTCCTTCAGACACGGACTCGGAGGTGAAGAGGGAGTATTCGCTCATCTCGATGTTTTCCTGAATTTACCGATGGTGAGTGTCGCCAGCCGGTCGCTGAAAATGGCGAACCTGGATCTGGAAACCATTACGTAAGCCTACATAGAGGCTTTCCCCGGGAACGAGTCCCGCAGCGGTGGCCCAACGGGCCAGATCGTCCTGTTCAAACCCCAACCACAGATCACCGCAGGCCTCCCTGGCCCAACTCTGGTTGTGGCTACATAACTCTGTCACGAGCAGGCTACCGCCCGGTTGCAGCAGGCTGGCCATGTGCTTGAGCGCTTCGGCCGGCGCGGCGAAATGGTGCAACACCATGTTCAACACCACGCAATCGGCCTGAAGGCTCACGCCATTCAATGCATCGGCCAATTGCAGGCTGACGTTAGTCAGCTTTTCACGTTCACATACCTGACGGGCCAGTTCGAGCATCGCCGCGCTGTTGTCCAGTGCGGTTACGGTGCCGAAGCGACGCGCCAGTTCCGGCAGGAATGCACCATCGCCGGGGCCGACTTCAATGGCCGTGGCAGCGCCATTGAAATTCAGTTTGTCGAGCAGGGCCAGCACGCTTTCACGGTACTGCGGCAGTCCGGCAATCAAATCCTGCTGGGCGCGGAATTTCTCCGCGACCCGTGCGAAAAAGTCCTGGCTGTTGGCAGCACGCTGCCCATGGACCTGTGCGATTCGTGTTTCCACGTCGGCCGGCAGCGCCAGATTGTCGACTTCTTCTAACAATGCCGCGTGCAATTTGCCGCCCAGCAACTCGGTGTGGGGCAGGGCGCGGCGGTAGAAAACCGCGTTGCCTTCACGGCGAGTCGCCACCAGATCGGCTTGTGCCAACACCTTGAGGTGATGGCTCATGCCGGACTGGCCGATATCGAAAATCTGCGCCAGTTCCAGTACGCCGAACGAATCGTTGGCCAGGGCGCGCAATACATTCAGCCGCAGCGGATCACCGCCGGCCTTGCACAGGGCCGCCAGCTCGTCGCAATCGTCATGGCGAATGGAAGGCACGCGTAAGTTCATAGGGCCAGCAGTCTAGAGACGGCCGGAAAACACCGCAAGGCCAATATCAAAAAGTTTTGATATTGCTCGATGGGTGGCACTTTTTATTGCACTTCTCACTGACCGGTTAACTCTACAGACGAACAGCGGAAAGGTTTCACCAGCCGAAACCGATGTTATCCATTGGAAAAACGCCTTCGGATGACTATCTGTCATTGCCCCGAGGCGCTCGGGTGAGGGAAAATGCCCTCCTTTTTTCCGTTTCAATCTATTCACACCCAGGAGATCAGCGATGCCTAGCCGTCGTGAGCGTGCCAACGCCATTCGTGCCCTCAGCATGGATGCCGTGCAAAAAGCCAACAGCGGCCATCCCGGTGCCCCTATGGGTATGGCAGATATTGCCGAAGTGCTTTGGCGCGACTACCTCAAGCACAACCCGAGCAATCCATCCTTCGCCGACCGTGACCGCTTTGTGCTGTCCAACGGCCACGGCTCGATGTTGATCTACTCGCTGCTGCACCTGACCGGTTACGACCTGTCGATCGACGACCTGAAACAGTTCCGTCAACTGCACAGCCGCACCCCGGGCCACCCGGAATTCGGTTACACCCCGGGCGTCGAGACCACCACCGGCCCGCTGGGTCAGGGTCTGGCCAACGCCGTGGGCTTCGCCCTGGCAGAAAAGGTACTGGGCGCGCAGTTCAACCGTCCTGGCCACAACATCGTCGACCACCACACCTACGTGTTCCTGGGTGATGGCTGCATGATGGAAGGCATTTCCCACGAAGTCGCTTCCCTGGCCGGTACCCTGGGCCTGGGCAAGCTGATCGCCTTCTACGATGACAACGGCATCTCCATCGACGGCGAAGTCGAAGGCTGGTTCACCGATGACACGCCGAAGCGTTTCGAAGCCTACAACTGGCAGGTGATCCGCAACGTCGACGGTCACGACCCGGAAGAGATCAAGACCGCCATCGAGACCGCTCGCAAGAGCCCGCTGCCGACCCTGATCTGCTGCAAGACCACCATCGGTTTCGGTTCGCCGAACAAGCAGGGCAAGGAAGATTGCCACGGCGCCCCGCTGGGTGACGCGGAAATCGCCCTGACCCGTCAGGCGCTGAACTGGAACCACGGTCCGTTCGAAATCCCGGCCGACATCTATGCCGAGTGGGATGCCAAGGAAAAGGGCCGCGCCGTCGAGTCCGAGTGGGACCAGCGTTTCGCTGCCTACTCCGCCGCGTTCCCGACCGAAGCCAACGAACTGATCCGTCGCCTGAGCGGCGAACTGCCAGCTGACTTCTCCGAGAAGGCCGATGCCTACATCGCTGAAGTCGCGGCCAAGGGCGAAACCATCGCCAGCCGTAAAGCCAGCCAGAACGCCCTGAACGCGTTCGGCCCGCTGCTGCCGGAAGTGCTGGGCGGTTCGGCTGACCTGGCCGGTTCCAACCTGACCCTGTGGAAAGGCTGCAAAGGCGTCAGCGCCGAAGACGCCAGCGGCAACTACATGTACTACGGCGTGCGCGAATTCGGCATGACCGCGATCATGAACGGCGTTGCCCTGCACGGCGGTCTGGTGCCTTACGGCGCGACCTTCCTGATGTTCATGGAATACGCCCGCAACGCGGTGCGCATGTCCGCTCTGATGAAGCAGCGTGTGATCCATGTCTACACCCACGACTCCATCGGTCTGGGCGAAGACGGCCCGACTCACCAGCCGATCGAGCAACTGACCAGCCTGCGCAGCACGCCGAACCTCGACACCTGGCGTCCAGCCGATGCCGTTGAATCGGCAGTGGCCTGGAAAAACGCTCTGGAGCGCAAGGACGGTCCGTCCGCTCTGATCTTCTCCCGTCAGAACCTGCAGCACCAAACCCGTGATGCCGGCCAGATCGCCGACATCAGCCGTGGTGGCTACGTGCTGAAGGACTGCGCAGGCGAGCCAGAGCTGATCCTGATCGCTACCGGTTCGGAAGTCGGCCTGGCCGTTCAGGCCTACGACAAACTGACCGAGCAGGGCCGCAAGGTACGTGTGGTTTCCATGCCATGCACCAGCGCGTTCGACGCTCAGGACGCCAGCTACAAGCAATCGGTCCTGCCTTTGCAGGTCGGCGCGCGTATCGCGATCGAAGCGGCCCACGCCGACTTCTGGTTCAAGTATGTAGGTCTGGAAGGTCGTGTGATCGGCATGACCACCTACGGCGAATCGGCTCCGGCTTCGGCACTGTTCGAAGAGTTCGGCTTCACCCTGGAAAACATCCTGGGTCAGGCTGAAGAGCTGCTGGAAGACTGAGACTGATCCAGAAAGGATGTCGTCTGAACTGACGTCTTCGTGGGCAAGCCCGCTCCCACATTGGAATGCATTCCCCTGTGGGAGCGGGCTTGCTCGCGAAAGCGGAGGTTCAGGCAATGCTGTAACTGAATCTGCACGGTAATCGAGAACCCCATGCCTCAACCGCGTCCCTACAAAGTTGCACTCAACGGCTACGGCCGGATTGGTCGTTGCGTCTTGCGTGCGTTGTTCGAGCGAGGCGATAAGGCCGGGTTTGAAATTGTCGCGATCAACGATCTGGCTGACATGGCCAGCATCGAATACCTGACACGCTTCGACTCCACCCACGGCCGGTTCCCGGGCGAAGTGAAGGTCGACGGCGATTGTCTGCATATCAATGGCAACTGCGTGAAGGTTCTGCGCAGTTCCACCCCCGAAGGCATCGATTGGGCGTCCCTGGGCGTCGATCTCGTGCTCGAATGCTCCGGCGCCTACCACACCCGTGAAGACGGCCAGCGTTTCCTCGATGCCGGCGCGCCGCGGGTGCTGTTTTCGCAGCCGATGGCCAGCGAGGCGGATGTCGACGCCACCATCGTCTACGGCGTCAATCAGGATTGCCTGACCGGCGATGAATTGCTGGTGTCCAACGCCTCCTGTACCACCAACTGCGGCGTGCCGCTGTTGCGCCTGCTGGACAAGGCGATCGGCCTGGAATTCGTGTCGATCACCACGATCCACTCGGCGATGAACGATCAGCCGGTGATCGACGCCTATCACCACGAAGACCTGCGCCGCACCCGTTCGGCGTTCCAGTCGGTGATCCCGGTGTCCACCGGTCTGGCGCGCGGTATCGAACGCCTGCTGCCGGAACTTGCCGGGCGAATCCAGGCCAAAGCCGTACGCGTGCCGACGGTCAACGTGTCCTGCCTCGACATCACGATGCAGACCGCGAGCGACACCGACGCCGGCGAGGTCAACCGGATCCTGCGCGACGCCGCCACCAGCGGCCCGCTCAAAGGTCTGTTGGCCTACACCGAATTGCCTCACGCAAGTTGTGATTTCAACCATGACCCACATTCGGCCATCGTCGATGCCAGTCAGACCCGCGTTTCCGGCCCACGGCTGGTGAACATCCTGGCCTGGTTCGACAACGAATGGGGTTTTGCCAACCGAATGCTGGATGTTGCAGAACACTATCTGCAGACAGCGACTTCAAAAAAACCGTAGGAAGTGCGACCCATGACCGTGTTGAAGATGTCCGACCTCGATCTGCAAGGTAAGCGCGTATTGATCCGCGAAGACCTCAACGTCCCAGTCAAGGACGGTGTTGTCACCAGCGATGCGCGTATCCTGGCTTCGCTGCCGACCATCAAGCTGGCCCTGGAAAAAGGCGCGGCCGTGATGGTCTGCTCGCACCTGGGTCGTCCGACCGAAGGCGAGTTCTCCGCCGAGAACAGCCTCAAGCCTGTCGCTGATTACCTGAGCAAGGCCCTGGGCCGCGAAGTGCCGCTGGTGGCCGATTACCTGGGCGGCGTTGACGTCAAGGCCGGCGACATCGTGCTGTTCGAAAACGTGCGCTTCAACAAGGGCGAAAAAAAGAACGCCGACGAGCTGGCCCAGCAATACGCCGCCCTGTGCGACGTGTTCGTGATGGATGCTTTCGGTACTGCTCACCGCGCCGAAGGTTCGACCCACGGCGTAGCCAAGTTCGCCAAAATCGCTGCCGCCGGCCCGCTGCTGGCCGCTGAACTCGACGCACTGGGTAAAGCCCTGGGCGCCCCGGCCAAGCCGATGGCGGCCATCGTTGCCGGTTCCAAGGTCTCGACCAAACTCGACGTGCTGAACAGCCTGAGCCAGATCTGCGATCAACTGATCGTCGGCGGCGGCATCGCCAACACCTTCCTCGCCGCTGCCGGTCACCCGGTCGGCAAGTCGCTGTACGAGCCGGACCTGCTGGACACCGCGCGCGCCATCGCCGCCAAGGTCAGCGTGCCGCTGCCGGTCGACGTTGTAGTTGCCAAGGAATTCGCTGAAAGCGCCGAAGCGACCGTGAAGCTGATCGCTGACGTCGCTGCCGACGACATGATTCTGGACATCGGCCCGCAAACCGCTGCCAACTTCGCTGAACTGCTGAAGTCGTCGAAAACCATCCTGTGGAACGGTCCGGTCGGCGTGTTCGAATTCGACCAGTTCGGCAACGGCACCAAAGTGCTGGCCGAAGCCATCGCCGAAAGCGCGGCGTTCTCGATTGCCGGCGGTGGCGATACCCTGGCGGCCATCGATAAATATGGCGTGGCGGAAAAGATCTCCTACATTTCCACCGGCGGTGGCGCGTTCCTCGAATTCGTCGAAGGCAAGGTGCTGCCGGCCGTTGAAGTCCTGGAAAGCCGGGCCAAGGCCTGAGGCCGCCCGTTTGGCCAGGCAAAGGAGTGTTCAGATGGTCAAGTCGTTAGCGCTGTTGTTGCTGACCGGTACATTGGCGGCCTGCGGGAGTAACCCGAAGGCTGCGCCGGAGCCGGCACCCGGCGAGGCACAGAAGGGCTGCTATCAGGCCGACTGGCAGGCCGAAACCAACCCGGTGCTGAACAAGCGCTCGGGGCCGGAAGGCCTGGACAAATACGAGACGCAAACCCCGGCCAAGGAACATGGTTGCCCTTGACCGGTCTGACTCTTTAACTCAGGGCCGGCGGTGTGCGCTGCCGGTCGAGGAACACGGATGAAAGGCTTGATCGCCGTTGCGGCACTGGGATTGTTGGGTGGTTGTGCGCAGTGGAACCCGTTCCAGTCGTCCGCCCCTGTGGATAACTGGACCACCTGGACCTGCGACAGCCAGGCCAAGGTGCTGTGGCGCTACACCGATGCCGGCCAGAAGGCAGTCGATGTGCGACTGGGCGGCGGCGATCAGGTCTATCGCCTGAAAGAAGAGCCGGGCGCCTCGGGCGCGCTGTACAGCGACGACATGCTGGCGTTTCACATCAAAGGTAATGAAGGCCTGGTCTACTGGGTCGCTACCAATGATCTGATCGGCCGGGGCTGCAAAGCCGAATAAAACAGAATCTGCTTTATCGAATCACCAGGCCGGGCCTTAACCCCCGATCTGCAATCACTTGAATAGCCGCCGCCGCTCCGGCAGGCTGGCACGATTAACGACCCAAACCGGGAGAGACACACACAATGGCACTTATCAGCATGCGCCAGATGCTGGACCACGCAGCCGAGTTCGGCTACGGCGTTCCAGCCTTCAACGTCAACAACCTTGAGCAGATGCGCGCCATCATGGAAGCCGCTGACAAGACTGACTCCCCGGTGATCGTCCAGGCTTCGGCCGGCGCTCGCAAATACGCCGGCGCGCCGTTCCTGCGTCACCTGATCCTGGCCGCGATCGAAGAATTCCCGCACATCCCGGTGTGCATGCACCAGGACCACGGCACCAGCCCTGACGTCTGCCAGCGCTCGATCCAGCTGGGCTTCAGCTCGGTAATGATGGACGGCTCCCTCGGTGAAGACGGCAAGACCCCGACCGACTACGAATACAACGTCCGCGTAACCCAACAAACCGTCGCCATGGCTCACGCCTGCGGCGTTTCGGTTGAAGGCGAGCTGGGCTGCCTGGGCTCCCTGGAAACCGGCATGGCCGGTGAAGAAGACGGCATCGGCGCCGAAGGCGTTCTGGACCACAGCCAGATGCTGACCGACCCGGAAGAAGCCGCTGACTTCGTCAAGAAGACTCAGGTCGACGCCCTGGCCATCGCCATCGGCACCAGCCACGGCGCCTACAAGTTCACCAAGCCACCTACCGGCGACGTACTGGCCATCGACCGCATCAAGGAAATCCACAAACGCATTCCGAACACCCACCTGGTGATGCACGGTTCCTCGTCGGTTCCACAAGAGTGGCTGGCGATCATCAACCAGTACGGCGGCGACATCAAAGAAACCTACGGCGTACCGGTTGAAGAAATCGTCGAAGGCATCAAGCACGGCGTGCGCAAGGTCAACATCGACACCGACCTGCGTCTGGCATCCACCGGCGCCATGCGTCGCCTGATGGCCACCAACCCGAGCGAATTCGACCCGCGTAAATTCTTCGGCGAAACCGTGAAGGCAATGCGCGATGTATGTATCGCTCGTTACGAAGCTTTCGGTACTGCCGGCAACGCTTCGAAGATCAAGCCGATCTCGCTGGAAAGCATGTATCAGCGTTATCTGAAGGGTGAGTTGAACGCCAAGGTCAATTGAGACTGGGTGTTGAGCTGATTGAATAAAAAATCCGCCGTGAGGCGGATTTTTTATGGGCGACGATATTCTCGGGCCATGAAGCTATCCGAAAGTCAGAGCAAACGGCGCTGCTGCCTGCTCAATGGCACTGACCACATGAGGCGCCTGTTCCCGATACTGGGGATAGCGCGCAAGCACGGCTTCAACCGAGGCAAGCAATCGCTGAATTCGCTCCCGAGGCCGCTCGATCTCACAAGTGTGGGCAAACTCCAGCAAACCCTGTCGCGAGGCAAACATCGATTTGTTGCCCGCCAGATCCAGAGCCAGTACATCCTCCGGAATATAAGCCGTGGTGTTGACGATGTCGTAAGCCGGCGCCAGGCGCGCGTCGCGTTGCGTCGGTTCGGAGTAGAGCAAGCCGAAGTTTTTCAAATGAGCGTCACCATTCCCGACAATGCAACTGAGGGCAACGTTATCGAAGAGTTGATCAAGGGACGCGCGTAAGTGCTTGGTCGGGCAGTAAAGGCGGATGGCCTTGGCAATTGCCGCATAGCTTTTGCTGTACTTCTGGCTGGCCGACAGCCCCATCAACACCGCCATGTCTTCAAAACCGATCGGGTTGAGCTGATCGTCGCGGTCGAAGCGGCGCATGACAAAAAGTTTGGCATTGTCGGAAAGGTAGAACGGCGGAACGGGAATACCCGCTTCTTTCGCCATGGACATACAAAGGAATTCGTTGATTGCCAGACCGGGAAATTCGTCTCGACCACTTTTGATAATCAAGTCCGAGGTTTTCGAGGTCACGCGGGGTAACGCGGATTCTTGTTGTTCCGGAACCAGCAATTTTGGCTGAACGCCCGAAATGCCCGCTCGCAGGATGTAGCGATCCATCAGGTCGGCGAAAATATCTTCCGTGCCGTCCCATGTCAGAATCTCCTCAAGTTTCTCCCCTGGAAATTGTTGCTCTTCCAGCAAGGCATCAACCGTTTCAGAGCGCACTTGAACCCTGCCGATGGGCGAAGTGCTGCCGGAAAGCGCCAATAACAGCATCGGGTCGACATTCACAGTCTTGGCCAAGCGATTGCGCAGTTGCTCCAGCACGTAGCCTTCCGGCAGGTTCATCTGAAAAACAGGATGGAGCTCGCGCCGGCGAAACTCGTCAAGACGTACCGGCATCGACAGGCTGATCGCCATTTCTGGCGATGCGTCTTCGTGATAACGGAATGTGAAGTCCTCTTTGTCGCTGAAAAGCCTGCCGCTATGCCCCTCAGGTGTGCTGACTTTGAGAGAGGTCATTTTCATTCGAATAAGTCCCCAAGTTCTTCAAGGGTCGGCATGGCGGCAGGAACGACAGCGAGTTCGCAATCCAGAGCACCAAGGACGCGCGCATAGGCGATCATGCCGACAGAAAGGGTGCCTTTTTCTACGGCGATGACCTTGTATCGTGTCAGCCCTGCGAGGTCGGCAAGCTGCGCTTGGGTGAGGCCTCGTCCGATGCGTTTTTTGCGCAACTGGTCGCCAAGGCGAGCGATCAACAAAAAATAATCCATGTGCTGTTACCGGAACATAAATATATAAATGTTACGTTAACACAACATTCAAGTGATGGTGTTGTTTCGTGGGCCTAATGCAGACGTGTGGTAACGACCGCATAAAGGAAATCCACAAACGCATCCCGAACACCCACCTGGTGATGCACGGTTCCTCGTCGGTGCCGCAAGAGTGGCGGGCGATCATTAACCAGTACGGCGGCGACATCAAAGAAACCTACGGCGTACCGGTTGAAGAAATCGTCGAAGGCATCAAGCACGGCGTGCGCAAGGTCAACATCGACACCGACCTGCGTCTGGCATCCACCGGCGCCATGCGTCGCCTGATGGCCACCAACCCGAGCGAATTCGACCCGCGTAAATTCTTCGGCGAAACCGTGAAGGCGATGCGCGACGTATGTATCGCTCGTTACGAAGCTTTCGGTACCGCTGGCAACGCTTCGAAGATCAAGCCGATCTCGCTGGAAAGCATGTATCAGCGTTATCTGAAGGGTGAGTTGAACGCCAAGGTCAATTGAGACTGGGTGTTGAGCTGATTTGAAAGAAACCCGCCGTGAGGCGGGTTTTTTTTGCCTGAATTTTCATGGCGAGCTCATATTTCTATTGGGTGAAATGTCACCTGTAACGGACAAAATCTGGATTTGCTGGGCCGAAGTCCGATATGGGTGACTTTTTCATGGTCTGCGCAGCTTGTAGCAGTTTTAGTGTGAGGTTGGCGGTTAAATAAATCCGTCCCCTTTTATTGCGTCCCCTTTTATTGTCCGGAGAGCTTGATGCCGTTCGCGTCGTACTGAGTGCCGAGTGGGTCGCCGTACGAGTTTTTCGGCTCCATTCGCTGACCGTTGGCATCCGACTCAGCTTTGGACACGAATCTCAGGTCCAGTGCTCCATCATTGTCTGCGGTCCCGCTATCGTTGATTCGCATCCACAGATCTTCACCGCCCTGGAAATAACTGTTGTATTCCAGTGATTCCACGCTGCCGTTATCACCAACACGGATCAGCGCCTGGCCGCATTTGGCATGGTGGCCGAAGTAGGGGAAACTCATGTCGCCTTCGACTTTGATGATGTAGTAGTTCCCGGTATTACCCTGACCGTTACTGTTGCAGGAACGGGCCGTGCGTTCGTTAACATTGAAGCACCACATGCCGTCAGCAAATAGGCGTCCTGCCGAGGGAATCCGGCCGATGTATTGCCAGTCCTGGTTTGCGTAAACCTTGCTTTCCATTTTAATTCTCCTGTGTTTATTCGAAAAAATTATCGGTTTATTGTTTTGCCAATTTTTTGAATGTTCCGTAGGTGAAGTTAGATCCCCGTATGCATTTAGTCACCTGTCAGAGTTGACAGGTGCTTATATGTTTTTGCGATGAGTGATGTATTAATTCGAAGTAGGCGTATGGCGCAGATTAGGTTGCTTTTTATAAAATTAAATAGGTGGCTGAAGTAAGAAAGGTGACCAGTAAGAAAGGTGACGGATTTATTTGTTGGCAGGTTTTCGGTGCTGCGTGAAGAGAACCCGCCAATGGCGGGTTCTGTAGTAGATGAGCTGCCTAAGCCACTTGCTTATTAAGTTTTTGGCTCGACGTGATCCAGCGCCTGATTCACCGCCAATTCCCCAAGCATCACCACTTGTGCAATACCCAGCGCGGTCTTGCGGTGGGATGTCGGGAGTATCGCGGCGAAGTTGTTGAGCATTTCGCTGGCGGAGCCGAGGGTTTCGCTGGCGTTGGCCAACAGGGATTCGGTGTTGCAGGCGGGGTTGGCGAAGTACATGCGGTCGGGTTCGTTGACCGTGGCCATGATGCGGGCGCCGGGGCAGAGGTAGTGGTCGAGGGCGCGTTCGGCGGCTTCGTTGAGTTTTTTGGGGTCGAGGGAATCGTAGGGGGAGGCCAGATCTGTTTCTGGCGGATGAGGCGTTGATTTAGTCATTTGCTCGAAACCTGATTGGAGTGCTTCCGCTCTGGCTACTAATCAAAGTGGAGGCAACTGTACGCAGGTTAGTAGACCGGGGTTTCGAGCAAGCCGGCGCACCCGAAGGTGCCCTGCGCACAGTCGCCATCGAGTGCAGGTATTGAAATACCTGACTGACAGATGCTTGTGCACCAAGCTTGAAACCACAGGCTACTAAACCCGATCACTGCGAATCAGTGACCCGAATCAAGTTACCGACGGCCCTCAAGGCGTACAAGCCGGCGGATTCTGGCGTACCGGTAGGCAGCGACGCAAGCCGTTGTAGGCTTCAGGACGTAACGCGAACCGTCTTTAAACAGCAGCCTTAAACGGTCACGCGGCTGCTATTTATCGTGATCAATATCCAGCTTGCTGAATGTCACCTGCCCACCCTCGCTGGTGTACCCGGTGTTGTCCTGCACATACACACCGGCCTTGAAGTACAGCGGCTTGTTGCGCCATGTCGCGCTGATCTGCGAGTCCCACTGATACCCGGCCGCGCTGATACCCAGTGCACCACCGGGGCTGAGGTGAATCAGGTAATTGAATTCGCGATCCAGTTTGATCCCGGTCGCCAGGGTAATCACCCGGCCTTCGTCATCATCCGGGTGCATGCGCACTTTGATCACCAGGTTGCCGGAGTCTAGTTTGCTCTTGTACTGATACTCGAGTTTCACCAGCGGCTTCTGGCTTTCATAGGCGTGGATCTGGCCGATGACGATCTTGCCGGAGCTGGGCACCTTGTTGACCGAGAGGGTCGCGCGCAGCAGGTTGTCGGCGTCCGGGTAGTACCAGTTGCGCAGGGTGCCGTTGCTGTAGGTTTCGCGCAGTTCGGTGCGCGGGTAGATGGCGTTTTCGGTTTTCGAGCCGGTCACCGGGGACCAGAAAAACAGGGTGCCGGTGTCGGAATGGAAGTACTGATCCTTGAAGCCGTTCACCAGTCTGGAGGTTTCGACGGTGTGGGGCGGGCTGCCAACGGGAACGCTGAGGTTCCAGGTTGCGAGGTCGATCATGTCGGTTCTTCCACTCTGTTTCTGCTGCACGCGCGTGCCAGAAGCTCTAGCCCGCGCCTCTTGGGGGCGGCCTTTATAAGCGTAGAGGGATTTTTTGTTAACGGCCGTCTGGCGGATGATTGGCGCCAACATCCTGTCGAAATGCCATGTTTCCCGGTTTTCGGGGGCTGCAGCGATGACCGTTAGTCGGCTACTTACCGGTTTGGTTAAATGATGGCCTGATGACAGCTACTGCTTTTTCGGATCCAGGACTAGAGTGAAGGCTCAGTAACAGTACGGTTTTCACGAGAAACCGGCCGCGTCCCGATTGGATGTCCCGACAAGAGAAGCAGCATGGAATGCGCGCAAACCCAGCCAGGTGAAGGCAGCTCCGTCCTTTTGATCGTTGATGATTACCCTGAAAATCTGATCAGCATGCGCGCGTTGCTGCAGCGCCAGGACTGGCAGGTCATGACCGCGGCTTCCGGTTTCGAAGCCCTCAGCCTGTTGCTTGAACACGACATCGATCTGGTGCTGCTGGATGTGCAGATGCCGGGCATGGACGGTTTTGAAGTCGCACGCCTGATGCGCGGCAGCCAGCGAACGCGGCTCACCCCCATCATTTTCCTGACCGCCAATGAGCAATCCCAGGACGCCGTGATCAAGGGTTACGCCAGTGGTGCGGTGGATTACCTGTTCAAACCTTTCGACCCGCAGATTCTCAAGCCCAAGGTCCAGGCGTTGCTGGAGCATCAGCGCAATCGCCGGGCGTTGCAGCGCCTGAGTCAGGATCTGGAATCGGCGCGGGCCTTCAATGCATCGGTGCTGGATAACGCCGCCGAAGGCATTCTGGTATTGGCCGAGGATGGCTTGATCCGTTTCGCCAACCCGGCGATTTCGCGGTTGCTCAACGCGCCGGTGAAGGAACTGGAAGGGCAGGAGTTTCTCGATTTCCTGCAGAAACCGCACATTCCGCTGTGGGCCGATTCCGAGTTTTATGCCAGTTACAAACGTGGCGAGACGTTGCGTCTACACGACGCGTTACTGCGAACTGCGCCGGGCCAGCAAGTGCCTGTGGCGCTATCCTGCGCGCCGTTGCCGAGTGAACAGCACGCGATGGTGGTGACGGTGCTGGACATGTCGGTGGTGCGGCATCTGCATCAGCAGCTGGAATTTCAGGCTGTCACCGATCCGTTAACCGGGCTGCTCAATCGTCGCGGCTTCTACCAGACGGTGGAAAACCTCCTGTTGCGCGGTGAACGCAGTGACAGCAGTTGGGTGCTGATGTACCTCGATCTCGACGGCTTCAAACGGGTCAACGATTCTCTCGGCCACGACGCCGGCGACCGGGTGTTGCGCTGGGTCTCTGAACAACTGAAGGCCTGCCTGCGGCCGTTCGACATTCTGGCGCGGATGGGCGGCGATGAGTTCACCGCGTTGCTGGATCTGGAATTCCCCGAACAAGCGGCGAAGATCGCCGAGAAGCTCATCGAACGGGTGTCGATCTGTCAGCAGATCGAAGGCATGGACATTGCTCTGGGCGCCAGTATTGGCATCGCCACGTACCCGGATTGCGGCAACAACCTCGACGGTCTGATGCGTGCTTCGGACATCGCCATGTACGAAGCCAAGCGCGCCGGGCGTCAGCAATATCGCTTCTACGATCATGAAATGAATGGCCGCGCACGCTCGAGACTGATGCTGGAAGAGAGCGTGCGCAATGCCATCGAGAATCGCGATTTCAATCTGGTGTATCAGCCGCAAGTGGCAATTGGTGACGGCCGGATTCGTGGTTTCGAGGCGTTGCTGCGCTGGCAGCATCCGAGTGTCGGCGACGTGCCGCCGGGGCTGTTCCTGCCGTTGCTGGAAGAGGCGACGCTGATCAGTCGGCTCGGCAGCTGGATTTATCACCGCAGCGCCGGGCAGCGTAAGGCCTGGGAGTCCGAGTTTTCCAGGGATCTGGTGCTTGGGGTGAGCCTGAGCAATACCCAGTTTGGTTTACCGAATCTGGTGACCGAGTTGCGCCAGGTGCTGGAGCGCCATGGCTTGCAGCCGCATCAGATGGAAGTGGAAGTGACCGAGGAGGCGCTGACGATCAACCCGGACGAGACCCGCAAACAGCTGAAGCTGCTGCGCAATCTCGGGGTGCGGGTAGCGCTGGACGATTTCGGCTCCGGGTCCTGCTCGCTGTCGCATCTGCGGGATCTGGAGCTGGACACCCTCAAGCTCGATCGCCACCTGATCGCCCGATTGCCGGACTCGTCCCGGGACGCCTCGCTGGTGCGCACGGTCATCGAGCTGTGCAAGGAATACGGGTTGCTGGTGATTGCCGAAGGCGTGGAAACCGTCGAGCAATATCAATGGCTGCAAGCTCATGGTTGCGAGTACGTGCAAGGCTTCCTGGTGGCGCGGCCGTTGGTCGCCGAGGACGCCACGCGCTTTGCCGAGCCCTTCGACTGGAGCGCGTTGGCCGGTTGAATTCGCTACACTGGCGGCCTTTTCATGACCCGTGCCGCCCATGACCGCGTTGAAATACCTCCAGGCCTATCCCGCGCAATTGCAGGATCAGGTGCGCCAATTGATCGCCGACAACCGCCTTGGTGATTACCTGAGCCAACGCTATCCGGGCCGCCACGATGTGCAGAGCGACAAGGCGTTGTACGGCTACGCGCTGGACCTGAAACAGGAATACCTGCGCAACGCCCCGGCCATCGACAAGGTCTTGTTCGACAACCGCCTCGACCTGACCCACCGCGCCCTCGGCCTGCACACCACGGTGTCGCGAGTGCAGGGCGGCAAGCTCAAGGCCAAGAAAGAGATTCGCATCGCCTCGCTGTTCAAGGAGGCCGCGCCTGAATTTTTGAAGATGATCGTCGTGCATGAACTGGCGCACTTCAAGGAGTCGGATCACAACAAGGCGTTCTATAAATTATGTGAGCACATGCTGCCGGGCTATCACCAGATCGAGTTCGATCTGCGGGTGTACCTGACGTGGCGGGACATGCAATAAGACATCAAACAACGGAGCGCATGCATGGACGTGAGCAAGACCAAGAGCAGTTTCTACCGGCGCTTGTACGTGGCGTACCTGATCGACAGCGGCCTGGCCAGCAGCGTGCCGGCGCTGACCGACGCCACCGGCATGCCCCGGCGCACGGCGCAGGACACTATTGCGGCGCTGGCGGATCTGGATATCGTCTGCGAGTTCGAACAGGAAGAGGGTGCGCGCAACCATGCGGGGCGCTATCGGATTCGTGAGTGGGGGGCGATTGATCGGGGGTGGATCGAGCGCAATCTGCGGCAGATCAAGGCTGTGCTTGAGTATCCCTGACCGATGTAGTCCCTTCGCGGGCACGCCCGCGAAGGGAAGTCTCAAGACCGACGCATCCCGATATGCGGAATGTCATCCTCCAGATATTCCTCACCCGCCACCACAAACCCGTACCGCCCGTAATACCCCTGCAAATGTGCCTGAGCCGACAGATAGATCGGCACTTCAGGCCAGCGCTTTTCGGCCTGTTTCAGCGCCTGCTCCATCATTTCATGCCCCAGGCCTTTGCCACGCCCGGCCGGCGCCGTCAGTACCCGCCCGATCACCACGTCGCCGCCCTGGGATTCCGGGTCCAGCAGACGCAGGTACGCCACCAGTTGATCACCGTCCCAGCCCATCAAATGGCAGGTGTCCCCGTCCAGATCCTGCCCGTCCGGGTCCAGGTAGGCGCAGCGCTGTTCGACCACGAACACTTCCGAGCGCAATTTCAAAATGGCGTACAGCTGTTCCAGTCCCAGATCGCTGTGATGTTTGCAGACCCACTCGATTGTCATCTTCCGATTCCTTGAACTACGTCGCCCGATACTAAGCGCCACGTCGAAATATGTCTGTATGGCTGAGAAATCTGTGACAAAGGCCAAAATGCCATCATTCCCTTCTGGCGGCGCCGACATCTTTGTGTAATCTGCTGAGAAGCGCTGTGCAACGGCTTCAATGAGCTAATGTTAGGGCCTGGGATTCGCCGGTACGGGGCCTTGGGGTTTTGACTGAAAACACGCCGGGCGGCCCGCCCGCTAAGGATTTTCAAGCATGCCGCGATTGCATCGAGCGTTGGCTTTGATCGGATTGCTGTTGCTGGGTCAAAGCGCTGCAGCGGAGAAACTGCGTCTGGTCTTCGACGTCTGGCCACCCTTTACCGATGACACACTGGTCAACGGTGGGCTGGCCACGGACATCGTCAGCACGGCCCTGGCCCGGGCCGGTTATGCCAGCGATTACGAACAGGTGCCGTGGGCGCGGGCGCTGCTCGGGGTTGGCGAGGGGCGTTACGACGTGCTGGTCAATGCCTGGTACAACGACGAGCGTACGAAACTGGGGCAGTTTTCCGACGAGTACTTGCTCAACCGCGTGCGTTTTCTCAAGCGCAAAGACACGCCCATCGAATACAACAACTTGCAGGAACTGCACACCTACCCGATTGCGGTGGTGCGCGGCTATGCCTATTCGGCGCCGTTCGATGCCGATACCGCGCTGCAGAAAGTCCCTGTGCATAACTTCGCCATGGCCGTGCGCATGCTGGCGGCGGACCGGGTCAAGCTGACCCTGGAAGACGAGTTTGTCGCCCGCTATTACCTGGCCCGTGAATCACCGAAAGTGCGCAACGCCGTGGAGTTCCTGCCCAAACCCTTGAGCGAAAACAGCCTGCACATTCTGGTCAGCCTGAAGAACCCGGAGCACGAACAGATCGTGGCCGGGTTCGACAAGGCGATTGCGGCCATGAAGGCGGATGGCAGCTATGACAAGTTGCTCAGGCAGCATGGCATGTGAAGCGGCTCAATCCTCGGCGGTGTCCTTGATCAAGTGCGCCGCCAGCGTCCGCAACGGGCCTAGCTGACGGCAGATCAGCGCCAGTTGCGTCTGCACCAGCCGCTGGCCTTCATCGATCTCGTCCGCCATCTGCTCAAGCTCATTGGCCAGCGCCTCTTCCTCATCGCTCTGAATCGCAATCGGCTGTTTGCTCGCCAGACCCTGGGCGATTTCATCGATGCTGCTGGCCAGTTTCACCCCGGCGCCATCGATCAGATGCTCACGCACTTCGGCCGGCAGCTGGGTTTCCCGGTGCGCACCAAGCCCTGACAGATAGCTGAGCAGCGTGTGCGACAGCACCAGGAAACGGAACCCGACGTCGGCCTCTTTGCGGAAATGCCCCGGCTCCATCAGCATGTTTGCCAGCGTGGTCGACAGCGCCGCGTCGGCGTTGTGCGCGTTGCGGCGGGCGAGGCGGTAGGCGAGGTCGTCGCTCTTGCCGGCAGCGTATTGCTGCATGATCTGGCGCAGGTAGATGCTGTTGCAGGTCAGGGTGTTGGCCAGCACTTTGTTCAGGCGCCGACCCTGCCAGTCCGGCAGGAACAGGATCACCGTCAGGCCTGCGATCAGGCTGCCGAGCAGGGTATCGAACAGGCGCGGCACAAACAGCCCGTAACCGTCGCCGACCTGGTTGAAGCAGAACAGCACCATGATCGTGATCGCGGCGGTCGCCACGGTGTAGCGGGTGGTGCGGTTGGTAAAGAACACCACGCCGGCGGCGATGGCGAAGCACGACTGCACCAGCGGGCTCGGGAAGAGATCGAACAGCGCCCAGGCGATGGTCAGGCCGATTGCGGTGCCGAGAATCCGCTGACCGAGTTTGCGCCGGGTGGCGCCGTAATTCGGCTGGCAGACGAACAGCGTGGTGAGGATGATCCAGTAACCCTGCGACGGGTGAATCAGATGCACCATGCCGTAACCGATGCTCAGCGCCAGCGGCAGGCGCAGGGCGTGGCGGAACAGCAATGACGTCGGCGTCAGCTGCGTGCGCAGACGGGTCAGGACATCCTTGAAGTTGCGCGGCGAACGGTCGAGCAGGCTGCTGTCGGTGGCATCGGCCAGCGCATCAGGGTTGCTGGCATCGCTGAGCAAGCGGTCAAGAGTGCCGAGGTTTGCCGCCAGCGCCCGCAGCGAACGCAGCAGCCCGCGCCAGGCCGGGTTGCTCTGGATGCGCAGGTGTTCGAGGGAGGCGTGCAGGTCGCTCAGGGCTTCGGCGAAAGTCGCGTCGTAGATGAATGGCTGGCGCATCTGGATCGATTCGGCCAGCGCCCGGCAGGCCTTGCCTTGCTGGCGCAGCAGGCGTTGGCAGCGGAACAGCACGTCGCTGTGGAAAAACGCCTCGGCCAGCGCGTTGTAAGGGTAGTGCGAAGAACTGGCGCGCTCGTGAATGTCTTGGGCGAGGAAGTACAGCTTCAGGTAGCGGCTGACTTTCGAGCCGGGGCGACCGTTGCCGACGCGGTGCAGGATGATTTCCTTGGCGCTGTTCAGTGCCGCCACGACACGACCGTTTTGCTGGGCCAATTCCAGCCGTCGCGCTTCGACGTCCAACTGACGGATCGGCTCGAACAGCGAGGCTTTCAGCTTCAGGTAATAACCCAGCTCACGAAACAGCCGCGCCAGGCTTTGCTGCACCGGCTGGTTGGAAAACATCGCCTGCCACAAAACCGACAGCAAGCCGTACCAAGCGGCACCGGCCACCAGCAGCATCGGTTCGTGCCAGAAATCCGTGACCGCGCCGCCGCGCTGGTCCACGCCGATCATGGTGTAGACGGAAAGAATCAGGGTCGCCGAAGCGATCGCGCCATAACGCTCACCGAGCGCCCCGAGCATGGTCAGGCCGAAACTGGCCAGTGCCAAAGCGATGACGAACACGATGGGATAGGGGAACAGCAATTCCACCGACAGCGCCGCAACGCTGAAACACACCAGCGTTACCGCCAGGGCATTGAGGCGGCCCTGCCAACTGTCGTCGGTCTCGGCCAGGGCGCTGGCGATGATCCCGAGGAACAGCGGGATCAGCAGCCCCATTTCATCCTGATACCAGCACAGCGCCATGCTGCCGGTCAGGGCGATGAACACCCGCACGCTGTAGCTGAATTTATCCAGCGCCCACAGGCGCCGCAAAGACTGACGAAACGAGGTCGAGGACATGAAGTGCGAAGGCCTTCCGAGGCGATGCCGCTAAATTGAGCCAGTAATGACGCCGACGCAATGGCGCCGATCACATCTGACAGCAAAAAGTGTTCCGCACGGCCTTCAAATCACACGTATTGCGCCGCCGCGTAACCCGATGCCCAGGCCCATTGGAAGTTGAAACCACCCAGATGCCCGGTGACGTCCAGCACTTCGCCAACGAAGTAGAGCCCCGGGCTTTTCAGCGATTCCATGGTCTTGGACGACACTTCGCGGGTGTCGACGCCACCGAGCGTTACCTCGGCGGTGCGGTAGCCTTCGGTGCCGGCCGGGACGACTTTCCAGCTGCCGAGTTTCTCGGCGATGTCCGTCAGTTCGGCGTGGGTGTACTGCTTCATCGGTTTGGAGACGAACCAGTTGTCCGCCAGCAGGTTGGCCATCTTCTTGGTGAAGATTTCACCCAGCAGGGTTTTCAGTTCGCTGTTCGGGCGCTCGGCGGTCTGCTGTTGCAGCCAGCTTGCGGCGTCGTGATCGGGCAGCAGGTTGATCTCGACGGTGTCGCCCGGCTCCCAGAACGAGGAAATCTGCAGAATCGCCGGGCCGCTGAGGCCGCGGTGAGTGAACAGGATGTTCTCGCGAAAGCTCTGGTCGTTGCAGCTGACCAGGCAATCCACCGAGGTGCCGGACAGTTCGGTGCACAGATCCTTGAGCTGATCGGTGATGGTGAACGGCACCAGGCCGGCGCGGGTCGGCAGCAGGTCGTGGCCGAATTGCTTGGCGACCTGGTAACCGAATCCGGTCGCGCCCAGCGTCGGGATCGACAGACCGCCGGTGGCGATTACCAGCGACTGGCACTGGATCTGGCCGAGGGTGGTGTCGAGCAGATAACCGCCCTCGACTTTCTCGATGGTCTGGATCGAGGTGTCCAGGTGCAAGTTGACGCCGACCTGATCGCACTCGTCCAGCAGCATGCCGAGGATGTCGCTGGATTTGTTATCGCAGAACAACTGGCCGAGTTTCTTCTCGTGATACGGCACGCCGTGTTTGGCGACCATGCCGATGAAATCCCACTGGGTGTAGCGGGCCAGCGCGGATTTGCAGAAGTGCGGATTCTGCGAGAGGAAATTGCCCGGCTCGGTGTACATATTGGTGAAGTTGCAGCGCCCACCGCCGGACATCAGGATTTTCTTGCCGGCCTTGTTCGCGTGGTCGAGCAGCAACACCTGACGCCCGCGCCCGGCGGCGGTCAGTGCACACATCAACCCAGCGGCGCCAGCGCCAATGATCACGACTTCGGTAGAGCGCAAAACGGTGTCCTCACACAAAATTCAAATTCACCGGAAACCAATGTGGGAGCGAGCCTGCTCGCGATGGGGTCGGCACATGCAACATAGTTGTTGGCTGACAGTCCGCCATCGCGAGCAGGCTCGCTCCCACAGGGGATCTACTTTGGATGGTAGATCGTTTACAAAACCCGAACGCGCAGCGAACGACCCTTGATCTTGCCGTTGTTCAAGCGCTGCAGCGCCTGCATGACCACGGTGCGCTCGACGGCCACATAGGACTGGAAGTCGAAGATCGCGATCTTGCCGACCTGGGTGCCCGGAATCCCGGCTTCACCGGTCAGTGCGCCGAGAATGTCACCCGGACGCACCTTGTCCTTGCGCCCGCCGGCGATGCACAGCGTGCTCATCGGCGGTTGCAGCGGGGCACCGCCCTGGGATTTCAGGTTGTCCACCTGATCCCAGTTCAGCGGGGTTTTCTGCAGTTGTTCGATGGCTTGCGCACGATGCGCTTCCGACGGCGCCACCAGGCTGACCGCGATGCCTTTCTCGCCGGCACGACCGGTACGGCCGACGCGGTGAATGTGGATTTCCGAATCCCGGGCCAGCTCGACGTTGATCACCATGTCCAGCGAATCGATGTCCAGACCACGGGCGGCAACGTCGGTGGCCACCAGTACCGAAGTACTGCGGTTGGCGAACATTGCCAGTACCTGATCGCGGTCACGCTGTTCCAGATCGCCATGCAGGCCAACGGCGGAAATGCCCTTGGAGGTCAGGTGATCGACGGTTTCCTGCACTTGCTGCTTGGTGAAGCAGAACGCCACGGTGGAGGCCGGACGGAAGTGGTGCAGGACCTTGGTCACCGCGCTCATGCGCTCTTCCGGGGAAATCTCGTAGAAGCGTTGTTCGATCTGGGTGTCGTCGTGGAACGCTTCGGCTTTCACCGTTTGCGGATCACGCATGAACTTCGACGCCAGTTGCTTGATGCCCACCGGGTAGGTCGCCGAGAACAGCAGGGTCTGACGACGGGCCGGGGTCTGCTCGATGATGTCTTCGATGGCGTCGTAGAAACCCATGTCGAGCATGCGGTCGGCTTCGTCGAGGATCAGCGTGTTCAAGCCGTCGAGAACCAGCGAACCCTTGCGCAGGTGCTGCTGGATGCGGCCCGGGGTGCCGACGATGATGTGCGCGCCATGCTCCAGCGAGCCGATCTGCGGGCCGAACGACACGCCGCCGCACAGGGTCAGGACCTTGATGTTGTCTTCGGCGCGGGCCAGACGACGGATTTCCTTGGCGACCTGGTCGGCCAGTTCGCGAGTCGGGCAAATCACCAGCGCCTGGCAGCCGAAGTAGCGCGGATTGATCGGGTTCAGCAGGCCGATGCCGAACGCGGCGGTCTTGCCGCTGCCGGTCTTGGCCTGGGCGATCAGGTCCATCCCCTTGAGGATCACCGGCAAGCTCTGCGCCTGGATCGGCGTCATCTGGGCATAACCGAGTGATTCGAGGTTAGCCAGCATGGCGGCGGACAGCGGCAGAGTATTAAAAGCGGTGGCGATGGTGGTCACGGGACTGGCCTGCAAAACAAAATGTCGCGCAGTGTAGCAGCCCCGTGCCACTTTCCTCGAAAGTTCTGGACGAACAGTGGTTAATGTTCGATGTGTTCGTCCGGATGTTCATCGGGACGTTTGACGCGCCGCCCGTCTTCTTTCGAGAGTTGCGAGAAGATGGTCGCCGCCAGCATCGCCATGACACCCACGGTGACGAACGTCAGCTGGAACGCGCCCAGCACGGTTTCAACGCCATCATTGCCGATTTCCGCCGTGAAGCCGCCGAGCAAGGCACCGGCGCAGGCCACCCCGAGGCTCAGCGACAACTGCGCAACCACCGACAGCAGACTGTTGCCGCTGCTGGCGCTGGCGTCGTCGAGGTCGATCAGGGTCACGGTGTTCATCGCGGTGAACTGCAGCGAGTTGATCGCGCCGAGGATCGCCAGCAGGCCCAACAGCAGCCAATACGGTGTCTGCTCGCTGACCAGACCCATGCTCGCCAGCATGATCCCCAGCGCCAGCGTGTTGCCGGTGAGCACGATGCGATAGCCGAGACGCTCGATCAGCGGTCGCGCCATCCACTTGGCAAACATCGCTGCAGCGGCCAGCGGCAGCATGCTCATCCCGGCCTGCGACGGTGAATAACCCAGCGCCACTTGCAGCAGCAACGGCACCAGAAACGGTAACGCGCCGCTGCCCAGACGGGCGAACAGGTTGCCGATGATCCCCACCGCAAACGTCCGGGTCTTGAACAGCGAAGGCGCGAACAGCGGATTCTCGACCCGCCCGGCGCGCAACCAGTACGCCGCCAGACAGGCCATGCCGCCGAACAGCAGCAACATCACCCGCAGGTGCGGCAAATGCAATTCGCCAAGGCCTTCCATGGCGATGGTGATCAGAATCATCGCTGCGCCAAACAGCAGGAAACCCAGGCTATCGAAGCGTGTGCGCTCGGTGCCGCGCAGGTCGGGAATGAACTTCCACACCGCGTAGCAGCCGATGACGCCGACCGGCAGGTTGATCAGGAAGATCCAGTGCCACGTCAGGTATTGCACCATCCAGCCGCCCATGGTCGGGCCGATCAGCGGGCCGAGCAGGCCGGGAATGGTGATGAAACCCATGATCCGCACCAGCTCCGAACGCGGGTAGGCGCGCAGCACGACCAGTCGCCCGACCGGCAGCATCAGTGCACCGCCGAGGCCCTGAATCACCCGGGCGCCGACCAGCATGGTCAGGCTGCTGGACAGGGCGCAGAGTAGCGAGCCGATGCTGAACAGCAGGATCGCGCCGAAGAAGATCTTCTTGGTGCCGAAGCGGTCGGCGATCCAGCCCGAGGCCGGAATCAGCAACGCCACGGTGAGCATGTAGGCGATGACCACACCCTGCATGCGCAGCGGGTCTTCGGCCAGATCCCGTGCCATGGCCGGCAGGGCGGTGTTGAGGATGGTCCCGTCGAGGGACTGCATGAAGAAAGCGATGGCGACGACCCACGGCAACCAGCGGGCGGTGATGGCGTCGAGAGGCGGGCGGTTGGGCATGGAACCTCTGGTGATGGGCGCAGTAAATCCGGGGTGACTTCATCGCGAGCAGGCTCGCTCCCACATGGACTGCGCGAACCTGTGGGAGCGAGCCTGCTCGCGATGCTTTTACAAGGTCAAGGTCAATCGGCTCACCAACGCCCCCGGCAACAACGCCGACGACGTATTGCGCTGACTGTAGGTGCTTGCCGACAGCAGCAACTCGCGCTCGGCAGTCAACGCTTCCAGCTGCGAACCCAGCAGGCTGTAAGCGCTGTCGTCGAAACGCATGGTGCTGACCGGCGCCTGAATCTCGCCGTTCTCGACCCAGAACGTGGCAAACCGGGTCATGCCGGTCAGGCGCGCCGCCGGTTGATCGGAGAAGTTCAGGTACCACAGGTTGCTGATGTACAGGCCGGTGCCCAACTGCTTGAGGATTTCGGCCTGCGGCAGATCACCGGCACCCATGTTCAGCGCGCTCGGTGATTCGCCACCGCCGGCACCGTTGGCCGTCAGGCCGTATTCGGCAGCACTGCGCGAACCCACCAACTGGTCACCTGCTTTGCCTTCGATGATCAACCGCAGATCGCTGCGCGGATAACCTTCACCGGAAAACGCCGGGCTCAGCGAACCGCTGACTTTCTCGTCGAGGGACACCAGCGGACTGAACGCCTGATCGCCGGCATACAGCTTCTGCAACGGGCTGCTCTTGCTGGCAATCGACTGCGCCGAGAAACCGCCCCAGCACAGCATGCCCATGATTTCTTCCAGGGCTGCCGGTGCCAGATAGGCGCGGTATTGTCCCGGTGGCAGGGTGCGCAACGGACGACCGAGAAACTCAAGCTGCTCGCGGGCTTGCTGGAAACGCTTGGCGAAACCTTCGCTGCTCCACTCGTGCCCGGCGTAGCTGGCTTTCACCGCTTCGCCGTTCTCGTGGAACAGGCTGAAGTCGAAGTTGAAACTGTTGGCCTGATGCCAGCCGAACGCGCCGGAAGAACTGGCGAAACCACGGCTGATGGGACCTGCGGCATAGAAGCCGACTAGATCCAGCCCTTCGGCCGCCTCGGCGATTTCAGCGACCACCTGCTCGGTGTCCGGCAGCGGATGTTCCTGCACATTCTGGCTCTGCCAGCCGTTGTGGTTGAGCAGCAGGTACGGATCCTGCGGCAGCAGCGGCAGGGTTTCGCGCAGTTGTTGCAGGCCTTCGGCGAGGCGTTGCAGGTCGGTAGCCTGTTCGCCGGACAGGGTGATGTGCAGGTCGGCATGGCGCCCGTCGTCGATCAGTTTCAGGCCGATACCGGCTTGTTGCACTTGCCCGGCCTGACGCACCTTCGCGTGATTGAAGCGCACGAAGGCCGACGATTCGGCGTCGTAACTCAGCGTGAATTGTTCCGGCTCGCGCACGGCATCGCGCAGCCAGTTGACCAGCACCTTGAAGGCCTCGACCTGGCTCTTGGAAATACTCATCAGGCGTCTCCCCCAAACACATCAACATTGCTGAACACGCAGGCCGGCGAAGCGTGGCCGACGCGGATCACCTGGTTCGGTTCGCCCTTGCCGCAGTTCGGTGTGCCCAGCACTTTGGTGGTGCCGGCGTTGCCGACCGCGCGCAGGCTCTTCCAGAAGTGCGCGGAAATACCCCGGTAGTTCGGGTTTTTCACCACGCCTTTGAGTTCGCCGTTTTCAATCAACTGGCCCCATTCGCAGCCGAACTGGAATTTGTTCCGCGCGTCGTCGATCGACCACGAACGGTTGGTGCTCATCAGGATGCCGTTTTCGATGCCGCCGATCAGTTGCTCCAGCGACTGGTCGCCCGGCTCGATATTGAGGTTGGCCATGCGGTCGATCGGTGGTCGGTTCCAGCCGCAGGCGCGGCTGTTGGCGACACCGTCCAGGCCCGCGCGGAACTGCGACAGCGCACCGCCCAACGGCCGTACCAGCAGGCCTTCGCGAATCAGGAATTGCTTGCTGGCTTTGGAGCCGTCGTCATCGTGGCCGTAGCTCGCCAGCTCTTCGGGAATGTCCGGATCGAAGGTCACGTTGAGCAGTTTCGAGCCGTATTGCAGGCTGCCGAAATCCGAGGCTTTGACGAAGCTGGTGCCGGCGTAGTTGCGCTCGTCGCCGAGGATCCGGTCCAGTTCCAGCGGGTGGCCGATGGATTCGTGGATCTGCAGCATCATCTGGTCGGGCATCAGCAGCAGGTCGCGCGGACCTTGCGGCGTATTTGGCGCGAGCAGCAGTTGCAGCGCCTGATCGGCGACTTGCGGGCCGGCGCCGATCAAGCCGCAACGGCTGATCACGTCGGCGCCGCCCTGCTGGCCGAAGTTCTCGCGGCCGAGGCTGCGAGTCTGGCTGTCGTTGCCGTCGTAGGCGGTGACGTCCAGACCCGGATAGACGAAGCGCTGGGCCTGGCGCAATTCGGCCCCGGCGCTGCTCAGGTAAATCTGTTCGACGTGGGTGATGCCGATGCTCACTTCCCAGTTCACCAGGCGCTCATCCTTTGGCACCGAGGCGGATTCCGCGCCGAGCAGCTCGAAGCATTCGCTCAGGGACGGGAAGGGTTGTTCGAGATTGGGTGAAAAGTAATCGGCGCGGTCGCTGGACACCGGCTGCTGGCTCAGGTCGAGCAGGGCGTGGGGCTTGATCCGCCGGGCTTGCTGTTCGGCGCGCTCGAGGGCGGCTTGCAGTCCTTGTTGCGACAGGTCATTGGTCGCGGCGTAGGCTTCGACGCCGTTGACGCGGACGGTGAGCATCGCGCCTTCGTCGCGGCTCAGGCTCGGCGGTTCGGCGACGTTCTTGCGCACCGACAGGTACTGGCCGGACTCGCGTACATACCGCAAGGAAAAAAACTCGGCGCCCGTGCGCAAGGCAGCGAAGCGCTGCTTGAGCTGGGGGTGGAAATCGAACATCAGGGAACCTCCTTGTTATGGGAGTAGCGGCGAAGCGGATTCGGCGGGGAGGGGTGACACGATTGCGCGAGGACTAGAGTAGGCCTGCGTCGGGGTAGGATCAAGTGAAGAGGGGGTGTAGGAGGATTTACTGCTTTGAGTCGGCTGATCGTTCCCACATTGCGTGGGAACGATCACCGCCCGGTATTACGACTTACTGAGCAACCGCACTCACATCACGCAGTGCCTTGCCTTTCACCGGCGCATCGCCGGCGACGTAGTACGGTGCCTTGCTGCGTGGCAGTGGCTGACGGCCACGGATCTTGTCGGCGATTTTCTCGGCCATCATGATCGTCGGGGCGTTCAGGTTGCCGGTGGTGATGATCGGCATGATCGAAGCATCGACCACGCGCAGACCCTGCATGCCATGCACGCGGCCCTGGCCGTCCACGACCGCCATCTCGTCGGTGCCCATCTTGCACGAGCAGGACGGGTGGAACGCGGTTTCGGCGTGCTCGCGGATGAACTTGTCCAGTTGCTCATCGGTTTGCACTTCGATGCCCGGGCTGATTTCGCGGCCACGGAAAGCGTCCAGTGCAGGCTGTTGCATGATTTCACGGGTCAGGCGGATGCCGTCGCGGAATTCCTGCCAGTCCTGCTCGGTGGCCATGTAGTTGAACAGGATGCTCGGGTGCTGGCGCGGGTCTTTCGACTTGACCTGGATGCGACCACGGCTCGGCGAACGCATGGAACCCATGTGCGCCTGGAAACCGTGCTCTTGCACACCGTTGCTGCCGTTGTAGTTAATCGCTACCGGCAGGAAGTGGTACTGGATGTTAGGCCATTCGAACTCTTCGCGAGTACGGATGAAACCGCCGGCTTCGAACTGGTTGCTGGCGCCGATGCCGGTGCCGTTGAACAGCCACTCGGCACCGATGGCCGGCTGGTTGTACCAGAGCAGCGACGGGTACAGCGAGACCGGTTGGGTGCAAGCGAATTGCAGGTACAGCTCAAGGTGATCCTGCAGGTTTTCGCCGACGCCCGGCAGATCGTGAACGACCGGGATGTCGAGGCTTTCCAGCAGTTTCGCCGGGCCGACGCCGGAGCGTTGCAGCAGTTGCGGCGAAGCGATCGCGCCGGAGCAGACGATGACTTCTTTACGGGCACGGGCTTCAACGCGCTCTTCGGCAGCGCCAACCAGATAACGTACGCCAATGGCGCGCTTGCCTTCGAACAGAACCTTGTCAGTCAGGGCGTGAGTGACGATGGTCAGGGTCGAACGCTTCTTGGCCACGTCCAGGTAACCACGGGCGGTGGAAGCACGACGGCCTTTCGGCGTCACGGTGCGGTCCATCGGGCCGAAGCCTTCCTGCTGGTAGCCGTTCAAGTCTTCGGTACGCGGGTAACCGGCCTGCACGCCGGCTTCAACCATGGCGTGGAACAGCGGGTTGTTGCCAGCTTTCGGCGTGGTCACGCTGACCGGGCCTTCGCCACCGTGGTAGTCGTTCGGACCGATGTCGCGGGTTTCCGCTTTACGGAAGTACGGCAGGCAGTCGAGGTAAGTCCAGTCTTCCAGGCCTGGCAGTTTTGCCCAGCCGTCGTAGTCCATCGCGTTGCCGCGGATGTAGCACATGCCGTTGATCAGCGAGGAGCCGCCGAGGCCCTTGCCGCGGCCGCATTCCATGCGACGACCGTCCATGTACGGTTCCGGATCGGTTTCGTACGCCCAGTTGTAGCGACGGCCCTGCAGCGGGAATGCCAGTGCGGCTGGCATTTGCGTGCGGAAGTCCATGCGGTAGTCCGGGCCGCCCGCTTCGAGCAGCAGGACGGTGACGCCTTCGTCTTCAGTCAGACGGGTCGCCAGGGTGTTACCGGCAGAACCGGCACCCACAATGATGTAATCGAATTCCTGGGACATTGAATGCACCCTCTTTGAAAGTTGGTCAGGTCAGACAGCCGGCGCTTCCCTTGCGGGAGCGGCGATCAGACATGCCCGCGAAGGCGGCTTCGCGGGCAGCGCACGATGGCGGGTCTTAGAACACCGAGACGTAATCGCCCAGCTCGACCTGTACCGATTTGATGCGAGTGAAGTTGTTCAGCGAGCTGATGCCGTTCTCACGGCCGACGCCCGACTGCTTGTAACCGCCAACCGGCATTTTTGCGTCGGACTCGCCCCAGGCGTTGATCCAGCAGATACCGGCTTCCAGTTGATGAATTACGCGGTGGGCGCGGTTCAGGTCGCGGGTGACGATACCGGCGGCCAGGCCGAAGTCGGTGTCGTTGGCGCGGCGGATCACTTCTTCTTCGGTTTCGTAGGTCAGGATCGCCATGACCGGGCCGAAGATTTCTTCACGGACGATGGTCATGTCGTCGGTGCAGTCGGTGAACACGGTCGGTGCGACGAACGCGCCCTTGGCGAATTCGCCGTCGGTCATGCGCTCGCCGCCGCACAGAACGCGGGCGCCTTCTTCTTTACCCTTGGCGATGTAGCCCAGCACGTTTTCCATGTGCGCGAAGCTGACCAGCGGGCCGAAGTTGGTGTTTTCGTCTTCCGGGTTGCCAACGCGGATGCGCGCAACGCGCTCGACGATCTTGGCTTCGAAAGCGGCTTTCAGGTGCGCCGGCACGAACACGCGAGTGCCGTTGGTGCAGACCTGACCGGAGCTGTAGAAGTTGGCCATCATGGCGGTGTCGGCGGCGCGATCCAGGTCGGCGTCGTCGCAGATGATCAGCGGAGACTTGCCGCCCAGTTCCATGGTCACGTCTTTCAGCGACGAAGCCGAAGCGCTGGCCATGACCTTCTTGCCGGTGTCGGTGCCGCCGGTGAAGGAGATTTTCTCGATGCGTGGGTGCTCGGTCAGCCAGGTGCCGACTTCACGGCCGCTGCCGGTCAGGACGTTGAACACGCCGTTCGGAACGCCGGCTTCGGTGTAGATCTCGGCCAGTTTCAGGGTGGTCAGCGAGGTGACTTCGCTTGGCTTGAAGATCATCGCGTTACCGGCCGCCAGGGCTGGAGCGGATTTCCACAGGGCGATCTGGATCGGGTAGTTCCACGCGCCGATACCGGCGACAACGCCCAGCGGCTCGCGACGGGTGTAGACGAATGCGGTGTCACGCAGCGGGATCTGCTCGCCTTCAATGGCGGGTACCAGGCCTGCGTAGTATTCCAGCACGTCGGCGCCGGTGACGATGTCGACGTACTTGGTTTCGGAGAAGGCTTTACCGGTGTCCAGGGTTTCCAGGGCAGCCAGTTCATCGTTGCGCTCGCGCAGGATGTCGACGGCGCGACGCAGGATGCGCGAACGCTCCATGGCGGTCATCGCAGCCCAGATTTTCTGGCCTTTTTCGGCGCTGACGACAGCGCGCTCGACGTCTTCCTTGGTCGCACGTTGCACTTGTGCGAGGACTTCACCGTTAGCCGGGTTGATGGCTTCGAAGGTGGCATCGCTGCCGGCGTCGGAGTACGCGCCATCGATGTAGAGTTTTTGCAGTTCGAAACGGGCCATAGTGTCCTCGCAAGTGCATTAGTGGTTGGCGTTGACCACCGCGATCAGGCTGCGGTGGCGTTCAGGGGCCGAGCGTTTTCTGTGTGCTCTAGCTCACCTTCTTGGCCAATTGGAAATCCATGTATTCGTAAGCGATCTGTTGCGCCTGCGCAGTGTCGAAAGCGTCTCCCGACAGCGCGCCGCGCAACCACAAGCCGTCGATGAGAGCTGCCAGTCCACGGGCGGCGGTGCGCGCATCTTCGAGCGGCAACACACGGCGGAACTCGCAGCACAGGTTGGAATACAGACGGTGATCGTTGATCCGCTGCAACCTGTGCAAAGACGGCTGGTGCATGCTGGTGGCCCAGAAGGCCAGCCAGGTTTTCATTGCCGGGCCATTGACCTGGCTGGCGTCGAAGTTGCCTTCGATGATCACCTGCAGATGCGCCCGGGGGCTGCTGTCTGCCAGCGCCTGACGGCGCGCGGTGACGTTCTCGCTGAGGACGCTCATCAGATACCGCATCGTGGCGGCAATCAGGCCGTTCTTGTCCTGAAAATAGTGACTGATGATGCCATTCGAGACACCGGCCAGACGGGCGATCAGCGCAATGCTGGCGTCCCCCATTCCGACCTGATCGACCGCCTGCAAAGTGGCTTCGATCAGTTGTTGGCGGCGGATGGGTTGCATACCGACCTTGGGCATCTTGCACATCTCCTTAGGCCTTCCGACGGGCGATAAACGTCGATCGGATTGAGGGCCAGTCTATTTTGTTTTGATTGAACGTTCAATCAACAAAGAATAAGATCTGCGACAAATCGTCGCTGCCTACAGATTTTTCCTACGAGTAAGTGGCGATAAACCGACATCCGAAAATGCTCGAAACCTGCGCGGGGCAAGGCGCGGTTCGACGTTCGATGGACGTGTTGAATGGGCAAGACGCTCGAGGCCAGGTTTCGGATGAACGTCCGGACCTCGGCCACGACGGCGATTCGCGGTGCCATCTCTGCAGGTTCGGGCTTTTTTCGGGGTGTCTTTATATCACCCGCCGGTCGGCTGCCAACTAACCGATTGGTCGGGTTCCGTGTTGCCTTGTGTTCTTCTCTCGCACTGCCTGGAGCATTTGTGCCATGAGTTCTGCCTCGCTTATAAAGACCCCGCCCGAGAAGGTGACGGTCAACGGTTGGGTGTTCTACACCTCTACCGTGCTGATTCTGTTGTTGACCGCCATTCTGATCATCGCCCCGCAAGAGGCCGGCAGAATGTTGGGAGTGGCTCAGGCCTGGTTGTCCCGCAGCTTCGGCTGGTACTACATGGTGGTGATCGCCGCTTACCTCGTTTTCGTGGTGGGCCTGGCGTTTTCCTCCTACGGCAAACTCAAACTGGGTAGCAAGGACGACACCCCTGATTTCAGCTACGGCGCCTGGGCGGGGATGCTGTTCTCGTCGGGTATCGGTATTTCGCTGCTGTACTTCGGCGCGTCCGAGCCGCTGGATCACTACTTCAACCCGCCGGAAGGCGCATCGGCCACCAACCTGGCGGCACGTCAGGCTGTCCAGCTGACCTTCCTGCACTGGGGCCTGCACGGCTGGGCGATCTACGCGCTGGTCGGTCTGGCCGTGGCTTATTTCGCTTACCGTCACAACCAGCCGCTGGCACTGCGTTCGGCGCTGTACCCGCTGGTGGGCGAGCGTTGGGTGAAGGGCGCAGCCGGTCATGCGGTAGACGGCTTCGGCATGTTCGTGACCCTGCTGGGTCTGGTGACCAACCTGGGGATCGGCTCGCTGCAAGTGTCCTCGGGCCTGGAAAACCTGTTCGGCATGGAGCACAGCAACACCAACCTGCTGATCGTGATCATCGTGATGAGCACCGTGGCGACCATCGCTGCCGTGTCCGGTGTGGAAAACGGCATCCGTCGTCTGTCCAACCTCAACATCATTCTGTTCAGCGGCCTGTTGATTTTCGTCCTGCTGTTCGGCCCGACCCTGCACCTGCTCAACGGCTTCGTGCAGAACATCGGCGACTACCTCAACGGCGTGGTCATGAAGACCTTCGACCTGTACGTCTATGAAGGCGACAGTGCCAAGTCCGACCGCTGGCTGGGCCTGTGGACTCTGTTCTACTGGGCATGGTGGATTTCCTGGGCCCCATTCGTAGGCATGTTCATCGCACGTATTTCCCGTGGTCGTACCGTGCGTGAACTGGTGGCCGGCGTGCTGCTGATTCCGCTGGGTTTCACCCTGGCGTGGCTGTCGATTTTCGGTAACTCGGCACTGGACCTGGTGATGAACCACGGTGCGGTGGAACTCGGCAAGACGGCGCTGGAACAGCCGTCGATGGCGATCTATCAGTTGCTGGAACACTACCCGGCGTCGAAAGTCGTCATCGGTGTGTCGATCTTCGTAGGTTTCGTGCTGTTCCTGACCCCGGCCGACTCCGGCGCGGTGATGATGGCCAACCTTTCCTGCAAGGGCGGCACCGTTGATGAAGACGCGCCGCACTGGTTGCGGATCTTCTGGTCGGTCGTGATCACCCTGGTGACCATCGGCCTGCTGTTCGCCGGTAACTTCGAAGCCATGCAAACCATGGTGGTGCTGGCCGGTCTGCCGTTCTCGGTGGTGCTGGTGTGCTTCATGTTCGGCCTGCACAAGGCGATGCGCCAGGACATGCAGATCGAACAGGAGCAAGCGCAACTGGCTGAGCGCGGTCGTCGTGGTTTCAGCGAGCGCCTGACTCAACTGGACCTGCAACCGAGCCAGTCGGTGGTGCAGCGCTTCATGGACAAACACGTCACTCCGGCGCTGGACGATGCGGCTGCACAGCTGCGTGCCCAAGGCCTGGAAGTGCAGACGCTGCTGGGTAAATCCAAGCGTTGCATGGGCGTGCGCGTCGAGATGGAAGAGGGCAACCCTTTTGTCTACGAAGTGAGCCTGGACGGCTACCTGGCGACCCCGACCGAATCGGCCCAGTCCGATGAAGCGCGCCAGCGTTACTACCGCGCCGAGGTGTACCTGCACAACGGCAGCCAGGATTACGACCTGATGGGCTTCACGCAGGATCAGATCACACGCGATGTGCTCGATCAGTTTGAAAGCCATCGGCAGCTCCTTGGCCGGGTGTACAGCTAAAAGCGATTGTTCATTCCCACGTTCTGCGTGGGAATGATGAAAACAAAAACGCCGCGATCCTCTCGCGGCGTTTTTGTGTCTGCTCTCTTTACCCCAGGTTCTTCCCGAGCAGCGCGTGATACAGCTCGCTGTCCCCGAGAATCCCCACCACATGGTTGTTGTCGTGCAGCACCAGCTTGTTGCCGGTCTGGTAACGGATCTGCAACGCGTCACGCATGCCGATGTTCGAGTCCACCAGCGTCGGACGACGATCGAGACCTTCCACCGCTTGCCCCGGTACCCAGTTCTGCAGGTCGAGTACCGAGCCGTTCTTGCGTGCACCCTTGATGGTGTTGCCTTCGGCCAGGTCCAGCCATGAGTCGCCGCCCGGATCGAGGCACACCGAACCGTTGATGCGTTTGCAGTTGTCCAGGGTGCGCATCAGGCTGCGACCGCAGAGCACGTTCAGCGGATTGGTGTGGGCGACGAAGGTGCGCACGTAGTCGTCCGCAGGGTTGAGCACGATCTCTTCCGGCACGCTGTACTGGATGATCCGGCCGTCTTTCATGATCGCGATGCGGCTGCCGAGTTTGAGCGCCTCGTCAAGGTCGTGGCTCACGAACACGATGGTCTTGCTCAACTTGCGTTGCAGTTCCAGCAATTCGTCCTGCAGGCCCTGGCGGATCAGCGGGTCGAGGGCCGAGAACGGTTCGTCCATCAGCAGAATGTCGGCGTCCATCGCCAGGGCGCGGGCCAGGCCCACACGCTGTTGCATGCCGCCGGACAGTTCGTTGGGTTTCTTGTTGCGCCACTGGGTCAGGCCCACCAGCTCAAGTTTGTCATCCACCAGTTTGCGGCGTTCTTTCTCGGGACGGCCCTGCATTTCCAGACCGAAGCTGATGTTCTCGCGCACGGTCAACCAGGGCATCAGAGCGAATTTCTGGAACACCATGGCAATGCGCTTGGTGCGCATCATCTTCAGTTCGGCCGGGCTGCAGGACGCGATGTCGATCTGTTTGCCTTCGTGCTCGACGAACAGCTTGCCGCGGCTCACGGTGTTGAGGCCGTTGATGCAGCGCAACAGGCTGGATTTGCCGGAGCCGGACAGGCCCATCAGTACGCAGATTTCACCTTTCTCGATATCCAGGCTGGCCTTTTCAACGCCGACAATCTGCCCGGTCTTTTTCAGGATCTCGTTACGGGTCATGCCCTGATCCAGCAGCTTGAGTGCCTCGCGTGGATCCTTGGCGAAGATAACGTCTACGTTGTCGAAGCGGATTATGCTCATGCGTCACCCCCTACTTTGGCGTCGGGTTGTTTGCAGATACGGTCGAGCATGATCGCCAGCAGTACGATCGCCAGGCCCGCTTCGAAGCCGAGGGCGATATCAGCAGTGTTCAGTGCGTTGACCACCGGTTTGCCGAGTCCGTCGGCGCCCACCAGTGCCGCGATCACCACCATCGACAGCGACAGCATGATGCACTGGGTGATGCCGGCTGCGATGCTCGGCATGGCGTGGGGCAGTTCGATCCGTGAAAGCAGTTGGCGACGCGAGCAGCCGAAGGCCTTGCCGGCGTCCATCAGTTCTTCCGGGACATCGCGGATGCCCAGGTAGGTCAGGCGGATCGGCGCAGCGATGGCGAACACCACCGTGGAGATCAGGCCCGGAACCACGCCCAGCCCGAAGAGGGTCAGGGTAGGAATGAGGTAAACGAAGGTCGGTACGGTCTGCATCAGATCGAGCACCGGCCTCATCAAAGTGTAGAACATCGGTTTGTGCGCGGCGACGATGCCCAGCGGCACGCCGATGACCACGCAGACCAGGGTCGCGAACATGACCTGGGCGAGGGTTTCCATGGTTTCCTGCCAGTACCCCAGATTGAGGATCAGCAGAAAGGAGGCGATCACGAAGGCGGTCAGGCCCCATTTGCGTTGAATGAAGTGCGCGAGCAGAGCGATGAGGCCGATCAACACCAGCGGGTTGAACCAGGTCAGCGCAAACGTCACGCCGTGGATCATCGTTTCCAGGGTCACGGCGATTGCGTCGAAGGTGCTGGCGCCGTGTTGCGTCAACCATTCAACGAAGCCCGCGATGTACTGGCCTAAAGGGATTTTCTGATCAATCAGCATGGTAGTGAACGTCCGCATGCAAGGAAATAACAGCCCGGGCGGGACTGGCCCGCCCGGCATAAGCGATTACTGATTCAGCTTGGCTTTCACGGCCTCCAGGCCAGGTTTACCGTCAATGGTGGTCACGCCAGCGAGCCAGGTATCGAGCACCTGTGGATTCTTTTTCAGCCAGGCCTTGGCGGCCGCTTCAGGCTTCATCTTGTCGTCGAGGATGTTGCCCATCAGGGTGCTTTCCATGTCGACGGTGAACTCCAGATTTTTCAGCAACTGACCGACGTTGCTGCATTCCTCGACGTAGCCCTTGCGGGTGTTGGTCGCGACGGTGGCCGCGCCGAAATCCGGGCCGAAGAAGTCGTCGCCGCCGGTCAGGTATTGAATCTTGAAGCGCTTGTTCATCGGGTGCGGCGCCCAGCCGAGGAACACCACCGCGGTGTCGCGTTTCTGCGCACGGTCGACCTGCGAGAGCATGCCCGCCTCGGACGATTCGACGACCTTGAAGCCGGCGTCTTTCAGGCCGAAGGCGTTCTTGTCGATCATGCTCTGGATCAGGCGGTTGCCGTCGTTGCCAGGCTCGATGCCGTAGATCTTGCCGTCGAGTTCTTTCTTGAATTTGGCGATGTCGGCGAAGTCATGCAGGCCTTTGTCGTACAGCGCCTGCGGTACGGCGAGGGTGTATTTGGCGCCCTTGAGGTTGGTGCGCACCACTTCCACGGTGCCGGCATCACGGTAGGCCTTGATGTCGTTTTCCATGGTCGGCATCCAGTTGCCGAGGAACACGTCCATGTTCTTGCCGTCGGCCAGCGACTTGTAGGTCACGGGCACGGAAATCATGGTGGTCTTGGTCTTGTAGCCGAGGGCGTCGAGCACCACGCTGGTGGTCGCGGTTGTTGCGGTGATGTCGGTCCAGCCGACATCGGAGAAGTTAACGGTACTGCACTGCGCCGGTTCTGCGGCTTGAGCCAGTAACGGCAGACTCAGCATGGCGGCCAACAACAACGACGGGGAACCTTTCATGGATGGACTCCTTGGTGTTTTTTTTGGCAGTGTTCCGACTGGACCACCGCACTTATAGGTTGCGGTTGGATGGCGTTCTGGAGACAGCTCTGTCACGGCGCCTTGCAATCGAGTCGATACGATCATGTACCAGTGAAAATCTGACGCCTACAGGGTGCGTCGTATCCAGTACAGGGATGGTCGCATCCAGTGTCAGTGACGTCGTTTACAGCTTTTTTCAGCCCTGTTTGGCCATCTGAACCGCATAAAAACGGCGAAAACACGGGCGAAAACCGGCACGGCGTTCGTGGGCATGAGTGCGTCGGTGTCAGACGCCGTGCGACCCGGGAAAAGCCTGATGATGCGGGCATTCCGGCGGATCGCAGCTTGAGCGTAGCAGCTCCGCCAGCGGGCGCTTCACGCCCCGGACCGGCACTCTCAGGAGCTCTGCATCAATGGCTATCAGCGTTTTCGACCTGTTCAAAATCGGCATTGGTCCCTCCAGTTCTCACACCGTCGGGCCGATGCGCGCCGCGGCGCTGTTCGTCGAGTCGCTGCGCGACAGATTTCTGCTGGAACAAGTGCGGCGGATCGAGGTGCAGCTGTTCGGTTCGCTGTCGGCCACCGGTGTCGGTCACGGCAGCGACAATGCGGTGATCATGGGCCTGATGGGCGAGTGGCCGGACGCAATCGACCCGTCGCAGATCGGCCCGCGGATCCAGGCTCTGCGCGAAACTCACACCCTTTTACTGGATGGTCGTTTGTCGGTGCCTTTTATATGGGCCCGCGACATGCGCCTGATCGACGAGAACCTGCCGTTCCACCCCAACGCCATGACCCTGGTTGCCGAAGGCGATCACGGCGAGATTCATCGCGACACCTACTATTCGGTCGGCGGCGGTTTTGTCGTCGATGAAGCGCAGGCGTCCAGCGGTGTGGTGGATCTGGATCGCACCGAATTGCCCTATGACTTCTCCAGTGCGGTCGAGCTGCTGGAGCTGTGCAAGCAGAACAACCTGCGCGTGGCCGAACTGATGATGGCCAACGAGAAAGTCTGGCGCAGCGAAGAGGAAATCCGCGCCGGGCTGATGAAACTCTGGCGGGCGATGCAGGATTGTGTCGAGCAGGGCCTCAAGCACGAAGGCATCTTGCCCGGCGGCCTCAATGTGCGCCGGCGTGCGGCCAAGTTGCACCGCAGTCTTCAGGAATTGAACAAGCCCAACGTGATCGGCTCGACCCTCAGCGCCATGGAGTGGGTCAACCTGTTCGCCCTGGCGGTGAACGAAGAGAACGCGGCCGGCGGGCGCATGGTCACGGCACCGACCAACGGCGCGGCCGGGATCATTCCGGCGGTGCTGCACTACTTCATGAAATTCAGCGAGGCGGTGACCGACGCCAACGTGGTCGATTATTTCCTCGGCGCGGCGGCGGTGGGGATTCTGTGCAAGAAGAACGCTTCGATCTCCGGCGCCGAAGTCGGTTGTCAGGGTGAGGTCGGTTCGGCCTGTGCAATGGCGGCGGCGGGGTTGGCGGAAATCCTTGGAGCAAGCCCGGAGCAATTGTGCAACGCGGCGGAGATCGGCCTGGAGCACAACCTCGGTTTGACCTGCGATCCGGTGGGCGGTCTGGTCCAAGTGCCATGCATCGAGCGCAACGCGATTGCGGCGGTGAAGGCGATCAACGCAGCGCAGATGGCCTTGCGCGGCGATGGCCAGCACTTTATTTCGCTGGACCGGGTGATCCGCACCATGCGCGATACCGGCGCCGACATGCATGACAAATATAAAGAGACTTCACGCGGTGGATTGGCGGTCAGCGCGGTCGAGTGCTGATACGCCGACAGCGCCGGACCAGTCAAAACTGCGCACCAAGTGAGCATCGACAATAAAACGCGCCACCTTTTGGCGCGTCGCAATCAGATAAGAGTGTTTCCCACCAACATGCCCGGATTCGCACCGGCTACCGTCCGTCATCCGTGCCAGCGGTGACACTGTAGGACAATCCCCCGCAGCCCTGTTCCCACAAGTGCTACCGATCTGCTCACGCACGCCGGGGCAGGGCTTTCACCGCCGCTGATGGCACTTCGAACAACCTTTCGTCGGACGGCTTGTATAGACGCGTCGCGACGTCGTTTTCAGGAGTTATTGAACAGCCATTCAATTTTAGGCATGGCAATTGCTCTGTCATAACAAAGCCCCGTCTCACGCAAGAGAACGATGGCAATAACAAGAGCCTCCGCCTGAGGCCATCACCTGCTTTGTGTGAGGAGATACCGCGATGACGTCGTTCAACTCCGGGGCTCAACCCCAGAACCGTGCGCCTCAATCCATCGGCTTTCTGCTGCTGGACAATTTCACGCTGATTTCCCTGGCTTCCGCAGTCGAACCGCTGCGCATGGCCAACCAGTTGTCCGGTCGCGAGCTGTATCGCTGGACCACCCTCACCGTCGACGGTGGCCAGGTCTGGGCCAGTGACGGTCTGCAGATCACCCCCGACGCCTCCATGCACAAAGCCCCGGCCCTCGACACCATCATCGTGTGCGGCGGGATCGGCATTCAACGCACCGTTACCCGTGAACACGTCTCGTGGCTGCAAAGTCAGGCGCGCCAGTCCCGTCGCCTCGGCGCCGTGTGCACCGGCAGTTGGGCCCTGGCCTGCGCCGGTCTGCTCGACGGCTTCGATTGCAGCGTGCACTGGGAATGTCTGGCAGCGATGCAGGAAGCTTTCCCGCGCGTGGCGATGAGCACCCGTCTGTTCACCCTCGACCGCAACCGTTTCACCAGCTCCGGCGGCACTGCGCCGCTGGACATGATGCTGCACCTGATCAGCCGCGATCACGGCCGTGAACTGTCCGCCGCGATCTCGGAAATGTTCGTCTACGAGCGTATCCGCAACGAGCAGGATCACCAGCGCGTGCCGCTCAAGCACATGCTCGGCACCAACCAGCCGAAACTGCAGGAAATCGTCGCGCTGATGGAAGCCAACCTGGAAGAGCCGATCGACCTCGACGAACTGGCGGTGTACGTCGCCGTGTCCCGTCGCCAGCTCGAGCGTCTGTTCCAGAAATACCTGCACTGCTCGCCGTCGCGTTACTACCTCAAGCTGCGTTTGATCCGTGCCCGGCAACTGCTCAAGCAGACGCCGATGTCGATCATCGAAGTGGCGTCGGTCTGCGGCTTCGTGTCAACGCCGCACTTCTCCAAGTGCTACCGCGAATACTTCGGCATTCCGCCGCGTGACGAGCGCGTCGGTTCCAACACCACCCAGCAGGTGGCGATGCTGCCGCTGCCGCAGGCCATCGTGATGTCGCCGCTGTCCGGGCCGATGTCGGCGCTGAGCCAGGCGCGCAACGAGTCGACCTTCGCCAGCGTGCGTCTCTAAAACGAAAGATCGCAGCCTGCGACAGCGCCTTCAGGAAAGGCACTGTCGCAGACTGCGATCTTTTTCTTCGGTCAGGTATCAGGCGCGGGTCTGTTGATACTGCGCCAGGGCCGGCAGCAACTGCTTGTCGATGGCTTCACGCACGATCGGCTGGATGCTCGCGCTGCTGGTGTACATCTGCTTGACCATGGTGCGCAGCGTGTTGGCCCGCACATCGTCCAGACCGCGCACGGCGCACTCGCAGGCCTGCTGGGCCGTGGAGCCTGACGGTACTTCGAATCCCAACGACTTGAGTTGGCCCAACAGGTCTTCCTGATCGATCAAATCGGCATACATCATGACGCGAATCCTTCTTTGGCAACGGAGGTCGTGACTCGATTCTGGTAGGCCTGTACAGGCACGGCAAGGGCGATTTGTCGCAGTGTCCACATTGGCTATGAGCATGTCGTTTTCGGCTAACTCGCCGGCCAGGGGAGTGGGCACACTGGACCCAGCTCGCTTCACGAAGGTTTGGTCACCCTCGGCATGGCAGCTCCTCAACAGTACCCTCGCCCCGATCCTGTCACGGCTTGTATCGGGGCTTTTTTTGCCTGCAATAACGCTGGCGCGGTCTAGCGCTGCAACACCAGAATCCGTGACAGCAACTCGTCCCGGTCGATGTAGCAGCCCTGAAAATGCCGGGCCCCGGTGGTCGGGTCGAAGGCGTTGCGCGCATGCAGGGTGCGGCGGTTGTCGAAGCACCACAACTCGCCGGGATTGAGCCGCTGCATCACCCGGAAACGCGGCTCGCGGGTCATGGCGATGAAGCGCCGATAGGCTCGATACAGCAGCGGCATTTGCTCCACGGACGTGTCGAATGCACCGCGCAGAAAGTTGGCCATGCGGATTTCCGCAACCCGGCCTAGCGCATCCAGGGCAATGATCGGCGCGAGGCAGCGATAGTCGCTGTGGCGGTCCTTGTTGCGAAACTCCACCGGGATCTCGCACAGCGCCTTGAACGACGCGGGATCTTCCTGGCGCAACGCTTCGGCAATCGCAAAACCGTCGACGAAAATACTCTCGCCACCCTCGGCGTCGTTCACCAGGCAATGCAGAAATTGCAGCCCCGGTTGCAGCTCGCGGGTCGGCAGGTCGGTGTGCAATGGCAGGTTGAATGCGGTGTAGGCATTGCTGTCGGCGTCGGCCTTGGATTGCACGTTGAACAGGACGCCGAAATTGCTCTCGCGAATGAACGAAATGCGCTGGGCGATCAGCTTCAGCGAGCCGGGTTCGGTGGGCACGCCGCGGACCTGGGTCAGGCCGATGTCGCGTACCGCCAGCAACCATTGCAGCAGTGCGGCGTTGTCGTTCATCAGCGCTGAATAGTCGAACACCGGCAACTGCAAATCGCTGTGCCACAGGAAAGGTTTCGGCTTGGTGGCGAGGCGCTCGGCACGGGATTCTTCGTCATAGGCGTGGGCCCGCAACCAGCCTGCATCGAAGCGACTCAGGTGGCCGTCCTGCCAGTCGATGCGCAGGCAGCCATCGGTGTCGATATGCGCGGCGGCAGGCGAAAGATCCGGCGCCGCATCGACAATCTCGAACACTTGCTCACGGGTAACGCTGTAGACGCACTGCGGACACGGGCAGTTGTCCCGCAACCACACGTGGTGAAACGGGCTGACGCGCCCGTCGGCCCATTCGATCAGGACACGATCCGCCAGGTTCTGCACGCCGTTCAGCGCGCTGATCAACGGATAAGTACGGAAATCGGCAACTGCGGCGGCGGTTTGCATGACGGCTCCTTGCGATGGATGGATTTACCGGGCTGGGGGCAGGGCGATGACCCGGCCGATGTAAGCCGGGGCGGGAAGGTCGGCCTGCTCGGCGACGATGGCTTGCAGGCGGCCCAAGGTGTCCGGGGTAAACGGTGCGGAACGCGGCCCGGCGAGGTCGACGTGGAGCAGCATCTGTTCGTTGCCGGCCAGTTCCTTGTCACCGCCGGCCAGGTGCAGGCTGTGATAGAGGTGCAGGCGTTTCTGGTCGTGACCGATGATCTGCGTGCGCACTTCGACTTCGGCGTCGAGCTTCACTTCGTGCAGATAGTTGAGGTGCAGTTCGAGGGTGAACAGTGAGTTACCGCTGGCTTCGCGGTTATTGCTGTCCATGCCGAGGCGGTCCATCAGGGCGTCGGTGGCGTAGCTGAAGATCAACAGATAGAAGGCGTCGCGCAGGTGGCCGTTGTAGTCGACCCAGTCGGGGATGATGCGGGTCTGGTAGGTGGTGAGGGTGGGCATGATGTTGGTTCCGGCAGTTGAATGGTCATCAAGATCAAAAGCCACCCCTCACCCCAGCCCTCTCCCCAAGGGGGAGAGGGGAAAGGGAGCAGATCGGGGGCTTTTCAAAGCTTGTGTTCGGCTCGGTCGTTCAGGTCGGTGTAGCTCGTACATTCACCTCGGTCAGTCCCCTCTCCCACTGGGAGAGGGCTAGGGTGAGGGCAGCGGTCTCAAGCCAGACACATCACTCGCTGAAACTCATTCCATGCTTTTCTTTGGTGGTCTTCACCGCCTCAAGCACCGCCAGCAAACAATCATCACGATAGCGCTCCAGCGCTGAAATACTGTGCCGCCCCAGTTGATCGCTGGTGCCATCCACCACATCGTCGATCAATTTGTCGGTCAGTTCCGGTGCCGGCAGATACGTCCACGGCAACTGCAACGCCGGTCCGAACTGCGACATGAAGTGGCGCATGCCGGCATCGCCACCGGCCAGGGTGTAAGTCAAAAACGTACCCATGAACGACCAGCGCAGGCCGGCGCCAAAGCGGATCGCATCGTCGATTTCACCGGTGGTCGCCACACCGTCGTTGACCAGGTGCAGCGCCTCGCGCCACAGCGCTTCGAGTAGGCGGTCGGCGATGAAGCCCGGCACTTCCTTGCGCACATGCAGCGGGCGCATGCCGAGGGATTCGTAGACTTTCATCGCCGCTTGAACCGCTTCCGGCGCGGTGTTCTTGCCGCCGACCACTTCCACCAGCGGCAACAGGTAAACCGGGTTGAACGGGTGACCGACCACGCAACGTTCCGGGTGGGTCGAGCTCTCGTAAAACTCGCTTGGCAACAGGCCGGAAGTGCTGGAACCGATCAGCGCATTCGGCTTGGCCGCCGCGCTGATCTTGCTGTGCAGCTCCAGTTTCAGTTCAAGGCGTTCCGGGGCGCTTTCCTGGATGAAATCCGCATCGCGCACGCACTCTTCAATGGTCGTCACAAAACGCAGGCGATCCTGCGAAGCACCCGGCGCCAGGCCGTTTTTCTCCAGCGCGTCCCAGGCATTGGCCACGCGTTTGCGCAGGGCCGCTTCGGCACCCGGCGCCGGGTCCCAGGCCACCACGTCGAGGCCATGGGCGAGGGCGCGGGCGACCCAGCCGCTGCCGATGACGCCGCTGCCCAGTGCTGCGAAGGTTTTGATTTCGGTGATAAAGCTCATGGTGATTTCCTAGGAGAATTCGGTGATTCCCTGTGGGAGCGAGCTTGCTCGCGAAAGCGGCGGCACTGCTGATGAAGATGCTTCGGATGTACCGGCCTCTTCGCGAGCAAGCTCGCTCCCACAGGGTTTGATGTGTGGCCGTCAGCCGCGCTGGGTCAGGCCCATCTTCTTGCGACCTTCCGCCGGGGTCAGCACCCGGGCGCCGAGGCGGCTGAGGATCTCGCTGGCGCGTTCGACCAGTTGGCCGTTGGTCGCCAGCACGCCTTTGTCCAGCCACAGGTTATCTTCCAGACCGACCCGCACGTTGCCGCCAAGCAGCACCGCTTGTGCGGCCATCGGCATCTGCATCCGGCCGATGCCGAAGCCGGCCCACACGGCGTCGGCGGGGAGGTTGTCGACCATGGCTTTCATGGTGGTGGTGTCGGCCGGCGCGCCCCACGGGATGCCCAGGCACAGCTGGAACAGCGGGTTGTCGAGCAGGCCTTCCTTGATCATCTGTTTGGCGAACCACAGGTGACCGGTGTCGAAAATCTCCAGCTCCGCCTTCACGCCCAATTCGGTGATGCGCTTGGCGCCGGCGCGCAGTTGCGCCGGGGTGGAGACGTAAATGGTGTCGCCGTCGCCGAAGTTCAGGGTGCCGCAATCCAGCGTGCAGATTTCCGGCAGCAGCTCTTCGACGTGGGCCAGACGGGTCAGCGGGCCGACCAGATCGGTGTTCGGGCCGAACTCCATCGGGTTCTCGCCCGGGCCGATTTCCAGGTCGCCACCCATGCCGGCGGTGAGGTTGACGATGATGTCGACGTCGGCTTCGCGGATGCGCTCCATGACTTCGCGGTACAGCGCCACGTCACGACTGAACTTGCCGGTCTGCGGGTCGCGGACGTGGCAGTGCACGACCGTGGCGCCGGCCTTGGCCGCTTCCACCGCGGCTGCGGCGATCTGTTTCGGGGTGACCGGCACATGAGGGCTCTTGGCGGTCGTGTCGCCAGCACCGGTGAGTGCGCAGGTGATGATGACGTCGTGGTTCATGGTGCGTTTTCCTTCAGGCGTGATGGGTCTGTCCGCAGCCCGGGGCGGGCTGCGAAGTGGTTCGTTCGTTGCGGTTTATTTGCTGGTGAGCTGGAGGTTTTCAGCCGCCGGTTTGCCATCGAAAGTGGTGACGCCTTCGAGCCAGCGCTGTTTGTCCTGCGGGTGATCCTTGAGCCATTGCTTGGCCGATTCGAAAGCGTCCTTGTGATCGAGCAGCGGCTGCATCATCCGGCTCTCGTCTTCGGCGGTGAACGTCAGGTTGCTCAGCAGGCGGCCGACGTTCGGGCATTGTTCGGCGTATTTCGGCGCGGTGACGGTCCACACGGTGGCCATGCCTTCGTTCGGGCCGAGGGCGTCGTCGCTGCCGGTCAGATAAGTCATCTGCACATTGACGTTCATCGGGTGCGGCGCCCAGCCGAAGAACACCACGGCTTCCTTGCGGCGCACGGCGCGGTCGACGGCGGCGAGCATGCCGGCCTCACTCGATTCCACGAGCTGGAACTTGCCGAGGCCAAATTGATTCTTGGCAATCATCGCCTTGATCTGGGTGTTGGCACCCGAGCCTGGCTCGATGCCGTAGATCTTGCCGCCCAGTTCTTTCTCGAACCTGGCGATGTCGGCGAAGGTTTTCAGGCCCTTGTCCGCCAGATAGGTCGGCACGGCGAGGGTGGCGCGGGCATCTTTCAGGCTCGGCGCCGGAAGAACCTTGACCTGATTGGCGTCGACGAACGGGGTGATGGTCTGGGTCATCAGCGGGTTCCAGTAGCCGAGGAACAGGTCCAGACGCTGGTCGCGGATGCCGGCGAAAATAATTTGCTGGGAGGCGCTGGTCTGTTTGGTGCTGTAGCCGAGGCCGTCGAGCAGAACCTGGGTCATGGCGCTGGTGGCGATCACGTCGGTCCAGTTCACCACGCCCATTCGCACGTTCTGGCACGACGCAGGTTCGGCCGCCATGACACTGGCGCTTAAAAACGCGGTACCGCTGAGTGCGAGAACACAGCTGCTGATCAGTCGTTTCATGTCGGGTTCCTCGGCAGGTCGTTATTGTGGGTCCCGGCGTCTGTCGCGCCGGTGATGCCAAGTTACGCAGCAATGCCCCTGTGAAAACGCACTGCGGCGACTGGCTCTTGCACTGTAGCGACCTGTGCTCTTGAACGCCGACGGCAAACGGCGTATCAACGTTGCACGCTACCCGCTGACCGAGTGCGCACCATGTCCCAGGATTTTTACTTTCTGTTGATGCCGGGTTTTTCCGCCATCGGTTTCATCTCTGCGATCGAACCGCTGCGGGTGGCCAACCGCTTTCGCGGCGAGCTGTATCGCTGGCACGTCTTGAGTGCCGATGGCGGGGCGGTGCTGGCGAGCAACGGGATGTCGGTCAACGCCGATGCGGCGCTGGAGCCGCTGAAGAAAGGGGCGACGCTGCTGGTGGTCGCCGGGTTCGAGCCGCTGAAATTCGCCACCCCGGCGCTGGAGCACTGGCTGCGACGGCTGGACAACGAAGGCGTGACCCTCGGCGCCATCGACACCGGCAGCTTCGTCCTTGCCGAAGCGGGCCTGCTCGATGGTCATCGCCTGACCCTGCACTGGGAAGCCATCGACGCCTTCAAGGAATCCTATCCACAGCTCAGCGTCACCCAGGAGCTGTTCGAGATCGATCGTCGGCGCATCACCTCCGCCGGCGGTACCGCTTCCATCGACCTGATGCTCGACCTGATCGCCCAGGCCCACGGCCCGCAACTGGCGATCCAGGTCAGCGAGCAGTTTGTATTGGGCAGGATTCGTCCGCGCAAGGACCACCAGCGCATGGAAGTCGCCACGCGTTACGGCATCAGCAACAAGAAGCTGGTGCATGTGATCGGCGAGATGGAGCAGCACAGCGAACCGCCGCTGACCACCCTGGAGCTGGCGGAGTCGATCAAGGTGACGCGGCGGCAACTGGAGCGCCTGTTCCGCCTGCACCTGAACGACACGCCGAGCAATTTCTATCTGCGCTTGAGACTGGAGAAGGCCCGGCAGCTGTTGCGCCAGACCGACATGAGCGTGCTGGAAGTCAGCATTGCCTGCGGGTTTGAATCACCGTCGTATTTCACCCGCAGCTACCGGGCGAAGTTTGCCCGGTGTCCACGGGAAGATCGGCGTACTGCTCAGGCCTGAGTTACTTCTTCATCAAAGCCGAGCAGGCCGCTTTGTAAGCCTCATGCTGATACTTGTTCAGCGTGCCCGGCAGCTCAAAGTTGTGCTTCTTGGCCTGGGCATTGATCGTCTGCGGCGACAGCAATGTCACCTCGCAACCGTCCAGCAACTGAAACACGCCCTCGATCTTGAACGTGGTCGGCCCGCCGGCAAACTCACCCTTCTTGCTGCGCTTCTTGATCGCGATGCGATCAATGGCGTTTTCCCGCACGAACGATGCTACCTGCGCGGCAAATACTTTGACGTTGGCCGCCTCGTCGTCATCGTCCAGCGCGATTTTCTTGGTGCTCAAGACAACATGGCTCCGCGCCGAACCGTCGAGGGAGGCCACGGCGATGATCGCTTCACTGCCTTTGATTTCGATACCGCAGATATTCATGTGAATCCCTTGATTGGCTGAAGAGGTGCAGCTTACAGCTCAAGCCCTCACTCCTGACCTATCGACTCCAAAAACTCCGACCGCTCGTCACTCATCCGCGCCACGCAGTCATTCTGCGCAATCTTGAACGCCTTGCTGCCGTCCGTCGCCGGGAAGGCTTCGACGGCGCAGTCGGCGTCGCGGGTTTTCAGCCATTGTTGCTGGGCGGTCTTGAGTTTGGCGGTGATGTCGGCCAGTTGCGCCGGGTTCTTGCCGTAGGTCGCCTGCATGCGCTCGTTCAGGCTTTTGTAGTTGTCCTTGAGCAGGTCTTCGGCGGTGGTGCGACTGTAGGTCGAGCATTCCAGGGTCTGGACGTCGTTTTCCACCGCGTCGCACGGGTTGTTGTCGGACTCTTCGGCGGCGTGTACGCCGGTCGCAATCAGGGCCAAAGCCAGGAAGATCGATTTCATTGATGTCGCCGCTCTAATCCAGTGGTGTTTCCGAGATGCGGCAGATTCTGGCTCAAGCTCGCGGGCTTGAACAGGTGGCTGGTCGGACCGGTTGGCGACGCTTTGTCGCGGATTGACGCTTTCGGCAATTCCCCTGTCGTTTTTGCACCCGGCTGGTCGCGCACCGAGGCATATGCTGGCCCCAAAGCGCCGGCAGACGATTCGGCGCATGAATCGCCAATAAGGGGACGCCTGATGAGCCCAGCCGAATTACACGCCGACAGCATCGTTATCGACGGTCTGATCATTGCCAAATGGAACCGCGAGCTGTTCGAAGACATGCGCAAGGGCGGTCTGACGGCGGCCAACTGCACCGTGTCGGTGTGGGAGGGCTTTCAGGCCACGGTCAACAACATCGCTGCCAGCCAGAAACTGATCCGCGAAAACAGCGACCTGGTGATCCCCGTCCGCACCACCGCCGACATCCGCAAGGCCAAGGAGCAGGGCAAGACCGGCATCCTCTTCGGCTTCCAGAACGCCCATGCGTTCGAAGACCAGATCGGCTATGTCGAGGTGTTCAAGCAGCTCGGCGTCGGCATCGTGCAGATGTGCTACAACACCCAGAACCTGGTGGGCACCGGTTGCTACGAACGTGACGGCGGCCTGTCGGGCTTCGGTCGCGAGATCGTCGCCGAGATGAACCGCGTCGGCGTCATGTGCGACCTGTCCCACGTCGGCTCCAAGACTTCCGAGGAAGTCATCCTCGAATCGAAGAAACCGGTCTGCTATTCCCACTGCCTGCCGTCGGGGCTGAAAGAGCACCCGCGCAACAAATCCGATGAAGAGCTTAAGTTCATTGCCGACCACGGCGGTTTCGTCGGCGTGACCATGTTCGCGCCGTTCCTCGCCAAAGGCATCGATTCGACCATCGACGATTACGCCGAAGCGATCGAATACACCATGAACATCGTCGGCGAAGACGCCATCGGCATCGGCACCGATTTCACCCAGGGTCACGGTCAGGACTTCTTCGAATACCTGACCCACGACAAGGGCTACGCCCGCCGTCTGACCAACTTCGGCAAGATCATCAACCCGCTGGGCATTCGCACCGTCGGCGAGTTCCCGAACCTGACCGAAACCCTGCTCAAACGCGGCCACTCCGAGCGAGTCGTGCGCAAGATCATGGGCGAAAACTGGGTCAACGTCTTGAAAGACGTCTGGGGCGAATAAGCCGCCGCTTCCCGAATACTTTCCCCCGGCCGTCCGCGCCGGGGGCAACACCCAAATTTTTCTGGAGTTAAGTTTCCATGGCCAAGATCGCCCCGCAATTGCCAATCGAAGTCGACAGCGAGACCGGTGTCTGGACCTCCGACGCCCTGCCGATGCTGTATGTGCCACGGCATTTCTTCGTCAACAACCACATGGGCATCGAGGAAGTGCTGGGCGCCGACGCCTACGCCGAGATCCTCTACAAGGCCGGCTACAAATCCGCCTGGCACTGGTGTGAAAAAGAAGCCGAGTGCCACGGCCTGGAAGGCGTCGCGGTGTTCGAGCACTACATGAAGCGCCTGTCGCAGCGCGGCTGGGGCCTGTTCAAGATCCAGGACATCGACCTCGACAAAGGCACCGCCAGCGTCAAGCTCGAACACTCGGCGTTCGTCTACGTCTACGGCAAGGTCGGGCGCAAGGTCGACTACATGTTCACCGGCTGGTTTGCCGGTGCCATGGACCAGATCCTCGCCGCTCGCGGCAGCAAGATCCGCACCGTGGCCGAGCAGGTCTACGGTGGCTCCGAAGAAGGCCACGACGACGGCCTGTTCACCGTCAAGCCATTGTAAGTCGAGGATCCCGCCATGGCTTTCGAAGCAATGTTTCAGCCAATTCAAATTGGCAAACTGACCATCCGCAACCGCGTGCTCAGCACCGCGCACGCTGAGGTCTACGCGACCGACGGCGGCATGACCACCGAGCGGTACGTCAAATACTACGAAGAGAAAGCCAAGGGCGGCATCGGCCTGGCGATCTGTGGCGGTTCGTCCGTGGTGGCGATCGACAGCCCGCAGCAATGGTGGAGTTCGGTGAACCTGTCCACCGACCGGATCATCCCGCACTTCCAGAATCTCGCCGACGCCATGCACAAGCATGGCGCGAAGATCATGATCCAGATTACCCACATGGGCCGTCGTTCCCGTTGGGACGGTTTCCACTGGCCGACCCTGATGTCGCCGTCGGGCATCCGCGAACCGGTGCACCGCGCCACCTGCAAAACCATCGAGCCGGAAGAAATCTGGCGGGTGATCGGCAACTACGCGCAAGCGGCGCGCCGCGCCAAGGCCGGCGGCCTGGACGGCGTTGAATTGTCGGCCGTGCACCAGCACATGATCGACCAGTTCTGGAGCCCGCGCGTCAACAAGCGGACCGACGAATGGGGTGGCACCTTTGAAGGCCGGATGAAGTTCGGCCTGGAAGTGTTGAAAGCGGTGCGTGCCGAGGTCGGTGACGACTTCTGCGTCGGCATGCGCATCTGCGGTGACGAGTTCCACCCCGACGGTCTGTCCCACGAAGACATGAAGCAGATCGCCAAGTATTACGACGACACCGGCATGCTCGATTTCATCGGCGTCGTCGGCTCGGGTTGCGACACCCACAACACCTTGGCCAACGTGATTCCGAACATGAGTTACCCGCCGGAGCCGTTCCTGCACCTGGCGGCCGGGATCAAGGAAGTGGTCAAGGTTCCGGTGCTGCACGCGCAGAACATCAAGGACCCGAACCAGGCCACGCGGATTCTGGAGGGCGGTTACGTCGACATGGTCGGCATGACCCGCGCCCACATCGCCGACCCGCACCTGATCGCCAAGATCAAGATGGGCCAGATCGACCAGATCAAGCAGTGCGTCGGCGCCAACTACTGCATCGACCGCCAGTATCAGGGGCTGGATGTGCTGTGCATCCAGAACGCCGCGACCTCCCGTGAATACATGGGCGTGCCGCACATCATCGAGAAATCCACCGGACCGAAACGCAAAGTGGTAATCGTCGGTGCCGGCCCGGCGGGGATGGAAGCTGCCCGTGTGGCGGCCGAACGTGGCCACGACGTGACCCTGTTCGAGAAGAAAGAATTCATCGGCGGCCAGATCACTACCGCCTCGAAAGCGCCGCAGCGTGACCAGATTGCCGGTATCACCCGCTGGTTCCAGCTGGAGCTGGCGCGGCTGAAAGTCGACCTGCGTCTGGGCACTGCCGCAGATGCCGACACCATCATGGACCTGCGTCCGGACATCGTGGTGCTGGCCGTTGGCGGGCATCCGTATCTGGAGCAGAACGAACACTGGGGCGCCGCCGAAGGGCTGGTGGTCAGCAGCTGGGACGTGCTCGACGGCAAGGTCGCGCCGGGCAAGAACGTGCTGGTCTACGACACCATTTGCGAGTTCACCGGGATGTCGGTGGCGGACTTCCTCGCCGACAAGGGCAGCCAGGTCGAGATCGTCACCGACGACATCAAGCCGGGCGTGGCCATCGGCGGTACGTCGTTCCCGACCTACTACCGCAGCATGTACCCGAAAGAAGTGATCATGACCGGCGACATGATGCTGGAGAAGGTCTACCGCGAAGGCGACAAACTCGTCGCCGTGCTGGAGAACGAATACACCGGCGCCAAAGAAGAGCGGGTGGTGGATCAGGTGGTCGTCGAGAACGGCGTGCGTCCGGATGAAGAAATCTACTACGCCCTCAAGGACGGCTCGCGCAACAAGGGCCAGATCGATGTCGAGGCGCTGTTCGCGATCCAGCCGCAACCTTCGTTGAGCAGCAATGGCGACGGTTACCTGCTGTTCCGCATCGGTGACTGCGTGGCGCAGCGTAATACTCATGCTGCGATCTATGACGCCCTGCGGTTGTGCAAAGACTTCTAAAGGTTTGCACATGACCCTGTGGGAGCGGGCTTGCCCGCGAATGCATTCTGTCAGTCACCGCTGCATCGACTGACCCGGCGCTTTCGCGAGCAAGCTCGCTCCCACAGGAACACGCCGAACGTGTTTCTCCAGGCTGTACTGGTGGGAGCTTCACCATGTTGAACACCCTTCTTCCAATCCTGTTGTTCGCAGCCCTGGCCCTCGCGGTGCTGGGGGCGTTGCGGCGGGTGGCCATGTGGCGTCGGGGCCGGGCCTCGAAGGTCGATCTGATCGGCGGCCTGTTCGCCATGCCCAAGCGTTACATGGTCGATCTGCACCACGTGGTGGCGCGGGACAAATACATCGCCAACACCCACGTCGCCACGGCGGGTGGTGCAGTTGCCTCCATCGTGCTGGCGATTCTGGTCCACGGTTTCGGCCTGCATAACCGCATCCTCGGCTACGCGTTGCTGCTGATGACAGCGGTGATGTTCGTCGGGGCGATCTTCGTTTACCGGCGTCGGCTCAACCCGCCGTCGCGGCTGTCGAAAGGCCCGTGGATGCGCCTGCCGAAAAGCCTGCTGGCGTTCTCGGCGTCGTTCTTCCTGGTGACCTTGCCGGTGGCGGGGATCCTGCCGGAGAACTTCGGCGGCTGGGTGCTGGCAGCGATTCTCGGACTTGGTGTGTTGTGGGGCGTGTCGGAGCTGTTCTTCGGCATGACCTGGGGCGGCCCGATGAAGCACGCCTTCGCCGGTGCGTTGCACCTGGCCTGGCACCGCCGCGCCGAACGTTTTGGTGGTGGCCGTTCCACCGGTTTGAAACCGCTGGATCTGAATGATCCGACCGCGCCGCTGGGCGTGGAAAAGCCCAAGGATTTCACCTGGAACCAGTTGCTCGGTTTCGACGCCTGCGTGCAGTGCGGCAAGTGCGAAGCAGCGTGCCCGGCGTTCGCCGCCGGCCAGCCACTGAACCCGAAAAAACTGATTCAGGACATGGTCGTCGGCCTCGCCGGCGGCACTGATGCCCAATTCGCCGGCAGCCCCTATCCCGGCAAGCCCGTAGGAGAACACTCAGGCAATCCGCATCAACCGATCGTCAACGGTCTAGTGGACGCCGAGACCCTGTGGTCGTGCACCACCTGCCGTGCCTGCGTCGAGGAATGCCCGATGATGATCGAGCACGTCGATGCCATCGTCGACATGCGTCGTCACCTGACCCTGGAAAAAGGCGCGACCCCGAACAAGGGCGCCGAAGTCCTGGAAAACCTGATCGCCACCGACAACCCTGGCGGTTTCGCTCCGGGCGGGCGGATGAACTGGGCGGCGGACCTGAACCTCAACCTGCTCAGCGAGAAGAAGTCCACCGACGTGCTGTTCTGGGTCGGCGACGGCGCCTTCGACATGCGCAACCAGCGCACCTTGCGCGCTTTCGTCAAAGTGCTGAAAGCGGCCAAGGTCGACTTCGCGGTGCTGGGGCTGGAAGAGCGCGACAGCGGCGACGTGGCCCGACGTCTGGGTGATGAAGCGACTTTCCAGTTGCTCGCCAAACGCAATATCCAGACCCTGGCCAAATACAGCTTCAACCGCATCGTCACCTGCGATCCGCACAGTTTCCATGTGCTGAAAAACGAGTACGGCGCGTTCGACGGCAACTACTTCGTGCAGCATCACAGCACTTATCTGGCGGAAATCATCCAGGCCGGCGCGCTGAACCTCGGTCAGCACAAAGGCAACAGCGTGACCTATCACGATCCGTGCTACCTCGGCCGCTACAACGGCGAGTACGAGGCGCCGCGCGAAGTGCTGCGAGCCCTCGGGATCGAGGTGAAAGAGATGCAACGTTCCGGCTTCCGTTCGCGCTGCTGCGGCGGCGGTGGCGGGGCGCCGATCACCGACATTCCGGGCAAGCAGCGGATCCCCGACATGCGCATGGAAGACATTCGCGAGACCGGCGCCGAACTGGTGGCGGTGGGTTGTCCACAGTGCACGGCGATGCTCGAAGGTGTGGTCGAACCGCGTCCATTGATCAAGGACATCGCTGAACTGGTGGCCGACGCGCTGCTCGAAGACGCTGCGCCGAACAAGCCTGCCACCCCCGCCAAACGTGAACCTGCGGAGGCCCACTGATGAGCGACATTATCCGCCGCGACCCTCGCGCCGAATGGATCGCACGTAACCGCCTACATCCGCTGCACGCGGCCATGCAACCGGCGCAACACAGCTGGATGGGCCCCAACGGGATCATCCGCAAGAACCTGCACGGCATCGGTTTCATCGGGCCGAACGGCATCAAACGTATCGACCGCAGCGGCGCCCAGCAGGGCGGGGCGGTCAAGCGTTCGGCAGCGGTGGAAGTGCAATTGCCGCTGCATCAGGTGCCGGCCCCGGCGTTCTACATCAGCGTGGTGCCGGACATGGTCGGTGGCCGTTTGAGCAGCCACGACCGCGACCTGCTCGGCCTGGCACATCAACTGGCCGGCAGCGACGGCGCGGTGCTTGCCGTGGTGTTCGGCGAGCACAAGGAAAATGCTTTTGCCACGGCGGGCGTTGACCGCTTGCTGGTGTTGGAGGGGGAAGAATTCAGCGGTTATGCACCGGAGCAACGCATCCAGGGCCTGCGGGCTGTGGATAACCAGTTCAACCCGCGCCACTGGCTTATGCCGGACAGTCGCAGCGGTGGTGGCGAACTCGGTCGGCGCTTTGCCGCTGCACTGGGCGAGCGTCCGGCCACACGGGTGTGGCAGGTCAAGGATCAGGAGTGTATCGGCCGTGCCGGTGCCGGGTTGCAGGATCTTGCCCGTCCGGTCGCACGGCTGATACTGGCGTCCGCCGAATGCGCCGAACCGGTCAGCGAATCCCGTCACGAAGCGCTGCCGGTGGAGTTATCCACACCCGTGGCGCGCAGCCTGTCGCGGATCGAGGATCTGGGGGCGGTGGCGGTGGATCCGGCGGCGATTCCGATGGCCGAAGCCGAGTTCATCTTCTCCGGCGGCAACGGCGTCAAGGACTGGGACCTTTTCCACAAGACCGCCGCCGCCCTCGGCGCCACCGAAGGCGCCTCGCGGGTGGCCGTGGACGACGGCTTCATGACCCGCGACCGCCAGGTCGGCGCGTCCGGCACCTGGGTCACGGCACGGGTTTACGTGGCCGTGGGGATTTCCGGGGCGATCCAGCACCTGCAGGGCATCGGCGCCTGCGACAAGGTGGTGGCGATCAACCTCGACCCGGGCTGCGACATGATCAAGCGTGCCGACCTGTCGGTGATCGGCGAAAGCGCGGAAATTCTCCAGGCCTTGATCGCGGCGGTAGAGGCTTACCGCAACGAAGCCAAGCGCGATGCGGCTTAAGGAACGGTTATGAGCACAAAGATCATCAGTCTGGTTTCAATCGGCGCTCACCCGACCTCGGGCCGCCCGCGTCGTGCCGAACAGGATGCACGGGCGGTGGAACTCGGCTTGCAACTGGCTGGGGATAACCTGCAAGTGCTGCATGCCGGGGACATTGGCGAACCTGCACTGCGCGCTTATCTGGGCATGGGCCTGGAGCAGATGCATGTGCTGGAACAACCGGCCGGCGCGGATGCGTTGCCGGCGTTGACCGACTATTTGCGTGATGCCGGCGCTCAGGTGGTGTTGACCGGCAGTCAGGCGGAAACCGGTGAAGGTTCGGGGATGCTGCCGTTCCTGCTGGCCGAAGGGCTGGGTTGGCCGCTGGTGGTGGGGCTGGCGCAGGTCGAGTCGATCAACGACGGTTCGGCGCTGGTGCTGCAAGCGTTGCCCCGTGGCCAGCGCCGCCGGTTGAAGGTGCGGCTGCCGTTTCTCGCGACTGTGGATAACGCGGCGCCCAAGCCACGGCAAAGTGCTTACGGCCCTGCGCGGCGCGGCGTTCTCCAGGCAAAAGATGTGGAAGTGGTGGATGACGAATTGCTTGCGCTCGCGACCCTGCAACCGGCCAAGCCCCGGCCGAAACGCTTGAAGGTGATCAAGGCCAAGAGCGGGGCTGACCGGATGAAAGCGGCGACGGCCAAGGCCAGTGGTGGCGGTGGGCAAGTGCTTAAGGGCGTGACTGCCGAGGCAGGTGCCGAAGCTATTCTCAAACTGCTGATAGAAGAAGGTGTTGTCCGCTAGAGTCCTGAATTTGACCCTCTTCCTTTGGAAGAGGGTTTTTACCCACAATCCCTGTTGGCGGATCTGTGGATAACGTGTTCGCCCATCCCTGAACCCCACGCCAACCAAGCCCTCCAGCCCGAAGATCAAAAAACAACCAGCCTAACTCGCGGTTTTTTCGAGCTTTTTTCCCAGGATAACTCCCCAAGTTGCCCCCAATCTCTGTTGGCGCTTCTGTGGATAAGATGTTCGCTATCCACTGAAAGCCATATAAACCGTGGCTTTCAAAGGGTTGATCAAAAAACGTTCAATTCAGTCTTTTAACTCGCCAAACCTCGCGAAAACCCCGATGTATCAACGCCTCCAACGCTTTTCCACAGCACCCGCCAAGTTACCCCCGAACTCTGTTGGCGCTTCTGTGGATAAGGTGTTCGCCATCCTCTGAAAGCCACGTAATCCGTTGTCTGTAGCGATTTGATCAAAAAACAGTCAATCGCTAATGGAATCGCTGCTTCTGAATAAGTCACGGTTTTTCTTCACAAAACCCCGATTATTTTCCAAGGTCATCCACAGTTGTCCCCATTTGCTGTGGGTGGCTATGTGGATAACTTGTTCGCCAAACCCTGCAAGCCCCGCAGGCTATAGTCCAAATGGCAATTGATCAGATTTCATACAGTTCTAAGAGCCTGCCTTGACTTCAATCCGGCCGCTGTCTTCACTCCAATGGCACAAGGACCGCCGTCACTTATCCACATCTGGTTCAGGGAGAACGCGTGATGGATACCCAGCCACATCGCTCACCCCTCAATCCCCGCTTGCTGTCAGCCCCGAAGCCGCGCACGCGCACCTTGCGTCGTGCCGCCAATCAGCATGCCCGTCTATAGCGCCTGAACCCTGCCACACCGCTGTACTGCCGCCGGGCCTACCCGGGGGCCAGGTGCCCGTTCGCCCATTGATTGCAGGCAACCGCAGAGTTGCCCCATCTGCCTGAGAGAGGAACCACCTCATGACACGGATCGCAACGCCCATCAGCGACATCAAGGAACACTACGACGTGATCGTCATCGGCTCCGGGTACGGCGGCGGCATTGCCGCTTCGCGCCTGTCTCGGGCCGGTAAAAAGGTGTGCCTGCTGGAGCGCGGTCGGGAAATCCAGCCCGGCGAATATCCCAACACCATGATCGCTGCGACCGAAGAGTTGCAGGTGCACGACCCGGACGGCCACATCGGCTCACGCACCGGGTTGTTCGATCTGCACGTCAACGCGCAGCAGAACGTAGTGGTCGGTTGTGGCCTCGGTGGCACGTCGTTGATCAATGCCAACGTTTCGCTGGAGCCGACAGCCGATGTGTTCAAGGATCCACGCTGGCCATTGGCGGTGCGTGAGGACCAGGATGGCTTGCTCAAGGAGGGCTACAGAAAGGCCCGGGAGATGCTCAAACCCAACGCTTATCCGGACAGCGCACCGAACCTGCCCAAGCTCGATGCCAACAAAAAGTCCGCGGACTTCCTCAAGCAAGGCGCGAACTTTTACAAGCCGCCGATCAACGTGACCTTCGACAAACTGCCGAACAACCTCAACCATGTCGGCGTCGAGCAACTGCCGTGCAACCACTGCGGCGACTGCGTTTCAGGCTGTAACAACAAGGCCAAGAACACCACGCTGATGAACTATCTGCCGGACGCCACCAATCACGGCGCGGAGATTTTCTGCCAGGCACAGGTACGGCATCTGGAGCGCGACGGTGATGGCTGGATCGTGCACTTCCAGTACCTCGACAGTGGCCGCGAGAAATTCGACGCACCGACCCTGTTCGTGAAGGCCGACATTGTCGTGGTATCCGCCGGCACTCTTGGTTCCACCGAGATTCTGCTGCGCTCGCGGGACAAGGGCCTGGCGATGTCCGGCCAGCTCGGCGAGAACATGAGCGGCAACGGCGACATCCTCGGCTTCGGCCACAACTGCGAGCAGACCATCAACGGCATCGGTTTCGGTACGCACTCGGCCAAGGAGATGAAACCGGTCGGCCCGTGCATCACGTCGGTCATCGACATGCGCAACGAGGGTGATCGCAGCAGCCGCATGGTCATCGAGGAGGGCTCGATCCCCGGCGCCCTCGGGCGGCCGATGGTCCCGGCGATGGCCGGGTTCGCTGAGATGATCGGCGTACCCACCGACGACAGCTTCAGCGGCAAAGTGAAGTACAAGGAGCGCGAAGCCGAAAGCTTCCTGCGCGGCCCGTACTACGGCGCGCTGCACAACATGCAGACGTACCTGATCATGAGCCACGACAGCGGCCAGGGGCGCATGGTCCTCGATAACAAGGACCAGCTGCGCATCGATTGGCCGGGCGTTGGCGAACAGGAAAACTTCAAGATCGGCAACGAACGGCTGTACCAGAGCACCAAGGCCTTGGGCGGGATCTGGGTCGAGAACCCGATCTGGACCAAACTGCTCAAGCACAGCATCGTTTCGGTGCATCCGCTGGGCGGTTGCGTGATGGGTGAAGACGCCGGGCAAGGCGTGGTCAATCACAAGGGCCAGGTGTTCAGCGGCGCCAGTGGCACCGATGTTTACACCAACCTGTACGTGACCGACGGCGCGGTGATTCCGACCTCATTGGCAGTCAACCCGCTGCTGACCATCTCCGCCGTGAGCGAGCGCAACATGGGTCTGCTGGCCGCCGACCGGGGCTGGAAGATCGACTACACGCTGCCGTCGGCGCCGCGTAAACAGACTGCGCCGCCAACCCTCGGCGTGCAGTTCACCGAAACCATGAAGGGCTACTTCTCCCGGGCCTTCACCGCTGCGCAGAGCACCGATCTCAAGGTCTACGAAGCGGCGGCCAAACGTGGCGAGGCAGACAATTCGCCGATCGACTTCACCCTGACCATCACCGCCAACGACCTCAACCGGATGATCAAGGAGCCGGAGCACGCCGCAACCATCGTCGGCACGGTGATCGCCCCGGCGCTGTCGCCGCAGCCGCTGACCGCCAGCAACGGCGTGTTCAACCTGTTCGAGCAATTCGAGCAGCAGGTCGATACGCGCCACATGAAATACGACATGAAACTGACCGCCGAGGACGGCAACGACTATTTCTTCAGCGCCTTCAAAACCGTGCCGGAAGACAACGGCGTGCTGAACATCTGGCATGACACCAGCACCCTCTACGTCACGTTGTATCGCGGCCCGGACAAGTCCGGCGAAGTCATCGGCTCGGGTGTGATGCACATCAAACCGGCGGATTTCGCCAAGCAGATGACCACCATGAAAGTCCTCAATGCGCGCAACGAGCGCGAGCGCATTGAAGGGCTGGCGCGGTTCGGCAAGTTCTTCGCCGGGATTCTCTGGGAGAGTTACGGCGGGGTGTTTGCCGGCGACAAATACTTCAACCCCGACGCACCGCCACGCTTGAAACGGCCGCTGGATGCGCCGACGCCGGATGTGCATTTCTTCCCCACCGAGGACGGTGTGGAACTGCGCCTGAGCCGCTATCAGGCCGGCAGCAAAGGCCCGGTGATGCTGGTGCACGGGTTGGGTGTGGGCTCGAATATTTTCTCCACCGATACCATCCAGACCAACCTGCTGGAGTTTCTCTGCAAACATGACTACGACGTGTGGCTGCTGGATTTCCGGGTGAGCATCCTGCTGCCGGCGAGCAAAAAGGAATGGAACGGCGACCAGATCGCCCAGTACGACTTCAAGGCTGCCATCGGGCAGATCCAGCAGCAGACCGGCGCGAAGGACGTGCAGTGCGTGGTGCATTGCTACGGCGCAACGACCTTCTTCATGTCGTTGCTGGCCGGGCTGCAAGGCGTGCGTTCGGTGGTCTGCTCGCAGATCGCCGCCGACACGGTGGTCGCGACGGCGACGGGGCTGAAGGCCGGTCTGCACTTGCCGGGGATGCTCGACGCCATCGGCATCAAATCCATGACCGCCTACGCCGACAGCAAGGAAAACTGGTTCAACCGCCTCTACGACAAGGCCCTCAACGGCTACGCCCGGATCGAAGCCCAGGGTTATTGCACCAACCCGGTGTGCCACCGCATCACCTTCATGTACGCCTCGCTGTACCGCCACGACACCCTCAACGAGACGCTGCATGACAACCTGCACGAACTGTTCGGCGAGTCGAACATCGAGACCTTCGAACACCTGGCGCTGATCGTGCGCAAAGGGCATCTGGTGGACTTCAAGGGCAACGATGTGTACATGCCGCACTTCGACCGGCTGACCATGCCGATCTGCTTCATCAGCGGCGCGGAAAACCAGTGCTACCTGCCGGAAAGCACGCTCAAGACCTACCAGCGGGTCTGCGAGAAACACGGGCCGGAGCGCTATAGCCGGCATGTGGTGCCGGGTTACGGCCACATCGATTGCATGTTTGGCAAGAACGCGGTGGTCGATGTGTATCCGATCATCCTTGAGCACCTGGAGAAAACGGCCCTCGGTTGATCTCGGACCGAGTCGTCCGCTTCGCGAGCATGCTCGCTCCCACAGGGTTTTGTGTCAGACACAAAACCAGCAGACACCGCCGTCCAATGTGGGAGCGGGCTTGCTCGCGAAGGCGGTAGGTCAGGCAATACATCTCTCGGGTTGCACAAGGAAATGGATGACATGGACAGCTACATCCGCTGGTTTCAACGCTTCATCTGGCTCGGCATTGCGATGAACATGGTGTTCGCGATCCCGGCGCTGTTCGCGCCGGGGTTGCTGACATCGGTGGTCGGCCTGCCGCCGCAACTCTCCGACCCGTGGCTGGAAAACGCCGGGATGCTGCTGGTGGGCATCAGCGTGTTCTACATGCCGTCGGGCTTCAACGCGCCACGCTACGTGGTGCATTCCTGGCTGTGCGTGCTGACGCGGCTGATTGCCGTGGCGTTCTGGATCTACCTGATCGACACCAGCAGCCAGGGCTCGGTGTTCGTACCGATGCTGATGGGCGATCTGAGTTTCTTCCTGATCCTCGGCATTCTGCTGTACCTCGGCACCACCCCTGAAAACCGACCATTGGCGCTGCTCTGTGACGGCTGGCGCGAATGGCGGGCGGCGTGGGCGCGGCATTGGCAGAACCACGCGTTCAAGGTCGGTACGCTGGTGGTGGTCGCGCTGTTGGCGTTCACCGGTTACCAGACCTGGTATCAGATGCTGCGGGTGGTGCCGGAGCAGGAATACGCCTCCGATGAAGATCATTACAAATACGCCGCCATTGGCCTGGGCATCGAAGCGCGGATCCCGTATTACCTGTTCTCCGTACTGCCGCAGATGTGCCCCGAGAAGATGCCGAAACCCGGTGGCTGGGAAGTCTTCGGCTTCCTGTTCGAGAACGGCAAGGACCTGCCGATCGGCATGGCCAAGCGGCAGATCGGTTACCCGACTGTCGAGCCGAACTGCGCTTTGTGTCACACCGGTTCCTACCGGGCGAATGCCAGCGACGTTGCGGTCAATGTGCCGAGTGCGCCGGCCAATACCCTGCAACTGCAGGCTTTCCAGTGGTTCGCCTACGATTGCGCCAGCGACCCGAAATTCACCACCGACGCGGTGATGGCGGCGATCAACAGCAAGTTCCAGCTCGGCTTTTTCGAGCGGCTCTACAACCGTTACCTGATCATCCCGATGGCCAAGACCGCGCTGCTCAAACAGAAGCAGGCCTACGCCTGGCAGAAATTGCGTCCGCCGCAGGGGCCGGGGCGTACCGACACCTTCAACCCGACGAAAATGGTGGTGTTCGGCTTCCCGGATGACTCGACCATCGGCACCGTCGACCTGCCGCAAGTGTGGAACCAGAAACCCCGGGAATCGATGTACCTGCACTGGGACGGCAATAACAACAAGATCCATGAGCGCAACTACGCCGCCGCCATGGCCGTGGGGGCGACGCCGGAATCGGTGCTCCCGCCGAGTTTCAATCGCGTGACCAATTGGCTGCTCGGACACAAGGCACCCGCGTGGCCGTGGGCACTGGATCAGGCCAAAGTCGCCCAGGGCAAACCGATCTGGGAAGCCAATTGCGCCGGTTGCCACGACTTCGGTCGCGCCGACACCGGGCAGGTCACCACCAACATCGACCAGCTCGGCACCGATCCGCATCGCCTCGACTCGTTCACCACCGGGTTGGTGGCGGCGTTCCACACCTTCAAGAAACCGCCGTTCGATTTCGGCGCCTACCGCAAGACCCAGAGCTACAGCAACACGCCCACCGACGGCATCTGGCTGCGCGCGCCTTATCTGCACAACGGCTCGGTGCCGACCCTGTGGGACTTGCTGCAACCACCGGAAAAACGTCCGCAGGTGTTCATCACCGGCTCCGATGTGTACGACCCGGTCAATGTCGGCTTCGTGACCAGCGGCGCGCAAGCGAAAGCCTCGGCGGACTTCAAGTACGACACGCGCCTGGAGGGCAATCACAACAGCGGTCACCTGTATGGCACGACGCTGTCGGACGACGACAAACGCGCGCTGATCGAATTCATGAAAACCCTGTGAACCCTTACGGATAGAGGATTACGCCATGTCAGCGGTCGGTCATCTGAAGCATGAATACGACAAGGTCAAAGTACGCTTGCACGGTTTGCTCACGCGCATCGAAATGGCCTGGATGAAGCTCATCAGCGAACTGGAACCCGAAGAGTTCCAGGCCATCATCAAGCTGCTCCAGCGCGGTCACGATCAGGCGCAGTACGTGCTGAAAAATGGTGAACTGCCGAATGACGAGCCGGCCGTGCCCTGGGAGTTGTCCCACGGTTTGTCGATCCTGCGCATCGGCAACGCGACGCCGCTGCCGCAATCGCCCGATCAACTGCAGACCAAGGTGCTCAAGGACGGCACGCTGCTGGGTTGTCGCAAATGGGAGCTACTGGATCTGCTGTGGAGCGAGGCGCTGCTCAAGTGGATCGAAAACCTGCGTCACCACGCGACCTTCGGCACCGACCCGGCGCTGGTGACCATGGATCGCGAAGTGACGTTGGCGATTGCCGGCGACTGGGGCACCGGGCCGTTCAACAGCCATGCACCGGCAGTGTCGGTGGCCAACCAGATGCAACTGGCCAATGCCGACTTCACCATTCACCTGGGAGATGTCTATTACGCGGGCACCCATTCCCAGGAAGACACCGACATGGCCGGCTGGCCGATGGGCACCCACGGCTCGTTCACCCTCAATTCCAACCACGAGATGTACAGCGGCGCCCACGGTTATTTCAAGGAACTGGCCGCGCGTTTTCCGGGGCAGCAGGGCACCAGCTACTTTGCCTTGATCAATGACGACTGGCTGATTGTCGGGCTGGACACGGCCTATGCCTCGGACGTGATGAACCTGTACATGGACGGTACGCTGAACGAACCGCAAATCGCCTGGATGAAGGCGCTGCCCAAACGCAAGAAGCTCATGGTGCTCAGCCATCATCAGGGCTTCGACATCACCGGGCACAACAAGACCGCACTGTATCAACCGGTGTGCGATGCACTGGGGCGCGAGCCGGATTACTGGTACTGGGGGCATCTGCACAACGGCATCGTCTATGCGACCCAGAGCGGTTTGCATGCGCGCTGCGCCGGGCACGGGGCGATTCCCTATGGCACCACCAGCGAGTTGAACGGGCATCCACGGATACTGTTTTCCGAGACCCAGGATGCGAAGGATCCGGACTATCCGCTAAGGGTTTTGAACGGGTACGCGAAGATCAGGTTGGTGGGGGAGGAGATTTTCGAGGAGTTTATTGGCGAGGATGGCAGTGTGAGGTGGTCATCCAAGTGATGCGATGACAGCGATGACGCCATCGCCAGCAGGCTGGCTCCCACACTGGATCTCTGGTGAACAGATATCTCCTGTGGGAGCCAGCCTGCTGGCGATGCTTTTGCTTTTATCCTTGGACCGGCACGCCTTTGAGGTACGGCGCAGGCTCGGCGCCGAGGTTGCTCAGCATCCGCTCGCTGTACCAGTCGACGAAGTTGACCACGCCGAACTCATAAGTCTTGGAGTACGGCCCCGGCTGGTACGCGGTGGAGTTGATCCCGCGCTGGTTTTCTTCGGCCAGGCGACGATCCTGATCGTTGGTCGCGTCCCACACCTTGCGCATGCGCTCGACGTCGTAGTCCACGCCTTCCACGGCATCCTTGTGCACGATCCACTTGGTGGTGACCATGGTTTCCTGGGCGCTGATCGGCCACACGGTGAACACGATGATGTGATCGCCCATGCAGTGGTTCCACGAGTGCGGCAGGTGCAGGATACGCATCGAGCCCAGGTCCGGGTTCTTGATCCGGCCCATCAGTTTGGCGCAGCCCTGTTTGCCGTCCATGGTCATCGACACGGTGCCTTTGAGCAGCGGCATGCGCACGATGCGGTTGCGCAGGCCGAAACTGGCGTGGGCATAAGGGATCTTTTCGGCTTCCCACGCGGCAGCAGAGGCGGCGACGTGGTCCTTGAACGCTTGGTCGGCACGCGGGTCGGTGACGTCGTCCCACTCCAGCAGGGTTTTCAGCAATTCCGGGTGCGAACCGTTGCAGTGGTAGCACTCGCGGTTGTTTTCCAGCACCAGTTTCCAGTTGGCCTTTTCCATCAAGGTGGTGGTAATCGCCACCTTGGTGTTCTCCATGTCGTAGGGTTCCATGTAGTGGTTCAGGGTCGAGAGGAAGTCATCGATGGCCGGCGGGTTCTCCGCCAGGCTGATGAAGATGTAGCCGCCGGCTGTCTTCACGTTCACCGGCTTGAGGCCGTACTGCTTCATGTCGAAGTCGGCGCCCATTTCGGTGCCGGCGAACAGCAGGCGACCGTCCAGCTCGTAGGTCCACTGGTGGTAGTGGCAGACCAGTTTGGCGACCTTGCCCTTGTCGCTGGTGCACAGGCGCGAGCCACGGTGGCGGCAGACGTTGTGGAACGCGTGCACCACGCCTTCGGCGCCGCGAATGACGATGATCGGGTTCTTGCCGATCTGCAGGGTGATGTAGTTGCCCTTGGCCGGGATTTCGCAGGTCATGCCGGCGATCAACCACTCTTTCTGGAAGATCTCCTGCATGTCGATATCGAACAGGCGCTCGTCACTGTAGAACGGTTGCGGCAGCGAATAGGTGCGCTCGCGCTCCTGCAGCATTTGTGCGGTGGCCTTGCGTGCGGGTTCCAGCAGGTCGCCCAGGCTGAGTTTTGCGGTGTCCATCGATGAATTCCTCAAGGCCATCTGCGTGGCCGCGAAAGTGGCTGATCGGGTGTGCGGCTAAAGGGTGCAACGCAAGGTGTAAAGAATCGGTTTGTAGTAGGGGCGAGTGTGGGGCCGCCGCAGGCGAGAACCTTATCCATGGGCGACATGGTGCAATCTGTTCCCGACGCGCAACCCCCGGTGGTTGGGGGCTGGTCGCGATAAGTATGTGAATGTCGCGGATAGGTAAACGGGCCGTTCGCGCTATACGCAGAATCGCCACATGAAGGCCGACAGTCGGCCGTGGAGAACAGCATGTCGAACAGCTTCCTGAATCCGGTCACCACCCAGACCTGGGCCAATGGCCGACACATCGTCCGTTGCGTCAAAGTCATCCAGGAAACCTGGGACGTGCGCACCTTCTGTTTCATGGCCGACCAGCCGATCCTGTTCTTCTTCAAGCCCGGGCAGTTCGTGACCCTGGAGCTGGAGATCGAAGGCCAGCCGATCATGCGTTCGTACACCATCTCCAGCTCGCCGTCGGTGCCGTACAGCTTTTCGGTGACCATCAAGCGCGTGCCGGGGGGCAAGGTGTCCAACTGGCTGCACGACACGTTGCACGAAGGCCAGGAGCTGGCGGTGCACGGCCCGGTCGGGCTGTTCAACGCCATCGACTTCCCGAGCCCGAAAGTGCTGTACCTCAGCGGCGGTGTCGGCATCACCCCGGTGATGTCCATGGCCCGCTGGTTCTACGACACCAACGGCAACGTCGACATGACGTTCATTCACAGCGCCCGTTCACCCAAAGACATCATTTACCACCGCGAGCTGGAACACATGGCGTCGCGGATCGACAACTTCAGCCTGCACCTGATCTGCGAGAAACACGGGCTGGGCGAGCCGTGGGCCGGTTATCGCGGCTACCTGAATCACAAGATGCTGGAACTGATGGTGCCGGACTTCCTCGAGCGCGAAGTCTTCTGCTGCGGCCCGACGCCGTACATGACCGCGGTCAAGCGCCTGCTGGAAAACGCCGGTTACGACATGAAGCGCTATCACGAGGAATCCTTCGGTGCCACGCCACCGGAAGCTCGCGCCGATGCGGTGGAACAGGCCGAACAGGCCGCCGAAGCACCGGAAATCCCGGTGGCGGATCTGCACCTGGTGGAATTCACCTCATCGGACAAGAGCATTCGCGTGGCCCCGGGCGAGACTGTGCATGCGGCAGCGGCCAAGGTCGGCCTGATGATCCCGAAAGCTTGCGGCATGGGTATCTGCGGGACATGCAAGGTGCTCAAGCTCGGCGGCGAAGTGGAGATGGATCACAACGGCGGGATCACCGAGGACGACGAGGCGGAGGGGTACATTCTTTCTTGCTGCAGCGTGCCGAAGGGGGATGTGCGGATCGAGTACTGACAGGCGCCGCAATTCCCTGTAGGAGCGAGCCTGCTCGCGATGAGGCCGGGACATTCAATGATGGTGTCGACGGCCCACTGCTATCGCGAGCAGGCTCGCTTCTACAGGGGAAATCAGACGGGGATTTTCAATTGATATTTAAATTATGTTGAGTACTCCGAGAGCCCCCAAAGCAAAAAAAGTGATACCGCTAAATAACTGACATCTGTGGAGTGTAAGCAGCGTGCGCTTAAAGTCGGGTGGGAATTTTTTAATGTCTTCCGCACTCAATCTCTCATGATAAATATGGATTTCCGGACGTTTCAGGAAACGGGAAATCTCTCCCATCATGTAGATGCGTCCCCACATGCCTCCATGCCATAGCATCATAAGACTGTAGCGGATCGGGCTGTTTTTAAGGCTCCTCATGATTAGTCTTATTTTCGTTTTTGCGATGTATAGCCAGATGCAATTAACGATCAGGAGTGCGGCGAAATTTATGATGCTCACGAGGATTAATGCATCTTTTACAGTTTCAAAGTTCATCTGATCCTCTCGTAAATCCGCTCGCCTGCACGCTCACCGCGATTTTCACCGATGTATCCGCCCGTAAAAGATCCAGCTCCCGCAGCCAGCACCCCGCACAACACCCCACCGATTCCTGCACTCGTAACCCCGATTGCCACGCAAATTGTCGGGGCTGCGGCTGCACCCAGAGCAGAACCGATAGCCCCACCCAGAAAACTTCCGGCTTCGGTGTATTTCATCTTTTCGCATGCCTCGGCACTCCCGTTCGTACAAACATCCTGAACCTTCATTGCCGAGGCTCCGCCACTCACGGCCGTACCAATCCATCCGCCATATTTGACGTATTGCGAGGCTTTCACTACGCCTTGAATGTGAGTGGCATAACCGGGAATCCGGCTGATCGCGTCGGCCTTTCTCCAACGGTGGACGAGATTGGACGTATCGATGCCCAGCGCGGCTTTCAGATTTGGATGGTCAGGAAAACCAATTGCCCGTTTAGTCAGAAAGTTGAGTTGAATATCAAGGCGGGCCAGCAATGTTTTACGTTCACTGAGGAATGCCTGTGTGCTCCCCTTTCCCTCGAAAGTTCGGACGTGCAGGGTTTCCAGATCACGTAAAACAGTTTTGATGCCATCCAGATGGTTAGCGGCCATAGCGGTAACAACCCCAATAACTTTTGACCCATCTGAAAGCGTCCTTCTGATGACCTCATAGTGCTGCGCAAAAAAGTCCGCCTCTTCCAGCGTCAACGGTGCCAGCGCCATGCTGACGATGTGCGCGGTTTCCATCAGCAGTGATTCTTCATAGGTGCATTGCTGATTGTCCGGGTCGCTCAGGACAATCAGCGTTCCGGCTTTCACCATGGGTTCCAGCGGATTGAGGCTTCTGAATTTGGCGATGACAGTCGGGTTGGGCGACGGAAACAGTCGCGCCTGCAGTTTCTCGGCGGACAGACTTTTGGGCACGATGTAGAACCCTGGCTCCTCAGGTGCCGGCAATTCCTGGGGCCAGTGTTCGCGGGGGAAAAATCGCAAGTCGTTGACTGGATGCGCAGAAGAGAGCGGGGCTGAGTTCAGGCGCGTCACTTTCAGATTCTGCTGGCGAACGGCCCGCAGTAAACGTTGCGGATCGGGGTTCGCTGCGGCCTGTGGAAGCATCGACAAGCGTGGTGTCCTGGCCGCGCCGGTGAGCGTGCCGTGTCTGTTTTGCTGCAGGGCTCGGGACTGGTTCAACAGGTTTCGTTGTTCCTGCGCAAGCGCATTGATCCCTTGCTGCGGCGTCAGGCGTCCGTCCGCTACCTCCTCGGTAATTCGCTTGGCGAAGTACGCGACTTGTTGATGGAATTGCACACGTGCAATGCCATACGCCAGATGACGGTTTCCGATGGTCAGTGCCTGCCCAAGCAGGTTGCCAGCGGCGTCCTGTACATCGCACAGATCATGCTGCCGTGAACTCAACCCGCTTCGCCCCACGAGCTATAGCCAGTGGTGCCTGCAATGTGGTGTACCCAACTGATGCCGCGGTAACGGATGGCCAGTTGTTCTTGGGGCTGGGCATCGTTTTGCAAAATCACGTGGGGCACATCCTGCGACAGTTCAGCGAGAACCGCCCCGTCGAGGGTGATCGAATAGAATTTTTCCTGCTGCCCCTGGGGCGACGTGCGGTAGAGGCTGATCGTGCAGTCCAGTTCTTCGCTGTTCGAATGCGCCTGAGCCAGCAATGGGGAAGATTTGTCGACCGCTTTGGTGATGATGACCGGCTGATGGACGGGTTTGCCGAGATTGGCGTCGCGGCGAATTTCATGGCTCAGGGCGAACACCATGATTTCATCGGTATGGGCCGTCTGGTATTTGTTGCCGACCGATTCCGGCGTCGAGCATCCGGCTGAAATAAGGCCCTGGATCTTGCCGGTGATGGTCATGTAGGCAGGGTTCGCCATAGTCTGCACTCCTCGAAAATGGAGTCGGCAGTCTATGGCGAGGCTTGTTTGAGTGATGTAGGACCTGGCGTAGGTCGTTTCTGAAAATGCTCAGTCGATAAACAGGTCAGGCATCAGTTTCGCGTTGCTGTCCGGTTCAAACCGATAGTGTTCGAATTCACTCACACCGTTCTCCCGCAAAATCTCCTCATCAATCAACAACCGCCCGGTAATCCGCCGCCCGCTGCTGCCCAGAATCACATGCGCCGCATCCGCCATGATCTGCGGCGTGCGCGCATGCTTGAACGACTCCCGGTTGCCCAGCTGAAACTCGATCGCCGCCGTGGCAATCATGGTCTGCGGCCACAGCGAATTCACACTGATCCCGTAGTTGGCGAATTCCTCGCTCATGCCGACGGTCAGCATGCTCATGCCGTACTTGGTTACGGTGTAGGGGCTGTATTGCGCGAACCATTTGCTGGCCATGTTCAGTGGCGGCGACAGGTTGAGAATGTGCCCGGCGGACTTCTTCAGATAGGGCAGGGCTGCCTGGCTGCAGAGCAACACCGCGCGGGTGTTGATCTGGTGCATCAGGTCGAAACGCTTGAGTTCGATGTGCTGCACACCGGTCAACTTGATCGCCCCGGCATTGTTCACCAGCGCATCGATCCCGCCGAAGTGTTCGTTGGCCTGCGCCAGTGCCTGGCGCACGGCCTCTTCCTCGCGCACATCGAGCTGCAGGGCCAAAGCCTTGCCGCCAGCCGCTTCGACTTCCGCCGCGACGCTGTGAATGGTGCCGGGCAACTTGGCGTGAGGCTCGGCGCTCTTGGCCGCGATCACGATATTAGCCCCGTCCCGCGCAGCCCGCAGCGCAATCTCGCGCCCGATGCCACGGCTGGCGCCGGTGATGAACAGGGTTTTGCCTTTTAGCGACATGCGGATGCTCCTGCTTATTGTTATGTGAGCGATGGCTCGACAGACAATGTAGACGATGGAGCTGAAACGGGAGGAGGTGAGCGGTGGCGGGGAGCAGGCTCCCGCGCCACGGGAAGGCGATCAGGCCGACATGACTTCGCGGATGTCGCGGGCCAGTTCACGCACGCGTTCTTCTTCGGTGTCCCACGAGCACATGAAGCGCGCGCCGCCCTTGCCGATGAAGGTGTAGAAGCGCCAGCCGCGAGCGGTCAGGGCGGCGATGGCCGGTTCCGAGAGTTGCAGGAACACGCCGTTGGCCTGGACCGGGAACATCAGTTCCACGCCCGGGATGTCGCTGACCAGTTCGGCCAACAGTTGCGCGCAGTGGTTGGCGTGACGAGCGTATTTGAGCCAGGCGTCGTTTTCCAGGATGCCGACCCACGGGGCCGACAGGAAGCGCATCTTCGAGGCCAGCTGCCCGGCCTGTTTGCAGCGGTAATCGAAGTCTTCGGCCAGTTTGTGGTTGAAGAACAGAATCGCCTCACCCACCGCCATGCCGTTTTTCGTACCGCCGAAGCACAGCACGTCGACGCCGGCCTTCCAGGTCAGGTCCGCCGGCGAGCAGCCGAGGAATGCGCAGGCGTTGGAGAAGCGGGCGCCGTCCATGTGCAGGTTCAGGCCCAGTTCCTTGCAGGTGTCGCTGATGGCGCGGACTTCTTCCGGGGTGTAGACGCTGCCGACTTCGGTGGCTTGGGTCAGGGTCACCACGCGCGGTTTCGGGTAGTGGATGTCCTGGCGCTTGAGCGCGACTTCGCGGATCGAGGCCGGGGTGATCTTGCCGTTTTCGGTGCCGGCGATCAGCAGTTTCGAGCCGTTGGAGAAGAACTCCGGCGCGCCGCATTCGTCGGTTTCGACGTGGGCGGTTTCCGAGCAGATCACGCTGTGGTAACTCTGGCACAGCGACGACAGCGCCAGCGAGTTGGCGGCGGTGCCGTTGAAAGCGAAGAACACTTCGCAGTCGGTCTCGAACAGCTTGCGGAAATAATCGGAGGCGCGTGCTGTCCACTCATCGTCGCCATAGGCGCGCTGGTGGCCGTGGTTGGCCTGTTCCATGGCAGCCCAGGCTTCGGGGCAGATACCGGAGTAGTTATCGCTGGCGAATTGTTGGCTCTTGTCGGTCATGGCCGGCTTCCGTGATCGAGGCGCTTGTGGCGCTTCGTGGGGTCAATGATGGTGCGCACTGTACCGAAGATCATCCGGGGAGCACACGGGATGTCGCTGTCAGAACTTTACAAGGATGCGAGCCGATTATGCACCTGAGCCGGCGCGACGGCGCACTCGATCTGCTCAAGTGGCTGGCGGTGCTGAGCATGCTGCTCGATCACCTGCGATATGTCGGGATCAGCGCCGATTGGCTGTATGTGCCGGGGCGGCTGGCGTTCCCGTGGTTCTGTCTGGCGATGGCGGCGAACCTCGCGCGGGACGGCGCGCGCAAGACCGAATGGCGCTATCTGGGCTGGTTGCTGCTGTTCAGTCTGTTCAGCGAGATTCCCTACCGTTTGTACATCCCCGATCCCGACACCTTGAACGTGATGCCCACGCTGGCGCTGGGTTTGCTGGTGGCGCGGGGCTGGCAGGATCGAACAGCGATTTCGCGACTACTGGGCGTCGGCGCCTTGCTGGTGGCCGCGTTGTTCCCGGAGCGACTGATGTTCGGTCTGTTCGGCGTCCTGCTGCCGCTGGCGACGTTGCTGGTGTTTCGCAAACCCTGGTATTTCAGCCTGCTGCCGGGGCTGGTGTGTCTGGCGGCGAATCAGTGGCAGGTGCTCTTCGAGTCCGCGCAGTTCGGCAACCGTGTGGCGCTCCTCGGCATTGCGACCTGCCTGATCGCGCCACTGGCCGGAATGTTCCTGTTGCGACATGCCGCTTTCCTCCGCGCGCCACCCCTGCGGCGCTGGGCGTATGCGCTCTATCCCGCGCATTTCCTCGTTCTTCTGGCCTTGCGCCAGCTGCTTGTTTGAGTCCATCGCTGTCGCCATGTCGTAAACGCACCTTTGCGTGGCGTCCGTAGGCATTTGACCTCCCTGCGCCGGCCATACCATCGGCATCAAAGGGCACTGCCATCTTTGCCAGTGCCTTACCGAGACGAATGGCGCACAGATGCCGCTGGGAGAGACGCGATGTTCAGCAAGCAAGACCGGATCCAGGGTTACGACGATGCACTGCTGGCGGCGATGAATGCCGAGGAGCAACGTCAGGAAGATCACATCGAGCTGATCGCGTCGGAGAACTACACCAGCAAGCGCGTCATGGAAGCGCAAGGCAGCGGCCTGACCAACAAGTACGCCGAAGGTTATCCGGGCAAGCGCTACTACGGTGGCTGCGAGCACGTCGACAAGGTTGAAGCGCTGGCCATCGAACGCGCCAAGCAACTGTTCGGTGCCGATTACGCCAACGTCCAGCCGCACTCCGGTTCCTCGGCCAACAGCGCCGTGTATCTGGCGTTGATCCAGGCCGGCGACACCATTCTCGGCATGAGCCTGGCCCACGGCGGTCACCTGACCCACGGCGCCAAGGTGTCCTCCTCGGGCAAGCTGTACAACGCCGTGCAGTACGGCATCGACACCAACACCGGCCTGATCGATTACGACGAAGTCGAGCGTCTGGCCGTCGAACACAAACCGAAAATGATCGTTGCCGGTTTCTCGGCCTACTCCAAGACCCTCGACTTCCCGCGCTTCCGTCAGATCGCCGACAAGGTCGGTGCGCTGCTGTTCGTCGACATGGCCCACGTGGCCGGTCTGGTGGCTGCCGGTCTGTACCCGAACCCGCTGCCGTACGCCGACGTGGTCACTACCACCACCCACAAGACCCTGCGCGGTCCCCGTGGCGGCCTGATCCTGGCCAAGGCCAACGAAGAAATCGAGAAGAAGCTCAACGCCGCGGTATTCCCCGGCGCCCAGGGCGGCCCGCTGATGCACGTCATCGCCGGCAAGGCCGTGTGCTTCAAGGAAGCGCTGGAGCCTGGCTTCAAGGCCTATCAGCAACAAGTGATCGACAACGCCCAGGCGATGGCGAGCGTATTTATCAAACGTGGCTACGATGTAGTGTCCGGCGGCACCGACAACCACTTGTTCCTGGTCAGCCTGATCCGTCAGGGCCTCACCGGTAAAGACGCGGACGCCGCCCTCGGTCGCGCCCACATCACCGTCAACAAGAACGCCGTACCGAACGACCCGCAGTCGCCGTTCGTCACCTCCGGTCTGCGCATCGGCACCCCGGCGGTGACCACCCGCGGCTTCAAGGTGGCGCAGTGCGTGACGCTGGCCGGCTGGATCTGCGACATCCTCGACAACCTCGGCGATGCCGATGTCGAGGCCAACGTCGCCCAGCAGGTTGCGGCCCTGTGCGCAGACTTCCCGGTTTATCGCTGAGCGTTCTGGAGTAAATGACTATGCAACGCTATTCGGGCTTCGGCCTCTTCAAGCACTCCCTCAGCCACCACGAAAACTGGCAGCGCATGTGGCGCACGCCGACCCCGAAAAAGGTCTACGACGTGGTCATCGTCGGCGGCGGCGGGCACGGTCTGGCGACTGCCTACTATCTGGCGAAAGAGCACGGCATCACCAACGTGGCCGTGGTCGAGAAGGGCTGGCTGGGCGGCGGTAACACCGCGCGCAACACCACCATCGTTCGCTCCAACTACCTGTGGGACGAGTCGGCGCACCTGTACGAACACGCGATGAAACTGTGGGAAGGCCTGTCTCAGGACCTGAACTACAACGTGATGTTCTCCCAGCGCGGCGTCTACAACCTGTGCCACACCTTGCAGGACATTCGTGATTCCGAGCGTCGGGTCAGCGCCAACCGCCTCAACGGCGTCGACGGCGAGCTGCTCAACGCCAAGCAAGTCGCGGACGAAATTCCGTACCTCGACTGCTCGAAAAACACCCGCTACCCGGTGATGGGCGCAACCGTTCAGCGTCGCGGCGGCGTGGCCCGTCACGATGCCGTGGCGTGGGGCTTTGCCCGTGCCGCCGACGCCCTGGGCGTGGACTTGATCCAGCAGACCGAAGTGATCGGTTTCCGCAAGGAAAACGGCGTGTGCATCGGCGTCGAAACCAACAAGGGTTTCATCGGCGCCAAGCGCGTCGGCGTGGTCACCGCCGGTAACTCCGGGCACATGGCCAAACTCGCCGGTTTCCGTCTGCCGATCGAATCCCACCCGCTGCAGGCGCTGGTGTCCGAGCCGATCAAGCCGATCATCGACAGCGTGATCATGTCCAACGCCGTGCACGGTTACATCAGCCAGTCCGACAAGGGCGACCTGGTGATCGGCGCCGGTATCGACGGCTACAACGGCTACGGCCAGCGCGGTTCGTACCCGGTGATCGAGCACACCATCCAGGCCATCGTCGAGATGTTCCCGGTGCTGTCGCGGGTGCGCATGAACCGTCAGTGGGGCGGCATCGTCGACACCACACCGGACGCCTGCCCGATCATTTCGAAAACCCCGGTGCCGAACATGTTCTTCAACTGCGGTTGGGGCACCGGTGGCTTCAAGGCCACACCGGGCTCGGGCAACGTATTTGCCGCGAGCCTGGCCAAGGGTGAAATGCACCCGCTGGCCGCACCTTTCTCCATCGACCGTTTCCACAACGGTGCGTTGATCGACGAACACGGCGCTGCGGCTGTCGCCCACTAACAGGAGAAATCCCATGTTGCATATCTTCTGTCCTCACTGCGGCGAACTGCGCTCCGAAGAGGAATTCCACGCATCCGGCCAGGCGCACATCCCGCGTCCGCTGGACCCGAACAGCTGCACCGACGAGGAGTGGGGCGACTACATGTTCTTCCGCGACAATCCGCGCGGTCTGCACCACGAGTTGTGGGATCACGTCGCCGGTTGCCGCCAGTACTTCAACGTCACCCGCGACACCGTGACCTACGAGATTCTCGAAACCTACAAGATCGGCACCAAGCCGCAATTCACCGACAAGGCTGACCCTGCTAAAACAGCCACGCCGGCGCTGGGAGAGAAGGTATGAGCCAGACCAATCGCCTGTCCAACGGTGGACGGATCGACCGCAACAAAGTGCTGAGCTTCACCTTCAACGGTCAGAGCTACAAAGGCTTCGAGGGCGATTCGCTGGCCTCGGCGCTGATCGCCAACGGCGTCGACATCATCGGCCGCAGCTTCAAGTATTCGCGCCCTCGCGGCATCTTCGCCGCCGGTGCCGAAGAGCCGAACGCCGTGCTGCAGATCGGTGCGACCGAAGCTACCCAGATCCCTAACGTGCGCGCCACGCAACAGGCGTTGTACCAGGGTCTGGTCGCCACCAGCACCAACGGCTGGCCGAGCGTCAACAACGACATGATGGGGATTCTCGGCAAGGTCGGCGGCAAGCTGATGCCGCCGGGTTTCTACTACAAAACCTTCATGTACCCGCAGTCGTTCTGGATGACTTACGAGAAGTACATTCGCAAGGCTGCCGGTCTTGGCCGCTCGCCGACCGAAGTCGATCCGGACACCTACGACTACATGAACCAGCACTGCGACGTGCTGATCGTCGGCGCCGGCCCTGCCGGTCTGGCCGCTGCCCTGGCCGCTGCGCGCAGCGGTGCCCGGGTGATCATCGCCGATGAACAGGAAGAGTTCGGCGGCAGCCTGCTCGACTCCCGCGAAAGCCTCGACGGCAAGCCTGCGGTGGAGTGGGTCGCCAGTGTGGTTGCCGAACTGAAGAACACCCCGGACGTGCTGCTGTTGCCGCGCGCCACGGTCAACGGTTACCACGACCACAACTTCCTGACCATTCACGAACGCCTCACCGATCACCTCGGCGACCGCGCGCCGATCGGTCAGGTGCGTCAGCGCATCCACCGTGTCCGCGCCAAGCGTGTGGTGCTGGCCACCGGCGCTCACGAGCGTCCGCTGGTCTACGGCAACAACGACGTGCCGGGCAACATGCTGGCCGGTGCGGTGTCGACTTACGTGCGCCGTTACGGCGTGGCACCGGGCAAGAAACTGGTGCTGACCACCAACAACGATCACGCCTATCGCGTGGCGCTGGACTGGCTCGACGCCAGCCTGCAAGTGGTAGCCATCGCCGACGCCCGCAGCAATCCGCGTGGCGCATTGGTTGAAGAAGCCCGCGCCAAAGGCATTCGTATCCTCACCGGCAGCGCCGTGATCGAGGCCCGTGGCAGCAAGCGTGTGACCGCTGCCCGCGTGGCCGCCATCGATGTGAAGGGCCATGCCGTGACCAGTCCCGGCGAGTGGCTGGACTGCGACGTGATCGCCAGCTCCGGCGGCTACAGCCCGGTGGTGCACCTGGCTTCGCACCTCGGCGGCAAGCCGATCTGGCGCGAAGACATCCTCGGTTTCGTACCGGGCGAAGCACCGCAGAAGCGCGTGTGCGTCGGTGGCATCAACGGCGTCTACGGTCTCGGCGATTCCCTGGCAGACGGTTTTGAAGGTGGCGTGCGCGCTGCGGCCGAAGCCGGTTTCCAGACCGTCGAAGGCGTGTTGCCGAAAGCCCTGAGCCGCCATGAAGAACCGACGCTGGCGCTGTTCCAGGTGCCGCACGAGAAGGGTACTTCCCGAGCACCGAAGCAATTCGTCGACCTGCAGAACGACGTGACCGCCGCCGCCATCGAACTGGCGACCCGCGAAGGTTTCGAGTCGGTCGAGCACGTCAAACGTTACACCGCGCTGGGCTTCGGTACCGATCAGGGCAAGCTCGGCAACGTCAACGGTCTGGCCATCGCCGCCCGTTCGCTGAACGTGACCATCCCGCAGATGGGCACCACGATGTTCCGTCCGAACTACACGCCGGTGACATTCGGTGCTGTAGCCGGCCGTCACTGCGGGCACATTTTCGAACCTGTGCGTTACACCGCACTGCATCAATGGCACCTGAAAAACGGCGCCGAGTTCGAAGACGTCGGCCAGTGGAAACGTCCGTGGTACTTCCCGAAAAACGGCGAAGACATGCATGCCGCGGTCAAGCGCGAGTGCAAGGCTGTGCGCGACAGCGTTGGCCTGCTGGATGCTTCGACCCTGGGCAAGATCGACATCCAGGGCCCGGACGCCCGTGAGTTCCTCAACCGCGTCTACACCAACGCCTGGACCAAGCTCGACGTGGGCAAGGCCCGCTACGGCCTGATGTGCAAGGAAGACGGCATGGTCTTCGACGACGGTGTGACGGCGTGTCTGGCCGACAACCATTTCGTCATGACCACCACCACTGGCGGCGCGGCTCGCGTACTGCAGTGGCTGGAGCTGTACCACCAGACCGAATGGCCGGAAATGAAGGTGTACTTCACCTCCGTCACCGACCACTGGGCGACCATGACCCTGTCCGGCCCGAACAGCCGCAAGCTGCTCAGTGCCGTGACCGACATTGATCTGGCCAACGAAGCGTTTCCGTTCATGACCTGGAAAGAAGGTCTGGTCGGCGGTGTGCCGGCGCGGGTATTCCGCATCTCGTTCACCGGCGAGCTGTCGTACGAAGTCAACGTCCAGGCCGACTACGCGATGGGTGTTCTGGAGAAGATTGTAGAGGCAGGGAAGGCGTTCAACCTGACGCCATATGGCACCGAAACCATGCACGTCCTGCGGGCCGAGAAGGGTTTCATCATCGTCGGCCAGGACACCGACGGCTCGATGACCCCGGACGACCTGAACATGGGCTGGTGCGTCGGTCGCACCAAACCGTTCTCGTGGATCGGCCAGCGCGGCATGAACCGTGAAGACTGCGTGCGTGATCAGCGCAAGCAGCTGGTGGGCCTGAAACCGATCGATCCGAACGTCTGGCTGCCGGAAGGTGCACAACTGGTGTTCAACACCAAGCAGACGATCCCGATGACCATGGTCGGCCACGTGACCTCCAGCTACGCGCACAACTCCCTCGGTTATTCGTTTGCCATGGGCGTGGTGAAGGGCGGTCTGAAGCGCCTGGGCGAGCGGGTGTTCGCACCGCTGGCGGACGGCAGCGTGATCGAGGCGGAAATCGTTTCTTCGGTGTTCTTCGATCCGAAAGGCGATCGCCAGAACATCTAATTGATCGCTCCCGTGCCTGGCGCGGGAGCGGCACAGAATTCAGGAAGGGTGCTTTATGACCGCAGCCAACGTTTACCAACAACGCCCGACCACCGGGGCCAAGGCCGAGTCGTCGCTGCATCACGCCGACCTCGCCAGCCTGGTCGGCAAGGGCCGCAAGACCGCCGGCGTGACCGTGCGCGAGAAGAAACTCCTCGGCCATCTGACCATTCGTGGCGACGGCCACGATGCCGCGTTCGCCGCCGGCGTGCACAAGGCCCTGGGCATCGAGTTGCCGGGCGCCCTGAGCGTGATCGTCAAAGGTGAAACCAGCCTGCAATGGATGGGGCCGGACGAGTGGCTGTTGATCGTGCCGAGCGGCGAAGAGTTCGCTGCCGAGCAGAAACTGCGCGAAGCGCTGGGCGATCTGCACATTGCAATCGTCAACGTCAGCGGAGGCCAACAGGTACTCGAACTGAGCGGGCCGAACGTGCGTCAGGTGCTGATGAAGTCCACCAGCTACGACGTGCACCCGAACAATTTCCCGGTCGGCAAGGCCGTGGGCACGGTGTTCGCCAAGTCGCAGCTGATGATCCGCCACACCGCCGAAGACACCTGGGAACTGCTGATCCGTCGCAGCTTCTCGGATTACTGGTGGTTGTGGTTGCAGGATGCGTCCGCCGAATACGGCCTTAGCGTTCAGGCGTAATGATCGTTCCCACGCTGTGCGTGGGGACGAGTAGAGGAGAAAAACAACAATGAGCCGCGCCCCGGATACATGGATTCTGACCGCCGACTGCCCCAGCGTTCTCGGCACCGTGGACGCGGTGACGCGTTTTCTGTTCGAGCAGGGTTGCTACGTCACCGAGCACCACTCGTTCGATGACCGGCTCTCGGGCCGTTTTTTCATTCGTGTGGAATTCCGTCAGCCCGACGGTTTTGACGAGCAATCCTTCCGCGCCGGCCTCGCCGAGCGCGGTCAGGCGTTCGGCATGATCTTCGAGCTGACGGCGCCGAACTACCGACCGAAAGTGGTGATCATGGTCTCCAAGGCCGATCACTGCCTCAACGACTTGCTCTACCGCCAGCGCATCGGCCAGTTGTCGATGGACGTGGCGGCGGTGGTGTCGAACCACCCGGACCTCAAGCCGCTGGCCGACTGGCACCAGATTCCCTACTACCATTTCCCCCTCGACCCCAACGACAAACCGGCCCAGGAGCGGCAGGTGTGGCAGGTGATCGAGGAGGCCGGCGCCGAACTGGTGATCCTCGCCCGCTACATGCAGGTGTTGTCGCCGGAGCTGTGCCGCAAGCTCGATGGCAAAGCGATCAACATTCATCACTCTCTGCTGCCGGGCTTCAAGGGCGCCAAGCCGTATCACCAGGCTTACAACAAGGGTGTGAAACTGGTGGGCGCGACGGCCCACTACATCAACAACGACCTCGATGAAGGGCCGATCATCGCCCAAGGCGTCGAGGCGGTGGATCACAGTCATTACCCCGAAGACCTGATTGCCAAGGGCCGCGACATCGAAGGCCTGACCCTGGCCCGGGCCGTGGGGTATCACATTGAGCGGAGGGTGTTCCTGAACGCCAACCGCACCGTCGTTCTTTAAGTCATAACAACGCAAGACCAACAAGCAATAACCCGAGCACTTAACGCGCTGCCTGCCTGGGCGGCGTGGTTCCATAAAAACAACAGCGAGGTGAAAGCATGTCTGGCAATCGTGGTGTGGTGTATCTCGGCGCTGGCAAGGTCGAAGTACAGAAAATCGACTATCCGAAAATGCAGGATCCGCGCGGCAGGAAGATCGAGCACGGTGTCATCCTGCGTGTGGTTTCAACCAACATTTGCGGCTCCGACCAGCACATGGTGCGCGGCCGTACTACCGCTCAGGTCGGTCTGGTGCTGGGGCACGAGATCACCGGTGAAGTGATCGAGAAGGGCAGTGACGTCGAAAGCCTGAAAATCGGCGACCTGGTGTCCGTTCCGTTCAACGTGGCTTGCGGGCGCTGCCGTTCCTGCAAGGAGCAACACACCGGCGTCTGCCTGACCGTCAACCCGGCTCGTGCCGGCGGTGCCTACGGTTACGTCGACATGGGCGACTGGACCGGCGGCCAGGCCGAATACGTGCTGGTGCCGTACGCCGACTTCAACCTGCTGAAACTGCCGGACCGCGACAAGGCCATGGAGAAAATCCGTGACCTGACCTGCCTCTCCGACATCCTGCCGACCGGTTACCACGGTGCCGTTACTGCTGGCGTCGGCCCGGGCAGCACCGTTTATATTGCGGGCGCCGGTCCGGTTGGTCTGGCGGCGGCTGCTTCGGCCCGTCTGCTCGGCGCAGCGGTGGTGATCGTCGGTGACGTCAACACCATCCGCCTGGCCCACGCCAAGGCTCAGGGTTTTGAAATCGTCGACCTGTCGAAAGACACCCCGCTGCACGAACAGATCGCCGCGCTGCTGGGCGAACCTGAAGTGGATTGCGCGGTGGACTGCGTGGGCTTCGAAGCTCGCGGCCATGGTCACGACGGCGTCAAATCCGAAGCCCCGGCCACCGTGCTCAACTCGCTGATGGGCGTGGTGCGTGTGGCCGGCAAGATCGGTATTCCGGGCCTGTATGTGACCGAGGATCCGGGTGCCGTGGACGCAGCCGCGAAAATGGGCAGCCTGAGCATCCGCTTCGGCCTCGGCTGGGCCAAATCCCACAGCTTCCACACCGGCCAGACTCCGGTGATGAAGTACAACCGTCAGCTGATGCAGGCAATCATGTGGGACCGCATCAACATCGCCGAAGTGGTGGGCGTGCAGGTCATCAGCCTCGACCAGGCGCCGGAAGGTTACGGCGAGTTCGATGCGGGCGTGCCGAAGAAGTTTGTGATTGATCCGCATAAGTTGTTTAGTGCGGCGTAAGTTGTAGCCACGAAAAAGGGCGACCGGTCAGGTCGCCCTTTTTCGTGAAATTGTCTTGTGCTGTCATCGAAACGTTCGACTAATTGAACGCGCACTTTTGAACGTCACCGTCCTTCGTTGCGCAATCATCGTTTTTCCAGTCTGGTCCGGTCAGATTGATCGGCGATCCTTTTTTCAAGACCAGTGAGGCGCCAATTTCCGATCCTTTGCTTTCGTATTGGCAAATGACTCGGGCCGCATTGGTAGTCGTTTCTTTTGCTCGTGCGGCAGTGAAGGGAAGTGCCTGGACATCGCTTTCACTGGCGCTGCCGGGATCAACATCAACTTCAACCTTGCCATAGGGACTCGTTGCTTCGAATTTACCGTCACTCAGTTTTTTGAATGACGTGGCCTCCAGGCAATTTGCATAGACAGTGCTGCTGAGTGTCAGGGCGATGACTGAACCGGCAATCAGATATTTGAGCATGGGACGTACTCCGTTACAGGGTTGGAGGACACATGTTCAGATACTGTCGTTTTTTAAGGTACTGTCAGATCTGACAGTCAATAAGCCTGTTTTGGAATAAAGGATGCGTTGGCAATTACTCTTGAGGGAGAGAGCGTCGTTGTCCGCTCCCGATCTTATTCAAAGCGCCGCCAACGCGCCTTGATAGAGAACCGGCCCCGTCGGCTGCCCGGTCGGCGATCCACCCTTCGGCTCAAGACTCACCGCCAGCGCAATCGGCTTGCCGATCAGCGCTTTCTGCGCGTCGCTCAATTCCACCTTGCCTTTGCCGCCTGCCGGGATCACGCCTAGGGAGATCGGCTTGCCATCGGCGGGGATCGCCCACAGTTCCAGACTGCGCTGAGGGTCGACAGCCGCCAGCGTCAGCGGCTCGACTTGCAGGTAATTGTCATGGGCCTCGACCTTCAATGCCGGTTGCGCGTCGGCGCTCAGCAGGGTGGCGCGGTAGCGGGCGTCGTCTTGGGTGTACAGCGAGCCGAGGAACACCAGCACCACGATGGAAGCCAGGGCCGCCGTCACCCGCAGCCAGTTCCAGAACGGACGTTTTTCGGGCACATGCAGTTCTTGCGGTTCGATCCGTGCGGTAACGCCATGCCACACGCGCTCCGGCACCGGAACCTCCGGCAATGTTTCGGTGAGGCTGGCGAGGCTCTCCTGCCAGTGTGCCAGTTCGGCGCGCAGGGCGGCGTCTTCCAGCAGCAGTTGCTCGAAACGCCGACGGGCTGGCGCAGCCATCAAGCCGATGGCGTAATCGGCGGCGAGGGCGCGGCGCAGGGCAGGGGTCTGGTAGTTCATGATTCAAGGCACCGGCGCAGGCGCTCCATGCCCCGGCGAATCCACGACTTGACAGAGCCCAGCGGCGCCGCCAGATGCTCGGCCAGTTCAGAACAGGACAAACCCTGAAAGTAAGCCACGGTGATCGACCGACGCTGCATGCCTTCAAGGGTTTCCAGGCAGCGGTTCAGGGCCGTGGCTTCGCGGGCGCTGTTCAACAGGTCATGAGCCGAAGGATTTTCATCCACCAGGGCTTCCTGCTCGAAATCAGTCAAAGGCCGGTCGCGATGCTTGCGCAACTGGTCGATGGCCTGATTGCGAGTGATGTTGATCATCCAGGTCATCGGTGCCGACAGGTGCGATTCGTAGCGCGAGGCGTTGTTCCAGATGCGAACGAAGCTTTCCTGCAACACTTCTTCGGCCAGGTCCGGGCGGCCCATGAACCGCAAGGCCACGCCGTGCAGGCGCGGCCCCACGCTGCGGTACAGGGTTTCGAAGGCACGGCGGTCGCCCAGTGAACACTGGGCCAGCAATTGCCGGAGCTGATCGGTGTCGGCGAGGGTAATGACGAGTCTCCAGACAGGGCGGGCGCTGGTTTCGGGTAGTTCACAGGCTAGTTCAGCTATAGCGCTCGTGCCATTCATCATGGGGTTTCCGGGGTTTCACGTTTCATATACGCGGCCGGGTTCAGAATGGATGCGCTACGCTCGGAACAGGCTGGCGAATCGCCGGTCAAACCGACAGTTTTGCCACCCGTGACGGGCGGTTTTTCATGACGAAAGAGGATGTCTGGATGAAGATTTCACGCGGTTTCGCACTGGCTTCGCTGATGACGGTTGTGGCGAGCCCGGTTTTCGCAGGTTTCAGCCTGGATGACGTGACCAAGGCAGCCTCCAGCATGCAGGGCGGCAACGCCGCCACTGCCGCCGCGCCGACCTCGGAAACCGCCGGTTTGCTGCAGGCGGTCACCGGTCTGGGGGTTACACCACAACAAGCCGTTGGTGGCACCAGTGCAATGTTCGGCCTGGCGAAGAACAAGCTCAGCGGCAGCGACTATTCGGAACTGGCCAAGAGCGTGCCGGGGCTCGACAAGCTGTCGGGCGGTGCCGGTCAGTTGGGCGCGTTGAGCAGCGTGCTCGGTTCTTCCGGCAAGTCGGCGGGGCTGGATAACGCGCTGGGCAATGTGAAGAGCACCAGTGACCTGAACAGCGCGTTCGGCGCACTGGGCATGGATAACAGCATGGTCGGCCAGTTCGCCCCGGTCATTCTTAAATACCTCGGTGACCAGGGCGTTGGCGGTTCGCTGCTGAAAACCCTCGGCGGTGTCTGGGGCGTCGGCGGTTGACCGACCCCCGCTGATCAGCCGCGTTCGCCGCGCAGTTCGGCGATGCGCTGGTCTTTCTCGGTCCAGAGCTGGTTGACCCAGCTCTGGACCTTCTCGCGAAACACCGGATCGTTTTCGTAATCGCCCTGCCACAGTGCCGGGTCCAGTTCACGAGTACGGATATCGATGATCACCCGCGGCACGTTGCCGCTGATCAGATCCCAGAACCCCGGAATCTTCGGCTGTGGATAAACCACGGTCACATCGAGAATCGCGTCCAGTTGTTCACCCATTGCCGCCAGCACAAACGCTACACCGCCGGCCTTGGGCTTGAGCAGATGGCTGAATGGTGACTGCTGCTGAGTGCCTTTGGCCGCGGTGTAGCGGGTGCCTTCCAGATAATTCACCACCGTCACCGGCTGGCGCTTGAACAGCTCGCACGCGGCTTTGGTGATTTCCAGATCCTTGCCGGTCAGTTCCGGGTGTTTCGCCAGGAACGCCTTGGTGTAGCGCTTCATGAACGGGTAATCCAGCGCCCACCAGGCCAGGCCGAGGAACGGTACCCAGATCAGTTCCTTCTTGAGGAAGAACTTGAAGAACGGCGTGCGCCGGTTGAGGGTCTGGATCAGCGCCGGGATGTCGACCCAGGACTGATGGTTGCTGATCACCAGATACGACGTGTCGCCACGCAGATCATCGCCGCCACGGATGTCCCATTGCGTCGGGATGCACAGGCGGAAGATCAGTTTGTCGATCTCTGCCCAGGTCTCGGCGATCCACATCACCGCCCACGAGGCGTAATCGCGAAAGCGTCCCGGCAGGATCAGCTTGAGCAGGGCGAACACCATCAGCGGGCCGAACAGCACCAGGGTGTTGAGCAACAGCAGCAGGGTGACGAGACAGCCGGTGAGCAGGCGGCGCATAAGCAACTCTTGAAAGCGGATGGGCGCGCCATGATAAGTGGCTTCGGGCGACAGGCCAAATCATGGGTTACGAATGTTTCACCTTTGGCGCGTTAGCCTTGCGGGAACGATCAAGCGAACAGCGGTCTAAAATCTCGCGTCAGACGCCCCCATTTTCCAAGGAAGCCCATTACGTGAAATCCCTCCTTGCATTGCTTTCCCTCGTTGCCCTGCCGGTGCTGGCCGCCGAGCCGACCCTGTACGGGCGCTACGAATACATCGCGCTGCCGGAAATCGGCGGCCAAGTGCTCAAGGCGAAAATGGACACCGGTGCGCTGACCGCCTCGCTGTCGGCCAAGGACATCGAGACCTTCACCCGCGACGGTGAAGACTGGGTGCGCTTCCGCCTCGCCACCAAGGACGCCAGCAACAAGGTGTTCGAACACAAGATCGCGCGGATCAGCAAGATCAAGAGCCGCTCCGACGAGGACGACGAGGATCGCGACACCACGGAAGTTGCCAAGCGTCCGGTGGTCGATCTGGAACTGTGCCTGGGCAACGTCAAGCGTACCGTCGAGGTCAACCTGACCGACCGCAGCCATTTCAACTACCCGTTGTTGATCGGCGCCAAGGCCTTGCGTGAGTTCGGTGCAGCGGTAAACCCGGCGCGCCGCTTTACTGCGGATAAACCGGACTGCTGATCGAGCGTCGCGTCTCGCAAATGCTGTTCCTTTTTGACGGTGCCTGTTGCCGTCATGCTGCGTTGCCGCTCCTCCCCATAGCCAGCTATGGCTCGTCGCGGCGCCTTGCCTGACGACAACAGTCACTCGTCAAAAAAGGAACGCATTTGTGAGACGCGACGCTGGTGGTCTCATTGACGTAACGTCAGGCTTGGGGCACCGTTCGCGCACTCATTCCACAGGCTCGGACGCCATGCCTCATATCCTGATTGTCGAAGACGAAGCGGCGATTGCCGACACGCTGATTTTTGCCTTGCAGGGCGAGGGCTTCACCACGACCTGGCTGAGCCTCGGCGCGCAAGCGCTGGAGCATCAGCGCCAGACACCGGCCGACCTGATCATCCTCGACATCGGCCTGCCGGACATCAGCGGCTTTGAAACCTGCAAGCTACTGCGCCGGTTCAGCGAAGTGCCGGTGCTGTTCCTCAGCGCCCGGGATGCCGAAATTGATCGCGTGGTGGGCCTGGAAATCGGCGCCGACGACTACGTGGTCAAACCGTTCAGCCCACGGGAAGTGGCGGCACGGGTCCGGGCGATTCTCAAGCGCATGGCACCGCGCCCGGCGGCCGAAGCCTGGTCGGGGGTGTTTCGCATCGATCCCGAGCGGGTGCAGATCAGCTATCGCGGTCAGGCCTTGAGCCTGACCCGTCACGAATTCCGTCTGCTGCAATGCCTGCTCGAACAACCCGAGCGGGTGTTCAGCCGCGAGCAACTGCTCGATGCGCTGGGCGTGGCGGCGGACGCCGGCTACGAGCGCAGCATCGACAGCCACATCAAGAGCGTGCGCGCCAAGTTGCGCCTGATTCGCGCCGAGGCCGAACCGATCCAGACCCATCGGGGTCTCGGCTACAGCTACAGTCCGGGGCATAGCTGATGTCACTGGGGTTGCGGATTTTCCTGGTGTACGTGCTGTTTATCGGCCTTACCGGTTATTTCGTGCTCAACACCGTGATGGAAGAAATCCGCCCCGGCGTGCGCCAGTCCACCGAGGAAACCCTGGTCGACACAGCCAACCTGATGGCGGAAATCCTCAAGGACGATTTCAAGGCCGGCACCCTCAGCGAGAATCGCTGGCCGGAACTGCTCCGGGCCTACGGCGAACGCCAGCCGAAAGCGACGATCTGGGGCCTGCCGAAAAACCAGGTCAACCACCGCATCTACGTCACCGACGCCAAGGGCATTGTGGTGCTGGATTCCAGCGGTCTGGCGGTCGGTCAGGACTACTCGCGCTGGAACGACGTCTACCTGACCCTGCGCGGCGAATACGGCGCGCGCTCCAGCCGCAGTGATCCGGATGATCCGAACTCGTCGGTGATGCACGTCGGTGCGCCGATCCGCGACGATGGCCGGATCATCGGCGTGGTCACCGTGGCCAAACCCAACAGCTCGCTGCAACCCTATGTTGACCGTACCGAGCGCCGCCTGCTGGGGTATGGCGCCGGACTGATCATTCTGGGTCTGTTGTTCGGTGCGCTGTTGTCCTGGTGGCTGAGCCGGGCGCTGCACCGTTTGACCCGTTATGCCGAGGCGGTGAGCGAAGGGCGCCGGGTGGAAGTGCCGCATTATCGCGGTGGCGAGCTGGAGCAACTGGCGAGCGCCGTGGAACAGATGCGCACCCAGCTTGAAGGCAAGGCCTACGTCGAACGTTACGTCCACACCTTGACCCATGAGCTGAAGAGTCCGCTGGCGGCGATTCGCGGCGCCGCCGAATTGCTGCAGAGCGAAATGCCATTGGCGCAACGCCAGCGATTCGTCGGCAACATCGACAGCGAAAGTGCACGCATGCAGCAGTTGATCGAGCGCTTGCTGAATCTGGCGCAAGTGGAGCAGCGCCAGGGCCTTGAAGAGCGCGTCACGGTGCCTTTGGCGGCATTGCTCGATCAGTTGCTGCAGGCACAGATGGCGCGCATCGAAGGCCGGCAACTGCGGGTCCAGCAAAGCATTGCGACGGATTTATCGTTGATCGGTGAGCCGTTTCTGCTGCGTCAGGCACTGGGCAATCTGCTGGAAAATGCCTTGGATTTCACACCGCCAAACGGTTTGCTGCGCTTCAGTGCCGAGCGGGTTGGCGAGCAGATCGAGATTCGTCTGTTCAACGAAAGCGCCCCGATTCCCGACTACGCATTGCCGCGTCTGAGTGAGCGTTTCTACTCGTTGCCACGCCCCGAAAGCGGACGTAAAAGCACCGGTCTGGGGCTTAACTTCGTCGAAGAAGTGGTCAAGCTGCACGGCGGTTCGATGCGCATCGGCAATGTCGAAGGCGGGGTGGAAGTCATCCTGCACCTGTAGTCTCCACACAAACTCCACATTCCTCCCATATTCCCCCCACACCCGCCTCGCAGACTCTGCCCATCGAAACAGGGAGAGTCCCCATGAACAAAAATCTGACCATGAAGCTCGGGGCGATTGCCCTGCTGATCCTGCTGTTGCTGATTCCGCTGCTGATGATCGACGGCATCATCGACGATCGTCAGCAACGACGCGACGGTGTGCTTGAAGACATCGCCCGCAGCTCAAGCTACAGCCAGCAGATCAGCGGGCCGGTGATGGTGGTGCCGTACCGCAAAGTGATACGCACCTGGAAGACCCGGGAAAAAAACGGCGAGCAATATCTGGAACTCAGCGAAGAACGGGGTCGCCTGTACTTCCTGCCGGAGCGCTTCGAACTCGACGGCCAGGTGCAGACCGAGCTGCGTGCCCGGGGCATCTACGAGGCGCGGCTGTTCCACGCAGAAAACCGCATCAGCGGGCATTTCTCGCTGCCGGCGCAGTTGGGAATTTCCGAGGATTTCACCGATTACCACTTCGATGCACCGTTTCTGGCGATCGGCATCAGCGACATTCGCGGGATCGAAAATGCCCTGAAACTGGAAATCGGTTCGCAACGCCTGGACTTCGTGCCCGGCACGCAAGTGGGTTGGCTCGGCGAAGGTGTTCGGGCGACGTTGCCGGCACTCGATACAACTCAGGCCACGGAACTGGCCTTCGGTTTCGACCTGCGCTTGCAGGGCACCGGCTCGTTGCAGGTGCTGCCGGTGGGCAAGACCAGCCGCGTGAACCTGGCTGCCAATTGGCCGCACCCAAGCTTCATCGGCAACTTCCTGCCGGCCAAACGAGAAGTCACCGATCAGGGCTTCACCGCCGATTGGCAGACCTCGTTTTTCTCCACCAACCTGCAAGAGGCCATGAACCGCTGCGCTTCGGGCAACGATTGCGAGGCGTTCAACGGGCGCAGTTTCGGGGTGAGCTTCATCGATCCGGTGGATCAGTACCTGAAGAGTGACCGGGCGATCAAATATGCGCTGCTGTTCATTGTCCTGACGTTCGCCGGTTTCTTCCTGTTCGAAGTGCTGAAAAGCCTGGCGGTGCACCCGGTGCAATACGCGTTGGTGGGTGTAGCGCTGGCGTTTTTCTACCTGTTGTTGCTGTCGCTGTCGGAACACATCGGGTTTGCCCTGGCGTATCTGCTGTCGGCCAGTGGTTGTGTGTTGTTGATTGGCTTCTATGTCTGCCATGTGTTGCGCAGTGTGCGTCACGGCTTGAGTTTTTCCGCGGGGCTGGCGGCGTTGTATGGCTTGCTCTTCGGCTTGCTGAGCGCCGAGGATTACGCGCTGCTGATGGGCTCGCTGCTGCTGTTCGGCCTGTTGGGCGTGTTCATGGTGCTGACCCGTAACCTGGACTGGTACGGCGTCGGGCAGAAACCGGCCAAGCCGCTGGAATTTGATCTCGGAGCGGTGCAATGAGCCGGTTTGTGGGGTTGCGTGAGGAACAGCGGGAGGCCGAGGTATTGATGACGCTGATCTTTGCGTCGTTGCCTCCCGCCCCGAGCTTCAAACCTTCGGCATTGTCGCAATCATCGACGGCCGCTGGCTCACCTCAAAGAACCAGTTGGCCAGTTGCGGGTTGGCTTCACGCCAGCCCAGATCCGGGAAGCGCAGATCCAGATAACCCAATGCGCAGGCCACGCTGATCGCGGCAACATCGAAATGGCTGGTCAGTTCGGCAATGGCGTCGTGTTCCAGCAGCGCCAGGGTGCGGCGGATCTTGTCGCGTTGCGCGTCGAGCCACTCGTCCCAGTGCTTTTCCGGGGCGCGCAACACTTGCTCGTAACGCACCATCACCGAGGCATCCATGATCCCGTCAGCCATCGAGGCTAGGGTCAGGCGCCGCCAGCGGGCCGAGCCGTCGCGAGGGATCAGCGGGTTGCCGACGTGCTGATGGTCGAGGTAATCGAGGATCACCCGGCTGTCATGGATGACGTTGCCGTCGGCCAGGCGCAGGGCCGGGATCTTGCCCAGCGGGTTGTCTTCGTTCAGCGCGGCGTTGGGACTGACCGGTGTCAGGACGCAGTCCTGCAAGGCGACGCGATCCTGCTGGCCGGTCTCGTGCAGCAGCACCATGACTTTGCGCACGAATGGGGACAGGGTGTTGTGGAACAGGGTCATGCTGGGAGCGGACATCGGCAGGGTCTCGGTCAAGGGCAATGAACGGGCAGCATAGCCTGTCAGCGACTTGGCTCAAGCCTTTTGTGGGAGCGAGCTTGCTCGCGATAGCGGACTCTCAGTCGCCTGGATTGTGAATGAACAGACGCTATCGCGAGCAGGCTCGCTCCCACAGGTTTTTCAGCTTCGCCACAGCAGACCGCGCAAGGCGAGTACGGCCGGCACACCCAGGCCGATCCAGCTCAAGCCGTCCCAGATCCCGTCGCCCAGCAGTGCGGCGAACAGCCCCGCCGCACTGAGCAACGCGATCACCAGCGGCGTGCTGAAGACTTTCCAGAAGTTCGACTGACGCGGTTTCATGCCGAAGCCTCCGTTGTTTCCAGCACCGGCTTCGCCGCTTTACGTCGCACCACCCACAAGTACACGCCGCTGCCGAGGACGATGATGGTCAGCACGTCCAGCGTGGCCCAGAGGATTTTCATCGGCATGCCGCCGTAGTCGCCAAAGTGCAGCGGCTGCGACATGCCCATGGCGTCCATGTACCACGGCCGTTCAGCGACCGCCGTGACTTGCAGGGTGCTGGCGTCGATCAGCACCGGCGTCAGCAAGTGCGAAGTCAAATGGGTGCCACCCTTCATGAACACCGAGTAATGGTGCTCGCTGGAAAACCGGGTGCCGGGGAAGGCGATGAAGTCCGGTTTCATCCCCGGTGCGACTTCGCCGGCGATATCCAGCAGGCGGGTGGCCGGGGCGAGGTGAGTCAGCGGCGGGGCATCGCGGTAGGGCGCGATCATGGCGTTGAGCGAATCGTTGCGCCAGGCCGCGATGATCAGGTCGGCACAGGCGCTGATCACACCGGTGACACCCACCACCAGCGCCCAGGTCAGGGTCACCACGCCGATCAGGTTGTGCAGGTCGAGCCAGCGCAGGCGAGTGGATTTGTCCCGGCGCACGGTGCCGAAGTCCAGGCGACGCATGAACGGCAGGTACAACACCGTTCCGGACACGATGGCGACCACGAACAAAACACCCATGAACGCCAGCAGCAACTTGCCCGGCAGACCGGCAAACATGTCGACGTGCAGGCGCAGGATGAACAGCATCAGGCCGCCATTGGCCGACGGGGTTTCCAGGGCTTCGCCGGTGCGCGCGTCGAGCATGAAGGTGTGCGAGGAGTTCGGCTCGGTGCCGGCGGTCTTCGCCATGATCGTCAGCACGGTGTTCGGCTCGTCGTCTTCGAAACCGAAGTACTGCACGACTTCACCGGGGCGATGGGCCTCGGCGGCTTGTACCAGTTGCGCCAGATTCAGGTGCGGCGTGTCGGCCGGCATCTCGCGCACTACCGGAGCGTCACCGAGCAAGTGCTCGATCTCGTGATGGAAAATCAGCGGCAGGCCGGTCAGGGCCAGCAGCAGCAAAAACACGGTGCAGATCAGGCTGGTCCAGGTGTGGACGAACGACCAGCGACGGATTGTTTTACTTTTCATTTCATGACCTTCAAAAACACCAAAGCCGTCCACGAGGGACGGCCAGGTTGCAGGGCCTGTTTCAGCTCAAGCAATTACCACTTGTAGGTGGCGCTGGCGACGACACTGCGCTGGTCGCCGTAGTAGCAGTAGAAGCTGTCGCAGGTGGAAATGTAGTCCTTGTCAAACAGGTTGGTGGCGTTGAGGGCCAGCGATGCGCCCTTCAAGCTGTTGTCCAGGCGACCGAGGTCGTAATGCACGCTGGCATCGAACACGGTGTAGGCGTCAGCCTTGCCCAGCCAGGTGTTGGCCTTGTCGCCGTAGGTGTTGCCGGTGTAACGCACACCGCCGCCGATACCGAAGCCGTCGAGCACGCCGCTGTGCCAGGTGTAATCGGTCCACAGCGAAGCCTGCTGGTTCGGCATCAGTTGCAGGCGGTTGCCCTTGTCGACGCCGTTCTGCACTTCGGACTTGGCCAGGGTGTAGGCGGCGATGACTTTCAGGTTTTCGGTGACGTCGGACGTGGCTTCCAGCTCCAGGCCTTTGACTTTCACTTCGCCGGTCTGGCTGGTGATCGATACGCCGTTGACGAAGGAGCTTACCGAAACGTTTTTCTGGGTCAGGTCATACACGGCGGCGGACAGCAGGGTCTTGCTGCCGGGTGGCTGGTACTTGATGCCCAGTTCCCACTGCTTGCCTTCGGTCGGCTTGAGCGATTCCGTGGAGGAGGCGTCGGCGCCACTGGTGGGCTGGAAGGATTCGGCGTAGGAAATGTACGGTACGAAACCCGAATCGAACACGTAGCTCAGTGCCGCGTTGCCGCTGAAGGCCTTGTCGCGGTCGGTGTTGGTCGCGTCGGCCTTGTTGATGAACTTCGTACCAGTGTGTACCCAGTCTTCACGACCGCCGAGGGTCAGACGCCATTGGTCGAGGGCCATCTGGTCCTGCACGTACAGGCCGGTCTGGTTGGTCTTCTGCTCATAGTCGTAGAAGGCGGTGGAGCGCGCCGGACGCACGATCGGCTGACCGTAGATCGGGTTGAGCACGTTGGTGGTCAGGCCGTCACCGAAGATCGAGGTGTAGTTGTTGTTGCTGCGCTGGTGATCCAGACCCAGCAGCAGGGTGTGGCGGATGTCGCCGGTGGCGAAGTCGGCCTGGAAGTTGTTGTCCACGGCGAACTGGCTGATGTCCTCATTGACACTGGTGCTGGTGCGGCCGACGTTGCCGGCATTGTCCACCTGAGTGTACGGATACGAGCCCGGAGTCAGGCTCTGGAACGACAGCTCCGATTTGGTGTAACGCAGGTTCTGCTTGAATTGCCACACATCGTTCAGGCGATGTTCGAAGGCATAACCCAGCGCGTAATAAGTGCGGTCGTAGTATTCCCAGTCCGGATCGCCGAGGTTCTTGTGATGGGAAACCTTGCCGAACGGCATGTCGATCTTGGTGCCCTGCACCGGCAGGAACTGGCTGGTGATGCCGGTATCGTCGCGGGTGAACTGGGTCAGCAGGGTGAATTTGGTGTCGTCGTCGATGTTCCAGGTCAGGCTCGGCGCGATGTTGTAGCGCTTGTTGTCGACGTGATCGACCTGTGTGCCACTGTCACGCACCACGCCGCTGAGGCCGTAGAGAAACTGGCCGGCGTCGTCGATCTTGCCGGTGCTGGCGAAGTTGATCTGGCGGTGATTATCGCTGCCGTATTGCAGCTGGATTTCGCTGCTCTGCACATCGCTTGGACGGCGGCTGACCATGTCCAGCAGGCCGCCCGGCGGGGTCTGGCCGTAAACCGACGAGGCCGGGCCGCGCAGCAGGGCGAGGCGGTCGAGGTTCCAGGTTTCCTGTTTCGGGTTGGCGTACACGCCTTTTGGCAGCGGCAGGCCGTCGAGGAACTGGGTCGGTTCGAAGCCACGCACGCGCAGCCAGTCGGCGCGGGTGTCGCTGCCATAGCTGCTGGCGGTGATGCCCGGCATGTAGCGCACGGCGTCATCGAGGCTGTGCACGCTGCGGTCGTCCATCTGCTGGCGGGTGGCGACGGAGATCGAACGCGGCGCTTCGACCAGCGCGGTGTCGGTCTTGGTGCCGGCGGCGGTACGGGTGGCGGTATAGCCTTCGACCGGGCCCCAGGCGCTCTCAGTGTTTTCCACACCGATCACCGAAGTCTCCGGCAGGGCCATCACGCCTTCAGGTACGGCGATCAGGGTGTAAGTGCCGGTGCTGCTCTGCTCCAGTTGCAGGCCGGTGCCCCGCAGGGCAGCGCTCAGTGCACCTGCCGCGTCATATTGGCCGTTGACCGGCGCCGAGGTCTTGCCGGCTGCCAGCGACGGATTCAGCGACAGCGTGAGGCCGCCCTGGCTGGCGATCTGGTTCAGGGTGGTGGACAGCGGCGCGGCCGGCAGGTTGTAGGCGCGAACGCTCGACGCCTGTTCAGCGGCGATCAACTGGCTGCTGGCCAGCGGGGTGCAGAGGGCAATGGCGACCGCCAGCAAACTGGGGCGCAACAAGGTGTCTAGCGAACGGGACATACGGCGGCTCCTGAATGGAAATATTTCTCAATTGCCTGTGTGCCGGACGAGATTCGAAAAGTGATAGGGCTGGATGAAAATAATTTCGATTAACGGACGGCATGGCGGCTGAAGTCAGCAGAAAGTCCGTTTTCATGGGGGGCGAGCAGGTAACGCGGTGTCTCAGGGCTTCGGATCAGCCTTGGCCACGGTGACCCACCACGGCGTGTGCTGCTCGATCTGCACCGGCAGGGTCGGGAGCAGGGCGCTCAGAGCCTTGTCTGTATCGTGTAGCGGGAAACTGCCGGTGATGCGCAGGTCGGCCACTTCCGGCGCAATGCCCAGGTGGCCGCGACGATAGCGGCCGAGTTCATGCACCAGGTCTTCCAGGCGGGCGTTGTCCACCACCAGCATGCCGCGCGTCCAGGCATCGGCGCCGGGGTTGAGCGCCACCACCGAATCCAGACCGTTATTGCGGATCAGCACTTGCTGGCCTTCACGCAGGATCTGTTCCTGCGGATCGGATTGCGGATGCGCCGCGACCGCCGATTGCAATACGCTCAGGCGCGTGCCCTGTTCTTCGCGCTTGACCAGAAACCGTGTGCCCAGCGCACGCATGCGGCCTTCGCGGGTTTCGACGATGAACGGTCGCGCATCGCCATGACCGGTCTCGATGAGGATTTCGCCTTCCTGCAACACCACCAGTCGCTGCTTTTCATCGAACCGCACATCCATGGCGCTGTGGGTGTTGAGATTGACCACGGTGCCGTCCGCCAGGCGCACGGTGCGTTGCTCACCGGTGGCGGTGCGCTGGTCGGCGAGCCAGTAATCCAGCGGCAGATAGTGCTCTGCGGCAAACAGCGACAGGCCGATCACCGCGACAACACTGGCCAGACCACTGCCAAGCTTGCGCACACGCCGGCGAATGCCTTCGCGCGATTGCAGCAACGCGGCGCGGGCCGGGCCGTTGGCCACGCTGAAACGCTGGTCGAGCATGCCCAGCTGGCGCCAGGCGCGGGCGTGTTCTTCGTTGGCCGCGTGCCATTTGGCGAATTCTTCGCGCTCCAGTGGCGTGCTGGAATCGAGGGTCAATTGCCAGGCAATTGCCGCGTCCAGCACATGAGCCGGCACCGGTCTGGAACTGGCCGGATTCATGTCGGTTCACCGTACAAGGCGATGTAGCACTGGCGGATACCCTGGGCCAGATACTGGCGTACGCGCGGCACCGACACGCCGAGCTTGTCGGCGATCTCGGCATGGGTCAGACCATCGAGACGGTTATAGAGGAATGCGGCGCGGGCCTTGGTCGACAGTTGGCCCAGCATTCGGTCGATGGCTTTGAGGTCCTCGAGAATCAGTTGCTGCTCTTCGACCGATGGCTGCTCGCCTTCGGGGATCAACATCAGTTCAGCGAGATAGGCCTGCTCCAGCGCGGCGCGACGGAAGTAGTCGAACAGCAGGCCTTTGGCGATCGCCACCAGAAAGGCCCGGGGTTCGCGGGGCGTCAGCAGTTCCTCGCGGCCGAGCAGGCGCACGAAGGTGTCCTGGCTCAGGTCTTCGGCGCGTTGCGGGCAGGCCACGTTGCGCCGCAGCCAGGCCAGCAGCCAGCCGCGATGGTCGCGATACAACGCACCGACGAGCTCACTGTGAGGGCTTTGGGCTGACGACACGAAGGCACCGACTGGGAAATGTTAACCAACGAGAATTGTTCGCGATTGTGGCAGAGGTGGGAATGGTTAGCAATTGGCCACCGGTCGGGTTGTCGGGCGACAACCCGGGGCTCAGAACGAATGCGTCTGCTGGCGGCGCTTCCACTGGCTCAGGCGTTGTTGCAGATTCAATGGGCTGTGAATCTGCTGCTGGCGTGCCCGGCTGAACAGAATCAACGCCAGTTCCGCCGTGGCCAGTGCGTCGGCGCTGGCGTGGTGGCGCTCGAACACTTCGAGCTTGAACCAGTTGATCCACTCATCCAGACCCGCCTCGCGAATGTGCGCCTGCGGGCAAACCAGCGGTGCAATGTCGGCGACATCGAGAAACACCTGCTGCAACTTGTGGCCCAGGTGTTCTTTCACCGCCCGGCCAAGCATGTGTTGATCGAACGGCGCATGAAACGCCAGCACTGGACTGTTGCCGATAAACTCCAGCAGTTCGAGTAATGCCTCGGCCGGCTCGCTGCCGGCGGCAATCGCATTCGGCCCCAAGCCATGGATCAACACGCTCGGGCTGAGTTTGAGTTCACGACATTGCAGCGTGCGTTCGAACTGCTGGCTGAAGTCGATGGCGCCGTCCTCGATCACCACCGCTCCAATCGACAGCACCCGATCCTTGTTCAGGTTGAGCCCGGTGGTTTCCAGATCCAGCACGACCCAGCGCTGTTCGCGCAGGCTGCACTCGCTCAGTTCGCGGACCGCGGGCAGTTGCGCCAGGCGTTGTCGCAGATCGTCCGGCAGAACGGGGCTGGCCGGACGCAGCCACGAGAACAGGCTCATAGCTGATACCGCAAGGTCAGGCTGCTTTGCAGGCGTTGGGCCTGACGCAGGGATTCACGCAGGATGCGCCGGTCCAGATGATTGAGGCTGTCTGGATCGACCCGGTTCGAATACGGCAGGTTTTCCCGGGTCTGCAGTTGATGCTGTTGCATGCGTGTCTGCTGGATGAAGTGATAGGCCTCTTCGTAAGCGGCGCCATCCAGCCGCTCGATGACTTCTTTATCGACCAACTGGCGGAAGCGTTCGAGAGTGTTGTTGGCATCGATGCCGTTGGCCAGTGCCAGCAGGCGTGCGCCATCGACAAACGGGGTCAGTCCCTGGATCTTCAGATCCAGCGTGGCTTTCTCGCCGTTCTTTTTCGTCAGCACAAACTCACGGAAACGCCCCACCGGCGGACGGTTGCGCAGGGCGTTCTCGGCCATCATGCGCTGGAACAACCGATTGTCGCCGACCTGATCGAGAATCCCCCGGCGCAATTGCTCGCAACCCTGTTCATCGCCCCAGACCACCCGCAGGTCGAAATAGATGCTGGAGCCCAGCAGATTTTCCGGCGTCGCCTCGCGGATGAACGCGGCAAAGCGCCGGGCCCATTCGGCGCGGGACAGGCACAACTGCGGATTGCCGGCCATGACGTTGCCCTTGCACAGGGTGAAACCGCATTGCGCCAGGCTGTTATTGATCTGCTGGGCGATGGGCAGCAACTTGCCGCGAATCTCCGCCGCATGGGCCGCATCCCGGGCTTCGAACAGAATGCCGTTGTCCTGATCGGTGTGCAGGGTCTGCTCGCGCCGGCCTTCGCTGCCGAAGCACAGCCAACTGAATGACACGCCGGGGTCGCCTTTCTCGGCGAGGGTCAGCTCGATCACCCGGCACACGGTGTGATCGTTGAGCAGGGTGATGATGTGGGTGATCTGGGTCGAAGACGCGCCGTGAGCGAGCATGCGCTCCACCAGTTGGCCGATCTCGCCGCGCAGGGTCACCAGTTGTTCAACCCGCTGGGCACTGCGGATGGTCCGCGCCAGGTGCACCAGATCGACCCGTTGCAGCGAAAACAGATCCCGTTCGGAAACCACGCCGCACAATCGCTGATCCTTGACCAGGCAGACATGGGCGATGTGCCGTTCGGTCATGGCGATTGCTGCGTCGAAGGCGCTGTGATCCGGCGACAGATAGAACGGCGAGGGCGTCATGTGGCGTTCGATGGGTTCGTTGAAATCGCCGACACCTTCCGCCACCACATGCCGTAGGTCACGCAGGGTGAAAATCCCCAGCGGCGCCTTGTGCTCATCCACCGCGACGATGCTGCCGACCTGTTGTTCGTGCATCAGCTTCACCGCTTCGCGCAACGGCGTGGTCGGGCTGCAGGTTACCGGATGGCGCATGGCCAATTCGCCGAGGCGGGTGTTCAGCGAATACTGGGTGCCGAGGGTTTCCACGGCTTTCTGCTGGACTTGCTGATTGACCTGATCGAGCAGGCTGCTGACCCCGCGCAGGGCGAAGTCGCGGAAGGTATTGGAGAGGGCGAACAGCTTGATGAACGCCAGTTTGTTCAGTTGCAGGCAGAAGGTGTCTTCGCCGGCCAGGTGTTCGGTGCGGGTCGCCCGTTCGCCAAGCAGCGCGGCGAGGGGGAAACACTCGCCGGTAGTGATTTCAAACGTGGTTTCGGTGCCGCCCTTGGCCGTGTGCGGACGCTCGCCGACCACCCGGCCCTGCTTGACGATGTAGAAGTGTTCAACCGGCCCGTCGGCGGGTTTGATGATGCTCTCGCCCTGACCGTAGAAACGCAGCTGGCATTGTTCCACCAGATAGGCGAGGTGGGCGTGTTCCATCTGATTGAAAGGGGGGAAGCGCTGGAGGAATTGCAATGTGCCCTGAATGTTCTGCAACACCGCGGTTTTCCCTGCCTGGGTGAAGGCGTCCGCTTTACTCATAACCATTACCGCAGTCTTTTTCGAATTGTTGTTATTGGATCGTTGCAGCCATGGTCGACCCCGGCGCGCAGGGTGCCCATTGGACGTAAGTCTAGGTTTGGCATGCCGTTGGGTAGTTTTCGGATATGCCCTACACAAACAGTCGGAAATTCTCGGGTTCGCCCCTTGGAAAAAAATCCGACGAAGTGCACATTGAAGCTCTGCCCAGCGATGTCTGACCACTGTGCCAGGGGATCGATTTTGAAAACGTAGAGAACGCCATGTCCGACCACGATATTTTGAGCGACGCCGAGCGGGAAGCGCTCAGCGCCGTCATGCTGGAACCCGACCTGCCGCCGCAGCGGGTACTGATCGTTGATGACGACAAGGACGCCCGCGAGCTGCTGTCGGAGATCCTCGCCCTGGACGGCATTCGTTGCATGACGGCAGCCAGTGGCGAGTCCGCGCTGAAGATGATCGAGGAAAAACCTTCAATCGGCCTGGTGATCACCGATCTGCGGATGGGCCATGTCGACGGACTGGATCTGATTCGTCAGGTGCGAGAGTCGGCGCGGGCGGCGATGCCGATCATCATTGTGTCGGGTGATGCCGACGTGAAGGACGCGATTGCGGCGATGCATTTGAGCGTGGTGGATTTTCTGCTCAAGCCGATTGATACCGCCAAATTGCTTGGACTGGTCAGGCATGAGTTGGGGATTGAGTAGTAGTTACCTTCTGTCTGAATTCATCGCGGACTGTCAGATCTGACAGTAGGCGAGCTTGGGTCGGAGCGTGTTCACTGATTTTGGAGCGCTGGTGTTAGGCCAGAGCATCATCTTGTGAACAGGAATTCATCATGAATCAATCAAAAAAAAGTGCAGACGGACCCAGTGCCAGCGTTAGTTACGTCTTAGAAAATTTAACTGACTCGTTTGAAACGACAAAGGTTTCCGGGACGACGAGTAGAGTCATCATTTCGGCTGGAGGCTCACGAACCGAAAACATTGCGCTGCATTTTAAATCAGGCCAATTGGACCCAGGCACACGGACTCTCAATTTGGCTGATGTTGAGCGCGTTGTATTTTCACCGAAGCCTCTGGTGGAATATGCCGACACTCCATCAGGCAACATAAAGGTGACTGTGACGTTGGTTGGAGATGAATATTACTTGTTTGAAGGGACGGTCACGGATGGCAAAGTCAGCAACGCAGGTAAAACGATCCTGTTCTCCGCGACATATGAATGTAGATTTCCCGAGGCTTAAAAAAAGCCCTGATCGAAAGATCAGGGCTTTTTCATGTCCGGCATCAGCGCGGGTTACAGGCCATTGGCAGCCTTGAACTCGCGACGACGACGGTGCAGGACCGGCTCGGTGTAGCCGTTCGGCTGCCTGGTGCCTTCGATCACCAGTTCGACCGCCGCCTGGAAGGCGATGTTGCTGTCGAAGTTCGGTGCCAGCGGACGGTACAGCGGGTCGTTGGCGTTCTGACGGTCCACCACCGGCGCCATGCGCTTGAGGCTTTCCATCACTTGCGCTTCGGTCACGATGCCGTGGCGCAGCCAGTTGGCGATGTGCTGGCTGGAGATACGCAGCGTCGCACGGTCTTCCATCAGGCCGACGTCGTTGATGTCCGGCACTTTCGAGCAACCCACGCCCTGATCGATCCAGCGCACCACGTAACCGAGAATGCCCTGGGCGTTGTTGTCCAGTTCGTTCTTGATCTGCTCCGGCGTCCAGTTCGGGTTGACCGCCAGCGGAATGGTCAGGATGTCATCGACCGAAGCACGGGCACGTTTGGCCAGCTCGGCCTGACGGGCGAACACGTCGACCTTGTGGTAGTGCAGCGCGTGCAGTGCAGCGGCGGTCGGCGATGGAACCCAGGCGGTGTTGGCACCGGCCAGCGGGTGAGCGATTTTCTGTTCGAGCATCGCCGCCATCAGGTCGGGCATCGCCCACATGCCTTTACCGATTTGCGCACGACCTTGCAGGCCGGTGCTCAGACCGATATCGACGTTCCAGTTTTCGTAGGCGCCGATCCACTTTTCAGCCTTCATGTCAGCCTTGCGCACCATCGGGCCGGCTTCCATGGAGGTGTGGATTTCGTCGCCGGTGCGGTCGAGGAAGCCGGTGTTGATGAACACCACGCGCTCGCTGGCCGCCTGGATGCAGGCCTTGAGGTTGACCGTGGTACGGCGTTCCTCGTCCATGATCCCGACTTTCAGGGTGTTGCGCTTGAGGCCCAGCACGTCTTCGATGCGACCGAACAGCTCGTTGGTGAACGCCGCTTCTTCCGGGCCGTGCATCTTCGGTTTGACGATGTAGACCGAACCGGTGCGGGTGTTCTTGCGCGAAGTGTTGCCGCTCAGGTTGTGCATCGCCGCGAGGCAAGTCACCAGACCGTCGAGGATGCCTTCCGGCACTTCGTTGCCGTGCTTGTCGAGGATCGCGTCGATGGTCATCAGGTGACCGACGTTACGCACGAACAGCAGCGAGCGACCGTGCAAGGTCAGTTCGCTACCATCGACCTTGGTGTAGGTGCGGTCCGGGTTCATGGTGCGGGTGAAGGTCTGGCCACCCTTGGAAACGGATTCCGCCAGGTCGCCCTTCATCAGGCCCAGCCAGTTGCGGTAGATCACAACCTTGTCGTCGGCATCGACGGCGGCCACGGAGTCTTCGCAGTCCATGATGGTGGTCAGTGCCGCTTCCATCAGGATGTCTTTGACGCCGGCGGCGTCAGTCTGGCCGACCGGGGTGCTGGCGTCGATCTGGATTTCGAAATGCAGACCGTTGTTCTTCAGCAGGATCGCGATCGGCGCATTGGCGTCGCCCTGGAAACCGATCAGTTGCGCATCATTGCGCAGGCCGCTGTTGCTGCCGCCCTTGAGGGTGACGACCAGTTTGCCGTCAGCGATCTTGTAGCCGGTGGAGTCGACGTGGGAGCCGACCGCCAGTGGAGCGGCTTCGTCGAGGAATGCACGGGCGAAGGCGATGACTTTGTCGCCGCGCACCTTGTTGTAGCCTTTGCCTTTTTCCGCGCCGCCGGCTTCGCTGATGGCGTCGGTGCCATACAGGGCGTCGTACAGCGAGCCCCAGCGGGCGTTCGAGGCGTTGAGGGCGAAGCGGGCGTTCATCACCGGAACCACGAGTTGCGGGCCGGCGGTACGGGCGATTTCGTCATCGACGTTTTGCGTCGTTGCCTGGAAATCAGCCGCTTCTGGCAGCAGATAACCGATCTCTTGCAGGAAGGCTTTGTAGGCCACGGCGTCGTGCGGCTGACCGGCACGGGTCTGGTGCCAGCCATCGATACGGGCCTGGAAGTCATCGCGTTTGGCGAGTAGGGCTTTGTTCTTCGGCGCCAGGTCGTGAATGACCTTGTCGGCACCTTCCCAGAATTTGTCGGCGGTGAGGCCGGTACCGGGAATGGCTTCGTTGTTCACGAAGTCGAACAGGACTTTGGCGACCTGCAGGCCACCGACTTGAACGTGTTCAGTCATTGCTTGCCTCACTCTGCTCAGCTATTTCGCTTTTCAGCTCTTCAATTTAACAATGAAGCCTCTGGCCATTTAAACCACAAACCCCTCGACCAGTACATGCCATCGCTGGCGGCTGGGCTGGGACCAATCAACGGCTTGGGGGCCTTGCTGACGGGGCTTTCAGGGTTGCGAACGTGCCTTGGGCAGACATCGATCCAACGTTATGTAGTGCGCGCTGCGGCATACTACATGATGCATTGCGGTTGTGAAAATCAGACTAATTACGTCGTTCTGCGACCCCATGACGCATTGCGGTCACGGCGCGGAACGGGATGTTCTCAAAAAACCAATGGATTGTTCCAGCTAAATATCAAAAGTTGTACACATAAATACTATGTGTCTGCTATGGCCCCTCGTTTGCCGTCATCACGGCAGTGCCGGCCGGCTTGCCTATACTTGCTTTTCTATAACAAAAGTCATGACAAGAGGGCTGCGCCATGGATCATCTCGTACTCACCGTCTTCGCGCCGGACAAGCCCGGGCAGGTCGAGCGCATCGCCCAATGCATCGCCGAGCACGGCGGCAACTGGCTGGAAAGCCGCATGTCGCGAATGGCCGGGCAGTTCGCCGGGATTCTGCGAGTCGGTGTGCCGGCGGAGGCTTACGACGAATTAGTCGATGCCCTACAAGCTTTGTCGACTCAGGGGATTCGCGTGCTGGTGGCCGAAAGCGGTATCGAGCAGGCGTGCACCTGGAAGCCGATTGCCATGGAACTGGTGGGGAATGATCGTCCGGGCATCGTGCGCGACATCACCCGGTTGTTGAGCGAGCAGGGCGTCAACCTCGAGCGGCTGGTGACCGAGGTGCGTCCGGCGCCGATGAGCAGCGAGCCGCTGTTCCACGCCGAAGCCATTCTCGCGGTGCCCCTGACCCTGTCGCTGGATGTGCTGCAATCGCGCCTGGAAACCCTGGCCGATGACTTGATGGTGGAATTGGTGCTGCGCACCGACCTGTGAGGACGGATCGGGTTATCCAGTTTTAACGTGCACCTGCCTGTGGATAACCTGTAGAGACCGCCTTCCAGGCCACGTCCGCCGTGGCTTGGCGATGATTGATCAAAAAACCGCCAGCATTCAGTGACTTGCGCACAAACGGCGGGGATCACGCTGTGGATAACCTTGGGAAGGAACGATACAGGCCACGAGAACCGTGGCCTGTGGAGGTTTGTGCGTTTTTTGATCAGCTGCGCCGGCGCAGACTTATCCACGCATCGACGCTGTACACCGCCAGACCGGCCCAGATAAACATGAAGGCGATCAGTGTGCTGGACGACAAATGCTCACCGAATAGCAGCACGGCTTGCAGCAGCACCAGGGTTGGTGCCAGGTATTGCAGGAAACCGAGGGTGGTGTAAGGCAGATGCCGCGCGGCGGCGTTGAAGCACACCAGCGGCACCAGCGTCACCGGACCGGCCGCCACCAGCCACCAGGCTTCGGACGTAGTCCAGAACTCGGCCTGTGCGCTGGTGGCGGTCGGATTGAACAGCAGCCACGCGAGGGCGATCGGCACCAGCATCCAGGTTTCCACCACCAGCCCCGGCAATGCCTTGACCGGCGCCTGCTTGCGGATCAGCCCGTAGAAGCCGAAGGTCAGTGCCAGCACCAGCGACACCCACGGCAGACTGCCGACCTGCCACACCTGTTGAGCCACCCCGATCGCCGCCAGACCGACCGCCAGCCACTGCATGCGGCGCAGGCGTTCGCCGAGGATCAGCATGCCCAGCAGCACATTCACCAACGGGTTGATGTAGTAACCGAGGCTCGCCTCAAGCATTCGCCCGTTGTTCACCGACCAGACATAAGTCAGCCAGTTGGCCGCGATCAAGGTGCCGCTCAGGGCAAGAATCGCCAGGCGTTTCGGGTTGTCGCGCAGTTCCTGCCACCAGCCGGGGTGCTTCCACACCATCAACAACAGCCCGCCGAACAGCGCGGACCAAAGCACCCGGTGAATGATGATTTCCACCGCCGGCACTTCGGCGATGGCTTTGAAGTAGAGCGGGAACAGTCCCCAGATGATGTAGGCACTCAGGCCCAGAATGTACCCGCGACGCGGGTTGGCGGCTTGCATGCAGAATCCTTGCTTAGGCAGCTAACAAAGCAGCGATTGTACGGGCAGTTGTATAGACGTGTCGTGTCAGAAAAGCTTCAACGGCTCTTCATTCAACGCCGCCAGTTGCTCACGCAACGCCAGCACCTGATCGCCCCAATACCGCTCGCTGCCGAACCACGGAAAGCTGCGAGGGAACGCCGGATCGTCCCAGCGTCGTGCCAGCCAGGCGCTGTAGTGCATCAGGCGCAGGGCGCGCAGCGGTTCGATCAGCGCCAGCTCGCGCGGGTCGAAATCGTGGAATTCGTTGTAGCCGTCCATCAATTCCGACAGCTGTCCGAGACAATCCTGACGGTCGCCTGCGAGCATCATCCAGATGTCCTGTACCGCCGGGCCCATGCGGCAGTCGTCGAGGTCGACGATGTGGAACATCTCGTCGCGGCACATCATGTTGCCGGGGTGGCAGTCGCCGTGCATGCGAATGTTCTGGTGCGGCGTGGCGGCATAGACGTCTTCCACACGCTTGAGCAGGTCGCGGGCGACGGACTCGTAGGCCGGCAGCAGGCTTTTCGGAATGAAGTTGCCTTCCAGCAGTGTGGTCAGCGACGCGTGGCCGAAGTTCTGCACAGCCAATGCTTCACGGTGTTCGAACGGTTTGGTTTCGCCGACCGCATGCATGCGCCCCAGCAACTGGCCGAGGCGATACAACTGATCGAGATTGCCCGGCTCCGGCGCCCGGCCACCGCGACGGGGAAACAGGGTGAAACGGAAACCGGCGTGTTCGTGCAGGGTTTCGCCGTTGTGGACCAGTGGCGCCACCACCGGGATCTCGACGTCGGCCAGTTCGAAGGTGAACTGGTGTTCTTCGAGAATCGCTTCGTTGGTCCAGCGCTGTGGGCGATAGAACTTGGCGATCAGCGGTTCGGAGTCTTCGATGCCGACCTGATAGACGCGGTTTTCGTAACTGTTGAGCGCCAGGATGCGCGCGTCGCTCAGAAAACCAATGCTTTCGACGGCATCGAGCACGAGGTCTGGGGTGAGGGTTTCAAACGGGTGGGCCATGCTGACTCCTGCGCGCGGCAGGCTGCCGCGTCCGGCCCAGCATGGTAGCGCAGACGGGCTGTCTTGAGGGGGATCGTTCCCGTGCAGGGCACGGGAACGATCAGAGCGTTGCGGCATCAGGCGCCGACGATCCCGCCATCCTCACGGGTAATCGCCATCACCGACGAGCGCGGCTTGCCGTTCGGCAGATGCTCGGGGAAGGTCGAACCGCCGTTTTCGCCCGGATGCTGAATCCCGACAAACAGGGTTTTCTGATCCGGCGAGAAGCTGATCCCGGTGACTTCGCAACCGATCGGCCCGACCATGAACCGGCGAATCTCACCGGTCTTGGGGTCGGCGCAGAGCATCTGGTTGTTGCCCATCCCGGCAAAGTCCCCGGCGTTGCTCGAATCACCGTCGGTGAGAATCCACAGTCGACCAGCCTTGTCGAAACCGAGGCCGTCCGGGCTATTGAACATGTTCTGCGGGGTGATGTTGGACGAGCCGCCCTTCGGCGTCCCGGCGTGTACGCTCGGGTTGCCGGCCACCACGAACAGATCCCAGCCGAAGGTCTTCGAACCGTGATCGTCGCGGTCGGTACGCCAGCGCAGGATTTGGCCGTAGACGTTCTTCTCGCGCGGGTTCGGCCCGCCCACCGGTTGACCGTCTTCGCCGCGCTTGGCGTTGTTGGTCAGGGTGCAATAGACCTGGCCGTCTTTCGGGCTGACCACGATCCATTCCGGGCGGTCCATGCGCGTCGCGCCGACGACGCTGGCCGCCAGACGCGCGTGGATCAGCACTTCAGCCTGATCGGCAAAACCGCTGCTGGCGTCAATGCCGTTCTTGCCGTGGGTCAGTTCGATCCACTGGCCCTGGCCTTTCGGGTGGTCGGGGTTGCCGTCGCCCGCGTCGAACTTCGCCACGTACAGGGTGCCGTGATCGAGGATGTCGCGGTTGGCTTTGGCGTTGCGGTGATTGATGCGGTCGCGGCTGACGAACTTGTAGATGAACTCGCCGCGTTCGTCGTCGCCCATGTACACCACGGCGCGACCGTCGTCGGTCTCGGCCAAGGCGGCGTTTTCATGTTTGAAGCGACCGAGGGCGGTGCGTTTGACCGGCGTCGATTGCGGGTCGAACGGGTCGATTTCCACCACCCAGCCGTGACGGTTGAGTTCGTTCGGGTTCTTCGCCATGTCGAAGCGCGGATCGAACGGATGCCAGTTGATCTCGCGGCTGGCGGCTGTCACGCCGTAGCGTTTCTGCGCCGGGTCGAATTGCTGTTGGGCATTGCTGCTGCCGAAGCAGTCGGTGAAGTTCTCTTCACAGGTCAGGTAAGTGCCCCACGGCGTCTTGCCGTTGGCGCAATTCTGGAAGGTGCCGAGGACTTTCTTGCCGTGCTTGTCGGCGCTGGTTTTCATCAGCTCATGGCCGGCCGCCGGACCGCTGATACGCAGCGGCGAGTTGCCGTGGATGCGCCGGTTGTAGCGCGAGCCCTGAACGAACTGCCACTGACCGTTCTTGCGTGCCACTTCGATCACAGACACACCTTCGCAGGCCAGGGCCTTGCGCACGTCTTCCGCCGACTGCGGCAGACCGCCGTGGGGGTAGAGGTAGCGGTAGTTGGTGTATTCGTTGTTGATCGCCATCAGCGCGCGATTTTTATCATCCGGGAAGGCGAACAGGCTCATGCCGTCGTTGTTGTCACCGAACTGCACTTCCTGTGCGGCTGCGGTGCCGTTGCCGCTCGGGTCGAAGGCCGGACCGTTCTTGTGCAGGGGCTGGCCCCAGCTGATCAGCACCGACGACTTGTAGCCTTTGGGCAGGCTGATGACGTCGGTTGTGGCGGCCGGAATGCTGTCGAAGCCCAGCAGGCGGCTGTTGCCGGCGCTGACACCGGTGGCCAGGGCGCTACGGCTCAACAGGCTGCCACCGAGAAACATCGCCGCGCCGCACAGTGCGCCGGCACCGATGAAACCGCGACGGCTCATGCCGACCATTTTTTCCAGGTCAGTGGATTGGTTCTCTTCTAATAGGCTCACATCAGGCTCCCTGCTTGGTTTTGGCAGCCACCTTAATGAGAGGCGATGAAGCTTTTGTTGCAGGGATCCGGGCTAGAGCGGTGTGCCGATCAGCACATTGGACGGCGAGAACTGCACTTGTACCGGTTGGTCGACGGTCAGTTTTTGGGTGCGCAGGTGCAGCGGCTCAGCCAGGGCGCAGAGTGTCTGGCCATTGGGCAGGGCGATGCGCACTTCGCTGGGGCCGTCCTCGGCGTCGAGAATCGCTTCGAGGGTGCCCTCGAGAAGATTGTGACCAGATGTTGCGGCCTGTCCGTTGCCCAACAATTCAAGCCAGCCAGCCTTGATCAGTGCCACCACTTCGGTACCCGGTTGCAGCTCCAGATGCACGGTGCTGTCGTGGGTGATTTGCGCATCGATGCACAGGCCTTCGGCCAGTTCGAGGCGGATCAGGTCATTGCGGCCCTGGTGCTCGATGCTGACGACCTTGCCGTGCAATTGGTTGCGGGCGCTGGTCCGGAGCATCAAGCGACCGAGCAGATCCAGATCGCTGGCGTCTTCGGCGGCTTCCAGCACCTGTGCCTGCAAAGCTTGTAGCTTTTGATAAAGACGCAGCACCCGCTCACCTTCGCTGGACAATTTGGCGCCACCACCACCCTTGCCGCCGACAGCCCGCTCGACCAAGGGTTTCTGGGCCAGATTGTTCAGCTCATCGATGGCGTCCCACGCCGCCTTGTAACTCAGGCCCGCGCTTTTCGCGGCGCGGGTGATCGAGCCCTGTTCGGCGATGTGTTGCAGCAGGGCGATGCGCTGCGGGCGGCGGACGATGTGCTGGGACAACAGGGAAGGCAAGGACATGTCGGGTGCTTTGTGCTGGGTTGATGGAGGAGGAAGTTGGCCGCTTGGCGCGTGTGAGTCAAGCCGCGTCGCCAGGTTTCGGTGTGCGGGCCAGGCAGTAGACGTCGACCCGCGTGGCGCCGGCGTCCACCAGCAGCCGGGCCAACGCCTGGGCGGTGGCACCGGTGGTCAACACATCATCGACCAAGGCCAGATGCCGACCTTGTATATCGGCGTCTGGCACCAGGTTGAAGGCATTGCGCAAATTGCGTTTACGCGCCTTGGCGTCGAGTGCCTGCTGGGCGCTGGTGTCCTGGACACGGCGCAGGACATGTTCTTCGCAGGGCAGATCCAGTTGTTTGCCGAGCCATTGCGCAAGCATGGCTGCCTGATTGAATCCACGCTGACGCAGGCGCTTGTTCGCCAACGGCACCGGCAGCAGGGCGTCCGGGCGTGGCAGGCCCTCGTCGAAGCGATGTTGCAGGAATTGCCCGAGAACCTCGCCCAACAGGCGGCCAAACGGCCATTTTGCGTTGTGCTTGAACCGGGTGATCAGGCTGTCCACCGGGAAGCCGTAGGACCAGGGAACCACCACCTGTTCGAAGGCGGGCGGATCTTTCAGGCAGCCGCCGCATGTCAGGCCCGCTGCGGGCAGCGGCAATGCGCAGGTCATGCATTGATCGCCAAGCCAGGGCAGGTCGGTTTCGCAGGCCACGCAGAGGGGTGTTTCAGTTTCCGCCGGCTCATCGCAAATCAAACAGCTTTGGTTGTTATTTAACCAGATGTAAACCGGTCCATCTTGATGTGGTTGACAGTGCATGTCTCTTCCTTAAATATGCCGAACATCCGTGTCGTGCCTGTGGGTATTCCGTTTCCCCAGGCGCAAGCCAAGCATAACCAAGGAATCGCCCATGAGCGCCAGCACCACTGCCCCCCTGCGTCACGACTGGACTTTGGCCGAAGTCAAAGCACTCTTCGTTCAGCCATTCAACGATTTGCTGTTCCAGGCGCAGACGGTGCACCGCGCGCATTTCGACGCCAACCGCGTCCAGGTTTCCACCCTGCTGTCGATCAAGACCGGCGCCTGCCCGGAAGATTGCAAATATTGTCCGCAGTCCGGTCACTACAACACCGGCCTGGAAAAAGAAAAGCTGATGGAAGTGCAGAAAGTCCTCGAAGAGGCTGCCCGCGCCAAGGCCATCGGTTCGACCCGTTTCTGCATGGGCGCGGCGTGGAAGCATCCGTCGGCCAAGGACATGCCCTACGTGTTGAAGATGGTCGAAGGCGTGAAAGCCATGGGGCTGGAAACCTGCATGACCCTCGGTCGTCTCGATCAGGATCAGACCGAAGCGCTGGCCAAGGCCGGCCTCGATTACTACAACCACAACCTCGACACCTCGCCGGAGTTCTACGGCAGCATCATCACTACCCGCACCTACAGCGAGCGTCTGCAGACCCTGGCCTACGTGCGCGATGCCGGCATGAAAATCTGCTCCGGTGGCATCCTCGGCATGGGCGAGTCTCTCGATGACCGAGCGAACCTGCTGATCCAGCTGGCCAACCTGCCGGAGCACCCGGAATCGGTGCCGATCAACATGCTGGTGAAAGTCGCCGGCACGCCGCTTGAGAATGCTGACGACGTCGATCCGTTCGACTTCATCCGCATGCTTGCCGTGGCGCGGATCCTGATGCCGCAATCCCACGTGCGCCTGTCCGCAGGCCGCGAAGCGATGAACGAGCAGATGCAGGCCCTGGCGTTCTTCGCCGGCGCCAACTCGATCTTCTACGGCGACAAACTGCTGACCACCGCCAACCCGCAGGCCGACAAGGACATGCAGCTGTTTGCACGTCTGGGCATTCAGCCGGAAGCCCGCGAAGAGCATGCCGACGAAGTGCATCAGGCTGCCATCGAGCAGGCGCTGGTGGAGCAGAAGAGCAGCGAGCAATTCTACAACGCCGCGGTCTGATCGCCCGTTCTTTCAGGTGCTGCCTCGGGCAGCGCCTGCTGATTCATTTGCCACCCGTGAGGCTTGCATGTCTTTCGATCTCGCCGCACGCCTTGCTGCCCGTCGTGCCGAAAATCTCTATCGCCAGCGACCGCTGCTTGAAAGCCCTCAGGGGCCGCAAGTGGTGGTCGACGGTCAGCCGTTGCTGGCGTTCTGCAACAACGATTACCTGGGCCTGGCCAATCATCCGCAAGTGATCGAAGCCTGGCGTGCCGGTGCTTCGAAGTGGGGCGTTGGCGGCGGTGCTTCGCATCTGGTGATCGGCCACAGCGGCCCGCATCATGAGTTGGAGGAAGCCTTGGCCGACCTTACCGGACGGCCACGTGCGCTGTTGTTCACCACCGGCTACATGGCCAACCTCGGCGCGGTCACGGCGCTGGTCGGGCAGGGCGACACGGTGCTGGAAGACCGGCTCAATCATGCGTCGTTGCTGGACGCCGGATTGTTGTCCGGTGCGCGCTTCAATCGCTATCTGCACAACGACGCCGACAGCCTGGCCAAACGTCTGGAGAAAGCCACCGGCAATACGCTGGTGGTCACCGACGGTGTGTTCAGCATGGACGGCGATCTCGCCGACCTGCCGGCGTTGGCCCGAGAGGCCAAGGCCAAAGGCGCTTGGTTGATGGTCGATGACGCCCACGGTTTCGGTCCGCTGGGCGCGAACGGTGGCGGGATCGTCGAGCATTTCGGCTTGAGCCAGGAGGATGTGCCGGTGCTGGTTGGCACTCTTGGCAAAGCGTTCGGCACGGCGGGCGCGTTTGTCGCTGGCAGTGAAGAACTGATTGAAAGTCTGATTCAGTTTGCCCGTCCCTACATCTACACCACCAGCCAGCCGCCGGCGCTGGCCTGCGCGACCCTTAAAAGCCTGGAGCTGCTACGCAGCGAGCACTGGCGCCGCGAGCATTTGCAGACGCTGATCCGCCAGTTCCGCCGTGGCGCCGAACAGATCGGTCTGGAGCTGATGGACAGCTTCACGCCGATCCAGCCGATCATGATTGGCGATGCCGGCCGCGCCGTGCGTTTGTCGCAGATGCTGCGCGAGCGGGGGCTGATGGTCACCGCGATCCGTCCGCCGACCGTGCCGGCCGGCAGTGCGCGGCTGCGGGTCACCTTGACCGCCGCCCACAGTGAGGCGCAGGTGCAACTATTGTTAGAAGGACTGGCCGATTGCTTTGCCCAACTCAAGTCGGAGCCAAGCCATGCGTGATCGACTGATTCTGCTCCCCGGCTGGGGCCTCGGGGTTTCCCCGCTGGAGCCGTTGGCGGCGGCGCTGCGTGGGCTCGACGAACACCTGACGGTGGAAATCGAACCGTTGCCGGAGCTGGAATCCAGTGATCCTGCAGACTGGCTCGACGAACTCGATGAGCGCATTCCCCAGGATGTCTGGCTCGGTGGCTGGTCGCTGGGCGGCATGCTGGCTTCTGAGCTGGCGGCGCGGCGTGGCGAACATTGCTGCGGCTTGCTGACGCTGGCGAGCAATCCTTCTTTTGTTGCCCATGAGCAATGGCCGAGCGCGATGCCGGCGGAAACCTTCGATGCATTTCTGGCCGGTTGCAGTGCTGACCCGCGTCAGACCCTCAAACGTTTTTCTCTGCTGTGTGCTCAAGGTGCGCAAGACCCGCGCGGCGTGTCGCGGCTGTTGCTCGGCGGCGCGCCGAACACTTCACCGGCGGCGCTGATGGCGGGTCTGGAGTTGTTGGCGCAGATCGATACGCGCAATGCCTTGCAGGTGTTTCGAGGTCCGCAATTGCATCTGTTTGCCGGGCTGGACGGGCTGGTGCCGGCGGAGGCTGCGGGCGAGTTGTTCGCGTTGCTGGCGGATGTCGAGGTCGGGCTGATCGAGCAGGCCAGCCATGCGTTTCTTCTGGAAGACCCCCACGGTGTGGCCGGTGCGATCCAGGCGTTTTTAAGTGAGTGTGGTGATGACTGATTTGTCTCTTGCTGCGCTGCCCGGCGGCTTGCCTGACAAGCGCCAGGTCGCGGCTTCCTTTTCCCGTGCAGCGGCCAGCTACGACAGCGTCGCCGAGTTGCAGCGTGATGTTGGTACGCAGTTGCTGAATCGCTTGCCGGAGGACTTTCTGCCGCCGCGCTGGCTGGATCTCGGCTGCGGCACCGGTTATTTCACTCGGGCGCTGGCCGAGCGATTCGGTGAGGGGCTGGCGCTGGACATTGCCGAAGGCATGCTCAATCACGCCCGGCCGTTGGGCGGGGCCACACACTTTATCGCCGGCGATGCCGAACGCTTGCCGTTGCAGGGTTCGACCTGCGATCTGATCTTCTCCAGCCTCGCCGTGCAGTGGTGTGCGGACTTCGAATCGGTGCTCGGCGAAGCCTTCCGGGTGCTGAAACCGGGCGGGATTTTCGCGTTTGCTAGTCTTTGTGTAGGGACGCTGTACGAATTGCGCGACAGCTGGCGCCAGGTCGATGGCATGGTGCACGTCAACCGCTTCCGCGAGTTCGCCCGGTACGAACAATTGTGCGCGGCCAGTGGTCTGCGCACGGTCAGTCTGGAGAATCAGCCGCATGTGCTGCATTACCCGGATGTGCGCAGCCTGACACACGAACTCAAGGCGCTGGGCGCGCACAACCTGAACCCCGGTCGACCGGGTGGATTGACCGGTCGCGCTCGGATTCTGGGGCTGGTCGAGGCTTACGAGCAGTTCCGTCAGCAACAAGGCTTGCCGGCGACTTATCAGGTGGTCTACGCCGTGTTGGAGAAACCCTTATGAGCGCAGCCTATTTCATCACCGGAACCGACACTGACGTCGGCAAGACCACCGTTGCTGCCGGGTTGCTGCATGCCGCCAGATCGGCAGGGTTGAGTACGGCGGCGGGCAAGCCGGTGGCGTCCGGTTGTGTCGTGACGCCCAGAGGCCTGCGCAATTCCGATGCCTTGGCGCTGCAGGCCGAGTGTTCTTTGCCGCTGACTTATCAACAGGTCAATCCGGTAGCGTTCGAGCCGGCGATCGCACCGCATCTGGCGGCGCGAGAGGCAGGCGTGGCGCTGACCGTGCAATCACTGCTGGCGCCGATGCGCGAGATTCTGGCCATGAACGCCGACTTCACTTTGATCGAAGGCGCGGGCGGCTGGCGGGTGCCGTTGGCGGATCAGGACAATCTTTCGGACCTGGCCATTGCGTTGCAGTTGCCGGTGATTCTGGTGGTGGGCGTTCGTCTGGGGTGCATCAGTCATGCATTGCTGACTGCTGAAGCGATTGCCCGTGACGGGCTGCAACTGGCCGGTTGGGTGGCGAACATCATTGATCCGAAGACATCGCGACTGGAGGAAAACCTCGCGACACTTGCCGAGCGGATTCCGGCGCCGTGCCTGGGGCGGGTGCCGAAACTCAAGGCCATCAGCGCCGAGGCGGTCGCCGAGCATTTGCAACTGGATCTGCTCGACTGATTTTGGCTATGACAAGGCACTGTGCCATTAGTGTTTTTGACGGGTGTTTTTCTGACGCCTCTGGTTCAATGACAGCCATTGATCCTTCCCAAGGATGAGAGCTCCCATGGAAATCTCCGGAAACACAGCTTTTTATGCAGGTCTGAGCACCATTCAGACCGGGCAAAACCGCGTCGATCAGGCCGCCAGCCAGATCGCCAACAACACCATCGAGCGTTCGGTCACCAGCCAGTCTTCCGAGGCCCAGATCGATCGCCTGCGCGGTATCGATCGCAGCCAGCAAATGGATCCGGGCAGCGCTATGGCCGAGATGGCCCAGGGCAAGTTTCAAGTGGAACTGGGCACGAAAGTCGCCAAGGCTTCCGATGAAATGCTCGGTACGATCATCGATACGTTCGCCTGATTTTCTGATATCCGCTTTGCCAGACGCCGCGACTGTTCGCGGCGTTTTTCGTTGTAAGTCCTTCTCCCTCAACTAATCTTTTTTCAGTGCACATGGCTCGTCCGGGCGCATGTCGCGGTGCTGTGTCCGGCGTTCGGAAAATGTGATGACGAATGGCAAAAGAACGACGCTTGACAAGATTTCGGCGTAAACGTATGTTTCAAACAACTGTTTGACCGTCACAACAAATCAATGCGGTCGTTCATTCCCGGTTACATCAGCAGAGGTTTATCGCTATGCCTGACTACAAGGCCCCCTTGCGTGATATTCGCTTCGTTCGTGACGAACTGCTCGGCTACGAAGCGCACTATCAGAGCCTTCCAGCGTGCGCAGAGGCAACGCCGGACATGGTTGACGCCATTCTCGAAGAGGGCGCCAAGTTTTGTGAGCAGGTGCTGGCACCGCTGAACCGCGTGGGCGACATTGAAGGTTGCACCTGGAGCGAGTCCGGTGTGAAAACCCCGACCGGCTTCAAAGAGGCCTACAAGCAATTCGTCGAAGGCGGCTGGCCAAGCCTGGCCCATGACGTCGAGCACGGCGGTCAAGGCCTGCCTGAGTCGCTGGGTCTGGCTGTAAGCGAAATGGTCGGCGAAGCCAACTGGTCGTGGGGCATGTACCCGGGCCTGTCGCACGGTGCAATGAACACCATTTCCGAGCACGGGACCCCAGAGCAGCAGGAAGCCTATCTGACCAAACTGGTCTCCGGCGAATGGACCGGCACCATGTGCCTGACCGAGCCGCACTGCGGCACCGACCTGGGCATGCTGCGCACCAAGGCCGAACCTCAGGCCGACGGTTCCTACAAGGTTTCCGGCACCAAGATCTTCATCTCGGCCGGTGAACACGACATGGCCGACAACATCGTCCACATCGTACTGGCCCGCCTGCCGGATGCACCGGCCGGCACCAAAGGCATTTCCCTGTTTATCGTTCCGAAGTTCCTGCCGAATGCCGATGGCACCGTTGGCGCCCGCAACGCTGTGAGCTGCGGTTCGCTGGAACACAAGATGGGCATCCACGGCAACGCCACTTGCGTGATGAACTTCGACGGCGCCACCGGTTTCCTGATCGGCCCGGCGAACAAAGGCCTGAACTGCATGTTCACCTTCATGAACACCGCACGTCTGGGTACCGCGCTGCAAGGTCTGGCCCACGCCGAAATCGGCTTCCAGGGCGGCTTGAAATACGCTCGCGATCGTCTGCAAATGCGCTCCCTGACTGGCCCGAAAGCGCCCGAAAAGGCCGCTGACCCGATCATCGTGCACCCTGACGTACGCCGCATGCTGTTGACCATGAAAGCATTCGCCGAAGGCAACCGTGCGATGGTGTACTTCACCGCCAAACAGGTCGACATCGTCAAATACGGCGTGGACGAAGAAGAGAAGAAGAAAGCCGACGCATTGCTGGCCTTCATGACGCCGATCGCCAAGGCGTTCATGACCGAAGTCGGTTTCGAATCCGCCAACCACGGCGTGCAGATCTACGGCGGCCACGGCTTCATCGCCGAGTGGGGCATGGAGCAGAACGTTCGCGACAGCCGCATTTCGATGCTGTACGAAGGCACCACCGGCATCCAGGCACTCGACCTGCTGGGCCGTAAAGTGCTGATGACTCAAGGCGAGGCTCTGAAAGGCTTCACCAAGATCGTCCACAAGTTCTGCCAGAACAACGAAGGCAACGAAGCCGTCAAAGAATTCGTCACCCCGTTGGCTGCTCTGAACAAAGAGTGGGGCGAGCTGACCATGAAGGTCGGTATGGCCGCCATGAAAGACCGCGAAGAAGTCGGCGCGGCCTCCGTGGACTACCTGATGTACTCCGGTTACGCCTGCCTGGCCTATTTCTGGGCCGACATGGCGCGTCTGGCTGCTGAAAAGCTGGCTGCCGGCACTACCGATGAGGCGTTCTACACCGCCAAGCTGCAAACCGCGCGCTTCTACTTCCAGCGCATCCTGCCGCGTACCCGTACGCACGTGGCAACCATGCTGTCGGGTGCCAACAACCTGATGGACATGAAGGAAGAGAACTTCTCGCTGGGCTACTAAGCCTTAACGCGGTCGTTCTGCAAACCGCTGCTCCTTCGGGGGCAGCGGTTTTTTTGTGCCCGGATTTCCCCAATCCCGGGGCTGATTCCCCAGCGTAGATGACGGCTTTGCTCAGCCGATCCCCTGTGCTTATTGATTCAAGATGTTTCCAGAAGAGTGGCCAATTAATTGCACTGCCCGAATTACCGGTGCTAACGAGAACTGCCTGCTCAAAGAAGCATGACGCCCCGGCACTTAACAACAACAGTCAGGGTGAAGCCTATGAACATCAGTCGACTCGCTCGTTTGACCTTCTGGTTACCCATCGCGCTGTCAGTCCACAGCGCATGGGCCGCCGACCCCGCCGAAGTCGATCCTCCCGTGCCGGAGGTTCCGTCGCTGCAGTCGTTGCGCGGGATGGTGCCGCCCGATCCGTCCGGGACCGAAGGCGGACGCAAGGTCGACTTGATGACCGACTACGTGCTCAACCGCTCTGCCGCAATCCTGTTGGGCAAGGCGTTGTTCTGGGACATGGAGATCGGCAGCGACGGCGCGACTGCATGCGCCTCCTGCCACTACCATGCCGGCGTCGATCACCGCATCACCAACCAGATCAACCCCGGCCAGGCCAACACCAACGCCAACGTCGCGTCGATTTTCAACAAGCCGTTTGTGGCCTCCGACATTCCCGGTGACGTGGCGACCTACTCAACGTCGTCCGGTGGCAAGGGCGGGCCGAACTACACGCTGAAGAAAACCGACTTTCCGACTCATGTGCTGAGCAATCCGCTGGAGCGCAACTCACCGATCGTTTTCTCGACTGACGATGTGGTCGGCTCGCAAGGCGTATTCGATGCCAACTTCGTCAAACCCAACCAGCCGCGATTCGACAAATGCACCCAGCAGCCGGACGGCCTGTTTCAGGTCGGCGGCATAAACGTTCGCCGCAGCACCGGACGCAATGCGCCGTCGGTGATCAACGCCGCATTCAACGTGCGCAACTTCTGGGACGGTCGGGCCAACAACGTTTTCAACGGATTTTCGCCGTTCGGCAATCGCGACCCGGATGCGGGGATCTACGTGACCAGCGAACGCAGCATGGTCGCGACCAAAGTCAGGCTGGCACTCAACGATGCGTCTGCCGCCTCGCAAGCTGTCGGCCCGCCCGGCAGCCCTGTGGAAATGTCCTGCGGTGGCCGTACCTTTGCCGACATCGGTCGCCGGATGCTCGACACGCTGATGCTCAAGCAGCAACGGATTTCCTCCAGCGACTCTGTGCTGGGCCCAGTGTCCGGTGCGCGGCGTCCGACTTATCGCGAACTGATCAAGAATGCCTTCCAGCCCCGGCTGTGGAACGCCACGCAAAACGTGTTGGTGGGCGGGGCGCCGTACACCCAGATGGAAGCCAACTTCCCGCTGTTCTTCGGCCTGGCGATCCAGATGTACGAAGCCACGCTGATCTCCGATCAGGCACCGATCGATGCTTACCTGCAAGGCGATCACACCGCCATGAACGCGCAGCAGGTCGAGGGCATGAACCTGTTCCTCGGCAAGGGCAAATGCGTCAATTGCCACGGCGGCGCTGAGCTGACCAACGCGGCCAGCCGTTTGCTGATGCACCCGCGTGAGCGCATTGAGCGGATGGTGATGGCCGACAACCTGACGACCCTCTACGACAATGGCTTCTACAACACCGGTGTCCGCCCGACTTCGGAAGATCTGGCTCTCGGTGGTGCGGATGCCTGGGGTAATCCGTGGTCGTTCACCCGCCAGTACAACACGGTGCTGCAGGGCGGAAAATCCGTCGATCCGCTGGATGTCGACGTGTGCACCTTCGAAGCTCCGCTGAGTGCAGCGATTCCGTGCGATGCCACGCTCAAGCCGAATGTCGGGTTCCGCGATTCGGTGGACGGCGCATTCAAGACCCCGACCCTGCGCAACATTGCCCTGACCGGCCCGTACTTCCACAACGGCAGTCGCGCCACGCTCAAACAGGTCATGGAGTTCTACAACCGTGGCGGCGACCGGCGCGGTGAGGATGCCAACAACACCAGCGGCTTCGAGCACCCGGCGGTGAATCAGCACAACACCTCCAACCTCGATCCGGACATGACGGCGCTGAACCTGACGCCCGAAGAAATCGACTCGCTGGTGAAATTCATGGAGGTCGGCCTGACCGATCCGCGCGTCGCCTGGGAACGGGCGCCATTCGATCATCCGTCGCTGGTGATTCCGCAGGGCCACGTCGGTGATGAAAATGCCGTGACCCAGCGCCCGGCCAGTCCGAAAGTCACGACCCGTCAGGCAACTGACGCAGTGCTCAATCTCAAGCCTTATGGCGCTGAAGGCCGGTCGGCGGCTGAGGGGCCGTTGCAGCCGTTCTACAACGATCTTTGAGTGGAAATGACCGTCATGGCCATCACGCATGGTGGCCATGACGAAAGTTTCATGGTCGCCAAGGAAAAAACCTTGATTGAAAGCTCAGAAACCGGGGGATCCGGCCGTTAAAGAGACAACCTGTGATCTGGATCACATTGTGTGTGCTTAACTGGCCACATTGCAGGCACAATGCCATCTCTTTGCCAAGACGGTCGGAGCTTTACCCTTGCCGCGTTCTTCCGCTGTACGTTTCAGTCATTTCATTCCTTCACTGCTGTTGTTGCTTGCGGGGTTGGCGGCTGCGTACGTCAAAGACCTCAACGTGTTCTTCACCTCGCTGTTCAACGTGTTGCCAACCTTGGTGCTGTTGCTCGGCGGGTCGTATTGCGCGGTTTACCGACGCCAGCGCGAACTGTTTCTGATGGTCACGGTGTACATCGCCTACTTCCTGCTCGACACCCAGACCGACTATTACCGCGACAACGGCAAGGTGCGCGAAGACGCGGCCGTGGTGTTCCATCTGGTGTGTCTGCTGCTGCCCTTGTTGTTCGGTCTGTTTGCGGCGTGGCAGGAGCGCACGCACCTGTTTCAGGACATGGTGGCGCGGTTTGCCGTGCTGCTGGCGTTTGGCAGCGTGGCGCTGGGGCTTGAGCAAAGTTACCCGCAGGCGTTGCTGATGTGGCTATCGGAGATCCGCTGGCCGGCCCTGCACGGTGCGTGGATGAGCCTGATCCAGATGTCCTATCCGGTGTTCCTCTCGGCGTTCCTGTTGCTGGCCTGGCAGTACTGGCGCAACCCGCGTCCGCTGCACGCGGCGCAACTGGTGGGGTTGCTCGGGGTGTTCTGGATGTTGCCGAAAACCTTCATCCTGCCGTTCACCCTGAACATCATGTGCAGTCAGGTGATGTTGATGATCGCCGCTGCGGTGGCGCACGAGGCTTATCAAATGGCCTTCCGTGACGAGCTCACCGGTCTGCCGGGCCGTCGCGCACTCAACGAACGGATGCAGCGGCTGGGTCGCAACTACGTGCTGGCGATGAGCGACGTCGATCACTTCAAGAAATTCAACGACACCCATGGTCACGACGTGGGTGACCAGGTCTTGCGACTGGTCGCCAGCAAGCTGTCCAAAATCAGCGGTGGCGGCAGGGCGTATCGCTACGGTGGTGAGGAATTTGCCCTCGTGTTTGCGGGCAAGACCCTTGAAGAGTGCATGCCGCACCTGGAAGTCATCCGCGAGTCGATTGCGTCCTACAACATCCAGCTGCGCAATCAGGAAAACCGCCCGCAGGACGATCAGCAGGGGCGTCAACGACGGGGTGGCTCCGGTGCGTCCAGCGTATCGGTCACGGTCAGTATCGGTGTCGCCGAACGGGTCGAGCAGCGCACCCCGGAAGACGTGCTCAAGTCCGCCGACCAGGCGCTCTACGCCGCCAAGGGCGCGGGCCGCAACTGCGTGATGGCGTTCGGGCAGAACCGCCGTGGCGCGGTGCGCACGGACAGCGCCGCAGGTTGAGTGATGACGGCGCATTCAGCGTCTGGACAGTGATTGTGGGGCAGGGTGGCCGGCAGTAGGTTGAAACGATCTGCTGACGGAGAAGCCACCATGCCCGAGTACAAAGCCCCACTGCGCGACATGCGCTTTCTGATCGACCACGTCTTCGACTTCCACACTCAGTACGCGGCCCTCGGCGCCCACGACGCCAGCCCGGACATGATCAACGCGATCCTCGACGAGGGCGCGAAGTTCTGTGAGAACGTTCTGGCACCGCTCAATCGCAGCGGCGACGAGGAAGGCTGCCATTTCGACAACGGCGTAGTGACAACGCCTGCAGGCTTCAAGCAAGCCTTCGCACAATACGTGGAAGGCGGCTGGCACGGTCTGGCGGCAGACCCGGCCTACGGCGGCCAGGGCCTGCCGAGTTCGCTGGGGCTGGTGATCAGCGAAATGGTCGCTTCCAGCAACACCTCCTGGGGCATGTACCCGGGCCTGACCCACGGCGCCATGTCGGCGATCCACGCCCATGGCACCGAGGAACAGAAAAACACCTATCTGCGCAAACTCACCGCCGGGCAGTGGACCGGCACCATGTGCCTGACCGAAGCCCATTGCGGCACCGACCTGGGCATCATCAAGACCCGCGCCGTGCCCCGGGCCGACGGCAGTTATGCGATCACCGGCAGCAAGATTTTCATTTCCGCCGGCGAGCACGACATGAGCGACAACATCATTCATCTGGTGCTGGCCAAACTGCCGGACGCCCCGGCCGGGACCAAGGGGATATCGCTGTTCATCGTGCCGAAATTCCTCCCGGATGCAGCCGGCGAGGCGGGGGAGCGCAACGGCGTTTCCTGCGGTTCGATCGAGCACAAGATGGGCATCAAGGCCTCGGCCACCTGCGTGCTGAACTTCGATGACGCCAAAGGCTTCCTGATCGGCGAACCGAACAAAGGCCTCAACTGCATGTTCACCATGATGAACCACGCGCGGCTCGGCACCGGGATGCAGGGTTTGTGTCTGGGCGAGGCGAGTTTCCAGGGCGCGATCAAATACGCCAACGACCGCCTGCAGATGCGCGCCCTGACCGGCGCCAAAGCTCCGGACAAACCGGCGGATCCGATCATCGTCCACCCGGACGTGCGGCGCATGCTGCTGACCATGAAAGCCTTCAACGAAGGCAACCGCGCGCTGACCTATTTCACCGCGCAGATGCTCGATGTCGCGCACCTGAGTCCGGATACCGAGGCGCGTCAGGAGGCCGAAGACCTGTTGGCGTTCCTGACCCCGATCTGCAAGGCGTTCATGACCGACACCGGGCTGGAGGTGACCAACCACGGCATGCAGGTGTTCGGCGGCCACGGTTTCATCCGTGAGTGGGGCATGGAGCAACTGGTCCGCGATTGCCGGATCGCGCCGATCTATGAAGGCACCAACGGCATTCAGGCGTTGGATCTGCTGGGGCGCAAAGTCCTTGGCAGCCAGGGCAAGCTGCTGCGTAACTTCACCAAAATCGTCCACAAGTTCTGTGCGGCGAATGCCGGGCATGCGCAATTGGGCGGGTTTGTGGCGCAGCTCGATGGCCTCAATCAGCAGTGGGGCGAACTGACCCTGCAGGTCGGCATGGCGGCGATGAAGAACCCGGATGAAGTCGGCGCCGCCTCGGTGGATTACCTGATGTACAGCGGTTACATCGTCCTCGGCTATTTGTGGCTGCGTATGGCGCTGGTCGCCCAGGCGCAGTTGGAGTCGGGCGAGGGTGATGGCGATTTCTGCCAGGGCAAACTGGCGACGTGCGAGTTCTACTTCAAACGGTTGTTGCCACGTACTGCTGCGCATCGTGCGGCCATTGAGGCAGGCAGTGATTGCCTTATGAAACTGCCGGCGCAATTGTTCTCGCTGTAACACGTCACTGTTAAACAAAAGAGCCCGCTGATTGCGGGCTTCTTTTTGGGCACAAGGCAGTGACTAAAAATAACAAAACAGTCATGGCCTGACCCTATGTGTCGCAAAAGTTGTTGGGTTACACTCCAGCTCAACGAAATCACCCTTCCACGAATCACCTGTTTAGATCTTTGCGAGGTTTGCCATGGCTGACTACAAAGCGCCGCTGCGCGATATGCGCTTCGTCCTCAATGAAGTGTTCGAAGTCGCCAAACTCTGGGCCGAACTGCCGGCCCTGGCCGAGACCGTCGACGCGGAAACCGTTGAAGCCATTCTCGAAGAGGCCGGCAAGGTCACCAGCAAAAGCATCGCGCCCCTGAGCCGCGCGGCCGACGAAGAAGGCTGCCACTGGGCCGACGGTGCCGTCACCACCCCGGCCGGTTTCCCACAGGCCTATCAGACTTATGCCGAAGGCGGCTGGGTCGGTGTTGGCGGTGATCCGGAATACGGTGGCATGGGCATGCCCAAAGCCGTGTCGGCTCAGGTCGAGGAAATGGTCAACTCCGCCAGCCTGTCCTTCGGTCTGTACCCGATGCTGACCGCCGGCGCCTGCCTGTCGATCAACGCCCACGCCAGCGAAGAGCTGAAAGCTGCGTACCTGCCGAACATGTACGCCGGTGTCTGGGCAGGATCCATGTGCCTGACCGAGCCGCACGCCGGTACCGACCTGGGCATCATCCGCACCAAGGCCGAGCCTCAGGCCGACGGTTCCTACAAGGTCAGCGGCACCAAGATCTTCATCACCGGCGGTGAGCACGACCTGACCGAAAACATCATCCACCTGGTGCTGGCCAAGCTGCCGGACGCGCCGGCGGGGCCGAAAGGCATTTCGTTGTTCCTGGTGCCGAAGTTCATGGTCAATGCCGATGGCAGCCTGGGTGCGCGCAACCCGGCGAACTGCGGTTCGATCGAACACAAGATGGGCATCCAGGCTTCGGCCACCTGTGTGATGAACTTCGACGAAGCCGTGGGTTACCTGGTCGGCGAGCCGAACAAAGGCCTGGCCGCAATGTTCACCATGATGAACTACGAGCGTCTGGGCGTCGGTATCCAGGGCCTGGCCACTGGCGAGCGTTCCTACCAGAACGCCCTCGAATACGCCCGCGACCGTCTGCAAAGCCGTTCGCCGACCGGCGCGCAGAACAAGGACAAGGTCGCTGACCCGATCATCGTTCACCCGGACGTGCGTCGCATGCTGCTGACCATGAAAGCCTCGAACGAAGGCGGCCGTGCCTTCTCCACTTACGTGGCGATGCAGCTCGATACCGCCAAGTTCAGCGAAGACGCAGCGACCCGCAAGCGTGCGGAAGATCTGGTTGCCTTGCTGACGCCAGTAGCCAAGGCATTCCTGACCGATCTGGGTCTGGAAACCACCGTCCACGGCCAGCAGATCTTTGGCGGTCACGGCTACATCCGCGAGTGGGGCCAGGAGCAACTGGTGCGTGACGTGCGCATCACCCAGATCTACGAAGGCACCAACGGCATTCAGGCACTGGACCTGGTGGGCCGCAAGATCGTTGGTAGCGGCGGCGCGTTCTACAAGTTGTTCGCCGACGAGATCCGCCATTTCACCGCGACTGCCAGTGCTGATCTGGGCGAGTTCACCAAACCGCTGAATGACGCCGTCGACAACCTCGACGAGCTGACTTCGTGGCTGTTGGACCGGGCGAAAACCAACCCGAACGAAATCGGCGCTGCGTCGGTCGAGTACCTGCAAGCCTTCGGCTACACCGCTTACGCCTATATGTGGGCATTGATGGCCAAGGCGTCGCTGGGCAAGGAGGCGCAGGACGATTTCTACGCGAGCAAGCTCGGCACGGCGCGGTTCTATTTCGCCCGTCTGCTGCCGCGGATTCACTCGTTGAGCGCGTCGGTGAAGGCTGGCAGCGAGTCGCTGTTCCTGCTGGATGCTGCGCAGTTCTGATGATGTAACGTCATGTAAGCGATCTCTTACATGACGTGCTGCTGTTCTCCCATAGGCGTAGATTGGATCCAGAGCTAATCTACTTTCCATGGACGTCGCGCAGGAAGCGCAAAGCAACAACACGGACACGTAAGGATTCTGCCAGGGTGGCGGAGTGAAATGGATGTCAGGGAAACAGTCTGCAAAGCCCCGCTTCGGCGGGGTTTTCTTATGCCCGCAGAAAAGTTTTCAGCTCAGCGAATCCAGACCTGGCGCAGCTTTGAGCGGTTTGTCCTCGCGTTGCATCACTTCCTCCAGCAACGTCCGCAGCAAGGCCAACGACGCCTGCTGACGCTGCACATCGCGACACACCAAGCCCACCTTCAGCGGCACCCGGGGTTCGCTGATCGGTTTCCACAGCAAGTCCTGATCGTCGTACTCCTTCTGTGAGCGCCCCGGCAGCACCGTCGCCAGCCGTGTGTGCGGCAGGCTGTCGAGAATCCCCACCATGTTGTTCAGTTCCGCCTGTACCTGCGGGCGGCGCCCGAGGCTGGCCAGTTGTGCCTGCCAGATCTGGCGGATCTGAAATTCCTCGCCCAACAGCAGCATTGGCAATTCAGCTGCCTGGCTCATCGAGACTTTCTTGAATTCGCGCAGCGGATGATCCGCCGGGATGACCAGTGTCAGTTCATCTTCGTACAGCATCACGCCGTGCAGACCCGGCTGGCGTGGCGGCAGATAGCTGATGCCGATATCCAGCGAACCATTGAGCAGGCGCCGCTCGATCTCCAGCCCCGTCAGTTCATAAATCTGTACTACCAGATGCGGCTGGGCCTTGCGCACCCGCTCCAGCATTTGCGGCACCAGGCTGGTGTGCACGGTTTGCAGCACACCGATCGCCAGTGTACGCAGCGCCTGCCCCTTGAAGTTGCCCAGCGCCTCGCGCGCACGTTGCATGCCGTCGAGAAGTGGCAGCGCGTGGTTGTACAGCGTATGGGCGGCGAGGGTCGGCAGCAGGCGTTTGCTGCTGCGTTCGAACAGGGTGACGTCGAGGTTCTGTTCCAGATGGCGGATCTGCTGGGACAACGCGGGTTGAGAGATCGACAGGCGCTCGGCGGCACGCCCGACATGGCCTTCTTCGTAGACCGCGACGAAATAACGCAGTTGTTTGAAATCCATAAGTGATACTTATCGAAAATGCTGGGAAATCGAAATGGCTCGGCGCCTTGAAGACGCCTAGTCTAACCGCATTCACAAGGCTTACAGGGCCGGAAAGCGCAATGACCAGCGTTTGCTTCGAAAGTGTTTACATAGGCAGTTCAAAAAACCTCAATCGAGGTTTTTTTCAATGAATCTGTTCAGCTTGCGGCGCCAGGCGCCGAGTCTCGATGACCTGGCTTTTGAAACCCGTGAATCGGATGCCGCTGACGGCCTGAATGCCGAACGCCTGATGCCCAGCGTCGAGCGCCCGCAGCAGGTTTTCGTTCGCGGCCAGGGTTCCTGGTTGTGGGACAGCAATGACCGCGCCTACCTGGACTTTTCCCAGGCCGGCGGCGCCAACAGCCTGGGCCACAGCCCTTCGGCGCTGGTCAAAGCCATTGCGGGTCAGGCCCAGGCCCTGATCAATCCCGGATTCAATCTGCACAACCGCGGCATGCTCAGCCTCGCCGAGCGTTTGTGTGCCAGCACTTCCAGCGATCAGGCGTATCTGCTCAACAGTGGCAGCGAAGCCTGTGAAGCCGCGATCAAACTGGCGCGCAAATGGGGCCAGCTGCATCGCGGCGGCGCCTCGCGGATCATTGTCGCCAGACAAGGCTGTCACGGACGTAGTCTGGCGACGATTTCGGCGTCGGACAGTTGCAACCTGCACAATCGCTTCGCGCCGCTGCTGCCGGGTTTCGATCTGGTGCCGTTCAATGATCTGCCGGCGCTGCATGCCGCAGTCGATGCGCAGACCGTGGCGATCATGCTCGAACCGATCCAGAGCGATGCCGGTGTCATTCCGGCGACCGAGCATTACCTCAAGGGTGTCGAGCGCCTGTGCCGTGAACTGGGGATTCTGCTGATCCTCGACGAAGTGCAAACCGGCATCGGCCGCTGTGGCACCTTGCTCGCCGAACAATCCTACGGCGTGCGCGCCGATATCGTCGTACTCGGCAAGGGCCTTGGCGGTGGCGTACCGCTGGCTGCGCTGCTGGCACGAGGCAAGGCCTGCTGTTTCGACTTCGGCGAGCTGGGCGGTACGCATCACGGTAACGCCCTGATGACCGCCGCCGGCCTGGTGGTACTCGACAGCGTGCAGGACCGCGCCTTCCTCGAACAGATCCGGGAAAACGGCCAGCATCTGCGCGAAGGGCTCGCCCGTCTGGCCCATCGTTATGAACATGGCGAGTTGCGCGGGCAAGGGCTGTTCTGGGGACTGACCCTGTCGGAAGACTCCGCCGAGGCCGTCGTCAAAGCCGCGCTCCATGAAGGCTTGCTGCTCAACGCCCCACAAGCCAACTGCCTGCGCTTCACCCCGGCACTCACCGTCAGCAAGGCCAATATCGACGAAATGCTCCTGCGCCTGGCCCGCGCCTTCTCCCGGGTGCGCACCGCCCAACTGCAATGCCGCAAAGGGATTGCCGTCTGAGCTGAAGTTTCCCACCCGAATTCAAGAACCGTCTCGCGGTATAACGCACGCCCCACGCCTGATTCTTTTGGCGTGGGGCGTTTTTTTGTGGCCGGGTAATGGCAAGTAGATGGCGAGATCACGGGTTGCACTGAACCCTGACAAACGGCACAGGTCGATTAGCTTGTATGGCTCAGTCGAGCCAGCCCCCAATCAGGAGCAGCCCCATGGACTTCATTCGCATCATCATCGCCATTATCTTGCCGCCGCTGGGTGTGTTTCTGCAGGTCGGGTTCGGCGGCGCGTTCTGGTTGAACATTCTGCTGACGCTGTGCGGTTACATCCCGGGGATCGTGCACGCGGTGTACATCATCGCCAAGCGCTGAGTTTCAATCCGCCAGGCCCATCACTCGCCGATAGAACCGCCATTCCTGCTCCAGCGCATGGGCCTGATTGACGGCCCGGCGGAAGCCGTGGCGTTCGTCGGCGTAGTAATGCGCCTCGACCTCGATGCCGTTTTGCTCCAGGGCCGCGACCATGTCGCGGGTCTGTTGCGGCACGACCACGGCGTCCAGTTCACCCTGAAAGAAAATCACCGGCACGCGAATGTTGCCGGCGTGCAGCAACGGCGTGCGGGCCGCGTAGCGTTCGGCATCTCGCTCGGGATCGCCGATCAGCCAGTCCAGATAATCGCCTTCGAACTTGTGTGTCGCGCGGCCCAAGGCTACCGGGTCGCTGACGCCGTACAGGCTGGCGCCGGCGCGGAATACCTGATGGAACGCCAGTGCGCACAGCGTCGTGTAACCGCCGGCGCTGCCGCCGCGGATAAACGCACGCTCGCCGTCGATCATGCCGCGATCATTCAGGTAAGCGACGACCGCACAGGCATCCTCGACATCCACCGCGCCCCAACTCAGATGCAACGCTTGTCGATACTCCCGGCCATAGCCGCTGCTGCCGCGGTAGTTGAGGTCGGCGACGGCGAAGCCGCGTTGCGTCCAGTACTGGATGCGTGGATCCAGCATCGGGTAGCAAGCTGAAGTCGGGCCGCCGTGAATGAACACCACCAGCGGCGGTCTGGCATCGCCATCGATGGCCGGGTAAAAGAAGCCGTGCGCTTCACCTGAACCGCTGGGATAGCGCAGTGTATGCGGTCGGCTGATGCGTTCGGCAGGCAGCGGTGCAACGCCTCCGGCCAGCACCTTCACTTCACGGGATTCGCGATCTATGGCAAGTACTGCTGAAGGGCTGACCGGTGAAGCGGCGATGCAGTAAATGAATTGATCATCGACCGCCAGATGACGGAAGCGACTGTAGTCGCCAGTAAAGTCTTCGCCGTTGAGCGCCAGACGACCGAAACCGCCTTCGCTCCAACTTGCCAAATAGCCTTCGCCGATGGGCAGCCAGGTGCAGCCGCCGAGTTGCCACGGCGCTGGTGCATGATCGGCCTCGGCAGAAGGTAACGGTTGCAGGCCGTCTGCGGACTCGATCCACGGTTGCCAATATCCGCCACGGTCGGTCAGGCAGCCCAGTCGGCCATTGGCATCAAAGCGCGGTTGCTGGATCGACTCTTCAAGCGATTCACCAGCCACGCAACGGGGGGCAGAAAACCCGTTCTCCGAACGCTCGGCGAGCATCAAACGGGTGGACGTCCACGGCTGATGTGGGCGGCTCCACTCGATCCACGCCAGGCGCTGACCGTCCGGGCTGATGATCGGCGACGCATAAAAGTCTGCGCCTTCAACCAGCTTATGACGGGCGCCATTTGCCAGATCGATGGCCACCAGCCGATGGCAATCACCGTTTTCTTCAACGGCCAACACCTGACCGCCGGCAAAATGCAGATCGCCATACCGACACTCGCTCGACGTCAACGCCTCAGGCTCGCCATCCAGCGTCTGGCGATACAGCTGCTGATCCGCCTCGTTGACGAAAACCACGCCATCAGGCGTCAGACAAAACGCCCCACCGCCATATTCGTACACACGGCTACGCACGCTGAAACCCGCAGGCGTCAGACATTTCGCCACGCCATCGCGCCAGTGCCAGATCCGGCACGCAGCGTCTGCCGGCCGGTATTCATTCCAGAACAAACCATGGGCGCCGAGCTGCAGTTCGGCGAAATCCACACCGGCTGCAACCGCGGCAGTGGCGCTGAAAGGCTCAGCCCTTGGCGATGAGGCGCGAGTTTCGTTCATTGCGAAAGGCCAGTTGTTCGATGGTCTGGGTGGCGTGCTCGGCTTCTTCGCGGGCCTTGAGGATCACACCGTGATGTTCGGACTTGCTGCACACCGGATCGGCATTGCTGGCATCGCCGGTGAGCATGAACGCCTGGCAGCGGCAGCCGCCGAAGTCCTGTTCTTTCTCGTCACAGGAGCGGCACGGCTCGGGCATCCAGTCATAACCGCGAAAACGGTTGAAGCCGAACGAGTCGTACCAGATGTGCTGCATGCTGTGGTCGCGCACATTGGGAAATTGTACCGGCAGCTGTCGGGCGCCATGACAGGGCAGGGCGGTGCCGTCCGGCGTAACCGTCAGAAACAGACTGCCCCAGCCATTCATGCAGGCTTTCGGGCGCTCTTCGTAATAGTCCGGGGTGACGAAAATCAGCTTGCATGGATGCCCTTCGGCTTCCAGCTTGGCGCGGTATTCGTTGGTGATGCGTTCGGCGCGGACCAGTTGCTCTTTGGTCGGCAACAGGCCGACACGATTGAGCTGCGCCCAGCCGTAGAACTGGCAGGTGGCGAGCTCGACGAAGTCCGCCTCCAGTGCAATGCACAGCTCGATGATGCGGTCGATCTTGTCGATGTTGTGCCGATGGGTGACGAAGTTCAGCACCATTGGATAGCCGTGGGCCTTCACGGCGCGGGCCATTTCCAGTTTCTGCGCGAAGGCTTTTTTCGAGCCCGCGAGCAGGTTATTCACTTGCTCATCGCTGGCCTGGAAACTGATCTGGATGTGATCGAGCCCGGCCTTCTTGAAGTCGCTGATTTTCTGCTCGGTCAAGCCGATACCAGAGGTGATCAGGTTGGTGTAGAAACCCAACTGGCGCGCTTCACGGATCAGTTCGGCAAGGTCCTGGCGCACCAGCGGTTCGCCCCCGGAAAAGCCCAGTTGTGCCGCGCCCATCTCCCGCGCTTCGCGGAACACCTTAATCCATTGCTCGGTGCTCAGCTCTTTGCCCTGTTCCGCGAAATCCAGCGGATTGGAGCAGTACGGGCATTGCAGCGGGCAGCGATAGGTCAGCTCGGCGAGCAGCCACAGTGGCAGGCCGATTTCCGGTTTGGCCGGGACTTGCACCGATGACTCAGGCAAGTTCGATCCAGTGCTGCGCACGGGCAACCTCCATGAATTGCTCGATGTCGTCACCGAGCTCGGGTACGCCGGGGAACTGTCTGTCGAGTTCGGCGATGATCGCCGCGACATCTCGCTCACCGTCGATCAGGCCGCCGATCAACGCAGCACTTTCGTTGAGCTTGATCATGCCTTCCGGGTACAGCAGCACATGGCCTTTCTGCGCCGGTTCGTACTGGAAGCGGTAGCCGGGACGCCAGGTCGGGGTCTTGCTGCGGTCGAAACTCATAAGGCGATTCCTTTATGCCAGACCCGTTGATCGGTGACGCTGTGATACGGCGGGCGGTTCAGTTCGTAGGCCATGCTCATGGCATCGAGCATGCTCCAAAGGATGTCCAGTTTGAACTGGAGAATTTCCAGCATGCGCTCCTGGCCTTCGCGGGTCTTGTAGTGTTCGAGCGTGATCGCCAGACCATGCTCGACATCGCGCCGGGCCTGACCGAGGCGAGTGCGGAAGTACTCGTAGCCAGCCGGGTCGATCCATGGGTAATGCTGCGGCCAGCTGTCGAGGCGCGACTGGTGGATCTGCGGCGCGAACAGTTCGGTCAACGAACTGCTGGCGGCTTCCTGCCAACTGGCGCGGCGGGCGAAGTTGACGTAGGCGTCCACGGCGAAACGCACGCCGGGCAGCACCAGTTCCTGGGAGCGCAGTTGATCCGGATCGAGGCCGACGGCCTGGCCGAGACGCAGCCAGGCTTCGATGCCGCCGTCTTCACCGGGAGCGCCGTCATGGTCGAGCAGGCGCTGGATCCACTCGCGACGGATCTCGCGATCCGGACAGTTGGCGAGGATCGCCGCGTCTTTCAGGGGAATGTTCACCTGATAGTAGAAGCGGTTGGCGACCCAGCCCTGGATCTGCTCGCGGGTGGCCCGGCCTTCATACATCGCCACGTGATACGGGTGATGAATGTGGTAATAGGCGCCCTTGGCGCGCAGGGCCGCTTCGAATTCGGCGGGGGACAGCGGGGTGTCGGTCATTGCGGTTCTCCAGGCCATTCGTTACAGGACGATGCTCATGCCGTCATACGCCACTTCAACATTGCGTCGCACCAGTTCCGCACGCTCCGGCGAGTCTTCGTCGAGAATCGGGTTGGTATTGTTGATGTGGATAAGCACTTTGCGCTGCTCGGGAAGCTGTTCCAGCACTTCGAGCATGCCGCCGGGGCCGTTCTGCGCCAGGTGGCCCATCTCGCGGCCTGTGCGGGTGCCGACGCCACGGCGCTGCATTTCATCGTCGTCCCACATCGTGCCGTCCACCAGCACGCAGTCGCTGCCGGCCATAATGTCCAGCAATGGTGCATCGACCTTGCCCAGGCCCGGCGCATAGAACAGTTTGCCGCCGGTGCTGAGGTCTTCGACGATCAGGCCGATGTTGTCGCCCGGATGCGGGTCGAAGCGGTGCGGCGAGTAGGGTGGTGCGGCGCTGCGCAATGGCAGCGGGGTGAAACGCAGGTTCGGGCACGCGGCGACGGTGAAGCTCTGGTCGAGTTCGATGCGGTTCCAGTCCAGCCCGCCGTTCCAGTGCTTGAGCATGGTGAACAACGGGAAACCGGTGCTCAGGTCTTCGTGGACCATGTCCGTGCACCAGACCTGATGCGGGCAGCCTTCGCGCAGGCTGAGCAGGCCGGTGGTGTGGTCGATCTGGCTGTCCATCAGGATGATCGCGCTGATGCCGGTGTCACGCAGGGCACGACCCGGTTGCATCGGGGCGAAGCTCTGGAGCTGCGCACGGATATCCGGCGAGGCGTTGCACAGCACCCAGTTCACGCCGTCATCGGAAATCGCGATGGACGACTGGGTGCGGGCCTTGGCATTCAGGCTGCCGTCGCGAAAACCGGCGCAATTGACGCAGTTGCAGTTCCACTGCGGAAAGCCGCCACCGGCGGCCGAACCCAGAATCTGGACGAACATGAACGCTCCATCATTTCAACGCTGAAAATAAAACGCCCCGGCGAGCCGAGGCGTTGCACTGCAATTCTGACGAGGCAGAACTCAGCGGCTGGCGAAGTACATGGTGACTTCGAAGCCGATACGCAGGTCGGTGTAAGCAGGTTTGGTCCAAGCCATCGGGTGACTCCTTCTTCAGGTGGGTGAGATAGCGCTATCCATAGGTATAGTCCACGGCAGCGCTGAGATGTTCCAAATAGTTAGGTGGCTATGTTACTCAAAATTTCAGGGGGTTTGCCCGTGAATCTTTGGGAAAGCTCCTTGCAGCCCCGGTAATGATCATTTTGCCGCTTGCCATGGCGCGCCTGGCGCAGGGTCACTGGACAGGCCGTGCCAGCCACCCTCGGCGCGGATCAGGCGTTGTGCGGCGGCCTGCAATGCCGGGCGATCCAGTTGAACGATGGCGCTACGCAATTGCACCAGATAATCCGACGAGTGGCCGGCGAGGCGGGCCTGCCACAGGAGCTCGGCCGCCTCTTTGCCGGACAGGGCGCTGTCATCGAACTGATCGGCAAGCGTCTGGCGTTGCTGGGTGAGGCTGGCGTCATCGAGTTGTTCGATAAGGGCTGGCAGGCCATTGAGAAACTGCTGAATGTGATCGAGCAATTGCGCTGCGGTAGCCGAGGGCGATTGCACGCCGAACAGCAATCCAGTCTGGCCATGGATCTGGTGCAACCCGCTGAACACTGCATAACCGAGTTGCAGTTCGACTCGCAGACGTTGGTAAAACGGCGTCTGGCACAGGTGCGCGAGCAGGCGCCACGCGGCTTCGTCGTCGATTTCCTGGCTGGCGGTCGGGCAGAACAGCAACAAGGCGTGTTCGCTGGAAGCACTTTCGATCTGGCGCCACAGGTAACCGGTGTTGATTGCTGACGGTGCGGGCAATTGATTGTCCGGTGTGCCGGGGATGCGACTCAGCGCCAGGCCCATGGCGGGTTGGGTCTGTGGGTTGAGGCTCAATGCCAGGCCATCCCAGCGGGAAGTTGTCCACAGGTGCGTGGCGTCATCGGATTCACCTGCCACTGGCAGGCACTGTTCGGGCAGTACTTTGAGCAGTTGGCGGATCGGTATCAGCGCAGGTTGCAGCTCGCCATTCGCGGAATCGACGCCCACTTGTGTCAGAGATTTCAGCGCATGTTCCAGCACAGCGGGCAGCGTGTCCTGCAGACCGGTCACTTTCAGCAACCACTGATTACCCGTGGTGCTGAACGACAACTCGACCCCGGCCTGACGTGCTTCATCCGACATTTCCCGCAGACTGCGTTGCAGTTTCGCTTGCAGCTCGGCCGTGGCCGCTGCTTCCGTTTGCCAGCGCACATACACCGCGCCTACGTCGCTGTTATCCGGCAGTGCCTGACTGAACTGCATCGGCGAGCGTTCACGGCGGCTGCGCGAGCGATCCTGAGCGAACGTGCGCAGACCCCGGTGAGCGCTGGTCTGGCCACGGATCAAGCCGGCGTTGGCCAGCGGTTCGGCTGTGCGCAGGAACGGGTTGGCAGCCGGCAGATGCCAATGGGGACTGAAGTTATCCACAGTGCCAATTATGCCGAGAGTCTCTTTGAGTGCCGTAACGGCCGATTCAGGCAGGCCGCTTTCGAGTTGTTCGCTGTCGAGGCGAGCGAGTTGCAGCGCACTGCTGACTTGCTGTTGACGCTGAAGCTGTTCCGCGTATTCCGCACGCAATGCTGGCCAGTCCTGCTGCGCTGCGAAGAAGCTCAGCCAGTCGAGAGATTGTGCGCGGATGGCGTCGAGTGATCCGGATGCCGCAGTGAGTTGAAGATGCAGCAAAGCCTGCCCGGCAAACTGATAGAGCGGAAACGCCTGTAACCCTTGCGCCAGACCCTGCTGCTGCAAATGCGCGAGCAACCCACCGGGTTTGGCGTTGTTCAACCAGTGACAGAGAAACGCCAGCGCTTCGGCCGATGACTTCGGCAGGTCTTCCAATGCAAACAGCAGATTGCCGTGTCGCTCGCCGACCTGTTGATAACTTGCCTGCGGGTTGTCCATCAAGCGAACGGGCGCTGCCTGCTCAGTTTTATCCCCAGGTGTCAGCGCAGCAGCAAACTGCTCGGCCAGCGTTCGCAGCTCTTCAATGTTCTGCGGTCCTACCAGGCTCAGTGTCATCTGCCCGGTGCGATAAAACTGCTGGTGGAAGTCTTTCAACGCCTGCTGAAACTCCGCCTGCTCTACTGGCAGGCTGTCGCGATTCCCGGCATGAAAGCCGCGCAACGGATGCGCTGCTGACAGCCCTTCGAACAGCGCTTCTTTCTGCTGAGCATCGGTGTCCTGTGACCATGCGACAAACTCCGCCTGCAGCACTTCCCGTTCCCGCAACTGGTCGTCCGGATCCATACGCGGATGGGCGAGCATGTCTGACAGACGCTCAAGCCCGCCGCTGAAGGATGCTGGCGGTAACTCAAAGAAGAAATCGGTGGTGCGCTCGCGGGTGCTGGCATTCACCTGGCCGCCGTGACCTTGTACGTAGGCCATCAGCCCTTGCTGTGCAGGAAAACGCTCGGTGCCGAGGAACAGCAAATGCTCAAGGAAGTGCGCCAGTCCCGGCCATGCCAACGGCACATCATGACTACCGGCAGCCACCCGCAACGCGGCGGCGCTGCGCTTCAGGCCGGGTACGTGACGCAGGGTCACGCGCAAGCCGTTGGCCAGGGTTTCGGTGTGGGGGCGGGGGTGAGTCGGCGCAGGCATGGGCACTTCCAGAACAGTGAAGTGCCAATGCTAGCGGATTAGCGCTTGTTGAGCGCGTCGTAAAGTTCGGGGCGGCGGTCGTTGAAGTAGCGGTTGGCGCTGCGGGAGTCGACCATCAACTGGCGATCCAGCTCTCCGACGATCAGTGCTTCATCCAGCCCGGCCTGGGCGATGCGGCTGCCATCCGGCGCGGCAATGCTGCTTTGCCCGCAGTAATGGATGTCGCCTTCGTGGCCGCAGTAGTTGGCGTAAGCCACGTAGCACTGGTTTTCGAAAGCGCGGGAGCGCACGGAAACATCGGCAATGAAATCGAAAGGAATCATGTTCGCCGTCGGTACCAGAATCAGCTCGGCACCTTCAAGGGCCAGGCGCCGGGCGTTTTCCGGGAACTCCAGGTCGTAGCAGATCAGGAAGCCGAGCTTCCAGCCGTTGAGCTCGACGATGGGAAACTCGCCATCGCCGGGGCTGAACATCGAACGATCCAGATCGCCGAACAGGTGCGTCTTGCGGTAATTGCACAGGCGCTCGCCGTTTGAATCGATCAACTGCACGGCGTTGTAGATCTGCCCTTCGGCGGTGCGCTCAGGGTAACCGTAGAGAATCGCCAGGCCGGCAGCCTTGGCGATTCGTCCGACTTGCTGCGCCCATTCACCGTTGTAGACCTCGGCCAATGTCGCGACCGCCTCCTTGCCGATGTTGTAGCCGGTCAGGAACATCTCCGGCACCACCAGCAAATCGGCACCTTTGGCCTCCATCGCCAGTTGATGCAGGCGCTGGAGGTTGGCGGCCGGTTCCAGTGGCAGCGGTGGGCATTGGTAAAGGGCTACACGCATCGGGAATTCCTCTTACTCGGGCAGGGCGATCGGGCCGATGTCGTTGAACACATCACCCGGGCCGGGGTTCTCTTTATGTGTGGACCCGCCAAAGTGCTTCATGATTCCCCACACCGCGTTGAGCGATGTCTGCACCGCGCCCTCGACCCAGGCCGGCGTCCACGACACGTCATCGCCGGCGATGAAAATCCCGCGCTGCTCCGGCGGCATGTCGTCCTGCATGAAGTGCGCGTACATGCGCTGGTTGTAGCGATAGTGACCGGGCAGGGCGCCCTTGAACGCACCGAGGAAATGCGGGTCGGCTTCCCAGGAGACGGTGATCGGATCGCCGATGATCCGCGCGGCGATGTCGACTTTCGGGTAGATCTTCTTCAAGGCATCCAGCGCCAGTTTCACGCGTTTTTCCACCGGGTGCGGGAGCATCTTCAACGCATCGCTCATCCACGAGTACGACAGGCAGATCACGCCGGGCTTGTCGTCGCCGTTGTCGAACAGATAGGTGCCGCGGGTCAGGCGATCGGTGAGGGTCATGCTCATCAGGTCGCGGCCGGTTTCCGGGTCCTTGTCCTTCCAGAACGGGCGGTCGACCATCACGAAGGTCTTCGACGATTGCATGTAGCGCGTACGGTCGAGGGCCATCCACATCTTTTGCGAGAACAGGGTTTCGTCGCATTCGATCTGGGTGGTCAGCAGCCAGCTCTGGCAGGTGGTCAGTACGGCGGCGTATTCGCGAGTGTCGCGGTTGTTGTCGGTAACCGCGAAACGTCCGTCAGGCGCGTGGGCGATTTTCTTCACTCCGGAGCGCGGCGCGCCATGGTGCAACGACTTGAGGCTGGTGCCTTGCGGCCAGTGTACGCAGTGCTCCGGCGCATGACGCCAGATACCTTGTGGCACTTGTTCCACACCACCGACCACCAGGTGTTGGTGATCGTCGCAGTTGGTCATCACCACGCGGAAGATCTCCAGCATCGAGTTGGGGAAGTCCGAGTCCCAGCCGCCGGTACCGAAACCGACCTGACCGAACACTTCGCGGTGATGGAACGACAGTTTGGCGAAGGCTTTTGACGTGGCGACGAAGTCATAGAAGGTGCGGTCGTCCCACAGTGGCACCAGGGTGTTCCACAGTTCCTTGAGGCGTGGCACGTCACGGTCGCGGATGGCTTGCTGGATATCGGCGAACTGCGAGCCGGCCTCCAGAGCGTCGGCCCAGGCGTCCGCCACTTCCTGGAACAGTGCAGGAAGATCCTTCAGGCTCTGTGCGTAATGAGTTTTGCCTTCCAGGTCGATCACGGTGCTGCCGGAGGCGGGTGTCAGCGGGTTCGGGAAGGGCTTGGTCTCCAGGCCGAGTTTGTCGACGTAGTGATAGAACGCGGTGGAAGACACCGGGAAGCGCATGCCGCCAAGCTCGGCGACGATGCCGTCAGTGCCGTTGAATGCCTGGGAACGCAGACGGCCGCCAAGCTTCGAGGCCTCATAAACGACGGGTTTCAGGCCGAGCTTCATCAGCTCGTAAGCGGCCACCAGACCTGCGATGCCGGCGCCAACAATCGCCACTTCGGCGCCGTGGTTGTGCTCGGGAATGCTGCCCAGGCCGGCGGGGTGTTCGATCCAGTCGTCGAAGGCGAACGGAAAGTCCGGGCCGAAAATGGTGATCGGTTTCTTACCGTCTGCAGGATGGCGATTGTTCTTGTTCATGGCTGACCTTGCTGGCGACCCGACGCCGGATGCGCGTCTGAGTATAGGAAAAGATGCCAGCCATTCTAGGGAGCGTAGAACACGTTAATAAGACGCAAAGTGTCGTCGATTTGAGTGTTTGTGCTGCAATATGACGAAAATATTGGTCAGACTGGATGCCCGCGATCAATCTTGCTGCTGAGGATGATCGAGGTCGTGGTCTTCTCGACGCCGTCTACGCTGCCGATCTGATCCAGAAGTTGATCGAGCTGTTCCGGCGAATCGGTTCGCAGCCACGCCACATAATCGAATTCACCACTCACCGCACACAACTGCTGCACCTGGGCCATCGCGCTTAACCGCCGCAACACCTCTTTGCCGGAGCGCGGCTGCACCTTGATCCCGACGTACGCCTGCAACCCGCCATCCACCACGCGCTGACCCAGGCGCACGCCATAGCCGGTGATGACTTTGGCCTTTTCCAGCCGCGCCAGTCGCGAAGTCACGGTCGTGCGGGCGATCCCCAGTTGCCTGGCCAGCATCGCCACGCTTTCGCGGGCGTTGATTTGCAGGGCAGCAATCAGCTGGCGGTCGATTTCATCGAGCACGGGTGGGCGGATGTCGGGCAAGGGCAGGCTCCAGCGGTACGGATCAATGGGGTTACATGTTACAGGCTCGTCACGCGAGGCGCTTGTGAGTGCTGATTGAGCGGCTGAGGCCAGGCAGCCGCCGCATCGGGGGATTTTACTGAAACAAAAGATCAGACAAATGATTTGACTTGCCTGCTGCCTTTATAAAAAATGGCCTCAAGAGCGCGAAATCTGCTGCCTTGCAGGGCTTCAGCAGACGTAGGTACCTCAGCGATGCTGCAACATCGGTGTAAGGTGAGACCTCTTCATCCCATTTCCTGAGGATGCCAATATCAGGATTCAAATACTCAAGGGGAGCCAACAGGCTCCCCTTTTTGTTTGTCCTGAAGAACGTACCTCTTGTAGAGAAGTTCGCCCTGGCGGTGCTTGTTCATCGCTCTTGCCGGGGCATGCATGAAGTTCCACAGGACGTGTCCGTGCCTGACATCCACCACGACTAGCATGTCATTCTTTGCCTCGTAGGCGTTAATGAAGGCCAGGCGGTATCCACCGTTGTCGTACAGGACTCTCCAAATCTCAAAAGGTCCCGTCAGCGTATCAATGGCATGTCGAACATAGCGCTCTCGTGAGTCAGCCCGCTTTTCGACAATATGGGCGAGCTTGTCCCTCATGACCGCAACGTTTCCGATCGGGGTGAGGATAGTGACTGCCAGTAATGCCTCATCGATAAATCCGAAGTGAGCCAAGAGTATTCTGAGTGCTCCTTGCGCATCGTCTGCCCTTTTCACTTCCTCAATGGCGGCTGAGCGAAGCTCTCTGGTCAGTGTCCGCAGGTCGGGCAAAGCTAAGTCGATCCATGTTTGTTGGCCACCTGCTTCTTTGACCAGTGGCGCAGCACTCACGAGCATGAAAGTAATCCTTGGCGGGCAGCGGCGCCCGGAGATTACTCGCTCGGAGAAAAGGCTAACAAGGCTGAAAGCTGTGTGAAAACACAGCTTGGGAAATAGCCTACAGACCTTGCGGTAGTCTTCCGAACATTGCGCTTGTGAAGAACGTAAACGCCAAACGACAGGCGAAAAAAAGCCGCGCGAGTGCGCGGCTTTTTCATGTTTGGTGGGCCCACACGGACTTGAACCGTGGACCAAAGGATTATGAGCCCGAGATAGGATGGCCACTTTACGGGGTAAGGCCAGAAAATCCAATAGCTCCAGAGCTTTTCTGTGCATATGTGCAGCGATGAAATCTTCCTGAATTGGACGGAGGTTGGACGGAAAAAACTCTGCTGTGATTCCTGCGACATGGTGTTTGGGTAGTCAATTCGCAGCCTCCGTTAGAGGAATGTTGATTGAAACGTCTTGTTCATCGTAGGCAATGAAAGTCCCATACTTGTACTTTTCGGATTGCATTCTTAATTCGTCGGTATCGCTTTCAAATAGGGTGAACCTGTATTTTTTTGAGTAAGAGGCTGATCCAGGCTCGGCCGTAACCGTGAGTGACACTGTGTATTCACCTGGATGCAAATTGAAAAAGGTGTTGAACATAGCCGTGAATGGAGCAACTGCAGCAGGATCTGCTTCGACCAACACCTTGCTATCTGAGGGTTGAGCATCAAGTTTTTGGCGGATATCAGCCTTAAGCAGCGAAAGGCTTGATCGATACGCCTTTTCTGTTTGCCGATCAAACGAGTTGAAAAAGCCGACACCGTGTGACCAGCTTTCGCCCGGTTTTAGTAAAAACGGAACGAATAAAGTGGAGGAGGCTGATGAGGGGGTTTCGAAGTAAGACATCGCTGGTAGAGAAGCCATCGGCCGGCCGTCTCGCGTCAGATCGGCACGCATAGATCTGATCCTAAGCGCACGTCCGCCTGAGTTGGTGATGCCCACCGCCAATCCGACATTGGTGTTCCCGACTCGATGCATTAGCTGGATACGACTATGCACCTCGACGTCCAGACGACGTGGTCGAATTAGCAAATGGATTGGCGGGATTTGTGAAAGAACAATCGCTGAAATCGAAGCAACGAAAGACCAAAATTTCCAGTCTAGGTAAAAGGGAACAGTGAGGTCTGGCGTCACGTACCACTCCTTCGCGCCCTAGGGCGCCGCTATAGTCTTTTTTCCCACTTTATTCCATTTGAGATTAGCTGCGCGCCAACCATTCTGGAAGCAAGCTTATGAAATGACGGAAAAGTCCTCAATGCGCTGAAAAATAAGGGTTGAGCATGAAAAAATACTCCTCATACGCGCCCAAAAAAATCCTAAGCTGATTAGGCGCTGTTTCTTTCAAATTTGATGAAAACTGCGTTTTTTGACCCGATAGACCAATGAATAGGGCGCTCTACAAAATCGCCTGGTTTGGTCATTCTTCAAGCATGAGGTGCAACCAGCTTTCACAGCTCCTCAAAAGATTGCATTCATTGAAATTGGCATCCCTTCCCTAAGGCCCCCGGCCAGCCTATGCCCTAGATGCTTTTGTATCTCCGCCGGCTTTGCACAAAAAAACGGTTCAGAGCGCGCCGGCGGGAGGGGGATAAGTGCTTTTTCAGCTGTTTTTTTATGCGTGGCAGAATTTTCAGAAGTGATCAGGTCAATCTGTGATGTGAGGCCAATGCCGTCAGTCGCCGAGATGATGTGGCGCTATTTGGCTATCGGTATACTGTCTGCATATACAGTATTTCGGTAGGATAGGTAAGCGCGATGAATAGAGAATCTGCGAGAGCCACAACCTTTGGGTCAGAAGGGGTTGCGCAGTGGCGGGTCATGCTGCGAGACGAGGTGGCGCTGCTCGCAATGCCCGGTGCTCATCACAAGACATTGCTCAGGGAAGCTCATGCCCTGTATCAGGACCATGTGATCGATACTGACGAGCTGAGTGACCTGCTGGAGTTAGCGGACGCGGCGTTGGCATACGCGGTTGAATCGCTACTTGATCTTGACGCCGACGAGTAGGGATCACTATGCATGTACTTGTCACGCCCATGCGTTTACGTGGTGTCGCTCTGGATCCGAAGGAACGGCGCCGCTATCCGGCAATCCGCGGGAACGTCATGGTCAATTCTGTTATCTGCCATGAATTAGGCCGAGCCGCCAACATCGCTCGCATTGAGGTAGGCATGCCGCTCGACCCGGATCCTTTACCACCTTTACTTGACGCAACTCTCGCAGGCATGGCCGTCACTGGGTTCGTGCTGAGTGGAATCGAATATATAGACGGTTGCGCTTATGCCCAGTCCTGGTGGTGTCGCCTGTAACGCCCTTGAAGCGGCTCCCAGATTATCCATTAAACGCTAAGATTCTTTTGATGAAACCTGTAAAGTGATGATTTTATCGGGAGATTTTTAAATGGATGTAAATTTATTCATAGGCTTGTGTGAGCGGTATAGGGATAGCGTCAAAATAGACGAGTCACTTGATAGTTATCAGAAAGTTTATGAAGAAGCTCGATCATATCTAAATGATTCAAACATAGTTATTTTTGACAAAATTTCAGTATTGAGACGAAAAGTCGCAATTTGGGGTATTAAAAACAACGTCGCCATTGATTTATACTGCAAAGTTTTGGACTCTATACTTGAATGCGGAAGGCCAATATTGGAAGTTGGCAGAGGCACTTCCAATCAGAACTGGGAAGAAGTGATTCGTGTAATACTACAAAACCAAGCCGCTTTACATTGGTTTCGCAGCACCAATCCTCGCAAGTTAGAAAATGATGTTCGGTCATTCTCCCTAGCATATGTGGCCCTAGAGAAGGATGGGATTCGGTTCGATGAGAATGAAACCACCATTCATATCAGCAGCGATAGCTACAGCATTATAGATAGCAAGATTGAGGAATATTGTAGTCTTATTGGTGGGAGGCAAATATTAGAGCTTACCATGGAAAAACTTTCCCCATTGTACGACCCGTCTCTTGGGAGATTTTTACTCTTTCGGAAGCTTGCAACAACAGAGCAATCAGTTTCGGCAGATATTCCTTTCGGTTATTTGTTAGCACTTGGAGCCAAGTATATAGACATAAAAGGCGGACGATATCCACACGGGGATTTTGCAACACTGTTATTGTTTTGTCAGAATCTCGTTTCGATTTTTGAGGTGCAACCCTATAATTTTTATGAGGCGATGCATTTAGACGAACGAACGCTCATAAGATTTTTGCAGGAAAGCCTATGGTACGACACTTTGATTTGTTTCTCGCAGTTAAAGGGCCAGCACGCAAAAGAACTTGTCGGGCACGCGGCGAATTGCTTTAGAAAAAGAGGATTGGTGTCTCTTGGATTTGGCATTAATGAAATTAAGAAAGTTGCTACTGCATTAGTCTCCTTATCGAACGGCAGAAAATCTGTCTCTGCTAATGCTGCAAAAATATCGAAAATAAGCGGAGTTGCAGCATATAGAGTTGAAAAGATAATGGATCGACTCCTCTCTTTTACACCACATTCAGTTAATGCAACTTTGGCGTTTCCTCCGATAAGCAACGACATAGACTATAACTTTAGGCCGGCTGTAAAAACCAATACCGGCTATTATATTTACCCTACTAGCTTGACTGCGCTCGCAGCTCGAAATGCGGTGTTTTGGTGCATTTCTGCTCCCGACGGCTTAATAAATAAAAAGAACGAGTCGGCGCTAGGGATTGATTTAGAAGAATTAATCAGGTCCAAGCTTGAAAGGAAAGGCATTCCCGTAGTTACAGGGGTTAATAGAAAACAAAAGGGGAAAGTCGAGCTTGAAAGTGATCTGATTCTTGAGACTGAAAAACTAATAATTTTATTTGAGATTAAAAAGAAAGGTTTAGTGCGCACTTCCAGATCCGGAAATGAAGTTGACCTGCTGCAGGATCTCGCTAAAAGCCTACTGCATTCCCATGTCCAGGCTATGCGTATAGAGCGACACTTAAAAGAACATGGATCGATCGAACTAGAACATAAAGGCAAGAAAAGTTTAGTTGCATTTAATAATAGAAAAATCTTTAGAGTCTCTGTAAGCTTAGATGATTTTGGAGCGCTTCAGGATAAGTTGGTTCTACAAAAGGTTTTAACTATTGCAGCCATCTCAACCATAAGCCATCCGGACAAAACGCTCGATGCCAATTTAGTAAAGTGGCGTGAGTATTCATCTGAGTTGGCAGAACTTGCAGATTATTGCGATGAGTTCAGTGAGAGTAGCCACCCTTTTTATGACTCTTTTTTTCTAAGTATCCCACAACTCATTACGATCATTGATGACGCGAAAGGTGTGAACTGCATCGCTCAAAGTTTTGGATATATGCAGTCTATTACTAGAGGGACGCGAGACTTTTACAAAGAGTATCAAGAAAACCGACGATTTTTACAAAATAGGTCTACTCCGTAATCGGCCGAAGCTTTGCATTCGCGGCTTTTGCCACTGATGCATAATTTTCGAAGATACTAGAGTTAGTAGGGGGATTGCCGGGTATATGGACATGGCCGGACAGTTGTAAATTCATAAGCTCAACTAAATCAAGTAATTCACAAATTATGCGGAGAGCGTTAATGTTTTCCGACCCTAACCAAGTTTTGGGGGCATGCATGTGCTGCCCAATACCTGACACACTTAGGCGCAAACCTTGAATCCGCTCCTGCATATCGCCGCCCACCGTGGCGTTGTGCTTCTGTCCCACCACCAAGTTCAAATCCCGGCCTGTCGCCTGGTGCAAATCGTCCACCGCCGCCAGACTCGCAGATCCGCCCGACAGCAATTTAACCGCGCCCAGGGCCTCGATCTTTTTCACACCACCCACCGTTTCGGTCGAATGGTCGTCGACGACCCGCGTATGGCTCTGGAACTGTTCACGGTTGTCCAGCGCTTCAACCTCGCGCTCGATCGCTTGATCCCGGATCTTGCCATCGGTCTGACGTAACCAGTTGCCGTCCGCGTCGACCCGCTGTTGGGCGGTGCCGCTGTGCTGCCACACCTGGTCACCCTTCGGCACCTTGGGCATGCTCAGGCCGTGCGGCAGAATCGACTGAATGTAGGGTTTATTCGGCAGGCCGTAGGCAAAACACACCACCACCCGCGTGCCTTCTTCCGGAAAGGCGTAAATGCCCATTTCCTCGCCACCGGTGGGCAGTGGCAGCGGTACACCGGTCAGCGGTGGCATGGCCGGATCTGGCTCGTCGTCTGGCCCGAGTACAACAATGTCCACGGCATAGCGCGGGCGGAAGTCGTCACACAGTCCAGCGTCCGCCGGCGCATCGGCCACGGCTGTGACCTGGGCGAATCGCGGCAGGTGATAGCCACCGGTGAGTTCGGGAAACTGGCGCTCTACAGCGCGGCGGATTGCGTCTTCCATCGGATAGCCATCTGGTCATTGGCGAGCGCCACACTGGTGACGCGCTCGCCGGCGTTGATCGTTGCACCTGGACGTAGCCCCGGAAGGGCCGCGACCATTGCGCTCTGGTTGCCCTGGTAGCCGTCGAACAGCTCCGTGGGGATTTGCAGCGGCGCCCGGGCGCCAAAAAAACTGTCGGCCCAACTGCCGGCGAACACTTCGCCGTTGCCCAGCTGGTGCCAAGTGAAGTCGGGAATGCTGAAGACGCGGGACAGACTGTCCATCGCCTGGTAGCCGGCGGCGAGGCTGTAGAAATACGGTGCTTTCACACCGGCATAGGGTTGATCCGGAACCCGAAAGCGCAGCCCGGTTTGCTCACTGATAGCGGCCAGCACGGCGCGCAGGTCGACGTGGCGCAGATTCAACGGCAACGGGTTGGCCAGCACAGCAGCCAGCTCACGGCAGAACAGCACCTGCTCTTTGGCATTGGCGGCGGTGCAACGCTCGACGTAGCCGATGAAGTGGCGCTGCAGCGTGCGGTCGTTGTAGCCGATATCCAGCGTCACCAACCCTTTCAGCGGCTCAGCAGACTGAACGGTGAAGTTCGCCCGCCCTGGACTGGTGGCGTCCAGCCGAACGTCTTCCTTGACCAGGCGAACATGCGCGCCATTGATCGACAGAACCTTGTGCAGTTTCACGTCTGCTCACTCCCCAGCCACTTATCCACGCGGCCCAGCACCTTTTCAAAGCCGCTCAGTTCCGGGTTGTCGCTCGAACCTGAGCCGCCCCCACCTTCGCCCACCGCGCTGCCCGGGGCGCCTTGGGCGTCGACCTTGTTGCCGGCGCGCCGACCCTCGACCTTTTCCGGGTTCGATTCGCGCTCGCTGAGGGTGAATTGCACCAGCCAGGCTTTCAGGTTGTCCGCCTCCCGGGCGCTGACGCCTTCGGAGAACTCCACCTGGCGAACACCGAACGCCTCGGCGGTATCGTTCACGACGCGGTACAGATGCAACTCCCCGCCGCTTGCCGTGGCTTCGGCCATGCGCATCAGGTCAGTCAACTGCACCCGATCAACAAAGGGGATCATCAGCGACACGGCCAGCGTCTTGGGCTTGAACCCCTTGTGCGCTTTGTCGGTGTTGCTGGTCTGCCCCGACATGTCACCGCTTTCGATGCGCAGATTGCCGGTGACCTTTAGGTTTTTCCCCTGGACTTTTTGCCCGTCGAGTAACAGCGTCATAGGCCCACCAGCTCCTGTACAAAACTCAGACCTTCCTTGGTGCCGACCAGCAGCATTCCCGCGCACTGCACCCACTCATGCCCCGGTGCGTCGCCGCTCAGCAGCTCCTGGCGCAGCTCACTGGAGTTGCCGGGGCCGATCAGACGTGCGCGGATGCTGACATCCGGATTGCCCTCGGCCAGTAGGTTTTTCAGGTCGGCCAGTTGTTGATCTCGGCCCTGTTGCTGGGCGACCTTGCGACCGGCCAGCGCTGCCAGATCGCCCAGCGGCGAACTGTCGGCGGCGTAGCCCTCCAGCACGGCCAACTGGCCGGCCATGGACTGTTTCGCGGCCTTGACCACCGTGCAGCGCTCCAGCGGCAGGGTCTGCCAGCGCGGGAGTGGGCCGGCGCCGGGGATCTCCCACTTGTCGCTCTCAAGTTTCATCAGGTGCTGGGCGCGCCGCTCCGTGCGCACCAGGTCGGGAATCGGCAGTAATGCGTTGAATCGGGACAGGCCACTGGCCAACTGTTCCAGGCGCGTGCCCAGGAACAGAATCGACAGCGCGTATTGCGGCCCCGCCGGACGCCCGGAGTCGGTCGCGTCTTCCAACTTTCTGGCCAGGTGTTCCAGGACGTTCGGCGCCGACAGGAAACGCTGGTAGCCCGTGCCCTGGCCGATGCCGCTCTGGAATGGCGTCACTACCAGGCACGCCGGCACCTGGCCCAACTGTTCAGCCAGCGCCGCCCGACCGGCTTCAATGACGCCTTTCGCGGCATCGCCGACCGGCCCCGGGTTGGTGCTGGCCAAACCTTCCAGACCTGCCACCCGCTGGGCGGTGCTGACCAACTCACCCGTGGCCAGATCCTTGGCGGCGGACAGCCCACCCATCCACTGCGTGGCCTGCTCCGGCCAGCGCATTGTCACCGGTGCCCAGGTCATGCCGGCGGCGTCCAGGTGATGGCTTTCATCGCCTTGAGGTTTTTGTCTTTCAGGGCCTTTTCAACGGACTGGCGCAACAACTCGGCGCACTGCTGGGCGCTTTGACGAAAGCGCACCAGGTCGTGGCTGACCTTCTGCAGTTGGGCGATGGTGTGGGGCCGGAAGGCCAGCACCTGGTCAGCATCGGTACACGGGTAAACGTCATCCTGTCCCAGTAACACCTGGGCGTTCAGGTTCACCTGGTCATCGATGGCGCTGCTGTAGCGGTACGCGTCGCCCAGGGCGTTGGAGTTGAAGCCGCCGGCAACGTAGGCGGCGCAATCAGCGGCGATCGCCTGCAGCTTTTTTTCCCGGAGTGCGGCCAGCACGGCATCGATGTCGTCGACCCATTCGCCGTCCTTCCAGATCTGGTTCGGCCCGGGCTTTTTCATGGTGAAACCCGCCGGCACCGGCTCGAAGCCTTCGAGCGTGCGCGGCTCGCCGGTCGCGGTGTTGTACACCACCACGCCGCCGAAATAGTCCACCAGCTGCCAGGCCTTGCCGTTCCACCAGGCCGCTTTATGTTCGGGGATCTGCGGCGGTGCTGTCTCCACACAGCCGCCCGGGATCATGTACACGCCCGGTTCCAGCGGCGATTCGTCGGCGGTCACGGTGCCCACCAGGATTCCCAGGTGGTTGGTCTGATAGACGATTTTCTCGCTCATGCTCGATCTCAATACTTGATGCAGTAGAAAAGGGCCAAGTTCCTAGGCCGGGTTTCAGTGCCGCCGGCGGCGGCGACGGTGATGCCGTGGGTGTGCGCACCACCTCCACCCACGCCGACGTTGTGGGCGTGGTGGCCGGCAGCGTCCATACCGATGTTGTGCGCGTGCGCACCAGCCCAGGACGTTTCGTGAGCGCCACCTGATTGCTGTACCGAGTTGATGCCGCCCGCGCCCTGGCCGATACCTGGCGAACTCGGCGCGGAGTGGTTGTGCGCGCCCTGGGCGTCAGTCCAGGTTCGGTGAACGTGGTTGCCCTGGGCGTCTGTCCAGGCAGCGTGAAGGTGGTCACCCACCGCTGCAGCAGACGCGGTGTGCGCGTGGGAATGGATCATCATGTCCTGATAGACGCCGAACGCCCGGCCAGGATCGAGGCCGCGCCCGTCGTCCCAGCCGCGAGGGAACAGGCCGCGCATATCAGGCAAGTTGAACGTGGTTGTTCCGTCGCCGGCGCCGTAGTGCGTACCTAACCATCCAAACAGCCGCGGATAGGCCGTGCGCGACACCGCCGCACCGTTGCATTTCAGCCATCCCGGCGGGGCAGCAGTCATTGCAAACGCTGCCACCATGCCGGTCATCGAGTCGTCGACCTGCTTCTGCAGCTTGTTCAACGCGGCCGTGGTGGCAAGGATTTCGCTGCTGTTGGTGGTCGGGTCATCGCTCTTGGCGTTGGGCAGGTTGCCCAGATCCACGTCTTCTTTGGTCGTGCCCCTTGCGCGTAGAGCTTCGTAATCACCATCACGCGCCGCGAAGTGCTGCATGAGCGCGCCGGCGATCGGCTCCGCTGGGCGCGCATCATAGATTTCTGTCGCAGAGGCGTAATAGACGATCGGCACGCAGTAATGGCGAACGCCAGCCGCGTCGGTGTAATCGCCCTTTTCTCCATAAACGACCTTCCACGTCGCCACCCGATCGTTCAACTGCCGTTCCAGGCACACGTCGAGGGTGATTGTTCCGACGGGAATAACGCCGGTGAATGCCCACGGCTTTGACATAAACACCCGAATGCCTTCGATGTAGGCCGTACCGGCATTCAGTTGGAACCCGTTATCGCTCTTTGCGAATGCCAGAGCTTTACCGAAAAAACAGGCGCGACCGTACATTTCACGATTGCTCAGGCGCTCGCGCTCATCGATCCCGGCAAGGCGCACGGTGAAGTCATGCTGCCAAGTGCTGGCATCGATCGTTACGCCGGTAAGCGCCTGGGCGCCGTCGAACGCCACCAGAAAGTTGCGCGTGACGTTGTTGCCGATCTGCAGCGGCGGGATGTTCTTGCGCTTCTGCTGCAGCGGGACGTAGGAGACGGCAAACAGCAGGCCGTCCGCGTCCTCGAGGCCGACCCAGTTGAAGTCCCAGTCGCCGATGTCGGAACCGAGCTGGGCGCTGTAGACAACTTGGTTCGGATTCACAAATCCCCGGTTTTCCTCGGGGATGTCGTAGACCTGGACAATCTGGCCCGCCGGCGGCTTGCCAGCGGCGCGATCCACCGGCGTTTCGGGATCAAGCCCGGGCACGTTGGCGAAGATGAATTTCGTCACAACCAGGGGCTTTTTCTGGCCTTGTTTCAGGGCGATCTGGCTTTCGCCGGCCAAAGTGATACTGGCGCTCACGGTGCGCTCCTACAGGCTGGCGACCAGCGTCTGCTGGTCGTCGTTGAAGTCGATCAGGCCGATTTGCAGGCCCACGGGGGTAATGGTCACGAAGTCATAGCGCCGGCAGGTGCGGCCGTACTGCTGGATCAGCACACGCAACAACTCCGGATTGAGGGACAGCTGCGCGTTGCTGAACTTGAGCAGCACCACGTCCCAGTCACGCCCGGGCTGGCGTTCCTCGATCTCGACGTAGCCGACGCCCAGGCGCTCGAAAATGCGCTTCATGCCGGCAGTGCTGCCGGCGTCCACTGAGTTGATGAAGGCGAATTTCACGCGCAGGCGGAACAGGGCTTCCGGTTCACCGGTGAAGCGCGTCACGTCACGCTGCCAGGCCCACAGTTCCAGAATAGCCAGGTGGCAGGTGTCGGGATCGATCTGCAGGTAGGGCCAGCGCAACCAGCTGGTGACGGTTTCCCACCAGGACTGTGCAGCGGCCAATAACTTCGACAGCTCGGTGCCGCCGAGCCAGAAAGGCAACTTGAGCTTGGTCATTGCGCCGTCACCTGCAACTGGCCCAGGCGCGGAATGTTCAGCCCGCTGATGATGTCCTGACCGGGTAGAAACCGCAGGGACGCGATGTCCTCGAACTGCTGGTGAATCTCTTCACTGAGCCGGCTGTAGCTGAAACGCGATTGCGGATAGGTCAGCGTCGGCTGGTAATCCGTCGCGGTGCTTTCGCGAAAAGCAGCCCGCACGAACAGTTCCACCTCTTTCACCAGGGCGGCGATCTGCTCGGCGCTCAAGTTGGGCTTGGGCCACAGCCACAGCGTCACGGTCACCGAGACCTCGGGCATGACCATGGCCAGCAGATCGTCGCCATGGCCGTGGTTGCCTTGGTCGCGAATGTGCGCGTTGATTTGCTGCAGGTAGGCGTCCGCCGGCACACCCGCATCGAACAGGATGTAGGCATTGGCACTGCCCGGGCCACGGGGCGCGCCGTGTTCGAAATACACACCATCCGGCCGCACGCCCGGGAAGGCGGAAATCATGGCGCGATACACCGCGTCGGTGTGCCACTGGTTGACCGCCGAGAACTGGTTACGCACGCGCAGGCGCAACTGGTCGTTGGGTTCCGGATCTGCACCTGGGGATTCCAGCCAACCGTCTTTGTTCACCACCTGCACGATGCCAGGAATCGGCACCGGCAGGATCGCGTAATACCCCGGCGCCAGGTTGAAGCCACTACCGGCCTCGACTGCCTCCACGGGAACGTCCAGCTGCAGCTGGCCCTGCTGGAACGTCGCCGGCGCCGTCGTAACCAGTTTGTAGACGTTGCCATTGATCGCGGCAGACTGCACCACGATCCCCTTTTCCAACTCCAGCACGCCGTCCGGAATGGCCCGAGTGAACAGCAGTTTTCCCTGGGCCTTGGTCGCACCCTTGCGCTCGACGTTCACTGCCCAGGCCAGCGTATCCAGCCAGGCGTCAACCGCCGTTTTCACGAAAAAGTTGGGCAGCACGGTCATGCACAGGAAGTCCAGCAGCCACAAAACCGGCTTGGTCACCAGCGCGGTCATCACCCGCCAGAACGGCGAATAACTGCTGGTGTTGGCCACTTTCGCGCCCTGGGCTTCAACTTCCTTTTCCCACTCAGCCTTCAACGCCGCCTCAGTGGTCGGGATGCCGGCATCGGCGATCACCTTTTTAAAATCGACGCTCACAGACTTACCTCAATCGATCCAAACTTCAGGGTTTTGGCGGTCACCAGGTAAAGGCCTGGTTCCTGTTGGGTGATGCGTGCCGTCCCCGGCACCAGACGCACGTCGCCCTCCACCAGCAGTTCCATCCGCTGGATGCAGTCGCGCTGACGCAGGCGATCGCGCTCGGCCACCAGCGTCACCAACAGCCCGCTGTCGCGGATCATGTGGGCGATGTCCTGGGCGATGCAGGCACGGTCATCGATCAAACGGGGCTGGTTCGAAGGATCCAGCGCCAGGTCGTTGCCGACGATCAGCAGATCCACGTACTCACTCATCCGCCCACCGCCATGGCGACCATGTTTTCCATTTCCAGCGGCGTCATCTGCTTACCGGTGTTGATGGTCACGTTTTCCACATGCGTGCCCTTGTTCTGGCTGCTGTTGTTGTTCTGAATGCTGGTCAGCAGGCCGCCCGCCGGCACGGCAGACGGACGCGCCGGCGACAGGCTTGGAATGGCCGCATTGATGGTCTGCTGGGCTTTCTGCGCAGCGTTGGCGGTGTCGGAGGCGCTGGCAGCGGCGTCGACGCCTGGCACTTCGGGCATGCCGCCGAAGCGCGCTTCGATGTTCACGCCGGGGATGCTGTTCAGCAGCTCGATCACGCCGTTAACGGCCTTGGTGAAAATGCCGACGATGCTGTCCCACGCGGCCTTGGCCATGCCCGACCAGCCGCCCATGGAGTTAAACCAGTCGGACAGCTTCTGCAGCTTGTCGGCGACGAACTGGAACGCGGCCGTGTTCATCAGGGCGCTCGTCCATTCTTTCCAGAAGGCGACCGCCGCCACAATGACCGCCACCAGGGCGACGATCCCGACCACAATCCACACCACCGGGTTGGCCAGCAGCGCCGCGTTGACCAGCCAGATCGCGCCCTGCCACAGCATCATGGCGCCGCGAATCAGCGCCAGGCCGGCGCTCAGCGTGTAGATCACCGCAACGTAAGCGAGGATGGCCAGCTTCTGCAGGATGAACACCGCGACGGTGCGCAGCCCCATCAGTTGGAAGACTTTCCAGACGGTGAGCATGCCCAACCAGGTCATGCGCGCGATGCCCACCACCATGGTCAGTGCCGACATTGCAGCGACGATGCCCATGATCGTCAGCGCAGTGATGCCGATCACGCGGGTGATGTTGGGAAACAGCTGGGTCCAGCGCACCAGCGTTTTGCCGATGTCCACCATCTTGGCCATGAACGGCGACAGCACCGGGATTAGCACCTGACCGAACACCACGCGCATGACTTCGACCAGGGACGCCCACTGTTGCCATGGGTCAACCATCGCCCGCGCCATCTGCTCGGCGTTCTCCAACCCTCGCACCTTGCCCAACTGCTCGATGCCGTTGCGCAGCCGATCGGTGTCCTTGGCCAGCGCGCCGATCACCTGGGCGCCTTCGCCGCCGAAGGCCTCCATCAGCTTGGCGCCGGCGGAGGCACTGGTCAGGTCGCCGAACTTGCCCTGGAGCTTGTCCAGGATGGACATCATCGGCAGCACCTTGCCCTGCTGGTCGGTGAACTTCATCCCGAGCTTTTCCGAGGCCGCGCCGATGTTCTCGAAAAACGCCTTGTAGCGTCCGCCGGCGTCGCCGCCCTCCATGGTGCTGCTCAGCGTGCCGATCACCGCCATCTGTTCAGCCAGGTCGACGCCGGACGTCGTGGCGATCGCCCCGGCTTCCTTGAAGGCGTCTTTCATGGCCGCGCCGCTGGTGCGGAACAGCTGCACCGCCAGCGCCGTCTGGCCTCCGAGCTTTTCGACCCACGCACCTTTACCCATCGCATCGGCTTGGGACTTTTGCAGGTTGTAGAGCGTACCGACGTATTCGCCCATCGTTTCGGCGTCGGTCTTGGTAGCCTTGGCCAGCAGGTTGCTGGTGTTGGTGAAAGTTGCCAGCTGGTTGCCGGCAAGGCCCTTGATGGCGCCCTCGATCAGGTAGGCGGACGCCACAAAGTCCTTGGCGTTCTCGCCATAGTTCACCGCGAACTCCAGCGACTTGGCGTTGAGTGCGGACAGCGCGTCCTCGGCTACGCCCAGCGATCGGACGTCGCCCAGGGCGCGATTGACTTCCAGCGCCGGTTCCATGGATTCGCGAATGGCGACCACGCCCGCCGTCAGACCGCCCAAGCCCAGGCCGATCGTCTTGATGTGCTTTTCGCTTTGATCGGAAAGCTCGGCAAAACCCATTTTCACCTTGCCCAGGGGCGCGGTGACCTTGTCCTGCAAGCTGAGAATGAAAGCCAGGCTGGCGCTACGGTCTGCCAATGTCGTTATCCGTTCAGCGCAAGGGCGATGCCGTTAGCCACGGCAAACTCCATGCGTCTCCAGTGTTCGTCCTCCAGCCACTTGGCCGTCCCCATCGCCTCGGGCGTGGGTTCGGCACCAGGTAGCCAGCGGTTCGTCAGGGCCATCAGCTGGCCCAGGCCGTTTTCACTCAGGCGCTCAGCGTGCTCGAGCGCTTTTTTACGATCACCTCAACGTTGGGCGCGTATTCCTCCAGCAACGCGCCGGCCAACTGCATCACCATCACCGGGTTGGCCAGCAGCGGTTTCAGCGTGGCCTTTTCCTCTTGCTTGACGGTGGTCATCAACAGGTTGTTGCCCGGGGCGACCTTGTTGGTTTGGGTCAGGGCGTTGAAGTACTTGGTCACGTCCGCAGGCGTCAGGTTGAAGGTGAATTCCTGTTCGCCGACTTCCAGGGTGATTTCGGTGTTTTGCTGGCTCATGGGGTATCGCTCTTTTTGAGGTTGGGAAAAGTGGTGCCCTGGGGCGCCGGCGATCGCCGGCAAACGCCAAGGGCGTATTGCTGCAGTCCGACGATCATTTGCCGGCTTTGGGCGAGTTGATCTCGGAGGGTGAAATAATCCTGTCGAGCGTCTGCTGAGAGTTCGGCGCGTCCTGCATCAGCCACGCGGGCGGTGCCGGCGGTGGCGGACACAGATCCGGAGGCGGGACAGGTGGCGCGGACGTACAGCCGGCCAGTGCCATCGCCAACAGCGCGGCGCAGACGTTCGTTTTCAGTGCGTGCATCGGTCAATCCCTTGGTGTTTCGTTGGTCGATCGCGTCCCGCTCGGCGAGCATTTCGCCGCTGATGCGTGCCGCTTCCCGCAGGCCGCTGGCCTCCCATTTCGCGCTGTCGCGCTCGCGCCTGGCTTCGTCGCGCTGGCCTTCGAGCGTGTCGAAACCGATCCAGGCGACCAGGCACAGCACGACCAGGAACAAGGCTTCGCGCAGCATCACAAGCCCTCCGCACACAGCCGGAATTCGGCCAGCCGGCGGTTGTGCAACCCAGGCACAAAGCGCTTATGGCCCTTGGCATCCGTCACAAAAGCCCATACCGGCGTCTTGCCGTCCGGCGCCCAAGCCAGCGCTTTGCAGCCCTCGGCGATGCGACCGGCGTTGATAAGCGCGACCGCTCGACTGGCGCAGGTGCTGGTCACGCCGAAGTTGTGGCCATGACTGGTCAGTGCGTCGAACGTGTTCTGTCCCACGTTGGGGTTGGTGATGCACTCGGCCAGCTGCAACTGCGTTTTGCGGATCACCAGCTGCTCCACCTCGGCGCACTTGGCGGGCGACCAGTAGTCGCCGACCACGACCGGGTACGGGCTGGTAAACCGGGTGATGCCTTTGCAAACCGTGGGCAGTCCGCCGGCGAGCTTGTCCGCGTAAACGGTGTTCTGGCCGTTGCCTTCCCAGGTGCCGAGGAAGATCACCAGCGGCGTGCTGGCCAGCGCGATCACGCCGGCCATGATCCTGCCGCGCAGGCTCATGGGAACCACACGCGCAACAGTGCCGGCACGACCATCTGCAGCACGGCGCCAACCAGCGTCAGGATGGTCAGCAAGCGCCCGACCTTGGAGCCGATCACGTTGACCGCCAGGGTCAACGCCTGCTGTCCCTTGTTCAGTTCCTTGAGCTGGCCAGTCATGTTTTCGAATTGCTGCTCAAGCTTGGTCACGCGAGTCGGCACGGTGTCGTGACGACCCTCAAACTCGTTCATGCGGTGCTCGATCACGGCGAGTTGCCGCTCCAGCGTTCCCAGACGCGAAGTTTCAGTGGTCATCGGCGTTTACTCTTCTCGACGTCCGTCTGGCACGGGACGCACCGGATTATGCCGCCGTGCGCCTGGCGCGCCGGCGGGATAGGTTTGTCGCAGTCCTGGCAATGAGTCAGGCTCGGCCCGACCGGCACAGCCTTGCTCAGCTGGGCTTTGATCGCCTGGTCACGTTGGCGTTGCTCCAGCTCCTGGGCGCGGTCGAACCAGTCCACCATCAGCGCAGCCCCTCAATCTCAGTCGCAGCCAGGTACGGCACGCCGTTGATGTGGATGAAATCAGGGCTGGTCACGTCGAACGGAACCTTGTGTTTGGACTTCTCGCCGCCCTTCGGGTCAATCGCCAGCAGGCTAGACAGCTTCACCTTGCAGCCGAACGCTTCCACCCGCAGTTCCTCGTCTTCGCCGGCCTTAGCGAAGAACACCGCGTCGAAGGGTTTGAGGCCTCGGAAGCTGCCCGCCGAGCGCGCCGCGTCGATCAGCAGATTGAAGTTGGTGGTATCCAGCTCGAATTCGCCGGCAGCGGCCACGTCTCCGTCCACGGTGCCGTCCGGCACGCCCCGCGTTTGGGCCACTGCAGAGTTATCGGTGATATCCAAAGTGCAGCTTTCGACGTGCAGCGCGATATCGCCCAGGTTTACGTCAAAGTTCTTGCCGCCAATCTTCGCCATGGGGCGTTACTCCGTTTGGTCAGTGGAAAGATCCAAGGCGATGTTCGCCGTGAGGTCTTTCGGGCAGTTATGGGGTTTGAGCTTGATGTAGGCCGCGACCTTGGTTTTGGTCAGCCAGGTCAGCACCAGGTCGCCGTCCTTCGGCGGCTCGATGTCGCCGGGGAACACCTGGCCCGCGAACGTGGTGGACTTGGCCATGGCGCGCAGCGGCGCCATCAACTGGTTGGTGTTGACGGCCATGCTGTTGGGGGTGTTGTTCAGTCGGCGATCGGCCACGCGGCGAATCAGCAGCGGGCGGATCTGCCGAGCGGCCTTGTCGGTGATGCGCAGGTATTCCACGACCTGAAAGTCGCTGCCGGCGGTGTCCAGCATGTTGCCGTCGCCCCAGTAAACGCCCGGGTAGTCGGGATAGGTCTGCGAAACCGAATAGCGCGCCCGATCCAACTCGCTGCGCACAGCCGAGGTCAGCGGTACTTTTTCGCCATCGATCGGAACAGGGCCAAGGCCCAGCACGGCACCGGTGGCCACCCGCATCGGGCTGTCAGCGATGCTCACGGATGCGTTGGCCAGGCGACCGGCCAGCACGCCCAGGTCATTGCCGTGCAGTTGCGGTACGACCAGCACACGCGGCGCGGCGAGGTTGGCCAACAGCGCTTTGCGCTCACCGACGTATTGCGCCCAGGTCTGTTCGGCGGTGACGCCAGGAGCGGACGCCATGACGAACACGCGGCGTCCGTAGGTGTTGTTCAGCGCGATCGCCGCGTCATGCATGGCAGAAAGTTCGGCAGCAGAGGTTACCGGCTTGGTAATCACCACAGCTTCGACGGAATAGCCCTGCTGCTGGGCCTTTTCCAACGCCTCGTCCCATTTGCCCTCGGCGCCGATCGGAGCCGCAACGCATGCCCAGCGCTGGCCACCGTTGAGACGGGCAGCGGTGATTTGGGTTTTCAGGTCGCTGGCCGGAACGCCCAGTTCGGCGTCCAGATCGCTGTCCGTGTTCAGCGGCAGGATCTGGCCGACGTTCTTGCCGGCGGGGCCGATGAAAAGAAAGTAACGCTCAATCTCGCTCACAGGCCCCTGGCCCAGGTTGAGATTGTCGACGGTGACTTGACCGAGTGCCATGCAGTGCCTCGTTAGCGGGGTGAAGTTAGGATTTGTTGCAACACCTGGCTAATCAGCAGGTCGGTGTCGCGTTCGGTTTCGGCGCCGATGAACTGGCGTTTCGGGAGCGTGATTTCCCAGCTCTGCGCGCCCGACGACTCGCTGCGCTGGTCGTCCAGGATGCGGATCAGCAAGCCGGCCTTGGCGTAATTCACATGTTCTTGAATCCACGCCACAGACGGCCTGGTCAGGCTCTTTTTGCCGGCCTGGCGCACGCGGAAACCCAAACGACGCAAGCGCTTGGCTTGTTTCTCGGTCGCGGCCAGGCCGGGCGGGGTTTTGTTCCAGCGGCGCATCTGCGCGGCGGTGCGGCGCTCGCTGACGCCATAGTGCTGCTGGGCGGCGACCCATCGGGTCAGAGCGTTTTTCCAGCCCAGTTCCGCTTCATCAGCCGTCAGCCTGGTGACCACCATCAGCTTGGCCAGGCCGGCTTCCATCTTCTTTTTGCCTTTGCCGTCGCCCTGACGCGGGGCGAACGCCGAACCGTCCAGGTTCTGCTGGGCACGCTGACGCTTGCGGCTCATCGTCCGCACGCGCTTGGTCACCTGGTTCAGCAAACGCCGGCGCAACTGCGGCGGCAGGCTCAGCAACGCCAGTTGCTCGCGCACGCCCAAGCGTCCGCGCACGTCGAGTTCGAACGTGCTACGCCCCGCCATTGGTGGCCACCTCGCCGCGCTCGGCGATCCACAGATCAAATGGAACGAACGCCCACGTCTTGCCGAAGGCCTGGATCTCGCCGCCCGGATCTTCGGAGAGATACTGCGGCTCGACGAATTCCAGCGTGACTTCCACGTCGAACAGATCGCTGTCCACAGGCTCCACGGCGAATTCCGGCGCCGGCAGTTCGTGGCGGTCGCGATCGGCGTCGTGAGTCTCCAGCCAACTGCCCACCAGGGCCATCATGCGGGCCGGATTGGCGGCGAAACGCTCCAGGACAATCACGGCGCGATAGTGCATGTCGGCAAAGTGCATGCCGTCGACGTCGGGTTTCCAGATCAGCGACAGCTTGACCTGCTCCGTCCAGCTGTCGAGCTGTTCAGGCTCGACCAGGCGGCGCTCCAGCAGGTAGGCGGTCAACGCCTGCAGCTTGGTCATAGCAATTTCGCCGTGATGCGGCCACGGCCCTGCAGGGCGCGCACAGCCTGCTGACTGAATGCCAGAAACGTGTCTTCACGCTCCGGCGCTTCCTTGCCGGTGTTCTCGGCGCTCTCGCGGCGGGTCACGGTCGCGAACTGCTGCAGGGCGCTGGCCTTGGCGCGGCAATACACGGCGCGCTTGTACACCTTGGCTTTGAATGCACGCTCAGGCAGCAGCATCGGATCGGCTGTTTCCACGGCGACGATGCCTGCTGCAAGCCAGCTGGTTTTGAGCTTGGCCAGGTCGGTATTGACCTCGGCCATCGCGATAAACAAAGCGTCGGTCAGCAGGTCGCCCAGGAACTCCGCCGGCAGGCGATAGCCCTTCTGAAACTCGGCCACGGAGAGGTTCGGCCAAAAGCCGTCGTTCTCGATCGCCTGTTCCACAACAGTGGTGGGTTTCCCGGAAAAGCTCATTGCTGACCGCTCGAATTAGGGCGGGGAGACTGTTTTTCGTGGGGCTGTCCATGAATGGCAGACACACGTCCACAGTTCCCCGCTGGGGGGGTAGTCGGTTATTGGGCGCCGGTGACGGCGGGTGTTTGTTTGGCGATCGCTTTGCGGCACTTCGCAATGCGCGTTTCGTTGCCGGCTTTCGCGTACAGCTCGGTGGAGCGCTCCAAGTGCTCGAGCGCGATTTCCCACTGCTCGGCCTCCATGGCGCGCATGCCGATCAACTTGTGGTACTTGCTCGGGATCTGTTCGGGCAGATCCCATTCGCCGTCGACACGCGGCAGCAGGTCGGAAAGGTACGGTTCCGGGCTGCGCTGGGCGTTATATTCACGGAAAGCCCATTCGATCACCGCGTCCGCTACGAACGTCTGCACGTTGCGCTTGAAGCGCTCCGGCATTTCCTGGCCCTGCTCGATCGCGAAGTCCGCCAGTTCCAGACCGTCTTCGAACTGCTCGGTGTCGAACAGCCAGACCATCACCTGCACCAGGACGGGGTTCTGCATCACCAGGCCCGAATCCATGTAGCGCTGGATGAAGTCCTGGTACTTGGGCAGCAACTCAGTTCGCTTAAGCGTTTGTTTGCTCGCCAAGTTCTTTAAATCGCTCAAGCGCTTCAGGTCTTCATCCAGCGAGGCCTGCATCAGCAGCAGGTGTTTTTTCGCGTTGGCTGGGCTGCTCAGGGCTTCCGCCGGCGAATACGCCAGCGGTGCCGCTGCAGCAGCGATCACTGCAGCAGTTCCCTGAGCCAAAATGCGGCGCTTGTGGGCAAGGGCCAGGCTCACTTCACCAGCTCCACGTTTTCGGTCAGCGCGATCTTTTCCAGCTGCTCGATCACGTAGCCCTCGTTGCGGCTGTTGTAATCCTCGACGCGGGAACGTTTCGGGTTGTCCACGGTTTGCTTGCGCCAGCTGGAGTCCTGGAAGTAGATCGACAGGTTGTCCCAACTGGTGACCAGCACGCCGTTGACCGGGAAGAACGGAACGCTAAAGCTCGGCAGACCGCCGTAGGTGGCGATCACCTGGGCGTCCTCGATGCGCTCTTTCTCGGTCGGGGTGTCGCCCTGCTTGGCATACAGCTTGGCCTTGTCAGCAGCCAGCAGGTCGGTGCCGATGATCGCCACCAGGTCGCCGCTGTCGCGCAGACGCTCGTCCACCATTTGCTTGGTGTCATGCACCAGGGCGTCCAGGTTCTCGTAATCACCACCCGGCCCCATGGTGACCTTGCCAGGTGTATTGCCTTCCTTGAGAACCTGCTGCGGCGCCTGCTCGCGCAGTTGTTGCAGCCAGCCTTTGTTCACGTCCTGCAGCATCGGATAGGCTTCGATGTCGGTCTGCGCAGCCGCCTTCACACCGTGGAAACCGACCATGATGCGATCCAGGGCGATCTGTTTCTGCACAGCAGCCGAATACTTCTGATGGAAGTCCGGGAACTTGGCCCAGGCATCGATCTTCGCGTAGGGCAGGCCCACATCCGATTCGGTCGACGACAGTTCGTAGGTGCTGTTATCCAGCGCCGAAGCGTCCTTTGCCACGCGGTCGGTGGTCTTGGTGTTGGTGCGGCCTGTCACCGGGCCAGACACGCCAATAAACACCTTCTCGCCCTTGATCTCGGTCACCGGAATGACGTTGATGCGTTGCAGGAAGTCCGACTTGGCGGTGATAGCCTCGTTCAGTTCCTGGGCGATCGACGGTTCAACAGAGAACATCTTGCTGGCCAGCTCGACACCGTAGGTCTCGGCGATCGCCAGCTGCATTTCGGCGTACATCTTGGCGCCGTAGGCGCTCAGTGAACGGGCCATGTCAGAGCACCCGCACTTTGGATTTGTCGGCGGCGCCGGTGGTGCGCGGCAATTGCCGACCGGCAGGGGTGTTTTTCAGTGCGGTGAACTGCTTCTCCAGGCGACCCAGCGCGGCCAGGACAGCTTTGTTGCCGGCACCGCTGCGCTTGAACTCGCGTTCTTCCTCGGCAGTGGTGACGATTTCGTCTACTGCAGCGCTGACATCATCGATCGGGGCCTGATCGGGTTCTGGTGCGTCTTCGGCGGCAGGCTCGATCACGGCCTGAATGCCGGCAGCGACGACCAGCAGCTGGGCCAGCAGGGCTTTCAAGGCCGTTGCGGTAGCTTCATCCATTGGGGGGTTGCTCTCGGTTGGGGTTTGCGGGGTGGTTTCGTTGGGCGTGTCTTCAATCCCGAAACGCTTGAACAGGCGGGTGAACATGGCGGCAAGGCGCCCGATTTCGCCCTGCGGCTCGGTTTCGCGCAGAGGGCCGAGTTCTTGCGAGGCGGCGTAGTACGCGGCGCGACTGGTGCGATTGGAGAAATACAGCTCTTGCGTGCCGAGGCTCGCCGGCGAATCAGTCACCGCCAGGCCCGTCAGATAGGCCTTTCCGCTGCCGGCGAAATTCGGGGTTATTTCAATGCTGCTGAACAGCTTCTGGCCCTGGTCGTTGAGGTACAGAAGGCGATCGTTCGGTTTCAGCTGCGCTTCCAGCGCGATCTGGCCAGGCTCAAGATCCTCGCCCTCTTCAACCAAACGCACGGCGAATACGGTGCCGTGCGAGCCTGGCCAGCGTTCGTGGTCGCACCAGATCACCGCCGTGTATTTGGCAGGCGTGTAGGTCTCGGCGATGTCGCGCAGTTCCTGGGGCAGGATCTCGCGGCCATCGACGGTCGGGCCGCTGGTGGCAACACGTTTCCAGTAGGAGACAAGGGAACGGGGCATAGTGGGTAACTGCGCTCAATCACTGAATGAGTCGCCACGATAGGGAGCCGTTTACCGCCAAACAAACGGTTCAATTTCGATCGTCTCCTATTTCAGGAAAGTAGGAGGTTCGCGGAAATTGTCTGCGCGTTTCCGTCGTTTTCGCCGCATAGACTGCGGCCCATGAACTACCCGACTGAAGTCAAAGAAGCCGCAAAACGCCTCTACCTGCGCCGCTGTTCGGTGAAAGAAATACAGGCGCATTTGAAGCTGCCCAACATCCGTATCGTCTACTACTGGATTCGCCAAGGCGGCTGGGACGAGATGCTGACGGATGAAGAACCGTTGAGCGCGGTCAACCGGCGAATAACCCTGATCCTTGAAAAGATCGATCCGCTGACGAAAGCCGAACTGGACGAACTGGAGCGACTGACGGGCCTGCTTGAGCGTCTGAAAAAGCTCGCAGCCAAACCTGCGCCGGCGGCGGCAACAGATCGTCCGGACGAGCCTCGCGAACGTCAGCCTGGTCAACGCCGTGAGCGTGGTGAGGGCGGCGGCAAGAAGCGCGAAAAGAAGGCAAAGAACGACATCAGCGGCCTAACCGAAGTGGACTTCCTGGATAAGTTCATCTCGAAAATGTACGGCTACCAGAAAGAGCTGTTCGAGGCGAAACAGAACCCGCTGACCCGGCGTGTCCGGAACATTCTCAAGAGCCGTCAGGTCGGCCTGACCTACTACTTCGCCGGCGAAGCATTCATGGACGCCGTGTTGAGCGGTGATAACCAGGTGTTCCTGTCGGCCAGCCGATCGCAGTCCGAGATCTTCCGCAGCTACATCATCCAGTTCGCCAAGCAATGGTTTGATATTGAGCTGACCGGTAACCCGATCACCCTGAGCAACGGCGCCGAGCTGCGCTTTCTCAGCACCAACAGCAGCACCGCCCAGGGCTACCACGGCCACGTCTACGTGGACGAATATTTCTGGATTCGCGACTTCGAAAAACTCAGCACCGTGGCCAGCGCCATGGGCACCCACAAGAAGTGGCGCAAAACCTATTTCTCGACCCCCAGCGCCGTGTCGCACCAGGCGTATCCATTCTGGTCGGGCGAGGAGTTCCGCAACAGCAAGCGCGGCAAGAAGGCCGGCGGTGTGTGGCCGAGCGAAACGGCCTACACACAGGGCGCGCTGTGTCCGGACGGCCAGTGGCGCAAAACGATCACCCTGGACGATGCGATCGCCGGCGGCTGCGATTTGTTCGACCTGGAGCAGCTGCAGCTGGAGTACGACGAGGACAAGTTTCAACAGCTGTTCTACTGCAAGTTCATCGACAGCACCCAAAGCGCGTTCAGTCTCAAGGATCTGGAGCGCTGCTACTCGGATCTGTCGTTGTGGGAGGACTACAACCCGGATCTGGATCGCCCGTTCGGCAACAGCCCGGTGTGGCTGGGGTACGACCCGAGTCGCACCCGCGACGACGCCACCTGTGTGGTCATCGCGCCCCCGCTCGAACCCGGGGCGAAGTTCCGGATCCTGGAGAAGCACAGCTGGCGGGGCCATTCGTTCACCTATCAGGCTGCACAGGTCAAGAAGCTGACCGAGCGTTTCAACGTGCAGCACATCGGCATCGATGTCACAGGCGTGGGTTACGGCGTTTTCGACCTGGTGCGCGACTTCTACGCCAAGGCGACACCGATTCACTACAGCCTTGAAGCGAAAAACGCTCTGGTTTTGAAAGCCCAGGACACGATCCAAGGCAGTCGCATCGAGTGGGACGCCGGTTGGACAGATATTGCTCAGGCATTCCTGACCATCAAGCGCGGCGCCACCAACAGCGGCCAAATCACCTACAGCGCATCGCGCACCGATGCCACCGGCCACGCCGACATTGCCTGGGCGGTTATGCACGCCCTGGCCAACGAACCTTTGAACACCAACAAGCGGCGCCGTAGCCGCTACGTCACGAGTAACCAGAGCAGCCATGGCCAACCGCAAACGCAGAAAGCACCACACAGCCCAACCACAGCAGCAGCCGATGCGTTCATTCACGTTCGGGGAGCCGGAACAGGTGCTGTCCGGCAACATCGGCGAGTACGTGGGCGTGTTTCCAAGCGACGACGGCAAGATCTACAAACCACCGGTATCGCGGGCGGGCTTGGCCAAACTGCTGCGCGCCAACGCACACCACGGCGCCATTCCAAAGTTCAAGCGCAACCTGCTGTTGCGTGAGTTCATTGCATCGGCAGGCTGCAGCACTGAGACCATGGGTCGTGCCGGCCTGGACTATATGGTTTTCGGCGAGCTGTATTGCTTCAAGCACCAGAATGCTTTTGGCCAAACGCTGGAATTGGAACACTTGCCGGCCATCAACATGCGGGTAAAGGTCGATGGTGGATTTTTGATGTTGCTGCCGGATAACAAGGAAATGGAGTTCGACCAGGACGAGATCGTTCACGTGATGGACTACGACGTCGAACAGAACATTTATGGCGTGCCGGACTATCTGGGCGGCCTGCAGGCATTGCTATTGAATGAGGCGGCGACTCTTTTCCGCCGGCGGTACTACAGCAACGGTGCCCACGCTGGATACATTTTCTACACCAACGACCCTGATCTGACCGAAGAGGATGAGGACGAGTTGCGAGCGCAGATCAGCGCAAGCAAGGGCGTAGGCAACTTCCGATCGATGTTCGTGAATATCCCCAACGGCAAAGAGAACGCGATACAGATAATCCCGGTGGGCGACTTCCAGGCGAAAGACGAATTGGAGAAGGTGAAGAACATCACCCGAAACGACGTCATCGCAGCCTGGCGAATGAACCCGGCGCTGGCCGGCATCATCCCGGAAAACAACGGTGGATTTGGCGACATCGAAAAGATTGATCGCGTGTACACCAGCAACGAGATTCGCCCTATCTGCCAACTGTTTGACCAGCTGAACGATTCACTGCGAGCTGATCGACGTTTCGAGTGGCGTGCGCCGGTGGAACCAGACACAGCGAATTGAAGCTGCTTCACGTAGAATAGTGTATGTACATACACCTTTAGGGAAGGGGCGCAATGCGGATCAACTGTAGAGATTGTGGGGGTAAGGCTCGTATTGGTTCACGTGAAAACCTGAATCTGGAATATGCGAAGCTGTATTGCCAGTGTCTCAACCCGCATTGCGGGCATACATTCGTGATGAGCCTTACCTATTCACATCCTTTGCGACCATCTGCTCAGGCGGTCGATCAGCTGATTTTCGACCGACTACGGACATTGCCGATTGCTCAGCAGCAACAGTTATTCGATCAACTTAGTTCATTACCTGCTTGATTAAATAATTCCCCCAATTCTTTCGAACACTCCAGTAATCGGCCATGACTCCAAGTCATGGTCGCTACTACACCGCCGCTTTCCTCTTCGTTCAGTGGTCGAGCGCCAACTGATACGCTTAACGACATCATTACTTTTGCGATTTCTTCTAATACGTCTCTTGTGTGGATGATTACGCGCTCGTCCATTACTTCGGCTCCATGCTGGGCGGATCAATTGCGGCGCACTTTACGAATTTAAAAAATAGATTGTCAAATAGTATTTTGGAGGCTTTTTCAACTATGTGATCAACCAAAAAGCTTACGCCTCGCCAATCTGAATCGTCCGGGAAGCCAAGCAGAGTGGGGTTTTGTGTGACATTGCAAAATGCCATTAGTTCAGATTCGCATGCATGATTTTATAAATTCATGCATGCGAGACTACTTGAGATCAGATGCCTCTATTCGCCTCTGTATCAGTGTTTATTAGTTGCGATTGGCGGTTGTCGGATTTGTATAGCTAAACTTTTGCGGTGTTTTTGCGTGATTTGATTTTTTGTGCTGGTGAGTTCTACACGCCGGATCTGCATGAAAGTATGTTTTCATGTATGTCAAGAAACAACAGTAGTGGCGCCCGGTTTAGATCTTTGAAGCAAAGAAAAAGGGCGCCTTAGCGCCCTAATGAATTTGCAGGTCAGTGTGTTTTAGCCGCTAAAATTATTACGGCTTATTACGATGCATGGGCAACATTACAACGCCATAGCGGCGATGTCCTTGCGGATCTTCGAACGCGGCGACGACAAGACCAGGTGGCAAGCGGATACGTGCAACACCGTTCCCTGTGTCGTGGTGGAGAAGGGTAGTGGCTTCAACCAGGTGAAAGTCAGTAGGCAGCTCAGCCTGTTTTCGGGCGTTGTCGTAATCGGCCTCGCTAACTGCAATGAATTGACCATCTATCAGCATGACGAAGCCTCCAAGGCGCTTATGCGCTTGAGTAATTGGCTAATCAAGTGGCTTTGCCGTTGCGCTAGCTCTTCAAAAGCGAGCGATTGCTGTAGGCGGGAAATGATTTCACCGTTCATGCTGCGATTATTGGTTCGGGCGATCGCAGCAATTTGCGGGCGCAAGCCTTCGGGTAGACGAACCACGAACTTGTCTTGTTCGCGAGAATCACTCATTTGACGGTTCCTTTCTGTATTTGTGTGGTCGATTTTGCGAGTAGCTGTGCAACAACATCAGCGTCACGGTCGGAGAGGTCGCCAAGGCTGTGTGCCATTGCTGTAAGGCTTTCAAGCCGCTGCCGGGCGTCAGGGGTCTTGTGAATCACATACCCGATGAGGGCCGCGCCAATAACCGCGGTAGCTAACAATGGGCGAGGGGGTTTAAAGGTGCTGCAGCGTTGCTCCAGCGTTGTGATAGCCTTGCTTCCGCTGCTGCTTGGGTGCTGTGCTTGCATGGTGTTGCTCCTCTTGTGGTGGTTGGTGTCGGGGAGGTGCGAACTCCTCGACACCGTCTTTCTCACGCCTGCCGCAATTGGCTGGCCGTGAATACCGGGCGCTGTTCACAGCGCACGTCAAACAATCCCAGGTCATGCCCATCTACGTCGCGCATATGCACGACCGTGACGAACGTCGGCGTGTCCTCCGGGTGATCCCTCCAATGAGCGGCCGCTGCCAGCTCGGCCAATTCTTCCGGGGTGCGTTGATCGACATAGCTGGTCGGTAACGGCAGCTCGCCCGGCAGGTTGTTGGCCACGTAGCGAATAATCACGGCTGTCTCCTCCTTAAGCCTGGCGCACCAGGTGAACAACAAAGTCAGATGGGATCCCCGAGTGGATTCCCTGCGCTTCTAGATCCATCGCGGCTTTGATTTGAAACTGCGTGCAGTCGTCAGCCAGGAATTGCTTGTCGCCGGCCATGGCTCTGGCCGCGATTTGATTCACGAAGTACGGCGTTGTGCACTGTTCGCCAACGAGGATTGGCGCCTCGATCCCTTGTTGTTTCAGTTCGGCTTGAATGGCGCGAAGGCGGGTTGTTTTGCCCGAGGCCTGCGCGCCGGTGATGACTTGTACTTGCATGGTGTTGCTCCTTGTTTTCGCTGGTTGAGTCAGGCGGTGCCTGAAGAAATGTCGCGTGTGCCCCGAGGTACCCCGGAACATCCGGAACAATTAAAAGTTGCTGATCGCGAACCCACGGTTTTCGGGGCTTTCGGCTGGGATCTGAGGTGGAACGGTTACCCGGAACATTGCGGAACAGCTTTTTCGCAAAAAGCGCTGTATCCCTTGCTGCACAAGGCTTTGCGGGTTGTTCCGGCAAACGCCTATGGCGGAACACTTCTGGAACAGCGATTGGAAAGTTGTTCCGGTGTGTTCTGGTGTGTTCCGGTCGGTGATGCTGAGCTGATGCTGGTTATCTATCTGTTTTTTATAGATATTTTTCTTATAGATATTTATGTTCCAGATGTTCCGCCCAGTCAGTGGCCACACACGCATTTGTCCAAAACTAGGGGGCTCCCCCCATGCACCAGGTTTTACCCCCACGACGTTTTTCACGGCTTGCTCCCCTTCCGGAACAGCCAGCAGTTCAGCGAGCGTTTCTCGATTACCGATCGGACTTTGCGGGTCTCAATGAAGGTGTGTGTGGTGCTCAGCGGCAAAGCTCTGTGCAACTGGGTTGCGTGAATGACTTCTTGGCCGGCCAAACGGCAAGCGTTGTGGAAGTGTTCGATGTTGATCGCGATCAGATCTTTGTCGGCGCTGTGATTGAGCGTTTCCTGCGTGACTTCGCGATCCCCATCCTTGTCGCTGATGAACATCGTCCGCTCGTTCAGATAGTGGTAGATCTGCCAGAAGCGACCCGCAGTCGGGTTCTCGGTGCTGACACGTTGCTGGCGATCAAGGGCACGGCGTTCGATGTGCTTGATTAGTTGATCCAGGGTGTCGTCGCTCCACTCGGGAAACAGCGCTTGGGTAGCTTTGGCTGCTGCCATCATCTGCGCATGACACAGCACAATCCGCTGATGCTGGAGTGCCGCATTGGCTTGTAGGCGTTGTTCGTACTCCGCAAAGGCATCGAAGTAGCGCTGAAGCCATTCCGACTCTTGGCTGATGCAATGACCTAGGTAGCCCGCCAAGTGCTCTACCGGAAGACTATTCAGGCGTACGGCCAAAACCTTCAATGCTGGGGTGTGGTGTGCCCTGGTTGCGTGGTAGTGACTGATACGGGTAAGGATCGGCTCCGAGCCTTCCACACTGGCGTTCTGTGCGATGCACAGCGCGGCGAGGAAGACCAGGCTATCGGTATCGTTGCTCGAAGATTTCACGCCTACCGTTCGCAACGTAGCGTTGTGGTCGAACAACTGTTTCCATATTTCCCAGTTGTACTGACTGACCACCGTGCGGCCTTGAGCGTCCACGGACTGACTGTCCGACTCGATTAACACCACCGGCAGATTGCTGACTTGGGACAGGGCGCGGGTCAAACCGATCGCACTGGCGCCGGTACTGTTGGGCTTGATGCCCTCAAAATTGGAACGGCCAAACAGGCGCCACAGAAACCTGAGCAAGCTGGATTTGCCGGCACCGGCGTCACCGGTCAGCTCCAGAAAAGGCCATGACTCTTGCTTGCTGCGGATCTGCTGCACAAACAGCGTTGCTGTCCACCACGATAGCGCCGCTAGACCATTCAAATGGTGCACGGCAAGAAAGTCGGAAAACCAGCTCGGGTCGAACGGATTACCGCGCACGATCACCAGGCTGTTCAGTGAGGTTTTCAGGCCTGTCTTACCGACCTCCAGATATCCGTGATCGTTGGCCAGGTATTCGCGGCCTTTGTGGTAGCCGAATTTCTGATAGCAGTAGGTCTTGCTCGCCGCGTCATAACCAACGAACGGCAGCGATCGGACGGTAAGTGCATTGTCCAGCCACTTACTGCGGAGCATGGCCAACACCTTTTCACCGCCTTCGAAGTTGCCGCCCGGTGTACGTTCCAAAAGAGATTTGGCAAAGCTGCGAGGGTCGCCAATGGAGTTCGGCGCTAGCGGCTCCTTGCAGTTCTGGGCAGCGTTAGGGAAGTTGAATTGAAAAAAGAACTGCTGGTCACCGGTGATTGCATCGCGCTGGATGTACTCAAAATGCGGAACGCAGTTGGCCACCTGCTTCATGTCGCAATGCTTTTCGAACTTCGGCCAGTGGCCGTTCACGTTATCGCCGTCCAGATCCTTGTTCAGGTCGTCGGTGTTGATCTTGGCGGAGTAGAGGCGATTCTGAAATTCGACCAAGAAGAAGCTACGCGGCCGCTTGAGGTAAAGAAGAAACGCTTTTTTGGCGGCGCTGACCGCCACGAACAAGCGGCCCTGGTAGCAGGCTTCCCGCATGAAGTCGTCATTCAGTTGGCCATCGCGGTAAACGTCGTCCCAATCGCGATCCGCGCCGGCGAGCGCTACCCATGCCTTTTCGTCTTTGGCGTGCAGCTGACTGCGGTATTTCGGGATGACTGAGTGACCGGCTGCGTCATCGTCCAAGGCAATGACCCAGCGGACTTTCTTACCCTTGTGTTCCTCGACGAGATTCCACGGGAAGTTATTGGCTGATATCGAGGCGACGGCCTTGTAGCCGGCAAGGAATAAGGCGATCGCGTGGAAAATGCCTTCAACGATATATACGGTATCGCCTGGCTCGATGGTCATTCCTGGCGGCGCCCAGCATCCGCCCTTGTAGTCCATCCCCTTTTTGATCCCTGCCTTGTCTCCCCCGTTTGCCTTGACCATGGTGACGTCAATGATGCGTTCCCAGTGACCATTGCAAAGCGGAAACCGGACAGTGTCAGCCCATTGGCCGTCCTTCATCGGACGGCGGCCTTGTTCGTACCAGCCTTTCATCTTGCTGATATCAAAGCCGCGATTACGCTGTAGATAGGCGTCGGCCGTCGCGTTTGGATTCAGCTCGGAACGAGGGAACCGCTCACTGAGGTTTTCGAACAGGTGGCTGTAGCGTTCCCGGGTTTTTTCCTCGAACTGGCATTGGTTCAAGCGGTTGCACTTCAGCTGATATGGCTGCTTTCGAGCGATGTACAGGGTGCGTTCCCCGCACCCTGGACAAACACCTTTCTGAAAGTAGGTGGTGCCGATGTCTTTGAAGTCCAGGTCATTGTCATGCTCCAGGGCTTCGACCACTTCCAAGCGGTAGATATCTTCGAATTGCATTCCCCAGCCCCTCAGCGCTTGGCCGATGCGGACATGACGCGCTCGGCCTGCTGAGCCGCTTCAATAGCCAAGGCGAGCATGTTGATCAGCACCGCTTCTTTGGAACCTTCGGCCTTTTCACGAATGAGGATCCGGCCGCGCTCGATGTCGTTTCGGATTGCTCGTTCCGACTGGCCGGAGCGCCGGGCCAGCTCCCTGACAGTGGTGTAGGGCGTGTCGATAGTGATCTGCATTTGATAAGCTCCGTGGGTATATATGCAGCAGATATGTATCTGCATCCACAGAATATGTATGTACATACACAAAATCAAGGGGTCATCATGGATTTAGGAAGCAAGCTCAAGGAAGTGCGGCTGACGGAGCGACTGACACAGTCCGAAATCTGTGAATTGACTGGCGTAAAAATCGAGACGTGGAAGGGTTACGAATACGGGCGCAGCAAGTCTGTCAGCTCGATTGAGCTGCTGAAGGTCACCATGCACCCCCGGTTCAAGAAATACGCGCTCTGGTTGGTGACTGATGAGGTCGCGCCTGAAGCGGGCCAGATAAGTCCCGTGATCGGCCAGTGATGGCAGGTGCAAGAACATGCCGATAAAAAAGCTTGCTGACGGCCGCTATGAAGTGGACTGCCGCCCCGACGGCAGCTACGGCTATCGAACCCGGAGAATTTTCCCTACCAAAAATGAAGCGACTCACTATCACAACAGAGTGATGGGGGAGGCAGCTGCTGGGCGGGTGACGAAGCCCGCGAAGCACGACGGTAGAAGCATGCTAGATCTGGTCAATCGTTGGTATGTCGTCCACGGACAAAACCTGAAGACAGGCAAGCAGCGCTTGGCGCTGTTGATCAGCATGGTCAATCGGATGGGGAACCCGAAAGCACACAAGTTCACGTCAGCCCACTTTGCGCAGTACCGCGCGGAGCGTGCCGAGGGGAAACATTCCAGGACGACGCCAGGCACTGGCTACTCCAAGGACGGCGGGGATCCGAAGCCCATCAGCGCGAACATGCTGAATCATGAGCTGACGTACCTACGTGCCGTATTCAACGAGCTGGCCAGGCTGGGGGAATGGGACGCCGACAACCCACTGGGCAAAGTGCGCAAACTCAAGTTCGACGAAACGGAGATGGCCTACCTGCTGAGCGAGCAAATTCAGCAGTTGTTGGGCGACCTGGCTACGCGGGATTCAGACGCCGGGTTGATCGCTGAAGTGTGTCTGGCCACCGGTGCCAGGTGGGGCGAAGCGGAGAAGCTACAACCGCGCCAAGTGCGTAATCAAATGGTGCATTACAGTCGTACCAAATCCAGCAAGAACCGGTCTGTGCCTATCTCGAAACGGCTGGAGGAGCGTTTGAAAGCTGCTCTGCCTTTCAGACCTTGCGCCATCACCTTTCGGCGTAGTGTGGAAGCGATCGGATTAGAGCTGCCTGATGGTCAGATGACGCACGTCCTGCGGCACACCTTCGCATCCCATTACATGATGAATGGCGGGGATATTCTGACGCTTCAAAAAGTGCTGGGGCATGCGACGTTGGCCATGACTCAAAAGTACGCTCACTTCAGTCCTGGACACTTGGCCGAGGTCGTCAATCTGAATCCGCTGGCCAGCCTCATGGAAGCGAAACCGGTGGTTGCCGAAGTGGCGTAACCGTCCGTCCAAACCCGAATTGGACGAATCTTGGACGGAGCGCAATTTGTACGATCCAGCCGGGTCAAATTTTCAGATGCCAGAAACGACGAAAGCCACGTAATACGTGGCTTTCAAAGTGGTGGGCCCACACGGACTTGAACCGTGGACCAAAGGATTATGAGTCCTCTGCTCTAACCAACTGAGCTATAGGCCCTCAGTAGGCCGCGGATTATAGCGACGGTTTCTCGGCTGTGCTATCCGAAAAATCTGATACGGCTATGCGAAGAAACGTCGCGGCGAATTCCTCCGGTGGCAGCGGCAGGCTGACGATGTAGCCCTGGATCTGCTCGCAGCCTTCGGCGGCAAGGAATTGTTGTTGGGCCTGGGTTTCCACGCCTTCGGCGATCACGGTGAATTGCATGCTGCGGCCCAGGGCAATGATGGCGCGGACAATCGCCGCGTCGTGGGGGTCGTCGGGCAAGCCGCGGACGAAGGACTGGTCGATCTTGAGGATGTCCAGCGGCAGGCGTTTGAGGTAACTCAGCGAGGAATAACCGGTGCCGAAGTCGTCGATGGCCAGTTGCACGCCGAGGTGTTTGAGTTGGTGCAGCACCGCCAGTGCCTCTTCGGCCTGGCTCATGATGAAGTTTTCGGTAATTTCCAGTTGCAGTAAATCCGGTCTCAGACGGTTGTCCTTGAGCAGTTGTTCGATGCGCCCCAACAGGTTCGGCTGACGCAATTGTGCGCCGGCGAGGTTGACCGAGAGCGGGCCCAGGGAGTCGTAGATCTGGCCCCACTCGAACATCTGCCGGCAGGCGGTTTCCAGCACCCAGTCGCCGATTTGCAGAATCATCCCGTTCTCTTCCGCCAGCGGTATGAAGTGCTCCGGAGGTACCTCGCCGAAGGTCGGGTGCCGCCAGCGGATCAGGGCTTCGGCCCCGACCAGGCTGTGATCGTCGAGGCTGATTTTCGGCTGGTAGTAGAGGTACAGCTCTTCGCGCTCGATGGCCCGGCGCAGTTCATGCTCCAGCGCCACCCGTTCGCTGGCCTGGGCGGTGAGGTCGCGGGTGTAGCTTTCGACGCGGTTGCGACCCTTGGCCTTGGAACGGTACATCGCGGCATCGGCGTTCTTGATCAGAGTGGCGACGTCGCAGCCGTCACGCGGATAGAGGCTGGTGCCGATGCTGGCGCTGATGAAAAACTCGTGCTCGCCGGCCTGGAATGGCGCTCCGAAACAGTTCAGCAGTTTGGTGGCGATGTTGTCGGCATCACCGGCCTGTTGCAGCCCCGGCAGCAGGATGATGAATTCGTCGCCACCCAGTCGCGCCACGGTATCTATATCGCGTAACTGTTCCTTGAGGCGCACGGCGATGCCCTTGAGCAGCAAATCGCCAACCGGGTGTCCGAGGCTGTCGTTGATGTGTTTGAAGCGATCGAGGTCGAGGAACAGCACCGCGCCCAGACCGCCGTTTTCTTGCTGGCCGTTCAATGCCGTCAGCAGGCGGCTTTCGAACAGCGTGCGGTTTGGCAGACCGGTCAGTGGATCATGGTGAGCCTGGTAATCGAGTTTGGCCTGGGCATGCTTGAGGCTGGAAATATCGGCAAACACTGCGACGAAGTGAGTGATGAACCGGTCGCGGTTGCGTACGGCACTGATGGTCAGCCAGCTCGGGTACAACTCACCATTCTTGCGCCGGTTGGAGATTTCGCCCTGCCAGTGGCCTTCGTCAGTCAATTGATGCCACATCGCTGCATAGAACGCGCTGTCGTGCAGCCCGGAAGCCAGCAGGCGCGGGGTATGGCCGAGCGCCTCGCTTTCGCTGTAACCGGTGATTTCGGTAAAGGCGCGGTTCACGGCACTGATGTGCTGTTGCGTGTCGGTGATCAAGACACCTTCGGCGGTGCTCTCGAACACCGTTGCGGCCTGTTGCAGCTTTTCCTGCATCAGGTGGCGTTCGGTGATGTCCCGGGCGATGGTCAGCATGCAGTCTTCGTCGCCGATCGGCAGCGGACGGCTGGACACTTCGCAGAGGCGGATTTGCCCGTCGCTGCGGCGGATGTGGCAGGTGAAATCGCGAACGAAACCGTCACGGTGCAGCAGATCGAGCATCTGTTTGCGTTCGTTGAGATTGACCCAGATCCCCAGATCCAGTGCCGAGCGGTCCACCGACATGGCGCTGTTGAAACCGGTGATGCGGCTGAAACCTTCGTTGACCTCCAGCAGCAGGCCATCGCTCTGACGCGACAGCAACAGGCCGTCCGGCGAGGCGTGGAAGGCCTTGGCGAACTTCTCTTCGGAGGTTTGCAGTTGCTGCTGGGTTTCCTTGAGCTGGGTAATGTCGCGCACCACCACGACCAGCGCCGGCGTGGTGTCGAGTTCGAACGGTTCGGCGGAAATCAGCCCGGTGAACACCTGCCCGTTGCTGCGACGAAAGGGCATCTCCAGGTTGCGTATGCTGCCGGCCTGCAAGCGTTGCAGCAGGCCGGGGCCAACGCCGGGAATACCCCAGATATTGAGTTCGGTGGCGGTCTGGCCGATGACGTCTTCGGCTTTGAGCCCGATCTGTTCTTCAAAGGCTTCGTTGACCTCCAGCAGGCAGCCGTCGGACAGTCGAGCAATCACCAGAATGTCCGGGCATTGCTGGAACACCGAGGCGAACTTCTGCTCCGACAGGCGCAGGGCCTCTTCGGTGCGTTTGGTTTCGCTGATGTCGATCATCAGGCCGCGCATCACCGGCTCGTGGCCGTGCTCGATAAGGCTGACGATGTCTCGCACCCACAGGCAACGGCCATCAGCGGTGATCACCCGGTAATCGAGACTGTGATCGCGCCCGGCGAGGACTTCGTGATCGCAGAAACTCTGCGCGCGGGTCAGGTCGGCGGGATGGATGATGTTGCGCCAGAAGCCCGGAATCAGCCAGTGCGACAGGGGATAACCCAGCAGATCCTCGGCGTGGGGCGATACGTAGCTGTAGGTGAAATCGCTGATCCGCGCTTCCCAGGCAATGGCCGACAGGCTCTCTACCAGCCCGCGATAGTGGTACTCGCTGCTGCGCAGCTCCTGTTCGAGGTCGATGCGTCGGGCGATTTCCGAGCTCAAGCGGCGGTTGATGCGAATCACCACTGCCAGGATGATCACCAGCAACAGCAGGCCTGGCAGGCCATAGACCAGCAGATCCGACCAGAATGTCCGATGATCGAGGACGTTACCCACCCAATGTTCCTGAATGCTACTGATCTGCTCCGGGGACATGTCGGCCAAGACCTTGTCCAGAATGCCCACCAGCATTTTGCTGTCTCGGGGAACTCCCATTGCCAGTTGATAGCGATAAGGAGTTTCGCCACTGACATACAGCCCGTCGAGCTTGAGCTGGCGCAGGCTCCAGACACTGGAGGCGAGATCGCCGACCACCGCGTCCACTTCGTCAGTGGCCAGGGCCTGCAGCGCCGAGCTGACATTGGGCATGGCCACCAGATTCAGATCGGGATGATGGGTGCGCAACAGCTCATGGGGAGCATAGTTTTCGACGACGGCGATCTTAAGCCCATACAGATCCTCGATCTTGCGCGGTTGCGGCCCGCCAACGTGGGCGAGGATGACGATCGGAAAATCCAGGTAGGGTCGGGTGAAGGCAAGGTAATTCTGGCGTTCCGGGGTGGACATGATGCCCGGCAGCAGATCGATCGTGCCGTTTTTGGCCTGTTCGAGCACGGCTGTCCAGCTCGAGGGTTCGATGGGCGTAAGTTTGATGGCCAGACGCTGGCGGATCACGTCGATATAGTCCGCCGCCAGGCCCTGATAGCGGTTCTGGTCATCGCGAAACTCGAATGGCGGCCACGAAGCATCGACACCCAGGCGCAAGTCCGGGTGAGCCGCCAGCCAGCTACGTTCTTCGTCGGTCAGAGTCAGCGCGTCAGCCGTTGCGGTCCAGATCATCAGTGACAGCAAAAAAAGCACGGACGCCAGTCTGGGCATAACGGTCTCGTTATGGCTCGGGGGAATGTTTCGAGTGTAGACGGGCTGTGCGCGGGGGGAGGGTGGTGCGAGGTATTTAATCTGCCATATAAACAAAACCCCCGGCCTGGGCCGGGGGTTCTGGTGTCACTCGTCGAGGAACGAACGCAGGTGTTCGCTTCGCGTCGGATGGCGCAGCTTGCGCAGCGCCTTGGCTTCGATCTGACGGATCCGCTCACGGGTCACGTCAAACTGTTTGCCGACTTCTTCGAGCGTATGGTCGGTGTTCATGTCGATACCGAAACGCATGCGCAGTACCTTGGCTTCACGGGCAGTGAGGCCGGACAGCACTTCGCGGGTCGCTTCTTTCAGGCTCTCGACAGTGGCGACATCGATTGGCGACTGCATGGTCGAGTCTTCGATGAAGTCACCCAGATGAGAGTCTTCGTCATCACCGATCGGGGTTTCCATGGAGATCGGCTCTTTGGCGATCTTCAATACCTTGCGGATCTTGTCCTCAGGCATTTCCATGCGCTCACCCAGCTCTTCCGGGGTCGGTTCGCGACCCATTTCCTGCAGCATCTGGCGGGAAATGCGGTTGAGCTTGTTGATCGTCTCGATCATGTGCACCGGAATACGGATGGTGCGGGCCTGGTCGGCGATCGAGCGAGTGATCGCCTGACGGATCCACCAGGTGGCATAGGTCGAGAACTTGTAACCACGACGGTATTCGAACTTGTCCACCGCTTTCATCAGACCGATGTTGCCTTCCTGGATCAGGTCGAGGAATTGCAGGCCACGGTTGGTGTACTTCTTGGCGATGGAGATCACCAGACGCAGGTTCGCTTCAACCATCTCTTTCTTCGCGCGGCGGGCTTTCGCCTCACCGATCGACATGCGACGGTTGATGTCCTTGATCTCGGCGATGGTCAGGCCGGTCTCGGTTTCCAGTGCGGTCAGCTTCTGCTGGCAACGGATGATGTCCGGTTGCACGCGGCCGATGGCTTCGGCGTACTTGCTCTTGCCTTTGGCCAGGGCGTCGGACCAGCTTTCGTCGACTTCATTGCCCGGGAACTGGCGCAGGAAATCGGCACGTGGCATACGTGCATCACGTACGCACAGCTGCATGATCGCGCGCTCTTGCTGACGCAGACGATCCAGGGCACTGCGAACGCGCTCGACCAGGGCTTCGAATTGCTTCGGCACCAGTTTGATCGGCATGAACAGATCAGCCAGGGCCAGCAACTCGGCAACCGCTGCCTTGTTGTGACGACCGTGCTTTTTCAGTGCCTTGCGGGTGATTTCCATCTGGTCGGCCACGGCGCCGAAGCGCTGGGCAGCAATGACCGGATCCGGACCGCTTTCGGCTTCTTCTTCGTCGTCGGAAGCTTCGGCGTCATCGTCCTCGGAATCGTCGTCCGCTTTCGCGGCTTTCGCATCGATCGGCGGTGGCACTTCGGCAGCCGGCGGCGTAATGCCGTCGTCCGGGTCGATGTAGCCGCTCAGAACGTCGGACAGGCGACCGCCTTCGGTGGTGACCCGAGTGTACTCGGAGAGAATATGGTCAACCGTGCCGGGGAAGTGCGCGATTGCGCTCATCACCTCACGGATGCCCTCTTCGATACGCTTGGCGATTTCGATTTCGCCTTCACGAGTCAGAAGCTCGACCGTACCCATTTCACGCATGTACATGCGCACTGGGTCAGTGGTGCGACCGATATCGGTCTCGACCGCTGCCAACGCGGCGGCTGCTTCTTCCGCAGCGGCCTCGTCGGTATCGGCGTCGGCCAACATAAGGGCGTCCGCATCCGGAGCACTCTCGTGTACGGGGATCCCCATGTCGTTAATCATGCGGATGATGTCTTCCACCTGCTCCGGATCTGAAATATCCTCGGGCAGGTGGTCGTTGACCTCGGCGTAAGTCAGATACTTCTGCTCACGACCCAGTTTGATCAACTCAATAATACGAGACTGCTGTTGCGCTTTTCCGGACATAACACCCTATCCACTGAAGGTCTTGGCGGGCAAAAAACAAGCCGAGGATTATACCTGAGCTATGACCTCACGCGCCAGTTGAGGTCGGGTTTGATGCAGGAACATCCCGTTTGAGCAATTCGAGCAGCAAAGATTTTTCTTCGGTGCTCAGATCGCTTTGACGTGATTTCCTGAGAAGTTGTTCCAGCTTTCGCTCGCGCTGGCGGGCTGACAAGCTAGTTATGGTGTCGAAAAACTGTTGTTCAAGGTTTTCTCCGTTGATCAACCACTCCTTTTCTGCCAGGCGGGTCAGCAATCGACCTTGTTCGGTGCCATGCCATCGCGAGATCAACTGAAAAGAGTTTAGCTGAGGATTCTTTTGCACGGCTTCCAGTGAGGCCACCAGAAGCTGGGTGTTGGTATTGTCTTCATCCGCAAAGTGGCTGGCCGTCTCGACCTTCAGCGCCAGTTGCGGGTGATGGATCACCGTTCGCAGGGCAGCCATGATCGGTGGCTCGACGGGAGCCGGCACTCTCGGGGCGCGCGGTTGATCGCGATCACCGCCACGCTTGCCGTTCTTGTCCCAGGGCTTTTTGTCCCATTTCTTGCCGCCGGCACCGGGTTTCTTCGGCGTCCATTCCTGCTGCGGCACATACATGTCCTGTGCCTGCGGCTGATGGTAGTCGCTGAAGTCCGGCATCGCGTCGTAATCGATGCCGGGGTCGTAGGCGGGCGGCGCTTCCTGCGGTGTGCTCTGGGCCAGCTGGCTGACGGTCTCGCTGCTCAGGCCGGTGATTTCGGTCAGGCGCTGACGCATCAGGATTCGCAGGTTTGCCCCTGGCACTTTATCGATCAGCGGCGCGGCAAGCGTCGCCATGTGCGCCTTGCCTTCGAGCGAGCGAGGGTCGGCTTCTTCGGTCAGTTGCTGGAAGAAATAGTCTGCCAGTGGCTGCGCGTGCTGATTGATCCGCGCACGGAAGGCGTCGGTGCCTTCAGCGCGGATCAAGGTGTCCGGGTCTTCGCCTTCGGGGAGGAACAGGAAGCGTGCGCGGCGACCGTCCTGCAGGCTGCTCAGCGTGGCTTCCAGTGCACGCCATGCGGCGTTGCGGCCGGCCTGGTCGCCGTCAAAGCAGAACAGCACGTTCGGTACGACCCGAAAAAGGCGCTTCAGATGCTCTTCGCTGGTGGCTGTGCCCAGGGTCGCGACGGCGTTTCGCAGGCCTTGCTGGGCCAGGGCGATGACGTCCATGTAGCCCTCGACGACGATGATTTCGTCGAGGTTGCGGTTGTTCTTGCGGGCTTCGTAGAGGCCGTAGAGTTCCTGGCCTTTATGAAATACCGGGGTTTCCGGTGAGTTCAGGTATTTCGGCTTGTCGTCGCCGAGGACCCGACCGCCGAAGGCGATGATGCGCCCGCGAGTATCGCGGATCGGAAACATCACGCGATCGCGGAAGCGGTCATAGCGCTTGCCGGTTTCGGCGTTCTCGATCAGCAGGCCGGCGTCGATCATGGCTTTCTGCTGCAGGGTGTCGCTGCTCAGGTGCTTGAACAGGTTGTCCCAGCCTGGCGGGGCGAAGCCGAGGCCGAAGTCCCGGGCAATTTCACCCGTCAGTCCACGGCCCTTGAGGTAATCCACGGCAGCCTTGCGTGCCGGGTGGCTCTTGAGCGCCTGGCGGTAAAAGTCCGCAGCGGCAGTCAGCAGTGGATAAAGCGGCGAATCGGTCGGCTGTCGCGGTTTGTGCGAGCGGCTACCTTCTTCGCGCGGCACTTCCATGCCGGCGGCTTTGGCCAGGTCCTCGACTGCCTGGGGAAAGTCCAGGTTGTCGTGGTCCATGAGAAAACCGAGCGCGTTACCGCCGGCGCCGCAACCGAAGCAGTAATAGAACTGCTTGTCGGGGCTGACGCTGAACGACGGGGTTTTCTCTTTATGAAACGGGCAGCAGGCGGTGTAGTTCTTGCCGGCCTTCTTCAATTGCACGCGCGAACTGACCACATCGACGATGTCGGTGCGGTTCAGCAGGTCGTCAATGAAGCTCTGGGGAATCAGCCCGGCCATGGCGTTCTCGTCGTCTGCGCTGTAATGAGTCCGATGCGATGGGCGGCCGGACGCGGGTCATGCTTGAAAGCGCACAAAGAGTGCGGCTCGACCGGTGTCGTCTGCTTAATCGCTGTCGGGAAGTGTATCTGCCGAAAATCCACTGACGTTAGTACCTATCAGTCTTCGACTTTATGAAAGTGTTGCGCTGAATCCGCTGACGGCCGGTTGAGGACCTCGGATAGCTCATGAAGCGGGCACGCAAGCAGGTGCCTTGGGCTGATCGTCGTAAGAGGAATCAGTGGGTGTGCTCGTCAGTAGCCTTGAAAGGCTCGTCAGAAAAGACGTGCACCGCTGGCAAAAGAGCCAGGCCTGACGCGGTGAAGCGGATTTGTCTCGGTCGCGTGTGCGGCTTCGACGGTGAAGCATCAAGCGTTTTACGCAAATGCCATAAGCCCGGCTGAGGGCCGGGCTTGGCAGAAGCTTGCTACGATCGTCTGTGTATTAGTACAGACGAACGGCGCGGCGCTGTTCGCGCTGAACTTTCTTGGCGTGACGCTTAACAGCGGCTGCTGCCTTGCGCTTACGCTCGGAAGTTGGCTTCTCGTAAAATTCGCGGCTACGAACTTCAGCCAGTACACCGGCTTTTTCGCAGGAGCGCTTGAAACGACGCAGAGCTACGTCGAAGGGTTCGTTCTCTTTAACTTTGACGGCTGGCATCCAGAGCTACCTTCATTCATTACCGGGGTCAACATCCTCGCGGCAAAAGAGCACTTGAAGACGTCGGTTTTTAAGGGTTGCGGATGTTAACCCCTCAACGCTCGGAATGCAAAGCCTCTGATCGAAAACCGCTGGTCGGGGCATCCAGTGGCGACTATTATGCGCGCCTTCGAATTCAGCCTAAACAAGGCGCAAACCCATGCTAGTACTGGGATTAGAAACTTCCTGCGACGAAACCGGCGTCGCTTTATACGACAGTGAGCGGGGCCTGCTGGCCGACGCACTGTTCAGCCAGATCGACCTGCACCGCGTCTACGGCGGTGTGGTGCCGGAGCTCGCCTCCCGCGATCACGTCAAGCGCATGCTGCCCTTGATCCGTCAGGTGCTGGCCGAGGCCGACTGCGTGCCCACCGAGATCGACGCCATCGCCTACACCGCAGGTCCTGGCTTGGTCGGCGCGTTGCTGGTGGGTGCTTCGTGCGCTCAGGCGCTGGCGTTTGCCTGGGGCATTCCGGCGCTCGGCGTGCATCACATGGAAGGCCACTTGCTGGCGCCGATGCTGGAGCCGAAACCGCCGGAGTTTCCGTTCGTCGCTTTGTTGGTCTCCGGTGGTCATACGCAGCTGGTTCAGGTCGATGGCATCGGCCAATACAGCCTGCTGGGCGAAACCCTCGATGACGCGGCAGGCGAAGCTTTCGACAAGACCGCGAAGATGATGGGCCTCAATTATCCGGGTGGTCCGGAAATCGCCAAGCTGGCAGAGAAGGGTGTCGCAGGACGTTTCACCTTCCCGCGTCCGATGTGCGATCGCCCGGGCCTGGATTTCAGCTTCAGCGGCTTGAAGACTTTCGCCCTCAACACCTGGCAGCAGTGCGTCAGCGCTGGGGACGACAGCGAGCAAGCCCGTTGCGACATCGCGCTGGCGTTCCAGCAGGCCGTGGTGGAGACTTTGACCATCAAGTGCAAGCGTGCGCTGAAGCAGGCCGGCATGAAGCGTCTGGTGATCGCTGGCGGCGTCAGCGCCAACAAGGCATTGCGGGTTTCTCTGGAGAAAATGCTCGGCGACATGAAGGGCGATGTGTTCTATGCCCGTCCCGAGTTCTGTACCGACAACGGCGCGATGATTGCGTTTGCCGGTTGCCAGCGTCTGCAGGCCGGCCAGCAGGAAAGCCTGGCGATCAGCGTGCAGGCGCGCTGGCCGATGGAGCAGTTGTCGGCGCTGTGATGAACGGTGCTCACGTACGGTATTTAAAAATGCCGTTCGCGCCCGGCAAACAGGTCGCGTAGATTGCCCCGGTGGCGCCAGACGATCAGCAGCGTCAGCGTGCTCATCGGCAACAGCGCTTCCGGTTCTTGCCAGGCCAGCAATGGCAGGGTCAGGGGCGTGGCAATCAATGCTGCCAGCGAGCTGGTGCGGGTCAGGTAGAACGTCAGCAGCCAGGCGCACACCGCCAGCAATGCGGCGGGTGGATACAGACCCAGCAGCATGCCGGCCGCCGTGGCGACGCCCTTGCCGCCGCGGAAACGGAAGTACAGCGGGAACAGGTGACCGATCACGGCGCAGACGCCGATCCACGCCTGATCCTGCAGCGAAAGACCCGCCGCCGAGGCGATCAGCACCGGCAGCAGGCCTTTGCACAGATCACCCAGCAGGGTCAGGATCGCGAGTTTGCGACCGGCCAGGCGCAGCATGTTGGTGGCGCCGGCATTACCCGAGCCACTCATTCGCGGATCCGGATTTCCGGTCAGGCGGCTGAGCAAAATGGCGAAGGACAGCGAGCCGAGCAGGTAGGCGAGGATCGCCAGTAACCAAAACATGCTAACTATTCCGGGCGAGGACGCCCTGATTCTAACGGCGCATTGCGCCCTTGTCGTGCAGCGGAGAAAAGTGCTTGGACAGAGTGTTTATCGAGGGCCTGGAAGTCGACACCGTGATCGGTGCCTACGACTGGGAGCGCGGCATCCGACAGTGCTTGCGTCTTGATCTGAGCTTCGCCTGGGACAATCGCCCGGCTGCTGCCGGTGACGACCTGACCCTGGCACTCGATTACGCCAGTGTTTCCACCCGGATCCAGGCCTTTGCCGAGCAGGCACAGTTCCAGTTGGTCGAGACCTTCGCCGAGCGCCTGGTCGAAGTGCTGATGGCCGAATTCAAGATCACCTGGGTGCGCCTGAAGCTGACCAAGCCTGGCGCAGTCCCGGCCGCCAAGGGTGGTGTCGGTGTGGAGATCGAGCGCGGATGTCGCTGACTCAGGTCTACCTCGGGCTCGGTAGCAATATCGAGCGCGAAACTCATTTGCGAGCCGGTCTGGATGCCCTGGCCGGTTTTCTGGTGGATATCCGCTGTTCGGCGGTGTTCGAAAGCCAGCCGGTGGGGATCAAGAGCGGCCCGTTCTTCAATTTCGTGGTGTCGGCCTACACCGATCTGCCGCTGATGGAGCTGGATCGACGGCTGAAATTCATCGAGGCGGATAACGGTCGTTATGCCCCGGATCGCAAGGGGTTGCCGCTGGATATCGACGTCTTGCTGTACGGAAAGCTGGCGGGCAATTTCGACGGGCTGATCCTGCCCCGGGCCGAGATTCTGAAAAATGCCTTCGTGTTGTGGCCGTTGTCGCTGATTGCGCCGGATCGGGTGCATCCAGGTGTGGGAAAAAGCTTTGCCACGCTGTGGTCCGAGGCGCAGATCGATCAGGTGCTGGCACCGGTCGGGTTTGAATGGCGCGGTATTCAGCTCACGCCTGCGGATTTATTGAACTGACTGACGCCATCGCGACCGGTTCGCGATGGCGTCAGGTGTTTTCAGGACGACGCTGATTCCTTGTAAGCCTTCAACGCCTTGAGCCGTTCACGCTTGAGCGCTTCGCCCAGCTCCGGGCCCTTGAAACCTTTCTCCAGCAGCGGCTGTACCGCAACGCCCCGAGCGGCGCTGGCTGCACCGCGCAGGTAATCCGCCTGTGGATAACTGCGCTGCTCAAGTCCTTTGCGGCCTCGGGCATCCATCTCGCATGCGACGATAAATTCTTCGAAACGCTGCGGTCGGCGATAAACATCAAAGCTCTGCAGCAATTCCAGCAAGGTCGACGCCTTCAGCTCCAGGGCGCGATGGCCGTGGGTGTGATACTGGCCGACCAGCAGGGCCAGTTCCTGACAGTCCTTCGGTGCCTTGAAGCGTTCGTTGACCGCTTTGATCAGCTTCAGGCCCTTGTGCTCGTGGGCGATATGCCGCGGCCATTCCTCTTCCGGGGTCAGGCCCTTGCCGAGATCATGCAGCAGGCAGGCCCAGCGCACCGTCAATGGTTGCTGGTGCAGGGCGGCTTGCTCAAGCACGCTCAGTGTGTGAATGCCGCTGTCGATTTCCGGGTGATGGATTTCCGGTTGCGGTACGCCGAACAGGGCGTCGACCTCCGGCATCAGCACTTTCAGTGCGCCGCAATCGCGCAGTACCTGAATGAACACCTGCGGCTGACTTTCCATCAATGCGCGGGAAATCTCTTTCCAGCTGCGTTCGGCGGTCAGGGCCTCCAGTTCGCCGGATTCGCTGAGCTGGCGCATCAACTCAAGGGTCTCGGGGGCAACCTTGAAACCGAGTTCTGCGTAACGAGCCGCGAAGCGGGCAACACGCAGGACTCGCAGGGGATCTTCGGCGAACGCGGGGGAAACGTGACGCAGGATCCGGTCATCGAGATCGCGCTGGCCGTGATAGGGATCCGTCAGGTTTTGCTGATCGTCCTCGGCCATGGCGTTGATCGTGAGGTCGCGACGGATCAGATCTTCTTCAAGCGTGACCTCGGGGCTGGCGTGAAAGGTGAACCCGCCATAACCGCGACCGCTCTTGCGTTCGGTACGGGCGAGGGCGTACTCCTCGCCGCTTTTCGGGTGAAGAAACACAGGGAAATCCGCACCGACCGGGCGAAACCCTTTGGCGAGCATTTCTTCTGCGGTGGCGCCGACCACCACCCAATCGATATCGGTGACCGGTTTGCCCAGCAGGCGATCACGCACTGCACCGCCGACCTTGTAAATCTGCATAAAAAACCTCCGTTGGCCCGACAGGATAACCCTTGCGCCGGACTTTCGGAGGCCAGAACGGGATCAAAGATGAATGACAGCCAGATCGAGCCGACCGTAATCCCCCTCGCCGTGTTCGCTGCGGGGCGGTACATGGTGGGTTTTCATGATCTGGTCGCCCTGCAGGGTTTCCAGATGAATGTCGAAACCCCATAGCCGATGCAGATGCTTGAGTACCTCGTCGGTGGAGTCACCCAGCGGTTTGCGGTCGTGCTGCTGGTGACGCAGGGTCAGAGAACGGTCACCGCGCCGGTCGATGCTGTAGATCTGCACGTTCGGTTCACGGTTGCCCAGGTTGTACTGCGCGGCCAGGGTCTCGCGGATGATCCGGTAGCCGCCCTCGTCATGGATGGCGGGCACCAGCAGATCGTCCTTCTGGTCGTCATCGAGGATGCTGAACAGTTTCAGGTCGCGGATCACCTTGGGTGACAGGTACTGCAGGATGAAACTCTCATCCTTGAAGCTGCTCATGGCGAACTTGATGGTCGATAGCCAGTCGGTACCGGCGATTTCCGGGAACCAGCGACGGTCTTCTTCTGTCGGTTCTTCGCACATGCGCCGGATGTCGCGGTACATGGCAAAGCCCAGTGCATAAGGATTGATGCCGTTGTAGTAGGGACTGTCGAATCCCGGCTGGAACACCACGCTGGTGTGAGACGTCAGGAACTCCATCATGAAACCGTCGGTGACCAGCCCTTCGTCATACAGGTCGTTCATCAGCGTGTAGTGCCAGAAAGTCGCCCAGCCCTCGTTCATCACCTGGGTCTGGCGCTGTGGATAGAAATACTGGGCGATCTTGCGCACGATGCGCACGATCTCCCGCTGCCATGGCTCCAGCAGCGGCGCGTGTTTCTCGATGAAGTACAGGATGTTTTCCTGAGGTTCGGCCGGGAACCGTGCGTTGTCCTTGTCGCTGAACTTGTCCGCGCCTTTGGGAATGGTGCGCCACAGGTCGTTGATCTGCTTCTGCAGGTGTTCTTCGCGATCCTTTTGCCGGCGCCGCTCTTCCTCGGCGGAAATCGGATACGGGCGTTTGTAGCGGTCGACGCCGTAGTTCATCAACGCATGGCAGGAGTCGAGCAGGTCCTCGACCGCGTCGATGCCGTGGCGCTCTTCACACTGCATGATGTACTGCTTGGCGAACACCAGGTAGTCGATGATCGAGCTGGCATCGGTCCAGGTGCGGAACAGGTAATTGCCCTTAAAGAAACTGTTGTGGCCATAACAGGCATGGGCCACCACCAGCGCCTGCATGCAGATGGTGTTTTCCTCCATCAGGTAGGCGATGCACGGGTCGGAGTTGATCACGATCTCGTAGGCCAGCCCCATCTGCCCGCGACTGTAGGATTTCTCGGTGCTGAGGAAGTGTTTGCCGTAGGACCAGTGGTGATAGCCCAGCGGCATGCCGACCGAAGCGTAGGCGTCCATCATCTGTTCGGCGGTGATCACTTCAATCTGGTTGGGATAGGTGTCCAGGGCGTACCCGGCCGCGATCCGGGCAATTTCGCGGTCATAGGTCTGGATCAGCTCGAATGTCCATTCGGAGCCGGTGGAAATGGGTTGGCGCTTCTGCTCTTTGGCGGTCATGTCACTAACCTGCGCTGGAAGAGTTCACGGAAGACCGGATAGATATCTCCGGCCGAGACCAACTGCTGCTGGGCAAAAGTGTCAGAAAAGGCTTCGGCGATGCGTTCGTACTCGTACCACAGGGCCTGATGTTCGCGCGGGGTGATCTCTACGTAAGTGTAGTACTGCACGAACGGCATGATCTGGTTGATCAGGATGTCGCGGCAGATCGGCGAGTCATCGTTCCAGTTGTCGCCGTCGGAGGCCTGAGCGGCGTAGATGTTCCATTCGTTGCTCGGGTAGCGCTCGGCCATGATCTCCTGCATCAGTTTCAGGGCGCTGGAGACGATGGTGCCGCCGGTTTCCCGCGAATAGAAAAACTCTTCTTCGTCCACTTCCCGGGCACTGGTGTGGTGGCGGATGAACACGACGTCGATCTTGTCGTAGTTCCGCTTCAGGAACAGGTACAACAGGATGAAAAAGCGTTTGGCGATGTCCTTGGTCGCCTGGGTCATGGAGCCGGAAACGTCCATCAGGCAGAACATCACGGCCTTGGAGCTGGGGTTCGGCTGCTTGATCAGCAGGTTGTACTTGAGGTCGAAGGTGTCGAGGAAGGGCACTCGATGAATGCGCGCGCTGAGTTTCTCGATTTCCGCTTCCAGGTTCTGAATATCGCCGAAATTATCCGGTTCTTCGCGTTTCAGGCGTGCCAGCTCTTCCTTGGCCTCGCGCAGCTTGGCGCGGCTGCTGCCGGACAGTGCGATCCGCCGGGCATGGGCCGAGCGCAGGGTGCGGATGATGTTGATCCGGGACGGGTTGCCCTCGTTACTGATCCCGGCGCGAACAGTCTTGAAGGTATCGGTACCGGTCAGGTTGCGTTTGACCAGGTTCGGCAATTCGAGGTCCTCGAACATGAACTCGAGGAATTCCTCCTGGGTGATCTGGAAGACGAATTCGTCCATGCCTTCGCCGGAGTTGCCGGCCTTGCCCGGCCCACGGCCTCCGCCACCTCCCGGCGGGCGGGCGATGTGTTCGCCGGCGGTGAATTCCTTGTTGCCGGGATGAACCACGGTCTGCTTGCCGCCGCGACCATGGTGAAGCACCGGCTCGTCGATGTCGCGACCGGGAATGCTGATCTGCTCGCCGTGCTCCATGTCGGTGATGGAGCGCCGGCTGACCGCCTCTTCGACAGCCTTCTTGATGTGGTCACGGTAACGCCGCAGGAAGCGCTGACGGTTCACCGTGCTCTTGTTCTTGCCATTGAGACGTCGGTCGATCACATAGCTCATGACTGCTCCTTAGAAGCTGTCCTGCAAAGGGCGAGCGGTCATGCAGCGTTTAACCGAATGCCTGGGTACGCAAACGCTCCCCCAAGCGCTTTGGGTGCTGCCTGAACCTCGCTACCGCCTTTCGAACACCTTCCAGAGGCCTGTGTAGCAGAAAATGCGCACACAGGCCTCGGGCTGACGACAACCGGTCTGACCGGCCGCGGTTTACTGTGATTTTCTGACCCGCAGATACCACTCGGAGAGCAGTCGTACCTGTTTGTCGGTGTAGCCGCGTTCGACCATTCGTGTAACGAAGTCGTTGTGTTTCTGTTGATCCTCTTTGCTGGCCTTGGCATTGAAGCTGATGACCGGCAGCAGGTCCTCAGTGTTCGAGAACATTTTCTTCTCGATGACCACCCGCAGTTTTTCGTAGCTGAGCCAGGTCGGGTTCTTGCCGTTGTTGTTGGCTCGGGCGCGCAACACGAAGTTGACGATTTCGTTGCGGAAATCCTTCGGATTGCTGATGCCGGCCGGTTTCTCGATCTTTTCCAGTTCCTCGTTGAGGGCGACGCGGTTGAGGATCTCGCCGGTTTCCGGATCGCGGTATTCCTGATCCTGAATCCAGAAATCCGCGTACAGAACGTAGCGGTCGAAGATGTTCTGGCCGTACTCGCTGTAGGACTCGAGGTAGGCGGTCTGGATCTCCTTGCCGATGAATTCGATATAACGCGGCGCCAGGTACTCTTTCAGGTAGCGCAGATAGCGTTCGCGGGTCTCGGCCTGGAACTGTTCCTGCTCGATCTGCTGTTCCAGTACATAGAGCAGGTGCACCGGGTTGGCCGCGATTTCGTGCGGATCGAAGTTGAAGACCTTGGACAGGATCTTGAACGCGAACCGGGTCGACAGACCGTTCATGCCCTCGTCGACACCTGCCGCGTCGCGGTATTCCTGGATCGACTTGGCCTTCGGATCGGTGTCCTTGAGGTTTTCGCCGTCATACACGCGCATCTTGGAATAGATGTTGGAGTTTTCCGGCTCCTTCAGGCGCGACAGAACGGTGAACTGCGCCAGCATCTTCAGGGTGTCCGGCGCGCAATGGGCCTTGGCCAGGGAGCTGTTGAACAGGAGTTTGTCGTAGATCTTCACTTCGTCGCTGACCCGCAGGCAGTACGGCACCTTGACGATGTAGATCCGGTCGATGAACGCTTCGTTGTTCTTGTTGTTGCGGAAGGTGTGCCACTCCGATTCGTTGGAGTGGGCCAGCAGGATCCCGGTGAACGGAATCGCGCCCAGGCCTTCGGTACTGTTGTAGTTGCCCTCCTGGGTGGCGGTCAGCAGAGGGTGCAGCACCTTGATCGGTGCCTTGAACATTTCCACGAATTCCATCAGGCCCTGGTTGGCCCGGCACAGCGCACCGGAATAGCTGTAGGCATCGGCGTCGTTCTGCGGGAATTCTTCCAGCTTGCGGATATCGACCTTGCCCACCAGCGCGGAGATGTCCTGGTTGTTCTCGTCGCCCGGTTCGGTCTTGGCCACGGCGATCTGGTTGAGGATCGACGGGTACAGCTTGACCACGCGGAACTGGCTGATGTCGCCACCGAATTCGGCCAGGCGCTTGGTGGCCCATGGCGACATGATGGTGTTCAGGTAGCGGCGAGGGATGCCGAAGTCCTCTTCGAGGATCGCGCCATCTTCGGTGGCGTTGAACAGACCCAGTGGAGATTCGAATACCGGTGAGCCCTTGATGGCATAGAAGGGCACTTTTTCCATGAGCTGTTTCAGCTTCTCGGCCAGGGACGATTTACCGCCACCGACGGGGCCGAGCAGGTAGAGGATCTGTTTCTTTTCCTCGAGACCCTGGGCGGCATGGCGGAAATACGACACGATCTGGTCGATGCATTCTTCCATCCCGTGGAAGTCTTCAAAGGCCGGATAGCGACGGATCACCTTGTTGGAAAAGATTCGCGACAGCCTCGAATTGGTCGAAGTGTCGAGCAGCTCCGGTTCGCCGATAGCCATCAACAGACGCTCGGCGGCGGAAACGTAGGCGCTGCGATCCTTTTTGCACAGTTCCAGGTATTCCTGCAGCGAGAATTCTTCCTGGCGTGTGGACTCGAAGCGTTGTTGGAAGTGGCTAAAGATACTCATGACGTCACCTCGCTCGATACGTGGAGCCGACGCCGGATCACTCAGTCGATGCTGGCAAGCAGCCGCGATGGCAGCTGTTGTTTACCCCCCAGAACCCTTCCGCGATCGACAACCGCGAAAGTCACTCCCGATGACCCGTGCGCCGGTGTACCGGCTCTCCCCTGTTTTGGATGGCCTGGGCTTAAGGATAGTTGGGAATTCGGGAGGTAAAGGCGAGATACGTAATTAGTTGTGGCAGACCGTTCGTCTGCCACCGCGCGAGCCCACGGGAGCCGGGGCTTGCACGTTACAAAAAAATTATTCGGAGGTGCCTTGCGCGGTTTCCGAAGGAAAAGTCGTACGCCACAGCTCGAAGCCGCCGTCCATGCTGTAGACGTCGGAAAAGCCCTGGCTGACAAGATACGCCGCGGCACCCTGGCTCGAATTGCCGTGGTAGCAGACCACGACGGTCGGGGCATCGAGGTCGGCGCCCTGGATGAAGGCGTGCAGAGAGTGATTGTCCAGATGCTTCGAGCCGCTGATGTGCAGCGCCGCGAATGTGGCTGGGTCACGGACATCGACGACCACGGCACCTTGCTCGCGCAGGGCCTGGGCCTGTTCCGGGGGGATTCGTTTGAATTCGCTCATGGCGGGTTCCTGTGGCTCGGCTGAAAACGCAGTCTAACGCGGGGCGCTGACTGGCGAGGATTCGGTGATCGGTGGTGCGACGGGAGGCAGGACGCCGCCGTGTTCGTCGCATTTGCACGACAGCCGTTCAAAGCTGTCGACGTTCATCAGGGTCAGGCTGCCACCCCACACACAACCGGTGTCGAGGGCGGAGATGCCTGGCTCGTGGACATCGCCCTCAAGCGCCGCCCAGTGGCCGAATATGATCCGCAGGCCACGGGTCTTGCGTTCCTTGTGCTGGAACCACGGTTTGTAACCCGGTGGCGCCGTGTCCAGACCTTCCTTGCTCTTGAGGTCGAGCTTGCCTTCGGCGGTGCAGAAGCGCATGCGCGTGAAGTAGTTGGTGATGACCCGCAGGCGGGCCACGCCTTTGAGCTCGCTGTCCCACTTCGCCGGTTCGTTACCGTACATGCCGTCGAGGAAGGCCGGGAGCAGATTGTCGTCGCGCAGGGCGGTCTCGACTTCTTCGGCGTACTTCAGGGCTTTGCGCAACGACCATTGCGGCGGGATGCCCGCATGAGTCATGGCGACTTCGCGTTGCTCGTCGTAGTGCATGAGTTTCTGCTGACGCAGCCACTCCATCAGTTCGGCGCAGTCCGGTGCTTCGAGAATCTCGCGCAGGGTGTCGGACTTTTTCATGCGCTCGATGTTTTTCGCCGCCGCCAGCAGGTGCAGGTCGTGATTGCCGAGGACGCAGACCAGCGACTCGCGCATGCCATAGAGAAAGCGCAGGGTTTCCAGCGATTGCGGGCCACGGTTGACCAGGTCGCCCACCAGCCACAACCGGTCCACTGCCGGGTCGAACGCGACTTGCCTGAGCAGGCACTTGAGCGGTTCGAGGCAGCCCTGAAGGTCGCCGACGGCATACGTCGCCATTAGTGCAGGGCTCCGGGAACGGCGAGGCGGAAGGGTTTGATGATCGCATCGAAATGCTTGCCGTCACTGGCGACCATTTCATAGCTGCCCTGCATGGTGCCGACCTTGGTGGTCATGACCGTGCCGCTGCTGTAGGTGTGGCTTTGTCCCGCGTCGATCAAGGGCTGCTGGCCGACCACGCCGGCACCGCGCACTTCTTCGACATGCCCGTCGCCATCGGTGATCACCCAATGCCGGGACATCAGTCGGGCCGGTTGCTCGCCATTGTTCTGCACAGTGATGGTGTAGGCGAAGGCGAAGCGGTCGTGCTCGGGTTGCGATTGGTCTGCCAGGTAGTGAGTAACGACACTGACATCGACCTGATAACGAGGATCAGACATGCAAAGGGCCTTAAGGACGAAGCGGGACGCGGGGGGTAGCCGATGGATTGAGTCTAGGCAAGTATCGGGCAGGAGACCAGAGCGGCGTCCTGCCCGAGCACGATGCTTGCCTGTCAGTCGGCTGCAGGTGTTTTCGCGGGCTGTTCGGCAAGCTTGTCGGCCAGACGCACGAATGCGGCCAGATCGAGCTGCTCGGGACGCAGGCTGCCATCGACACCGGCGGCCTCGATTTCAGCGTTGCTCAGCAATTGCTTGAGGGTATTGCGCAGGGTCTTGCGGCGCTGATTGAAAGCTTCGCGCACCACGCGCTCCAGCAGGCGGTGATCCTTGGCCGGGTGCGGCAGTACCGCGTGCGGCACAAGACGCACGATGGCCGAGTCGACCTTCGGCGGCGGGTTGAAAGCCCCCGGGCCGACGTTGAACAGATGTTCGACCCGGCAGTGGTACTGAACCATGATCGACAGACGGCCCCAATCGCCGCCGCCCGGGCCGGCGGCCAGACGCTCCACGACTTCCTTCTGCAACATGAAGTGCATGTCGCGAATGATGCCGGCGTTGTTCAGCAGGTGGAAAATCAGCGGCGTGGAGATGTTGTACGGCAGGTTGCCGACCACACGCAGGCTGTTCGGCGCAGCATTCAGGGTGTTGAAGTCGAACTTCAACGCATCGCCCTGATGCAGGTTGAAGTTGCTCTTGCCGGCGAACTGCTGGTTGAGGATCGGGATCAGGTCCTTGTCCAGTTCCACCACGTCCAGCTGTGCGCCGGAATTGAGAATGCCGGCGGTCAGCGCGCCCTGGCCCGGGCCGATTTCCAGCATCCGGTCGTCAGGCTTGGCACTGATGGAGCGCAGGATGCGGTCGATGACGCCGGCATCGTGCAGGAAGTTCTGGCCAAAGCGTTTGCGCGCCTTGTGTTGGTATTGCTCGGTCATAAACGGGTCTCGGCCATCTGGTAGGCGGTTTCCAGGGCGACCTGCAGGCTGCCGGTGTCGATCTTGCCGCTGCCGGCCAGATCCAGGGCGGTGCCATGGTCGACGGAGGTGCGGATGATCGGCAGGCCCAGGGTCACGTTGACCGCTGCGCCGAAGCCTTTGTACTTGAGCACGGGCAGGCCCTGGTCGTGGTACATCGCCAGCACTGCGTCGCAGTGCTCCAGATATTTGGGGGTAAACAGAGTGTCGGCAGGCAGCGGGCCACGAAGGTCCATGCCCTCGCCGCGCAGGCGCTCCAGGGTGGGTTCGATGATGTCGATTTCTTCATGGCCCAGGTGTCCGCCTTCACCGGCGTGCGGGTTGAGCCCGCAGACCAGGATGCGTGGTTGGGCGATGCCGAATTTGTCTTGCAGGTCGGCGTGCAGGATCCGCGTGACCCGTTCCAGTCGCTCCGGCGTGATCGCATCGGCGATGTCGCGCAAGGGCAGGTGAGTGGTGACCAGTGCCACACGCAAACCGTGGGTGGCGAGCATCATCACCACCTGGGCGGTGTGGGTCAGGTCGGCGAGGAATTCGGTGTGGCCGGAAAAAGCGATGCCCGACTCATTGATCACGCCCTTGTGCACCGGGGCGGTGATCATCCCGGCGAAGTCGCCGTTCAGACAGCCATTGCCGGCGCGGGTCAGGGTTTCAAGAACGAATGCGGCGTTGGCCTTGTCCAGTTGCCCGGCGACCACGGGGGCGCTGAGCGGGGTGTCCCAGACGTACAGGCTGTTGGCAGGCGCCGGGGCGTCCGGCCAGTTGTCAGGCGCCACTTCCAGCAAGCTGACGACCAGCCCCAGCTGCGCGGCCCGCTCTTGGAGCAGGTCGCGGCTGGTGATGGCAATCAGGGGATGTGGCTGGGCTTGCGAGGCGAGCAGCAGGCACAGGTCGGGACCGATGCCGGCCGGTTCGCCGGGTGTCAGCGCGAAACGCTTGGGTTTCACTGCGCTGCCTGGTCTGCACCAGGGAGTTTGATCTCTACGTACGCTTCGTCACGGATCTGACGCAGCCAGGTTTGCAGCTCTTCGTCGTATTTGCGGTTACGCAGTACGGTCATGGCTTGCTGCTCGCGGGCCTGTTCGGTGCTGTCGGTGGCGCGACGGCCAAGGACTTCCAGAACGTGCCAGCCGTACTGGGTCTGGAACGGCTTGGACAGCTGACCCTGCGGGGACTTGGCCATCACGGCGCGGAATTCCGGTACCAGTGCGTTCGGGTCGATCCAGTTCAGGTCGCCGCCGTTGAGGGCGGAACCCGGGTCTTCCGAGTATTTCTTCGCCAGTTCGGCGAAATCTTCGCCAGCTTCGATGCGGTTATACAGCGACTGGGCCAGTTCCTTGGTCTTGGCTTCGTCGCGGACCGGACTTGGCTTGACCAGAATGTGGCGTACATGCACTTCGTCACGCATCTGGCTTTCGCCACCGCGCTTTTCCAGCAGCTTCAGGATGATGAAACCACCCGGAGTGCGTGCCGGTTGAGTGATGTCGCCCGGCGACATGGCGCTCAGTTCACGATCGAACGGCGGTGGCAATTGAGCGGCTTTACGCCAGCCCATGTCGCCGCCTTCGAGGGCGTTGTCGCTGCCGGATCTGGCAACGGCCAGTTGACCGAAATCAGCGCCCTGCTTGAGTTGCTGGTAAACCTCCATCGCCTGGCGTGCGGCACTCTGAATCGCTTCAGAGTTGGCGCTTTCCGGGGTCGGAATCAGGATGTTGGCCAGGTGCAGCTCTTCGGACAGTTGCATCTTGCCCAGGTCGGAGGCGAGGAAGTTCTTCACTTCCTGCTCCGATACCTGAATGCGTTCTGCAACACGGCGCTGACGCACACGGCTGATGATCATTTCCTTGCGGATCTGATCACGGGCGCCTTCGTAGCTCAGGCCGTCTCGGGCCAGGGCCGCGCGGAACTGGTCAACGGTCATGTTGTTGCGCTGGGCAATGGTGCCGACAGCCTGGTTCAGTTCTTCATCGGTGATGCGGATGCCGGAACGTTCGCCGATCTGCAGCTGCAGGTTTTCGACGATCAGGCGCTCTAGCACCTGCTGATCCAGCACGCCCGGAGGCGGCAAGCCGCCACCGCGCTTGGCGATGGTTTGCTGAACTTCGTGGACGCGTTGATCCAGCTGGCTCTGCATGACCACGTCGTTGTCGACGATGGCCACAACCTTATCGATGGACTGCACCGCGGCGTTGGCCGCGGTACCCAGGAACAGCGCGCCCAGCATCAGCGGGCGCAGACAATCAGAAAGCTTGGTCTTCACGTTGACGATAACCTTGGATGCCTTTGTCGAGGAAGCTCTCTACCTTGGCGCCAGTGAGGCCGCCGAGTCCCTTCAGAACAATTTGGAGGAAGACGCCGTGGTCGCCTTTTTCGTTTTGCGGAGCTTCCTGACTGAACTCGTCGTAGGAAACCCAGTAACGGTTGATCAGGCGCAGTTTCCAGCAGCAGTTGTCGTACTCGAAACCACCGAAGGCTTCCAGTGTACGGTTGCGGTTGTAGTCGTACTGCCAGCGGCTGATCGCGCTCCACTGCGGAACGATCGGCCAGATGACCGAGAAGTCATGCTGCTGGATCTTGTAGTAGTCCTTCACGTACCCAGGCTGGCCCGGGGTGCCGTAGTCACCACCGCCCACCGACCATTTACCGGTGTTCTGGTCGTAACGAACCTGGTCGTTGCGATAGCGATAACCGAGGTTGACCACCTTGTTCGGGTTGTCTTCAGGCTGGTAGTGGAACATCGCGCTGCCGGAACGAGGGCTGCGGCTGTCCGGATCCCAGTTGTAGTCGGCCGTGGTGCGCCAGTCGCGGTTCCAGCGGTATTCGTACTCCAGCGCATAAGGCGAAACATTGGAATGCGCGTCGTCGCGGGTTTTCGGGTCGATACCCGGCAGTTGGACTTCGCGATCCTTGAAGTACAGCGCCTGACCGACACTGATGCGTTGACGCTCGAAACCGTCGTCTTCAATCCAGCGGTTGGTTATACCCAGCGACAGTTTGTTCTCGTCACCGACACGGTCGGAACCGGAGAAGCGGTTGTCGCGGAACAGCGACGCATAGTTGAAGGTGTATTCACCGGTGTCGAATACCGGAATGTCACCTTGATCTTTCTCAGGCACATAGAGGTAGAACAGGCGAGGTTCCAGGGTCTGGCGATAGTTCTTGCCGAACCAGGTGGTATTGCGATCGAAGTAGAGACCGCTGTCGATGCTGACGATCGGTACGCCGCGATTCTCGTTGCTGTTGAACCGGCCGTTCAGCTTCTGTTGCTCGGGGCTCAAGGCAGCGATCTGCGACTTGCCGGTACCGTCCAGGTCAAGCTGGTACTGGGTGTACTGGTATTTGATCGATGGCTTCAGGAAGCCATAAGTCCAGTCCATCGGCAGGCTGATAGCCGGTTTCAGGTTGAGTCGGTCACCCGTGGCTCGGGCCAGACCGGTCACGTTGTTATCCAGTCGACGCTCGACAGAACCGTCTTCATTGACGAAGTTGCCATCTTTCAGATCGCGGTCAAAGCGAACCAGCTCCGTCTCGTAATCGAAACGCAGGCCCTGAGGATTGTATGGCAGCTGACCATTGAAAGTGATCTGTGGCAGACGGTCATATGGCGTGATGTTCGAAACGGTCGCCAACTGGTACGCCTGAGCATTCAAGCGTGCGGTATAGCTGTCGCCACGATAGCTGATGGCGCCTTGCTGGTTCACGTAGTCGGCGCTTTTGACACCGATCTGATCGGTCGTCAGATCCTGGAAGTAATACGGATCGCTGATCTTGGTGTAGTCGACCTCGGTGAACACGCGGGAGTCGAGACCACCCTTGTGCTGCCAGTTGTACATGTAGCGATTTTTTTCGTAATCGGTCTGCTTGCTGCGATCGGTGTCTTCGTCGTTGAGGTACGCAGCACCGAACTGACCTTCGCTGGACTTGGTCAGGTAACGGAATTCGCCTTCCATCAACAGGCCGCGCTTGCTCATGTAGCGCGGGTACAACGTGGCATCGTAGTTCGGTGCCAGGTTGAAGTAGTACGGGGTGACCAGCATGAAGCCGGTGTCGCTGCCGGTGCCGATGGTCGGCGGCAGGAAGCCCGACTGACGGCGGTCGTCGATCGGGAAGTAAATGTACGGGGTGTACAGGATCGGAATGTCCTTGACCCGCAGCGTCACGTTGGTTGCGGTACCGAAGCCGGTGGCAGGGTTCAGGGTGATGTTGTTGCCCTTGAGCTGCCAGGCGTTGCTGTTCGGTTCGCACGTGGTGTACGTGCCGTCCTTCAAGCGGATGATCGCGTTTTCGGCGCGCTTGGCGTACAGCGCGTTACCGCGGATGCGCGATTTGTGCATCACGTATTCGGCGTTGTCGACTTTCGCTTCACCGGTGTCGAGCTGCACATCGGCGTGGTCGCCGACGATCAGCGCGCCGTTGTCGCGGATGCGCACGTCGCCCTTGAGTTCGGCGCGGCTCTCGGCCTGGTAGAGGCTGGCTTCCTGGGACTCGACCTGCATGCTGCCCTGGCGCAGGACCACGTCACCGGCCAGCGTGCCGACCTGATCTTCGGTGTTGTAGCGCGACGCTTTCGCGCCGATGAAGGTCGGGGCGTCACTTTTATTCGTCTTGTCATTCATGCCAGGACGAATCGGTTCGATATAGGAACCAGAGCAGTAAGGACCTGTCTCGGCCAGTTGGGCGGCGGTGAGCTTCTCGCGCGGAACCCAGTCGAGGTGACTGTAGTCTTCGCTACGGGATTTCAGACCGCGACCTTTGGACTCGGTGACCAGTACGGGTTTGGGACCGGAGTCCGAAACGCTGCCGTTCTCGGCCGGGGCTTCGCCGGTGGCGCTGACAGCGCTGCCGTCATGCACCGGGCGCGGCGGCAATGCCGCTGCCGGCGTCTTCGGCGAACAGGCCCAGCCGCCCGTAGCCGAGACGGCGCAGTCATACTGCTCGGCGGCGACAACGAATGAACTGGCCAGAGGTTGCATAGCCAGCAGACTGCCGGTTACCAACAACGGAAATTTTTTACGAAACGCGGGGGATTTCAATGCCATCTTATTAGTCCGGGCTTCCTGCGTGCCATCTGCCCGCGGTGTGGGCCGCACGCCTCTCGATGGTCTGAAAAAGATGCTGGATAATAAAGCATGACCCGCTTGACGGCTAGCGCCGTCGGAGACCCTTGCAATGCCTGACCAAGATGTACGCTTGCAACACCTGAAAGTTTGGCTCGATGAACAGTTGGCGACCCTTTTTGCCGAACAGGGCTGGGGTGCCGTACCCCCGGCCACGTTGACCGCGGCCAGCAGCGACGCGAGTTTCCGCCGTTATTTCCGCTGGAAAGGAGCCGGTCGCAGTTTCGTCGTGATGGACGCACCGCCCCCCCAGGAAAACTGCAAACCGTTCGTGGATATCGCCTTTTTGCTGGCGAAATCCGGTATCAACGTGCCGAAAATTTATGCAGAAGACCTCGATCGCGGATTTCTTTTGCTCAATGACCTGGGCAACAAGACCTATCTCGACGTGATCAATGGCGAAAATGCCGACGCATTGTTCAGCGACGCCTTGCAGGCACTATTGGCATTTCAGCAGTTGCCGATGGTGGCACCGCTGCCGAGCTATGATGTTGCGCTGCTGCGCCGTGAGCTGGAACTGTTCCCCGAGTGGTACGTGAAGCGCGAGCTGGGTGTGGAATTCGACGCCACGCAACAGCAGCAATGGCAGCAGGTCAGCGATCTGCTGATCGACAGCGCGCTGGCCCAGCCTAAAGTGCTGGTGCACCGCGACTACATGCCGCGCAACCTGATGCTCAGCGAACCGAACCCCGGCGTGCTGGATTTCCAGGACGCGGTGTACGGCCCGGTGACCTACGACGTGACCTGCCTGTTCAAGGATGCCTTCCTCAGCTGGCCTGAAGAACGTGTGCGCGGCTGGCTCGAAAGCTACTGGCAGCAGGCGACGGCACTCAACATTCCGGTACAGCCGGATTTCGAAGATTTCCTGCGCGCCAGCGACCTGATGGGTGTACAGCGTCACTTGAAGGTCATCGGGATCTTCGCCCGCATCTGTCACCGCGATGGCAAGCCTCGATACCTGGCCGACGTGCCGCGTTTCTTCGCTTATATAGAAGCGGTGATCGCACGCCGTCCGGAGTTGGCGCAACTGCAGGCGCTGCTGGTCAGCCTGCGTGCCGGAGTGACGGCATGAAGGCAATGATTCTGGCGGCCGGCAAAGGCGAGCGCATGCGCCCGCTGACCCTGACCACCCCCAAACCGCTGGTGCGTGCCGCTGGCGTGCCATTGATCGAGTATCACCTGCGCGCCCTCGCGGCGGCGGGTTTCAGCGAAATCGTGATCAACCATGCCTGGCTCGGCCAGCAGATCGAAGATTACCTGGGCGACGGCTCGCAATTCGGCCTGAGCATCCGTTATTCGCCCGAAGGCGAGCCGCTGGAGACTGGTGGTGGCATCTTCCGCGCCTTGCCGCTGCTCGGTGACGAAGCGTTCCTGGTGGTCAACGGTGATATCTGGACCGATTACGATTTCAGCGTGCTGCACCAGCCGATCTCCGGACTGGCGCATCTGGTGCTGGCGGACAACCCGGCCCATCACCCGAGCGGTGACTTCAGTCTGATCGGTGATCAGGTACAGGACGGCCAACCGGATGCGCCGACCCTGACCTACAGCGGTATCGCCGTGCTTCATCCGCAACTGTTCGACGGCTGCACGGACGGCGCCTTCAAACTGGCACCATTGCTGCGCAAAGCCATGGCGGACGGGCAGGTCAGCGGTGAGCGACTGAAAGGTCAGTGGGTCGATGTCGGTACGCACGAGCGTCTGGCCGAAGCCGAAACCTTGATAGAAGCGAGTCGCTGATATGTTGTGGCCAGGGACTCTGATTGGAGCCGGAGCGGGTTTTGCTATCGCCAGCATTCCGGGGGCCATGCTTGGGGCTTTGTTGGGGCAGGCGCTGGATCGGCGCCTGCATTTACAGAGCTGGGGACATTTGCGGGAAAAACTCGGCGGCCAGCCGATGCTGCGCAACGACGAGTTGTTGTTCGTCCTGCTCGGGCGTCTGGCCAAGAGCGACGGGCGGGTCACCGACGGGCATATCCAGCAGGCGCGTCAGGAGATGCGCGCACTGGACATGAGCGAGCCGGCGCAGCGCCGGGCCATTGCCGCGTTCAATCGCGGCAAGTCCGGCGGTGACCGTTTGCGCGGTTATCTGCGGCGTCTAAGTGCTCAACCCCATGCTGCCGAAGGGGTGTTGCGTGCCTGCTGGCGGATGGTCTGGGCCGACGGTCGGGCCGGCAGCAGCGAGCGCGAATTGCTGGCGCAATGGGGCAAGTGGCTGGGCTGGACGACTCACCAGATTCAGGCGCTGGCGGCGGATTACGAGCCGCACAAGCGTCCGATCGTCAGCGCGGCGGTGAGTTATCAGGATGCGATGCGACTGCTCGGCGTGTCGGCGACCAGCGAACCGGCACAGATTAAACGCGCCTATCGTCGCCTGCTCAGTCGTCATCATCCGGACAAGGTGGCCGGGGCGGGGGCGACGGCGGCCCAGGTGCTCGAGGCGACTGAAAAGACCCGTGAATTGCACAATGCCTACACATTGATTCGCGAGCGGCGGGATTTCCGCTAGATGAAAAAAGATCGCAGCCCAGGCTGCGATCTTTTTTTGTGTGGTCGGTCAGTCCGGGTTTTGCGGATTCAACCAGCCGCGCACCCGGCGGAACAATTGCTCCTGCTCGGCCTTGTTGTCGGGCAGCGCCTTGAGCGCGACCTGGCTGAACGACGACGTCTTCAAGCGCTTGCTGGCCTGCAAACGTTCCAGCGCGGCGTTGCGATCCAGCGGCTTGTCCATATAGAAGATATCGGCCGTCGGCAGCTTCAGCAGTGGCGTCAGTTCTGCAAGTTCAGGCTTGGCCTTGGGCGGCACTTGCGCGGCGACCATCAGCAGCTTTTCCACTTGCGCGGTCTGCTTTTCGTTGAGGAAACGTGCGGCCCAATAGGCGCCAGTGCCGTGGCCGAGGACCACGATGCTGTGCGCGCCTTGCTGTTCGGCGTAGGCAATCGCCGCGTCGATGCGGGCGAAGATGCGCTCGGCGTCGGCCTTGGCCTGTTCTTCGGTGGTCTCGGCAACAACCTTGTCAGCCACATCGGCTTCACCACCGGCGGCTTGCTCGATCGGTTGGGCGGTGGTCGAATCCTTGCTGCCTGCATCGGCGGTTTTCGGCGCTACGGGTGCTTCGACCACGCGCGGTGCGATGGCATCGCTTTGCAGGTCGGGCAGGGTGATACTCAGGCTGTTCCACTCGACGTCCGGCAATTTACGCCGCAGCGGGCCGATCGCCTGGGGCCAGTCAGCGGTTTCGCCGGCACCGGGGATGAGGATTGCCACGCCTTTGGGGTCGGCGGTGTTGGCCGGTTTCCACAGGGCGAGGAAGGTTTCGCTGCCGGCCTGCAACTGTTGTTGTTCCTGGGTCGGGACTTTGCGTTCGAGTGCCGAGGCTTCTTCCTGACTACGCTCAAGCAGTGGCTGGCGTTCGACCGGTTTTTCTTCGGCGGGTTTTTCCGCGGCAGGGGCGGGTGCCGGATCGGCGGCTTCGACGGAAAAGGCACAAGGCAGGATCAGCGACAGGCACAATGCTGGCATTGCCAGGCGAGAGACAGGGGGCATCGGTTATTCCAGGCCAGAAAGTATCCCGGCAGCCTAATGGGTTGGTCAGAATTTGTCAGTGTATGGGATTTCAATGATGCGTTTTTGCTGCCTGTGGGTTATCGGCTGTCTGGCGTTTCCCTTGATGGGCTGGGCCGCGCCTGCGCCGCCGAGCCATGTTGCGCAGCTGTCGGCGAGCCAGCATCAGTGGCTGGCCGAGCACAATGAACTGCGTGTCGGCCTGATTCTGCAGGCGCCGTACGCACAATACGACCGGCGCTTGCAGCGGCTGTCCGGGGCCAATGTCGAGTTGATGAAGTGGATGGCCAAGGCCCTCGACATCGAACTCAGCTGGCGCAACTTCCCCGATCTGGAACAACTCGAAGCCGCTGCGCGGGACGGCGAGATCGATATCGCCCCGGGCCTGACCCAGACACCTGGCTCACTGCGTCTCTGGCAATTCTCCGATCCCTATATGCGCGTGCCGCAACTGGTGGTCAGCGATCAGAAAGTCAGCAGTTCGGTCGAGCTGGAAAAACTCGACAGCCAGTCTCGGGTAGCCGTGCGCATGCCCAGCGTCACCGCTGATTACCTGCGCGGCAACTATCCCCATCTGAATCTGCAAGGCGTACCGCTGGAGCGTCAGGCGTTGCAGTTGCTGTTGAGTCAGCAGGCGTCTTACGCGGTGGTGGACGAAGCGCAATTGGGGCGGCTGTCGACAGAGCCGGAGTTTGCCGGGCTGGTAGTGGTCGGCGACATCGGTTTGCCGCAACTGCTGCGGGTCGCCACCCGTCGTGACTGGCCGGAGCTGGCCGGGATCGTCGAAAGCGCCTTGCGGGCGATCCCGGCGAAAGATCTGGAGCGCCTGCACACGCAATGGCTGCAACCCAAATACCCGAGGCTCTCGGAATCGCCGGGGTTCTGGCAGAACCTGAGCCTGTTGTTCGCCGTGTTGCTGCTCAGTTGTGCGGCGATTGTTTTTTGGCAGCGGCGTCAGCAACGCAGTCTCGAACAACGCCTGCTCGCCGCCCGGGAAGACATCGCCCTGCGCGCGGCCAGCGAAGAAGCCTTGCGCCTGACCCAGTTTTCCATCGACCAGAGCACCGTCGGCATTCTCTGGGTCAACTGGGACAGCCACGTGCGTTACGCCAACCGAGCGGCGGAACACATGCTCGGTTATCCACAGGGCGCACTGATCGAGCGACCGCTGATCGATTTCGAACCTGGCCTGCACATGGATCGCTGGCTCAATTTGTGGAAGCGCGCCAGGGCCAGCGAAGAAGGGCCCCTCAGTTTCGAGACGAACTGCGTGCGGGCCGATGGCAGTGTTTTGCCAGCGGATGTGTCGCTGAGTTTTCTGCGCTTTCGCGACAGCGAATATCTGGTGGTTTATCTCACTGACGTCACCGAACGCCGGCGGGCCCTGGCCGCGTTGCAGGAAAGCGAGGCGCGCTTGCAGGGCATCGCCGCCAACGTGCCGGGGCTGGTGTTCCGTCTGGAGCGGGCGCCGGTGACCGGGCAGATCGACTTTGCCTACATCAGCGAGGGCAGCGAAAGTCTGGTGGGCTACGCACCGGCCGCCATCGCCCATCGCGACATGGGTTTGCGCAGCCTGGTGCACCCGGACGACAAGGCCGGCTATCACCAGACTCAGGACCATGCGCTGGACACCGACAGTGACTGGTCGTGGCAGGGGCGGATCCTGACGCGCCAGGGCGAACAGCGCTGGGCCGAGATCAAGGCCATCACTCGGCAACTGGAGGACGGCGCCTATGTCTGGGACGGCATCGTCTGGGACATCACCGAAAGCAAGCGTATCGAACTGGAGCTGGCGGCATCGCGGGAGCAGTTGCGCGAGCTTTCCGCGCATCTGGAAAGTGTCCGTGAAGAAGAGAAGGCGCGCATCGCCCGCGAAGTTCACGATGAGTTGGGGCAGATGTTGACGGTGCTGAAACTGGAGACATCGATGTGCGAACTGGCCTACGCGCAACTCGACCCCGGTCTGAACGAACGCCTGAACAGCATGAAGCGCCTGATCGCCCAGTTGTTCCAGTTGGTGCGCGATGTGGCGACGGCATTGCGCCCGCCGATCCTCGATGCCGGGATCGCCTCGGCGATCGAGTGGCAGGCCCGGCGTTTCGAGGCGCGCACGCAGATTCCGTGTCTGGTGCAGGTGCCGGACAATCTGCCGCCGCTCAGCGACGCCAAGGCCATCGGCCTGTTCCGCATCCTGCAGGAGGCGCTGACCAACGTCATGCGCCACGCCCGGGCGCATACTGTGGAGCTTACGCTGGCGCTGGAGGGCACCGATTTGTGTCTGACAGTCAGCGATGATGGCGTAGGATTTGTCGCCGCTGCGGGCAGGCCGACATCCTTTGGGCTGGTGGGCATGCGCGAGCGGGTGTTGATCATGGGCGGGCAGTTGTCACTCGACAGCGCGCCGGGCGAGGGCACCACACTGAGCGTGCGGGTGCCTCTGGATGAGGAGAAGTAAGTGATCCGTGTACTGGTAGCCGAAGACCACACCATCGTTCGCGAAGGCATCAAGCAATTGATCGGCCTGGCCAAGGATCTGCAAGTGGTGGGGGAGGCAAGCAATGGCGAGCAATTGCTTGAGACCTTGCGCAATGTGCCTTGCGAGGTGGTGCTGCTGGATATTTCCATGCCCGGGGTCAACGGGCTGGAAGCGATTCCGCGTATCCGCGCACTGAACAATCCACCGGCGATTCTGGTGCTGTCGATGCACGACGAGGCGCAGATGGCTGCCCGGGCGCTGAAGGTCGGCGCCGCCGGGTATGCGACCAAGGACAGCGACCCGGCGCTGCTGCTGACGGCGATCCGCAAGGTCGCAGCCGGTGGGCGCTACATCGACCCGGAACTGGCCGACCGGATGGTCTTCGAAGTCGGCCTGACCGATGCGCGGCCGCTGCATTCGTTGCTGTCCGAACGCGAGTTCTCGGTGTTCGAACGCCTGGCCCAGGGCGCCAACGTCAACGACATCGCCCAGCAACTGGCCCTGAGCAGCAAGACCATCAGCACCCACAAGGCGCGGCTGATGCAGAAACTCAACATCACCTCACTCGCCGAACTGGTGAAGTATGCGATGGAGCACAAGCTCCTTTAATCCGCATATCCAATAGCGACAGGCGTTTTTACCGGTTCCTGCGGCTGGAACTTCAGGGCCGCCACCTGACGTGTCCAAACGCGCCATCCTTGTAGGGCAATCCCTACCCCCGGCCTTCCATCCGGCTGAGGCGATTCTCTCCTGCGCCCCGATTTGCGTGACTGCATGCAGCCACTAGGCTTAATCCCACAGCAGTCATCAATAACAAAGGTGTGGGTATGAGCCAGGTCGAATCAAACGCAGGGGCCAGTGATGTGCTGGTCAGCTTTCGTGGAGTGCAGAAGAGCTACGACGGCGAGAACCTGATCGTCAAAGACCTCAACCTGGACATCCGCAAGGGCGAGTTTCTCACCCTGCTCGGGCCGTCCGGCTCCGGCAAGACCACCAGCCTGATGATGCTCGCCGGTTTCGAAACACCGACTGCCGGGGAAATCCTCCTGGCCGGGCGCGCGATCAACAACGTGCCGCCGCACAAGCGCGACATCGGCATGGTGTTCCAGAACTACGCGCTGTTCCCGCACATGACCGTGGCCGAAAATCTGGCGTTTCCGTTGACCGTGCGTGGCCTGAACAAGAGCGACGTCAGCGACAAGGTCAAGAAAGTCCTGAGCATGGTCCAGCTCGATGCCTTCGCTTCGCGCTATCCGGCGCAACTTTCCGGTGGTCAGCAACAGCGTGTGGCACTGGCCCGTGCGCTGGTGTTCGAGCCGCAACTAGTGCTGATGGACGAACCCCTCGGCGCCCTCGACAAACAGCTGCGCGAACACATGCAGATGGAGATCAAACACCTGCACCAGCGCCTCGGCGTGACTGTGGTCTACGTGACCCACGACCAGGGCGAAGCCCTGACCATGTCCGACCGCGTTGCCGTGTTCCATCAGGGCGAAATCCAGCAGATCGCACCGCCGCGAACCCTCTACGAAGAACCGAAAAACACCTTCGTCGCCAACTTCATCGGAGAGAACAACCGCCTCAACGGTCGCCTGCTCAGCCAGAGCGGCGAGCGCTGTGTGGTCGAGCTGGGGCGTGGGGAAAAGGTCGAGGCGCTGGCGGTCAACATCGGCCAGACCGGTGAGCCGGTCACCCTGTCGATCCGGCCGGAGCGCGTCAGCCTCAACGGTTCGAGCGATCAATGCGTCAACCGCTTCTCCGGGCGGGTGGCCGAATTCATCTATCTGGGCGACCACGTCCGGGTGCGCCTGGAAGTCTGCGGCAAGACCGACTTCTTCGTGAAACAACCGATTGCCGAGCTCGATCCAGCGCTCGCGGTCGGCGACGTGGTTCCGCTTGGCTGGCAGGTCGAACACGTTCGTGCACTCGACCCACTTCTAGAGGCGCATTAATCGCCCCGGCAATACCAACACCAACCCTGCACGTGGAGAGAACAATAAATGTTGAGATCCCTGAAGTTCACAGCCCTGACCCTGGGCCTGATGGGTGCGGCAAGCGCAATGGCCGCCGGCCCGGATCTGACCGTGGTGTCGTTTGGCGGGGCGAACAAGGCGGCGCAAGTCAAAGCCTTCTACGCACCGTGGGAAGCGGCGGGCAACGGCAAGATCGTCGCGGGTGAGTACAACGGTGAGATGGCCAAGGTCAAAGCCATGGTCGATACCAAGAGCGTGTCCTGGGATCTGGTTGAGGTTGAATCGCCGGAACTGTCCCGTGGCTGCGACGAAGACATGTTCGAGCAGCTCGATCCTGCGCTGTTCGGCAAGACCGAAGACTACGTCAAAGGCGCGATCCAGCCGTGCGGAGTGGGCTTCTTCGTATGGTCGACCGTACTGGCCTACAACGCCGACAAGCTGAAAACCGCACCGACCAGCTGGGCGGATTTCTGGGACACCAAGAAATTCCCGGGCAAGCGCGGCCTGCGTAAAGGCGCCAAGTACACCCTCGAATTCGCACTGATGGCCGACGGCGTTGCGCCGAAAGACGTCTACAAGGAACTGGCCAGCAAGAACGGCCAGGACCGTGCGTTCAAGAAACTGGATGAGCTGAAACCGAACATCCAGTGGTGGGAAGCCGGCGCCCAGCCACCGCAGTACCTCGCCTCCGGTGACGTGGTCATGAGCTCGGCCTACAACGGCCGGATCGCTGCGGTGCAGAAGGAATCCAACCTGAAAGTGGTGTGGAACGGCGGCATCTACGACTTCGACGCATGGGCCATCCCGAAAGGCCTGGACGCCAAGCGTGCGGAAGCAGCGAAGAAATTCATCGCCTATTCGGTGCAGCCGCAGCAGCAGAAGACCTACTCGGAAAACATCGCCTACGGTCCGGCCAACTCCCAGGCCGTGCCTTTGCTGGACAAGGCGATCCTGAAAGACATGCCGACCACCCCGGAAAACATCGCCAACCAGGTGCAGATCGACGTCAGCTTCTGGGCTGACAACGGTGAGCAGCTGGAGCAGCGTTTCAACGCCTGGGCTGCGAAGTAAGTAGAGGGCTCGCCCTCCTGTGGGAGCGAGCCTGCTCGCGATTGCGGTGTGTCAGTCGGCATCAATGTTGAGTCCGAAAACGCTATCGCGAGCAGACTCGCTCCCACATTTTCGATTGATCAAAGATTTGCGGAGTACGTCATGGCTATCGCCGTTCCCCTGAACGAGGGCAACAGCCCCACCTTGAAGCAGCGGCTCAAGCACGCCGAGCGGGTTAACCGCTGGAAGGCCCAGGCGCTGATTGCGCCACTGGTGCTGTTTCTGTTGCTGGTGTTCCTGGTGCCGATCGTGGCGCTGCTCTACAAAAGCGTCGGCAACCCGGAAGTCGTGGGCGGCATGCCACGCACCGTGGCGGCCATCGCCAGTTGGGACGGTCGCGGACTGCCCGCTGAACCGGTCTACAAGGCCGCCGGCGAAGATCTCGCCGAGGCCCGCAAAAACCAGACCCTGGGCGATCTGTCCAAGCGCCTGAACATGGAGTTGGCCGGCTATCGCAGCCTGCTGACCAAAACCGCCCGCTCGCTGCCATTCGCCAGCGAACCGGCCTCTTATAAAGAAGCGCTGGAAGGCCTCGACGAACGCTGGGGCGATCCGGCCTATTGGCAAGCGGTGAAGCGCAACACCAGCAGCATCACGCCGTTCTACCTGCTGGCGGCAGTGGATCATCGCATCGACGACCTCGGCGAACTGGCCCCGGCCACCCCGGATCAGGCGATCTACCTCGACATTTTCGCCCGGACCTTCTGGATGGGTCTGATCATCACCGTGATCTGCCTGGTGCTCGCTTATCCGCTGGCGTACCTGCTGGCCAACCTGCCTTCGCGTCAAAGCAACCTGTTGATGATTCTGGTGCTGCTGCCGTTCTGGACTTCGATCCTGGTGCGGGTCGCGGCGTGGATCGTGTTGCTGCAATCCGGCGGATTGATCAACAGCGCGCTGATGGCAATGGGCATCATCGATAAACCGCTGGAACTGGTGTTCAACCGCACCGGGGTCTACATCTCGATGGTGCACATCCTGCTGCCGTTCATGATCCTGCCGATCTACAGCGTGATGAAAGGCATCTCGCCGACCTACATGCGTGCCGCGATTTCCCTGGGCTGCCATCCGTTCGCCAGTTTCTGGCGGGTGTACTTCCCGCAGACTTATGCCGGTGTCGGCGCCGGTTGCCTGTTGGTGTTCATCCTCGCCATCGGCTACTACATCACCCCGGCGCTGCTGGGCAGCCCGAACGATCAGATGGTCAGCTACTTCGTCGCGTTCTACACCAACACCAGCATCAACTGGGGCATGGCCACTGCGCTTGGCGGTTTGTTGCTGCTGGCGACCGTGGTGCTTTATCTGATTTACAGCTGGCTGGTGGGCGCCAGTCGCCTGCGCCTGAGCTAAGGGGAATTTGAAATGCTGAGTCCTTATATGTCGCCCGTCGAGCGGGTGTGGTTCTACAGCTTGCGGATCCTCTGCGGCTTGATTCTGTTGTTCCTGATCCTGCCGGTGCTGGTGATCGTGCCGCTGTCGTTCAACTCGGGCAGTTTCCTGGTGTACCCGCTGCAGGGCTTTTCGCTGCACTGGTATCAGGACTTCTTCGCCTCGGCGGAATGGATGCGTTCGCTGAAGAACAGCATCATCGTCGCCCCGGCCGCGACCGTACTGGCGATGGTGTTCGGCACGCTGGCGGCCATCGGCCTGACCCGTGGCGACTTTCCCGGCAAGGCGCTGGTGATGGCGCTGGTGATTTCGCCGATGGTGGTGCCGGTGGTGATCATCGGTGTAGCGAGTTATCTGTTCTTCGCGCCGCTGGGGCTGGGCAACAGTTTCTTCTCGCTGATCGTCGTGCACGCGGTGTTGGGTGTGCCGTTCGTGATCATTACGGTGTCGGCGACCTTGCAGGGCTTCAACCACAACCTGGTGCGGGCGGCGGCCAGCCTTGGGGCCTCGCCGCTTGTGACATTCCGCCGGGTGACCTTGCCGCTGATTGCGCCGGGGGTGATTTCCGGTGCGCTGTTTGCCTTTGCGACATCGTTCGATGAAGTGGTGGTGACGCTGTTCCTTGCCGGCCCTGAGCAGGCGACGTTGCCTCGGCAGATGTTCAGCGGGATTCGCGAGAACCTGAGCCCGACCATCGCGGCGGCTGCAACTCTGCTGATTGCCTTCTCGGTGATCCTGTTGCTGACGCTGGAATGGTTGCGTGGGCGGAGTGAGAAGCTGCGTACGGCTCAAGTCTGACGACTGCAAGATCCGGGTTGTCTGCCATTCATGCGCTGAATGACAGACAACCCCAATTCCCCAGCTACGCTTGTGCTCAGCTCCCACATCTATAAGAGGCTGCGCACGATGAGTCTTTCCTCGTTCAAGATCGCTCACAAACTGATCACCGGCGCCGGGGCCATCGAGCAACTGGCGGCCGAACTCACGCGGCTGGACATCGACAACCCGCTGATCGTCACCGATGCCGCGCTGGTCAAGTCCGGCACGGTGGAGCTGGCGCTGGCGCAGATCGGCGAGCGCGAGTACGAAATCTTCGACCGGGTGCTGCCGGATCCGGAAATCGCCATCGTCGAGGACTGCATGCGCGTCTATCGCGAGGGCGGGCATGACGGGCTGATCGGCCTCGGTGGCGGCAGTGCCATCGACATCGCCAAGAGTGTCGCGGCGTACGCCGGTTATCACGGCGCGCTGGAAGATCTGTTCGGCGTCGATCAGGTGCCGCGCAAAGGCCCGCCGCTGATCGCCATCCCGACCACGGCCGGCACCGGTTCCGAGGTGACCAACGTGGCGATTCTTTCGGACAAGGCCGCCCAGTTGAAGAAGGGCATTGTCAGCGACTACCTGTTGCCGGACGTGGCGCTGGTCAGTCCGCAAATGACCCTGACCTGTCCGCGCAGCGTCACTGCTGCCAGTGGCGTTGATGCCCTGGTGCATGCCATCGAGTCCTATCTGTCCCTCAACGCCTCGCCGATCACCGATTCGCTGGCCATCGGCGCAATCAAGCTGATCGCCCGATCTTTACCCAAGGCCTACGCCAATCCGTCCAACCTGCAGGCCCGGGAAGACATGGCCACCGCCAGCCTGATGGCCGGCATGGCGTTCGGCAATGCCGGGGTCGGCGCGGTGCATGCGCTGGCGTATCCGCTGGGCGGGCGCTTCAACATTGCCCACGGCGTCAGCAATGCGCTGTTGCTGCCGTATGTCATGACCTGGAACAAGATGGCCTGCGTCGAACGGATGCAGGATATTGCCGAAGCCATGGGGGTGAAGACCGCTCATCTGAGTCTCAACGAAGCGGCCGACAGCGCCGTCGCGGCGATGACCGAACTGTGTGCTGCGGTGGAAATCCCGCTGGGTCTGCGCAGTTTCGGCGTGCCCGAAGACGCGATTCCGGCCATGGCCGTAGAGGCCGCGGGGATCGAGCGGCTGATGCGCAACAACCCGCGCAAGCTCAGCGCTGGCGACATCGAGAAGATCTACCGGGCGGCGTACTGAGAACCCGCCGGTCATCGGTCATGGCACAACCCAATCATCGCGGTCACGGTGCGCGCGCGGAAACTTGAGGTATACAATGCGCGCCATCGTGATTTAGCTCAGAAAAGGTGCGTCATGCAGCCCTTCGTTATTGCTCCGTCGATTCTCTCCGCCGACTTCGCCCGCCTGGGCGAGGAAGTGGACAACGTTCTGGCCGCCGGTGCCGACTTCGTCCACTTCGATGTCATGGACAACCACTACGTGCCGAACCTGACCATCGGCCCGATGGTCTGCGCCGCGCTGCGCAAGTACGGCATCACCGCGCCGATCGACGCACACCTGATGGTCAGCCCGGTGGATCGCATCGTCGGCGACTTCATCGAGGCCGGCGCCACCTACATCACCTTCCACCCGGAAGCCACGCTGCACGTCGACCGTTCGCTGCAACTGATCCGTGAAGGCGGCTGCAAATCCGGCCTGGTGTTCAACCCGGCGACCCCGCTGGACGTGCTCAAGTACGTGATCGACAAGGTCGACATGGTCTTGCTGATGAGCGTCAACCCGGGCTTCGGCGGGCAGAAATTCATCCCCGGCACCCTCGACAAGCTGCGCGAAGCGCGCGCGATCATCGATGCCTCGGGCCGTGACATCCGCCTGGAAATCGATGGCGGCGTCAACGTCAACAACATCCGTGAAATCGCCGCTGCCGGCGCCGACACCTTCGTGGCCGGCTCGGCGATCTTCAATGCGCCGAACTATCAGGAAGTCATCGACAAGATGCGTTCCGAACTGGCGCTGGCTCGCCCATGAGCGGTTTTGAGCAGCTGTTCCCGGGGCAACTGCCGCGGTTGGTGATGTTCGATCTGGATGGCACGCTGATCGACTCGGTTCCCGACCTGGCGGCGGCGGTGGATAACATGCTGCTCTCCCTCGGGCGCAAGCCTGCCGGTATCGAGTCGGTGCGCGAGTGGGTCGGCAACGGTGCGCCGGTGCTGGTGCGCCGCGCCTTGGCCGGCGGCATCGACCATTCCGCCGTGGATGACGTCGAAGCCGAGCATGCGCTGGAGGTGTTCATGGAAGCCTACGGCGCCAGCCATGAGCTGACCGTGGTCTATCCCGGCGTGCGCGACACCCTGAAATGGCTGCACAAGCAGGGCGTGGCCATGGCGCTGATCACCAACAAGCCGGAGCGCTTCGTCGCGCCGTTGCTGGATCAGATGAAGATCGGCCGCTACTTCAAGTGGATCATCGGCGGCGATACCCTGCCGCAGAAGAAGCCCGATCCGGCGGCGCTGTTCTTTGTCATGAAGATGTCCGGCATTCCGGCCTCGCAATCGCTGTTCGTCGGCGACTCCCGCAGCGACGTGCTGGCGGCGAAAGCGGCGGGGGTCAAATGTGTCGCGCTGAGTTATGGCTATAACCATGGCCGGCCGATTGCCGAGGAATCCCCGGCACTGGTGATCGACGATCTGCGCAAGCTAATTCCAGGTTGCCTGGATACGGCCGCTGAGATAACGTTGCCCGACGCTTCTCAATCCCCTTCTGGAAACGCCATCGTGGTGGTCACCCGCAAACTCTGGATGAAAGTCATCAAGGCCCTGGCCCGCTGGCGTTGGCGCGCCTGACTTGTTCCTGGCCGGCCTGCCGGCGCGTTTGCACACCTGACTGATTTGCACCTCACACCACGAGGCACCCTATGATCCGCGAAGAATTCCTGCGTCTGGCCGCTGACGGCTACAACCGCATCCCGCTGGCCTGCGAAACCCTGGCCGACTTCGACACCCCGCTGTCGATCTACCTGAAACTGGCCGACCAGCCCAACTCCTACCTGCTCGAATCGGTGCAGGGCGGCGAGAAATGGGGCCGTTACTCGATCATCGGCCTGCCGTGCCGCACCGTGCTGCGGGTTCATGACCATCACGTCAGCATCACCGTCGATGGCGTCGAGACCGAAAGCCACGACGTCGAAGACCCGCTGGCCTTCGTCGAAACCTTCAAGGCCCGCTACAACGTACCGACCATTGCCGGTCTGCCGCGCTTCAACGGCGGTCTGGTGGGCTACTTCGGTTACGACTGCGTGCGTTATGTAGAGAAGCGTCTCGGCAAATGCCCGAACCCGGATCCGCTGGGCGTGCCGGACATTCTGCTGATGGTCTCCGATGCGGTGGTGGTGTTCGACAACCTCGCCGGCAAGATGCACGCGATCGTGCTGGCCGACCCGGCGCAGGCCGATGCCTATGAGCAGGGTCAGGCCCAGTTGCAGGAACTGCTGGAAAAACTGCGTCAGCCGATCACTCCGCGCCGTGGCCTGGACTTCAGCAAGCAGCAGGCGGCCGAGCCGGTGTTCCGCTCCAGTTTCACCCAGGATGACTACGAAAAAGCCGTCGACACCATCAAGGAATACATCCTCGCCGGTGACTGCATGCAGGTCGTGCCGTCCCAGCGCATGTCGATCGACTTCAAGGCCGCGCCGATCGATCTGTACCGCGCGCTGCGTTGCTTCAACCCGACGCCGTACATGTACTTCTTCAACTTCGGCGATTTCCACGTCGTCGGCAGTTCGCCGGAAGTGCTGGTGCGGGTCGAAGACAACCTGATCACCGTGCGCCCGATTGCCGGCACCCGTCCTCGCGGGGCTACCGAAGAGGCGGACGTGGCGCTGGAAGAGGACCTTCTGTCCGACGACAAGGAAATCGCCGAGCACCTGATGCTGATCGACCTTGGTCGCAACGACACCGGTCGCGTTTCGGAAATCGGTTCGGTGAAACTCACCGAGAAAATGGTCATCGAGCGTTATTCCAACGTGATGCACATCGTGTCCAACGTCACCGGCCAGTTGAAATCCGGCCTGACCGCCATGGACGCACTGCGGGCGATCCTGCCGGCGGGCACCCTGTCCGGGGCGCCGAAGATCCGTGCGATGGAAATCATCGACGAACTGGAACCGGTCAAGCGTGGCGTGTATGGCGGCGCGGTCGGTTACTTCGCCTGGAACGGCAACATGGACACCGCCATTGCGATCCGTACCGCCGTGATCAAGAACGGCGAGCTGCACGTGCAGGCCGGTGGCGGCATCGTTGCCGACTCGGTACCGGCGCTGGAATGGGAAGAAACCATCAACAAGCGTCGGGCGATGTTCCGTGCCGTTGCGCTGGCGGAGCAAACCCCGGACTGAATGACGGGGTTCAGCCATAAAAAAACGCGGCGCCTGTGAGGGCGCCGCGTTTTTTATTGCCGACTGATCAGAAGTCGAGACTTACGCCAACATTGACCCCTTGCTGGGTAAAGTCGTCATCCTTGCGAATGTTGTAGCTGGCGCGAAGAGCGACTTCCTTGGTGAGGTTGTGGCTGACGCCCAGGTTCAGGCGGTTGAGGTTGGTCTGCGGCGTGTAGCCTTCCAGGGTGTAGCGGTTGTTCGGCAGGCTGTTGAGGTTCATCGTCAGATCCTGGGCGTCGTCGTTGTATTCGCGCTCGTGGGCGAATTCGCCGAAGACCTGGGTCTGTGCAGTGATCTGGTATTTGCCCTGGATGCCGAGACCAAGACGACGGGAGTTGCGCGACTGGTCATCGAAGGTCAGCGCTGTGGCGTCCGCGCCTTTTTCCGAGTAGCCATCCACTTCGACCTTGCCGAAATCGGCGCTGACGAAAGGCGACAGGTGCCATGGGCTGCTCGCCTCAGGCGCAATGTCGTAGCCGACGCGGCCGCCGATGGCCAGTACGTAGCCGTCGGTATCGCCTTTCTCGCCGCGTTCGTTGACCCCGAGCTGGAACTTGCGCTTCAGGCTGTCGTAGTCCAGATGTCCGGCGGTAACGGCCAGGTCACCCCACCAGCGATTTTGCTGGTACTGGGCGAACGCGGTGCCCATGTAGGAATTGAGCTTGTACTCGGAGTCGTTGTCGCCGGCTTCGATTTTCTGGTGATAGAAACCCGCCGCCACACCCACGCGCCAGGCGTCGTCGAGACGGTAGCTGCCACCGATGTTCAGGTTGTAACCGTTGCCGTCGGCGCTTGCCCCGGCGTGCTGGTCGTCGAAGTCCTGATGCTGGCCGCCAGCGGAGACAATCGCCCGCCATTGGCCAACGCCCTGCCAGTTTTCCCAGTCGGCCAGCCATTGATTGCGCAGTTCATCCTGATGCGCGCGCAACGTGCCCTGGGCCATTTCCGGCAGCAGGGTCAGCTCCCACGGCGCAGCCAGCAACGAGTAGGCGTAGTCGGCAATCAGCCGTTGCCCGGCTTCGGTCGGGTGCACCGAGTCGTTGTAGATCAGCTTGGTCGGATCTGGCGTAGCGCTGTTGATCCCGTACCGGGCGTTCTCGGTACAGCTATCGCCGCTGAAGCAGGTAGCGACCAGATTCTGATCGGTGGCCAGACCGAACTGTGCCGGGTTGGCAAACGCCTCCTTGAGCAGGACCGGAATATTCAGCGGAATAACGTTGGCATTGACCGTCTGCAGTTGGCTCACCAGTTCGGTGTTGAACTGAGCGCTGAGTTGCGACGTGAAGCCTTGCAACGGTGAGCCGTTGATGGCCGGGGTCAGGCCGATGTCCGGCAACAGCCAGACCATGATGTAGCGGGCGCCCGCGCCTTGCAGGGTGCGTACGCTATCGACCAGTCGGTCGGCGGCAGCATTGGCCTGAGGGAGACTGGTGACGCGCCCCTGCAGGAAGTCGTTGCCGCCTCCGGTCAGGTAATACAGCGCATTCGGGTCGGCGCGGAAGCCGTTCGACGGCAGGTAGCCGGCACGGGTGCGTTCACCGCTGGCGGACGTAGTGGTGATCGAGTCGAGAATCTGGTCGGTGCGATAGCCGCCGACCGCCCAGTTATTGCCATCCGGCAACCCCTGGCCGGCGCGTACCGCCGAATCCGCGGAAGCGGTCTGATTCGGCGTGAAGCCCAGGCGGCCGCCAATCAGTTGGGTGGCGTTGAGCGAGTAGAACTCTCCGCTGCCGTCCTGATAGTTGGGGCCGGTGCGGTTGGTAAACCGTTTGACCGAGCCGGCGGGACCATCCGGATCGGAAAACGTCCCTGCGTCGCTGAGACTGTCACCGAAGACAACGAAATTCGAATAAGGATTGGGTGCGGCGTTCGCCTGGGCGCACGCCATCGCGAGCAGGCATCCGGCGAGCGGTACAAACAACGTCTGTTTGATCATGAGCAAGTCCGTTTATTTATTGTTGTATGGAACGAAACGACAGTACCAAAAACTTCCGGCGTTTTGCCATCGGTCGTCAACCCTCCCATAGTTTTCCCCCCGTCAGGCCCGGCCATATTGCACGCTCTGCCCAGCTAAGTTACTGTGCGGGAACGTATGAACGAGACCTTCCCCGTGTTGATCACCAGCAAACTTCTGGATCAAGTCATCAAGGCACACGCCCGCTGGCGTTGGCGCGCCTGAATCTTTTCTGCCGGCCCCGCCGGATCTGTATCGCTCTGCCTTCCTTGCCCGTTTGATATGCCGCCTTGCCGTCGCCACTTGCGCGTCCGACTTTGTGCAGCGTCCTGGCAAGTCATCCGAAGGCTGTTTCCAAGTCAGAATTCAAGAGGTTCGAAACGCCATGTTGCTGATGATCGACAACTACGACTCCTTTACTTACAACGTTGTGCAATACCTCGGCGAGCTGGGTGCCGAGGTCAAGGTCGTGCGCAACGACGAACTGACCATTGCCGAAATCGAAGCGCTCAACCCGGAGCGAATCGTGGTGTCCCCCGGTCCGTGCACGCCGACCGAAGCCGGCATCTCCATCGAAGCCATCAAACACTTCGCCGGCAAACTGCCGATCCTCGGCGTCTGCCTCGGCCATCAGTCCATCGGCCAGGCCTTTGGCGGTGATGTGGTACGTGCCCGCCAAGTGATGCACGGTAAGACTAGCCCGGTATTCCACGAGGACAAGGGTGTTTTTGCCGGTCTGAATCGTCCGCTGACCGTCACCCGCTATCATTCCCTGATCGTCAAGCACGAGACCTTGCCCGATTGTCTGGAACTGACCGCGTGGACTCAGCACGATGACGGCTCGGTCGATGAAATCATGGGCCTGCGTCACAAGACCCTGAACATCGAGGGCGTACAGTTCCACCCGGAATCGATCCTCACCGAGCAGGGCCATGAACTGTTCGCCAACTTCCTCAAACAAACCGGCGGCACGCGCTAAGGACTCTCCATGAATATCAAGACAGCCCTGAGCCGTATCGTCGATCACCTCGACCTCAGCACCGAAGAAATGCGCGACGTGATGCGCGAAATCATGACCGGCCAATGCACCGATGCGCAGATCGGCGCGTTCATGATGGCCATGCGCATGAAGAGCGAAAGCATCGACGAAATCGTCGGTGCGGTGTCGGTGATGCGCGAGCTGGCGGACCAGGTCGAACTCAAAACCCTCGACGGCGTGGTCGATGTAGTCGGCACCGGCGGTGACGGTGCGAACATTTTCAACGTTTCCACGGCTTCGGCTTTTGTCGTTGCCGCTGCCGGCTGCACCGTGGCCAAGCACGGCAACCGCGCAGTGTCGGGCAAGAGCGGCAGCGCTGACCTGCTGGAAGCGGCCGGGATCTACCTCAACCTGACCCCGGTTCAAGTGGCGCGTTGCATCGACAACGTCGGCATCGGTTTCATGTTTGCCCAGACTCACCACAAAGCCATGAAGTACGCCGCCGGCCCGCGTCGCGACCTGGGCTTGCGTACCCTGTTCAACATGCTCGGCCCGCTTACGAATCCGGCCGGCGTCAAACACCAGGTAGTCGGCGTCTTCACTCAGGCGCTGTGCCGGCCATTGGCCGAAGTCTTGCAGCGTCTGGGCAGCAAGCATGTGCTGGTGGTGCATTCGAAGGATGGCCTGGACGAGTTCAGTCTCGCCGCACCAACTTATGTGGCCGAGCTGAAGAACAACGAGATCACCGAGTATTGGGTCGAGCCGGAAGATCTGGGCATGAAGAGCCAGAGCCTGCACGGCCTGTCGGTCGAAGGCCCGGAAGCTTCGTTGGCGTTGATCCGCGATGCACTGGGCAAGCGCAAGACCGAGAACGGCCAGAAGGCTGCGGAAATGATCGTGCTCAATGCCGGTGCAGCGCTGTACGCCGCTGACCTGGCGACAAGTCTGAAAGAAGGCGTGGCACTGGCCCACGACGCTCTGCACACCGGTCTCGCTCGGGAGAAACTCGAGGAGTTGGGTGCCTTTACCGCGGTATTCAAAGTGGAGAATGAGGGATGAGTGTACCGACGGTTCTGGAAAACATTCTGGCCCGCAAGGTTCAGGAGGTCGCCGAGCGTAGCGCCCGTGTGAGCCTGAGCGAGCTGGAAAGTCTGGCCAAGGCGGCCGATGCACCCCGCGGTTTTGCCCAGGCATTGCTGGCGCAGGCCAAGAAGAAACAACCGGCCGTGATCGCCGAAATCAAGAAGGCGTCGCCGAGCAAAGGCGTGATCCGCGAGAACTTCGTTCCCGCCGACATCGCCAAAAGCTACGAGAAGGGCGGGGCGACCTGCCTGTCGGTACTGACCGATATCGACTACTTCCAGGGCGCTGATGCTTACCTGCAACAGGCCCGCGCCGCGTGCTCGTTGCCGGTGATCCGCAAGGACTTCATGATCGATCCGTACCAGATCGTCGAGGCCCGTGCCTTGGGCGCCGACTGTGTGCTGCTGATCGTCTCCGCGCTGGATGACATGAAAATGGCCGAGCTGGCTTCGGTGGCCAAAGGCGTCGGCCTCGATGTGCTGGTAGAAGTCCACGACGGCGATGAGCTGGAGCGTGCACTGAAGACTCTCGATACGCCGCTGGTCGGGGTCAACAACCGTAACCTGCACACCTTTGACGTGAGCCTGGAAACCACCCTCGACCTGCTGCCGCGCATTCCGCGCGATCGACTGGTGATCACCGAGAGCGGCATCCTCAACCGTGCCGATGTCGAACTGATGGAAATCAGCGACGTTTACGCGTTCCTGGTCGGCGAAGCGTTCATGCGCGCCGAAAGCCCGGGCATTGAACTGCAACGTCTGTTCTTCCCGGAGCGCGGCGTTCCGGTGAGCGGTTCGACCCTCGACTGAGTTTCGGTAGACCGAGTCGAACCCAATCGCGAGCAGGCTCGCTCCCACATGGATAACGCTGAACCCTGTGGGAGCGAGCCTGCTCGCGATGACGGCCTGAGAAGCTCTACAGATTGAACTGTCTGGCGGATAACTTGATGACTCCAACCTCCCTGACCATCGAAGTCGGCCTGCAAGCCGAGCAGGATCTGCTGGCCTCGGTCTGCGCCGGTGATGCCGAATTCGGTCTGCTGTTCTGGCAGCCGAGCGATCGCGCGCTGGTCATGCCTCGCCGTTTGAATCGCCTCCCCGGATTCGATCACGCCTGCGAAGTATCCGCCGCTGCCGGTTGGCCGGTGTTGCTGCGTGAAACCGGCGGTGAACCAGTTCCGCAATCGGCGTCCACGATCAACATTGCACTGGTCTACGCACCGCCTCGCAGCGAAGGCGATCTGAACCGCATCGAAACCGGCTACCGGCGTCTGTGTGATCCGATCTGTCAGTTGCTGGATGAGTTGGGTGGCGCGTCGTCGCTGGGTGAAATCGACGGTGCGTTCTGCGACGGTCGTTTCAACGTCAACCTCGACGGCCGCAAGATGGTCGGCACCGCTCAGCGTTGGCGCCAGAGTCAGGGTGGGCAGCGCCCGGTTGGCCTGGTGCACGGTGCGATGCTGCTGGAGGACGAGCGCGAATCGATGGTCGCGGCGGTCAACCGCTTCAATGAAACATGTGGCCTGGAGCAACGGGTGCGCGCCGCCAGCCATATCGCGCTGCATGAGAAGTTCCCGGCGCCCCATGCCTTGGCGCGTCTCGATGAGCTCTTTCGTTTGATGCTGGCGCAGATCTACGCCGGCTGAATTTTCGAACTCAGCGAGTGCCGAAGACCACCATGGTCTTGCCCTTCACATCCACCAGGTTGCGTTCCTCAAGATCCTTGAGCACGCGACCGACCATCTCCCTCGAACAACCGACAATCCGCCCGATTTCCTGACGGGTGACCTTGATCTGCATGCCGTCCGGGTGGGTCATCGCGTCGGGTTGCTTGCATAGCTCCAGCAAGCAGCGAGCAACACGACCCGTGACATCGAAGAACGCCAAGTCGCCGACCTTGCGCGTGGTGTTGCGCAAGCGTTGTGCGATTTGTCCGCTGAGCACGTAAAGAATGTCTGGATCCTGCTGCGACAATTCACGGAATTTGGCGTAGCTGATCTCCGCGACTTCGCACTCGACCTTGGCCCGCACCCAGGCACTGCGCTCCTGTTCCTGGCCAGCCTGTTCGAACAGGCCCAGCTCACCGAAGAAATCCCCGGCATTCAGGTACGCGATGATCATCTCGCGGCCGTCGTCGTCCTCGATCAGGATCGTGACCGAGCCGCGGATGATGAAGTACAGCGTGTCCGAGCGATCCCCGGCGCAGATGATGTTGCTCTTGGCCGCATGGCGCCGGCGCTGGCAATGCATCAGCAGCTTGTCGAGGTTCTTGATTTTGGGTGTGGGGGTAATACCAACCATGGTTGTATCCCGAAAAGACTGCACGGTTATATTTGGTTTTTATATGAGGCGCTGAGGCGATCGCTACAAATACTGACTGGGCGCCAGTGAATTGGCGCCAGCTTACCAGACACTTCGTCGAAAATTCGAGAAATTACCTACGCAGTAAAGGCATCGGTCCTAGGATCACCGCTCACAGTCAAACCGGGGCCCTGTGCTAAGCTGGCGACCCTTTTTTCTACAGTGGAGTCTTGGCGATGAAGGCACGCATCCAATGGGCTGGCGAAGCCATGTTCCTCGGCGAATCCGGCAGCGGTCATGTCGTGGTCATGGACGGTCCGCCGGACGCCGGTGGTCGCAATCTGGGTGTTCGCCCGATGGAGATGCTCCTGCTGGGCGTTGGCGGTTGCAGCAATTTCGATGTGGTCAGCATTCTGAAGAAGTCCCGTCAGGCCGTTGAAAGCTGCGAGGCTTTCCTGGACGCCGAACGTGCGACCGAAGATCCGAAGGTGTTCACCAAGATTCACATGCACTTCGTGGTAAAGGGTCGTGGCCTGAAAGAAGCCCAGGTCAAACGCGCCATCGAGCTGTCGGCGGAGAAGTACTGCTCGGCCTCGATCATGCTCGGCGCCGCCGGCGTGGCAATCACCCACGACTACGAAATCGTCGAACTCGGCTGAGCCGACATTCAACTATCATAAAAGCAGTGCAGACTCTGGCGATCCCCCGCTGACGTCTGCATAATGCGCCACTTTTTTCAGGGCAGTGATCGGTCAGCCGACAGGTCATCCGCCTGAACAGATAACCAAAATCGCCATCGCGAAGAGGTGTTAACCGTCCTACGCAGGTGCGTCGTTCGCACTTGACGGGCATGCTTGATCACGCGGCCGGGCCGCATACATAGAGAGTTTTTAACGGTGAAAAGCAAACTCAAGCTCCACGGGTTCAATAACCTGACAAAGACCTTGAGCTTCAACATCTATGACATCTGCTACGCGGAAACCCCGCAAGACCAGCAGGCTTACGTCGAGTACATCAATCAAGAGTACAACGCCGAACGCCTGACGCAGATCCTCACGGAAGTTGTCGAAATCATTGGTGCCAACATTCTGAACATTGCCAGTCAGAACTATGAGCCTCAGGGTGCCAGCGTCACGATTCTGATCTCGGAAGAACCGGTCACCCCGACCGAAAGCCAGATCGAAGAGTCCCCGGGTCCGCTGCCGGAAATCATCCTGGCCCACCTCGACAAGAGTCACATCACGGTGCATACCTACCCGGAAATCCATCCGGACGCCGGTATTGCGACGTTCCGTGTAGACATCGATGTGTCGACCTGTGGTGTCATTTCACCGCTCAAAGCGCTCAACTTCCTCATTCACCAGTTCGATTCGGACATCGTGACCGTGGATTACCGTGTGCGCGGCTTCACCCGTGACGTTGAAGGCAACAAGCACTTCATCGACCACGAGATCAACTCGATCCAGAACTACCTTTCCGAAGACACCCGCGACGCGTACCAGATGACCGACGTGAACGTGTACCAGGAAAACCTGTTCCACACCAAAATGCTGCTGAAGAACTTCGAACTGGATAACTACCTGTTCGGCGATGCCACCAGCAACCTGTCGTCCGAGCAACGTGCTCAGGTGACCGAGCGTGTGAAGCACGAAATGCTGGAAATTTTTTACGCGCGCAATATGCCGAGCTAAGAAATCCGGGCACAAAAAAAGGCGACTGCTTTGCGGCAGTCGCCTTTTTTATGGGCGTTTTTCAGATCCGGTAGGTGCTCTTGGTCATCACTTTGGCCAGCAGGCTCATGCCGAACTTCACCGGTGCCGGGAAGCGGAAACCGCCAGCCTCCAGCGCACTTTCTGCGTGATGTTCTTCATCGATACGCATCTGCTCCAGAATTGCCCGGGATTTCTCATCCTCGGCCGGCAGTTGTTCCAGATGCTCGTTCAGGTGCTTGCACACCTGATGCTCGGTCGCCGCGACAAAACCGAGGCTGACCTTGTCGCTGATCAGCCCGGCGACTGCGCCGATCCCGAACGACATGCCATAGAACAGCGGATTGAGCACGCTGGTATGGCTGCCCAACTGATGAATACGCTGTTCGCACCAGACCAGGTGATCGATCTCTTCTTCGGCCGCATGCTCCATGGCTTCCCGCACTTGCGGCAGTTTGGCGGTCAGGGCCTGACCTTGGTACAGCGCCTGGGCACAGACTTCGCCGGTATGGTTGATGCGCATCAGGCCGGCGACGTGGCGGGTGTCTTCGTCGCTCATCTGCACGTCGGGCTGCACGATGGCCGGCGACGGACGGTACGGCTGGCCGCTGAAGGGCAGCAGGGTTCGCATCGCGGCATCGGCTTGCAGCAGAAGACGGTCAATGGGCGAGTAGTGACGTTGGGTAGTCATGCTGACCTCCGGGAAGAATCTCGGCGGCCAGTTTAACCGAATCGGCCGGGGAAGGTTTGCGCTGGGTCATGTGGGAGCAGGGCGCCCCCACAGATTTCAAGTCGATCAGCCCGGCGGCCAGTTCATCTGGCGTTGACCGAGTACGTGCATATGAATGTGGTAGACCGTCTGCCCACCCTTTTCATTGCAGTTCATCACCACCCGGAAGCCTTCTTCGCAGCCCAGCTCCAGCGCCAGGCGCTGAGCGGTGAACAGGATGTGCCCGGCCAGTGCCTTGTCGTCTTCGGTCAGGTCGTTGAGGGTGCGCACCGGTTTCTTCGGGATCACCAGAAAATGCACCGGTGCCTGCGGGGCGATGTCGTGGAACGCCAAAACCTGGTCGTCCTCGTAGATGATCTTCGCCGGGATTTCCCGGTTGATGATCTTGGTGAACAGAGTATCCACAGCTGTTTTCTCCGTTGTGTGAGCTGGGCCGAGTGTACCCACGAGGGATCACCACGCCCAGCCAGTTGCCTGCCGGCCCTTCAGCGCGGGCAGTAAGCTTTGTTGACCATGCCGACAATGGTGCGGTTGAGCCAGCGCGACCCCAGTCGCGGCAGAAAGGCGAACCAGCGGTTCCGGCGTCCGGGAATGATGATTGCGCGGTTTTTTTCCAGGGCGCGCACGGTATACAGCGCGACCTCTTCGGGGCTCATCAGCAGTTTGCTGGCGTTGAGTTTTTCGTTGTTCAGTTGCGCCGTACGGAAGAACCCGGTGCGTGTGGGGCCTGGGCATAGCACCGAGACCTTCACCGCGCATTTCTTCAATTCCACTCGCAGCGCTTCGGAAAAGTGCAGAACGTAGGCCTTGCTGGCGTAGTAAGTGCTCATCCATGGGCCGGGATTGAACGCGGCGACCGACGCCACGTTGAGAATCTGCCCGCCACCCTGCAGGGCCATGCTGTTGCCGATTGCGTGGCAGAGGCGGGTGAGGGCGAGGATGTTCACCTCGATCAGATCCTGCTCGGTCATCCAGTCCTGGGCCAGGAACGGGCCGCAGGTGCCGATGCCGGCGCAGTTCACCAGCAGGTCGATCTGCCGGTCACCTTCTTCAAGCTCCAGCAGAAACCCGGACAGGCGCAGCGGCTCGCCCAGGTCGCAGGCGCGGAACAGCACCTCCACGCCAAAACGCTGGGTCAGTTCAATCGCAATGCTTTCCAGCTGATCACGCTGTCGGGCCACCAGAATCAGGCTGCGGCCACGGCGGGCCAGGGCTTCGGCCATGGCCAGGCCGATACCGCTGGAGGCGCCAGTGATCAGAGCGTAACGGGTCATGCAGTTCTCCATCGCAACAGCTCCGCGCCGTGGACGCAGGTGTCACGGCGGGAAGCGCTGTTCATTCTTTCGCAGAGTCTACAGGGGCGGGTGCAGGTTCGGCTGCATCGTCCACCGGATTCGGCACGGGCTCGACTTCGACATCGACCTCATCAGCTGTCACCGAGCCGCTTTCATAACTGCTTTCGAGGCTGGTTTCGTACTCCTGCTGGATGGCGGAAATACCGCCCAGCATTCCACCGACGAAGAACAGGCCGATGAAGACGATCCACAGGGAGCAGAGCACTTTGACGGCGGTGCTGTTCGGCGGCGGCGGTGGGCCATAGCGGTTGGCACCGGTATTGCCCGGCATGACCATGATCACCAGCGGAAAGAAGCTGCCCACGAACGGGACCAGAGTCAGCAGCCAGAGCCAGCCTGACCAGCCGATGTCGTGCAGACGCTGAATGCTGAACAGGATGCCGACGATCGCGAAGGCCAGGAACAGGAAGAAGGCGAAGATACCGCCGATGATCAGGCCGCTGGTCGAGTCGGTGCTCACCAGCCCCAGACCGATCAGCGCGAAAACGCCGACGATCGGCAGGGTTACCAGGCTCAACACCATCGACCATGCCAGGTAACGCAGGCGTCCGATCCGGCCTTCGACACTGAAGGGTTTGAGCGTGGCGAATTCTGCCAGTTGTTCACCGACACTGGCCCGGGGTGGGGCATAGGGGGAGTCAGGTTCTGCCGTCGGGGCGGAGTGTTCCTGCACATCGGACAGATTCAGTTCGATGGCTGTTTCCGGTTCGATTCGGGCGTCGATCCCGGTCTTGCCCAGCGCTTGCAGATAAGCCTGGGCATCGCTGTGCGACAGGTCGCGTTTGAGGGCGACGGCACGTCCATTGAACAGTCGTTCGATGGCGGCCACATCGCTCTTGAACAGATCGGCCAGGTTGAGTTTGGCTGTGGTGATATCGACACCGGGCTGCAGGGCACCGTCGAAAACGATCTTGTAACGGGTTTCGCTCATGGCCGAGGCATCCTTGTCGCGAAGAAATTGAGTTGAGATGTGTCGCAACCGCCAAGTGTAAGGCCAGTCAGGCTGTAACTGGCCGGAATTTTCTCAGCGCGGCCAGCGACTCGGTAGCTGTGCCGCATGTTCCAGGGCCTGCCGATACTCTGCATCGAGGCGCGCCACCAGTTGGTCCACGCTCGGCAGATCCTCGATCTGGCCAACCCCCTGGCCGGCCGACCACACGGTTTTCCAGGCTTTGGCCTCATCGTTGATCGGCTTGAGCTTGTCGCCGAAGTTCACTTCACCCTTGCCTTGCAGTGCTGCCATATCGAAACCGGCAGCCTCCAGGCTTTGGCGCATGAAGCTGGCCGGAACTCCAGACACGGCAGGAGTATGAATGATGTCCGCCGCCTTGGCTGTCAGGAGCATCTCCTTGTAGGCGTCGGGCGCATGACTTTCAGTCGTACCGATGAATCGCGTACCGAAGTAGGCCAAATCCGCGCCGAGCAGCTGTGCGGCGAGAATCTCATGGCCGTGGTTCAAACATCCTGCAAGCAGCAGCGTCTTGTCGAAGAACTGGCGAATCTCGGCAATCAGCGAGAACGGGCTCCAGGTGCCGGCATGTCCACCGGCGCCGGCGGCAACGGCGATCAAGCCATCGACGCCGGCTTCGGCGGCTTTTTCCGCATGGCGGCGGGTCGTCACGTCGTGAAAAACCAGGCCGCCGTAGCTATGCACCGCATCGACCAATTCCTTCACCGCACCGAGGCTGGTGATGACGATGGGCACCTTGTGCTCGACGCAGATGTTCAGGTCCGCCTCCAGACGCGGATTGCTCTTGTGAACAATCAGGTTCACGGCATAAGGCGCCGGGTTGTCCAGTGTCGCCAGCCCTGCTTCGATCTGTTCCAGCCAGGCCTTGAACCCGCTGCTTTCGCGTTGGTTGAGCGCCGGAAAGCTGCCGACCACGCCATTGCGACAGCACGCGAGCACCAGTTCTGGATTGGAAATCAGGAACATCGGCGCGGCCACAACGGGCAGGCGCAGACGTTGTTCGAGCAGAGCGGGCAGCGACATCGGAAGTACCCCGGAAAGTTGAACCAGTTGAAGTTAGAACGGCTTGACCACGACCAGAATTACGATAGCCAGCAATATCAGAACCGGCACTTCATTGAACCAGCGATAAAAGACATGGCTGCGGGTGTTCTCGCCACGGGCAAAACGTTTTACCTGCGCGCCGCACATGTGGTGATAGCCGATCAATAGCACGACCAGGGTCAGTTTGGCGTGAATCCAGCCACCGCTGCTGAAGATGCCCGGGTTCAGGTAAATCAGCCATCCGCCGAAGATCAGCGCGGCGATCATCGCCGGGCCCATGATGCCGCGATACAGCTTGCGTTCCATGACGCTGAAGCGCTCTTTGCTGATCGTATCTTCACTTTGTGCGTGGTAGACGAACAGTCGCGGCAGGTAGAACAGTCCGGCAAACCAGCACACGATGCTGACGATATGCAGTGCTTTGATCCATAGATAGAGCATTTTTGGTTTTTCCCTCATTCACGGTAGGCCGGATAGTAGAGGCTTGAGCGTCCGCACGTCACCTTGACGGTTGTCGCAGGGGCGCGCGGCCCCTATTATCGACGGCTTTCCAGTGGGTTCGTTGAGGGCAGGTTTATGGTCAAGGTCGGTATCGTCGGCGGCACGGGTTACACCGGTGTCGAACTGCTGCGTCTGTTGGCACAGCATCCGCAGGCAGAAGTGGTGGTGATCACTTCCCGATCCGAGGCCGGTCTGGCCGTGGCTGACATGTACCCGAACCTGCGCGGCCACTACGACGGCCTGGCGTTCAGCGTGCCGGACATCAAGACCCTGGGCGCTTGCGACGTGGTGTTCTTCGCCACTCCGCACGGCGTTGCCCACGCATTGGCCGGTGAGTTGCTGGCAGCAGGCACCAAGGTCATTGACCTGTCGGCCGACTTCCGCCTGCAGGACGCCGATGAATGGGCCAAGTGGTACGGCCAGCCGCACGGTGCGCCGGAGCTGTTGGACGAAGCGGTTTACGGCTTGCCGGAAGTCAACCGTGAGCAGATCAAGAAAGCTCGCCTGATCGCGGTGCCGGGTTGCTATCCGACTGCAACGCAGCTGGGTTTCCTGCCATTGCTTGAAGCGGGTCTGGCCGATACTTCGCTGTTGATCGCCGACTGCAAATCGGGCGTCAGCGGTGCCGGTCGTGGTGCTTCCGTAGGCTCGCTGTACTCCGAGACGTCGGAAAGCATGAAGGCTTATGCGGTGAAAGGTCACCGTCATCTGCCGGAAATTCGTCAGGGTCTGCGTCGTGCAGCGGGCAAGGATGTCGGCCTGACTTTCGTGCCACACCTGACGCCGATGATTCGTGGCATTCATTCCACGCTCTATGCGACCGTGGTGGATCGCTCGGTGGATCTGCAGGCACTGTTCGAAAAGCGTTATGCCAATGAACCGTTCGTCGACGTGATGCCGGCCGGCAGCCATCCGGAAACCCGCAGCGTGCGAGGCGCGAACGTTTGCCGTATTGCGGTTCATCGTCCACAGGATGGTGATCTGGTAGTGGTGCTTTCGGTGATCGATAACCTGGTCAAAGGTGCGTCGGGCCAGGCGGTGCAGAACATGAACATTCTGTTCGGTCTGGATGAGCGCTTTGGTCTGTCCCACGCGGGCATGTTGCCGTAAGACTGATCTTGCATGAAGAAAAGGCCCGTCTGACGGGCCTTTTTGCATTCCGGGTCGCTGATGGCTTTATTGATATACCGTAACAATAGTTGACCGATTTTCTAGGACAAGCGGATAATGCGCGTCATCACGCATTATGGCGGCGTAACGCCGGGAGATAGTCAGCATGAGCGTCGAATCCTTCACCCCCACGGCTTTGCAATTCACTCAGGGTGCCGCGCACAAGGTGAAGAGTCTGGTCGATGAAGAGGGGAATGATCGCTTGAAGCTGCGCGTATTCGTTACGGGCGGCGGTTGTTCAGGGTTTCAGTACGGCTTCACCTTCGATGAAGATGTGGCCGAGGACGACACCATCGTCGAGCGCGAAGGTGTGAGCCTGGTGGTTGATCCGATGAGCTTCCAGTATCTGGCAGGTGCCGAAGTGGACTACCAGGAAGGTCTGGAAGGTTCGCGCTTCGTGATCAAGAACCCGAATGCCACCACGACTTGTGGTTGCGGTTCTTCGTTCTCGATCTGATCTCGCTTCACCGTACACAATAAAACGCCGCAGAACCTCACGGTTCTGCGGCGTTTTGTTATCTGCGTTTTATCTCAATTGGGGTAGATGGCGCCAAGTGTGCGCAGGCCATTTGCGCCGGTGACGCTGGGGCGATTGGCAGTGATGCCTTCAAGGCAGCAATGGGCCAGCCAGGCAAAGGCCATGGCTTCGACCCAGTCTGGATCGACGCCGTGAGTCGCGGTGCTGGCGACTTTCGCGTTGGGCAGAAGCTCGGCCAGGCGCTTCATCAGCGTGGCGTTGTGGGCGCCGCCGCCGCAGACCAGAAGCTCTTCAGTATTTGATTGAGCGCTTTGCAGCGATTCGACGATGGTCAGCGCTGTCAGCTCGAGTAGCGTTGCCTGTACGTTTTCAGGAGCGAAAACTGGCAGGTGCGACAGTTGCTGTTCCAGCCAAGGCAGGTTGAACACTTCCCGGCCGGTGCTCTTCGGGCCTTTGGTCGAGAAGAAGGAATCGCTCAGCAATGCCTTGAGAAGGGTCGGTTCAACCTTGCCGCTGGCTGCCCATTGACCGTTGCGATCATAGTTTTCGCCACGCTGCCGATGAATCCACGCATCCATCAGCACATTCCCAGGCCCGCAGTCGAAACCGGCTACAGGCTTGTTCGGCTCGATCAGACTGAGATTGCTGAAACCGCCGACATTCAGGACTGCGCGGTTGCCGGTACGCTCTTCGAACAACGCTTCATGGAAGGCCGGAACCAGAGGGGCGCCTTGACCGCCGGCGGCCACATCACGGCTGCGAAAGTCACTCACTACCGTAATGCCGGTCAGCTCGGTCAGCAGGGCAGGGTTGCCGATCTGTACGGTGAAACCGCGCGCCGGTTCGTGGCGAATGGTCTGGCCATGGCTGCCGATCGCGCGAATGGCTTCGGGTTTGAGCTGTTGCTGTTCGAGCAGGACGTGGATGCCTTCGGCGGCAAGTTTCACCCAGTTCTGCTGGGCGATGGCCGAGCGGGCAATTTCGTCGGGGCCGCTGGCGCACAAGCCAAGCAGCTCGGCGCGCAGGGATTCAGGCATGGGAATGTAGTGCGTGGCGATCAGGTTGATCGCCGAGGTCTGCTCGATCAGGGCGATGTCCAGACCATCGAGGCTGGTTCCGGACATCACGCCGATATAAAGAGCCATGGCTTAACGCTTGCTCGAAGCCAGCATGGTGGCCTTCTCTTGGTCCATGCGCGCCATCAACGGCTGGCTCTGCGCCAGGAAGCGTGCGCGCTCGGATTTGGCGATCGGATCAGCCATTGGCAGCTTCTGGCCCAATGGGTCGACGTGAACGCCATTGACCTGGAACTCGTAGTGCAGGTGCGGACCGGTGGACAGGCCGGTGGTGCCGATGTAGCCGATCACCTGGCCCTGCTTGACGGTACCGCCGGTTTTCACGCCTTTGGCGAAGCCTTGCATGTGGCCGTACAGCGTGCGGTAGGTATTGCCGTGCTGAATGATCACGGTGTTGCCGTAACCACCGCGGCGACCGGCCAGCAATACTTTGCCATCACCGGCAGCCTTGATAGGCGTACCGCGTGGGGCGGCGTAATCGACACCTTTATGGGCGCGGATCTTGTTGAGGATCGGATGTTTGCGACCCATGGAGAACTTGGAGCTGATTCGGGCGAAGTCCACCGGGGTGCGGATGAACGCCTTGCGCATGCTGTTGCCGTCGGCAGTGTAGTAGCTGCTGTTACCCTGCTTGTTGGTGTAGCGCACGGCGGTGTAAGTCTTGCCGCGGTTGGTGAAGCGGGCGGACAGAATCGGGCCGTTGCCGACGGCTTTGCCATTGACCACTTTCTGTTCGTAGATCACGTCGAACTCGTCACCCTGGCGGATATCCTGGGCGAAGTCGACGTCGTAGCCGAATACGCTGGCCATATCCATGGTCAGGCTGTGGGACAGGCCGGCGCGGGCAGCGGACTGGGACAGGGAGCTATTGATCACGCCGTGGACATAGGCGGTACGAACGGTTGGCTTGGCGGTAACGCGGTTGAAGACATAACCCTTGTCGTTCTTGGTCAGGGTGATGGTTTCAACGTCGCTGACCTTGCTGTGCAGATTGGTCAGTTGGCCTTGTGGATTGAGTTCGAATTCGAGTTTCTGGCCGTGTTTGAGCTGGCTGAACTGCTTGGCCTGTTTGTCGCTGGCCAGAACTTCGTGCACGGCAGCGGCGGGGAGGCCAACCTTCTCGAACAATGTCGAAAGGGTGTCACCCTTGGAGACGATCACTTCCCTGTGGCCTGGGGTCTTCTTTTCAGGAGTGGCCGGTGCAGGCGCTGGTGCGGCCTGGGCGGTTTCGGGTGTGTCTTCTGCGCTGTTTTCGATCTGGGCGAAGGGTGAGGCTACTGGTTCATTTGTGGCTTGAGCCGCGTCAGCAGCGTCTTGATCTTGTGTCAGTTGTTCAGCAGGACTTTCCAGTTCAAGGCTCAGGGTCGTCTTTTTGGCTTCAACATCACTGGAAGGAAATACCAGGAGCGCCAGGCTGAGAAGGGCGGCGATCCCACTTGCGGCAAGCAGGTGGGTCTTCGGGTAAAGCGGTGGCGCTTTAGACGGTTCAGTGGTCATAAGTAATTTTGACTTTGAAAAGATGAATTGGAAAAGATGAATGACATGATGAAGATGAAATAACTGTATAAAATATAACCAAATCATCTCTGAGGCAAGTCCGCAGGTATCTCGCCTGTGGATTGGTGTCCGTGTGCCGGGCAAAACTTGTAATTGGTGCGCGATCTTGTATGGTTGGTTCCCTTTGAATCTGAGCCTTGCGGGTCTGTTATGAAGTCGGTTGAAGAGCAGCTAGCGCTGATTAAACGTGGTGCGGAAGAATTGTTGGTCGAGTCCGAGCTGATCGAAAAGCTCAAGCGTGGCCAGCCGCTGCGAATCAAGGCCGGCTTCGATCCAACGGCGCCGGATCTGCACCTTGGGCACACTGTGCTTATTAATAAGCTGCGTCAGTTCCAGGAATTGGGGCATCAGGTGATCTTCCTGATTGGTGACTTCACCGGAATGATCGGTGATCCGAGTGGCAAGAGTGCAACTCGTCCGCCGCTGACCCGTGAGCAGGTTCTGGAAAATGCCGAGACCTACAAGACTCAGGTATTCAAGATCCTTGATCCGGCGAAAACCGAAGTCGCGTTCAACTCCACCTGGATGGATCAGATGGGGCCAGCAGACTTTATTCGTCTGACTTCGCAGTACACCGTTGCGCGTATGCTCGAGCGTGATGACTTCGACAAGCGCTACACCACCAATCAGCCAATCGCCATTCATGAGTTCCTCTATCCGCTGGTTCAGGGGTATGACTCGGTTGCATTGCGCGCGGATGTTGAGCTGGGCGGTACCGATCAGAAGTTCAACCTGCTGATGGGGCGCGAACTGCAGCGTGGTTATGGTCAGGAAGCTCAGTGCATTCTGACGATGCCGCTGCTCGAAGGGCTGGATGGCGTTAAAAAGATGTCCAAGTCGTTGGGCAACTACGTCGGTATCCAGGAAGCGCCGGGTGTCATGTACAGCAAGCTGGTTTCGATTCCGGATGCGTTGATGTGGCGCTACTTCGAGCTGCTCAGCTTCCGTTCGATGGATGAGATCAATGCTTTCCGTGCCGATGTAGAGGCAGGTGCCAACCCTCGCGACATCAAGATCAAGCTGGCTGAAGAAATTGTTGCGCGCTTCCATGGGGAAGAGGCTGCTGCCAATGCTCACCGTGGTGCGGGTAACCGTATGAAAGACGGCGAGCTGCCAGATGATTTGCCAGAGGTTGAGCTGACTGCTGCCGAGGATATGCCGATTGCTGCTGTCCTTAATAAGGCTGGCCTGGTGAAAAACTCGGCGGCGGCTCGTGATCTGCTGGCTTCCGGTGGTGTGCGTATAGATGGTGAGGTTGTCGATCGTTCCTTTATGTATGTGCTGGGCGCGACTCACGTTTGCCAGGCCGGCAAGAAGGCTTTTGCACGGATTACCCTGAAATCCGAGTAAAGTTGAAATAAAGGGTTGACGGCGAATTCTAGATGTCTATAATTCGCCCCACTTCCGGCGCAGTAGAAACGGAAAACTCCTTGAAATTCAATGAGTTAAGTAGGTTTCGATAGCGGCTCGCTTCAGTTCATCGAGGCCTGGAAGAAGTTGAAAGAGTGGTGATGTTTGGCTCTTTTGACGGTTCGGTCTTCTCGATCGAAAGCGGAGGAAAAGAGGTGTTGACAGCAGCGTGTAACGCTGTAGAATTCGCCTCCCGCTAACGAGAGATCGGAAGCGCAAGTGGTT